>NZ_JNWV01000030.1 GCF_000716535.1 Streptomyces flaveolus | reverse complement strand
GGGCAAGGCCGACATCAAGGCCGCGCAGGACAAGCTCGCCGAGGCCCGCAAACAGCGCAACACCGCCGCCTCCGAAGCCCAGGGCAAGGTCAAGGCGGCCCTGGCCCACGCCCCCGCCGAGCCCCCGCCCCTGGAACGCATCGGGAACGACCTCAGCGACGGCTACCAGGCGGTCAACACCGAACTCACCCATGTCGTCGGCGGCGCGCTCAAGGGCACGGCGGGCCTGGTCAACTTCGTCCGCGGCCTGAACCCCACCGACCCCTACAACCTCACCCACCCGGCCGCCTACCTGCAGAACGTCAGCATGACGCTCTCCGGCCTGGTCTCCACCGCAGCGCATCCCGAGCGGGTCGTGCAGGCCGCCGTGGACGGCTTCAAGAAGGACCCCTCGGAGTTCGTCGGCCGCCTCATCCCGGAACTGATCGGCACCAAGGGCGCGGGCCTCGCCCGGGGCGGGCTGCGCATGGCGACGAGGGAGGGCCTGGAGTCGGCGGCGCGACGCGGCGTGAGGGAGGGCCTCGAGCGTCAGGTCGCCAGGGGTTCCGGGGACCCCATGCCCGAGCGTGCCGACGTCATGCAGGCGCTGCGCGACTCCAACCCGCAGATCGTGAGCAAGAAATGGCCGGACACTGATGGCCGTTACTATGCGGACCGGGTGCTCGCCGGTGGCCGCCCGGACGGGGAGAAAGTCTTCGCGGGGCATGGCTACATCGAATCGGGAGCCGGTGAAATCGTGGTTCCGGAGGGCACTTCCATTTCCTTCTACGTGCCACACGGCGAGCAACTGCCCGGCCTCAACGGCCTGACCGTCGAGCGGGGCGTGTACCCGGGAGGGTACTCGGAGACATTTCATGCGGGCGACCGAATTCCGAACTACACGTTGGCACCTCCTGTTTCGTCAGGTGCCGGCGGTTTCAGTGTGTTCGAGAATTCGACGACCGTTGGACAGAGGACGCAGCTGGGCGAGCTGCTGGAGCCCGGCATGGGAAATGTTCACTGGGCAGCCTGTCGTGAGATCAAGTAGAATAACTTGACTCGTGAGGAGCCATGTATGAATGTGACAGTAAAGCGTTACTGGGTGTTGACGGAGGTGTCGCTCGTCATCAAGGGAAGAGATCTGCACCCCGAAGAGATCACACCTTTCCTTGCCATCGAGCCCACTGGGGTACGAAATCCGGGCCCCAGTAAATGGGACCGCCCGGGCGAGATCGATGGACAGTGGAGGATCAGCTGTGACGAGCGCACCACCCGGGATTTCCACGAACAGTTGGACAATATCCTCTCTGTCGCGGAACGGAAGCGGACCGAGCTCAGGCAACTGGTCGAACAAGGATATGAGGTGACCGTCAACCTCTTCGGCTTCTCCGGAAACGATTCCACTCTTGCTCTTCATTCGGAAGAAATCAAGCGAATCGCACTCCTGGGATTCCCACTCAAGGTCGCAGCCAACATGAACGAACGCTGAGAGAGTAATCATGGAAATGGAACCTGCGGCGGGACTGAAGCCCTGGGGTGACCTGAGCACGTCCCTGGTTGTTTCAGGTCAAGAAGTGGATTCAGGGTCCCTTTTTACTGAGTTGGAACTGGCCGACAGCGAAGAGTTCGCTTCACTTGAAGGCGTGGGCATTTATTCCGGCCCCGGCTGGGCCACGCTCACCGTTGACGAGCGACGCTCGAAATGCGCCGACGAACAGGCCGCGGCACTCATCGGATTCCTCAAGCCCCGCAAGTCGGCGCTCGACGCGCTGAAGGAGGCGGGAAGATCGGTGAAGGTCGATGTGGCAGGCGTTGCCGAGTCCGGATCGGGGCTTTACATCTCGCCAGACGTCCTCGCAGGTCTTGCGGAGCTGGGAGTCCCTGTCACTTTTACGACGGTCCGGGCGTCCGGGGAGGACGAGGAGGACCCACTCGCCTGGCTCGGCTGACCTGAAGTCCGACCACGTCGCCGCGAACACGAAGAACCCGGCGTCCGTGCTGAGGTACCCGTGGCCAGTCGCCGCGCCCTGACCGGAGTGAGGCCGCCCGCGGCATCACGCGGGCCCCGGTGCGCACGTCCGGTGCGGGCTGATCAGGAGCAGGGCGGTGCGTCCGCTGGGCGCGGGTGATGAGGGTGCCGGCGAGGGCGTGAACAACTGACACCGCGGCCGACCGCCCGGCGAACGAGGAACGGGGCTCAGATGACGAAGGAACCGGAGAAGCCCGCGTGGCGGGACGTCCTGGAACGCTGCGGACTCCAGGTGGTGGAGGAGGCGGCCCGCAGCGGGCCTCCCGTGCGGTCCGCCCTCTACGCCGTGACCGGAGTGGAGGTCGAACCGGTCGCCACCGTCCCCGCCTCGTCACCGGGTGCCGCCGCCGCGCTGGACGAGAAGTGGCACCTCCACGCGTCCAGCGTGTCCCTGTACGACGACAAGGGCGAGTTCCTGATCCTGCCGCCCGTGCCGGGAGGCAGTGAGATCGGCTGGGTACGGGTCAGGGACACCGTCGGCACGCGTCTGCCCTCACGCATTGCCGAGGTGACGGGTAGCCCCGAGTTCGTGACCGTTTCGACCGACGGCCGCCACCTGTGCGCCGCCTCGGTGGAGGAGTACGACTACTGGGTGGTGCTGCACGAATTCTCCTGAGAGGTCCTGACCGAGGGGGTACACGCCCGTCACGCCCTACTCCTCGGGCGGGAACACCGCCTCCCCGCTGCCCGGCAGTGTGATCACGATCGCCTCCACCGGGCAGTTCTCGGCCGCCGCCAGGATCTGCTCGGCCGCGTCCGTGTCCGGTCGCGCCGGGTGGGACTGGCGGGCGGAGTCGAGGCGGAAGTCCTCCGGGGCGTGGTGGAGGCACTGGGCCGAACCGATGCACACGGCGGCCGAGTCCCACCTCCGCCGCCTGGTGAAACTGGGCCGCGCGGAACCGGTGGCGGGGAGCGAGCCGGTGGCGTACGTGGCGGTGTAGCCTGCCGGCCCCGGCCACCGCGACCCGACCGCCCCCTCGGCCAGGCCGTCGGTCCCTCAGTCCAGCCCCGCCGCCTCCCGTTCCGCCTCCGTCAGCGGCGGGCCCGGCAGGGGGCCCTTGCGGTGGCCGAAGCAGAGGGTCCAGAGCATGTCGGGGGCGAACAGGCGGGCCGCCGGGGTGCGCAGGCTCATGACGTCCAGCAGACCGCGCAGGGCGCGCGGGTTCTCGGAGCCGGCGGCCACCGCCTTGTCGACGTAGGCGGTGAGGAGGCGTTCGACGGGGGTCGGCGGCTGGGGCGCGGCCCCGGGGTAGTAGGCGTCCTGGCCGACCGCGAGGTTCCACGCGTTGCCCACCGGCCGGGCCACCGCGCGCTGGATCCGGCGGGCGGTGCCGGGGGCGGTGGGGCCGTACCGGTCGAGGGTCCGGCCGAGGGCGAGCGCGCTCTGCGCGGCGACGGACAGGCCGTGGCCGTAGACCGGGTTGTAGCCGGCGACGGCGTCCCCGAGGACGGCGAACCCCTCCGGCCAGGTCCCGGCCTTCTCGTAGAAGCGGCGGCGGTTGGCCGTGCTGCGGGTGGTCACCGGGTCGGTCAGCGGATTCGCCCGCGCGAGGAGCCGGCCGATGACCGGGTCCTTCAGGCCGGTGAGCGCGAAGTGCTCGAACGCGTCCGGGTCGGCGGAGGGTTCGCCGCCCCGGGTGCCGGCGAGCGTGACCAGCCAGCGGTCGCCCTCGATCGGTACGAGGACCCCGCCCCGGCCGGGCGCGTCACGCGGGTCGGCCTGCACGTTCACCACCGGGTAGCGCAGCGTCGCCGCGGCGTCGGGGGCCGCGTAGACCCGGCTGGCGTAGGCGACGCCCGCGTCGACCACGCGCTCCTCGACCGGCGCGTGGCCCAGGGCCCGCAGCCAGGCGTCCGCCTTGGAGCCGCGCCCGCCGGCGTCGATCACCAAGTCGGCGTGAAGCGTGTCACCCGCGTCCACGCGTACGCCGGTCACCCGGTGGCGGTCGCCGGTCAGGCCCGCCACCCGGGTGCCGTCGCGCAGGGTGATCCGGCGCCGGGCGAGGACGTCGGCGCGGATCACCGCGTCCAGCAGGTCCCGGCTGCACACGATCATGTGGTGCCGGGAGTCGGTGAACCGCCGGAACCACTGGCCGGAGGGCGCCTTGCTGACCAGGTCCCGCATCACGCCGACGAGCCCGGCGCCCCGGGCGGTCAGCTCCCCGGTGACGCCCGGCAGCAGTTCCTCCAGCGCGGCCACCCCGCCGGACCACAGCAGATGGGCGTGCCGGGCCTGGGGCAGGCCCTTGCGCGGCTCGGGGCCCGCCGGCAGCCGGTCGGCCTCCAGGATCGTCACCTCGTGGAAGCGGCTGGCGAGCACGGACGCGGCGAGCATGCCGGCCGTGCTGCCGCCGATGACGAGTGCGGTACGGCGGGCGGTGGGTGTGTCAGGCATGTGAGGTGAGACCTTCCGTGGCGACCGCCTGCCGGCGGAACCGTTCGATGGCCGCCGCGTGGTTCCGCAACGCGTGGGCGACCGACTCCAGTTCGCTGTCGGGGACGAAGGCGGCCCCGGGCCGCCCGTCCGGCAGCGGACGGGCGCGGTCGTCGGGCGCGCGCAGCGCGTCGGCCGCGACGAGGATGTCCACCGCCGCCGCGATGCCGCGCGCCACGGGCTCCGGGTAGCCCGCCGCCGTCGCCGCCGTCCGCGTCCGCTCGCGCCGCGTCGCGCACAGGTGCGGGGCGAGCTTGAGCAGCCCGTCGTTGATGGCGGCCCGGCGCAGCTCCAGGCGGAGGGCGGCACCGCTGACCCGGCCGGTCGCGGGCGCCGCCGGCGCGGTGACGGCCACCATGGTCTGCCACAGCGGCTTCAGCCGCCGGTGGGTGCGCACGAGCCGCCGGTGCTCCGCCGCCCACGGCCCGGCCTGCCCGGCGAGGAAGCCGACGGCGACCAGCACCGCCTCGGCGATGGCGAACGGCGGGGCGGCGTACGTCGACAGCCAGTCCCAGTCCCGGCCGCTCCACCGGGCGCCGATCGCCGCGAGCTTGGCGACGTCGAAGAGGAGCCCGAGGGCGTAGGCCACCTGGAGGAAGATCACCGCCCGGCGCAGCCAGGTGTTCTCGACCTCCCGGTACCAGGCCCACAGCATGCCCGCCGCGACCAGCGCGGACACCAGGTGGGCGACGAGGTAGAGCAGCACGAACTCGCGCATCCAGGGCGTGCCCGCGTAGTACGTGTCGAGGTCGCGCGTGCGCTCCACCCGGTGGTCGCCGAGCAGGAACGTCGTCCACAGGCCGAGGATGATGACGGTGTACGCCACCCGGACCAGGCGGGTGCGCCGGCGGCGCGCGGCGGACGGCGGCTCCCGCCAGGTGATGATGAGCCACAGGCAGGCACCGCAGTACGCGGTCAGCAGCGAATAGACCCAGAGCCCGGCGAAGTTGGGGATGCCGGCCAGCACGTTGATGCGGTGCAGGTTGGCCGGTGGCAGTGAGGCGAAGCAGATCGCACCGATGCCGAGCAGCAGTGCGGTGGCCCGCAGGATCGGGTCCTGCCAGGCGCGCCGCAGCAGCGGCAGCTTGATCACGAAGGCCGCGGCGAGCAGGGCGGCCGGGACGGCGTAGGCGGCGAAGGAGCCGGCGATGTCCCAGCGCATCAGGGCCCGCCGATGTTGCCCAGCGAGGACGACAGCCGGTCGGTGAGGGTGTCCTGGGTCATCCGGCCGGCCGCGCCCGGCCCCACGACCTTGGAGAACTTCGCGGCGAGGCGCAGCCCGCACTCCTCGGCCTCCCACTCGGCCTCGGCCGCCGCCGTGGCGGGTGAGCGGGTGGCCATGGCGACCACGCGGTCCCACGGGACGTCGTCCTCGGCGCGGGAGAGCAGCCGGCGGGCGGCGGCGGGCAGTCCGGACGGGTAGTGCACGTCCAGCGTGCCGTAGTGGATGTGCCCGATCTCGTGCCCGGCGATGACGAACTTGTGCGGGTCCGGGGCCCGGTCCTCGACCACGACGATGTAGTCCTCGTCCCGGGCGAGGGTGATCCCGGACACGTCCAGGCCGGGCGGGAAGGCGACGAACTTCAGCCGGACCGGGCGGTCGAGCCGCGGGCTGAGCGTGGCGCACAGCGCGTGCAGGAACGCCTCCGGGCCGGTCGGCGGGGTGAGGGTGCGGACGGTGTCGCGCACGAGCCGGTCGAGGAAGCGCCTCGGAGACCTGAAGTGCTTCGACAACGGCGCCGACCGCGGGTACGGCGCCGGTTTCGGGGCCCTGGCGCTCGGTTCAGGCACGCCCGGCGTCCTCCGCCCGCTCGGAGGCGATGATCATCTCGGCCAGGTCGGCGAGGGTGGCGAGCTGCCGGGCGTTCATCTGCGGGGCCCGGGCGGCCAGTCGTACCAGCCCGCTCTCGCGCAGCCGCAGCAGCGGGTCCGCCTCGGCCTCCAGGCTCTGCAGCACCGGTTGCAGAGCCTCGTGCAGCGCCTCCGGCTCGTCCGCCGTGAAGAAGCCCGCGGGCAGGCCGAAGAAGCGGCGCAGCCGGTCGGCGTGTTCCAGGCTCGGCATCCCGCTCTTGCGCCACTCGCTGAGCCACTGCCGGCTGGTTCCGGCGATCCTGGCGAGCTCGTCCAGCGAGTACCGCTTGCCGTCCGGCCGGCGCCGGGTCTCCCGGATGAAGTCCAGCCGCTGGCGCACGCGTTCGGCCAGGCCGGTCTCGGGGGCCCGGCCACCGGAGAGCAGGTCGACGACGACGCCGACGGGGATGCCCGTGCGGTGGGAGAGGCCGGCCACGTCCAGGGCCTCCGGCAGCCGGCCGGGCCGGCCGGTCAACTCGCCGAGCCGGTCGAGGACATCGGCCAGCGAGGCGTAGGCGTCACTCACCGAGGTCCCCCCTGGGCGTGTCGTCCGTTCGGTGGCTGGGCTGACGGCGAGGCTACCCGTTCGCCCGTTCGGCGACCAGACGTGACAACGCTCCCTGCCTAATTAGGCAGCTATCGTTGACAGTTAGGGGCGCGGTGGGTGAGGATCACCGCACGGAGAGCAAGATTCCGACCCGCCCCGGGTGCCGCCTATGGGGGAGCGGCACCCGGGGCGCCTCCTCGTCCGCCTTCGCCCCGGGGGACGTCCGCCCCGCGGTGGTGCGGCGCCCTCCTCATCGGGGCCGGGCATCGCGACGCGGCTTACGGCCCGACTCGGCCCGCCGGGCCTGCCGTGCGGGACGACGCCGGCCTACGCCGACCCACCGTCACGGCCGCTGCGGCACCGGGTGCCGCCGACCCGTGCCTGACCGGCCGCGACCCCGGCGACCTCGTCGGCGACCCGCACCGGGCCCGGTAACCCGATCCCGCCGCTGATGGAACGGCCACAGGCGTCGCCCCTCGGCACCGGCGGGCGGCGGCGGGGCCGATCCCGACCGACAGCGGGCCGCCACCGTCCAGTGCGCCCGCCCGGCCGCGACCCGCCCCCCTGACCTACCTGCGCCTCGAACCCGCCACCCGGTGACCGCGCCTCCCCCGGCCCCGGTCCTGCCGTGACCCCGGTCACCGGATCCGTGTGCGCACGGCCACCCCTCGGCCCGCGCGAGGCGGCCGGTAAAGTGGCGGGGTCGTCATCACACCCGTACGGGGGGAAGCCGGTGCAATTCCGGCGCTGACTCTCCCCCAGCCCTCGGCTGCGCTCGCGCCGGGGGCACCCCCATCCGTGTGCCGCCAGCGAGGCGGTGAGCCGGACCGCCCCGGACGGGACGTTGACCGGCTCGCGTGCACGGCGGCCCGCCGCGCACGGCACCGTCGAGGTCTACGGAGCCGAGCCGCCCGGGTGTCACCCGTGCGCTGCCCGGCTCCCCGCAGGAGAGGCAGTCGCCGACCATGAACGTCCGCCGCAGTGCCGCGGCTCTCGCCGCCGTAGGCGTGCTGGCCGCCGCCGCGCCCGCCACGGCCGCCGAACCCTCCCCGTCGCCGAAGGCGACGGTCCCGTCCGGGCTGTACGGCAAGGGAGACCCGACGTACGACGGCGTGTGGCGGCAGTCGCTGACGCTGCTCGCCCAGCGGACCCTCGGCTACCGGCCGGCCGCCGCGGCCGTGGACTGGCTCACCGGCCAGCAGTGCGCGAACGGCTCCTTCGCCGCCTTCCGCGCCGCCCCCGCCAAACCGTGCGACGACAAGGTCAAGGCGGACACCAACAGCACGGCCGCCGCCGTCCAGGCCCTCGCCGCGACCGACGGGCACGGCATCGCCGTCGGCAAGGCCGTGGACTGGCTGAAGTCCGTGCAGAACAAGGACGGCGGCTGGGGCTACTACCCCGGCGGCCCCAGCGACACCAACTCCACCTCCGTCGTCATCGGCGCGCTGACCGCGGCCGGCACCGACCCGGCGGACGTACGGAAGTCCGGCAAGTCCCCCTACGACGCCCTGCCCGCCTGGTCCATCCCCTGCGACCAGGACGGCGGCGGTGCCCTCGCCTACCAGGCGGACAAGAAGGGCAAGCTGCTCGCCAACGCGGACGCGACGGCGGCCGGCCTGCTCGGCGCCCTCGGCAAGGGCTTCGCGGCACAGGCCGGCAAGGCCCCGGCCCGGGACACCTGCGCCAAGGCCGAGACCCGCACCCAGGTCGCCGACAACGCCGGCGCGTACCTGGCGGCGGCCGTCGCCAGGACCGGCCACCTCAAGTCCGCCCTGCCCGGCGCCGAGGACCAGCCCGACTTCGGCAACACCGCCGACGCCGTCGTCGCGCTCGCCGCGGACGGCCGGACCGAGCCGGCGAAGAAGGCCTACGCCTGGCTGGAGAAGAACGCCGGCCCGTGGGCCGCGCAGAACGGCCCCGCCGCGTACGCCCAGTTGATCCTCGCCGCCCACGCGCTCGGGCAGCAGCCGGGCGACTTCGGCGGCACCAGCCTGGTCCGCTCCCTCAACGCGCTCGGCCCCGCCCCGCACATGGACTCCGCGGCCGAGCACGAGGAGAAGTCCGACGACGACTCCGGCACGGGCGTCTGGTGGATCGTCGGTGTCGGCCTCGTCGCCGGCATCGGCATCGGCTTCCTGCTCAGCGGCCGGAAGAAGCAGCAGCCGTGACCACCGTCCGCCGTACCCTGCCGGTGCTCGCCGCCTCGCTGCTGCTCCTCGGCTCCGCCGGGCCGGCCGGCGCCACCGGCTACCGCTACTGGTCCTTCTGGGAGCGCACCGGCGGCCACTGGACGTACGCCACCCAGGGCCCGGCCTTCGTCCGCCCCGACGACGGCGCGGTCCAGGGCTTCCGGTTCGCGGTGAGCGCGGACTCGGCCGACGCCAGCCGGCCGCGTGGTACGGCGGACTTCGACGCGATCTGTGCCGGTACGCACGCCGAGCCTGGCACGAAGCGGGTGGCTGTGGTCCTCGACTTCGGCACGCGGTCGGACGCGCCGTCCGCCGAGACTCCTCCGGCGCGCCGCACGGCGTGTGCGCGGGTGCCGTCCGACGCGACGACCGCGGACGCGCTGGCCGCCGTGGCGAAGCCGCTCCGGTACGACGCCAACGCCCTGCTGTGCGCCATCGCCGGTTATCCGGAGGAGGGGTGCGGGGAGCAGGTCTCGGCCGAGGGGGAACGGAGCGGCGGCGGGACCGACAGCGGGCCCTCGCTGGGTCTGCCGATCGGCGCGGGCGCGGTCGCCCTCCTGGCGGGCGCGGCGGTGTGGCAGGCACGTCGGCGGCGCGATGCGTCCGGGTGAGCCGGGGCGGTCGTGGGGGTCCGGGGCCGCCGTGGCCGCTCACGCCCACGCGGCGGTGGTCACGGAGCGTACGGGGCCCCGCGTCCCCGCGGGCCGCTCGCACCGTGCCACCCTGCACCCCGGTGCCTGGTGGCTCTGGGCGGTGTCCCTCGGCGTCGCCGCCACCCGTACCACCAACCCGCTGCTCCTCGCCCTCCTCATATCCGCCTCCGCCTACGTCGTGGCGACCCACCGCTCCGCCGCCCCCTGGGCGCGCTCCTACACCGCCTTCGTCAGACTCGCCCTCGCCGTCCTCCTCGTCCGCGTCCTCTTCGCGGTGGCGCTCGGCTCCCCCATCCCCGGCACCCACACCCTGCTGACGCTCCCCGAAGTCCCGCTCCCGCACTGGGCGCAGGGCATCCGGCTGGGCGGCAGGGTCACCGCCGAGGCGGTCGTCTTCGCCGCGTACGACGGCCTGAAGCTCGCCACCCTCCTCATCTGCGTCGGCGCCGCGAACGCCCTCGCCAGCCCCACCCGCCTCCTCAAGTCCCTGCCCGGCGCGCTGTACGAGACGGGCGTGGCCGTGGTCGTCGCCCTCACCTTCGCGCCCCATCTGATCGCCGACGTGCGGCGGCTGCGCGCCGCCCGCCGCCTGCGCGGCCGTCCGGACCGGGGCGTACGGGGCCTGCTCCAGGTCGGACTGCCGGTCCTGGAGGGCGCGTTGGAGCGCTCGGTCGCGCTCGCCGCCGCGATGGAGGCCCGCGGCTACGGCCGTACCGCCGAGGTTCCCGCCCGGGTCCGCCGTACGACGGCCGCACTCACCCTCGGCGGCCTGCTCGGTGTGTGCGCGGGAACGTACGGGCTGCTGACGGCGGCAGGGGGTACGTACGGGCTTCCCGTGCTGCTCGCCGGAGTCGGCGCCGCGCTCGCCGGGCTGCGGCTGGGCGGCCGGCGTTCGCCGCGCACCCGGTACCGCCCGGACCCGTGGGGCCCGCGCGCCTGGCTGGTCACGGGCTCGGGCGCCGCGGTGGCCGCGCTGCTCACGCTCGCCTCCGTCCGTGATCCCCGGGCGCTGCACCCCGGGGTCGTGCCCCTCGTCGCCCCCACGCTCCCGCTCTGGCCCGCCGTGGCCGTCCTGCTCGCCCTGCTGCCCGCCTTCGTCGTCCCCAGGGAGCCGTCGTGATCCGCTTCGAGGATGTCAGCGTGACGTACGAGGGTGCGGTCCGGCCCACGGTCGCCGGCGTCGACTTCGAGGTCCCCGAGGGTGAACTGGTGCTGCTCGCCGGTCCGTCCGGCGTCGGCAAGTCGACCGTGCTCGGTGCGGTGAGCGGGCTGGTCCCGCACTTCACCGGCGGCACCCTGCGCGGCCGCGTGACGGTGGCCGGCCGGGACACCCGTACCCATCAGCCGCGTCAACTCGCCGACGTGGTCGGCACGGTGGGCCAGGACCCGCTCGCGCACTTCGTGACGGACACCGTGGAGGACGAACTCGCCTACGGCATGGAGTCGTTGGGGCTCGCTCCGGCGGTGATGCGGCGCCGGGTGGAGGAGACCCTCGACCTGCTGGGCCTCGCCGGACTGCGCGGCCGCCCGATCGCCACGCTGTCCGGCGGGCAGCGGCAGCGGGTCGCGATCGGCTCGGTCCTCACCCCGCACCCCCAGGTGCTGGTCCTGGACGAGCCGACCTCGGCGCTGGACCCGGCCGCCGCCGAGGAGGTGCTGGCCGTGCTGCAACGGCTGGTGCACGACCTGGGGACGACGGTCCTGATGGCCGAGCACCGCCTGGAACGGGTCATCCAGTACGCCGACCGGGTCGTCCTCCTCCCGGCCCCCGGCGCCGCCCCGGTCACCGGTCCCCCGGCCGAGGTGATGGCCGTGTCCCCGGTCCACCCCCCGGTGGTGGCCCTGGGCCGCCTGGCCGGCTGGTCCCCCCTCCCCCTGACCGTCCGAGACGCCCGCCGCCAGGCGGCGCCCCTCCGCGCCCGCCTGGCCGCCACCGCACCTGCGGGCGCTCCCGCGCACCCGGCTGCGGGCGCCCGCGTCCCCGTGGCCGCGGGCAGTCGGGCCGCCGGGGTGGCAGGGGCGGGCGCGGTGGCGGCACCAACCACCGCCCCGCCCCCGCACCCGGCACCCGGGAACCCCGTCCACCGCCGATTCTTCGGTCGCCGCCCCATCCCCACCCGGCAGCCCCCGCGACGGCACATCGCCGAGGTCCGCGACCTCTCCGTCCGCCGCGACCACGTCCAGGCCCTCCGGCACATCGGCCTGACCGTCACCCCCGGCGAGACCATCGCGCTCATGGGCCGCAACGGAGCCGGCAAGTCCACCCTCCTCGGCTCGCTCGTCGGCCTGGTGGCGCCCACCTCGGGGAGCGTGGACGTCGACGGCGCCGTACCGCACCGCACCCCGCCCCGGGACCTCGTGCGCCGGGTCGGTCTCGTCCCCCAGGAGCCGCGCGACCTGCTGTACGCGGACACGGTCGCCGCCGAGTGCGCGGCGGCCGACCGGGACGCGGGCGCCGCGCCCGGCACCTGCCGCGCCCTGGTGTCCGAGCTGCTGCCGGGTGTCACGGACGACACGCACCCCCGGGACCTGTCGGAGGGCCAGCGCCTGGCGCTCGCGCTGGCCGTGGTCCTGACCGCCCGCCCGCCCCTGCTCCTCCTCGACGAGCCGACGCGCGGTCTGGACTACGCGGCCAAGGCCCGCCTGGTCGCCGTACTGCGCGGGCTGGCGGCCGAGGGGCACGCGATCGTGCTGGCCACGCACGACGTGGAGCTGGCCGCCGAACTGGCCCACCGGGTGGTGCTGCTCGCGGAGGGCGAGGTGATCGCCGACGGGCCGACGGCCGAGATCGTGGTGTCCTCCCCGTCCTTCGCACCGCAGGTGACCAAGATCCTGGCCCCGCAGCAGTGGCTGACGGTGGCCCAGGTGCGGGAGGCACTGACGTGAGCCACGGCACACGCACCGCCGCACGGACGCGCGCCGTCCGTCTCGGCCCCCGCTCGCTCGCCGCGCTGGCGCTGACCAGCGCGGTCGGCGTGGTCGCCTTCTGCTGGCCCTTCCTCGCCCCGCCCGCCTCCCAGCTGAACGCCCACGCCCAGGACGCGCCCTGGCTCTTCTCGGGCCTGCTGGTGCTGCTGGTGGCGGTGGTCGCGGCGACGGTCTCGGAGTCGGACCTCGGTCCGAAGGCCGTGGCCATGCTGGGCGTGCTGGCCGCGACGGGCGCGGCACTGCGGCCGATCGGCGCGGGTACGGCGGGGCTGGAGCCCATGTTCTTCCTGATGGTGCTCAGCGGACGGGTGCTCGGCCCGGGCTTCGGCTTCGCGCTGGGCTCGGTGACGATGTTCGCGTCCGCGCTGCTCACGGGCGGGGTCGGACCGTGGCTGCCGTTCCAGATGCTGTCGATGGGCTGGTTCACGATGGGCGCGGGCCTGCTGCCCGGGCCGGTCCGGCTGCGCGGTCGGGGCGAGCTGCTGCTGCTCGCCGGCTACGGCTTTCTCGCCGCCTTCGCGTACGGCACGTGCATGAACCTGGCCGGCTGGCCCTTCCTGGACGCGGCGGCCTCGAACATCTCCTTCCACGGCGATGCCCCGGTCGCCGAGAACCTGGCCCACTTCGTCGCCTACTGCCTGGCCACGTCGCTCGGCTGGGACCTGGGCCGGGCGCTGTGCACGGTGGTGCTGACCGTCGCCCTCGGTCCGGCGGTGCTGCGGGCGCTGCGGCGGGCCACGCGGCGGGCCGCTTTCGAGACCGCGGTCACATTCGACGGTCCCGCTGGGTGAGGATTCGTTTCCGGCATGTGAACGAGCCGGTGAAGCACCCCACATGACGCACGTCACCTACGACCCGGGGCCGTAGTCCTATTTGTCCGATACATCCTTTCGTGCACCCCTTCTGACCTGCGCTTTGCGACCCAGATCACACGACCGACGTTTGCCGCTGATCCGGCCACAACTAGTAAAAGGGGTCATTGCGGACGGGTTCCGGGCCTGCTTCTCTGGACGACGTCGCCAGGCGCCACGAGCCCACCCGGGCCGCGGCGCCGCCGCATGAGGCCACACCGCGTGGCCCTCCCCATGCGGGCGACTCCCCCGTCCCCGACGCAAGAGGTTCTCCGTGTCCGTCTCCTTCATCCGCCGCATCGCTTCCCCGAAGAAGGCCCTCACCACCGCCGCCGTGGCCGCTGCCGCCGCCGGTATGGCTCTGACCGCGGCGCCCGCCCAGGCCGCCACCACCTCGGCCTCCTCCGCCCAGGCGATCGCGCACCAGATGATCCCGGACGCCGCGCAGTTCACCGCGTTCAGCAAGATCGTCGAGCACGAGAGTGGCTGGAACCCCGCCGCCACCAATAGCTCGTCCGGCGCCTACGGCCTGGTCCAGGCCCTGCCGGCCTCGAAGATGTCCACCGCCGGCGCCGACTGGAAGACCAACCCGGCCACCCAGATCAAGTGGGGCCTGGACTACATGAACTCCCGCTACGGCAGCCCGGTCAAGGCCTGGAACTTCTGGCAGGCCAACGGCTGGTACTGAGCCACCCGGCTCCCGGCCACCGGCCCTCCGGCCACCCCCGCCGAGCCGCGCCCCCGCTGAACCAGCGCGCGATGCCGGCCGACGCGGCCCGGTCCGACCCGCAGCGGTCGACCGGTCCGACCTCCAGCACCCGCACCCTCGCCCTCCGCTGGGCGAGGGTGCGCGCGCATGTCCGGACGTTGCCGATCGGTACGCCGGTGTCGCGCTCGCCCGCGTGCCCGCCGGTGGGCTGGCGGAGTCGCCGGAACAAGCGGTCGCCTCGCCCTCGTGCCGCCCGGGCCGGCGCCGTCGCGCGTCCGGGTCGCGTGCGGCATGTCCGTGCGTGCCGGACACGAGCCCGAGGTCCCAGCGGGTCCACCGTGCGGTACGTCACCCGCTGGGCGAGGACGCCCAGGGCGGCCGCCGGACCCTTGCGGATGGGCCGGCCGGGCTGCTTTTCCACCGTGTTGCGCGTGTCCTGAGTCACGTTCCGGACGTCACGGACGCAGGCTTCGCCCGGACATCCGAGGGCCCCCGTCCTCGGGTGGACTTTCTTTCGCGCGCCGGGTGGACCCCTCTTCCACCTCCTGCCCCTCCGGAGGAACGATGACGACGCCGAAGCCGCCGGTACGCGACCCGGAGACGCGCGGACTGCGGCTGGTGGCCGTACTGCTGGCGCTGACCGTGGTCAGCGGTCTGATCGACGCCGTCAGCTTTCTGGGCCTGGGCCGGGTCTTCACGGCCAACGTGACCGGCAGCGTGGTCATCCTCGGCTTCGCCGCGGCCGGAGTCCCGGACTTCTCCGTGCGCCACGCGGTCATGTCCCTGGTCTGCTTCCTGCTGGGCGCGGTGGCCGGCGGCCGGGTGACGGGCCGATACGGCCGGGGTTCCCGCCGTCGCTCGGCCCGGCTGGCCCTGGCGGTGGAGGCGGTGCTGGTCGGCGTGGCGGCGGCCGTGGCCTTCGCCTGGCCGGACTCCGCCGGAACCCGGGACGCCCTGATCGCCCTCACGGCCTTCGCGATGGGTCTGCGCACCGCGACGGTCCGCAAGTTCCGGGTGCCCGACCTGATCACCACCACCGTCGTGACGATGACCCTGACCGGCCTGGCCTCCGAGTCCCCCCTCGGTGACGCCACGAGCCGCCGCAACCTGCGCCGCGCGGCCTCCGTGTTCGCGATGGCCGGCGGCGCCTGCCTGGGCGCCTGGCTGGTCCTCCACCACGGCCTGGGCATCCCCCTGCTGCTGGCGGCACTGGTGTCGGGGGCGCTGGCGGTGACGGCCTCGGGCCGGGAATGACCCGTCAGCCGGCGCTGACCCGGAGTTCCTTGACGCCGTTGATCCAGGCCGAACGCAGCCGGCGGGGCGGGTCGGCCAGGTGCAGGTCGGGCATGGCGTCGGCGACGGCGTTGAAGATGAGGTCGATCTCCAGGACGGCGAGGGACTTGCCGAGGCAGTAGTGAGGACCGCCTCCGCCGAAGCCCAGGTGGGGGTTGGGATCGCGGGTGATGTCGAAGGCGTCGGGGTCGGTGAAGACCTCCGGGTCGTGGTTGGCCGAGGCGTAGAACAGGCCGACCCGGTCGCCCTTCTCGATCCGTACGCCGCCCAGCTCCGTGTCCTCGGTCGCCGTCCGCTGGAAGGAGTTCACCGGGGTCGCCCAGCGGACGATCTCCTCGGCCGTGGTGGACGGGCGCTCGCGCCGGAAGAGCTCCCACTGCTCGGGGTGGGTGAGGAAGGCGTGCATGCCGTGGGTGATGGCGTTGCGGGTGGTCTCGTTGCCGGCCACCGCCAGCATCAGCACGAACAAGCCGAACTCGTCGGAGTTCAGGTTGCCTTCGTCCTCCGCCGCCACCAGGGTCGTGACGATGTCGTGGGCCGGGCACCGCTTGCGCTCGGCGGCCATGTTCATGGCGTAGGCGATGATCTCGGCGGCCGACTGGGCGCCGACCTCCTCGGTGATCGCGTACTCGGGGTCGTCGTAGGCGATCATCCTGTTGGACCAGTCGAAGATCCTGGACCGGTCCTGCTGCGGGACGCCGATCAGCTCGGCGATGGCCTGGAGCGGCAGTTCGCAGGCGACCTCGGTGACGAAGTCGAAGGGCCCGGACCGGGCACGGGCGGCGGCGACGATCGCCTCGGCCCGGGTACGCAGCCGGTCCTCCAGCGCGCGGATGGAGCGTGGCGTGAAGCCGCGCTGCACCATCTGGCGCACCCGCGTATGTTCCGGTGGATCCATGTTGAGCAGGATCAGCCGCTGCGCGTCGATCGCCTCGCGCCGGATGTGCTCGTTGAAGCGGATGATCGCGGTGTTGAGCGAGGAGGAGAAGAGTTCCGGGTGCGTGGAGACGTACTTGACGTCGGCGTGCCGGGTCACGGCCCAGTAGCCGGTGTCGGCGAAGCCCGCGACGCCGTGCTGCTGCGGGATCCAGCGGACCGGCTCGGTACGGCGCAGCTCGGCGAACTCCGGGAGGGGCACACGGTGGTGCAGCAGATCGGGTCGGTGAGGTCGAACCCGTCGGGCAGCGCTGGACAGGGCATCGGCGACTCCAGCCATCTGACGGTCCATCAGCGGGTGCCGAGAAGGTAGTAACGGGTTCTACAAGTCGCAAGAGGTACGGCATCCTCGATCGGTGCGGAAGTCGTACGGATCCCACCCTCGACACCCGCAAGACCCTTGCGGTGACGGTCGTCACGTCAGCAGACTGCTGAACAGAACTAGAACGCGTACTAGTTCTGGAGGAGAGCCCTCTCGGAGAGGACCCGCACCCATGGCCGCCGAACCCGTGATCGTCGAAGCCGTCCGCACCCCGATCGGCAAGCGCGGCGGCGCGCTCGCCAACCTGCACCCCACCTACCTCCTGGGCGAGACCTACCGTGAACTCCTCGGCCGCGCCGGCATCCCCGCCGACGCCGTCGAGCAGATCGTCGGCGGCACGGTGACCCACGCCGGCGAGCAGTCCATGAACCCCGCGCGCACGGCCTGGCTGACCATGGGGCTGCCGTACGAGACGGCGGCCACGACGGTCGACTGCCAGTGCGGGTCCTCGCAGCAGGCCTCGCACATGGTGGCCAACATGGTCGCGGCGGGCGTGATCGACGTCGGGATCAGCTGCGGCGTCGAGGCGATGTCCCGGGTGCCGCTGGGCTCGGGCTCCAAGCACGGCCCCGGCAAGCCGTTCCCGGACGAGTGGAACGTCGACCTCCCCAACCAGTTCGAGGCGGCCGAGCGCATCGCCCGCCACCGGGGCCTCACCCGCGAGGACGTCGACGCGCTCGGTCTCCTCTCCCAGGAGCGGGCGGCGCTCGCCTGGGCGGAGGAACGTTTCAAGCGGGAGACCTTCGCGGTGCAGGTGCCCACGACGGAGGAGGAGCAGTACGCCGGGCAGGGCATGTGGCGCCTGGTCGACAAGGACGAGGGGCTGCGCGACACCTCCCCGGAGGCGCTGGCGGGCCTGAAGCCGGTGATGCCGAAGGCCGTGCACACCGCCGGAAACTCCTCCCAGATCTCCGACGGCGCGGCGGCGATCATGTGGGCGTCGAAACGGATGGCTCGCGCCCTGAAGCTGAAGCCGAGGGCGCGGATCGTCGCCCAGGCCCTCGTGGGCGCCGACCCGCACTTCCACCTGGACGGCCCGATCGACGCGACGCGCGCGGTGCTGGGCAAGGCGGGCATGTCCCTGAAGGACATCGACCTGGTGGAGATCAACGAGGCCTTCGCCTCCGTCGTACTGAGCTGGACCCGGGTGTTCGACCAGACCCTGGAGAAGGTCAACGTCAACGGCGGCGCGATCGCCCTGGGCCACCCGGTCGGCGCGACGGGCGCCCGCCTGATCACGACGGCCCTGCACGAACTGGAACGCACCGACAAGGAGTTTGCCCTGATCACGATGTGCGCGGGCGGCGGCCTGGCAACGGGAACGATCATCCAGCGGCTGTAGCCCCGGGACACCGGGCGCCGGCTGAGTCGGTGCCGTCGGCTGAGCCCGGCCACCTCACCGGTGCCGGGCCCCCAGCCGAGCGGGTCGCGCACCCGGCGCCAGGGGAACGCGGTCGCGTCTCGCCTGCACGCCGGGTGGCTAAGCGGCGAACCATGGGGGGATCCTCCTGCCGCTGCGCCCCCTCAGCCCCTCAGGTCACACGGTCCCGGTGATTGGCAGATGTGAACCACTCCCACCGGCCACCCACCCCCACGACCGCCCCTTTAAGCGCCCCCCTTGGCACTCCCGACCCCCACACGCCCGACCTCCTCGGCTCCCCGGACCCCCGCCCGCCCCGTCGCTCGCGGTCCCTGGAAGGCGTACGACAGGGCGAAGCCCGCTGCCACCACCACCGCACCCCCTACCGCATCCAGGACCCAGTGGTTGCCGGTGGCGACGATGGCCGAGACGGTGAAGAGCGGGTGCAGCAGGCCCAGCGCCTTCATCCACCACTTGGGGGCGATCACCGCGATCACCACCCCGCACCACAGGGACCAGCCGAAGTGCAGTGACGGCATCGCCGCGTACTGGTTGGTGAGGGCGGTCAGGGTGCCGTAGTCCGGCTTGGAGAAGTCCTGGGCGCCGTGGACGGTGTCGATGATGCCGAGCGTGGGCATCAGGCGCGGCGGTGCCAGCGGGAAGAGCCAGAAGCCGATCAGGGCGAGCAGCGTGGCGAAGCCGAGGGACGCGCGGGCCCAGCGGTAGTCGACCGGACGGCGCCAGTACAGGACGCCGAGGACGGTCAGCGGGACGACGAAGTGGAAGGACTCGTAGTAGAAGTCGAAGAAGTCCCGCAGCCAGTCGATCTTCACCACGGCGTGGTTGACCGCGTGCTCGATGTCGATGTGGAGGAAGCGTTCGGCGTCGAGGACCAGGTGGCCGTGCTGCTCGGCCGCGGCCCGCCCCTCGGAGTTGCTGCCGCCGGTCGCCGCCAGCCGTACCTGCTGGTAGGCCGCGTACGTGACGCGGAGGAGGAGCAGTTCCAGGAGGAGGTTGGGGCGGGTGAGCACGCGGCGCAGGAAGGGCAGGAGCGGGACGCGGCGGAAGCGTGCCGGGGCCGGCGGGGCGTACTCCGCCGGTATCGGGGTCTGGTAGTACGGCGACGCGCGGGACACGAAGGGCACCGCCGTGGCGGCGGCCAGGGCCGCGAGCAGGATCAGGTTGTCCCGCAGCGGGTAGACCACCGGCATGTGCGGCAGCATCATCGTCGCCGGGAGCGTGGTGACGAGGACGACCGCGACCGGCCAGACGTAACGGTCGGAGGCTCGCTTGCCGACCCGGCCGACCACCGCGAGCAGCACCCACAGGAGCTGGTGCTGCCAGGTGGTCGGGGAGACGGCGACGGCGGCGCAGCCGGTGACGGCGACGGCGAGGAGGAGCTGGCCGTCGTGGGCGTAGCGGACCGCGCGGCGCACGGCGAGGGCGGCGACGCCGGCGCCGAGGAGGAGGAAGAGCGCGATCTCCGAGGGGCCTGTCAGGCCGAGGCGGAGCAGGGCGCCGTGCAGGGACTGGTTGGCGAGGGCGTCGGCCTTGCCGCCGAGGCCGGCGCCGGCCATGTGGTGCACCCAGTAGGTGTGGGAGTCGTGCGGCAGCGCCGCCCAGGCGAGCGCGGTGCAGGCGGCGAAGGTCCCGGCCGTGGTGAGGGCGGCCCGGCGGCGGCCGGTGAACCACAGCAGCGGGGCGAAGAGCAGGACGGTCGGCTGGAGGGCGGCGGCCAGGCCCACGCACAGGCCGCTCGCGCGTTCCCCGCGTACGGTGAAGCAGCCGAGCAGGACGAGCAGGACCGGGATGATGCTGGTCTGCCCGAGCCACAGGGTGTTGCGGACCGGCAGCGACAGCATGAGCAGGCTGATGGCGACCGGCGCCGCCAGCAGTGAGGTGCGCCGGCTGATGGGCTGGGGCAGCGCGCGGGCGGCGACCAGGCCGAGGGCGACGACGAGCAGCAGGGTGCCGAAGGTCCAGCCCCAGCCGAGGGCGGCCTCGGCCGAGCGGGTCAGCGGTTTGAGGACCAGGCCGCTGAAGGGGGTGCCGGTGAACCGCGTCGAGTCGTAGATCGAGCCGTTCACGTGCAGGACGCCTTCGGGGCCGACCCAGGTCTCCAGGTCGGTGAGCCGTTCGCCGCTGGGGGTGGTCAGGACGACGGCCAGCTGCCGTACGGCGAGGATCGCGGCCACCGCCCACAGCGCGAGCCTGGTCGCGCGCAGCCGCGCCCCGACCGCCGATCTTCCGAAGACGTCCGCCGGTCGCCCGCTGTGCTCCACGTTCGCCACGCCTCGTCGGCCTCCCGCCCCGTCGTCCCGGCCGCGGTGCGCGCCGGGTTCCCCTCTGCGCTCCTTCTGAGACTCGCAGACCCCCTGGAGAGGGACGCAGGTAACCCCCGATTCACCTGACGTCGGTCTCCTTTTGTCCGAAAGACCATAGTCCGGGGTGTGGCCGGTTGCGCGCCGGGGGCGCGACAAGGATCACAGTGAGCTGCTGGAATGGCACTGCGTGAGGGGGAAGACGTACCTGCGTATCCGCGCTTTAGCTGCGCTGTGCATCGATATGCGTGCAGGACGTAAGGGGCGGAACTCCGCCTATGGTCGATTTTCGGCCCGTCGTACGTCACCGTCGCCGTCCGGGTCCCGTCGCTGTCCCCGTCGAAAGGTAGGCGAGCCCCGTTTTGGCGACCGCTACCACCGCCTCAGCCGTCACCCCGCCCCTCAAGTCGCGGCGGGCCGCCCAGGCCCGTACCGCCCGCGACGTCACCGTCACCGACCCCGCGCTCGTCAGGCGCGCCGTGAAGGCGGCGGCGCTCGGCAACGCGATGGAGTGGTTCGACTTCGGTGTCTACAGCTACATCGCCGTCACCCTGGGCAAGGTCTTCTTCCCGTCCGGCAACCCGACCGCGCAGTTGCTGTCGACGTTCGGCGCCTTCGCGGCGGCCTTCCTCGTCCGCCCGCTCGGCGGCATGGTCTTCGGTCCGCTGGGCGACCGCGTGGGCCGGCAGAAGGTCCTCGCCGTCACGATGATCATGATGGCGGCGGGTACGTTCGCGATCGGCCTGATCCCGTCGTACGCGACGATCGGCGTCGGCGCGCCGCTCCTGCTGCTGGCGGCCCGCCTGGTGCAGGGCTTCTCCACCGGCGGTGAGTACGCGGGCGCGACGACGTTCATCGCGGAGTACGCGCCGGACAAGAAGCGCGGCTTCCTCGGAAGCTGGCTGGAGTTCGGCACGCTCGCCGGCTACATCGGCGGCGCGGGCCTGGTCACGCTCATGACCGCCCTGCTGTCCTCGGACGACCTCACCTCGTGGGGCTGGCGCATCCCGTTCCTGATCGCGGGCCCGATGGGCATCATCGGCCTGTATCTGCGGATGCGGCTGGAGGAGACCCCGGCGTTCGCGGCGGAGGTCGAGAAGGCGGAGGCGGCCCGGCCGAAGGTGCCGCTGCGCGAGATGGTCACCGGCCAGTGGAAGTCCCTGCTGCTGTGCATGGGCCTGGTCCTGGTCTTCAACGTCACCGACTACATGCTGCTGTCGTACATGCCGAGCTACCTCACCAGCGAACTGAAGTACGACGAGACGCACGGGCTGCTGGTCGTGCTCGGTGTGATGGCCCTGATGATGATCGTCCAGCCGTTCGTGGGCGCGCTGACCGACCGGGTCGGACGCCGGCCGGTGATCGCGGCGGGCTGCGCGGGCTTCCTGTTCCTGTCCGTCCCGGCGCTGCTGCTGATCCGCGAGGGCAGCCTGCTCGCCGTGGGGCTGGGCATGGGCGCGCTGGGTCTGCTCCTGGTGTGCTTCACGGCGGCCATGCCGGCCGCGCTGCCCGCCCTGTTCCCGACGCGCGTGCGGTACGGGTCCCTGTCGATCGGGTTCAACGTGTCCGTGTCGCTGTTCGGCGGTACGACTCCGCTGGTCGTGACCGCGCTGATCGGGGCGACCGGGAACATGATGATGCCCGCCTACTACATGATGGCCGCGGCTGTCGTGGGCGGTGTCGCCGTGTGGCGGATGTCGGAGTCCGCGGGCCGGCCGCTGCCCGGTTCGGCGCCGGCGGTGGAGCGCGGCTGAGCGCCGCAGGGGGCGGTCCCGCCGCCATGACCCGCGGGCGGTCGTACCCATCCGTGCCCTCCGGCTGCGATCATCGAGGGAGGACACTCGGGAAAGGCAGCTGGCGCTATGAGCGGGTCGCAGGTCTGGGACGACGTCGACGACTACTTCATCAACACGCTCTCACCGGACGACGAGGTGCTGCGCGCGGCCCTGCGGGACAGTGATGCCGCCGGGCTGCCCGCCATCGCCGTGACGGCGGCGCAGGGCAAGTTCCTCCAGCTCCTCGCCGAGTTGCAGGGCGCCCGGCACATCCTGGAGATCGGCACGCTCGCCGGGTACAGCACGATCTGGCTGGCCCGCGCGCTGCCCGAGGACGGCAGGCTGATCTCGCTGGAGTACAGCGCCAAGCACGCGGAGGTGGCCGTCCGGAACATCGCCCGGGCGGGCCTGGACCGGATCGCGGAGGTGCGGGTGGGCCCCGCCCTGGAGTCGCTGCCCAAGCTCGCCGACGAGAACCCGGCCCCCTTCGACCTGGTGTTCATCGACGCGGACAAGGTCAACAACCCGCACTACGTGGAGTGGGCGCTGCGGCTCACCCGCGCGGGCAGCCTGATCGTCCTGGACAACGTGGTGCGCGGCGGCCGGGTGGCCGACGCGAGCAGCACCGAGCCGGACGTGGTCGGCACCCGTGCCGCGCTCGAACTGATCTCCACCCACCCCCGGTTGACCGGTACGGCGATCCAGACGGTCGGCAGCAAGGGGTACGACGGGTTCGCGCTGGCCCGGGTGCTCGGCTGAGGCCACTCGGCGCGGAGCACTCGTACCGGCTCAGAGGTCGTGGTAGAAGCCGACGTTGACGCTGCGCGGCGCGGTGCGGTCCTGGATGACGATCTCCCCGGACCCGCCGTGCGGCAGCGGGACGGTCGCGCCGTAGCCGAGGGGCTGCGCGTACTCCCCGACGGTGAGCCGGACCTCGGAGGCCGGGTCGGGCTGGGAGCCGCGCAGCCAGGTCAGCCGCCAGGCACCGTCCGGGCCGCACAGGAACTCCAGGTGGACGCGGGAGACGAACAGCCAGTCGTCGGGGGTGACCAGCCGGCACACCGCCCCGTCGCGGCCGATCCGCAGCACGGCGCCGGGCTCGCTGGGCGCCTCGGCCATCGTCATCCCGGCGGTGGCACCCGCGTCCGCCCCGGAGACGGTGGCCATGGTGAGTTCGAGCACGAGGTTCCCCCTGAGACGTCCTGTGCGGTGGCTTCGGCGCGGCGGGCGGGGTGCCGTACCGCCGCCGAATGATAAAACGCCCGGCGGGGTCGCGTCCGGCACAATGGGTTCATGACCGAGCGAAAGCCACCGGGGGTCCCGTTCGAGTCCTGGGTGGACAAGCAGATCCGCGACGCCCAGGGGCGGGGGGAGTTCGACCGGTTGCCGGGAGCGGGGGCGCCGCTGCCCACGGAGGTCGACTCCACGTACGACGAACTGTGGTGGGTCAAGCGGAAGTTGGTCCGTGAAGGGCTGGCCGTGCTGCCGCCCGCGCTGGCGCTGCGCAAGGAGGCGGAGGACGCGCTGGAGGCGGCGTACGCGGCGCCCTCGGAGCGGATCGCCCGGAAGATCATCGAGGACGTCAACGTCCGGATCAAGGACATGATGTTCAAGCCGCCGCCCGGTCCGCCGCTGGGGAAGAAGCCGTACGACGTCGAGGAGGTCGTACGCGAATGGCGGCAGCGCAGGGCTGCCGCCAGGGGTGACGGGGGCGTGGCGGGCTCAGCCGTGTAGCAGCCGCTCGGCCAGCTCCCGGTAGTCGCGCAGGGCGAGCCGCAGTTGCTCGGTGTCGGTCTCGGCGGCGGGGCCGCGTCCCTCGGTGCCTTCCCAGGACATCCGCAGGGTACGGCGGCGACGCGTGACCGCCTCGGCGAACCGCGCGGCGATCTGCTCCACGGTGTGGTCGGCCTGTTCGACGGCCTGCCTGGGCTCGTCCACGAACCCGGCGACCACCTCGCGCAGCCGTCGCTCCCACTGCTCCGTCTCCTCGTGCGGCAGCAGCGGGGCGCCCGTGCCGGAGGGCGCGGAGGCGGTCGTGCCGCTGCCGGTTGCGGTCGGCGCCGTCGGCCAGGTGTCCGTCGCCCGTGCCTCCGTCATCCGGGCCTCGCGCCCGCTGACCTCACCGACGGACGGAGCCCCGAGCCCGTTGTCCGGCATCACGCCTTCCTCCTCCCCGGCCCGTGCGGGCCCACCAGCGTCCCGTGCGCCGTACGTCTGCGACCCCCGCCCCTGCGAGCCGGGGGTGTCCGGGCCCAGTTCCTCCGTGCCGGGCCGCAGCCCCTCGGAGCCGTGGCGCGGGTCGTACTCCCGGGAACCGGCTCCCGCGGCCTCTCCCGACACCCCGGACGTGGGACTCCCCACCGGGCCCGGGGCCGGCTCGACGTCCTCGGACGTCGCCGACTCGGGCCTGCCCGCCGGACCCGGGGGCGGCTGCGGCGTGTCCTCGGGGGTGCGGTCGTCCCCGGTCAGCCCTTCCCTGCCGGGACCGGCCGAGCCCGCGAGCCCACCGGTCCGGCCCTCGCCCTGGGACCGGCTGCCCGTGCTCCCCTCCGGCACGCGGCCACTGGCGTCGGCGCCCCGCAGCCAGCCGCTCGCGCCCTCGCCCGACAGCCGGCCGGCGCCACCCGGGCCCGCGCCCGGAGCCCGGCCGCCTCCGCTCTCGCGTGCTCCCGGTTCACCGGGCAGGCGTTCCTCCGGGAGGGGCTTCCTCGGGGTCCGGCGGCCGGGGGCCGCGTCGCCCGGTGCCCACTCGTCTCTCTGTTCCGAGTCCTGCTCCGGCGTCCACTCGTCCCCACGCGAGAGTCGTTCCGGGCGGTGCCGGTCGCCGCCGGGGCCGCTCATCCTGTCCGTCATGGCGTTCAGCTCTCCTTCGGTCGGCTCCGGTGCAGGGCCCACGGCGTGTGGGAGCGGGCGTGGGAGCGGGTCGGGGCGGGCGGCGCCGAGCGGCCCGTGCCGGCGGGGGCCCGGTGCCGGCCGGGTTCGGTGCTGGTCAGGTCCTCGAAGAGGGCCCGTGCGCCGAGCAGCGCCGACCGCAGCTCCTCGGTTCCCGCGCCGGTTCCGTCCGGTCCGGCGCCGGTGGCCGCGTGCGCCACCCGGTGCACCTGCCGGTAGCCGTCGACGTGGTCGGCGTGGTGCACGGACAGCGCGGCGAGCTGCTCCTCGTACCGGCCGCCGTCGGGGTAGCCGCGCGCGGCGGCGAGTTCTCCGATGAGGAGGTCGGCCTCGGCCACCGCCTGCCGGGGCGAGTCGACGAAGTGTTCCTGCACGGCCGTCCAGCGGTCGGCGTACCGCTGCCGCTCGGCGCCGTCCAGCGGCCGTTCCCGCAAGTCGCCGTGGCGTTCGAGGCGCTCGGTCAGTTCCCGCTCGGCGGCCTTGGTGTCCCCGTCGTGGAGGGCCACGGTCCGCTCGTACTCGGGCCCGAAGCGCCGCTTCAGGCTGGGCCCGCCGCGCCGGGCGCGGCCCCGCACGGTCAGGGCGGCTGCGCCGAGGACCACGACCGCCGCGATCACGATCAACAGAATGATCAGGCCTGTGGACATGGTTGCCTTCCGATCGGACCGGCCCCGCTGGCCGGTTCTCCCTTCGGGTGACCCGGAAGTCCGCCCACAAACGGGCTCCGCGCCCCGGTTCGGCCCGGCATATCCGGTTGCCCGGGGGGTGGGGCGGGTCCCGACAATGGCCGGCATGACGTGGACGATCGCTCCGGAACCGTACGACTCCCCGGCCGCCGCCGCACTGTGGCGGGCGTACTACACGGAGGTCAGCGACCGCTGGTACCTGCTGCACGAGGGGCGCCGCACCGACCCTGACGAGCTGGAGCGGGAGGTCGCGGCCCACAGCGGTGCCGACCTCGCGCCGCCGCGCGGGCAGTTGCTGGTCGGGCGGTACGAGGGCACGCCGGGCGGTTCGGCGGGGGTACGGCTGTTGGACCCGGACACGGCCGAGCTGACCCGGGTGTTCGTGCTGCCGGAGCTGCGCGGCCGGGGCGGGGCCCCGCTGCTCGTGGCCGCCGCCGAGGAGGCCGCCCGTGCTCTCGGCGCCCGGCGGATCGTCCTCGACACCCGCGGCGACCTGGTCGAGGCCCGCGCCCTGTACGCCCGGCTCGGCTACGCGGAGACCGCCCCGCACAATGCCGACCGGTACGCCGAACACTGGTTCCGCAAGGAGCTGCTGCCGACGCGGGCCGTCAACTGACCTTCTTCACCGAGCCGTTGTGGGGGCGTTCGCGTTCGGCGCCGCAGAGTTCGCCGGTGAGGTCGCGGACGAGCTGGGTGAGGTCGGTCGAACGGCCGGGCTGCCACCAGTCGCCGAGCAGCTCGGCCAGGGACTGCTCGCGGGCCGTGGCGAGCCGTTCGGCGACCTCGTGACCGGCGTCGGTCAGGATCAGGTCCAGGCCCCGGCGCTCGGCGAGCCGCCGTTCCTCGACCTGGCGGGCGGCGGCCATGACGGCCTGGAGCGGGACCGGGCTGCGCTCGGCCAGCACCGCCGGTTCGACGGAGCCGTAGCGGCGGATGCGCAGCAGCATCCAGCTCGCGGCGGGCAGCAGGTCGTACCCGGCCCGTTCGGTGATCTTCTGGTAGATCTCGCGGCGGCCCTCCCGGGTGCCGAGCACGGACAGGGCGCGGCACACCTCGTCGTAGGAGGAGCGCTGGACCGGGTTGGGCGGGATGGTCTCGGAGACGTCGGGCGCGGTGACCGAGCCGCGCAGCCGGTCCTCCTTCAGGAACCAGGCGAGGAGGAAGCCGAGGAGGGCGACGGGCGCGGCGTACAGGAAGACGTCCGTGATGCTGGACGCGTACGCGTGCAGGGCGGCCGGGCGCAGCGGGGGCGGCAGGGCCGCGATGCCCCGGGGGTCGGCCTTCAGCGCGTCGGGGGTGGCGCCGGGTGGCAGGCGTACGCCCCGGAAGGCGTCGGTGAGCTTGTCGCCGAGGCGGCTGGCGAAGACCGTGCCGAAGATGGCCACGCCGAAGGAGGCGCCGATGGAGCGGAAGAAGGTGGCGCCGGAGGTGGCGACGCCGAGGTCCTCGTAGGAGACGGCGTTCTGCACGATGAGCACCAGGACCTGCATGACGAGGCCGAGGCCGACGCCGAAGACGAAGAAGCAGACGCTCATCACGGCGGTCGTGCTGTGCTCGTCGAGCCGGTGCAGGAGCAGCAGGCCGAGGGTGGTGACGGCGGTGCCGGTGATCGGGAACACCTTCCAGCGGCCGGTACGGCTGACGATCTGCCCGGAGAGGGTGGACGACAGCAGCAGGCCGAACACCATCGGCAGCATGTGGACCCCGGACAGGGTCGGGGAGATGCCGTGCACGACCTGGAGGAAGGTCGGCAGGTAGGTCAGCGCGCCGAACATGGCGAAGCCGACGATGAAGCTGATGACGGCGGCCAGGGTGAAGGTGCGGATGCGGAACAGCTTGAGCGGCAGCACCGGTTCGACGGCCCGGCGCTCGACGGCGACGAACGCCACGGCGAGGACGACGCCCAGCACGGCGAGCCCGATGATCTGCGCCGAGCCCCAGGGCCAGGTGGTGCCGCCGAGGGAGGCGACCAGCACCAGGCAGGTGGCGACGGCGGCGATCAGGAAGGTCCCCAGGTAGTCGATGACGTGGTGGGCGGTGCGGCGCGGGATGCGCAGGGCGACGGCGATCACGGCCAGCGCGATCACGCCGACGGGCAGGTTGACGTAGAACACCCAGCGCCAGCTGAGGTGTTCGGTGAACAGCCCGCCGAGCAGCGGCCCGAGCACGCTGGTCGTGCCGAAGACCGCTCCGAACAGGCCCTGGTAGCGCCCGCGTTCGCGCGGCGGCACGAGGTCCCCGACGATCGCCATGGACAGCACCAGCAACCCGCCGCCGCCGAGGCCCTGCAGCGCCCGGAAGGCGATGAGCTGGGGCATGTCCTGCGCCGTGCCGCACAGCGCCGACCCGATCAGGAAGATCACGATGGCGGTCTGGAACAGTCGCTTGCGGCCGTACTGGTCACCGAGCTTGCCCCACAGCGGGGTCGCGGCGGTCGAGGCCAGCAGATAGGCGGTGACGACCCAGGAGAGGTGCTCCAGGCCCCCGAGGTCGCTCACGATCGTCGGCAGCGCGGTCGACACGATGGTCTGGTCGAGGGCGGCGAGCAGGAGCCCGAGCAGCAGCGCGCCGATCGGCACCAGCACGTTGCCCGGAACGTGTTCGCCGTCGCTCACGTCCCTCGCCGTGCCGTGCGTGTCCAGGGCCATGGAGACCTCCCGGGGCTCGGGTGCACCTCTTCCATCGTGATCGGTGTCACCACTTATGGCCTGTCGAGTCCTGCGGATGTGGAGAGAATCCGCATAATCTCTGAAGTTCCCGAGGGGAGGGGACACACGCGTGACGGGAGAGCGGGGCACCACGTGCCCGGAGTGCGGGACGCCGAGGGGGCCGGACAACACGCCGTCGTGCGACTGCACGGCGCGCGCGTCCGAGGCCCTGCGGGAGACCCGCACGGCCGAGGCGGCAGCGGCGGAGGACTTCGACCCGCTGCGGATACGGCCGTACGTGGAGGTGCGGCCCGCCCCGGAGGAGCCCCCGCCCGCGCCACCCGCCGGGACCGCACCGCCACCGCACCCGCAGGCGCCCGCGCCGCTCGGCCCGGCGACGGAGCCCGGCGCGCCCACGGCCGGGACACCGGTCGGCCGGCCTCGGCGCCGCTCCCGTCGTACGGTGCTGCTGGCCGCCGGGGGCGCGGGGGCGGCCGTCGTCGCGGTGGCCGGTTTCGCGCTGTTCTCGTACCAGGCGCCGGCCAGGGACCGGGCGGCTCAGGAGGTCAGGGAGAGCATTCCGGAGACGACGACACGGGCACCCTCCTCGGCGCCGGCGCCGGCGCCCCCGGTCACACCCCCTCCGTCGCGCCCCTCCCCCTCGGCCACGGCCGACCCGAGCCCCTCGCGGGGCTCCGCCTCGCCGTCCCCGACGCCCACGGCCTCCGCGAGCGCTTCCCGCGCCGCCGCCTCACCGACTCCGTCCACGACCCCGTCGGGCACCCCGCGCACCCCGGGCACCACGCCCGCCACACCTCCGGTCCTGCGACGCGGGGACACCGGCCCGGAGGTCACCGAGCTCCAGCAGCGCCTGCGCGAGCTGAACCTCTACGGCGACCAGGTCAACGGCACCTTCACCCGCCCGGTCGAGGACGCGGTGCGCACCTACCAGCTGGCCCGGGGCATCAGGGGTGACGACTGGGGAACGTACGGCCCGGCGACGCGCAGAAGCCTGGAGTCGGAGACGACGGAGCCGTAGCGCACCGAAGGGACGCGGGGCCGGCTGCGGCTCCGCCGCGCGAGCGACCACCACGCACCCGCACCCGGCCGTGCGGTTCGACGGCGGGACGGCGAACCGGGCCGTCAGCCGATGTGCAGCCGGATCCCCCCGCCGGCCACGGCCTCGACCCGCACCTCCGTGAGGTCCCGTACCGCCACGTCCGGCTCGTGGAACACCGCGCGCGGCCCGACCCCGACCACTCGCATCCCCGCGGAGCGCCCCGCCGCGATCCCGGCCCCGGAGTCCTCGAAGACGATGCAGTCGGCCGGGTCGACGCCCAGTTCGGCGGCGCCCTTCAGGAAGCCCTCGGGGTCCGGCTTGCTCGCGCCGACCGACTCGGCGGTGATGCGGACGGCCGGCAGGGGCAGCCCGGCGGCGTTCATGCGGGCGGTGGCCAGGGCGACGTCGGCGGAGGTCACCAGGGCGTGCGGAAGCCCCTCCAGCGAGGAGAGGAACGCACCGGCGCCGGGGATCTCGATCACGCCGTCGGTGTCGGCGGTCTCCTCGGCGAGCATGCGGGCGTTGTCGGCGAGGTTCTGCTCGGCCGGCCGGTCGGGGAGGAGGACGGCCATGGAGGCGTGGCCCTGCCGGCCGTGCACGACCTTCATCACCTCGTCGCCGTCCAGCCCGTGCCGCTCGGCCCAGCGCCGCCAGATGCGCTCGACCACGGCGTCCGAGTTGACGAGGGTGCCGTCCATGTCGAGCAGGAGGGCGCGGGCGGTGAGGACGGTGGGCGTGGCGGTGGCCGGCATCGGCAGCTCCAGGAACGAAAAGACCCCGTGTCGGGCGGGACGTCGGGTGGGACAAGGCGGCCCCGCCCGCCGGTCAGGGAAAACGGGCGGGAGCCACTTTGTTCCTCCACGGTACAAAACCAGCCCCCTTCCCGCCACCACCCCGGGCGAGCATTCACCGGACGTGCAGCCCGGTCCGGCCGCACGGCCGAGCCGTCCCGGTCAGCCGCTCACCGCCTCCCACAGGCTCCACACGCCGAGCGCCAGCATCAGCAGCGCCGCGATCTGGGTGATCAGCCGCAGCGGCACCCGCTTCATCAGGGCCTTCCCGCCGACGATGCCGAGTCCGGCGACGGCCCACAGGCCCAGCACCGCACCCAGGCCGACGGAGATCGGGTCGTCGTAGCGGGCGGCCAGGTTGGCGGTCATGATCTGGGTGAGATCGCCGAACTCGGCGACCAGGATGAGCATGAAGCCGGTCCCCGCGACCTTCCAGAACGACTGGTCGGCGGGCTTCTTGACCTCTTCCTCCTCCTCGCCCTTCTTCAGCAGGAGCACCGCGGCCCCGCCGAGGAAGAGCACACCGGTGAGGGCGTGCACGATCTGCTGCGGCAGCAGGGTCAGCACGCTGCCGGCCGCGACGGCGAGCACGACGTGCAGCAGGAAGGCGGCGGCGACGCCCGCGAAGACGTACGAGGCGCGGTAGCGGGTGCCGAGGACGAGGCCGGCGAGCGCGGTCTTGTCCGGCAGTTCGGCGAGGAAGATGACGCCGAAGACGAGCGCCGTCACGGTAATGCTGATCAAGGTTCCTCAATCGGTCGGGCTGCCCCACCGAGAGTGCGGTACGTCACGCGATGACACCTCGGCACGGCAGCGCACTCGGCGCCCGCGCCTGGGGGCACGGGCGTGCACTGCTTGCCGAAGGTCTCGCTGGCGGACTCCGATGAAACGCGGCGGTCCGCCTCCGGGCGCCGGCTCAGGCTCGCTGAGCAGTATGTCGACGGTCCGGCGAAGAGCTACTCCCCTTCTGCGCTCCCCATCGTAAGGGATGTGAAAGTTCCGCCGTCAACCTTGTCGTGACATGCACACGTCACTAACTTCTTACCGAGCGCTCACCCCCCGGCCACACCGCCCCGCGAGCATTCCCTCGCTCGTGCCCCAACACCGCCACCCCACAAGGGAGTTCACGCATGCCGAAGTTCTACGCGCGTCGACGGACGAGCATACTCGCGGCCCTGACCGGCCTGATAGCCTCCGTCGCCCTGTTCAACTCCCCGAACGCCTCCGCGGCCCTCCCCACGCCGGTCAGCGGCGCCACCGCCCGCAGCTACCTCTCCCAGCTCACCGTGGCCACCGAGGACCGCACCGGCTACAGCCGCGACCTCTTCCCGCACTGGATCACCATCAGCGGCACCTGCAACACCCGCGAGACGGTCCTCAAGCGGGACGGCTCGAACGTCGTGACCGACTCCTCCTGCGCCGCCACCAGCGGCAGCTGGTACTCCCCGTACGACGGCGCCACCTGGACCGCCGCCGCCGACCTCGACATCGACCACCTCGTGCCGCTCGCCGAGGCGTGGGACTCCGGCGCGAGCAAGTGGACGACCGCGCAGCGGCAGGCGTTCGCGAACGACCTGACCCGGCCCCAGCTGATCGCCGTCACCGACAACGTCAACCAGGCCAAGGGCGACCAGGACCCGGCCACGTGGATACCGTCCCGGTCGGCGTACCTGTGCACGTACGTGCGGGCCTGGGTGCAGGTGAAGTACTACTACAACCTGTCGGTGGACTCCGCCGAGAAGAGCGCGCTGACGAACTACCTGGCCGGCTGCTGAGTTCCGCCGCCGCGCCCGGGGCCATCGGCCGTACGGCGACCACCGGTCCGTCGTGGCCGGTCGCGTCGTTCCCCGCGCCCCTTCGGGGCGTTCAGGAAACCGGGCGGCGGCGCATCAGGTAGGCCGCCGCCGCGCCCGCGCCGAACAGGGCCGCCACGGAGACGCCGGTGGCCAGCCAGGTCGCGCCCAGCCACTGGGCGCCGTAGTAGCCGAGGGCCACGCTGTAGCCGGCCCAGGACAGGCCGGCCAGGGCGGACCAGGGCAGGAAGTCGCGGACGCGGCGGTGGGCGGCGCCGGCGCAGAAGGAGACGACCGAGCGGCCGGCGGGGGCGAAGCGGGCGAGGACGACCAGCGCGCCGCCGCCCCGGGCGAGGGCGTCGCCGAGACGTTCCTGCGCGGTGGTCAGCCGCCGGGAGCGGGCTATCGCCCGGTCCAGCCGCTCGCCACCGCGCCAGGCCAGCCGGTACGCCACCAGGTCGCCGAGGACGGAGGCGGTCGCGGCGGACAGGATCAGGGCCAGGATGTCCGGCACCTCGTGCGGGACCTGGCCCGCCGCGCCCGAGCCGGCCGCCGCCGCGGTGCCCGCCGTGATGACGAGCACGCCACTGGGCAGGACGGGCAGGAACACGTCGAGCAGGACCGACAGGGCCACCACGGCATAGATCCACGGCCCGGCCGCCAGCGACCCCACGCTCTCGAACACCACGACTCCCGTCACTCCCCCGTTGACAGCCATACAGCGTACGCCGGGGGTGTGACAGGAGGTTCGCGGGGGGTTCGCGGGGCGATTACAGCGGCTTCACAGGCCGGCCCCGCCGGACGGCGCGCCGGTCGGCCCGTCAGGCGGCCACCGGCGACTGTTCCGGCGTGCGACCGCCGTCCTGCGCGGCGCGGCGGACGAGGAGCCGGTCCACGCCGAAGGCGCCGGAGCCGGTGAAGACGAGCAGGAAGAACGCCCAGCAGAACAGCGCCGGCAGCTCGCCTCCGTTCTGTATGGGCCACAGGGCGGCCTGCTGGTGGACGTCGAAGTAGGCGTACGCCATCGAGCCGGAGGCGATCAGCGCGGCACCGCGGGTGCCGAGGCCGAGCAGCACCAGGCCACCGGCGACCAGCTGGATCACGGCCGCGTACCAGCCGGGCCAGGTGCCGGCCGCGATGGTGCCGCCGTCGGTGCCCGCGGCGCCGCCGAGGACGCCGAACAGGGAGGCGGTGCCGTGCACCGCGAAGAGCAGGCCGAGGACGATGCGGAAGAGCCCGATGACATAGGGCTGAGCGGAATCGAGACGTGCGGACATGGGGGGTTTCTCCTCTTCGGTGTCGGTCGGGCCGGCCGGGGACTGAGAAGGCCGGTCGTGGGGGCGGCGGTACCGAACAGGAGACCCAGGTTAGGGGTGCCTAATTAATGCTTGCAAGTTCAACATTCAGCCATGACGACGGACCGGGCGACCGGCCCCTTCCCCGGCCGGACGCCCGCAGCGGCCACCCGACGCACCCCTTCCGGGGGCTCGGGGAACGCGAAGTGCCTTGTGAGCGAGACGCCTTGACTCTCCATCAAGTGGTACGGCCGCCGCGTCACGTCCAGCCCACCTGTCTCATAACCGTCCACCGTGCGCGGCCGGCAGCCCTTCGCGCGCAACTCGTCGGCCGCACACCGCGGTTCGCGTTCCGGGAGCCGCACCTATGAGAGTGGTCACACGGGTGGCCGAGCACGGACTCCGGCGAGGGCGGGGCGCGGCGCGGCCCCGCCGAGGGCCAACTGCGCCGACCGTCGGGCCCCTGGGTTCACCGTGGCGCTACCCCCCTCGCCGCACCGACTGCCCCCGCACCTCCAACCCCCCGAGCAGCTCCGCCGTGGCCTGCGCCACCGCTTCCACCGCCTTGTCGAAGACCTCGCGGTTGTGGGCGGCGGGGGCCCGGAAGCCCGAGATCTTCCGTACGTACTGCAACGCGGCCGCGTGGATGTCCTCGTCGGTGGCCTCACCGGCCAGCACGGGCGGACGCAGCGTCTTGATGCTCCGGCACATGCCCTCAGTCTCGCGCGTCCCGGCGTCCCCTGCGAAGATCTGCGCGAAGGCGGCCACCGACACCCGGGGCCGACCCGTCGAGAGGACAACTTCATGACGCACCCGCTCACCGTGGCCGTCCTCGGCCCGGGCGGTACCGGCGGCCTGCTCGCCGCCCTGCTGTCCCGCTCCGGACACCGCGTGATCTGCCTGGCCGGGGAGGCCACGGCCGGCACCCTGCGCCGTACCGGCATCACGGTCCGCAGCCCGCAGTTCGGCGACTTCACGGCCGCCGTCGACGCGGACACCGAGCTGCGCGAGCCGGTGGACGCCTGCCTGGTCACCGTGAAGCACACCGCGCTCGGCCCCGCCCTGACCCGGGTCCCGCCCGCCGTCCTCGGCGACGCCCTGGTCGTACCGCTCCTGAACGGCGTCGAACACCCCGCCGCCCTGCGCGCCCGGTACCGCGCCGACCGGGTCGCCCCGGCCGTGATCCGCGTGGAGTCCACCCGGATCGCCCCCGGCGTGATCGAACACGGCAGCCCGTTCACGGAGATCGACCTGGCCGGGGACGCCGTGCCCCGCGCCCGCCTCGACGCGCTGGCCGCCCACCTCACCGCCTGCGGTACGACCGCCCGCGTGGCCGGGGACGAGACGGCGGCCCTGTGGGCCAAGATGGCGTTCCTCGCCCCGTTCGCCCTGCTCACCACCCGCTACGGCGTCCCGCTCGGCGTGGCCCGCACCCGTCACCGCGACGAACTGGAGGCACTGGTCGCGGAGACCACCGCGGTCAGCCGCGCCTGCGGCGCCCCCGCCGACCCGGCCCAGGCCCTGGCCCGGTACGACGCCTTCCCGCCCGCCGCCAAGTCGTCCATGCAGCGCGACGCCGAGGCGGGTCGCCCCTTGGAACTGGACGCCATCGGCGGCGCGTTGCTACGCGCGGCCGACCGGCACGGGGTACCGGTGCCGGTGACGGCACGGCTGGTCCGAGAGCTGCGGGACTCCACCCGCTGACCCGGCCCCGCCGACACGACCCCGCCGGGGACGCTCAGGGGCGCGGGGCGGCGGCGATCACGCACTCGCACACGGCCGCGACGCCCGGGAAGCGGCTCGCGGTCAGCGCCTCGCTCTCCCGCCTCCCGGGCGCCGGCCGGCACGCTGTGCGTCCCCCGCCCCCGCACCACCCGTTCGGCTGAACCTCCCCCCGGACCCCACGGACAGCCTCGCACCCGTAAATCGAACAGGCGTAGCATTGCCGCGTGGCTACGACCTATGAATTCCCCAGTGACCTCCTCGCCGGTCAGGAGGAGCTGCATCAGGTCCGGGCCGAGCTGTCGGCCCTGCTCAAGCGGCTGCCCTGGTCGGTCGAGCCGATGGACGGCTTCAGTGACGACACCGGCTGGCGCAAGGTGGAGCGGCCCGCCTCCCCGGGCTGGACGGAGGACGAGCAGGCCGAGGTGGAGAAGCTGCGCCGGCGCGAGCACGAACTCGCGGTCTTCGTCAGCACGCACCGCTTCTGGGCCGAGGTCGCGGCGGCGGACCGCATGGACGCCCGCTCCCGGCTGAAGCACGCCCACGAGAAGGCGGCGGAGGAAGAATAGGGCAAGGAAACGGCCCCTCGGAGACTGCTCCGAGGGGCCGGACCGGTGGGCGCGGACGGTTTCGAACCGCCGACATCCTGCTTGTAAGGCAGGCGCTCTACCCCTGAGCTACGCACCCGGGACAGGTCGACAGCCTACATTGCCCGAGCGGCTGCCCGGCAAACCAGTGACAGGGGGGTTGTCCCCACCCCCGTTCCGGGAGGCCGCCGGATCGCCGGCCCGGGCCGCGGGCCCTAGCGTCGGCGCAGACCGAAGTACTCCGGCGCCGGGTCCCGCCGCCGGACCAGACCGGTACGAGCCGGTTCAGGGGGAGACATCACATGGCCCGTTCGCTTTCGTTCCGCGCCGCCCGCCCGGCCGTGCTCGCCGGTGCGCTCCTCGCGGGGCTCACCGCCTGCGGCGCCTCCGCCGGCGACGACACACATCCGGACCACCGGTCCTTCGCGCTGCACGGCCGTACCCTCACCGTCGACTCCGACGACTCGGCGCTGGAGATCGTCGCCGCGCGGGGGCAGAAGGCCGGCACGGTCGAGGTGACCCGCTGGTTCGAGGGGTCCGTGGTCGCCGGCGGCGAGCCCGAGGTGCGGTGGTCCATGGACGGCGACCGGCTCGTGCTGCGGGTGCACTGCTCCGGGATCATCACCGACTGCTCGGCCCGGCACCGGATCGAGGTGCCGCGCGGGGTCGGTGTCAGGGTCGTGAGCGAGGACGGCGCCGTGCGGGCCACCGGGTTCCGGGACCCGGTCAGCATCCACGTCAACGACGGAGCCGTGCGCGTCACCGACACCAGCGGCCCGCTGGACCTGCGGGCCGACGACGGATCGGTGCGCGCGGTGGTCTCCTCACGCCGGGTGAGGGCCGCCACCGACGACGGCTCGGTGGACGTCGAGCTGACCGGCCCGCCCGACCTGGTCGACGTCCGCAGCGACGACGGGTCGGTGACGGTAGGTCTGCCCCAGGGCGCGTACCGGGTGTCCGCGGGGGCCGACGACGGATCGGTGACGGTGTCCGTGCCCCGCGACGACAGCAGCCCGCACCGGGTGTCGGCGCACGCCCAGGACGGGAAAGTCACGGTGCGCACGGCGAACTGACCGGCCCGTGTGTTCGTCTTCAACGGGTGGGAGAATGACACCACCCAGGGCGAACCACAGCACGGGAGAGGGATGTGACGGCGACACCGGGCACGCCAGCCAGCCAGCCGTACCCGCCGCCGTCCACCGCACGGGCCCGGCGCGGCTCCTCCCCGCTGCGGGACGCCCTCACGCTGCTCGGTCTGCCCGTGCTGGCCGCGCTCGCGCTGCCCGTCGCGTTCGCCGGCGGCGGCACCCGGCGCTGGTTCGGCGGGCGGGCGGAGAGCCACCGGGCCGAGGCGCAGGCCGCGAAGGACGCGGCGGCGACGGCGTTCTACGAACTCGACACCGCGCAGCGGGACCTGCGGATCTCGGTGGAGACCATCTCGGCGGTGGACGACTCCCCCGCCGCCCGGCGCGCCGTCTCCGACTTCGAGGCGCTCGGACTCCGGATCGACGAGGTGAGCCGGCGCTACATCCAGGCCGTGGACGCCCACGACCTGGACCGGGACGACCTGGAGGCCGGCACCGCGGCCCGGGCGCGGACCGAGCTGACGGCGGCCAAGGACGAGCTGGTCCGGGTCCGGCAGGAGCTGGACCGGTTCGGCGACTCGCTGGAGCCGCTGCTGGGCAAGGCGGAGACGCAGCTCGCCCGGCTGGCGCCCGCCGTGGAGCGGGCCCGGCAGTCGCTGCTGGCGGCGAGCAACGCGCTGGACGCCGTACGGGAGCGGAACCTGCGGGCCGACGAGCTGGCCGCGCGGCTGGCGGCCTTGTCGCCGGAGCTGACCAAGCTGAACCAGGGCGCCGGGCGGCACGGGGTGCAGGCGACGCTGGAGCGGGCCGAGCGGGTGCAGCGGGAGGCCGGGGCGATCCGGGCGGAGGCGGAGCGGCTGCCGGAGCGGGCGGCCGAGATCGACCACCGGCTGGTGAGCCTGCGCACCAGGGCCGAGGCGCTGACCACGCGGGCCGGGCAGGTGGAGCCGGTGCTGAGCGAGCTGCGCCGCCGCTTCACCGCCGCCTGCTGGCAGGACCTCCAGCACGTGCCGGAGCAGGCCGCGGAGAACGTGCGGCAGGCCGAGCTGAAGCTCCGGGAGGCGCAGGCGGCACGGGACGCCCAGCGCTGGGCGGACGCCACCGCGCTGCTGTCGACCGTGCGGGCCCTGCTGAACACCACCGACGAGGCCGTGTCGGCCGCCGGTGACCGGCTGAGCAGACTGAACGCGGTGCAGAAGGATCCGCAGGCGGAGATCGAGCGGACCCGGTTCGCGATCCGGGACGCCCAGCGGCTGGCCATGACGGGCCGTACGACCCCCGATCCGCGGCACGCCCGGCCGCTGGACGACGCGGTGGCCCGGCTGGAGCGGGCGATCGGCACGCTGGAGGGCCGGCACCCGGACTACTGGCACTTCCTCACCGAGACGGAAGGGGTGCGGCAGACGGTGGCGCGGGTGGTGGCGCAGATCCGCGAGGAGCGCGGCGCCGGGCACTGACCTGTGCGTGTTGCCGGGGGTGCGGGGCAAGCGGATATTGAATAGGACGGATGGCCTCCGCTAGCGCCCGAGGGAGGCGGACATGGCCACACACGCGGTGCACACGAGGAAGGCCGAGGAACGGCGGCCCCGGCTGGACGACCATCTGCCCGTCGACCACCGGCTCAACCAGGTCTACCGGATCGGTGCCGGCCTCATCGGCGCGTTCCTGGTCGCCTTCGGCATCCTCGGCCTGATCGACCAGATCGGCTTCTTCAGCACCGGCGGAAACACGGTCGCCGGACTGAACTCCAACGGCGCGCTGAGCGTGCTGTCGATCGTCATCGGCGCGGTGCTGCTGGTCGGCATGGTGATCGGCGGGAACTTCGCGTCGACCCTGAACATGGTCCTCGGCGTGCTGTTCCTGCTGAACGGCTTCCTCTTCCTCGGCCTGCTGGACACCGCCAGCAACTTCCTGGCGTTCAAGATCCAGAACGTCTACTTCAGCTTCATCGTGGGCCTGCTGCTGATGACCTTCGGCATGTACGGCCGCGTCGGTCACAACCTGCCGCACGACAACCCCTACTGGCGGGCCCGCCACCCCGACGCCCCCCCGCAGGAACAGCGGACGCCGCCCGAGCAGATGATGCGGCAGGAGCAGCGTCCGCGGGACGAACAGCGGGAGAGGCAGGAGCAGCGGGGCCCGCGGCAGCCAGGACGGGGTCAGGTCCTGTAGGCGTAGAACGCCGCGTTCGGGTACGAGGCGACGAGGCTGGCCACCGACCGGTTGTACGTGTTGGTCGAGTGGTAGCTCACGTACGGCACGCCCCGGCTGTCCCGGTACGTGACGATCATCGAGTGGTCCTTGGACCCGTCCCGGTTGAAGTCCATCTGCAGCACGTCGCCGAGGTCCATCTGGTAGACGTTGGCGAGGCTGGTGGCCCGCTTCGAGGACAGGGCGAACCAGGAGAACTCGTTGACGCCGACGAACGAGTCCGACTGGATGTCGGCGGTGCCGAACCACTTCTTCCAGTCGTACGTGTAGCCGGGCACGTGCTTCCAGCCGCCGGCCTTCAGGACCTGGCTGACGAAGTTGGTGCAGTCGCCGCCGGCCCCCTGCCCGTTGAAGTCCGGGTAGGCCGGGTTGTAGTTGTTCCAGTACTTCTGCGCGTACGCCACCATGGCCTTGTAGTCGTAGCCGGTCGCGGAGAAGTTCTTCTTGTTGACCGGTGCGGGCCAGGTGGTGGCGGCGCGGGCCGCGGAGGGCGGGCCGTCGTCCGCGGTGGCGGTCTTCACCGAGGTGACGGCGGGCTTGGCGATCTGGTTCACCGCGAGGTAGCCGTCGTCGGTGTCCCGGATGCCGGTGAGCTGCCAGGTGCCGTGCCGGTCCGCCTGGAAGGTCAGCTCGTGGTGGGCCTGGAAACCGGTCGACTTCGGTCCCTTGGCGGTGGCCTTGTCGTAGGTCAGCGTCGTGGTCTCGGTGACGGCGACCTTGGCGTGCCGGCCCTTCACCTGGGTCGCGTCGAGCGTGACCTTGGTGCTGCCCGCGCGGTACGTCTCGCCCAGCCGGGCCAGCCGGCCGCGGCGGTCACGCAGCTCGTCCAGCGCGGACTTCTCCTGGCGGGTCTGCCCGCCGGACAGGCGCACGGAACCGGAGAAGCCGGACGTGTGCCGGGTCTCCGCCTTCCCGGCGCCCTCCACGAGTGCCTGCGTGCGGTCGGTGAAGACCGCGTCGGCCAGCCGCTGGAAGGTCGCCTTGGTCGCCGCGTCCACCGTCGGGTCGTCGGTCACCGCCGCACCCGCGCTCCAGTTGGGCACGAGGGCCACGCCGGCGACCACCGAGGCGGCCGCGGCGGTGACTATGGCCGTGCGGCGCCGCCCACGGCTCAGTCTTCTAGATTTCAATGATGTTCCCCTCTACGCCGGTACACCTACCGGGCGAGGGGCATCTTCGCACGCCGTGTGCGTCGGATGTGAAGGGGGTTGCACAAGTGGAATCCCCGGCGCGCGCCCGTCACTTGACGACCGTGGACCAGTCCGGGGACTGGGCCGGGTCGAGGCTGCGCAGGGCGGCCAGGGTCTGCGGCTTCTGCGCGTCGAGCCAGTCGGCCAGCTCCTTGAAGGACACGCACTTGACGCCCTTCTTGGTGCAGACGTTCTTGACCACCTGGTCGATGGCCTTCATGTAGATGCCACCGTTCCAGTCCTCGAAGTGGTTGCCGATGAACAGCGGGGCCCGGCTGCCGTAGTACACCCGGTTGAAGCCGGCCATGTAGGACTCGACGGTCTGCTGTTCCCACTGGGGGAACTTGGCCGAATCACCCTGGGTCTCACCGTCGGACTGGTTGTAGAGGAAGTTGAAGTCCATGGACAGTCCCTGGTACTTGCCGCTCTCGTACGGCAGCATCTGCAGCGGGAAGTCCCATATGCCCTTCTTCTTCGACGGCCATATCTGGAAGTCGCCCGGCGAACTGGCGTCGTAGCGCCAGCCGTAGCTCTTCATGGCCTTCAGCAGGTTCGGCTGGCCCTCCAGGCAGGGCGCCCGGCCGCCGGTGACCTCATTCTTGAAGTCGAAGGGCAGCGGGGCGAGGTCCGTGAAGCCGGTGTTGGTCTTCCAGTGCTCCACGAAGGAGTAGAACTGGTCGATCTCGCTCTTCCACTCCTCGACGCTCCAGTCGCCGCCGCCCTTGGCCCCGCAGAAGTGCCCGTTGAAGTGGGTGCCGATCTCGTTGCCGTCCTCGTACGCCTTGCCGAGCTGCTCCACCGTGGTGCGGATGTGGTCGTCGGTGGCGTAGTCGATGGCGGCGTCGCCCGGCGAGTGCATGGGGCCGTGGTACAGGGACTTCTTGCTCTTGGGCAGCAGGTAGATGCCGGTGAGGAAGAAGGTCATGTGGGCGTCGTACTCCTTGGCCAGCTCCCGGTAGTGCGAGAACAGGTGGTCGCTGCCCTCCAGCGCGCCGTCCCAGGAGAAGACCACGAACTGCGGCGGCTTCTCACCGGGCTTGAGCGGCACCGGCTTCAACTGCCCCTTCTGCGGCCCGGTGTAGGAGGTGGAGCCGTCCCCGAGGACCTTGGTCCTGCCGTCCCACTCCGGGGTCGGGCTGGCCTTCGGCGCGCTCTTCTGTCTCTTCCCGGCCGCGGCGGCCGGCGTGCTGTTGCTGTCCGTGCCGGACAGCGCCAGGAACCCGGCGACCAGCGAGGCGACGACGAGGAGGGCGGCCAGCGTCAGGACCTGCGGCCGGGTGGCGCGGGGCGCACTGCGGCTGCGGGGGGCGCGACGGCGGCCTGACGACGACATCTTGCGGGGCATGCGCGGCTCATTCTGCGGAAGGGGAGGGGGTACGGGCCCGGCTCAGCCGAGACCCGTCGCTGCCGACCAGAGGGCATACGGGACGCTGTTGGCGGACGTGCCGGCCAGGCCCTTGAGCGGCAGTGGCTCCAGGGACTTGGCCAGGTCGATCCGGTAGACGACGATCGCGGTGGACACGGAGTCGGCCGTGCCGACGTACCAGGCGGCGGTGTCCTTCTCGGTGGTGCCGGCCTTCCCGGCCACCCCGGACCGGCCGGCCGCCGCCTCGGGATGGGCGGTGCGGAAGGAGTCGCTGAGCGCCTCCGTGACCTCCTCGGCCACCTTGGCGCCGACCGCGCGCCGGGGGCGCGGGGTGGCCAGGGCGACCGGGGAGCCGTTGCGGGTGATCCGGCGCACCGAGTACGGCTCGGTGTGGTTGCCGCCGGCGGCGAAGGTGGCGTAGCCGCTGGCCATCCGGATCGCGCTGGGCGTGGAGCTCCCCATCGACAGGGCCGGGACCTGGGGGCCGATGCTGGAGGACAGCAGTCCCGACGCCTCGGCGGTCTGGCGCACCTTGTCCAGGCCGGTGTCCATGCCGAGCTGCATGAACGGGGTGTTCACCGACCGGGCCATGGCCTCGCGCAGACTGATGTCCCCGTACGACCTGCCGCCGTCGTTGTGCGCGGAGACCTTCTTGCCGCTGCGGTCCCAGTACGGCCCCTCGGGGGTGGTGACGGGCACGCCGTCGTCGCCGTCGTAGACGCTGTCCGGGGTGACGGGGGTGGCGGGTCCGCCGCGCGTCTTGTGCACGCCGTGTTCGAGCCCGGCGGCGTAGACGAACGGCGTGAACGCGGTGCCGGCCGGGACGGTGGTCGCGTTGGACTCGTTGTAGCCCTGGGTGCGGTGGTCCGGGCCGCCGTAGACGGCGAGGATCCGGCCGTCCGCGGTCACCGAGGCGGCGCCGTAGTGGCCGTTCCTGGCCGCCGCCGGATTGTCCCGCCTGGCCTGCTTGCGGGCCCTGGTGACGGCGTCGGTGAGCGCCTTCTCCCGCTTGCGGTCGAAGGTCGTGTAGATCTGGTAGCCGCCCAGGTCGAACTGTTTGTCCGTCAGGTGCCCGGCCTTCTTGGCGTACTGCGAGGCCAGCTCCACCAGGTAGTCGCTCTGGGCACCGGTGTTGTACAGCGGGTTGCTCTTCAGCGGCTCGGGGAACTCGGTGTACTTGGCACGTTCCCGCGGCGACAGCTTGCCGATCTTGACCATCCGGTCGAGGATCCAGGACCAGCGCTCGACGGCCCGCGCGTGGTTGGCCTTGCTGAGCGTGGGGTCGAACAGGCCGGCGCCCTTGAGCAGACCGGCGAGCATGGCCGCCTCGGAGGCGTTGAGCTCGCCGACGTCCTTGCCGTAGTACGCCTGGGCGGCGCGCTGGATGCCGTAGCTGCCGCGGCCGAACCAGCTGGTGTTGAGATAGCCCTCCAGGATCTGGTCCTTGCTCATCCTGTTGTCCAGCTTGAGGGCGATCATCGCTTCGGTGAATTTGCGGCTGATCGTCTGGTTCTGCGTCAGATAGACATTTTTAACGTACTGCTGGGTGATGGTCGATCCGCCCTCGGTGTCCCCCTGCCCCAGCGTGCGGAACACCGCCCGGGTAATGCCTCTGGCGGATATGCCCGGGTCCGAGTAGAAACTCTCGTTCTCCGCCGCGAGCACCGCCCAGCGGACGTCCGGGGGGATGTCCTTCAGCGGCATCGCCTGCCGCTGCACCCAGCCCGTACGGGCCATGGGCGTGCCGTCGGACCAGAAGTAGACGTTGTCCTGCTGGGTGGCGTACGAGTTGAGGTTCTCCGGTATGTCCGTCATCGCGTACGCGGTGACGAGGAACGCGCTGAGCAGACCGAACGAGGTCAGGGTGGCGCCGAGCCACTGGCGCCAGGAGGGTATCCAGCGGCGCCAGCCGGTACGCCCTGGGCGTGGGTACACCGGCTTAAGGCGGCGCGCGTACGGGGCTGTTCGGCGCGCGTACGGGGCCAGCGAGGCGACCAGCCGGGCGACGGCGCCCAGGGCCGCGCTCGCGGGCGTGACGCGCTCCCGTCCGGCGGAGCGCGCGTCACGCCGGCGTTCGGCCCGGCCGCCGCCCGGAGCGGGCGGCTCCGGTGGCGGGGGCACGCGCAACTGCATGGTCTGGTCCGCCCTGAGGGCGTCGACTCTCAGGTGCAGCGTCTCATCGGCGTCCAACGGCTTCTCGCCACGGCCACCCCCCATGGGGCCGTCCTCCCCCTGCGACGCATTGGTCACGCCTGCGTCTCCCTCCGCACTCGGTCTTGCTCGCGCGGGTGAGCTGAGCATCCTCGCAACGGCGTTCACAAATTATCAGTAACGTTTTCGAATGCCCTGCACATATGCCGGATAGAAAGCAACACTCATGAAACATTGAGACGCCCCCGGCCGGGCCTTGACGGCTAACCTGGGGCCATGCCTCGTTACGAGTACCGCTGCCGGACCTGCGGCGACACGTTCGAACTCAACCGGCCCATGGCCCAGTCCGCCGCCCCCGCGTCGTGCCCCGCGGGGCACGACGACACGGTGAAGCTCCTGTCGACGGTGGCGGTGGGCGTGTCGAACAACACGTCCGCGTCCGCGCCCGCGCCTTCGCCGAGGGCCGGTGGCGGCGGGTGCTGCGGGGGCGGCTGCTGCGGGTAGTCGCCCACGGGGGTGCCGCGTGATGCCGTCCCGGCGGGTGCGCCGCCGTCATGGGCCTTCGCGCAGAAGCCCCGCGCCCCTAAGGTGCCGCCGTGCGGGTCGCCTTCAAGAACTCCCGCAGGATCCGCTCTCCCGCCAGGACCCCCCGTTCGGGGAGGGCGCTGATCTCCGGTGCCGTCCAGTCGGTGTCGGCCAGTTCGCCGTGGCCGGGGCGCCAGCCCCGGTCGGCGGCCAGCAGCAGGTCGGCGTCGAGCAGGGAGTCACCGGCGGCCAGTGTCAGCCGCGCGCCGGTACGCCGGACCACCTCACGGACGGCCGCGCTCTTGGTGAGCGGCTTCGGTACGGCGTAGATCTTCCGGCCCTGCAGGGACACCGTCCAGCCCCGGTTCTCCGCCCACACCGCCAGCTCCTTCACCCACTCCCCGGGCAGCAGCTCGCGTTCCACCACCAGATAGGCGAACAGGTCCTCGGCGATCCGGTGCTTGCGCACCCACACCGGGTCGGCGGACCGCAGCAGGTGCTCGCTGACCTCCGCCAGCGGCGCGCACTCGTCGGCGAGCCGCGCCTGGACGCTCGCGTGCCAGTCCTCGTCGGTGACCCCGTCGACCAGCAGATGGCCGCCGTTGGCGCAGATCGCGTACGCGGGCGGCGGGCCCGGCAGGTTGATCCGCTGGTACTGCTTGCGCGTCCGGGTCGTCGTCGGCACGAAGACGGCCGTGTCGCCGAGGTCGGTCAGCAACTGGGCCGCGGTCTCGGTCATGTAGGACAGCGGCTTCGCCTCGTGCACCTCCACGCACAGCAGCCGGGGCGCCCGTGCGTCCGGCATGGTCAGCGCGAGAGCCGCCGAGGAGTAGATCAGCGTACGGTCCAGGTCGCTCGCCACCAGCACCGGCATCAGACGTTCACCGCCTTGCCGTCGGCGCCCGTGGCGCCCCGCGTGTACTTGGGATGGATCAGCCCGACGCAGGTGTACGGCAGGTCGTCCACCTCCTCCACCGGCACCCCGCGCTGCTCGGCGAGCAGCCGCACGTGGTCCAGGTCCGCGCCCGCGCCCGCCCGCGCGAGGATCTTCCACGGCACCCGGCGCAGCAGCACCCGGGTGGTCTCGCCGACGCCGGGCTTGACGAGGTTGACGTCGTGGATGCCGTACTCCTCGCTGATCCGTTCGACCGCGCGCCAGCCCGCCCAGGTCGGGGTGCGGTCCGCGGCCAGCAGCTCCTTCACCGCGCCGTCCACGCCGTCGGCCACCTCGGGGAAGCGGGCGGCGACGGCGTCGAGGAAGGCCACGGAGACGTCCGCGTCCGCGAGTTCGCGGTAGAACTTGGCGCCGTGGAAGTCGTGCGGACCGACCAGGTCGGCGCGCAGCACCGTACGCGAGATCAGCCCGGAGACGGTCGAGTTGAGGCACGCGGAGGGGATGAGGAAGTCCTCGCGGGTGCCGTAGGTGCGGACGCAGGAGCCGGGATCGGCGAGGACGGCGATCTCCGGGTCGAACCCGGTGACGCCCTCCTTCCGCTCGAACTCCTCGACGGCTTCGGCCAGTTCCCGGGTGATGGCGCCCTTGCCGGTCCAGCCGTCGACGAAGACGACGTCCCGGGGGTCGTGGCGGTCGGCCAGCCAGCGCAGCGCGTTGGCGTCGATGCCCCGGCCGCGCACGATCGACACGGCGTAGTGCGGCAGGTCGAGGCCGTGCCGGAAGCGGGCCCACCGGCGCATCAGGATGCCGACCGGGGTGCCGGCGCGGGCCAGGGAGACCAGCACCGGGCGGGGCGACCGCTCGGTGAGTACGGTCTCGGTCACGACACCGACGGCCTGCGCGAGGCGGGCGGCGGAGGCGTCCAGGGCCGCGTGGAACAGCTCCTGGTACTGCGCGCTGGGCTGGTACTCCACCGGCAGCGACTCGGCGTAGTGCGCGCCGCCGCTCTGGATGGCCTCCTCCCGCTCCTCCGTCGGCGCCTCCAGGGTCACGTCGGAGAGGTCCTGGAGCAGCCAGCCGACCTCCTCCGGCGCGTACGAGGAGAACGCGGGGCCACGGAGGGGCTCGGGCAGCATGACCGGCCTTTCGGGAGCGTGCGGGACGTAGGAGGGTACGACCGCGAGCAGGACGTGCGGGACGTGCGCGGCCAGGGCGGCCAGCAGGCCGCCGGGCGCGTGCAGGGCGGGGGTGTCGGCGACGGAGTCGACCACGGCGACGACGGCGTCGAAGCCGGCACCGGCCACGTTGTAGGCGTACCGCTCGCCGGGCCCGTCGGCCGGGTCGTCGTGGGCCGGGAAGACCAGGCGGCTGCGGATGGCGTAGCCGGGATCGTCGACCGCGAGCACGGGCGACCGGGTGGTGGTGGAGAACCGCACCTCGGCGTCCGTCCCCCGCTCCACCTCCTGGGCGAGCCGCAGCGGGACGTACATCAGCTCCTCGAACCCGAGCACCAGAACGCGCCGGGCGCCGACGGGCAGTGCCTCGCGTATTCGCCCGGCCAGGGAGGGGAGCGCCGCTTCGAGCCGGGCCCGGTGGGCGGGGGTGAACCCGTGCCGGCCGCCGTCGGGGAGCCCGGGCGGCCAGTGCAGGTCGACCCTGGTGACGGGCCTTGGCTGTGGCGCCCCGCCACGGGCGGCCCCGCACCCGGCGGACTCACATTCCGCGACCAGCCGCTGCCCCCTCTCCAGCACCCCCTCGGGCAGCCGTACGGTCCCGGACGCGGCGGCGATCACGTCGACCCGGGCCCCGATCTCCCGCGCGAACCGCTCCAACCGTGCGGAGTCCTCAGCCGACCGCATGTCGACCAGGGCGACCACCACGTACCGCTCGCGCGGATACCGCTCGTGCAGGTCACGAATGGTGTTCAGCACGGTGTTACCGGTGGAGAACTCGTCGTCCACCAGCACCAGCGGCCCGTCCCCGGCCAGCAGGGCAGGGTCTTCCGGCAGCAGGAGATGCGACGTGGCGTGCGAGTGCGACTCCTCGAAGCCGCCCGCCAGGGCGACCCCGGGTACCGGCCGCCGCGTGGAGTGCAGGTACGGCACCGCGCCCAGCCCGTCGGCGACCGCGTGCCCCAGCCCCGTCGCGGTCTCCGCATAGCCGAGGACGACGGCCCCCGCTCCCTCCTCGCCGAGCAGCGCGGCCACCCGTCGGCCCAGGCGGAAGCCGTACTCGTACACCACGGCCGGGGACTGGGGCACGTGCTTGCCGAGGACGTTCGAGACCAGCAGGTGCGCCCGCTTGGGGTTGCGCCGCAGCGCGAGCCCGAGCAGGGCCGGCAGGCCGTCGTCGCCCACGAGTCCGACCCCGAGTCGCTCGGCGACCCAGCTGCCGGACCAGACCCCGTCGTTCACTGCGTTGTTCATTCGTTCCTTGGAGAGGCGTCGGGTGGAGGCGGAGGAGGGTTCAGCCGGGTATGCCGGCGGCGAGCAGTTCCACGAAGCCGACGTCCTCGTTGGCGACGCCGAACACCTCGGCGCGCAACACGGTCCGCTCGGCCCACGCGCGGTGCGGTTTCACTTCGTTCATCTTGTTCGTGTAGGCCGACCGGAGTACACCCCCGCCGCCGCGTTCCGGCCGCAGGATGTCCTGCGCGTCGCTGAACTCCTCGTGGCTGACCACGGAGAGTGCGTGCACGGGCAGGACGTGGGACGGGTGGATGCAGGTCTTGCCGAGCAGGCCGTTGGCCTGGTCGAGGGAGATCTCCCGGAGCAGTCCGTCCATGGCGTGTTCGATCAGCTTCTCGCGGAGTGAGACGGCCTGCACCTCCAGGAAGGGGCTCTGCCTCAGCTGCGGCTTGAACATCCGTTCGGAAACGCGGAAGTACTCCCAGACCGGGCCCGTGACGGTGAAGCCGGTGCCGTCGGCGCGGCCGAGCATGTTCACGACGTCGGCGATCACGGAGGCGACGATCTGGACGTCGTAGGCGGTCATGTCGGGGGCACGGCGCAGGCCGTAGGAGGAGCAGAAGTCGGTCACGCCGAGGCGGAGGGCCAGCACCCGGTCCCGATACTTGCCGACCGCGCGGGAGATGCCCTCCAGGGTCTCCACCCGGGACTCGCGGTAGAGCAGCTCCGGGGACTCCAGGACGGGCATGGCGAAGAGCCGCCGGCCGCTGCTGTTCTCGGCCGCGGTCAAAGCCTCCAGGAAGGGGATGCCGCGTTCCTCGGTGAACTTGGGCAGCACGAAGCCGGACAGCAGGCGCACGGCGGGGCCGAGGCGGCGGACCAGGTCCGGTATCTGCTCGGGGGTGCGCACCCGGATGAACAGCAGGGGCGGCTCCGTGCCGGGCCGGGCGGCGAGGTCGGCGAACTGCCGCACGAGGTTCTCCTCGCCCGGCTCGACGTCCGCGTCGTCGATCGAGTCCTCCAGGCACAGCACCATCGAGACCACGCCGTTGCCGGCCTGTTTGACGATGTCGTCGGCGAGCCGGGGCCGGGTGGCCGGGCTGTACAGCGTGGCGCCCAGGGCCGCGGAGAGCAGCCGGGCCGGGGAGTCGGCGGTGAACGCGCACGGCTCCTGGTGGAAGAGGCGCTGCCGCACCTCGGGGGCGATGTGCCCGAAATGACGCATAGGACTCCCTCAGGGTGCGGGCCGAGCCTGTGGGTTCGGTAAAGGGTGGCCGGTAATAGTACGTAGGGATCCGTGTCCGGGGTTCCCTGTGGGCATGAATTTCCGGTAACTCGCCCATGTCGGCGGCACCGCCCCCCGCATTGTCGTGACCAGGACCGAGAGGGCAGGATGACCGCATGACGCACGCGATGCTGAAAGGGTCGAACGTCCCGCTGGAAGCCACCACGGTGCGCGCCGTGCTGCGCTGGACGCCCGGGCAAGGGGTCCCGGACGTGGATGCGTCGGCGCTGCTGCTGGGTCCGGACGGCCGTGTGCGCTCCGACGAGGACTTCGTCTTCTACAACCAGCCCCGGCACCCCTCCGGGAAGGTGTGGCGGCTCGGCAAGAAGCGGATCGCCGAGGGGCTGACGGACACGATCCAGACCGACCTCTCCGGGGTGGAGCCGGGGGTCGGCCGGATCCTGCTGGTCGCCTCCGCGGACGGGGTCGCCTTCGACCAGGTGCCGGCGCTGTGCATCCTGCTGTACGACGCGGCGGCCGCCGACGGGGAGGCGCTGGCCCGGTTCGAGATCAAGCCAGAGACCGGCGCGGAGACGGCGCTGATCTGCGGTGAGCTGTACCGGCGCGGTGAGGGCTGGAAGTTCCGGGCGCTGGGTGAGGGCTACTCGAACGGGCTGAAGGGGCTCGCCACGGACTTCGGCATCTCGGTGGACGAGTCCGAGATGGAGGAGGGGCCGGCCTCGTCCCAGCCGTTGCCTCCGGAGCAGCCGACGGCAGCGGTTCCGGCGCAGCCGCCCGCGTACGGCTATCCGCAGCCGATGTCGGCGCCGGCGGCTGTGGCGGCGGACGCGTACTTCCGGCTGCCGCCGCAGGGGCCGCAGTTCATCGGGCGGTAGTCACCCGCGGAAGCGGGCGGTGGTCACCTGTCCACCTTCGTCTTGAAGCCCCTGCCCCACTGGAGACCCCAGCCGTAGAGGCGGTCCAGTTCGCCCTGGAAGCCGTAGACGAACTTCACCTCGCGGCGGACGATCAGTTCGCCCTTGATGTTCTCGATCATGACCACGGCGCAGGAGCGCGCCTGGGGGTGGCGTTCGTCCAGGCCTATCTCGATGCGGGGGCCGTTGCTGGGGTAGAGGGTCACGACGGCGTGCGTACGGTCGAAGGCGGGGGTCTGGTCGTAGATGTAGACGAAGACCAGCAGTCGCTTGAGGGCGTCGCGGTGGTCGAGGTTGACGTACATCGTCTCGCCGGACGCCGAGCCGAACCGGTCGTCGCCGCTGAGCTTGATGTACGGCGGTGCGTTGACGTCGCCGAGATAGCCGCCGAGGGGCTGTACGACCCCCTTCGTGCCGTCGGCCAGCTCGTACAGGCAGCCGAGGTCCAGGTCGACGTTGACCATGCTCTGGCCGTGGCCGAGGACCTCCGGCGGCTTCAGGGCCTTGAAGGGGTGCCGGAACAGGCTGGTGCGCTGGGCTCCGTCGAAGTCGGAGGTCCGCATCCGCCAGGAGAGGTTGACGCGCAAGTGGCCGGTGGCCGCTTCCTGCTTGGTGAGGGACACCGTCTGGTGCCGCCTGGTCAGCTCTATGGCGTTGCTCGACGCGTTGCCCGAGTCGAAGTCGGCGGCGCGCCCGCCCAGCAGTCCGTCGAAGAAACCCATTCCCGCCCCCAGGTACCTGTTGTGACGCCGACGGGGCGGCCGACCGTGTCGGCCGCCCCGCTCAGAGCGTTCCTCACCGTCCGGGGTGTCACACCCCGGAGGAGACTTCGGCCTTCTCGTCGCTGCCCTCGCCCGCCGCGGCCAGGGCGCGGTTGCGGCGGACGGAGGAGAGGAAGGACGCCGCGATCAGGACGACGCCGACGAGGCCGGTGATGACCTCGTTGATCTCGTGCTGGATGGTGACCATGAGGATCACCGCGAGGGCACCGATGGCGTAGTGGGCGCCGTGCTCCAGGTAGACGTAGTCGTCGAGGGTGCCCTGGCGGACCAGGTAGACCGTCAGCGACCGGACGTACATGGCGCCGATGCCGAGGCCGAGGGCCATCAGGACGATGTCGTTGGTGATGGCGAAGGCGCCGATCACGCCGTCGAAGGAGAAGGACGCGTCCAGGACCTCCAGGTAGAGGAACATGAAGAACGCGGCCTGGCCGGCCAGCACGATCGCGGGTTTCTGCCTGCCGGTGCGGGCGGCCTCTTCCTCCTCCTCGTGCTCGCGCTCCTCCTCTTCCTCCAGCTTGTCCTCGAAGTAGCCCGAGAGGCCGCCGACGACCATGTAGGTGATCAGGCCGGCGATACCGGCGATCAGGACCGTCTGCGCCTTGTCCACGTGGGCGCCGCCGTGCTGGTGGGCGTGGGTGGCGAAGGTGAACGACGTGATCAGCAGGACGACGAGGGCGATGCAGACCGACAGCATGTCGACCTTGCCGAGCTTGGCCAGGGGCCGCTCGATCCAGCGCAGCCACTGGATGTCCCGGTCCTCGAAGATGAAGTCGAGGAAGATCATCAGCAGGAACATGCCACCGAACGCGGCGATCGCCGGGTGGGCGTCGGTGACCAGCTGCTGGTAGCGGTCCTTGTTGTTGAGCGCCAGGTCGACGGCCTCGATCGGACCCATCTTGGCGCTGATCGCGACGATGACGACGGGGAAGACCAGCCGCATGCCGAAGACGGCGATGAGGACGCCGACCGTGAGGAAGATCTTCTGCCAGAAGGCGTTCATCTTCTTCAGGATTCCGGCGTTGACCACCGCGTTGTCGAAGGACAGCGAGATCTCCAGGACGGCCAGGATCGCCACGATGCCGAAGGCGGTCCACCCCCCGTAGAACGCCGCCGCGACCAGACCGAGCGCGGTGACCGCGAACGACCAGCCGAAGGTTTTCAGAAGCACTGGCTACCCCATCGTGTGTGTACGGGTCTCCCCCGAGCCGTACCGAGTTTTACGAAACGTTGACTCCGAAGTCTAGAGCGATGCCGCGCAACCCCGACGCGTACCCCTGACCCACTGCACGGAATTTCCACTCGCCCTGGTAGCGGTACAGCTCGCCGAAGATCATCGCGGTCTCGGTGGAGGCGTCCTCGCTGAGGTCGTAGCGGGCCAGTTCCTGGCCGTCGGCCTGGTTGACGACGCGGATGAAGGCGTTGGAGACCTGGCCGAAGGTCTGCCCGCGCTCGTCCGCCATGTGGATGGAGACGGGGAAGATGATCTTCTCGCACTGCGGCGGCACCTTGGCGAGGTCCACCAGGATCGACTCGTCGTCGCCCTCGCCCTCACCGGTGAGATTGTCACCGGTGTGCTCCACGGAGCCGTCGGGGCTGGTGAGCTGGTTGTAGAAGACGAACCACTCGTCACCCAGTACCCGGTTTCCGGCCCCGCACAGCAGCGCGCTGGCGTCCAGGTCGAAGGGGGCGCCGGTGGTGGACCGCGCGTCCCAGCCCAGTCCGATCATGACGTTGGTGAGGTTCGGTGCGGCCTTGGAGAGGGAGACATTGCCTCCCTTGGCGAGCGTGACACCCATGATGCTGGTCCTCCCCTGGTGGTGCTTCCCTGGTTGTCCTGCGCGTCCGGCGCCGCCCCTAAACGGGAGCGGCGCCGGTCTCACGGGCTGTGGGGCCTCACACGTCCTTCGTGTCAGACGTTGACGCCGAAGTCCTGCGCGATGCCACGCAGGCCCGACGCGTAGCCCTGGCCGATGGCGCGGAACTTCCACTCCGCGCCGTGCCGGTACAGCTCGCCGAAGACCATGGCGGTCTCGGTGGAGGCGTCCTCACTGAGGTCGTACCGGGCGATCTCCTGTCCGCCGGCCTGGTTCACGACGCGGATGAAGGCGTTGCGGACCTGGCCGAAGGACTGCTGGCGGTTCTCGGCGTCGTAGATCGACACCGGGAACACGATCTTGTCGACGTCGGCCGGGACACCGGCCAGATTGACCTTGATCTGTTCGTCGTCGCCCTCGCCCTCACCGGTGAGGTTGTCACCGGTGTGCTCGACCGAGCCGTCGGGGCTCTTGAGGTTGTTGAAGAAGACGAAGTGCTGGTCGCTGATGACCTTGCCGGAGTTGTTCAGCAGCAGCGCGCTGGCGTCGAGGTCGAAGTCCGTGCCGGTCGTCGTGCGCACGTCCCACCCCAGGCCGACGATGACGGCGGTCAGGCCCGGGGCCTCCTTCGTCAGCGATACGTTGCCGCCCTTGCTGAGGCTGACTCCCACGGGTCCTCCATGTGGTGTTCAGGGGCGGGGAGCCCCGTCGTGCTTCGGATATGGGATCAACGTGCCGATCCTAGTGACGGGTTCCCGCGCCCCGCAGACCCTGGACCCGAAGAATCACAGGTGTCGTGCGCGGTCCGCTCACAGAGCGTCGAGCGCCTGCACGTAGTCGTTCAGGTCGCGGGCGTCCGGCAGGCCGTTGACCACGGTCCACCGCACGACACCCTCCTTGTCGATGACGAAGGTGCCCCGGACGGCGCAGCCCTTGTCCTCGTCGAAGACGCCGTACGCGCGCGAGACGTTGCCGTGCGGCCAGAAGTCGCTCAGCAGGGGGTATTCCAGGCCCTCCTGCTCGGCGAAGACGCGCAGGGTGTGGATGGAGTCGTTGGAGACGGCGAGCAGCTGGGTGTCGCGGTCCTCGAACCTGGGCAGGTTGTCGCGCAGCTCGCACAGCTCGCCGGTGCACACGCCGGTGAAGGCGAAGGGGTAGAAGAGCAGGACCACGTTCTTCCGGCCGCGGAAGTCCGAGAGCTTCACGGTCCGGCCGTGGTTGTCCTTCAGCTCGAAGTCGGGCGCCTTGTCGCCGACCTGGATCGCCATCGTCGTGCTTCCCTTCGGTGGGCTGCATGGGTGAGAGCGCGGCAGGACGCTCGGCTCCACCCTACGCAGCGGACACCGGGGACTCCCGGACGGGCTGGGGCGATGTCCAGCCCGTCCGAGGACGGTCACCTCTTGGACTTGGCCGCCTTCGGCGTCGCCAGCCGGCTGCCGCTCCAGTCCTTGCCGACGCTGACGCTCTTCGAAGCGGTCAGGCCGGCCGTCGTGGCGGCGTCCTGGATGTCGCTCGGCTCCACATACCCCGCACGGCCGGTCTTCGGCGTGAGGAGCAGGATCGCGCCGCCCTCTTCGATGTACGTGGTGGCATCCACCAGCGCATCCGTCAGGTCGCCGTCGTCGTCACGGAACCACAGCACAACGGCGTCGGCCACGTCGTCGTAGTCCTCGTCCATGAGGTCGCCTGCGATGGTTTCCTCGATGGCCTCGCGGAGCTCCTGATCGACGTCGTCGTCGTAGCCGATCTCCTGGACCACCTGCCCGGGCTGGAACCCCAGCCTGGCGGCAGGGTTCGTCCGCTCCTCCGCGTGGTCCGCGGTCGCGCTCACGGGTTGCCTCCTGATCATGTCTTGGTAAGTATCTCAGCCACGCGCGTGCGCGAAGCATTGGCCGTAGTCCACACGGGCGGGGCGGATCGCGCAAGTACCCGGCCGTCGGGACCGCCGAAACGGTGACGATCCCGGCCGTGTCGCCGCAACTCCCAGCACCGTATCTCGATTCCACGTGGCCCACATCACACCGATGTGCCCGGTTTGTCACCTTCAGAATCATCCGGGGTTACGACGCTCGAACAACTTTGCCATGCACGTCACACCCCGGGCGTATCGTTGCGTTTTGACCGGTGCAGATGACGGTGCGGGTGACGTACGCCTTCCCGAGGTACACGATGGGGAACGGTGTAGGCAGGTGCAGAAACTGGCCCTCTGACAGGTAAGGAACAGCGTGGCTTCCGGATCCGATCGCAATCCGATCATCATTGGCGGCCTTCCGAGTCAGGTTCCTGACTTCGATCCCGAAGAGACCCGGGAGTGGCTCGACTCCCTGGACGCCGCCGTCGACGAGCGCGGCCGGGAGCGGGCCCGCTACCTCATGCTGCGTCTGATCGAGCGCGCCCGCGAGAGGCGCGTGGCCGTGCCCGAGATGCGCAGCACGGACTACGTCAACACGATCCCCACCAAGAGCGAGCCGTTCTTCCCGGGCAACGAGGAGATCGAGCGCAAGATCCTGAACGCGACCCGCTGGAACGCGGCCGTCATGGTCTCGCGCGCGCAGCGCCCGGGCATCGGCGTCGGCGGCCACATCGCCACCTTCGCCTCCTCCGCCTCGCTGTACGACGTCGGCTTCAACCACTTCTTCCGCGGCAAGGACGAGGGCGACGGCGGCGACCAGGTCTTCTTCCAGGGCCACGCCTCCCCCGGCATCTACGCGCGCGCGTACATGCTCGACCGGCTCAGCGAGGCGCAGCTGGACGGCTTCCGGCAGGAGAAGTCGAAGTACCCGGACGGCCTGTCCAGCTACCCGCACCCGCGCTCGATGCCGGACTTCTGGGAGTTCCCGACGGTCTCCATGGGCCTCGGCCCGCTCGGCGCGATCTACCAGGCGCGGATGAACCGCTACATGCAGGCGCGCGGCATCGCCGACACCTCCAGGTCGCACGTGTGGGCGTTCCTCGGCGACGGCGAGATGGACGAGCCGGAGTCGCTCGGCCAGCTCACCCTGGCCGCCCGCGAGGGCCTGGACAACCTGACCTTCGTGGTCAACTGCAACCTCCAGCGGCTGGACGGCCCGGTCCGCGGCAACGGCAAGATCATCCAGGAGCTGGAGTCGGTCTTCCGGGGCGCCGGCTGGAACGTGATCAAGCTGATCTGGGACCGCACCTGGGACCCGCTGCTGGCGCAGGACCGGGACGGCGTGCTGGTCAACAAGATGAACATCACGCCGGACGGCCAGTTCCAGACGTACGCCACCGAGTCCGGCGCCTACATCCGCGAGCACTTCTTCGGCGACGACCTGCGCCTGCGCGCGATGGTCGAGAACATGACCGACGAGCAGATCCTGCACCTCGGCCGCGGCGGCCACGACCACCGCAAGATCTACGCGGCGTTCAAGGCGGCCAAGGAGCACAAGGGGCAGCCGACGGTCATCCTGGCCAAGACGATCAAGGGCTGGACGCTGGGCCCGAACTTCGAGGGCCGCAACGCCACGCACCAGATGAAGAAGCTGACGGTCGACGACCTCAAGCGCTTCCGGGACCGTCTGCACCTGCCGATCTCCGACAAGGAGCTGGAGTCCGGCCCGCCGCCGTACTACCACCCGGGCCGGAACTCGGAGGAGATCCAGTACATGCACGACCGCCGCAAGGGCCTCGGCGGTTACGTCCCGACCCGGATCGTCCGCTCCCAGCCTCTCGCCCTGCCGGACGACAAGGCGTACGCGACCGTGAAGAAGGGCACGGGCCAGCAGTCCATCGCGACGACCATGGCCTTTGTGCGCCTCCTCAAGGACCTCATGCGGGACAAGGAGATCGGCAAGCGGTTCGTGCTGATCGCGCCGGACGAGTACCGCACGTTCGGCATGGACTCCTTCTTCCCGAGCGCGAAGATCTACAACCCGCTGGGCCAGCAGTACGAGTCGGTGGACCGCGAGCTGCTCCTGGCCTACAAGGAGTCGCCGACCGGCCAGATGCTGCACGACGGCATCTCCGAGGCGGGGTGCACGGCGTCCCTGATCGCGGCGGGCTCGGCGTACGCCACGCACGGCGAGCCGCTGATCCCGGTGTACGTCTTCTACTCGATGTTCGGTTTCCAGCGCACGGGTGACCAGTTCTGGCAGATGGCCGACCAGCTCGCGCGCGGATTCGTCCTCGGTGCGACCGCCGGTCGTACGACCCTGACCGGTGAGGGCCTCCAGCACGCGGACGGCCACTCCCAGCTCCTGGCCTCCACCAACCCGGCGTGCGTGGCGTACGACCCGGCGTACGCGTACGAGATCGCGCACATCGTGCAGGACGGCCTGCGCCGGATGTACGGCAGCTCGACCGAGCACCCGCACGGCGAGGACGTCTTCTACTACCTCACCGTCTACAACGAGCCCATCCAGCACCCGGCCGAGCCGGCGGGCGTGGACGTCGAGGGCATCGTCAAGGGCGTCCACAAGCTGAAGCAGGGCACGGGCGGCTCCGTCCCGGCGCAGATCATGGCGTCGGGCGTGGCGGTCCCGTGGGCCCTGGAGGCGCAGCGGCTCCTCGGCGAGGAGTGGAACGTCAGGGCGGACGTGTGGTCCGCGACCTCCTGGAACGAGCTGCGCCGCGAGGCCGTGGAGTGCGAGCAGCACAACCTGCTGTATCCGGAGGAGGAGCAGCGGGTGCCGTACGTGACGCGGAAGCTCAGCGGTTCCGAGGGGCCGTTCGTGGCCGTGTCCGACTGGATGCGTTCGGTTCCGGACCAGATCGCCCGCTGGGTCCCCGGCACGTACCAGTCCCTGGGCGCCGACGGCTTCGGCTTCGCCGACACCCGGGGCGCGGCGCGCCGCTTCTTCCACATCGACGCCCCGTCGATCGTGGTGGCGGTGCTGACCGAGCTGGCCCGCGAGGGCAAGGTCGACCGCTCCGTACTGAAGCAGGCCATCGACCGCTACCAGCTGCTGGACGTCTCGGCGGCGGATCCGGGGGCGGCGGGCGGCGACGCGTAGCCGCTGCGCTCGGCTTCGGCCGACGAGGGCGCGGGGGCCGTGGGGATCTGCGGGCCGGTGGGGGTCGATCGCGCAGTTCCCCGCGCCCCTTCGGTGCGCGCTGTCGTTACGGTTTCTTTACTATGCGGGGCATGGATCAACTGTCGGCGCAGGCGCGGTGGGAGCGGCGTACCCAGCGGCCGCTGTTGGCGCTCGCGGTGGCGTTCGCCGTGGCGTACGCGGTGCCGATCGTGGACGCCTCCGCCGGTCACTCCCTGACGACCGTGTGCACGGGTGTCGAGTGGGTGGTGTGGGCGGCGTTCGCCCTCGACTACCTGGTCCGGCTGGCCCTCGCCCCGCACCGGCGGGACTTCGTACGGCAGCACTGGCCCGACCTGTGCGCGGTGGTCCTGCCGGTCCTGCAACCGCTACGGCTGCTGCGGCTGGTGTCCACGCTGCTGCTGGTCGGCCGGCGGGCGCGGATGGCTCCGCAGATCCGGCTGACCACCTATGTCGTCGGGGCCGTCGTCGGCCTGTTGATGTTCGGGTCGCTGGCGGTGCTGTCCGTGGAACGGGAGGCACCGGACGGGAACATCCGGACACTGGGTGACGCGGTGTGGTGGTCGTTCACGACGATGACGACCGTGGGGTACGGGGACCACGCGCCGACGACCGGGCTGGGGCGGATGATCGCCGTCGGGCTGATGCTGTCGGGGATCGCGCTGCTCGGTGTCGTCACCGCGAACATCGCCGCGTGGTTCATCTCGCGCTTCGAGAAGGACGACGTGGAGGAGCGCCGGCAGACCGAGGCCATCGCCGCCCTGGCCGAAGAGGTGCGGCTGCTGCGGGCGGAGGTGGCCCGGTTGGCCGAACACGAACGCCCCAAAGGGGCCGGGGAGAGCCGCGCGGGCGGCCACGACGTGCCCGCGGCCGCCAACGCGCCCACGCCCCTGCGGCGAGACGCCGTCGGCTAGAGGAGCCCGTGGCTCCACGTCGCCGCGCCCGCCAGGGCGACGATGGCGAGCAGCGTGTCGATGGCGCCCAGGATCAGGGCGACCAGTGCGGGGACATGGCCGTCGTTGGACCATTTGCGCCCCATCGACTGCCAGCCGCAGAACATCGCCACCGGGCCCAGGACGATGCCCAGCGCGAAAAAGCCGGCCACCGCGCAGATGGCCCCGATGATCCCGAGCGTCGCCCGGTCCGGCCCGGTCCGCTGCCACGTGCGGCCGCGTGACCGGGGGTACCCGTGCGTTCCTCGCCCGAAGCCTGCCATCATCAACTCCCTGGGGTGTGTGGACAGTTCGGCTTCGTTGTGCGGGTACCCCGGTTCCGCGTCGGCAGACGTGCGCGCGCTGCCCCCCTCCAGCAGCGCGCGCCGCGGCCCGGCCGTCCTCCCATGTCCTGCGGAGGACTTGACCCACTGTGACCTGCGGCGCGTGCCGGGGGCGAGCGATCTTTAGCGACGTCACCCTGATAGGGGAACTCCGCCGAGAAGAGGCGGAGGGACCGGGTTCAGATGTGGCCCACGCCCACGCCCGCCTCCGCGTTCGCGCCCCGCTTGGTGAACAGCGCGACGAGGACGGCGACCAGCGCCACGCCGGCCGCGACCAGGGAGGCGAGGCTCATGCCGGAGATGAAGGTGTCGTGGGCGACCGCGGTGATCTTCGCGACGACCGGCTCCGGCATGCCCTTCGTCACCGGGGCCACGCCGACCTGGACCGCCTCGGAGGCCTTGTCCAACTGATCCGGGGTCAGTTTCGGCAGCCCCGCGTCCGCCCAGTTGCCCGGCAGATCGCGGTCGACCTTGGAGGCCATCACCGCGCCCAGCACCGCCGTGCCGAGGCTGCTGCCGATCTGCATGGCCGCCTGCTGGAGGCCGCCGGCCACGCCGGACAGCTCCAGGGGGGCGTTGCCGACGATGACCTCGGTGGCGCCGACCATGACCGGCGCGAGGCCCAGGCCGAGCAGGACGAACCAGAGGGACATCAGACCGCTGCCGGTGTCGGGCTCCAGCGTCGACATGCCGTACAGCGCGACGGCGGTCACGGCCATGCCGAAGGCCAGCGGGACGCGCGGGCCGAGCTTGGTGATCGCGGTGCCGGCGAGCGGCGAGCCGACGATCATCATGCCGGTGAGCGGCAGCAGGTGCAGGCCGGCGTTGACGGGGCTCATCCCGTGGACGTTCTGCAGGTAGAACGTCACGAAGAACAGGCCGCCCAGGAAGGCGATGGCCATCAGGACCATCAGGACGACACCCGCCGACAGGGCCACCGAGCGGAACAGGCCCAGTGGGATCAGCGGTTCGGCGACCTTCGTCTCCCAGAAGGCGAAGAGGGCGAAGAGCACCACGGCCCCGGCCATGAACGCCCACGTCTTGCCGTCGCCCCAGCCCCACGTCGGGGCCTTGATGAGCGCCCAGACCAGGCAGAACATCGCGCCGGACAGCAGGGCGATGCCGAGGAGGTCGAAGGAGCGCGGGGCGTTCTCGGCCCGGTGGTCGAGCAGGATCATGGCGCCGAGGAGCAGCGCGAGGGCACCGACCGGCACGTTGATGAAGAAGACCGACTGCCAGTTGACGTGCTCGACGAGGACACCGCCGAGGATCGGGCCGCCCGCCGTGGACGCGCCGATCACCATGCCCCACACACCGATGGCCATGTTCAGCTTCTCGGCCGGGAAGGTGGCGCGCAGCACTCCGAGCGCGGCCGGCATCAGCAGCGCGCCGAACAGGCCCTGGAAGACACGGAAGGTGACGACGGCGGCGATGCTGCCGGACAGCCCGATGGCACCGGACGCGACGGCGAAGCCGGTCACACCGATGAGGAAGGTCTGCCGGTGGCCGAAGCGGTCACCGAGCTTGCCCGCGGTGATCAGCGTGACCGCGAGGGCGAGGAAGTAGGCGTTGGACACCCACTGCACGTCCGCGAAGGACGCGTTGAGGTCGTCACGGATGGCCGGGTTGGCGATGGCCACGATGGTGCCGTCGAGGGCCACCATCATGACCCCTACGGCGACGGTGATGAGGGTGAGCCACGGGTGGCCGCGCAGGCCCTGGGCCGACGGGCGCCCCGACGGGGCCGCCGGCGCCTTGCCCCCCGGCCCCGTCGCGTCGACGGTGGTCTGACTAGTCATACTTCTCAGGCTAGTGACAGTCACTGACAGTTGACAAACAAATTCACTCGTCGGTTACTGACACGACATCGGCGCATAGGCTGGGCCGGCCGGACACGCACAGGAGAGAGGCCATGGAGACGCTGCGCGAGCGCAAGAAGCGGCGTACACGGGAATCGCTGCTGCGGGCCGCTCTCGAACTGTTCACCACCCAGGGTTACGAGCACACGACCGTCGACGAGATCGCCGAGGCCGTGGACGTCTCGCAGCGCACCTTCTTCCGCTACTTCGCGGGCAAGGAGGACGTGGCCTTCGCGGTGCAGGAGATCACGGAGGCGGCCTACGTGGCGGCCGTCCGCGCGCGTCCGCCGCACGAGGCGCCGATGAAGGCCCTGCGGCAGGCGTTCCTGGAGGGCTGGGACGCGATACGCGAGACCGTCGAGTCGATCGTCCCGGTCGAGCTGTACCTGCGCATGTACCGGACGATCGAGTCGACGCCGGCGCTGCTCGCCGCCCATCTGCGCCGGTCGGCGGCGACCGAGGAGTCCATCGCACGCGTACTGGCCGAGCGGGAGGGCGTCGACGTGGACACCGATCCGCGCCCCCGGCTGGCGGTGGCCGTGTTCGCCGGGGTGATCCGGGTCACCGAACGGCAGTGCTGCGCGCGCGAGGACTTCGGCCCGGAAGCGCTCCGAACGCTCAGCGCGGCGTACCTCGATCAGGTGGGTTCGGCGCTCACGGGTAACTGGCGCGGCGCCTGAGATCGTTGGCAGATCGCCGGGACCGTGTCCGGCGGAACGACGGCGCGGTGTTCGGTTACCACCGAAACGTGATCTCTGCCACTCGGTTACCCCGAGACCCTCCCGTTCTCCTAGTGTGTCCTCCCAGTGACTTCCTTCGACACCTCCCCGCAATGGAACGTCTGGCGCGCACTGCTGGCGCTGGCCGTCGTGTTCGTGATGCTCGCGACCACCGGCTGGACCGCCCTGCGCAGTCACCGGGAGTCGACAGCCCTGCAGGCCTCGCTCACCAAGTGGGAACACGGCCACCTCCACGGCCTCCGCCTGCCGGACCCCGAATCCGCGCCGGCCCGGCTGGCCCGCTTCTTCGCCTCGCTCACCCCGCACGACCGCGACCGCCTCGCCCACCGCTATCCGCTGGCGGTCGGCAACATGAACGGCGCGCCCGTCCTTCTGCGCTACCGGGCCAACCGCATCGCGCTGGAGCAGGCCCGCCAGGTCGAGCACACGCGCATGCACGACAGCCGGCTCAGCACGGCGGGCCAGCAGGACGCGGCCCGCCGGATGGACCGCTACGCGTCCCTGCTGACCGCCGGCCGGCACATCCTGGCCTTCGACCCCGAGGGCTCGGGCCGGGTCGCCGAGGTCTTCGGCAACCTCACCGAGGCGCAGCGGATCTCGATCGTCGTCCCCGGCGTCGACACCGACCTGCTCACCTTCCAGCGGACGAACCGCAAGTACAGCGCCCCGGTCGGCATGGCCAAGGCCCTGTACGCGGCCGAGCGCGCGGCGAGCCCCCGGACCCGTACGGCCGTGATCGCCTGGGCGGACTACACCTCCCCCGACGGGCTCGGGGTGGACGCGGCCACCGGGCTGCGCGCCGAGGAGGGGGCCGTACGGCTGAACGCGCTGCTGCACGCGCTGCCCGGCCGGGCGCCGGTGTCGATGTTCTGTCACAGCTACGGCTCGGTGGTCTGCGGGGTCGCCGCACACGGCATGCCCCGCCGGGTCGCCGACATAGCGGTGGCCGCGAGCCCCGGGATGCGCGTCGCCAAGGCCTCCCACCTGGGCACGACGGCCCGGGTGTGGGCCATGCGGGACGCCAGTGACTGGGTGCAGGACGTTCCGTACCTGGAGCTGGGCGGCCTCGGCCACGGTGCCGACCCGGTCTCCTCGGCGTTCGGCGCGCGGGTGCTGTCGGCCCGCGACGCCCAGGGGCACAGCGGCTACTTCCAGCCCGGCACGGACAGCCTGCGCAACCTCGCCGACATCGGCGTGGGCGCGTACGACGCGGTGACGTGCGCACAGGAGAACGATGCGTGCCGGTCCGGTCTGTCCGGCACGGTGACGGCCGGACGCGCGTAGAAACACCAGGAAGTGCGGTCTGCGCGGGTGGCGACGGAGGAGCACGTGCCGCATACGATGAGCCGCATGGGTGACGTACTGGCGGGTTTTCATGCCGTCTGGGAGTTCGAGTCCGACTCCGTGCTCATCCGTTACGAACGGGGGATTCGAACACCGAAGCTGTTCCAGGCACTCGGCGAGCGCCGCATCCCGCTGTCCGCGGTCGAGGGCGTGACCCTCGCCCCGGGCAAGCGCGGCACGGTCGTCCTGCGCCTGACGCCACGGCCCGGCGCCGATCCGCTGATGGAGGCGGCCGACGGCCAGTTGAAGGAGGGCTCCGACCCCTACCGGCTGGTGCTGCCGGCCGAGCGGGAGACGCTCGCCGAGTACTACGCCGACGAGCTGAAGGGCCTGCTGACCGAGTCGGGGCCCGTCGAGCGGCATCTGGTGGCGGCACCCGAGGCGCCGCTGCAGTTCAAGGCGTACGACGGGAAGGCGTCCTTCGACGGGACGTCCGTGCAGTTCCGCTGGTCCTGGACCGGGGCGTCCTCGGCGAAGTGGAAGGCCGGCGACCAGAGCTTTCCGGTGGGCGAGCTGAGCGGGGTGGAGTGGCGGTCGCCGGAGATCTTCGAGGGGCACCTTCGGCTGGTGCCCCGGGACCCGGGCTCCGCCCGTTCCGCGCAGCCGGACCAGGATCCGGCGTCGGTGGTGTTCGGGCTGGGGTACGGGCCGGTGCACGAGTCACTGCCGTTCGCCGCGGCCGTGCTGGCGGCGGTGCGCACGCGTGGGCCGGTACCCGCCGTACCGGCCCCGGCACGGCGTGACCCCGCCGACATCGCCGAGCGGATCCGGCATCTCGGGGAACTGCACCAGGCGGGGCTGGTCACCGACGAGGAGTTCTCCTCCAAGAAGGCCGAGTTGCTGGCCGAGCTGTAGCTACCGCTCCCGCCCGTAGAAGCTGATCTTCCTGTCCAGGACGCCCAGGGTGTCGTGGAGTTCCGCGATCCTGGACAGGACGTCCCTGCGGGTCGACTCCAGCAGTTGACGGCGTTCCGCGAAGGTGTGGTCGCCCTCCCTGACGAGTTCCGCGTAGCGCACCATGTCCGCCACCGGCATGCCGGTCAGGCGGAGCTTGGTCACGAAGTCCAGCCAGTCCAGGTCGCGGTTGCTGTAGCGGCGCTGGCCCGTGTGCGAGCGGTCCACGTGCGGCATCAGCCCGATCCGCTCGTACCAGCGCAGCGTGTGCGCGGTCAGGCCGGTGAACGCGACGACCTCGCTGATCGTGTAGCGGTCCTGGCCGTCGGGGCGGGGGTGACGCCGGGGCGGGGCGGAGCAGATGTCGGCGGGGGTGGCGTGCTCGGTGGCCGCTGGCGTGGTCTGCATCACCGTCATGGCCCCCACGCTATGGCCTTGGAGTGCACTCCAAGCAAGCGGGTTCGCCGAGAAATCCGCGGGACGGCACCCGGGGCGGCTGATTAGCGTGCGACCCATGAGTCTTGTACGCCGGGCCCGGCCCGAGGACGCCGCCGAAGTGGTGCGACTGCGCCAGGTGATGATCGACTCCCTGTGGAGCGGAGGAGGTCCGGGATCGACCGAGTGGCACGCGGAGTCGCTGCCGACGCTGCGGGAGCGGCTCGCCGAGGAGGACGGGGACTTCGCCGCGTTCGTCGTGGAGCGTCCCGGCCGGCCGGGGGCGCTGGCCGCGCTGGTCGCGGGGACGGTGGAGTACCGCATCGGCAAGGCCGGGAATCCCCGGGGGCGGGTCGGGCACGTCTTCAGCGTGGCGACCGACCCGGACGCCCGGCGGCGCGGGTACGCCCGCGCGTGCATGGAGGAGCTGCTGGCCTGGTTCCGGGCGCGGGGTGCCGGGCACGTGCTGCTGAACGCCTCGCCGGAGGCCGAGCCGCTGTACACGTCCCTCGGCTTCACACGCGACCCCGACCCGTCGATGCGGCTGCTGCTGTGAGCCGCATAGGCTCGGACGCATGTCGTTGCAGAGCCTGGCGCTGATCGAGAACTGGCCCGTCCCCACCGCCGCGGCGGGCGTCGTACGAGCCGACGGGACCGTCCTCGGGACGCACGGTCCCGTCGGGCACCGCTTCCCGCTGGCCTCCGTCACCAAGCCGCTGGCGGCCTACGCGGCGCTCGTCGCGTACGAGGAGGGCGCGATCGAGCTGGACGAGCCGGCCGGGCCGCCCGGGTCGACCGTTCGTCACCTTCTCGCGCACACCTCCGGGCTGGCCTTCGACGAGCACCGGGTGACGGCCCCGCCCGGGGAGCGTCGGCTGTACTCCAACGCCGGGTTCGAGCAGCTCGGGGACCACATCGCCAAGGCGACGGAGATCCCGTTCGCGGAGTACCTGCGGCAGGCGGTGCTGGAGCCGCTGAGGATGACGTCGACGTCGCTGGAGGGGTCGCCGGCGAAGGACGGGGTGTCGACGGTCGGCGATCTGCTGCGGTTCGCGGCGGAGGTGCAGGCGCCGAGGCTGCTGGACGCGCGGACGGTGGCGGCGGCGATGACCGTGCAGTACCCGGGGACCAAGGGGGTCCTGCCGGGATACGGCCACCAGAACCCGAACGACTGGGGGCTGGGCTTCGAGATCCGCGACGGGAAGTCCCCCCACTGGACGGGGAGTTCCTCCTCGCCCCGCACCTTCGGGCATTTCGGGCAGTCCGGTACGTTCCTGTGGGTCGACCCGGATGCCGGGCTCGCCGGGGTCGCCCTGTCGGACCGCGCGTTCGGCCCCTGGGCGGCCGAGGCGTGGCCGCCCTTCACGGACGCGGTGCTCGCCGAGGCGCGCGGCTAAGCCGTCATCTCCCACAGCAGCAGCTCCGTCGGCGTCGCCGCCACCGCCTCCAGGCCCTCCGCCCCTGTGATCCTCGCCGCATCGCCGGGGCCCAGTTCCTCCGCGGCCAGCCGGACCTCTCCCCGGACCACGTGCGCGTACACGTACGCCGCGTCCGGGACCGCGGTCCGCTCACCGGGGTCCAGGCGGCGCACGTGGAGCATCGCGCCGGCGGCGGGCACCGCGTACGGCGTGGAGTCGGCGATGCCGGGGACGAGGTCGTAGGAGGGGTCGCCGCCGGGCTCGCGTGGCGTCAGCCACATCTGCACGAAGGTCAGGGGGACGTCCCCGTCGTTGCGCTCGACGTGCCGCACGCCCGCCGCCGCGCTGAGGTGCTGGACGTCCCCGGGCCGGACCCGCGTCTCGTGGCCCGTGGAGTCACGGTGCGTCAGCTCCCCCTCGACCACCCACGTGACGATCTCGGTGTGGCTGTGCGGGTGTTCGTCGAAGCCGGCGCCGGGCGCGAGCCGCTCCTCGTTGCAGGCGATCACCGCGCCGAAGCGCAGGTTGTCCGGGTCGTAGTGCGGGCCGAAGGAGAAGGCGTGCCGGGTGTCGATCCCGGCCCCGGGATCCCCTCCGCGATAGCGCTCACCGGCGCGCCGTACGTCCATCACGCGCACCACGGTAGCCGGGCCGAGCACGCGATCCACCAAGGGGGAGAGCCCGCCTTCGCCCGCCGTTCCCAGGCGGCCGAGCCGTCAAGCCAGCCCCGGCGGCGCACGGGCCCGGCCCGATAAGGCAGTCTTGTCCCCGTGCCCGAACCCGAATCCCACAACGGCGATCCCGCAGCCCACGACGTCCATCCGCACGCCGCGACCCTGAGGCGACTGGAGAAGTCCTCCGGGAGCCTGGCCGCGCAGGCCATCGCGCGCATGGACGAGACCCTGCCGTGGTACCGGGCCATGCCCCCGGAGAACCGTTCCTGGATCGGCCTCGTCGCCCAGGCGGGCATCGCGGCGTTCACCGAGTGGTTCCGGCGCCCGGAGGCGCCGCAGGCGATCTCGACGGACGTCTTCGGGACCGCGCCGCGGGAGCTGACCCGGGCCATCACGCTGCGGCAGACCGTGGAGATGGTGCGGACCACCATCGAGGTCATGGAGTCCGCCATCGACGAGGTGGCGGCGCCGGGCGACGAGAGCGTGCTGCGCGAGGCGCTGCTCGTGTACGCCCGGGAGATCGCCTTCGCCACCGCCCAGGTGTACGCCCAGGCCGCCGAGGCACGGGGTGCCTGGGACGCGCGACTGGAGTCGCTGGTCGTGAACGCGGTGCTGAGCGGGGAGGCGGACGAGGGGGCCGTCAGCCGGGCCGCCGCGCTGGGCTGGAACTCGCCGGAGCACGTCTGCGTCGTGCTCGGGACCGCGCCGGACGGGGACAGCGAGCTGACGGTGGAGGCCATCCGGCGGGCCGCCCGGCACGCCAAGCTCCAGGTGCTCACCGGGGTGCTCGGCGACCGGCTGGTCGTCGTCGCCGGGGGCAGCGCCAATCCGCTCGCCGTGGCCAAGTCGCTGATCGGGCCGTTCGCCGCCGGCCCGGTCGTGGCGGGACCCGTCGTACCCGATCTGCTGGCCGCCACCCGGTCCGCGCAGGCCGCCGCCGCGGGGCTGAAGGCCTGTTCCGCCTGGCAGGACGCGCCGCGTCCGGTGCTGGCGGACGATCTGCTGCCGGAGCGGGCCATCGCCGGTGATCCGAGCGCCCGTGAGCAGCTGGTGGAGGAGATCTACAGACCACTGGAGGAGGCGGGCTCGGCGCTCCTGGAAACCCTGAGTGTGTACCTGGAGCAGGCGAGCAGCCTGGAAGGCGCGGCGAGGATGCTCTTCGTTCACCCGAACACCGTGCGCTACCGGCTCCGACGTGTGACTGACGTCACCGGTTGGTCGCCTTCGGATGTACGATCCGCGTTCACACTACGGATCGCGCTCATCCTGGGGCGTCTGGCCGACGCTGATACCCAGGCATAGGGTTTTGTCGGAGGCCCACAAAAGCCCTTCGTGTTCTTCGTCCTTGTCCTCACGGGCGGCCGTGCCCGTCCCCAAGAGAGAGTGTGAGAGTGCTCGTACTCGTCGCTCCCGGCCAGGGCGCTCAGACGCCCGGCTTCCTGACCCCCTGGCTCGAACTGCCCGGTGCCGCTGACCGCGTCGCCGCCTGGTCGGACGCCATCGGACTGGACCTCGTGCACTACGGCACCCAGGCCGACGCCGACGCCATCCGGGACACCGCGGTGGCCCAGCCGCTGCTCGTGGCCGCCGGCATCCTGTCCGCCGCGGCACTGGGTGACATCAACCCCGGCGCGGTCGCCGGTCACAGCGTCGGTGAGATCACCGCCGCGGCCTTCGCCGGTGTCCTGGACGACACGGCCGCCCTCGGTCTCGTCCGCAAGCGGGGTCTGGCGATGGCCGACGCCGCCGCGGTCACCGAGACCGGCATGGCGGCGCTGCTCGGCGGCGCGCCCGAGGTGACCCTCCCGCACCTGGAGAAGCTGGGCCTGACCCCGGCGAACATCAACGGCGCGGGCCAGATCGTCGCCGCGGGCACGCTGGAGCAGCTGGCGGCGCTGGCCGAGGACAAGCCCGAGGGCGTGCGCAAGGTCATCCCGCTGAAGGTGGCCGGCGCCTTCCACACCCGGCACATGGCGCCCGCGGTCGAGACCCTGGCCAAGGCCGCGGCGGAGCTGTCGCCGGCCGACCCGAAGATTCCTTACGTCTCCAACAAGGACGGCGGCACCGTCGCGTCCGGCGCCGAGGTGCTGGACCGGCTGGTCGGCCAGGTCGCCAACCCCGTGCGCTGGGACCTGTGCATGGAGACGTTCCAGGAGCTGGGGGTCACCGCGCTCGTCGAGGTGTGCCCGGGCGGCACCCTGACCGGCCTGGCCAAGCGGGCCCTGCCCGGTGTCGCGACGCTGGCCCTGAAGACCCCCGACGACCTCGACGCGGCCCGCGCTCTGCTCGCAGAGCACGCCGGTGCCTAAGGAGCCGTACATGGCGAAGATCAAGCCCAGCAAGGGCGCCCCGTATGCGCGCATCCTCGGCGTCGGCGGCTACCGGCCGACCCGGGTCGTGCCCAACGAGGTGATCCTGGAGAAGATCGACTCGTCCGACGAGTGGATCCGCTCCCGCTCCGGCATCGAGACCCGGCACTGGGCGGGTCCGGAGGAGACCGTGGCCGCGATGGCGATCGAGGCCTCCGGGAAGGCCATCGCGGACGCCGGCATCGACGCCGAGCAGATCGGCGCGGTGGTCGTCTCGACCGTCTCGCACTTCAGCCAGACCCCGGCCGTCGCCACCGAGATCGCCGACAAGCTCGGCACGGACAAGGCCGCCGCCTTCGACATCTCGGCCGGCTGCGCGGGCTTCGGCTACGGCCTGACCCTCGCCAAGGGCATGGTGGTGGAAGGTTCCGCCGACTACGTCCTCGTGATCGGCGTGGAGCGGCTGAGCGACCTGACCGACCTGGAGGACCGGGCGACCGCGTTCCTGTTCGGTGACGGCGCCGGCGCGGTCGTGGTCGGCCCCTCGAACGAGCCGGCGATCGGCCCGACCGTGTGGGGTTCCGAGGGCGACAAGTCCGAGACGATCAAGCAGACCGTCTCCTGGGACCGGTTCGCCGTCGGCGACGTCTCCCAGCTGCCCCTGGACAGCCAGGGCAACATCAAGTTCCCTGCGATCACGCAGGAGGGCCAGGCGGTGTTCCGCTGGGCCGTGTTCGAGATGGCGAAGGTCGCCCAGCAGGCGCTGGACGCGGCCGGAATCACCGCGGACGACCTGGACGTCTTCATCCCGCACCAGGCCAATGTGCGGATCATCGACTCGATGGTGAAGACACTGAAGCTGCCGGAGCACGTCACGGTCGCCCGTGACATCCGCACCACCGGCAACACCTCGGCCGCCTCGATCCCGCTCGCGATGGAGCGGCTCCTGGCGACCGGGGAGGCGAAGAGCGGCGACACCGCGCTCGTCATCGGATTCGGGGCGGGTCTCGTCTACGCCGCCACGGTCGTTACCCTCCCCTAGGCACTCCGTGCCGGATCATGCGATCCGGCAGGGGGACAACTGCCACAAACCGTCTGGATTATCGAAGAAGGAGCGCCTGACATGGCCGCCACTCAGGAAGAGATCGTCGCGGGTCTCGCCGAGATCGTGAACGAGATCGCCGGGATCCCCACCGAGGACGTCCAGCTGGACAAGTCCTTCACCGACGACCTGGACGTCGACTCGCTGTCCATGGTCGAGGTCGTCGTCGCCGCCGAGGAGCGCTTCGACGTGAAGATCCCGGACGAGGACGTCAAGAACCTCAAGACCGTCGGCGACGCGACCGACTACATCCTCAAGCACCAGGCCTGAGCCACCGCGTAGGCCGAGGCTGCAAGCCCCGCCACCCGGCGGTGGCGCCGTAATCCCCGCAGACGCGGGGGTAGTCCTCCCGTATCCGTTGGAGAAAGAATTCCCGTGAGCCCGACCAATCGCACCGTGGTCGTCACCGGTATCGGCGCAACCACACCGCTGGGTGGCGACGCAGCCTCGACCTGGGAGGCCCTCGTCGCCGGCACGTCCGGTGTCAGCCTGCTGGAGCAGGAGTGGGCGGCGCAGTTGCCGGTCCGGATCGCCGCGCAGATCGCCGTCGAGCCGGGCGAGATCATCCCCCGCCCGCAGGCCCGCAAGCTGGACCGGTCCGCGCAGTTCGCGCTGATCGCCGCTCAGGAGGCCTGGAAGGACGCCGGTTTCACCGCCAGGGCCGGTGAGGACTCGTCCGTCAACCCCGACCGTCTCGGCGCGGTCATCGCCTCCGGCATCGGCGGCGTGACGACCCTGCTGGACCAGTACGACATCCTCAAGGAGAAGGGCGTACGCCGCGTCTCCCCGCACACCGTGCCGATGCTGATGCCCAACTCCCCGGCGGCCAACGTCGGGATCGAGCTGGGTGCCCGCGCCGGTGTGCACACCCCGGTCTCGGCCTGCGCCTCGGGCGCGGAGGCCATCGGGTACGCGATCGAGATGATCCGCACCGGGCGTGCGGACGTGGTCGTGGCCGGTGGTACCGAGGCCGCCATCCACCCGCTGCCCATCGCCGCGTTCGGCAACATGATGGCGATGTCCAAGAACAACGACGATCCGCAGGGCGCCTCGCGTCCCTACGACGCCGGCCGGGACGGCTTCGTGCTCGGCGAGGGCGCCGGTGTGATCGTCCTGGAGTCCGAGGAGCACGCGAAGGCCCGCGGCGCGCGGATCTACGCGGAGGCGCTCGGACAGGGCATCTCCGCCGACGCGCACCACATCACGCAGCCGGAGCCGTCCGGCAACGGGATCGCGCACGCGCTGCAGAACCTGCTGGACAACACGGACCTGAAGCCGGCCGAGATCGTGCACGTGAACGCGCACGCCACCTCGACGCCGCAGGGTGACGTGGCCGAGATCAAGGCGCTGCGGAAGGTGTTCGGCGACGACGTCGACCACATGGCGATCTCCGCGACCAAGTCGATGACCGGTCACCTGCTGGGCGGTGCCGGTGGTGTGGAGACCGTCGCGTCGATCCTGGCGCTGGTGAACCGTACGGCTCCGCCGACCATCAACGTGGACAACCTCGACCCCGAGGTCAACGCGGACGTCGTCGTCGGCGAGGCGCGGGCTCTGCCCGAGGGCCGTATCGCCGCGCTGAACGACTCGTTCGGCTTCGGCGGGCACAACGTGGTCCTGGCGTTCCGGACGATCTGAGAAACGTCAGCCGAAGGGCCCTCACCGGCAGGTGAGGGCCCTTCGGTATGTCCGGTACGTGCGCGAAGTCACACCACCTGGTGCAGCCAGCGGACCGGGGCGCCCTCGCCCGCGTAGCGGAACGGCTCCAGTTCGTCGTCCCAGGGCTTGCCCAGGAGCTTGGCGATCTCCGCCTCGAGGTCGGTCTCTCCCTGCTTGGAGCGCGTCAGCGCGGCACGGAGGCGGTCCTCGGGGATCAGGATGTCGCCGTGGATGCCGGTGACGGCGTGGAAGATGCCGAGGTCGGGGGTGCAGCTGTAGCGCTCGCCCTCGGCGGTGGCGCAGGGCTCGGCGGTGACCTCGAAGCGCAGCAGGTGCCAGCCGCGCAGTGCCGAGGCGAGTTTGGAGGCGGTGCCGGCCTCGCCCTGCCAGGAGAACTCCGAGCGCCAGGTGCCGGGGGCCGCGGGCTGCCGGATCCAGTCGAGGTTGACGCGCGTGCCGAGCACCCCGGCGACGGCCCACTCGACGTGCGGGCACAGCGCGCGCGGCGCGGAGTGCACGTACAGAACTCCACGTGTCGTCACCGGAACCTCCGGGCAGAGCGGGACATCTTGCGGACTGGCTGGGCGGCAGTGGCGCGACGGCCGCGTTGATGGCGAGGCTACCCTGCGGCGGGGCAAGGAGTGTGACGTACCGTCGGTCCCGGTGCCAGGAAACCGCCGCCATTCACCCAGGGGGACGCTTGTGCGGGGGTGCACCGTTCCCGGGCCGCCGGGCCGGGAACCCTCGCACGTTGTCAGGGGAGGGAGTGCCCACCCGTCGAACGAGGGGAACAGCAGGGATGCGGAAGCGAAGCCACCGTGTACGGGCCGTTCTCGCCGTCGTGGCGGCCGTACTGCTGGGTGCCGCCGGATGTGACGACGGGGACGGGAGCGCGCCGGCGCCGGCGGGCACCAAGGCGCGCGCGGCCCGGCTCCCGGTGTGGGACCGCAGCCCCGACTCGATCGCCGCGGTGGGCGACTCCATCACGCGCGGCTTCGACGCGTGCACGGTGCTGTCGGACTGCCCGGAGGTGTCGTGGGCGACGGGCAGCGACGCCAGGGTGGACAGCCTGGCGGTGCGGCTGCTGGGTGTGACGGGGGCGGCGGAGCGCAGCTGGAACTACGCGGTGACGGGCGCCCGGATGGCGGACCTGCCCGGGCAGATGGAGCAGGCGGTCTCCCGCGGCCCGCAGTTGGTGACGGTGATGGTGGGGGCGAACGACGCCTGCCGGGCCTCGGCGTCGGCGATGACCCCGGTGGCCGACTTCCGCGCGGACTTCGAGGAGGCGCTGCGCACGCTGCGTTCGGCGCTGCCGAAGACGCAGGTGTACGTGGCGAGCGTGCCGAACCTGAAGCGGCTGTGGTCGGAGGGCCGGGCGAATCCGCTGGGCAAGCAGGTGTGGAAGCTGGGCATCTGCCCGTCGATGCTGGGCGACGCGGACGATCTGACCGGCGCGGCGATGCTGCGCCGGGACTCCGTGCAGCAGCGGGTGGTGGAGTACAACCAGGTGCTGAGGGAGGTCTGCGCCAAGGACCGCCGCTGCCGTTTCGACGACAACGCGGTGTACGACTACCGCTTCGGCACGGACCAGCTCAGCCACTGGGACTGGTTCCACCCCAGCAAGGACGGTCAGGCACGGCTGGCGGAGATCGCGTACCGGAGGATCACGGCGAGAAATCCGTGACCTAGGGTTTCCCACATGAACGAACTTTTCGGCACGCTTCCCGACGGCACGGCGGTGCACCGGTGGACGCTGGAGCGCGGCGGGGTGCGGGTGCGGGTGCTGTCGTACGGCGGGATCGTGCAGTCCGTGGAGGTCCCGGACGGCGCCGGGCGGACGGCGGACGTGACGCTGGGCTTCCCGGATCTCGACGGCTATCTGGCGCATCCGGAGCCGTATCTGGGTGCCGTGATCGGCCGGTACGCGAACCGGATCGCGGGCGGCCGGTTCCCGCTGGACGGCCGGACGTACGCGCTGGCCCGCAACAACGGCCCTAACTCGCTGCACGGCGGTGAACACGGGTTCGACAAGCGCGTGTGGGAGGTGACGCCGGTCCCGCACGGCGTCCGCCTGAGCCGGGTCAGCCCGCACGGCGAGGAGGGCTTCCCGGGCCGGCTGGAGGTGGCGGTGACGTACACGCTCGACGCGTCGGGTGCGCTGCGGATCGCCTACGAGGCGGTCACGGACGCGCCGACGGTGGTCAACCTGACCAGTCACGCGTACTGGAACCTGAGCGGCTCCGGTGACGCGGGCGGGCACGAGCTGCGGCTGGCCGCGTCCCGGTACACGCCGGTGGACGCGGACCTGATCCCGGCCGGGGCGCCGGAGGACGTGACCGGCTCCCGCTTCGACTTCCGTACGGCCCGGAAGACCGGCTCCGGCTACGACCACAACTTCGTCCTGGACAAGGGCGTGACCGAGGCGGCGGAGGAGGTGGCCGAGCTGTACGACCCGGCCTCCGGACGGACTCTCACGGTGGCCACGACCGAGCCGGGCCTCCAGCTCTACACCGCCGACCATCTGTCCGGGCCGCTCGGCCCCGGCGCCGGGATCGCGCTGGAGACGCAGCACTTCCCGGACTCCCCCAACCGGCCGGACTTCCCGAGCACGGTGCTGCGGCCCGGCGAGGTCTTCCGTTCCGAGACGGTGTACGGCTTCGGCGTCCGGGGCCGGTAGCCCGTCGCCGAGGGGCCGTGTAGCCCCGGTCCGGGGGTCAGGTTCCCGGACCGGGGCTGCGCGGGAGAGACGCGTCCTCCCCGCGGGGGGACTTGTCCCGGATCAGACGTTAATCGTCGTGATGACGCGGCGGCCCTCGATCGAGCGTCCGGCGGAGATCTCGTACGAACCCTTCACACTTGGCCACGTCTTCGCCGTCCGGTGCCAGCCGCCGGTACCGCCCGCACCATGGCGCAGGTCACTTCCGTCACGCGATACTGCGGCCGTCCACCGCCCCACGCGCCCCACAGCGACGGAAGGTCCCGACTCCCTTGACCCGTATACGCCTCGGCCTCCTCGGACTGGCCCTGCTGACCGGCCTGTCCGCGACCACGACCACGACCACGGCCCACGCCGCCACCACACCGCCCTCCCCCACCGTCGAGGAACAGCGGCTCGACAAGGCCGTGCCGCAGGAGATCCTCCGGCGCTCCGGATTCGCCGGCACGGCACCGGAGTTCGGGCGCGCTCTGCACCGGGCGCACTCGTACGCGCAGGCCCGCCGCATCGTCGTACGGGAGGGGTCCGCGCTGTGGCGGCGGGCCGTGGAGCGGGCGCAGGGGCGGGGGCCGGCCGGCGGTGATCTGAGCCGGGACGACGACCGGCCGCTGTACTGGGCCCGGCTGGGGATGACCCGGGAAGTGCGCACGTGGGATCCCGGCTTCGGGCTCACGGACGAGCAACGGGGTGCCCTGCTCGACCAGTTGGAGCGGACCTCCCGTGGGCAGACCGACATCCGCTACCCGGGGAAGGGCCACCTGCGGCGCGTCCTGCTCACCGGGTTCGACCCCTTCACGCTCGACCGGGACATCCGCATCTCCAACCCCTCCGGGGCGACGGCGCTGGCGCTGGACGGCACGGTCGTCGAGACGGCCGAGGGGCCGGCGCGCGTCGAGACCGCCGTGTTCCCGGTGCGCTGGCAGGACTTCGCCGAGGGAACGGTGGAGCGGACCCTGCGGCCGTATCTGCCGAAGGTGGACCTGTTCACGACCGTGAGCCAGGGCCGCGTCGGCCGGTTCGACATCGAGCGGACCAACGGCGCCTGGCGGGGCGGCTTCCCGGACAACGACAACGCCGGCGTGACCGGGACCGTCCCGGTCACGGACCCGGCGTCGCAGCCGCAGTGGACGACCACCACCCTGCCGTACGCCGCCGTCGTGGCCGCGCGGACGGGCCGCTTCCCCGTGTACGACCACACGGAGGTGACCGAGATCCCGGCGGGCGGCACCGCGCCCGTCGTACGGCCGGACGGGCCGACCCCCGGCTCCACCGCCCGTGCCGGGGGCGGCGGTGACTACCTCTCCAACGAGATCGCCTACCGGGCCACCCTGCTGCGGGACCGGCTCGGGCTGCACGACACACTGCCGGGCGGGCACGTGCACACGCCCGTGCTGCAGTTCGGGGCCGGGAACAGCACCGAGGTGACCGACCCCGAGTTCGTGCGCAACCGGCTGGACATCATCGCGCAGGTCCGGGCGATCGTCGCCGTGTCCGTCAGTGCGACGGAGCGAAGGCCAGGCTGACGCCGAGACCGGCCAGGACGGATCCGATGACCTTGTTGAGGACCTTCTGGGCCCGGAGCATCAGCGTGCGCATGCGCTCCTGCGAGAAGAACAGCGCGACCACGCCGAACCACAGCAGGTGGGCCAGCGACATGAACAGGCCGTAGCCCACCTGCCGGTGGACGGGCGTACCGGGGCCGACGACCTGGGCGAACGTGGAGACGACGAACAGGGTCGTCTTGGGGTTGAGGACGTTGGTGAGGAAGCCGGTGCGCAGCGCGGCGAGCGGGGTCAGCTCCGTCCTGTGCCCCAGGTCCACCGTCACCTCGCCGCGCGCGCGGAAGGTGCGGACGCCGATGAGGACGAGGTAGGCGGCGCCGATCAGCTTGATGACCGTGAACAGGAAGGTGGAGGAGGCGATCAGCAGGCCCACGCCGAGCATGGTGTAGGTGACGTGGACCAGCACGCCCGCGGCGACCCCGGCGGCGGCGAGCAGGCCGGTGCGGCGGCCGTACAGGTAGCTGTTGCGGACGATCATCGCGAAGTCGGCGCCGGGGGCGATGACGGCCAGGACGGTGATGACGGCTACGGCGAGCGTCTCGGTCACGGGGTGACGTCCTCCGCCGCGGGCTCGTCGGCGCCGTCCTCACGGGTCTCCTCGCCCAGCAGGTCGCGGGCGAGGAGCGTGGCGCCCGCGACCGCGCCCGGCATCAGGAACACCGCGACGAACGGGACCAGGAAGGCCAGGCCCAGGGGTGTGCCGAAACCCCAGACCAGGGTCTTGCGGGAGCGGAGCAGGGCGAGGCGGGCGCGCAGGTCGACGCCCCGGCGCTGCATCGCCACGGCGGCGAGTTCCTCGGTGAGAAAGAAGCCGGTGACGAAGAAGCCGATCACGGGGACGACCGTCTGCCCGACGACCGGCAGGAACCCGAGGGCGAAGAGCAGGACGCCCCACAGACCGGCCCGCACCAGGACGCGCAGGCTGTCCCGGGCGGAGATCCACAGCTCGCGCCAGAGCGGGAGGTCCGAGACGGGAGCGGTGCCGTCGGGCGAGACGTCGGCGTCGACCTTCTCCGACAGGTTCTCGTAGAAGGGCTGGCCGACCAGCAGGGTGACGGCGGTGAACGTCAGCACGGCCAGCAGCAGGCCGAGGGCGAAGAGGACGGCCGTCAGGAAGCCGCGGAACAGGCCCTGCCAGGGGCTGGACCAGTCGTCCGCGAACGGGGTCGCCCAGGTGACCGCGTCCGCGCCCCATATGGCCAGGGCGGCCAGCGCGGCGGCGTACAGCACCAGCGTGATCAGTCCGGGCAGCAGCCCGAAGCCGTAACTCCGCCCGTGCCGGGCCACCCACCGCTGGCCCTTCAGCAAGTACCCGAAACCCACCCCGAGATCACGCATGGCCAGGACTTTACTGGCTCGGTGTGACAGCGCGGCGGCCGGTGACCGGGCGGGCCCTCAGACGTCCAGCATGCGGCGCAGCAGGTCGCGCAGGGAGCGGCGCTGGTCGTCGGTGAGCGCGGCGAGCGGCTCGCGGGCGAAGTGCAGGCTCTCGCGCAGGTCCCGGGCCACCCGGCGGCCCTCCTCGGTGGCGGCGGCGACCTTGACCCGGCGGTCGGCCGGGTCGGGGCGGCGCTCCACCAGGCCGCGGGACTCCAGCCGGTCCACGATCCCGGTGACGTTCGACGGCTCGCACTTGAGCTTCTGGGCCAGCTTGCGCATGGGCAGCGGTTCCAGCGAGAGCAGGCTGAGCAGTCTGGCCTGCGGGCCGGTCAGCGTGTGCTCGCCCGCCGCCTCCTCGTAGTCCGCGTAGAAGCGGGCCACGACGTCACCGATCAGCTCGACCACTTCCAGAGTCAGGGCGTCGGGGCGGTGGGTCTTCGATGGGGTGGACATGCCCACCAGGATACCCGGTTACTTGACATCCTGAAATATTCAGGAGCATGGTTGTTTCAGGTACTGAAGTAAATGCCGTGACACGAAAGGCTCCGTCATGATCAACCGCGAGTGGCACCTGCTCAGCCGTCCCGTCGGCTGGCCGAAGCCCGAGGACTTCGCCCTCGTCGAGGAGGCGGTCCCGACCCCGGGCGAGGGTCAGGTGCTGGTGCGGAACAAGTACCTCTCGGTCGACCCGTACATGCGCGGCAGGATGAGCGCCGCCAAGTCCTACGTCGCCCCCTTCGAGCTGGGCAAGGTCATGCAGGGCGGCGCGGTCGGCGAGGTGATCGAGTCCCGTGCCGAGGGCATCTCCGTCGGCGACCACGTCCTGCACTTCTTCGGCTGGCGCGAGTACGCGGCCGTGGACGCGAAGAACGCCGTGAAGGTCGACCCGGAGGCCGCGCCCCTGTCGACCTACCTGGGCGTCCTCGGCATGACCGGTCTGACCGCCTACGCCGGCCTGCTGCGCACCGCCTCCTTCAAGGAGGGCGACATCGTGTTCGTGTCGGGCGCGGCCGGGGCCGTCGGCAGCCAGGTGGGCCAGATCGCCAAGCTCAAGGGCGCCTCCCGGGTCATCGGCTCGGCCGGCTCCGACGAGAAGGTCAAGCTGCTCGTGGACGAGTACGGCTTCGACGCCGCGTTCAACTACAAGAACGGCCCGGTCGCCGAGCAGCTGCGCCAGGCGGCGCCCGACGGCATCGACGTGTACTTCGACAACGTCGGCGGGGACCACCTGGAGGCCGCGATCGGCTCGCTGAACCAGGGCGGCCGGATCGCCGTCTGCGGCATGATCTCGGTCTACAACAACACCGAGCCCGCGCCCGGCCCGAAGAACCTGGCCCGTCTGATCCAGACCCGCGGCCGGATCGAGGGCTTCCTGGTCGGCGACCACTACGACCTCCAGCCGCAGTTCGTCCAGGAGGTCGGCCCGTGGGTCGCCTCGGGCGCGCTGAAGTACCGGGAGACCGTGGCCGAGGGCATCGAGAACACCCTGGAGGCGTTCCTCGGGGTCCTGCGCGGCGACAACATCGGCAAGATGGTCGTCAAGCTCTGACCTTCCCGCGGTTTCCGGCATGCGGTAGCTTCTTTCCGTAATCCGTCGTCGATCGTGGGCGCGAGTCGCGGCGGACCGAGGAGGAAGACAACCGCATGCCCATCACGCAGTCCGACGTCCTGTACACCGCCGTCGCCACCGCCGAGAACGGCCGCGACGGGCGGGTCGCCACGGACGACGGCCGACTCGACGTCGTCGTCAACCCGCCGAAGGAGATGGGCGGCAGCGGGTCCGGGACCAACCCGGAGCAGCTGTTCGCCGCCGGCTACAGCGCGTGCTTCCAGGGGGCGCTGGGGGTCGTCGCCCGGCAGGAGGGCGCCGACGTGTCCGGGTCCACCGTCACGGCGAGGGTCGGCATCGGCAGGAACGACGAGGGGTTCGGGATCATCGTGGAGATCTCGGCCAACATCCCGAACGTCGACGCGGCCACCGCGAAGGCCCTGGTCGAGAAGGCCCACCAGGTGTGCCCCTACTCGAAGGCGACTCGCGGGAACATCAGCGTGACGCTGGTCTGACCTTCGTCGTTCCTTACATCGGCAGCCGCATCCTTGGACGTGGGGTGCGGCTGCTGTTTCCGCCGGGGGCGTCCCCCTAGGAGGTCGTCAGCGCCGCTCGCTGGATCGCGGCCGCCAGTCTGTTGTTCTCCGCGGCCGCTCCGCCCGGGAACGCGAACCTGCGCCGCGTGTAGCCGTAGGCGAGGCCCGCGTGGGGGTCCGCGAAGGCCTGGACGCCGTTGGCGCCGCTGTGGCCCAGCGTGCCCGCGCCCAGGAACGGGTGCCAGACGTCGGCGGTCGCCTGGAAGCCGAGGCCGAAGGACTTGTGGGCGCGGGCCACCAGGTCGTACCCCGTGGAGTGGATCTGGGCGAACTCCGCCAGCGTGTCGCCCTTCAGCAACGGGGCCCTGCCGTCCACCTCGCTGATCATCGCCGCGTACATGCCCGCCAGGCCGCGTGCCGAGCCGATCCCGCCCACCGAGGCGGGTCCCCGGGCGCGGATCAGCCGCTCGTTCGGCAGGCCCTCCAGGTCGGTGGGCTCGGCGCCGTGCCGGTTGAAGGCGATCGATGCGAGGGTGTGCGGACCGGTCGGCACGGCGTCGAGCTGCGCCTGCTGGGCGGGCGTCGGGAGCATCGGCAGGACCGTGCGGAAGCGCGGCTCGTGCGCCTCCGGCAGCCCCAGACGGAGGTCGAGGCCATGGGGAGCGCGGACCCGCTCCTCGTACACCTCCTGGAGCGTACGGCCCGTCGCCCGGCGCACGACCTCGCCGGTCAGCGCGCCGATGACCAGCGCGTGGTAGCCGAACGCCGCGCCCGGCCGCCAGAACGGCCGCTGGTCGGCGAGGCGTTCGGCAATCATCCGGTCGTCGGCCAGCTCGGCCGGAGTGAACCCGGTGTCGGTGCCGACCAGCCCCGCGCGATGCGCCAGCAGGTCCCGCAGCGTCAGCGCGCCCTTGCCCTCGGCGGCGAACTCCGGCCAGTAGTACGTGACTTTGCGGTCCAGCTCCAGCGTGCCGTCCTGCACGAGCAGCGCCGCGACCAGATGCGCCGCGCCCTTCGTGGCCGAGTACACGGCGTACAGCGAGTCACCCGTCACGCCCGGGCCCGCCCACAGGTCCACGACCCGCCGTCCGTGGACGTACGCACACAACTGGCCCTCGTAGTCCGCCCGCTCCTCGGCGACGAAGGCCGCGAACTCCTCGCGCACCGACTCGAAGCCCTCGGCGACCGCGCCCTGGACGGTGATCTCCTGCGTCATCCGCTCTCCTCGACCGATCCGCTGCTCGCTGCTCCCCCTCGGCACAACGCCCTCCCTGACATCGGGCGTTCCGAAACCGGTACGGCGAGACGCGCCTGATCGACTCAACCCCCCTGAGGGCCGAGGGGTGTCACGGATGCCCCGGATGGCCGATGGCGCGGGGTGGCGGGGGTGCGCCGGGGCGTGCTCCACGTGCACACGGACGGAGCCGGACGCGGGCGGACGCGCTCAAGCGACCGCGGACGCCCTCAGGTGCACCACCACAGGAAGCGGTCGCAGGTCTTGGTGGGCGACGGCTCGGGCGGGGGCGCGGAGGTCGTCGGAGCCGCGGTCGGGGTGGCGGGCTCGCTGGGGGGCGGAGCGGCCGGGGTCGTCGGGGTCGCACCGGGGTCCGCGGTGGCCGACTGCTGCGCCGTGCCCGTTTCCGTGGCGGAGGGGGAAGCGGAATCCTCGTCCTTCGGGGACTTCGACGGGGAGGCTGAGCCCGAGGCGTCCGGGGAGGCGGAGTCACCCGCGCGCGGGGTGGCGCCGGACGTGGCCCCTATCGGATCGGCGGTGCGGTCCGGCGCGACGGAGGCGGCACCGCCGTCCGCCGAGGTGTCACCGGCCGGGGCGGGGGCGTCGCTGGAGAAGGGTGAGAAGGGCGCGTCCGTGCCCAGTTCCGCGAGGCTGAGCCCGCCCGCCGCGAGGACGAACCCGGCGGCGACCAGGACGGTGCGACGGCGCCGGCGGCGGTGCGCGGCGGCCTTGCGGTCGCGGCGGCTGCCCTCGGCCCCGCCCCGGGCCCGCCGGCCGGGCCCGCCGTCGGCATCGTCGGCCTCCGCCTCACCCGCTTCACCGGCCCCCGCCTCCGCCGGTTCCGGTTCCTCCGCCGGCTCCGGCTCCCCGGGGGCGTCCGGGCCGTCGTGCGGCTCCTCGTACGACTGCTCGTGCGGCTCCTCGTACGGCTGCTCGTACGTCGTCGGTGTCTGCCCGTACCCGTGCTCTTGCCCTTGCGCGTGCGCGCCCGGCGCGGCCGCGAGCCGGTCGGCCGGAGTTCCGCACCCCGGGCAGGCCAGGGCGCCATTGAGGTGCCGTCGGCACGGGAGGCAGTAGTTCATGACGCGGGAAGACTAGAGTCCGCGCGGTTCCGGTTCCAGGCGTCACTGTGAAGGTTTGGTGCGGAGTCGAAAGACTTCTCGAAAGCCTTGCCGAAACCGTTACCTGTTCGACCCATTGACACCCCTGCCGGACCATCCTTACTGTCACGCCAACATTTCGAACGTGTGACGAAATCTCGAACACCTGAGGGGCAACTGCCGTGCGCATCACCGGAATCAGCACGCACGTGGTCGGCACGCCGTGGCGCAACCTGACCTACGTCCAGGTGCACACCGACGAAGGCATCACGGGAGTCGGCGAGACCCGGATGCTCGGGCACACCGACGCGCTGATCGGCTATCTGCGGGAGGCCGAGGCCAACCACATTCTCGGATCGGACCCCTTCGCTGTCGAGGACCTCGTGCGCCGGATGAAGTACGGCGACTACGGCCGGGCCGGTGAGATCGTCATGTCCGGCATCGCGGTGGTCGAGATGGCGTGCTGGGACATCAAGGGCAAGGCGCTGGGCGTACCGGTGTGGCAGCTCCTCGGCGGGAAGGTGACCGACAAGGTCAAGGCCTACGCCAACGGGTGGTACACGACCGAGCGGACCCCGGAGGCCTACCACAAGGCGGCGCAGGGGGTCATGGAGCGCGGCTACAAGGCGCTGAAGATCGACCCCTTCGGCACCGGGCACTTCGAGCTGGACCACCAGCAGACCCTGTACGCGGTCTCGCTCATCGAGGCCGTGCGGGACGCGATCGGCCCGGAGGCCGAGCTGATGCTGGAGATGCACGGCCGCTTCTCCCCCGCCACCGCCGTCCGGCTGGCCAAGGAGATGGCGCCCTTCAAGCCGGCCTGGCTGGAGGAGCCAGTGCCGCCGGAGAACCTGAAGGCGCTGGAGAAGGTCGCGGCCAAGGTGGACCTCCCGGTGGCCACCGGTGAGCGCATCCACGACCGGATCGAGTTCCGCGAGCTGTTCGACAGCCAGGCGGTGGACATCATCCAGCCCGACGTCGGCCACATCGGCGGCATCTGGGAGACCCGGAAGCTGGCCGCGACCGCCGAGACGCACTACATGCTCGTCGCCCCGCACAACGTGGGCGGGTCGGTGCTCACCGCCGCCTCCCTCCAGGTCGGCTTCACCTCCCCGAACTTCAAGATCCTCGAGCACTTCAACGACTTCGCGGACGCCGAGATCAAGAAGGTGGTCAAGGGCGCGCCGCAGGTGAACCCGGAGGACGGCTGCTTCCACCTCTCCGACGCGCCCGGCCTCGGTGTCGAGCTGGACGTCGACGCGGCGGCCGAGTTCCCGCAGCAGCAGGCCCGCTTCGACCTGTGGGCCGAGGGCTGGGAGCAGCGCAAGCCGAAGGGCACGAAGTGAGCTCCCAGGTCCTGATCGAGGCGCCGGGCGTGCACCGGGTCGAGGCCCACACGCCCCGGCAGCCCGGTCCCGGCGAGGCGCTGGTCGCGGTGCACGCGGCCGGCATCTGCGGCAGCGACCGCGAGGTGTACCAGGGCAACCGGCCGGAAGGGTACGTGCGGTATCCGCTCACGCCCGGACACGAGTGGTCGGGGACGGTCACGGCGGTGGGTGCGGGGGTGCCGGGTTCCCTCGTCGGGCGCAAGGTCGTCGGCGAGGGCTTCCGCAACTGCCAGGTGTGCGAGCGCTGTCACGCGGGCGAGACCACGCTGTGCTCGGCCGGGTACGAGGAGACCGGCTTCACCCAGCCGGGCGCCATGGCCGCCACGCTGACCCTGCCCGCCCGGCTGCTGCACGTCCTGCCGGACGACGCCGACCTCACCGCCGCCGCGCTGCTGGAGCCGGCCGCCTGCATCGCGGCCGCCGCGCTGAAGGCGAACGCCCAGCCGGGCGAGCGGGTCGCGGTGGTCGGCACGGGCACGCTGGGCATGTTCGCCGTGCAGTTCCTGAAGGCGGTCTCGCCCGCGGAGCTGCTCGTGGTGGGCACGCGGAACGACCGGGAGGCGCTGTCCCGGCGGTTCGGGGCGAGCGACTTCCGGCTGAAGGACCAGCAGTTGCCCGACGACTTCGACGTGGTGATCGAGACCGCCGGGTCGGCGTCCGCCGCGCGCACCGCCGCCGCGCTGCTGCGGCGCGGCGGTCGGCTGGCCCTCACCGGGATTCCGGCGCCGGGTGCGGACGGGCTCGACCCGACCGATCTCGTCGTACGGCAGCTGGAGGTGCACACCGTCTTCGGGGCGCCGCCGGAGGCCTGGTCGCACACCGTGCGGGTGTTCGGCGCCGGGCTGCTGGACCCGTTGCCGCTGGTCACCCACGAGTTGCCGCTGACCGAGTTCCCGCAGGCCATCGAGCTCGTGGGGGCCGGCGATCCCAAGGTGGGCAAGGTGCTGCTCCGCCCCTGACCGTACGCCGGTCAGGGCGTGACCTGACGGCGCCCTGACCGGCGTACACCCAGCGCTCTTTCACACCCAGAGCCGCGAACCTTGTCCGAAATACCGAACACTCAGGACCCTAAGGACAGCTTGTGACCGACGCTTCCGCCCCGGCAGCCCGCAGGCCCGGCGAGCAGGTGCTCGCCGCACTCGGCCTCGGCGCGCCCGCCCTCGACCCCGCCGACGCCTCCGCCCACAGCTTCCCGGGCGGCGGTCGCTGGCGCACCGAGATCCCCTCGTGCGAGGGTCCCGAAGCGCTGGCGGTCGTCCTCAAGGAGGCCTCGCGCCTCGATGTGCCGATCCACCGGATCAGCCAGGGCAGCGGCGTGTGGATGCTCTCCGACGCCGAGATCACCGAGATGGTCGACGCCACCAACGAGCGCGACATCGAGCTCTGCCTGTTCACCGGCCCGCGCGGCACCTGGGACATCGGCGGCTCGGTGCGGTCCGACTCGCGGGGGGCCGGACTGCGCGCCCGGGGCCACGACGCCGTCGCCGGCTGCGTCGAGGACGCCGTCCGGGCCACCGAACTGGGCGTCAAGTGCCTGCTGGTCGCCGACGAGGGCGTGCTGTGGACCCTGCACCGGGCCCGCCAGGCCGGGATCATCCCGGCCGACACCACGCTGAAGGTCTCGGCGCTCATCGGCCCGGTCAACCCGGCCTCGTACGCCGTGTACGAGCGGCTCGGCGCCGACTCCGTCAACGTGCCCAGCGATCTGACGCTGGACCACCTCACCGAGATCCGCCGGGTCTCCGCCGCCCCCATGGACATGTACATCGAGGCGCCCGACGACCTCGGCGGCTACGTCCGGATGTACGAGGTCGCCGAGCTGATCCGGCGCGGCGCACCGCTCTACCTGAAGTTCGGTCTGTCCAAGGCCCCCGGCATCTACCCGTGGGGCACCCACCTGCGGGACGTGACCCTGGACACCGCCCGGGAGCGGGTCCGGCGCGGCCGGCTCGCCCTGGACCTGCTCGCCCGGCACGGCGCGGACGGCGACATGGCGCCGCTCGGCTCCCGACTGCCCGGGACGCTCCACCGCTTCCCGACCACCGCGTGATCCCTCTCAACGACGAGAAGAACAAGGACTGATTGCCATGCGCAACCGCAGAGCCGCCCTCGCCGCGATAGCCGGAGCCGCCTCGCTCGCCCTCACCCTCACCGCCTGCGGCCAGAGCGGCGAAGGTGGCAGCAAGGAGAAGTCGGGCGACGTCAAGGGCGCCACCATCGGCATCGCCATGCCGACCAAGTCCTCCGAACGCTGGATCTCCGACGGCAAGAACGTCGTCAAGGACCTGCAGGCCAAGGGCTACAAGACCAAGCTGGTCTACGGCGAGGACGACCCGGAGACCCAGGTCTCGCAGATCGAGAACCTGATCACCCAGGGCGTCAAGGGCCTGATCATCGCGGCCATCGACAACAAGTCGCTGAACAGCGTGCTCCAGCAGGCCGCGGACGCGCACATCCCGGTCATCTCCTACGACCGGCTGATCCTCGGCACCAAGAACGTCGACTACTACGCCTCGTTCGACAACGAGAAGGTCGGCACGCTCCAGGGCCAGTACATCGTGGACAAGCTCGGGCTGAGCAAGGGCAAGAAGGGCCCCTTCAACATCGAGCTGTTCGCCGGCTCCAACGACGACAACAACACGAAGTACTTCTTCGGCGGCGCCATGAAGGTGCTCCAGCCGTACATCGACAAGAAGCAGCTCGTCGTCAAGTCCGGGCAGACCCAGCTCAACCAGGTCACCACGCTGCGCTGGGACGGAACCACCGCGCAGAAGCGCATGGAGGACGTCCTCACCTCCGCCTACAAGAGCGGCCGGGTCGACGCGGTCCTCTCGCCGTACGACGGCATCTCCATCGGCATCCTGTCCGCCCTGAAGTCCGACGGCTACGGCTCGGGCAGCAAGCCGCTGCCGGTCATCACCGGCCAGGACGCCGAGCTGGCCTCGGTGAAGTCGATCATCGCCGGTCAGCAGACGCAGACCGTCTACAAGGACCTCCGCAAGCTCGCCGAGGTCGCCGCCACGATGATGGACGACTCCCTGAAGGGCAAGAAGCCCGAGGTCAACGACACCAAGACCTACGACAACGGGACCAAGGTCGTGCCCGCCTACCTGCTCCAGCCGGTGAGCGTCGACAAGAGCAACTACAAGCAGGTGCTGATCGACGGCGGCTACTACACCGAGGCCGACCTCAAGTAACCCGCCCGTTCCCAAGGATTGGAAGGCACGACCATGGCGGGACCCGTCCTGGAAATGCGCTCGATCGTCAAGACCTTTCCCGGTGTCAAAGCGCTGTCGGACGTCACCCTGACCGTCCGGCAGGGCGAGGTCCACGCCATCTGCGGGGAGAACGGCGCCGGCAAGTCCACCTTGATGAAGGTGCTCTCCGGCGTCCACCCGTACGGCAGTTACGAGGGGGACATCCTCTTCGAGTCAGAGACCTGCCAGTTCAAGGACATCCGGGCGAGCGAGCAGCACGGCATCGTCATCATCCACCAGGAACTGGCGCTGGTGCCGCATCTGTCCATCGCGGAGAACCTCTTCCTCGGCAACGAGCACGCCACGCGCGGGCTCATCAACTGGCGCGAGACCCTGCGCCACGCCACCGAGCTGCTGCGCCGGGTCGGTCTGGACGAGCACCCGGAGACCCGGGTCGCCGACATCGGCGTGGGCAAGCAGCAACTGGTCGAGATCGCAAAGGCACTGTCCAAGCAGGTGAAGCTGCTGATCCTGGACGAGCCGACGGCGGCCCTGAACGACGAGGACAGCGACAAGCTCCTCGATCTGATCCTGGAGCTGAAGAACCAGGGCATCACCTCGATCATCATCTCCCACAAGCTCAACGAGATCCGCAAGGTCGCCGACTCGGTGACGATCATCCGGGACGGCCGGTCCATCGAGACCCTCGATGTGAAGGCGCCGGAGACGACCGAGGAGCGGATCATCGCCGGCATGGTCGGCCGCGACCTCGACCACCGCTTCCCCGAGCGCACCCCGCACCAGCCTGAGGTGGGCGCGGCACCGGCGCTGGAGATCCGCGGCTGGACCGTGTTCCACCCGATCGACCAGCAGCGCAAGGTCGTGGACGACGTGTCGCTGAACGTGCGCCGCGGCGAGATCGTCGGCATCGCGGGCCTGATGGGCGCGGGCCGCACCGAACTCGCGATGAGCGTCTTCGGGCGGACCTACGGCCGGTACGCGGCCGGCACGGTCCTGAAGGACGGCACGGAGATCCGTACGAAGACCGTGGCGGAGGCGATCGGGCACGGCATCGCGTACGTCACCGAGGACCGCAAGCACTACGGCCTGAACCTCATCGACACCATCAACCGGAACATCTCGCTGACCGCGCTGGACAAGGTCTCCAAGCGGGGTGTGGTGGACGAGCACGGGGAACGGCAGGTCGCCGAGGGCTTCCGGAAGTCCATGAACATCAAGGCGCCCACGGTCTTCGAGCCGGTGGGCAAGCTCTCCGGCGGCAACCAGCAGAAGGTCGTCCTCAGCAAGTGGATCTTCGCGGGTCCCGACGTGCTGATCCTCGACGAACCGACCCGCGGCATCGACGTGGGCGCCAAGTACGAGATCTACACGGTCATCGACCAGCTCGCCGCCCAGGGCAAGGCGGTCGTCTTCATCTCCTCCGAGCTTCCCGAGCTGCTCGGCATGTGCGACCGCATCTACACGATGGCCGCCGGGCGGCTGACCGGTGAGGTGCAGCGGGCCGAGGCCACGCAGGAAGTGCTGATGCGCCATATGACGAAGGACAAAGAGGTAACGCGATGAGCACGGATGTGACCGCCAAGAGCCCGGCCCCCGCGCCGCCGGGCAAGAGCGGACCGGCTGCCGACGGGGGACTGCTCGGCCTGATGCTGGCCGGTCTGCGCCGCAACATGCGCCAGTACGGCATGCTGATCGCGCTCGGCCTGATCGTGGTCCTCTTCGCGATCTGGACGGACGGGGACCTGCTGCTGCCGCGCAACGTCTCCAACCTCGTGCTGCAGAACAGCTACATCCTGATCCTCGCGATCGGCATGATGCTGGTGATCATCGCCGGGCACATCGACCTGTCGGTCGGCTCGCTCACCGCGTTCGTCGGCGCCTTCGCGGCCGTGCTGACCGTGCAACACGGGATCTCCTGGCCCATCGCGCTGGTGCTGTGCCTGGTGGTCGGCGCGGTCGCCGGCTCGATCCAGGGCTATCTGATCGCCTATCTCGGCATACCGTCCTTCATCGTCACCCTCGCCGGGATGCTCCTCTTCCGCGGCCTCACCGAGATCCTGCTCAAGGGGCAGACCCTCGGCCCGTTCCCCGACGGTCTGCAGAAGCTCGGCAACGGCTTCCTGCCCGAGGTCGGCCCGGACACCAACTACCACAACCTCACCCTGTTGCTCGGGCTCGTCCTGATCGCGGCCGTGGTGTGGCAGGAGTTCCGGGACCGCCGCCGCCAGCAGGAGTTCTCCCTGGACGTGCTGCCGACCCGGCTGTTCCTGCTCAAGCTGACCGCCCTGGTCGCCGCGATCCTCGTGCTCACCCTGCTGCTCGCCAGCTACAAGGGCGCCCCGATCGTGCTGATCATCCTCGGCGCGCTGGTCGTCGGCTACGGCTACGTCATGCGCAACGCGGTCTTCGGCCGGCACATCTACGCGATCGGCGGCAACCTGCCGGCGGCCAAGCTGTCCGGTGTGAAGGACAAGAAGGTCACCTTCTACGTCTTCCTGAACATGGGCGTGCTCGCGGCCCTGGCGGGTCTGGTGGTCGCCGCCCGCCTGAACGCGGCCTCGCCGAAGGCGGGCGTCAACTTCGAGCTGGAGGCCATCGCCTCCTCGTTCATCGGTGGCGCGTCCATGAGCGGCGGTGTCGGCACCGTCCTCGGTGCCATCATCGGCGGTCTCGTCCTCGGCGTGCTGAACAACGGCATGAACCTCCTCAGCGTCGGCACCGACTGGCAGCAGGTCATCAAGGGCCTCGCCCTGCTGGTGGCGGTCGGGTTCGACGTGTGGAACAAGCGCAAGTCCGGTTCGTAAGCGCCCAGAAAACGGAGCCGCACCTATGGAACTGAACAGACGCACGGTCATAGCGGGAGCAGCCGCGGCGGGCCTCGCCGCCACCACCCTCGGCGGCACTGCCGAAGCCGCCTCGGGAAGGAAACCGAGGAAGGAACTCTTCGGCACGCTCGCCGACGGCACGAAGGTGTACCGCTGGTCGCTGGAGAACGGCGGCACCCGGATGAAGGTGCTCTCCTACGGCGGCATCGTCCAGACCCTTGAGCTGCCCGACCGGCACGGCCGGTACGCCAACGTCGTGGCCGGGTTCGACAACATCGCCGACTACGTGGCGAAGAGCCCGTACTTCGGCGCCCTGATCGGCCGGTACGGCAACCGCATCGGCAAGGGACAGTTCACGCTGGACGGGAAGCCGTACCAGCTCTCCGTGAACGACGGCGCCAACAGTCTGCACGGCGGGGCCCAGGGCTTCGACAAGCACGTGTGGCACGTCGAGCCGTTCACCAAGGGCTCCGACGTCGGCCTGAGCCTGCACTACACCAGCGTCGACGGCGAGATGGGCTACCCGGGCACGCTGCGGACGACGGTGACGTACACCCTCACCCGGCACGGCGACTGGCGCATCGACTACGAGGCCACCACCGACAAGGCCACCGTCGTCAACCTCACCAGTCACGTCTACTGGAACCTGGCCGGCGAGGGCAGCGGCACGATCGAGGACCACGAACTCACGATCGCCGCCTCCCGCTACACCCCCACCGACTCCGGTCTGATCCCCACCGGCGAGCTGGCCAAGGTCGCGGGCACCCCGTTCGACTTCCGGCACGCCAAGCCCATCGGCCGGGACATCCGGGCGGGTCACGAGCAGCAGGTGCTGGCAAAGGGGTACGACCACAACTGGGCGCTGGACAAGGGGATCACGGCGAGGCCCGAGCACGTCGCCACCCTGCGCGACCCGCGCTCCGGCCGCACCCTGAAGATCGCCACCAACGAGCCGGGGCTGCAGTTCTACTCCGGCAACTTCCTCGACGGAACGCTCACCGGAACCGGCGGCCGCACCTACCGGCAGGGCGACGCCCTGTGCCTGGAGACGCAGCACTTCCCGGACTCGCCGAACCACGCGAACTTCCCGTCGACGGTGCTGCGGCCGGGCCAGACGTACCGGACGTCGACCATCCACACCTTCGGGGCGTGAACCGGCTCACACCGCCGGTGAGTTGAACGACACTGCCGTCGCCTCCGTATCGAAGGGTGGCCCGTGCTCCCCCGCACGGGCCACCCTTCGACGGAGGTTCCCTTGGCCGGCAACGTCACCTCGTTGTTCCGCGGCACCGCCGCGCACAGCCCCTCCATGGCGGCGCTGACGCGGGAGGGCGGCGACGGGACCGGCCCGGTGGACTTCTGCATTCCGTGCAATCCGTACTTCCCGACGCCCGCCATGTTCGAGGAGATGGCGGGCCGGCTGCGCGAGATCGTCACGTACTACCCCAGCAGCGCCGACACCGTCACCGCGGAGCTGTGCAACCTGCTCCAGCTCCCGCCGCAGTGCGTGGCGATGGGCAACGGTTCCACGGAGCTGATCACCTGGATCGACCACCTCCTGGTCCGCGAGTCCCTGGCCGTCCCCGTGCCCACCTTCGGCCGCTGGACCGACCAGCCGATGGAGACCGGCAAGCGGGTCGACATGTTCCCGCTCCAGGAGGCGAACGGCTTCGCGCTGGACCTCGGCCAGTACGCCGAGTTCATCCGCGCCCGGGGCACCCGGGTGGCCGTGATCTGCAACCCCAACAACCCCGACGGCGGCTATCTGCGCCGCCGGCAGATCGTGCAGTTCATGGACGCCATGGCGGACCTCGACCTGGTGATCGTGGACGAGTCCTTCCTGGAGTTCGCCGACGCGGAGGCCGAGCCGAGCGTCGTCCAGGAGGCCATGCTCCGCCCCAACGTGATCGTCCTGCGCAGCCTCGGCAAGAATTTCGGCCTGCACGGCATCCGCTTCGGCTACCTCGTCGCCAACCCCGCGCTCGCGGGCAAGGTCCGCGCCATGCTGCCGAAGTGGAACCTCAACTCCTTCGCCGAGCACGTGGTGTTCATGCTGAAGGAGCACGGGCCCGAGTACGCGCAGAGCCTCCAGCAGGTCCGCCGCGACCGCCTGGAGATGGCCAGCCAACTCTCCGCACTCCCCGGCCTCACCGTCTACCCCTCCCAGGGCAACTTCCTCTTCGTACGGCTGCCCGTCGGCGCCGAGGGCACGGTGGTACGGGACCGGATGCTCACCGAGCACCGGATCCTGGTCCGCGAGTGCGGCAACAAGATCGGATCCTCCAGCCGCTTCCTGCGGCTCGTGGTGCGCCCCCAGGTCGACGTGCGTCGCCTGGTGTCCGGCCTGGAACAGGTGCTCTACGGGTCCAGGAGGGGAGCCGCCGTACCCGAGCCGGGCACCGGGACCAGCTACAGCTCGGGTACGGCGGCGGTCGACCGGCTGGTCAGCGAGACCAACGGGGCCGGTGTGCGGCTCACACCGGCCGGCCCCGCTCCGGCCGCCGGCACCGGCATGCCGCTCCCCGCCGCCGTGGCACCGGCCGGCGGCGGGATGCCGATGCCGGCGGCAGCCCAGCCACTGCCGACGCCGGCCCCCGCGGCGCCGGCCCCCGTCCCGGTACCCGCGCCCGCGCCCGCGCCCGCGCCGGTGGCCCCTACGCCCGTACCGGCCCCGGCACCCGTACCGCTCGCGCCCGCCGCGGCCCTCGCCCCCACCCCGCCCGGCGTTCCGGCCCGGGGTGGGCTCACCGCCGCCCAGGTCCGCGGGATGACGGCCCCGGCACCCGCCGCCGGCCTGACCCCGGCACCCGCGACGGGCTGGCCCAACGCGCAGAGCTGGCCGAACGCGGCGGGAACGGGCCAAGCGGCCGTCTGACGCGGCTCCCGCCGGACCGCCGGCTTCATCCGGTGATTGATAGGTTCACCTGATGCCGGTGACTGTCGCGTACGAGAACCTGAACACCTCTGACCTGCCGAGGCGGGGCATGGAGCCCGCGACGGCGCCCGTCCACGTCCTGCTGGTGGATCTCGAAGCGGACCTCGTCATCCGGGACGGCGAGCGGACGGTGTGCGCGGTGGAGGACTTCCCGGTCGCCGAACTGGCACGCGCCCTGGTCGACTGGCTTGGGCGGGAGCCGGAGCGGGACGGCTTCCGTTTCGAGTCGATGTCCTTCGAGGAGGTGGGCACGGTTCGGATCGAGCAGACGACGGGCGGCTGGCGGGTCGGCTCGGTCTTCGAGCCGGACGGCTGGACCGCGCCGGTCGCCTGGGAGGTCCTGGTGGCGGAGCTGACGCGGTTCACGGACGCCGTTCGCGAGGGGGTCACGGACCTCGGTGCCGACCCCGCCCTGATCCCCGCGCTCAGTACGCCACCGGCCGGCTACTCCCCCGGGGCGGAGGGGAGTCGGCGGCACGCCACCCTCACCGGGAAGTAACTGTCGCTCCGCTCGCTTCCCGGCCAGTGTCGGGCTGGAGCGAGCGCCCCGGAGAGGCGGTGGCCCGGACCGGTACCGGGCCCTGGGGTCGGCATGGTGATTGGCGGATTTGTGCCAAGGGGTGCGCTTAAAGGGGCAGGTCGTGGGGTTGGGTGGTCGGTGGGAGTGGTTCAAATCCGCCAATCACCGGGACCGTGTGACCTGAGGGGCTCCTGGGGCGCCACGGCAGGAGGATCCCACCCACCGTTCGCCGCTCAGCCCACCCGGCGTGCAGGCGAGACGCGACCGCGCCCCCGACTCCGGGTGCGTGCCGGGCTCGGGTGAGGGCCCGTAGCCGCTTGGGCCACGGCTTTCCGGGCCGCCCGCTCGCTTCTCCCTCGTGGTGGAGCGGGCCGAGTCAAGGGGGGGCCGGAGGCCCATCGCCGAAGGCGACGCGGAACGCGCCCTTTACTCGGGCCGCGGAAGCACGACACTGGCGAAGAAGCGGGCGGACCGACGGCAACCGACTCAGCCGGCGTTCACGGTCCGGGCGTCTCGGCGCCGTTCACGAGGTCGGGCACTCCTTCCAGGCCAAGTGGTACACCGTACTGATGTCCCCGTCCGTCGAGTCCATCGTCATGAAGCTGACCTTGTCGGGGGTCGCGGTGCCGGCGTTCACGCGCAGCTCCGTGTTGATGTTGAAGTTGCGCAGCACACCGCAGGGCGCCCAGACCAGTTGGGCCCAGTCGGTGGAGTCGGTGGCCTGCCAGTCGTCGTTGTAGGGGCCGTTGAACGGGTGGGTCCTGGGCACGGTGTTCGACGAGCCCTGGAAGTAGTACGACGCCTTCTGCGTGCCCGTGGCGCCCCGTTGGAGCGAGGCGAAGCCCCGGTAGTCGGCGCTGGCTATCGCGTACGTGAAGCCCTGCGGGACGTGGACCACCAGGTTGAGCTGGCAGTTCTTGCGGAAGGCCGTGGGGTCGGAGTTGCCGCCGGCCTGGGCCAGGTAGGCGCTGTAGGTCACCGTGAAGGCCGTGTTGTCCGGCGAGACCGCTACGGCGGCCGTACCGGCGGGGCAGCCCGAGCCGTTGACCGTCGCCACGTCGATGACGATCTTGTCCGGGGGCGGGTCGTCGAAGACGGAGGAGGGGCTCTGGGCGGGCAGTGCGGTGGTGAGGAGAGCGGCCACGGCGCCGCTCAGGAGGATTCCACCAGCCATGGTTTCTCCCGGTTTTCGAGTGGGGGGTGTGCCTCCCGCCGCATCCGCTCCGGGTCGTTCCAGTCGTTCGAGCCGTTCGGGCCGTTCAAGTTTGAAGAAGTTGTGCGTCCGTTGTGAACGGAGCGTGGAGGCGTGGGTAGCGTAGGGAGCCCCGCCCGGCGCCGGGAGAGCGAACTCCGGCCATTCACATCGGGGTTTTCACGGACGCGCCCGGTGGGCCGGGCGCGCACGCGGCGGTCGTGCCGTTCACTCGCCCCGGACGCCCGTGGGGACAAGCGTCTTGAGGGACGTGGCCGGGTGGCCGATCTCCAGGGAGCCGAGGATGCCGTTGAGGAGGGAGGCGCCCGGGACACCGGTGGGCGGGGCGGGGCGGGCGGCCGCTCCGGCGGTGGGCGCGGATGCCAGGAGGGCGGCCGTCAGGGCGGTGACACAGGCGAGTTTCTTGATCATGCCCGCCCTAACGACGGATGCCCGCCGGGGAAACTCGCCGGTGCGCCGGCCGGGGGACACTCACCGGTGCGCCCGCCGGGGGGCCGGCGTTGCGCTCACGGGTTCTCCCAGGCCGCCGGTTCCGCCGCCAGGGCGCGGACCGGCTCGGGGAGGTCGTCGGCCGCGAGGTCGGCGACGGTGACGCCCTCGAGGACGCGGCGGACGTTGGCGCGCAGGGCGATCCACAGCGGCAGCAGCGGCTGGGCGGTGCCGGTGTAGGCGAGGCCCGTCGGGCGTTCGCCGCGCACCGACACGATCGGGCCGTCGACCGCCCGGATGACGTCGGCCACGGTGATCGAGGCCGCGTCCCGTGCCAGCCGGTAGCCGCCGCCCCCGCCGCGCCGGCTGTCGACGATCCCGGCCCGTCGCAGGTCGCCGAGGATCCCTTCCAGGAACTTGTGCGGGATCTCCTGCACGGCGGCGATTTCTTCTGCCTTCACCGGGCCGTTACCCTGCCGTACGGCCAGCTCCAGTACCGCCCGTACCGCGTAATCCGCCCGCGCCGAGATCCTCATGGGTCCATTGTGGGGCGTGTCCGTGGGGAGAATGGCCGGACCTCGCCCCCGTAAGATCGCCCGGGAGGATCCACCTTGGCGCTCAGCAGACGTACCTTCAGTGCCCTGACCGGCTCCGCCGCGCTCGGTCTCGCCCTCGGCGGCAGCGGCGGCCCCGGGGCGCCCTCCGCGTACGCGGGGAGCAGCGCGCCGACCGGTCCGGCACCGCTGCCGCCGAGCGCCGACGGCGAGCGGCACACCATCGGGTACGACCGTTACTCGCTGCTCGTGGACGGGCGGCGATTGGTGGTGTGGTCCGGCGAGATGCATCCGTTCCGGCTGCCGAGCCCGTCCCTGTGGCGGGACGTGCTCCAGAAGATGCGGGCGCACGGGTACAACGCCGTGAGCATCTACGTGGCGTGGAACTACCACTCCCCCGCGCCCGGCGAGTACGACTTCAGCGGTGTCCGGGACCTCGATCTGTTCCTGCGGACGGCCGCCGAGACCGGGCTGTACGTCATTCTGCGGCCCGGTCCCTACATCAACGCCGAGGTGGACGGGGGCGGCTTCCCCGGGTGGCTGACGGCGACCGAGGGCACGGCCCGGACCGACGACCCGGCCTATCTGGCGCACGTGGACGAGTGGCTGACCCGGGTGAACCGGATCGCCCGCCGGCATCTGTTCACGCAGGGCACCGGCACGATCCTGCTGTACCAGATCGAGAACGAGTACGACGCCCACGTGGACGAGTCCACCGGGCGGAACTACATGTCCCACCTGTACCGGAAGGTGCGGGGCGACGGGATCGACGTTCCGTTGTTCCACAACGACAAGGGGCGGAACGGCTACTGGGTCCCGGGGTCCTTCGACACCGGTGGGGAGCGGGGCGGCTGGCTGTACGGGTTCGACGGGTATCCGTCGCCGTCCCAGACCCCGCCGGACTGGGGACACTACGGGCCCGGCGGGGCGAAGGGCGGGGCCACCGCCTCCCCCACCACGCCCGGGTTCGTGCCCGAGTTCGGGGGCGGCTGGTTCGATCCGTGGGGCGGTGCCTGGTTCGACGGCAAGGGATACGCCGAGTCACGGCGCACCCGGGACGCGGCGTACGAGCGGCGGTTCTATCTCACCAACCTCGCCAACGGACTCACCCTGCACAACGTGTACATGACGTTCGGGGGGACGTCGTGGGGCTGGCTGCCCGCGCCGGTCGTCTACACGTCGTACGACTACGGCGCCGCCATCGACGAGGGCCGGAACGTCACGGACAAGATCGCGCCGATGCACCAGCTCGGCCATCTGCTCCAGCGCGTGCCCGACTTCGCGAAGCTGGACCGGGCGGCGGACGTGACGGCCGACGGGCTGAAGGTCTACCACCTGACCAACCCGGACACCGGCACCCATGTGTACGTCGCCCGCAACGACGGCACCGACCCGGTCACCACGGAGCTGCCCACCGACGCGGGCAAGCTGCGGATCACCGTGCCCGGCAAGGACGCCAAGCTGCTCACCACGGGACTGCCGCTCGGCAAGCGGACGCTGAAGTACGCCACCGCCGCGCCCATGACGGTGCTGACGGCGGGCCGGCAGGACATCGCCGTGTTCGCCGGGCGGGGCGACGAGATGGCCGAGCTGGTGCTGAAGTGCCCGGCGGAGCCCCTTGTGCAGCGGCTGGACCCGGAGGCCGGCTGGGCCTTCGACCGGAACGAACTCCATGTCAACGCCCCCCTTGGCCAGGGCGGGCTGACCCGGGTGCTGGTGCAGAAGGGCGAGACCGACACCCCGCTGCTGCTGCTCTTCGCCGACGACGCCACGGCCGTCCGCCTCTTCCCGTACGACACCCCGTCCGGGACCCTCCTCGTGTACGGCCCGGCGCTGCTGCGGCACGCGGAGCTGCGCGGGTCGGAGGTCCACCTGACGGGTGACATCGCCGAGCGGACGAGCATGGAGGTGTGGGGCCCGCGCGGGATCGGCACCCTGGTCTGGAACGGGCGGAAGCTGCCCACCCGGGTGACGCTCTCGGGCAGCCTGCTGACCACCGGGATGCTGCCGGACACGCCCGAGGTAAGGCTGCCCGGGCTGGGCGGCTGGCGGATGCGCACGGAGAACCCGGAGGCGGGCCCGAGCTTCGACGACTCGTCGTGGAAGGCGGCCGACAAGACGTCCTCGTACAGCACCACGGCCGTCCCGGACGGACAGCCGGTCCTCTTCGCGGACGACTACGGCTTCCACTACGGGGACGTCTGGTACCGGGGCAGCTTCTCCGACAGCACCGGTGTCGAGGAGGTCTCCCTCGCCTACAGCACCGGCACGCAGGGCCTGCTGATGGCGTGGCTGGACGGCGAGCCGCTGGGCACGCACCGGATGCCGGTGCCGGACAAGAACGTGACCATCCGCAAGGGGAGCTGGGCGGACACGGCGGTGTTCCCGGTGCGTGAGCGGCTGCGCTCCCCCGGTCGGCATGTGCTGTCGGTCCTCGTCCGGCGTATGCAGCACGACCAGGACGGCAAGGCGCTCGACACGCACAAGGTGGCGCGGGGCCTGACGGCGGTCACGTTCAAGGGGGCGTCGCCGAAGGTGCGGTGGCGCATCCAGGGCGCGGGCGCCGCCGACCCCGTGCGCGGGCCGATGAACAACGGCGGCCTGTACGGCGAGCGGGAGGGCTGGCACCTGCCCGGCTTCCGGGACCGGGACTGGGAGAAGGTGACCTTCCCGCGCGCGGCGCGGTACCAGGGCGTGACCTGGTACCGGACCACGTTCCGGCTGTCGGTGCCGGCCGACGTGGACGCGTCGATCGGCCTGACCCTGGACGACGACCCGTACCGCGCCTACCGCGCCCAGATCTTCCTCAACGGCTGGAACCTGGGCCAGTACGTCAACAACGTCGGCCCGCAGCACACCTTCGTCCTGCCGAACGGCATCCTGCGCACCCGGGGCACCAACACCCTGGCGCTGGCGGTCCTCTCGGAGTTCACCACGCTGTCGGGCCCCGGGTCGGTCCGGCTGACGCTGCTCGGCAAGGCGACGGGCGGCGTGCCGGTCGAGCCGGTCTGATCACGCCAGCCTGATCACGTTCCAGGACAGCGGCTCCAGTACGGCGGTGAGGGTGCCGTCCCTCAGGGCGGTGCCCTCGACCGGGTGCGGGGTGACGCGGTCGGGGTCGGTGAGGGTGTTGCGGGCGTCGGGGTCGGCGTCCGCGAGCGCGCTGTGCTCGGTCACGGCCGTCAGCTCCAGTCCGTTCAGCGCCACTTCCAGGGGCAGGGGCTCGGTGCGGCCGCGGTTGACCGCGAACACGGTGACCGTGCCGTCGTCCGCGCGGACGGCGGTGGCGTGCAGCAGGTCGGTCTCGCCGTACTTCTTCGTGTCGTACGTCGGCGAGTCCACGCGGACGTCCAGCACCTGGCCCCGGCCGTACCGCGAGGCCTGCGCGAAGGGGAAGAACGTCGTCTGCCGCCAGGCCGGGCCGCCCGGCTCGGTCATGATCGGGGCGATCACGTTGACGAGCTGGGCGAGGCAGGCGACGGTGACGCGGTCGGCGTGCCGGAGCAACGCGATGAGGAGCGAGCCGAAGACGACCGCGTCCGTGACGCTGTAGTTGTCCTCCAGCAGGCGGGGCGCCTCGGGCCAGTCGGACTGGTCGACGGACCTGGCGTACTCCTCCCACTTCGAGAGGTACCAGACGTTCCATTCGTCGAAGGAGAGGTTGATCTTCTTCTTCGACTTCAGTTTCGCGCCCACGTGGTCGGCCGTCGCGACCACGTTCTCGATGAAGGACTCCATGTCGACGGCCGAGGCGAGGAAGGAGTCCAGGTCGCCGTCGACGGGCTCGTAGTAGGCGTGCAGCGAGATGTGGTCGACCAGGTCGTAGGTCTCCTCCAGGACGGTCGCCTCCCACTCGGCGAAGGTGGGCATGGCCTGGCTGGAGGAGCCGCAGGCGACCAGTTCGACACCGGGGTCCTGCTGGCGCATGGCGCGGGCGGTCTCGGCGGCGATCCGTCCGTACTCCCGCGCCGTCTTGTGGCCGGTCTGCCAGGGGCCGTCCATCTCGTTGCCGAGGCACCAGAGCCTGATGCGGAAGGGCTCCTTGTCTCCGTGGGCGGCGCGCAGGTCGGAGAGGGCGGTGCCGGCGGGGTGGTTGGCGTACTCCTGGAGTTCGAGGGCCTCCGCCACGCCTCTCGTCCCGAGGTTCACCGCCATCATGGGTTCGGCCTGGGGGCCGAGCTTCCGCAGGAACGCGATGTACTCGGAGAGGCCGAAGCGGTTGGTCTCGGTGGAGTGCCAGGCCAGGTCGAGCCGGCGGGGGCGCTCTTCGACGGGGCCGACGGAGTCCTCCCACTTGTACCCGGAGACGAAGTTGCCGCCGGGGTAGCGGATGGTGGTGACGCCGAGTTCGCGGACGAGGTCCAGCACGTCCGTGCGGAGGCCTTCGGCGTCTGCCGTGGGGTGGCCGGGTTCGTAGACGCCGGTGTAGACGCAGCGGCCGAGGTGTTCCACGAAGGAGCCGAAGAGGCGGGGGTTGACTCGGCCGACGGTGAATGCGGGGTCCAGGGTGAAGCGGGCGGTGCTGTTGCTCATGGAATCCTTCCGGGTCACTTGAAGACCGGCCAACCCGCACGCCACCGGAGCTCGTTGAGGCCCAGCTTCGGGGTGCCGTCGTCGTCCGCGTCGTAGTAGTGGTAGGCCAGCCAGGTCTTGCCGTGGGTGCGGAACGTCGACTCGCCGCCGGGGCCCACGTAGCGGCCGTGGCCGGCCAGCAGGAGGTCGCCGCCTCCGTCGAGCATCGACCGGCCCTCGCTGTCGGGCCCTCGACCGCGTAGGGGGCGTCGGGGCGGGTCGCCAGGTGGTGGACCGGTGCGTGCCCCCACCGTTCGAGAGATCGCCGTTCGAGATATCGGATAGCGCTCGTAACTTCGAACGGAACCGTAGATAGGAAGCGCTTCCACGTCAATGGGTCGCAGACAAGCTCATAGGTGGTTCCTCGTTGAACGACGGTCGCCGGATTGCATGACGCGGACACATCCAGGCGCGTACGCTCGGACCAGCCGCAACCGGCGGTGGGGAGGGAGACAGATGAGTTTCGGGGGCGCGCGGGAGCAGGCGGCACGCCTGGCCGCACGACTGCGACGCGCCCGCTCCGGCCCGGCCCGCACACGGCGCTCCGGCCCCGGCCCGGCGATGCGCGCCCTGGCCGGCGACCTCGCCGCCGCCGTCCGCGCCCGGCCCGAACCGCCCGGCGGTGTACGGGCCCTGTGCCGGGCGCTGTGCGAGGAGATGAGCGCGCTGCGCGGCGGACGGCCGGTGGAGCTGCGCTTCGAACGCTTCCCGGACGAGATCGAAGTCACCGGTCTGTGGGTCGAGTTCGCCGACTTCGACCTGGTCATCGTGGAGGAGCGGGCCGAGGCCGTGCAGCAACTGGTCATCCTCGGGCACGAACTGTGGCACCTGCACGCCGGTCACCGGCACCACCACCTGGCCGGAGCCGCCGCCGCCCGGGCCCTCACCGACACGCCCGGCTGGCGGGAGGCGGCCCTCACCGTGGCCGCCCGCGACGGCTCCCGGGAGACCGACGAGGCCGAGGCCGACGACTTCGGGCACCGGCTGGCCACCCTGTTCCGCGGCCACCTCTGCGGGACCCGCACCACCGCGCTGGACCCGGTGCAGCGTTCCCTCGGATACCGAGGCAGGGGAGGAACGGCCCGGTGAGGGGAGGAACCGCCCGGTGACCCGGCTGGCGCTGAACCCCTCGGGATTCCTCAACGAGTTCTACATCTCCTTCTGGATCCCCACGGCCGTGCTCACCGCCGCCCTGGTGATCAAGCTGCCCACCATCATCCGGCTGTGGCGCGACCCACTGCTGCGCGCGGTCGGCGGACTGCTGCTGCTCGCCTGCGCGGTGTTCGTGTTCTGCACGCCCTCCACCATCGCCTGGGTCAACCGGCTGACCGGCGTGCCCAACATCTCCGCGCCCTGGTGCTATTCGCTGATCACCGCGTTCTGCGGCTCCTGTCTGCTGCTCATCATCACCTGGCGCAACGGCCTGTCCGACCGCTCGGCCGCCACCCGCCGCGCGATGCGCTGGGTGATCTCGGTGTACTCGGGGGTGATCGTCGCCCTGTGGGTGCTGTTCCTCCTCGCCGACGCCCCCGAGGAGCGGCTGCGGGACCTGGACACCCACTACGCCACCACCCCGTTCATGCGCGAGGAGATCCTGCTCTACCTCGTCGCCCACGCCGTGGCCTGCCTGATCACCTCCCGGCTCATCTGGAACTGGGTGCGCACCGAGGGCCTGGACGCCTGGCTGCGCTGGGGCCTGAAGCTGCTCGGTGCCGGCTACGTGCTGAACCTGATCTTCGACGCGGTCAAGCTGATCGCCGTCGTCGCCCGCTGGTTCGGCCAGGACCTGGACTGGCTGAGCACCAATCTGGCCCCGCCCGTGGCCGCGCTCTCCGCCATCCTCATCGCCGTCGGCTTCATCCTGCCGCACGCCGGCCAGTACCTGCACGACCGCTGGCGGGTCCGGCTCGCCCACCGCGAACTGCGGCCCCTGTACCAGCTCATGCGCACCGTGAGCGGCGAAGGGGTGCCGTTCGTGCTGCGCGCCACGCCCGAACTGCGGCTCACCCGGCGCGAGACGTTCATCCGGGACGTGCTGCTGCCGCTGGCCCGGCACATCGACACCGGGCTCGGCCGGCGCGCGTACGACGCCGCGCTCGGCCTCGGCCACCCGCCCGAGCGGGCCCGCGCGCTGGCGGCCGCGGTGAGCATCCTCGACGCCGTCGAGACCAAGGCCCGTGCGCCCGAGCCGCCCGAGGCGGCCGCCGGGCCGGACACCACGAACCTGCTCCAGGAGATCGGGGCCGTATCCCGAGCCCTCCGCCGTCCCGACGACATCGCGGCGGTGCGCGCGCGTGCGGCCGTCCCAGCAGAGAGCGTTGCCGTTCATGAATGAGCACAGACCCACCGCCGTCGTCCTCGGCGGCTCCCTCGCCGGCCTGCTCGCGGCCCACGCCCTGACGGCCGCCGGTGCCCGGGTGACGGTGGTCGAGCGGGACGCGCTGCCCGACGGGCCCGCGCCCCGCAAGGGGCTGCCGCAGGCCCGGCATGTGCATCAGCTCTGGTCCGGCGGGGCGCGGGCGCTGGAGGAGCTGCTGCCCGGGGCGATCGGGCGGTTGCGCGCGGCCGGGGTGAGCCGGGTGCCGATGACCACGGACATGGTGGCGCTGTCCCCGTACGGCTGGTACCGGCGCTGGGCCGAGTCCGCGTTCATGCTGCCCGCGAGCCGGGATCTGCTGGACTGGGTGGTACGGCGGCTGGTGCTGGCCGACGGGCGGGCCGAACTCGTGGAGCGGGCCGAGGCGACGGGGCTCACCGGCACGGCCGGCGCGGTGACGGGGGTGCGCATCCGCGCCCACGACAGCGCCGAGCGGACGCTGACGGCCGACCTCGTCGTGGACGCCACCGGACGCGGCTCGCGGGCGGCGGGGTGGCTCACCGGGCTGGGGCTGCCCGCCGTCGAACGGCGGGAGGTCGACTCCGGGCTGGTGTACGCCAGCCGGCTGTACCGGGCGCCGGAGGCGGCGCGGGCCGGCTTCCCCGTCGTCAACATCGAGCCCGATCCGCGGGGTTCCGGGACCGGGCGCGGGGGTGTGCTGATGCCGGTGGAGGACGGCAAGTGGATCGTCACGCTGTTCGGCGGCCGCGGTGACGAACCGCCGTCCCGCGCCGAGGAGTTCGAGGCGTACGCCCGTGACGGACTGCGGCATCCGCTGATCGGGGAGTTGCTGGGCGGGGGCGCGGAGCCGCTCGGGGAGGTCGCGGTCACGCGGACGACGGCGAACCGGCGCCACTTCTTCGAGCGGATGCCGGTGTGGCCCGAGAACTTCGTGGTCGTCGGCGACGCGGTGTGCGCGCTGAACCCGGTGTACGGGCACGGCATGGCGGTGGCCGCGCGATCGGCGCTGGCGCTGCGGGACGTGGTACGGCGTCAGGGGCTGGGGGGCCGGGGAGTGGCCCGCCAGGCGCAGAGGGCCGTCGGGCGGACCGTCCGGGCGGCGTGGGACCTCGCCGTCGGGGCGGACGTGTTCTATCCCGGCGCGACCGAGCAGGGGCCGACGCTGCGGGACCGGGTGCTGGCCGCGTACGTCGGACGCCTGCTGCGGACCGCCACGGGGAACGGGCGCGTGGCCCGGCGGGTGACGGACGTGACGGCGCTTCAGCGGGGGGCGGAGGTGCTGTTGGCGCCGAGTGTGCTGGTGGCCGCGGTGGCGGGGCCCCTGAAGCCGGCGCTCACGGCTCCGCCGCTGACGTCGGAGGAACGGAAGTCCGCGGGGTTGTAGGGCGCGGGGGGGCGGCTTGTGCCGTCGGCCGGCCGCGGGTCCGTGGTGGCTGATCGCGCAGTTCCCCGCGGCCCTTCGGGAGCGGCCCTGGGGGTGGTCCCTGCCGTCCGCCGGCCGCGGGCCCGTCGAGGCCGGTCGCGCAGTTCCCCGCGCCCCTGGGGAACTGCGGTTCCGTCGACTGTGTGGTGCACGGCGGCCCCGTCAGCGCCTGGTCGCGCGGCCCGATCCCGAGCCGCGCCGGCGGGCTCAGCCCTCGAACGCCGGTTGGGGCAGGCCCTGCCCGGCGCCGGGCACCACGAGCAGGGAGCCCGACAGGGGGTCGGTGGGCGGCAGGCCCGTGCGGGCTGTCGTGATGTAGAGGTCGGTCAGGGCGGCGCCGCCGAACGCGCAGGCTGTCGTGCGGGGGGTCGGCAGGGTGATCACCCGGTCCAGCTCGCCGGCGGGCGTGTAGCGGCGGACCGCTCCCCCGTCCCACAGCGCCACCCACACGCAGCCCTCCGCGTCGACGGTCAGTCCGTCCGGGAAGCCCGCGCCCTCCTCGATCTCCACCAGCGTGCGGCGATCACGGACGCCGTCCTCGTCGTGGTCGAAGACGTCGACGCGCCGGGTGGGGCTGTCGACGTAGTACATCAGGCGGCCGTCGGGGCTCCAGCCGGTGCCGTTGCTGACCGTGACGTCCGGCAGGACCGTGCGCACGGCGCCGTCCCCCGTCAGCCGGGACAGCGTGCCACCGCCGGGCGCCTCGTCGTACCGCATCGTGCCCGCCCACAACGACCCGTCGGGCGCCACCGCCGCATCGTTCGCGCGGCGCCCCGCGACCGGCTCGTGGTGCAGCCAGCGGAACGTGTCGTCGGGGTCCAGCAGGCCCACGCCGTCCCGCAGGTTGAGCACCAGGCCGCCGCCCGCCCGGGGCTTGGCCGCGCCGACGTGCTGCGGTGTCGTACGGATCGTGCGCCGGCCGGAGGAGGGGTCGTAGGTGTGCAGCCGCATGCCCAGGATGTCCAGCCAGATCAGCCGGCCCGTCGCCGGGTCCCAGGTGGGGCCCTCACCGAGCGCGGCCTCCGCCCGCACCGCGACCTCGTACGCCGTCATGCCGCGCTCCGGTGGCCCAGCCGCTCCGACAGTTCCGCCGCGCCCTTCGCGGCGAGCTGCTCCAGCTCGGCCCGGCGCTCGTCGCTCCAGCGGATCATCGGGACGGAGATGGACAGCGCGGCCACGACCTGGCCGGTGCGGTCGCGGACCGGCGCGGCCACGCAGGAGACGTCCGGGTTGGACTCGCGGCTCTCGACGGCGATCCCGCGCTGCCGGATCTCCGCCAGGACCTCGCGCAGGGCGGCCGGTTCGGTGATGCTGTTCGGGGTCATCGCGACCAGTTCGGCCTCGTCGGGGATCCGCGCGGTCAGCTCCGGCTCGGGCAGCGAGGCCAGCAGCATCTTGCCGACGGAGGTGCAGTGGGCGGGCAGCCGGCGGCCGGCGGCGGAGACCATGCGGACCGCGTGCGTGGAGTCGACCTTGGCGATGTAGATGACGTCGGTGCCCTCCAGGATGGCGACGTGCACCGTCTCGTCGCAGGTCTCGGCGACGGAGCGGGCCACCTGCTGGCCCTCGGCGGCGAGGTCGAGCTGCTCGGCGTAGCGGCTGCCGAGCTGGTACGGGCGTACGCCGAGCCGGTACCGTCCGGGCTGTCCGGGCACCTGCACGATGTACGACCGGGCGGCGAGCGTGGTGACCAGCTCGTGCACGGTGGTGCGGGGCAGTTGGAGCCTGCGCACGATGTCGGGGGCGGAGAGCGTCCCGTCCCCGTCGAGGAACAGCTCAAGAATGTCGAGAGCTCGGGTCACGGCAGGCACGAGGCGTCCCACGTCCGGCCCCCTCCCTTGGGTCTCAGCGCCTGTGTCGGCGATATCGGCGGTCGAGACGTCCGGGACGTTCGAGATATCAACAGGCGATCGGCATGACGAACACAGGCTAGTCATGGAGAGGTGCCCGGGCAATGGGTCGGGAGGGACACCCGTGGTCACGGCACCATGGACCCATGGATCCGGACTTCCAGCTGGTCCTGCTGCGCCGCATGGCCGACCACAACCCCGGCCTCGTCGAGGACGCCCGACGGCGGCTGGGCGCCTCGATCGCGGACATGCGGGAGGCCAACAAGCGGTGGCAGGCCATGGTCCGCTCGCCGCGGTCCCGGGGCGCCGCCGCCCGTTACCGCTCCGTCCTCGGCGAACCGGAGTCCGTCGTGCCGCGCCGGCTCGGCGACGTCGACTGCGAGGCCCGGCGGTGGGCCCTGCCGCTCTGGCCCGCCCTGCGCTTCGAGGTGCTCGTCGGGCCCGACGGCGGAGTCTGGAACGAGTGGCTGGTGCGGGCGCCGGGTGCGCCGGCGCCGGAGCTGCGCACGCTGGAGGATCTGACCCCTTGGTCCTGCACGGTCGACGAGGCCGCCCGCGCCTTCGCCCCCGCCCGCCCGCTGGAGGGCACCGCCCCCACCCGGTGGGGGCTGGCGCTCACCGCCCCCGGCCGCGACGGCGTACGGCGGCAGGTGGTCGCCGAGTTCACCTGGGGGCTGCTCCAGCGGACGGCCGTCCTCACCCCGGAGCGGTGAGAGCTGGAGCCTCATCGGAAGCGGCAGGGCGCGGGGGCGCGCCGGTCAGGTACGCGTGACCGCCGGGGCGGCCGGGTCCGGGTCCTCGGCCGCCGCGAGGATCGCTTCCGTCACGCGCGGCAGCGAGTCCGGGTGCAGCCACAGGAACAGGTTGGGTTCCACCAGCTCCAGTTCCATCAGGCGGGGCTCGCCGTCCTCGCCGTCCACCAGGTCCACGCGCGCGTACAGCAGCCCGGGCGCGCCGGGCACGACCGCCAACGCCTTCTCGGCGACGGCGAGTTCGGCGTCCGTGGGCTGCCAGCGCTCCAGGTCGGGGTGGGCCACCTTGTCGGCGTCGTACGGCGTGCCGGGCGAGAGCACGGCTCCCTTGCGGCTGACGTGCAGCAGCCGCCCGCCGAAGAACTGCAGCGCCCGCTCACCGCGCACGTCGATGCCCGGCATGTACGGCTGCACCATCGCGGTGAAGCCCTCCGCGTGCATCCGCGCCAGGTGCCGTACCGCCGTGTCGCGTTCGGCGGGCGTGTAGCGGGCGGCGAACCGGGCGCCCGCGCCCGAGGTCGGCTTGATCACGAACTCGTGCCCGGCCGGCAGGCCGGCCGGCTCGCCGGGGGCCAGGTAGCGGGTGGGGACGGTGGGCACGCCGGCCGCCGCCAGCTCCCCGAGGTAACGCTTGTCGGCGTTCCAGCGCACCACGGGGGCCGGGTTGGCCAGCCGGGTCAGCGCGCCGACCCGGTCCACCCAGGCGGCGAACTCCGCGGCCCGCCAGCTGTAGTCCCAGGTCGAGCGGATGACGACCAGGTCGTACCCGCCCCAGTCCACCGCCGGGTCGTCCCAGTGCCGGGCCTCCGCCTCGGCACCGGCGTCCGCGAGCGCCCGCACCAGCGCCGGCAGGTCCGCGTCCTTGCTCGGCCCGGTTCCGGGGTCGTAGGTGGCGAGGGCTATGCGGGGCACGGCGGACTCCCTGTCGTACGCGGGTTCGACGGTCGGTGCGGCTGCGAGGCTAACAAGCGCCGCGGGAACCGTGACACCCCTGTTGACCTTCCCCTTCGGTCAAGCCCCAGCATCGGTGGCGGACGACGAGACGCGCGAGGTGCGCATGGAGCTGCTGACCATCGGGGCGTTCGCGAAGGCGAGCCGGCTGTCACCGAAGGCATTGCGCCTGTACGACGAGCTGGAGCTGCTGCCGCCCGCCCGGGTCGACCCGGACACCGGTTACCGCTACTACGCCCTCGCCCAGCTGGAACGGGCCCGGCTCGTGGCCTGGCTGCGCCGCCTGGGCATGCCCCTGGCCGAGATCCGGGCGGTGTGCGCCCTGGACGCGGCGGGCGCGGCCCGGGAGATCCGGGCGTACTGGGCGCGGGTGGAGGCGGAGACGGCCGTACGGCGGGACCTCGCCGCGTTCCTCGTCGAGGAGCTGACCGGTGAGTCGAGAGGGGAACACACCACCATGCTGGAACTGCGTTACGCGGCCCGTTCGGACCGCGGCCACGTCCGCCCGGCCAACCAGGACACGGTGTACGCGGGCCGCAGGCTGCTCGCCGTCGCCGACGGCTGCGGCCCGGCGGGGGCGCCCGCGAGCAATGCCGCGGTGGCGGCGCTGAGGTTCCTGGACGAGCAGCAGGAACCGGCCGCCGGCAGTGTGCTGAACCTGCTGGAGGAGGCGGTGCGCGGGGCGAACGAGGCCGTACAGGACCTCGCGCGGGCCGGAGGGGAGGGCGGCGAGGAGAGCGGGACCACGCTGACCGCGCTGCTGTGGACGGGGTCGAAGCTGGCCCTCGTGCACATCGGGGACACGCGGGCGTACCTGCTGCGGGACGGCGAGCTGTTCCGCATCACCCACGACCACAGCGTGGTCCAGTCGCTGATCGACGAGGGACGGCTGACGGAGGAGGAGGCCGAGAGCCATCCGCAGCGGGCCCTGCTGCTGAAGGCGCTGGGCACCTTCGGCACACCGCCGGTGCCGGATCTGCGGGTACGGGAGGCCCGTGCCGGGGACCGGTACCTGTTGTGCTCGGACGGGCTGACCCGGGTCGTCCCCGACGCGCTGATCGAACGGCTGCTGGCCGCCGAGGCCGATCCGGAGGCCGTCGTACGGTCGTTGATCGACGCGGCCAACGCGGCGGGCGGTCCCGACAACGTCAGTTGTGTCGTCGCCGATGTGGTGCGATCCGCCCGCCCGTCCGTCCCCGTCGGCTAGAAACGGTCGCATGGCACAGCACGGCACCGACGCGTACACCGGTGCGGACGGGCTGCCGCCGCTCGTGCGGCACGCCCTGTCCGCCGCCCGCGCGCACGGCTTCCCCTTCTCCTGCCGGCCCGAACAGGGCCGCCTGCTGCACACGCTGGCGGGCGGCGCCCGGCTCCGGATCGGGGAGACCGGCACCGGGCTCGGTGTCGGCCTGGCCTGGCTCGCGTCGGGGGCCGCCCCCGGGGTGCGGCTGGTCAGCGTCGAGCGGGATCCGGAGCGGGCGCGGCGCGCCGCCGAGGTCTTCGCCGGCCGGCCCGCGGTCACCGTGCTGACCGGCGACTGGCGGCGGATCGAGGAGTACGGCCCCTTCGACCTGCTCGTCCTCGACGGGGGCGGGCAGGGCAAGGCGCCCGGGGACGCGCCCGCCGACGTGGAGCGGCTGCTGGCGCCCGGCGGCACGGTCGTCGTGGACGACTTCACGCCCGCGGCCGGATGGCCGCCGCTGCACGAGGGCCGGGTCGACCGGGCCCGGCTGCACTGGCTGGAGCATCCGGCGCTGCGGGCGGTCGAGCTGCGGCTCGCGGCCGATCTGAGCGCTGTCGTCGGGACGCGGGTCCTGGTGTAGGAAGGTGCTGTCGTCCCCGGCAGTCGGCACCGCCCGACAGTAAGGAGTGCGCCGCGTGTCCTCCCTCTTCCCCGCCCTGACGGACGGTCCGGGCGAGCGCAGCGAGACGGGGGTACCCCCGGACGAAGTCCGGGGGAGGACCGCCCTGCGGTTCGGACCACGGTCCCTGACGTACGGCGGGCTGGCGGGCGCCGCGGGTGCCCTGGCCGCGCGGATCGAGGGCTCCGGCCGGGTCGCCGTATGGGCCACCGCGGAGCTGGAGACCGCCGTCGCGGTGACGGGCGCGCTGCTCGCCGGGGTGGCGGCGGTGCCGCTCAACCCGAAGTCGGGCGAGCGGGAACTGGCGCACATCCTGTCCGACAGCGCCCCCTCCCTCGTGCTCGCCGCGCCCGGCGTCGAACTCCCGCCGGTGTTCGGTGACCTGGCACGGATCGAGGTCGACGCGTCCGCCACCGGTGCCGTCCCTCAGGAACGGGCCTCGGACGGTGACCCGGCGCTGATCGTCTACACCTCCGGCACCACCGGCCCGCCCAAGGGCGCGGTCCTCCCCCGCCGGGCCCTCGCCACCACCCTGGACGCGCTCGCCGACGCCTGGCGGTGGACCGGCGACGACGTGCTGGTGCACGGGCTGCCGCTGTTCCACGTGCACGGGCTGGTGCTGGGCGTCCTGGGCCCGCTGCGGCGCGGCGGCTCCGTAAGGCACCTGGGGCGGTTCTCCCCCGAGGGCGTGGCCCGGGAGCTGAACGCCGGCGCGACCATGGTGTTCGGGGTGCCGACGATGTACCACCGGATCGCGGAGGCGCTGCCCGGCGACCCGGAGCTGGCCAAGGCGCTCGCCGGGGCCCGGCTGCTGGTCTCGGGCTCGGCCGCGCTGCCGGTCCACGACCACGAGCGGATCGCGGCGGCGACCGGACGCCGGGTGATCGAGCGGTACGGCATGACCGAGACCCTCATGAACACCAGCGTGCGGGCCGACGGGGAGGCCCGGGCCGGGACGGTCGGGGTGCCGCTGCCGGGCGTGGAGCTGCGGCTGGTGGAGGAGGACGGCACGGAGATCACCGCGTACGACGGGGAGAGCGTCGGGGAGATCCAGGTGCGCGGCCCGAACCTGTTCACCGAGTACCTGAACCGGCCCGACGCCACCGCCGCCGCGTTCACCGCCGACGGCTGGTTCCGCACCGGGGACATGGCCGTGCGCGAGCCCGACGGCTACGTCCGCATCGTCGGCCGCAAGGCCACCGACCTGATCAAGAGCGGGGGGTACAAGATCGGGGCCGGTGAGATCGAGAACGCGCTGCTGGAGCACCCGGGGGTGCGGGAGGCGGCGGTCACCGGAGAGCCGGACGCCGACCTGGGCGAGCGGATCGTGGCCTGGATCGTCCCGGCGGACCCGGAAACCCCGCCGGGCGCCGAGGAGTTGGCGGACCACGTGGCGCGGCGGCTTGCCCCGCACAAGCGCCCCCGGGTCGTCCGTTACCTTCAGGCGCTCCCCCGCAACGACATGGGGAAGATCATGAAGCGGGCCCTGTCCGATGCCTGAGCGGCTCTCGGCACGGGAGATACTCGCGCTGGTCGCGGACGCGGACAGCTTCCGTGAACTGCCCGCCCCGGTGCGGGAGTCGAAGCGGGACGACGGCCCCCTCGGCTGGCAGGGCTACGACGCCTCCCGCGACCGTGCCGCTGCCCGCACCGGCGAGCGGGAGTCGGTCGTCTGCGGCACCGCGCGCGTCGGGGGGACCCGGGCCGTCCTGATCGCGTTCGAGTTCGGCTTCCTGGGCGGCTCGCTGGGCGAGCGCACCGGGGACCGGCTGGAGGCGGCGTACACCCACGCCCGCGAACACCGGCTGCCGGTCGTGCCGTTGATCGCGACCGGGGGCAGCCGGATGCAGGAGGGCATGCTCGCGCTGACCCAGCTCCAGCGGGTGGCCCGGCAGTCCGCGCTCACCCGCGAGGCCGGGCTGCCCCAGATCGCGGTCCTGCGGGACCCGACGACCGGTGGCGGCTGGGCCACCCTCGGCGCGGGCGCGGACATCGTCCTGGCCCTCCCCGGCGCCCAGGTCGGCTTCGCCGGCTCCCGGGTCCGCCCGCCCGGCGCCGACCCGGCCGCGTACACGGCGGAGTCCCAGCTCAGGGCGGGTTCGGCGGACGCGATCGTGGCGCCGGCCGAGCTGAAGGGGGTGCTCGGGAGGTGGCTGCGGCTGCTGTCCGGGCGGGAGGCGCGCACCACGCCGGACGTCACACCGACCGACAGCGCACAGCCCACCGCCCCCGCCCCGGCATCCGCCCAGTGGCCCGCGCCCGCCTCCACCCCGGGGTCCGCCCAGGGGACCGCGCCCGCCTCCGCTCCAGGATCCGCCCAGGGGACCGAACCCGCCCCGCCGGAACCCGCC
>NZ_JNWV01000029.1 GCF_000716535.1 Streptomyces flaveolus | reverse complement strand
CGGCCGGGCCAGCTCGGCGCGCATGATGAGCGCCATCACGCCACCGATCAGGAAGAACGCGAACGACGTCGCCAGATACAGCGTGCCGATCGTCTTGTGATCGGTGGTCGTCAGCCACTTCACCACGACATTGCCGGGCTGCTTGCGCCGGACCGGCAGCTCGTCGGCGTGCGAGCCTTCAGCTGCCGCGGCACCCTGGGGTTCGTTGAGGATGCTCACAGGTTGTTCGTCCTCTGGTTCTTCTCGTGGCTCGTCTGCGCGATGCCGGCCGGGATGTAACCGGTCTGCCCCTTCTTCGCGAGCTCCTTGAGGTGCTGCGCGTAGCGCTCCGGGGAGACGACCTTCACGTTGAACAGCATCCGGGAGTGGTCGACGCCGCAGAGTTCGGCGCACTTGCCGAGGAAGGTGCCCTCCTTGTTGGGGGTCACCTGGAAGGCGTTGGTGTGACCGGGGATGACGTCCTGCTTCATCAGGAACGGCACCACCCAGAAGGAGTGGATGACATCACGCGAGGTCAGGACGAAGCGGACCGTCTTGCCCTTGGGCAGCCAGAGCGTCGGGCCGGGGTTGTTCGTCTGCGGGTTCCGCGTGCCGGGCGTGCCGACGTCGTAGACACCGCCGGCGTTGGCCGGGAACTGGTCCTTGAGCCGGTCCGGGATGGCGTCCAGGTTCTTGTCGGTCCTGGCGTCGCCGGAGGAACCAGGGACGTTCTCGATGTAGTTGAAGCCCCAGCTCCACTGGAAGCCGACCACGTTGACCGTGACGTCGGGCTTCTTCGAGGTGTCCAGGAGCTTCGACTCGTCCCGGGCCGTGAAGTAGAAGAGCACCGAGATGATGATGATCGGGACCACCGTGTACAGGGCCTCGATCGGCATGTTGTACCGGGTCTGAGGGGGAACCTCGACCTTGGTACGGCTGCGCCGGTGGAACATCGCGCTCCACAGGATCAGACCCCACACCAGCACGCCGACGGCGAGCGCGGCAGCCCAGGAGCCCTGCCACAGGGAGAGGATCCGCGGAGCCTCTTCCGTGGTCGGGGTGGGCATGCCAAGGCGGGGGAAGTCCTTGTATGTGCAACCGGTTGCGGTCGCCAGGACCAGGCCCGCGGTCAGTGCCTGCAGCAGCTTCCGCCGCATCGGGCGCCGCGGCGAGCGGTCGGAGCCGTTGGGACTCACGTAGCGCCTTCCCGAGAGTCTCGCCCGCGCGGTCGGCTGCGGCCTTCTCGCTGGTCGGTCGCCGCCCTGCGTCGGGCAGGGGTTTGGATGTTTATGCGGACCAAACCCTAGCCCACCCTCTCCGAGGGTTCGCGGGGAGGGGTGCCTACTAACTCGGGTGGTTCGCTTGATTGGCGGCTGCGGGGTCATCGTGGCTGGTCGCGCCCCGCGGCGGAGCCGCTGATGTCACCGCCTCGCGCCCCTTCGGGGCACTGCCCTGACGGGCGGTCTAGCGTTGCCGTATGGCCTACTTTGACGCTGCCTCCGCCGTTCCTCTCCATCCCGTCGCCCATCAGGCGCTGTTGGCCTCTTTGGATGAAGGATGGGCCGATCCCGCCCGGCTCTACCGGGAGGGACGCAAGGCGCGGATGTTGCTGGACGCCTCGCGGGAGGCGGTTGCCGAGGCCGTCGGCTGCCGTGCGGACGAGGTGGTGTTCACGTCGTCCGGCACCCGGGCCCTGCACACGGGGGTCGCGGGGGCGTTGGCCGGACGCCGGCGGGTGGGACGCCACCTGATCGTGTCGTCCGTCGAACACTCCTCCGTACTCCATTCGGCGGAGGTGTTCGAGGCGGAGGGTGGGGCCGTCACCCGGGTGGCCGTCGACCGGGCGGGAGCCGTCGACCCCTCCGGATACGAGGCCGCGCTCCGCGCGGACACCGCCCTGGCGTGCCTGCAGTCGGCCAACCACGAGGTGGGGACCGTGCAGCCGGTGGCCGAGGTGGCCGAGGTGTGCCGGGCGGCCGGGGTGCCCCTGCTGGTCGACGCGGCGCAGTCGCTGGGCTGGGGACCGGTCGAGGGCGACTGGTCGCTGCTCGCGGCCAGCGCGCACAAGTGGGGCGGGCCGTCGGGGGTCGGGCTGCTCGTCGTGCGCAAGGGCGCGCGGTTCGCCGCCCAAGGGCCGGTGGACGAACGGGAGTCGGGGCGGGCGCCCGGGTTCGAGAACATCCCGGCGATCGTGGCGGCCGTGGCCTCGCTGCGCGCGGTGCGGGCCGAGGCGGCCCAGGAGGCGGTACGGCTGCGGGGGCTGACGGAGCGGATCCGGGCGCGGGTGCCGGAGCTGGTGCCGGACGTGGAGGTGGTCGGCGACGCCGTGCGCCGGCTGCCCGGGATCGTCACGTTCTCCTGCCTCTACGTCGACGGCGAGGCCTTGCTGCACGAGCTGGACCGGGCCGGCTTCTCGGTCTCCTCCGGTTCCTCCTGCACGAGCAGCACGCTGACTCCCAGCCATGTGCTGAAGGCGATGGGGGTGCTGAGCGAGGGGAACGTACGGGTGTCCCTGCCGGCCGGCACGGCGGAGGCGGACGTGGAGCGGTTCCTGGAGGTGCTGCCCGGGGTGGTGGCCGGAGTGCGCGAGAAGCTGGGCGCCCCCGCGCCGGTCACCCAGGGGAGCCCGGAGGAGCTGGTCGTCGACTCCCTCGGCAAGCGCTGCCCGATTCCGGTCATCGAACTGGCGAAGGTGTTCGGCCGGGTGCCGGTGGGCGGGACCGTCCGGGTCCTCTCCGACGACGAGGCGGCCCGCCTGGACATCCCGGCGTGGTGCGAGATGCGAGGGCAGGAGTACGTCGGGGAGGAGCCGGCGGAGAGGGGAACGGCGTATCTGGTGCGCCGGACGAGCTGAGGGGGGCGCGGCCCCGGACGGGCGCGTGCACCCGACGACGCACCGCCCGCGGCGGACGAGCAGTCGGCCGGCCTCAGCTCAGGTGGGCCCGCACTTCCTGACCGGCCTCGTCGCCGTACGCCTTCACGAACCGCTCCATGAAGTGGCCGCGCCGCAACTGGTACTCCTGCGTTCCCACGGTCTCGATGACCAGTGTGGCCAGCATGCAGCCCACCTGGGCGGCGCGCTCCAGGGAGACGCCCCAGGCCAGCCCCGACAGGAATCCCGCGCGGAAGGCGTCGCCGACGCCCGTGGGGTCGGCCTTGCGCTCCTCCTCCGGGCAGCCGACCTCGATCGGGTCCTCGCCGCTCCGCTCGATGCGTACGCCCCGGGAGCCGAGCGTGGTGACCCGGTGGCCGACCTTGGCCAGGATCTCCGCGTCGCTCCAGCCGGTCTTGGACTCGATGAGCCCCTTCTCGTACTCGTTGGAGAAGAGGTAGGTCGCGCCGTCCAGCAGTATCCGGATCTCCTCGCCCCCCATCCGGGCGATCTGCTGGGAGAAGTCGGCGGCGAACGGGATGTTCCGGGAGCGGCACTCCTCGGTGTGGCGGAGCATCGCCTCGGGGTCGTCGGCACCGATGAGGACCAGGTCGAGGCCGCCCACGCGGTCGGCGACCGTCTTCAGCTCGATCAGCCGGGCCTCGCTCATCGCGCCGGTGTAGAAGGAGCCGATCTGGTTGTGGTCGGAGTCGGTGGTGCACACGAAGCGGGCGGTGTGCAGGGTCTCGGAGATGCGGACCGATTCGGTGTCGACGCCGTGCCGGTCGAGCCAGGCCCGGTACTCGTCGAAGTCGAAGCCGGCGGCGCCGACCAGGATGGGCTCGGTGCCGAGCTGGCCCATGCCGAAGGCGATGTTGGCGCCGACGCCGCCCCGGCGTACGTCGAGGTTGTCGACCAGGAAGGAGAGCGAAACCGTGTGCAGCTGGTCCGCGACGAACTGGTCGGCGAAGCGGCCGGGGAAGGTCATGAGATGGTCGGTGGCGATGGAGCCGGTGACTGCGATGCGCACGACGGGATTCTCCTGCGGAAATAAGAAGGTGCGCGCGTGAGCGCTCGTTGGAAGGGCGGTGGTGGGAGGCGGGAGGGCGGATTGACAGTTCACGCTACCCGGTCGGAAGCTGCCACTGAAGCTGGCAAAACTACCCGATAGTAGCTCTTTTGCCGCAGCCCGGGCCGTGCCTACGGTGCGGGCATGACGAACCTCAAGGTCACCTCTTCCGCCCCGGCCGATTCCGACGGCGACCTCGCCGCGCTGCGCGGCGACTGCGCCCGGATGGCGCCGCACTGGGCGGTCCCGGAGCACGCCGAGTCCCGGCCGGTGCCGCCGTCCCTGATCCACGGGGTGCGCGTGCCCGCGCGGTCCGCCCGGCTGCTGGACGCGATGTCCGACTACGGCGACTGACCGCGGGGCGCGAGCCCGGGAACCGCGCGCTCCCCTACCGCGTCCCATCGCCGTCCCCCGCGCAGGGGACGCGGGACACGATCCAGCGAGGAGCGATGCGGTGAACACCGAGCGGTCTGAGAACTCCGGCGCCCCCGAGGAGCGCGAGCAGTCCCCCACGGACCCGCGGTCGACGACGGCGGAACCGGGGCGGAGCAGTGGTCGACGACCCACCGCCGTCATCGTCACGGTCGCCACCGCGGCCGTCCTGCTGATCGGCGGCGGTGGCGCGTACCTCGCCGCGGGCCACGGCACGGACGGCCGTGCGGGCGATGCCGCCGCACCCGGCGGGCCCGGCACTCCCCCGCCGCTCGCCCTGGACGGCTGGGCGAACAGCGGCACCGGCGGCATCGCGCCCGGCGAGCCGGATCCGTACGGCGCCCGGTACGTGGCGCGGGGGGAACTGCCCGACGGGCCCGGCTCCGCGCCGGTGTACGAGCCGGGGGCCGAGGTCGGCCGGGATCAGGTGGTCCGGCTGGCGAAGGCGCTCGGGGTCGACGGCGCGCCGGTGGCCGAGGGGCGCATCTGGCGGGTCGGCGGCCAGGACGGCTCCGGCCCGAAGCTGACGGTGAACCGGGACGCGCCGGGCGGCTGGAGCTTCGACCGGTACGCGCCCGGCACCGACAACTGCCGGAAGGTGACCGTCTGCGCGCAGGACCCGGGCGCTCCGGCCGGCGACCCGGTGAGCGTGGCCGACGCCGAGAAGGCGGCGGCACCGGTGCTGAAGGCGGCCGGGCTGGACGACGCGAAGCTCGACGCGAGCCAGGTCATGGGCGCCCGGCGGGTGGTCAACGCCGACCCGGTGGTCGGCGGGCTGCCCACGTACGGCTGGACGACCGGCCTGACCGTCGACCGCGGCGGCGAACTGGTCGGCGGTCACGGGCTGCTGGCGGCGCCGGTGAAGGGTGACACGTATCCCGTGGTGGGCGCCGCGAAGACGCTGGAGCTGATGAACGGGGCGGCGAAGGGCGACCACCGGATGGGGATCGGCGGGTGCGCGAGCCCGGAGCCGCTGAAGGACCGGCTGGAGCAGCCGTGCGGAGCGTCCACGGGGGCACCGAAGGCGGCCCGGGAGACGGTGACGGTCGAGAAGGCGGTGTTCGGGCTGGCCGCGCACTCCGTCGGCGGGCGGCAGACGCTGGTGCCGTCCTGGCTGTTCCAGGTGCGGGGGTCGACGGCGGGCGGCGCGTTCACCGTGACGTATCCCGCGGTCGACCCGGCCTACCTGGCCTCGGCGTCCGCGTCCCCGGCGCCGCGGCCCTCCCAGCCGTCCCAGGCGCCCGGGGAGAGCCGGAGCGTGAAGGTGAACGCCTACACGGCGGACGGGCGGACGCTGAACCTGAGCTTCTACGGCGGGGTCTGCGCCGACTACAAGACGTCGGCGCGGGAGAGCGCCGGCCGGGTGACGGTGACGGTCACCGAGCGGCCCTGGCCGGGCCGGGTGTGCATCCTGATCGCCAAGGAGTACGTGAAGACCGTGACGCTGGACGCGCCGCTGGACGGGCGGGCGGTGGTCGGCACGGACGGCAAGGCGATCCCGAAGGCGAAGCCGGGCTCGCTGCGGCCGGACGCGTCGGCGCAGGCGCGCTGACCGGGCAAAGTGAAGGCGGCGGCCCCCGGAAGGGGACCGCCGCCTTTCTCGACCGTCAGACCGTACGGATCTGCCGGCCGTCGGCTCAGCTGAAGGAGTCGCCGCAGGCGCAGGAGCCGGTCGCGTTCGGGTTGTCGATCGTGAAGCCCTGCTTCTCGATCGTGTCCACGAAGTCGATGGTGGCACCGCCGAGGTACGGAGCGCTCATGCGGTCCGTGACGACCTTGACCCCGCCGAAGTCCTTCTCCACGTCACCGTCGAGCGAGCGCTCGTCGAAGAAGAGCTGGTAGCGCAGGCCGGAGCAGCCGCCGGGCTGGACGGCGACGCGCAGCGCCAGGTCGTCGCGGCCTTCCTGGTCGAGCAGGGCCTTGACCTTGGCCGCGGCGGCGTCGGTCAGGATGATGCCGTCGGTGACGGTGGTGGTCTCGTCCGATACGGACATCTACATCTCTCCCGGGTTGTACGGAGACTGCTTGCCGACGAGTGCAACCGGCGATTCCGCGGATTCATTCCGGGCCGGGCATTCGCGTTGTCGCGTTTTGCTTCCGACTTCATGCTCGCACATGCCCCTGGGCGCCGACAGCGGCCCGTGGGGGGCTGGAGCGGGATTCACGTCACATGGACGCTATGGCCATCGTCAAAGTGACGTGAACCGGTTATGATAGATAGCGTCAGTTAGACGAAAAGTAGAAAGGGTGCGTGTCGTGACCACCGCCCAGACCCCGGAGCTCGACGTGCAGCCGACTCCGCTCGCCCTGCTGCTGCTCGGCCGCGAGGCCGACCCGAAGAGCGAGCGGGGCGTCGAGTGTCCCGGAGACCTGCCGTCGCCCTCCGACCCCGACCTGGTCGAGCGTGCCCGCGCCGCCAAGGCCCGGCTCGGCGACAAGGTCTTCGTCCTCGGCCACCACTACCAGCGTGACGAGGTCATCCAGTTCGCGGACGTCACGGGCGACTCCTTCAAGCTGGCCCGGGACGCGGCCGCGCGCCCGGAGGCCGAGTACATCGTCTTCTGCGGTGTGCACTTCATGGCCGAGTCGGCGGACATCCTGACCACCGACGACCAGAAGGTCGTCCTGCCCGACCTCGCCGCCGGCTGCTCCATGGCCGACATGGCGACGGCCGAGCAGGTCGCGGAGTGCTGGGACGTGCTGACCGAGGCGGGCATCGCCGAGCAGGTGGTCCCGGTGTCGTACATGAACTCCTCCGCCGACATCAAGGCGTTCACCGGCAAGCACGGTGGCACGATCTGCACCTCCTCCAACGCCAAGCGCGCCCTCGACTGGGCCTTCGAGCAGGGTGAGAAGGTCCTCTTCCTGCCGGACCAGCACCTGGGCCGCAACACCGCCGTCCGTGACATGGGGATGTCCCTGGACGACTGCGTGGTCTACAACCCGCACAAGCCGAACGGCGGGCTGACCGCTCAGGAGCTGCGGGACGCGAAGATGATCCTGTGGCGGGGCCACTGCTCGGTCCACGGCCGCTTCAGCCTGGACTCGGTCAACGACGTGCGCGCGCGCATCCCCGACGTGAACGTGCTGGTCCACCCGGAGTGCAAGCACGAGGTCGTGGCGGCGGCGGACTACGTCGGTTCGACCGAGTACATCATCAAGGCGCTGGAGGCCGCCCCGGCCGGCTCCAAGTGGGCCATCGGCACCGAGCTGAACCTGGTCCGCCGCCTGGCGAACCGTTTCGCTCCCGAGGGCAAGGAGATCGTCTTCCTCGACAAGACGGTCTGCTTCTGCTCGACGATGAACCGCATCGACCTCCCCCACCTGGTCTGGGCGCTGGAGTCCCTGGCCGACGGCAACCTGGTCAACCGCATCGAGGTCGACAAGGAGACGGAGGCGTTCGCCAAGCTGGCCCTGGAGCGGATGCTGGCGCTCCCGTAGCGCTCGCGCCTGCCCAGCGGACACGAAAGGGCCGGGTCCCGTGCGGGACCCGGCCCTTCGCCGTGCGTCAGACTCCGGCCGGCTCCGGAACCTTCTCCGCCTTCTCCTCCCGCTTGGCCGCCCGCTTCTTCGCCCGCCGCTCCTTGCGGAGCTCCAGCATCGCGTAGAGCGTCGGGACCAGCAGGAGCGTCAGCAGGGTGGAGGTGATCAGGCCGCCGATGACGACCACGGCGAGCGGCTGGGCGATGAAGCCGCCCTCGCCGGTGACGCCCAGGGCCATCGGGAGCAGCGCGAAGATCGTCGCCAGCGCCGTCATGAGGATCGGGCGCAGCCGGTGCCGGCCGCCCTCGATCACCGCTTCCACCACGCCGTGACCCTGCGCCCGGTACTGGTTGATCAGGTCGATCAGCACGATCGCGTTGGTCACCACGATGCCGATCAGCATCAGCATGCCGATCATCGCGGGCACGCCCAGCGGGGTGCCGGTGGCGACCAGCAGACCGATCGCGCCCGTCGCCGCGAACGGGATGGAGACCAGCAGGATCAGCGGCTGGGCGAGCGAGCGGAACGTCGCGACCAGGAGCATGAAGACGATCGCGATGGCCGCCAGCATGGCCAGGCCCAGGTTCTTGAACGCGTCGTCCTGGTCGGAGGCCACACCGCCGATCTCCGCCGTGGCGCCGGCCGGCAGCTTCAGGTCCTTGATCTTCGACTGCAGCTTGGTGCCGATCGCACCCGTGTTGTCACCCGTCGGCTTGGCCTTGATCGTGGCGGCGCGCTGCCCGTCGATACGGGTCATGGACACCGGACCGTCCACCAGCTTCACCGTGGCGATGTCACCGAGCTTCACCGGGCCGAGGCGCAGCGCCTTGAGCTGGGCCAGCGTGGTCGCGGGCTCGGCCGACCTCACGACGACGTCCCGCTCGGTGTCGTCGAGGATCGCCTTGGCCGCCGTCGTACCGCGCACGGCCTGCGCCACCGCGGCGCCGAGCTTCTGGTCGTCGAACCCGGCCGCCGCCGCCTTCGCGTTCGCCTTGACCGAGATCCGCGGCACGCTCTGCGCGAGGTCGCTGGTGACGTCCGTGACGTGGTCGAGGCCGGCGACCGTGGAGCGGACCTGCTCCGCCGCCGTCCGCAGCACCTCGGGGTCGGACGCCTTGACGACCACGCTGAGGTCCTGGCCGCCGAAGCCGTCACCGGCCGACACGGTGGTCGTACCGATGCCCTTGAGCTCCTTCAAGCCGGTCTCGAGACGCTTCTGCACGTCGTCGTAGGACGCGGAGTCCTTCAGCATCACCTGGTACGACGCCTGGTTGGTGTCGGTGCCGCCGCCGAAGGCCGCCATGAAGCCGGACGAGCCGACGGTGACCTGGTAGTCCTTCACGCCCTCGGTGGAGGCGAGCAGCTTCTCCACCCGCTTGGCCTGCGCGTCGGTGGCGGCCAGGCTGGTGCCGGGCTTCAGCTCCTGCTTGACGGTGAGGACCTCCTGGTCGCCCTGGTCGAAGAAGTTCGTCTTCAGCAGGCCGGACATGCCGAACGTGACGACCAGGACGACGATCGCGATGAGCACGCTGGAGAGCCGGCGGCGCGTCGCGAACCGCAGGACGGGGACGTACGCCCGCTGGAGACGGCTGTCGGCCTCCTTCTCCTCGGCCTTGCGGCGGGCCTCCGCCGCGTCCGCCGGGGTGCCCTTCGGGGCGCGCAGGAACCAGTACGACAGGACCGGCACGACCGTCAGCGACACCAGCAGGGAGGCCAGCAGGGCCGCCGTCACCGTGAGGCTGAACGAGCCGAACAGGGCGCCCACCATGCCGCCGACCAGGCCGATCGGCAGGAACACGGCGACCGTGGTGAGGGTGGAGGAGGTGACCGCGCCGGCCACCTCGCGCACCGCCGTGAGGATCGCCTCCTTGCGTTCCTCGCCGTAGCCGAGGTGCCGCTTGATGTTCTCCAGGACCACGATCGAGTCGTCGACGACCCGGCCGATGGCGATGGTCAGCGCTCCGAGCGTGAGCATGTTCAGGGACAGGCCGCGCGTCCACAGCACGATCAGGGCCAGCACCACCGACAGCGGGATGGAGACCGCCGTCACCAGCGTCGAGCGGATCGACGCGAGGAAGACCAGGATCACCAGGACCGCGAAGAGCAGGCCGAGCGCGCCCTCCGTGGTCAGGCCCTTGATGGACTTGGACACGGCCGGACCCTGGTCGCTGACGACCGTGAGCTTCGCGCCCGCGCCGAGGTCCTCGCGCAGGCCGGGCAGCTTGTCCTCGACCGCGTTCGAGATGGAGACGGCGCTGCCGTCGTGGTCCATCGTGACGTTGACGGCCAGGCTTGGCCGGCCGTCGGTGCGGGTGAGGGAGTCGGCCGGGGCCGGCTGCTCCTTCACCGTGGCCACGGCACCGAGGCGCACCGGCCGCTTCGCGCCCTCGCCGGTGACCATCAGGTCCTTGATCTGCTCGAGCGAGGTGAAACCGCCGCCGACCTGGACGGTGCGGCTGGCGCCGTCCTCGTCGAAGGAGCCGGCCGGTACGGTCGCGCCGCCCGCCTGGAGGGCCTGGCCGAGCGCCGCCGGGGTGAGGCCGGCCCGCGCGAGCTCGGCGTCGTCCGGGGTGACGGTGACCTGGAGGTCGCGGACTCCGGTGACCTGGACGCGGCCGACGCCGTCGATGCCCTTCAGGGCCGGTACGACCGTCGTGTCGAGCTGGTCGGCGAGCGCCTGCTGGTCCTTGTCGGAGGTGACGGCGAGGACCACGGTCGGCATGTCGTCCGTGGAGCCGGAGACGACCTGCGGGTCGACGTCGTCCGGGAGCTGGTTGCGGGCCCGGTTCACGGCCTGCTGGACGTCGGAGACGATCCGGTCGGTGTCGTTGCCGTAGTCGAAGGACGCCATGATCACGGCGTTGCCCTCGCTGGCGGTGGAGGTGACACCGGTGACGCCGTCGACGCCTTGCAGGTTGTTCTCGATGGGCTCGACGACCTGCTTCTCGACCACGTCGGGCGAGGCGCCCTGGTACGGCGCGATCACCGACACCATGGGCAGTTCGATGGTGGGCAGCAGCTGCTGCTTGATCTGGGGTATCGCGATCAGCCCGAAGGCGAGGGCGATGAGGGACACGAGCCCGACGAGGGCCCGTTGCGCGAGGCTGAATCTGGACAGCCAGGACATGGGTCAGGGTCTCTCTTCGGTGAGCGGCAGAAGTCTCCACCACCCTGAGCCATCCCGGAGGGCCGTTCCGTAGGCCCCAGGTCCCGTTCCTCCACGGGCCCCTACTCCCCGCGCAGTAGACGTGGGTGGAGATCAGTCCATCCTCGGACGTACCAGTCCCGACTCGTACGCGATCACGACGAGCTGTGCCCGGTCCCGCGCGCCGAGCTTGGCCATGGCCCGGTTGACGTGCGTCTTCACCGTCAGCGGGCTGACCGCCAGCCGTTCGGCGATCTCGTCGTTGGAGTGGCCGCCGGCGACCTGGACGAGGACTTCCCGCTCGCGGCCGGTGAGGGTGCCGAGCCGCTCGGAGCGGGCGGGGTCGGGGCCGTCGCCGTCGTCGCCCCGGGCGAGGAAGCGGGCGATCAGGCCCTTGGTGGCGGCGGGGGACAGCAGTGCCTCACCGCCGGCCGCGACCCGGATGGCGTTCAGCAGTTCGTCCGGCTCGCTGCCCTTGCCGAGGAAGCCGGAGGCACCGGCGCGCAGCGCCTGGACGACGTAGTCGTCGACCTCGAAGGTGGTCAGGATGACCACGCGGACCTGGGCGAGGGACGGGTCGGCGCCGATCTGCCGGGTGGCGGCGAGGCCGTCGGTGCCGGGCATCCGGATGTCCATGAGGACGACGTCGGGGCCGTGCTCCTTCGCCAGCCGGACCGCTTCCGCACCGTCGGAGGCCTCCCCGATCACCTCCATGTCGGGCTCGGAGTCGACCAGCACCCGGAACGCGCTGCGCAGCAGTGCCTGGTCGTCGGCGAGCAGGACACGGATGGTCATACGGGCTCCCCCTGGGCCGTCTTCGTCTTGACGGGCAGGATCGCATGGACGCGGAAGCCGCCGCCGTAGCGGGGCCCGGTGGTCAGGGTGCCGCCCAGGGCGGTGACCCGCTCGCGCATGCCGAGCAGCCCGTGCCCGCCGCCGGCCTCGGGCGCGCGGCCGGGGGCGGGCACGGGGGCGCCGGGCTTGCCCGGGCCGTCGTCCAGGACGGTGACCTCCACGTTCGTCCCGACGCGTACGACGCTCACCTCGGCCTCGGCCTCGGGGCCCGCGTGCTTCTGCACATTGGTCAGGGCCTCCTGGACGATCCGGTAGGCGGCCAGGTCGACGGCGGCGGGCAGTTCCGTGCCCTGGTCGGCGCGGGCCACGGACACCGGCAGGCCCGCGCTGCGGAAGGTGTCGGCGAGCTCCTCCAGGCGGCTCAGGCCCGGTGCGGGTTCGGTGGGGGCCTCCGGATCGCCGGTCTGGCGGAGCAGGCCGACGGTGGCGCGGAGTTCGTCGAGCGCGCTGCGGCTGGCCTCGCGGACGTGCGCGAGGGCCTCCTTGGCCTGGTCGGGCCGCCTGTCCATGACGTGCGCGGCGACACCGGCCTGCACGTTCACCAGGGCGATGTGGTGGGCGACGACGTCGTGCAGATCGCGGGCGATCCGCAGCCGCTCCTCGGCGACCCGGCGGCGGGCCTCCTCCTCCCGGGTGCGTTCGGCGCGCTCGGCGCGGTCCCGGATGGCCTGGACGACCGCGCGGCGGCTGCGTACGGCGTCGCCGGCGGTGGCGCCGATGCCCGTCCAGGCGAGGACGCCGAGGTTCTCCTGGGCGTACCAGGGCAGCGGGCCGCCGAGCATGGCCGCGGCCGTCAGCACGGTCATGGTGAGCAGGCCGAGGCGCCAGGTGGTGGAGCGGTCGGTGGTCGCGGCGACGGTGAACAGGGCGATGACGGCGGACATCGCGACCGGCGCGCGGGGGTCGCCGGTGACGCACTCGACGAGGGAGACGGTGCCGGTGACGGCGAGGACCGTCTTGGGCGCCCGGCGCCGGAAGACGAGCGCCGCGGCGCCGGCCAGCATGAGGAGGAGGCTGAGGACGGCGGGGGTGCGGACGCCCCAGGTCAGGCCGTGATGGCCCTGGGGCTCGGCGAAGGAACCGGCGACCATGCAGCCCAGCACGCCGACGGCGAGCGCCGCGTCCGCCGCCAGGGGATGCGCCTTCAGGCCGCACCGGGCGCGTTCGAGAGTGCTCACGGTGTGAACAGTACGGGCCCGGCACCGGCCGACGGCAGGGCGCCCGGTGTGGGGCCGGCCGGGCGGGGTGACTACGGAGGTCGGTCGGAGGGGGTGACGGGGAAGCGCCCGGAGGGGCGCGGGGAACTGCGCGACCAGCCACACACGCCCCGCGGCCGCACGGCCGGATGACACCCCGGGCCACCAGGCACCCCGCCCCCAGGGGACCGTCGACGCTCAGCCCGGGATCAGCCCGTCGTCGCTGAGCATCTCGCGGACCTCCTCCAGCGTCGCGTCCGGTGCCGGGAGGATCAGTTCGGAGGGTTCCAGAGCGTCGTCGGGCAGCGGGGTGCCGAGCCGGCGGACGGAGTCGAGGAGGGCGCCGAGCGTGCGGCGGAAGCCCTCCTCGTCACCGCTCTCCACCTCCGCGAGCAGCTCGTCGTCCAGCTTGTTCAGCTCGACGACGTGGGAGTCGTCCAGCGTCACCTGGCCCTCCCCCATGATCCGTACGATCACGTCGGCCTCCTCGGCTCGGGCCCCGGCGCCGGGCTACTGCTTGTCGAAGCGCGGGGTGTCCTGCGGCTGCTGCTGGGACTGCCCCTGACCGGTGCCGCCCTCGATGGCCTGCTGCGGGGAGCCCCCGGCCAGCTCGGCCTTCATGCGCTGCAGTTCCAGCTCTACATCCGTACCACCGGAGAGCCGGTCCAGCTCGGCCTGGATGTCGTCCTTGTGCATGCCGGACTGGTCGTCCAGGGCGCCCGAGGCGAGCAGCTCGTCGATGGCGCCGGCCCGCGCCTGGAGCTGGGCGGTCTTGTCCTCGGCACGCTGGATGGCGAGGCCGACGTCGCCCATCTCCTCGGAGATGCCGGAGAAGGCCTCGCCGATGCGGGTCTGGGCCTGGGCGGCGGTGTAGGTGGCCTTGATGGTCTCCTTCTTCGTACGGAAGGCGTCCACCTTGGCCTGGAGGCGCTGGGCCGCCAGGGTGAGCTTCTCCTCCTCGCCCTGGAGGGTCGCGTGCTGGGTTTCGAGGTCCGTGACCTGCTGCTGGAGGGCGGCGCGGCGGGACAGCGCCTCGCGGGCCAGGTCCTCACGGCCGAGCGCGAGCGCCTTGCGGCCCTGGTCCTCCAGCTTGGAGGACTGCTGCTGCAACTGGTTGAGCTGGAGTTCCAGGCGCTTGCGGGACGTGGCCACGTCGGCGACGCCACGGCGGACCTTCTGGAGCAGCTCCAGCTGCTTCTGGTACGAGTAATCGAGGGTCTCGCGCGGGTCCTCGGCCCGGTCAAGGGCCTTGTTCGCCTTCGCGCGGAAGATCATCCCCATACGCTTCATGACACCGCTCATGGGCTTCGCGCGCCCCCTTCTGACGGACTCCAGCTCACAGATCCTGCGACAGGACCCACAGTACGGGCCCTGCTTCCATTACCGCACTGTTCGCGGGGTGATGCGCTCATCCCCGAGGACGACTGCGGACCGTCCCGCTCCGGCGTAGGGAGTAGGTGATCCACCCTGATGCGCCGGAAGCCCTCTGTGTGTCCCCTCTGTCCCCCTGAAGACGTCCGGTGTTGCCGGATCGTTCCCCACCGGACTGGGGTCCATGCCGCCGCAGCCCTTACCCTTGGGTTTTGTGTTCCGTAGCCGCGCCAAGGAAGAGAAGGCCCCGACCGCCGACAAGGCGCCGGTGACCCTCTCCAAGCAGACCCGTGACCCTCAGGCCCCGAAGGGCAGGCCCACGCCCAAGCGCAGTGAGGCCCAGTCCCAGCGCCGCAGCGTCGCCCGTACGCCGACGAACCGCAAGGAGGCCGCGAAGCGCCAGCGCGAGGAGCGGCGCCAGGCCCTGGAGCGGCAGCGCCAGGCGCTGGCCAGCGGGGACGAGCGGTATCTGCCGGCCCGGGACAAGGGCCCGGTCCGCAAGTTCGCCAGGAACTGGGTGGACTCGCGGTTCAACGTGGCGGAGTTCTTCCTGCCGCTCGCCGTGGTCATCCTGGTGCTGAGCGTGGTGCGGGTGCCCGCGATCCAGAGCGTCGCGCTGCTGCTGTGGCTGATCGTGATCGTGCTGATCGTGCTGGACGCGGCGGTCAGCGGTTTCCGGCTGAAGAAGCGGCTCCAGGAGCGCTTCCCGAACGAGAACACGCGCGGCGCGGTCGCCTACGCCCTGATGCGGTCCCTGCAGATGCGCCGGCTTCGGCTGCCGAAGCCGCAGGTCAAGCGCGGAGAGCGGCCCTGAGCGCAGACGCTTTCACCGGGGGCGCGGCCGATGCCTGGCTGGACAAGCTGGGCGGCCTGCGGGACGTCGTACGCCAGGAGCTGGTGGCCCGGCAGCTCGACGAGCAGATAGCCGGGCGGTTCCCGGTCGGGCAGCGGCTGCGGGTGCTCGACGTGGGGATGGGCCAGGGTACGCAGGCGGTGCGGCTGGCCCGGCTCGGCCACCACGTGACCGGGGTCGAGCAGGACGCGACGATGATCGCCGCCGCGCGGGACGCCGTGGCCCGGGAGCCGGAGGGCATCCGGGAGCGGGTGCGCCTGGTGCAGGGCGACGGGCGGGACACCGGTGTGCACTTCCTGCCGGGCAGCTTCGACGTGGTGCTGTGCCACGGCGTGCTGATGTACGTGGAGGAGCCGGACCCGCTGGTGGCGGGCCTGGCCCGGGTGCTGGCGCCCGGCGGCCTCCTCTCCCTGCTGGTGCGCAACGGCGACGCGCTCGCCATGCGTCCGGGCCTGTCCGGGGACTGGTCGTCCGCCCTGGCCGCCTTCGACACCACCGCCTACCGCAACCGCCTCGGCCTGGACGTACGCGCCGACCGGCTCGCGGCCCTCACCGCCACGCTCGACGGCATCGCCGCCCCGCTGCACGCCTGGTACGGGGTGCGGGTCTTCACGGACACGGCGGCGGACGACGCGGCGGTCCCGGACGACCTGGAGACACTGCTCGCGGTCGAGGAGCGGGCCGGGCGCACGGACCCCTACCGCGGGGTGGCGGCGCTGTTGCACCTGTGCGGGGTACGGGGCTGAGCACGTTCGGGGGAACAGCGCGGGACGGGTGATCCGCGTGCGGTGAGACTCGGGACATGGACGCTTCCCGTACCCGCGCGCGTGCCCTCCGAAGAGCCGTCCTGGCCGCCGCGCTGGTGTGCTGCGCGGCCCTCGCCGCCGGCTGCACCGCCCCCGCCGCCCAGGCCGGGCGGGACACCGCGGCGGCCACCAGGGCGGCCCTGCCGATGGCCGCGAACGACCTGCAGAGCCAGTACCAGAAGGTCATCCGGGAGGTCCTGCCGTCGGTCGTGCAGATCCAGGCGAGCCGGGACCTGGGCTCCGGGGTGGTGTACGACGACAAGGGGCACATCGTCACCAACGCGCACGTGGTCGGGTCGGAGAAGACCTTCCAGGTGACCACGGCCAACAACGAGGAACCACTCACCGCGACCCTGGTCTACTCCTACCCCGAGCAGGATCTCGCCGTGGTCCGGCTGGACAAGGTGCCGGACGGGCTGAAGCCGGCGGTGTTCGGGAACACCGAGAAGGTGCAGGTCGGCCAGATCGTGCTGGCCATGGGGTCGCCGCTCGGGCTGTCGTCCAGCGTGACCCAGGGCATCGTCTCGGCGACCGGACGGACCGTCAGCGAGGGTGACACGGGCGGCGGTACGGGCGCGACCATCGCCAACATGGTGCAGACCTCGGCCGCGATCAACCCGGGCAACAGCGGCGGCGCCCTGGTCGGCCTGGACGGGCAGGTGATCGGCATCCCGACGCTCGCGGCGGCCGACCCGAACTTCGGGAACAGCGCGGCGCCCGGCATCGGGTTCGCGATCCCGGCGTCGATGGTGCGGACGGTCGCCGACCAGATCGTCCGGGAGGGGAAGGTGGTCGAGTCCGGGCGGGCGGCCCTCGACATCACCGCGCGGACGGTCGTGAACGACCGCTACCAGCCGAGCGGGGCCGCGGTGGTCAGCGTCCGCGCCGGCGGCGCGGCCGACCGGGCGGGTCTGCGCCCCGGCGACATCATCACCGGGCTGGGTGACCGGTCCGTCACCACCATCACCTCACTCGCCGAGGCGCTGGCGGACGACAAGCCGGGACAGCGCACCACGGTGACCTACCAGCGGGACGGCACCGAGAAGACGGTCGAGGTGACGCTGGGCGAGCAGTGAGGAGGGTGACCCCTCCTCACTCCGTTCACGCCCGGGTCACGCGTCGGCGTGCAGGCTCATCGGCCCGTAGATCTCGGCGGTCTCCTCGAACAGCCGCACCTGGTCGGCCCCGCCCTCCAGCAGCGCCTTCCAGTGCTCCCCGATCCAGGACTCGGCATCCCCCTGCGTGGTGAACTCCTCGGGCTGCACCGCGGGCTGGACCTCCGTCCCGTCGGCCTTCTCGAACCGCCACGTCCATGCCGTCATCTGGCCTCCTTTGATCCGACACCTGCCCCCGCAGCGTATGCGCTACGCCGGGTCACCGTCAGAGGCCGTGGATCATCCGGGTGGCCGGTCGCGCGAGACCTCCGGGGGCAGGCGAAAATCAGTCCGTGGAAGTGACTCTGCTCGGTACCGGTGCCCCGGCGGGACTGCCTCGCCCCGACTGTTCCTGTGCCGCGTGCGCGACCGCGCTCGGGCCGGACGCGCGGGCCGCGACCGCGGCGCTCGTGGACGGGACGCTGCTGCTGGACCTGACGCCGGGCGCGGCGTTCGCGGCGGCCCGTGCCGGGCAGTCGCTGGGCGGGGTACGGCAGGTGCTGCTGTCGCATCCGCACGACGGGCCGGCGGTGGAGGTCCCGGCCGGGCTGCCGCAGCCCGGGCGGGTGCCGGACGGGCGGGAGTTGGCGCTGCTGACGGGGCATCGGGTGCGGGCCGTGGCGATGGACGCGGGCGGCACCGGGTACGCGGTGACCGGGCCGGACGGGCAGCGGCTGCTGTATCTGCCGCCGGGCGGGGCGCCGGCGGGCCTGGAGGGGGCGACGGCGGAGTCGTACGACATGCTCCTCGCGGACGTCGTGGGCCGTCCCGACGCGCTCGCCCGGCTCCGCGCGGTCGGCTCGGTCGGCCCCACCACGGATGTGCTCGCCGTTCACCTGGACCACGACGTGCCGCCCGGCGTGGAGTTGCGGCGCCGGCTCGCGGCGGCGGGGGCACGGGCCGTCCCGGACGGCACGACGCTGGTGGTGGGGGCGTACGAGGAGGTGCCGGACGTGCCGCGGCGGACGCTGGTGCTGGGCGGGGCGCGTTCGGGCAAGTCGGTGGAGGCGGAGCGGCGGCTGGAGGCGTTCCCGGAGGTGCTGTACGTGGCGACGGGCGGCACGCGGGGCGGGGACACCGAGTGGGCGGCCCGGGTGGCCGTGCACCGGGACCGGCGGCCGGGGTCGTGGCGTACGGCGGAGACGACGGACCTGGTGCCGGTGCTCGCGCAGGACGGGCCGCCGGTGCTGATCGACTGTCTGTCGCTGTGGCTGACGGACGTGATGGATTCCGTGGGGGCGTGGGACGACGCGGAGTGGGCGGGCGGCGGTGAGAAGGCGTTGCGGGAGCGGGTGCGGGAGCTGACGGCGGCGGTGCGGGGAACTCGGCGGACCGTGGTGGCGGTGTCCAACGAGGTCGGCTCCGGGATCGTCCCCGCGACGGCTTCCGGCCGGCGCTACCGCGACGAACTCGGGCGCCTGAACGCGGCGTTCGCGAACGAGTGCGAGCAGGTCCTGCTGGTGGTGGCGGGCCAGGCGCTGGTGCTCAGAGGCTGACGGGCCGCGCGGGTGCGACCAGGCCCCGGGGGCCCGCCGTCGGCGACGGTCCGCGGTCACCCCCCGTCCTTCCGCGCCACCACCCGGTACGCGTTGGAGAAGCGGGTGCGGCGCAACAGCGGAGCGCACCCGTGGTCCAGGGCCGAGGCCAGGGTCTGCACGGGGATCGCCGCCAGCTGGACGACGGGGTGGGCCTGGGCCACGGCGAGGGCGACGGCCGCCGAGAGGTCGTACGGCACATGCGGGGTCGTGCGGTCCGTGACCAGGATCGTGCAGCCCAGGGACCGCAGTTCCGCCCGGAGGTTGGCCGGCGGCACCAGGTGCAGATGGCGCGGCTGGCCGTACGGCAGCCACCACCTGCCCAGCAGTGTGGCGAACAGGCAGCGCGGGTCCGGGACTTCGACGACGAGGTGGCCCCCGCGCCGCAGCACGGTCAGCGCGGCGCGCAGTTCGGCGCGTGGGTCGGGCGCGTGCTGCAGATGGTGGAACATGGTGACGACGTCGTAGCGGGCGCGCAGCCGGGCGGCCATGCCGGGGGTAGTGAGGTAACCGCGGTGCGCCTCCTCCACGCGCCCCTCCAGCAGCGCCTGCTCCACCCGGGCCGTGGGGTCCAGCCCGTCGAAGCTGGTGTAGGGGAAGAACTCCTTCGCCGCCTCGGGAAATCCGCCGCGGCCGGTGCCGACGTCCAGCCAGCTCTCCGGTTCCCGCAGGGCGGACAGCCGCCAGGCGGTGGCGCGGTGCCGGTGGCGCACGGCCCGGGCGGAGCGGAACTGCGCGGCGAACTCCTCCAGGTGTCTCTCGTAGAAGTCGCGGTGGAAGAAGGCGAGCCCCTCCGCGCTGAGCCGGGGGTTCTGGAAGGCGTGGCCGCAGTCCCGGCAGGCGTCGAGGACGAACCTGCCCGACCGGTGCCGCAGCGGGTCGGGCGCGCGCAGCCGGGTGCGCAGGCGCGGGGAGCCGCACCAGGGGCAGTCCTCGCGGCGGGGCTCCTGGAAGGGGTCGTGGGGGGTGGTGATCTGCGGGGTGAGGGGCGAGGTCGGCATGGGCGTGCTCCCTGTGCGACATTCCGCGGCAAACCGGAACGTATGGGATCACGCTCTGAGGTGCAAAGACGTCGTAGGGGTGTGGTGGCGATGTGGCGCGGGCGCGTTCGTTCTCTGGCGGTACTGTTCGGCGAATGAGCAGCCTTAATCTGGACGACTTCACCGATCTGATCGAGCGCCCGGACGGGGGCGTACGCCGTGACGCCGAGGCCCGGCGGGAGCGTCAGATCGTGCCGCCGGGAGCGCTGGGCCGCCTGGACGAGCTGGGCGAATGGCTGGCCGCCGCGCGCGGCACCGTGCCGGTACGGCCGGTCGAACGGCCCCGGGTGGTGCTGTTCGCCGGCGACCACGGCATCGCGGAGCTGGGCGTCTCGGCGCGGCCCGCGGGCGGTGCGGAGCAGTTGGTGCGGGCGGTGCTGGAGGGCGCGAGCCCGGTGGCCGTGCTCGCGCGCCGGCTGGAGGTGCCCGTACGGGTCGTGGACATGGCCCTGGACTGCGAGCCGGACGTCTTCCCCAAGGACGTGGCGCGGCACCGGGTGCGGCGGGGCAGCGGCCGTATCGACGTCGAGGACGCGCTCACCGCGGAGGAGGCCGAGGCCGCGCTGCGGGCGGGGGTCGCGGTCGCCGACGAGGAGGCCGACTCGGGGACCGATCTGGTGGTGCTCGGCGATGTCAGCGTGGGCGGGACCACGCCGGCGGCGGTGCTGATCGCGGCGCTGTGCGGCACCGACGCGTCCGTGGTGACCGGGCGGGGCGGGGTCGCGATCGACGACCTGGCCTGGATGCGCAAGTGCGCGGCGATCCGGGACGCGCTGCGCCGGGCCCGGCCGGTGCTCGGGGACCAGTTGCAGCTTCTGGCGACCGTGGGCGGGGCGGACCTGGCGGCGATGACCGGGTTCCTGTTGCAGTGCGCGGTGCGGAAGCTGCCGGTGATCCTCGACGGGGTCGTGGCCGCCGCGTGTGCGCTGGTCGCGCAGCGGGTCGCGTTCCGGGCACCGGACTGGTGGCTGGCCGGGCACGACAGCGGGGAGCCGGGGCAGGCGAAGGCGCTGGACCGGATGGCCCTGGAGCCGCTGCTGGAGCAGGGGGTGCGGGTCGGCGAGGGCGTCGGCGCGCTGCTGGCGCTGCCGCTCGTGCAGAGCGCCGCCGCGCTGGCCGCGGAGCTTCCCGAGAAGCCGGCGGCCGAGAAGGAGCCGGAGCAGGAGCCGGAGGAGGAACCGGCGCAGGAGCCGGCCGGAGAGCAGGAAATCTGAGCCCGATGCCACCAACGGGCTGAAAAGTGCGGTTCGCCGGAGCCGCGCCCATATGATCCTGCACCATGGGAGATGTCCGAATTGCCGTGGAGCAGCGAGCCGAGGCGGCGCGGACGGGTGGGCGGGCGCGGCGGTCCACCGGGACTTCCCGGCGGGCCGCCGCGTTCGCCGTCTGGTACCTGCGGACCGTCGCCTTCGTCAACTTCCTCAGCGCGGTGTGGGTCTCGCTCGGCCAGGACGTCCGCCGGCACAACCAGGACGACTTCTTCACGCCGTACCTGCTGACGGCCGGCTTCGCCTCCGGTGTGTTCACCGCCTTCCTCGCCGTCACCATGCGGCGCCGGAAGCGGGCCGCATGGATCCTCAACCTGGTGATGAGCGGGCTCTTCCTGGCCCTGTTCGCGTTCGCCATGGCGTTCCCGGAGATCCGGCGGTACCCGCAGAACTGGGTCTCCCTCGCGCTGACGGCCGCCTTCGTCGGCGCGCTGCTCGTCGGCCGCCGTGAGTTCTACGCCAAGGGCGACCGCTCCAACCCCCGGCTCGCGGCCACGGTGGCCGTCGGCGGCGGGCTGGTGACGAGCCTGCTGGCCGGGCTGCTGGTGACGGTCACGAACCAGGCTCCGGACGCGGCACGGTCCACGTTCCCGGAGCGCTGGCACTACGGCACCCTGCGCCTGGTGTCGGTGGCGGCCGAGGAGTCCCACTTCCCCGGGATCGACCCGCCCAACTGGGCCAACGTGGCGATCAACGTGCTCAGCACGGCCCTGGTCCTCGTCGTGTTCTACGCCGCCTTCCGCTCCCGGCGGGCCGTCGACCCGCTCGGCGAGGACGACGAGAAGCGGCTGCGCGAACTGCTGGAGCGGCACGGAGACCGCGACTCGCTGGGCTACTTCGCGCTGCGCCGGGAGAAGAGCGTGGTGTGGTCGCCGACCGGGAAGGCCGCCGTCGCCTACCGGGTCGTCGGCGGGGTGAGTCTCGCGTCCGGGGACCCGGTCGGGGACCCCGAGGCCTGGCCGGGCGCGATCGTGCCCTGGCTCGCCCAGGCGCGGGCGCACGGGTGGATCCCGGCGGTCATGGGGGCGAGCGAGGAGGCCGGGACCGTCTACGCCCGGCACGGTCTCGACGCGCTGGAACTCGGGGACGAGGCGGTCGTGGAGGTCGCCGAGTTCACGCTGGAGGGCCGGGCGATGCGCACCGTCCGGCAGGCGTACAACCGGGTGAAGCGGGCCGGGTACCGGGTGCGCATCCGCCGGCACGAGGACATCCCGGCCCGCGAGATGGCGCACCTCGTGGAGCGTGCCGACGACTGGCGCGACGGCGCCACCGAGCGCGGCTTCAGCATGGCGCTCGGGCGGCTCGGGGACCGCGAGGACGGCCGCTGCGTGATGCTGGAGTGCACGGACGCCGACGGGCGGCTGCGGGCGCTGCTGTCCTTCGTGCCGTGGGGGCCGCACGGGCTGTCCCTGGACCTGATGCGGCGGGACCGGGACTCCGACAACGGGCTGATGGAGTTCATGGTCATCGAGCTGCTGCGGCGGGCCGACGAGATCGGGATCACGCAGGTCTCACTCAACTTCGCGATGTTCAGATCGGTCTTCGAACGTGGCGCGCGCCTCGGTGCCGGACCGGTGCTGAGGCTGTGGCGGTCGCTGCTCAGCTTCTTCTCGCGCTGGTGGCAGATCGAGTCGCTGTACCGCGCCAACGCCAAGTACCGGCCCATCTGGGAGCCGCGGTTCCTGCTCTTCGAGAAGAGCGCGGACCTACCGCGCATCGGCCTCGCCTCGGCCCGCGCGGAGGGGTTCCTGGAGGCACCGGGGCTGCCCAAGTGGCTGCATCGCAGGCACTTGGGCACGCACCGATGAGACACGTACGACGGGGGAACGCTCGATGGCCACGACGCTCGGCGGGGGAACGTTCGAGGAGGGGCGTCCGATGAGGACGCCGGCCCGCTGGGCCCGCGCCGAGTGGGGGCCGCTGTACGCCGCCGTGCGCGAGCCCCTGCGGAGACGGGGCCCGGTGGCGGTCCCGTTGACGGTCGCGGCGGTGGGCCTGACGGCGTTCCTGCAGTACGTGCAGAACCAGTCGTGGGGGTACGAGCTGGTGCAGAACCTGGGTGCCGTACGGGCCGACGACCCGCTGTGGTCGGCCCTGCTGCGCACCCCCCTGTCGCTGTTCGTGCCCGCGCTGGACCTGCCGGTGTGGGGGGCGCTGGCGCAGATCCTGGTGGTGTTCGGGATCGCCGAGCTGTGCCTGGGCTGGTGGCGGACGCTGACCATCGCCTACGTCGCCACGCTCGCCGGAACCCTGTACGCGCGGCTCGGCATCACCCTGGGCGCGCACGCCCCGTTCGGGCTGCCGTGGACCGACGGGCAGGTGGTGGACACCGGCCCCTCGGCGGCCGTCGTGGGACTCGCGGTGTTCGTGAGCTGGCGGTACGGCGCCTACGCGACGGCGGGCGCGGTGACGCTGGCGATGGTCGTCGAGGTACTGCTCAAGGAGAACCTGGCGGGCAAGGAGCATCTGGCCGCGCTGACGGCCGTGGGGCTGCTGTGCCTGCTGGCGGCAGCGCGGCACCGCGGCGCGACCCTGTCCCGTCGCGCCGGTCGCGCCCGCGGTCAGCGGTGGCCGGGCAGGCGCGCCGGGCGGGGATCGGGCTTGCCGCCGATCCAGTCCTGAACGGCGCGGCTCGGCCGCACCCAGCGGCGGTCGTGCCGGTAGGCGCGCAGGGCGGCCTTGGCGCGGGCGCGGGGACGGCGGCCGTAGAAGCGGCGGGCCCACGGGGAGCCCGGGCGGGCGAGCCGGACCGCGCCGACGAGCGCGACCAGCGGCACGATCACCCCGAACAGGGCGGTGCGGGCCTTGCCCTTGTGCAGGGCGACGAGGGAGAAGAGGAAGTTCGCGACGACGTTGGAGATGACCGTGCCACGGTCGGCCAGCTCCTCCTGGGAGAGGTCGTTGACGCCGAACGGGACGAAGCCGGCGAGCAACAGGCCGACCAGGGCGGCGGTGAGCACGACGACCTCGACGCTCTTGCGGCCCTCCTCGGTCCAGTAGACGTCGTCCAGGTGCAGGATCAGCGCGAACTCGTCCAGGACCAGGCCCGCGCCCATGCCGAACAGCACGGCCGAGACGACCCCGCCGGCGCCGTGCCGGTCGCTGGCCACCGCACCGAAGCCGCCGACGACGGTGAGGACGACCCCGGGGACGACGTGGTGGATGTGCAGCCCGCCCGCCTTGACGTTGCCGAACGGGCCCTTGCCGGCCCGGATCAGCCGGGTGATCAGCCGGGTGACGACGAAGGTCAGCACGAAGGCGGCGAGGGCCAGCAGCAGCGGAAGCTTGCCCGGCTCGACGATGTTCCGCACCCACCAGTGCCCCATGTGCGCACTTTATCCCTCCGGGTGACGGGGAAGGGACGTACGCGGAGGCTGGTGGGCGGGCGGCCCGGGCCGACCACGGACGGCTGGCGGCCGGGGGGAGCCGGGAGCCGGGCCGGCGGGTGGAGTTCCAGGACGACGGCCCGGCGGAGCCCCGGCGAGGCAACGGCCGGACGGCTCAGAAAGCGATGGTCCGGCGGAGACGGCCAGACCGGCGCGGAAGGCGACGGTCGGGGGCGCGGAGGGAGACGGTCCGGCGGAGCCCGGGAGGCGACCGGCCAGGGAGCACCGGAGGGCGACGGCCAGACGACGCTGAGGACGACGGCCCCGGCCGAGCCCGGAAGGCCACGACCAGAGAACGCCGGAGGGCCACGGCCAGACGGCCCGGAGGACGACGGCCCGGCCGAGCCCGGAAGGCGACGGCCAGAGAACACCGGACAACGAGAGCCAGACCGCGCGAAGGGCCACGGTCCGGCGGAGACCCGGGGCCGGTTTGCCGGGGTGGGGCGGGGTGGGCCGGTCGGTCGGCGGGTAGCCTGCGCCGGTGCTCACGTCCTCCACGTCCTCCCCGTCCCCTCCGGCCTCCCTCCGGGACGGACTTCGGTTCGCCTTCGGCACGCTCACCGTGCTGCCCGTCCGGGTGCGCCGCTGGGACCGGGGGGCCGCGCGCGGGGGCATGCTGTGCGCGCCGGTGGCCGGGCTGGTCGTCGGCGGGTGCGCGGCCGGGCTCGGCCTGCTGCTGCTCCTCCTCGGCGCGGGCCCGCTGCTCGCCGCCGTCGCCTCGGTCGCCGTACCGGCCGCGCTGACCCGTGGGCTGCACCTCGACGGGCTCGCCGACACCGCCGACGGGCTGGGCAGCGGCAAGCCCGCCGAGGACGCGCTGCGGATCATGAAGCAGTCGGACATCGGACCGTTCGGGGTGCTCACCCTCGTCCTGGTGCTGCTCGCCCAGGTCGCCGTGCTGGCGCAGCTTTACGCCGGCTCCTGGGCCAGGGGTGCCGTGGCGGCCGTGGCGTCGGCGGTCGCGGCCCGGCTGGCGCTCACCCTGGCCGCCCGCGCCGGGGTGCCGGCGGCCCGCCCGGAAGGGCTGGGGGCGGCGGTGGCCGGGGTGGTCCCGAAGGGCGCGGCACTGGCCGTGGCCTGCGCCGTCGTGGCGGCGGCCGGGGCGGCGGGCGCCGCCCTCGGCGGGTACGACGGCGCGCGCACCGCCCTCGCGGTGGCCGCCGCCGTCGCCGTCGCCGACCTGCTGCTGCGCAGGTGCGTCCGCAGGTTCGGCGGGGTCACCGGCGATGTGTTCGGCGCGGTCGCGGAGACGGCCGCGGTCACGGCACTCGTGGTGCTGGCCCTCGGCCGTTGAGACCTTCCGGCCCGGGGTCGTACGCGCTTCGGCGGCCGCATGTCCGTCGTGCCCGGTCGTGCCCGCGGCGCAGCCGCGCGTCGGGCACCGGCTCGCGCCCCTTCGGGGCGCGTCGGCAACGGGCGTAGTCTCGTCACGGGTGTTCGCCGACAGGGTGAAGGCCCCGGTTGCCGCCAGTGCCCGGGCCTGGGCCTAGGGTCGGCTCTCGGGCCCGGTCGACCCACCCCACATCGGCCACAGCGAACTTCACATCGGAAGCGAGATTTCACCACCGTGACTGCTCTGACTCTCAGCACCGCCGCGGCGCCCGGCCTGCGGGCCGACGCGATCGTGATCGGTGTCGCCAAGGGCGCCCAGGGGCCCGTCGTCGCGCCGGGCGCCGAGGCCGTGGACAAGGCGTACGACGGCAAGCTGGCCGGCGTCCTGGAGACCCTCGGCGCCTCGGGTGCCGAGGGCGAGCTGACGAAGCTGCCCGCGCCGGCCGGCTTCAAGGCCCCGCTCGTGGTGGCGGTGGGCCTCGGCGCGCAGCCCGCCGACAAGGACGGCGAGGACGGCGAGGACGGCGGCTACGACGCCGAGGCGCTGCGCAAGGCTGCCGGCGTGGCCGCCCGCGCGCTCGCCGGGTCGAAGAAGGCCGCGTTCGCGCTGCCCGTCGACGGCCCCGGCGACCTCGGCGCGATCGGCGAGGGCATCCTGCTCGGCGCCTACTCCTTCGACACCTACAAGGGCAACACGCAGGACGCCGGGAACGGCAAGGCCAAGAACGGCAAGGCGCCGCTCGCGGAGGCCACGCTGCTCGGCGGCAAGCCGCGCGACGCCGCCCACAAGGGCGCGCTCGCCCGCGCGGTCGCGGTCTGCGAGGAGCTGAACCGCGCCCGCGACCTGGTCAACACCCCGCCGAACGACCTCACCCCCGCCGCCTTCGCCGGCATCGCGCAGGCCGCGGCCAAGGAGCACGGCATCAAGGTGCAGGTGCTCGACGACAAGGCCCTGGTCAAGGGCGGCTACGGCGGCATCCTCGGCGTCGGCGGCGGCTCCGCGGCCACCCCGCGCCTGGTGAAGCTGTCGTACACGCACCCGAAGGCGGAGAAGCACCTGGCCTTCGTCGGCAAGGGCATCACCTACGACTCGGGCGGCATCTCGCTGAAGCCGGCCGGGCACAACGAGACGATGAAGTGCGACATGAGCGGTGCCGCCGCCGTGTTCGCCGCGGTCGTCGCCGCCGCGCGCCTCGGCCTGCCGGTCAACGTCACCGGCTGGCTGGCGCTGGCCGAGAACATGCCGTCCGGCTCCGCCGTGCGCCCGGGTGACGTGCTGCGCATGTACAGCGGCAAGACGGTCGAGGTGCTCAACACCGACGCCGAGGGCCGGCTGGTGCTCGCCGACGCACTGTGGGCGGCCTCGCAGGAGAACCCGGACGCGATCGTGGACGTGGCCACGCTGACCGGCGCGATGATGCTGGCGCTGGGCAGCCGGACGTTCGGTGTGATGGCCAACGACGACGCGTTCCGCTCCGCGGTGCACGAGGCGGCGGAGGAGGTCGGCGAGCCGGCCTGGCCGATGCCGCTGCCGGAGCACCTGCGCAAGGGCATGGATTCGTCCGTGGCCGACATCGCGAACATGGGCGAGCGGATGGGCGGCGGTCTCGTCGCCGGTCTCTTCCTGCGCGAGTTCGTGGGCGAGGGGATCACGTGGGCGCACCTCGACATCGCCGGGCCGGCGTTCAACGAGGGCGGCCCGTTCGGTTACACGCCGAAGGGCGGCACCGGGTCGGCCGTGCGCACGCTGGTGCGGCTCGCGGAGCTCACCGCCGCGGGTGACCTGGGCTGAGTCCCCTGACGGCTCGGTCCGGTCGGTAGGGCGTCGTCCGCAGGGGCGTGGGGGCTGTTCGCGCAGTTCCCCGCGCCCCTGCCATCGCGCGCCTTCGTTTTCCAGGGAACGTGGGACGTCTCACACACCGGCCCGGCGTCTCGATCCCGTCCGACAAGTGCAAAGATGGAGCCCGGCAGGACAGGGCCCCCACCGAAGGGCCGAAGCATCAAGCGGCCGGACACCAGCCGACCGGCCGGTCACCTCCCGAAGGGACAAGGGTGCCCGGCGTACGGCGCACATGCATGGAGGACGTGACGTGGCGAACGACGCCAGCACCGTTTTCGACCTAGTGATCCTCGGCGGTGGTAGCGGTGGTTACGCCGCGGCCCTGCGCGGGGCGCAGCTGGGCCTGGACGTCGCCCTGATCGAGAAGGACAAGGTCGGCGGCACCTGCCTGCACCGGGGTTGCATCCCCACCAAGGCCCTGCTGCACGCGGGCGAGATCGCCGACCAGGCCCGCGAGAGCGAGCAGTTCGGCGTCAAGGCCAGCTTCGAGGGCATCGACGTCCCGGCCGTCCACAAGTACAAGGACGAGGTCGTCTCGGGCCTGTACAAGGGTCTGCAGGGGCTCATCGCCTCCCGCAAGGTGACCTACATCGAGGGTGAGGGCCGGCTGTCCTCCCCCACCTCCGTGGACGTGAACGGCCAGCGCATCCAGGGCCGCCACGTGCTGCTGGCGACCGGCTCCGTGCCGAAGTCGCTGCCGGGCCTGGAGATCGACGGCGACCGCATCATCTCCTCCGACCACGCCCTCGTCCTGGACCGCGTGCCGAAGTCCGCGATCATCCTGGGCGGCGGTGTCATCGGCGTCGAGTTCGCCTCGGCGTGGAAGTCCTTCGGTTCCGACGTCACGATCATCGAGGGCCTGAAGCACCTCGTCCCGGTCGAGGACGAGAACAGCTCGAAGCTTCTTGAGCGCGCGTTCCGCAAGCGCGGCATCAAGTTCAACCTGGGCACCTTCTTCCAGAAGGCCGAGTACACCCAGGACGGCGTGAAGGTCACCCTGGCCGACGGCAAGGAGTTCGAGGCCGAGGTCCTGCTGGTGGCCGTCGGCCGCGGCCCGGTCTCGCAGGGCCTGGGCTACGAGGAGGCCGGGGTCGCCATGGACCGCGGCTACGTCCTCGTCGACGAGTACATGCGCACCAACGTCCCGACCATCTCCGCCGTCGGTGACCTCGTCCCGACGCTCCAGCTCGCGCACGTCGGCTTCGCCGAGGGCATCCTGGTGGCGGAGCGGCTGGCCGGTCTGAAGGTCGTTCCGATCGACTACGACGGTGTTCCGCGGGTGACGTACTGCCACCCGGAGGTCGCCTCCGTCGGCATCACCGAGGCCAAGGCCAAGGAGATCTACGGCGCGGACAAGGTCGTCGCTCTGAAGTACAACCTGGCGGGCAACGGCAGGAGCAAGATCCTGAAGACCGCGGGCGAGATCAAGCTCGTCCAGGTCAAGGACGGTGCCGTCGTCGGCGTCCACATGGTCGGCGACCGCATGGGCGAGCAGGTCGGCGAGGCCCAGCTGATCTACAACTGGGAGGCGCTGCCGGCCGAGGTCGCCCAGCTCATCCACGCCCACCCGACGCAGAACGAGGCGCTCGGCGAGGCCCACCTGGCCCTGGCCGGCAAGCCGCTGCACTCCCACGACTGAGCCTTCGGTCAACGGGCGCGACGACACAGACTTCCGCAATTCGTTAGGAGCAACCGAAACCATGGCGGTTTCCGTAACCCTTCCGGCGCTCGGTGAGAGCGTCACCGAGGGCACTGTCACCCGCTGGCTGAAGGCCGAGGGCGAACGCGTCGAGGCCGACGAGCCGCTGCTCGAGGTCTCGACCGACAAGGTCGACACCGAGATCCCGGCCCCCGCCTCCGGCGTGCTGGCCTCCATCAAGGTCGCCGAGGACGAGACGGTCGAGGTCGGCGCCGAGCTGGCCCTGATCGACGACGGCACGGGCGCGCCCGCCGCCGCCCCGGCCCCCGCCGCCGCCGAGGCCCCGGCCCCGGCTCCGGCCGCCGAGCCCGCCCCGGCCCCGGTCGCCGAGGCCCCGGCCGCCCCGGCTCCCGCCCCCGCCGCCGAGGCCGCCCCGGACGCCCCGGCCGGTGGCGCCCAGGGCACGGACGTGGTCCTGCCCGCGCTCGGTGAGTCCGTCACCGAGGGCACCGTCACCCGCTGGCTGAAGTCGGTCGGCGACAGCGTCGAGGCCGACGAGCCGCTGCTCGAGGTCTCCACGGACAAGGTCGACACCGAGATCCCGGCGCCCACCTCCGGTGTGCTGCTGGAGATCGTGGTCGGCGAGGACGAGACCGCCGAGGTCGGCGCCAAGCTCGCCGTCATCGGCGCCCCGGGTGCCGCCCCGGCCGCCGCTCCGGCTCCCGCCGCCCCGGCCCCGGCCCCCGCCGCCGCCCCGGCCGCTCCGGCTGCCGCTCCGGCCCCGGCCCCGGCCCCGGCGCCCGCTCCGGCCCCCGCCGCTCCGGCCCCGGCGCCCGCCCCGGCGCCCGCCCCGGCTCCGGCCCCGGCGCCCGCCGCCGCTGTCCCGACCCCCGCTCCGGCGCCCGCCCCGGCTCCGGTCACCCCGGCCACCGCGCCGACCTCCCCGACCGCCACCCAGGCGACGGACGAGGGCGCGTACGTCACCCCGCTGGTGCGCAAGCTCGCCGCCGAGAACGGCGTCGACCTGGCCACCGTCAAGGGCACCGGCGTCGGCGGCCGTATCCGCAAGCAGGACGTCATCGCCGCCGCCGAGGCCGCGAAGGCCGCCGCCGCTGCCCCGGCTCCGGCCGCTGCCGCCGCCCCGGCCGCCGCCAAGAAGGCCCCGGCGCTGGAGGTCTCCCCGCTGCGCGGCCAGACCGTCAAGATGCCTCGCATCCGCAAGGTCATCGGCGACAACATGGTCAAGGCGCTGCACGAGCAGGCCCAGCTCTCGTCGGTCGTCGAGGTCGACGTCACGCGCCTGATGAAGCTGCGCGCCCAGGCGAAGGACTCCTTCGCGGCCCGTGAGGGCGTCAAGCTCTCCCCGATGCCGTTCTTCGTCAAGGCCGCCGCGCAGGCGCTGAAGGCCCACCCGGTCATCAACGCCAAGATCAACGAGGCCGAGGGGACCATCACCTACTTCGACACCGAGAACATCGGTATCGCGGTGGACTCCGAGAAGGGCCTGATGACCCCGGTCATCAAGCACGCCGGCGACCTCAACATCGCGGGCATCGCCAAGGCCACGGCGGAGCTGGCCGGCAAGGTCCGCGCCAGCAAGATCACTCCGGACGAGCTGTCCGGCGCGACCTTCACCATCTCCAACACCGGTTCGCGTGGCGCGCTGTTCGACACGATCATCGTGCCGCCGGGCCAGGTCGCGATCCTCGGCATCGGTGCCACGGTCAAGCGTCCGGCCGTCATCGAGACCGAGGAGGGCACGGTCATCGGCGTCCGCGACATGACCTACCTGACCCTCTCCTACGACCACCGCCTGGTCGACGGCGCCGACGCGGCCCGTTACCTGACGGCGGTCAAGGCGATCCTGGAGGCGGGCGAGTTCGAGGTCGAGCTCGGCCTGTAACTCCTGTCCTGTACGGCACCCCGTCCGGAGCCTCTCCGGGCGGGGTGTTCGTGTTTGTCGGCATACGGAGCGTGTAAGCCTCGTCTCACCTGCACCAGAGCGCCCCGACGCGCCCTACCCCCGGAGCGAACCGGCCTTATTGTCTAAACGTCAGCCCTCCCTAAGGAGCCCTCATGACCGCGCCCGTCGTCCACTCGCTGCGCGAGCAGATCCGCGAGCACATCGTGGAGGGGATCGTCAGCGGGCGCTGGCAGCCGGGCGAGCGCATCGTGGAGCGCCGCATCGCCACCGAGCTGGAGGTCAGCCAGACCCCGGTCCGCGAGGCCCTGCGCGAGCTGGAGTCCCTGCGCCTGATCGAGTCGGCCCCCAACAAGGGCGTCCGCGTGCGCAACCTGACGGCGGCGGACCTGGAGGAGAGCTACCCGGTCCGGGCCGGCCTGGAGGCGATCGCGGCGGAGCTGGCGGCCGACCGCCTCGCCGAGGACTGCTCGGCGCTGGAGCCGCACGTCCTGGCGCTGTACGAGGCCGACCGGAAGGCGGACGGCACGGCCCAGGTGCGGCACACGGTCGGCTTCCACCGGGAGCTGGTCCGCGCGGCGCGCAACTCGGTGCTGCTGCACACCTGGGAAGGGCTCGGCATCGAGGTGTTCACGGCGCTGTCGATCCGCTGGCTGGGCACGGTCCAGCAGTCGTACGCGGAGGAGCACGAAGAGCTGGTCCAGGCGTTCAAGCGCCGGGACCCCCGGATCGCCGAGCTGGTGAAGGCCCACGTGCTGGGCTGCGCCCCGCGCGCGTGACCCAGTCGAGCATTCCCGCGCTCACCTGCGAAAACTCGGCATTCCAGCGTCACCGGGTGCCATCGCCAAAGGCACCGCGTGCCGACTTTCTCCAAATCAAGAGGTTTTGGCCCTCAACCCTTTGATCGATCATCGATCAGGGAGTTACAGTCACCGACGGACTTCCACCGAGGTCCGCCTGCCCTGTCCTGCCAAAGACCAAGGGCACCCCCGAACCCTTACCGATGAGGGAACCCCCTTCGACTGAGGAAGGCGGCGACATGACCGACCCCAACGCCATCCAGCCGAGCGCGCTCGACCAGCTCCCGGACCGCGACCCGGAGGAGACCGCCGAGTGGCAGGCCTCCCTCGACGCCGTCGCCAGGGAGGCCGGGCCGCACCGCGCCGCGTACCTGATGCGCCGCACGCTGGAGCGCGCCGAGGCGGGCGGCATCGCGCTGCCGAAGCTCCTCGAGACCGACTACGTCAACACCATCCCCACCTCCGCGGAGCCGGCCCTGCCCGGTGACCCGGAGATGGAGGCCCGGATCACCGCCTGGAACCGCTGGAACGCGGCCGCGATGGTGACCCGTGGCTCGAAGCACGGCGTCGGCGGCCACATCGCCACCTTCGCCTCCGCGGCCTGGCTGTACGAGACCGGCTTCAACCACTTCTTCAAGGGCAAGGAGGGCGACGGCTCCGGGGACCAGCTCTACATCCAGGGCCACGCCTCCCCCGGCATCTACGCCCGCGCCTTCCTCGACGGCCGGCTCGGCGAGCACCACCTGGACAACTTCCGCCAGGAGGCCGGCGGCAACGGTCTGCCGTCGTACCCGCACCCGCGCCGTCTGCCCTGGCTGTGGGAGTTCCCGACGGTGTCGATGGGCCTCGGCCCGCTCTCCGCCATCTACCAGGCGCGCTTCAACCGCTACCTCACCAACCGCGGCATCAAGGACGTCTCCGCCTCCCACGTCTGGGCGTTCCTCGGCGACGGCGAGATGGACGAGCCGGAGTCGACGGCGGCCCTCGCGCTGGCCGCGCGTGAGGAGCTGGACAACCTCACCTTCGTCATCAACTGCAACCTGCAGCGCCTGGACGGCCCGGTCCGCGCCAACTTCAAGATCGTGCAGGAGCTGGAGGCCCAGTTCCGCGGCGCCGGCTGGAACGTCATCAAGACGCTGTGGGGCTCGGCCTGGGACGAGCTGTTCCAGCTCGACACCACGGGCGCGCTGGTACGCCGGCTGCGCGAGGTACCGGACGCGCAGATCCAGACGTACCAGACCCGCGGCGCCGCCTACATCCGCGAGGACTTCTTCGGCAGGGACCCGGCGCTGGCCGAGATGGCGAAGCTGCTGAGCGACGACAAGATCCTCGACTGCTTCCACTTCTCCCGCGGTGGTCACGAGCCGCGCAAGGTCTACGCCGCGTACAAGGCCGCCGTCGAGCACAAGGGCGCGCCGACCGTGATCCTGGCGCAGACGGTCAAGGGCCACACCCTCGGCGAGGGCTTCGCGTCGAAGAACGCCAACCACCAGATGAAGAAGCTGACGGTGGACGAGTTCAAGGCGATGCGCGACCTGCTCGGCCTGCCGATCAAGGACAGCGACTTCACCGACGGCGTGGTGCCCTACGGCCACCCGGGCGCCGACTCCCCCGAGGTCCGCTACCTCCAGGAGCGCCGCGCGGCCCTCGGCGGCCCGGCCCCGGCCCGCCGCACGCACGCGCTGGCCCCGCTGCCGGCCCCCGCCGAGAAGGCCTTCGCCGCCTTCGACAAGGGCTCCGGCTCCCAGAACGTGGCCACCACCATGGCCTTCGTCCGCCTGGTCAAGGATCTGGTCCGCGACAAGGAGACGGGCAAGCGCTGGGTGCCGATCGTCCCCGACGAGGCGCGCACCTTCGGCATGGAGAGCCTGTTCCCGTCCCTGGGCATCTACTCGCCCAAGGGCCAGACGTACGAGCCGGTCGACCGCGACCAGCTGATGTACTACAAGGAGGCCAAGAACGGCCAGATCCTCAACGAGGGGATCACCGAGGCCGGTTCGATGGCCGACTTCATCGCCGCGTCCACCGCGTACGCGACGCACGGCGAGGCGATGATCCCGTTCTACATCTTCTACTCGATGTTCGGCTGGCAGCGCACCGCCGACCAGATGTGGCAGCTCGGCGACCAGCTCGGCCGCGGCTTCCTCGTCGGCGCGACGGCCGGCCGTACGACCCTCACCGGTGAGGGTCTCCAGCACGCCGACGGCCACTCCCCGGTCATCGCCGCGACCAACCCGGCCGCGCTGACGTACGACCCCGCGTTCGCGTACGAGATCGCGGTGATCGTCCGTGAGGGTCTGCGCCGGATGTACGGCGAGGCGAAGCCGGGCGAGGACCAGGACGTCTTCTACTACCTGACGGTCTACAACGAGCCGCTGCCGCAGCCGGCCAAGCCGCAGGGCCTCGGCATCGACGAGGGCATCGTCAAGGGCCTGTACCGCTTCAACACGGCCGAGTCCGCGGGTGTGTCCGTGCCCGCCAACGCCCCGCGCATCCAGCTGCTGGGCTCGGGTACGGCGATCCACTGGGCCCTCCAGGCGCAGAAGCTGCTGGCCGAGGAGTGGGGCGTGGCCGCTGACGTGTGGTCGGCGACCTCCTGGTCGGAGCTGCGCCGGGACGCCATGGAGGCCGACGCGGCACTGCTGCGGGGCGAGGAGCGGGTGCCGTACGTCCGCCAGGCGCTGCAGGGCGCCGAGGGCCCGGTGCTGGCGGTCTCCGACTACATGCGCCAGGTCCCGGACCAGATCGCGCAGTGGGTCGAGCAGGACTGGTCCTCGCTGGGCGCCGACGGCTTCGGTCTGTCGGACACCCGTGAGGCCGCCCGCCGCCACTTCGGCGTCGACGCCCAGTCGATCGTCGTCGCGTCCCTGGCCCAGCTCGCCAAGCGCGGCGAGGTGAAGGCCACGGCGGTCAAGGAGGCCCGGGAGAAGTACGGGCTGTAGGACACGGAGTCCTGAGGAGAAGGGGTACGGCCGCTGCCGTACCCCTTCTTTGTCAGTGGGCCCGGGCATCATGACCCCATGCGTGCCGCACGTCTGATCAAGATGGTTCTCCTCCTCCAGTCCCGGCCCGCCATGACCGCCGCCGAGCTCGCGCGCGAGCTGGAGGTGTCGGAGCGGACCGTGACGCGGGACGCGCAGGCGCTGTCCGAGGCGGGGGTGCCGGTGTACGCCGACCGGGGCCGGGCCGGCGGGTACCGGCTGGTCGGCGGGTACCGGACGCGGCTGACCGGGCTGGCCCGGAGCGAGGCGGAGGCGCTGTTCCTGAGCGGGGTGCCGGGGGCGCTGCGCGAGATGGGGCTTCAGGACGCGGCCTCGGCGGCCCGGCTGAAGGTGTCGGCGGCGCTGCTCCCCTCGCTGCGGGACGCGCCGGACACCGCCGCGCAGCGCTTTCACCTGGACGCCCCGGCCTGGTTCCGCGAGCCCGTGACACCCGCGTGGCTGCCCGTGGTCGCCGAGGCGGTGTGGGAGGACCGGCGGGTCGACGTCGGCTACCGGCGCGGGGAGGGGACCGTCGAGCGGCGGCTGGAGCCGTACGGGCTCGTGCTGAAGGCGGGGGTCTGGTACCTGTGCGCGCGGGTGGCCGGGGCGGGAGCCTTCAGGACGTACCGGATCGACCGGTTCACCGGCGTGGCCGCGCTCGACGAGCGGTTCGACCGCGATCCCGGGTTCGACCTGCCCGGGTTCTGGGCGGAGCAGGCCGAGCGGTTCGCCCGGTCGATCCTGCGCGCGGAGGTGGTCGTACGGCTGTCCCCGGACGGCGTGCGCCGGCTGCCGCACACCGTGGATCCGCTCGGCGCGCGGGAGGCGCTGGCGGACGCCGGCGCCCCGGATGCCGAGGGCTGGGTGACGGTGACGCTGCCGGTGGAGTCGGAGGAGGTCGCGCACGGCCAGCTGACCGCGCTGGGGCCGGAGGCGGAGGTGCTGGCCCCGGCGAGCCTGCGGGAGCGCTGCGCGGCGGACGCGGCCCGGCTCGCCGCGCTGTACCGGCGCAGGGACGGCTGACGGTGCTCCGTCGTACTCCGCGTGCGCCCCACCGGCCGAGGCCCGATGCTGGTGGCGTGATGGACGAGACGGAGTTCTGGGAGCTGATCGACGCCACCCGCGAGGCCGCCGGGGGCGATCCCGAGGAGCAGGCCGACGCGCTCGTGGAGCGGCTGCTCCAGCTGGAGCCCGACCTCGTCCTGGACTTCGCCCGTCACTTCGAGGCCCGCTACAACCGCGCCTACCGCTGGGACCTGTGGGGTGCCGCCTGGCTGCTGCTGGACGGGTGCAGCGACGACGCGTTCGACTTCTTCCGGTGCTGGCTGATCGGCCAGGGCCGGGAGGTCTTCGAGGGCGCCCTGCACGAGCCGGACGCGCTGGCCGAGCTGCTGGGCGACTTCGACGAGGAGATCGACGGCGACGGCGAGGAGCTGGGGTACGCGGCGGACGAGGCGTACGAGCAGCTGACCGGCACCGTGGCGCCCGACCTGGGCATCGCCCCGGCGCCGGCCGAGCCGGAGGGCACTGCCCTGGACCTGGAGGACGACCGGGTGCTCGCTCAGCGGTACCCCTGCCTGTGGCAGCGGTTCCGGGGGTGAGGGCGGTGCCGGGCGGCCGTGCGCCTGCGGGTGGGGTCCGCGGGCGGGTGGGCCCGTGTCCGGTCGGCCTCGGCCGGCTGGTGCATCGGGGCCGCGTTGGCCTGGTCGAGGGCGGACGCGGTGACGGCGGCCGGGCCGAGGAGGACGGTCGCGACCGCGCGGACCACCGCCCAGGGTCCACGGGCGCTCCGGTCCTCGCCGGCCCGCTCCCGCGCGCGCTCGCCACGGCCGTCGGTGCGGACGCCGCTCATGAACCTCCCCCGTCCCCGCCTGCGATCGGTGCGTGTCGTGCACGACCGTAGGGCGGTCGGCTCGATGCGGGCCGTGTGCCGCCTGTGGCCTTCCTGTGTCTCGGCGCGACCGCGCTCCCGGACTCCTGCGCGTGCCCGCGATGCGCGCTGTGCCACCTGGTGGAACCATCGTCCAGGTCCGGGTCGTTTCCGGAGGTACAGGCGTACGTGGCCGGTTCCGCCGCCCGGTGGCCGCCCCGCGTGCGGGTGGCTGATCGGCGGACCGGTCCCGTCCGTAGTGAGAGGTTGAGAGAAAGGCGGCTCGGTGGACCTGCTCGACCTGGTGCTCGTACTGGTGATCGTCGTCTACGCGGTGTCCGGATATCGCCGCGGACTGGTGGCCGGATGTGTCTCGCTGGCCGGGTTCGTGGGCGGCGCGGCCGTCGGTGTGTGGGTGCTGCCGTGGGTGACGGGCCAGGTGGAGCGGGGCACGGCGACGGCGACGGTGCTCGCCGTGCTGACGGTGCTGGTGCCCGCGGTCGTGGGGCACGAGCTGGCGGGCCGGCTGGCGCTGCGGCTGCGCGGGGAGCTGGACCGGGGGCCGCTGCGGGTGGCGGACGGGATAGGGGGCGCGGCGGCGAACTCGGTCGCGGTGCTGATCGTGGCCTGGGTGGCGGCGAGCGTGCTGAGCGCGGCCCCGTCGCAGTCCCTGACGACGGCGATACGGAACTCGACGCTGCTGGGCGCGGTGCAGGAGGCGATGCCGCAGACCACGCCCGCGTGGTTCTCGCGGGCCACGTCCGCGCTGACCGAGGCGGGCTTCCCGCAGGTGTTCAACCCGTTCGAGAACGAGTCGACGGCCCGGGTGGCCCGGCCGACCGGTGACAGCGTCACGCCTGCCGCGACGAACGCCGCCAGGCTCAGCACCGTGAAGATCGAGGGCGCTGTGGGCACCGAGGGCCGCGAGGGCAGCGGGTTCGTGTACGCGCCCCGGCGTGTGATGACCAACGCGCACGTGGTGGCCGGCATCGACCGGCCGAGCGTGCGGGTCGGCGGGGTCGGGCCGTCGTACGCGGCCCGGGTGGTGCTCTTCGACCCGGACCGGGACGTGGCGGTGCTGTACGTGCCGGATCTGCGCGCCCCGGTGCTGCGGTTCGACGGAGGTGCCGTGCGCGGTGACTCGGCGGTGGTGGCGGGCTATCCGCAGGACGGGAGCCTGAACCTGCAGGCGGCGACGGTCGGGAACCGCGTGCGGGCGACCGGACAGAACATCTACAACGACCGCACGGTCACCCGGGAGATCTACGCGATCCGCTCCACGGTCCGGCCGGGCAACTCCGGCGGCCCGCTGCTGACCACGGAGGGACGGGTGTTCGGGGTGGTCTTCGCCCGCTCCACCTCGGACGCCGAGACGGGGTACGTGCTGACGGCGGCCGAGGTGGCGGGCGACGCCCGGAGCGCGGCCACGGCGACGACGCCGGTGGACACGGGCGAGCTGGTCAGTTCTTAGGCGCCGCGGGGTTCACAGGGCGCGGCCCATGCACACATCGTCGACGTACGCGCCGTCGATGAGGAACTCCCCGGGCAGCACGCCCTCGACGGTGAAGCCCTCCGACTCGTACAGAGCACGGGCCGGGGTGTTGTGCCCGAGCACGCGCAGGGTGAGGCGCCGCGCGCCGCGCCGCCTTGCCTCCGCGACGGCGGCCCGGATCAGCGCGCGTCCGACGCCCCGTCCGCGCGCCTCGTCGGCGACGGCGAAGCCCTGGACGGCCAGGACGTGCGCGTTGGAGGCGAGCGGGGTCGGGTGGGTGAGGCGGATGTAGCCGAGGACGCGCCCGTCGGCCTCGGCGACGAGGTACTCCTGCGGCGGGTGCCGCTCGTCGAAGAAGGGCTGGTACGGCGGCTGCGGCTGGGGCATCACCGCGTGCAGGGGGGACCAGGTGGCCCGGTCGAGGACGGCCAGCGGCTCCTCGTCGGCGGCATGGGCGTGGCGTATGTACGGCTCCGGCATGGCGATCACCCTACGGCGGGCGGTCCGGGCGGCCCCAACGGGTTTCCGGCCGCCGGTGCGGTCATGCTGGGGCCATGGAACGTTCACGTATCGCGGTGGCCGGGGCGTCCGGTCTCATCGGCAGCGCTCTGGTGCGGTCCCTGACCGCGGACGGGCACGAGGTGGTGCGCCTGGTGCGCCGGGAGCCCAGGGGCGCGGACGAGGTCCGCTGGGACCCCGAGCGGGGTCACGTCGACGCGGCCGGGCTGACCGGGTGCGACGTGGTGGTCAACCTGGCGGGGGCCGGGGTGGGCGAGCGGCGCTGGACGCCGGAGTACAAGCGGCTGCTGCGGGACAGCCGGGTGCTGGGCACGGCCGCGCTGGCCGAGGCCGCGGCCTCGCTGCCGCGGCCGCCGAGGGTGTTCGTGAACGGCAGCGCGATCGGCTTCTACGGTGACACCGGTGACCGGGTGGTGGACGAGGACACGCCGCCGGGCGACGGTTTCCTGTCCGCGCTGTGCGTGGAGTGGGAGGAGGCGGCAGCGCCCGTGGCGGAGTCGGGGGTGCGGACGGTGTTCCTGCGCACGGGGCTGGTGGTGGCCCGGGGCGGTGGGGCCTGGGGGCGGCTGTTCCCGCTGTTCCGGGCAGGGCTCGGGGGGCGGCTGGGCGACGGGCGGCAGTACTGGTCGTACATCGCGCTGCACGACGAGGTCGCCGCGATCCGGCATCTCATCGACGGCGACGGGCTGTCCGGGCCGTTCAACCTGACGGCGCCCCAGCCCCTGACGAACGGTGAGATCACGGAGGCGATGGCGCGGGTGCTGCGCCGGCCGGCGGTGTTGGCGGTGCCCGCCCCGGTGCTGCGGGCGGCGCTCGGGGAGATGGCCGGTGATGTGCTGGGCAGTCAGCGGGTGGTGCCCAGGCGGTTGCTGGAGTCGGGGTTCCGGTTCGCGTTCCCGGGCATCGACGAGGCGATCCGCGCGGCGCTGTGAGCGGGTGGGACGAGCGCGACGGGATGAGCCGGCCGGTAACACCGGCGAACGAAAGTGACCATATGCGACCTCCATGCGACCGTGCCCTGTTGATGCGCGACTGTCTCTGACCGATCACGCCCCTACCCTCGACCCGAACCCGGGTATCTCTTGCGCCCGTTGGGGGCATGACGTCTCCACCGGTCGCGCAACCACAGGAGGGGCCTCGTGACTGAGCCCGCGTACCAGGTGGACGTCGTCATCGTGGGAGCCGGAATCGCCGGTCTCTCGGCGGCTCATCGGCTGACCAGCGCAGGAATCACCACCGCGGTCCTGGAGGCCGCCCCGTACGTCGGCGGCCGCATGTCGACCGAGAAGGTCGACGGCTTCCGGCTCGACCGCATCGGACAGCTCCTGTCCACGTCCTACCCCGAACTCCGCCTGAGTCCGGGCCTGGACGCCCTGACCGTACGCCGTTTCGCACCGGGCGTGCTGCTGCACCACGACGGCCGCACCCATCGCGCGGGCACCCCGGCGGGCGGTGGGAGCGCACGGGGCGCACGGGGCGCACTCCATGTGGTGCGCGCCCTCGCCAACGCTCCCCGGGGTACGTCGGTACCGCCGGGCGCGCCGGTGGGCGGCGCGGTGGACCAGGCCCGGCTGGGCGCGGCGCTCGGCCGGATCGCCGCGACCCCCGTCGAACGCATCCTGGCCCGCCCCGAGATGCCGGCCGCCCTGGCCCTCGCCCAGCGCGGGGTCCCGGCGCGCACCATCGAGGGCTTCCTGCGCCCGCTGCTCGCCACGCTGCTGTGCGACCCGGGGCTGACCACCTCCAGCAGGTGCGCCGACCTGGCCTTGCGGGCCTTCGCGAGCGGGCGGCTGTGCGTGCCCGAGGGCGGCGCGGAGGTGCTGCCGGAGCTGCTGGCCGGGGGGCTGCCGCCGGGCACCGTGCACACCGGGGTGCGGGTCACCTCGGTGTCCACGACCTCGGTGGCGACCGCCGAGCACGGGGAGATCCGCTGCCGGGCGGTGCTGCTGGCGACGGACGCGCGCGCCGCGGCCGAGCTGCTGCCGGGGCTCAGGGTGCCGGACTTCCACCCGGTGACGGTCGTCCACCACACCACGGACGAGCCGGCGGCGGCGTTCTCGACGGGCACCTCGCTGCTGCTGGACGCCGACCGGGGCGGGCCGGTGGCGCACACGGCGGTCCTCAGCAACGTGGACCCGAGCCGGGCACCGGCCGGCCGCGTCCTGATCTCCTCGACGGTGCTGGGCACCCCACCGGAGAGCGTCGACACCGCCGTCCGCATCCACCTCTCCCGCCTCTACGGCACCTCCACGCGCCGCTGGGAGACGCTGGCCGTGCACCACACCCCGGAGGCGGTTCCCTCGATGCGCCCGCCCCACGACCTGCGCCGCCCGGTACGCCTCCTGGCCGGCCTCTACGTCTGCGGCGACCACCGGGACACCAGCACGGTCCAGGGCGCCCTGCACTCGGCCCACCGGGCCGCGTCGGCCATCCTGGCGGACCTGGGCGCGCGGGGCTCGATGCACAGCGCGGACCCGGTCCCGACGATGCCGAGGGCGGCGTGAGGCGCCCCGTGCGACGATCGCAGTCGCGGCGAACCGTCTACCCCAGCGCCGCCACCTTCTCCCGGTACACGCGCACCGGCGCCGCGTCCCGATAGGGCTCCAGCCGCCGCTCGAACTCCTTCACGTACTCCACCGCGCGAGCGCTGCGCATCTCCGCCGCCTGCCCCGCCGCCTCCGCCGCCAGCGCGCACGCCTGGTCCAGTTCGCCGAGGCCGAGGCGGGCGGTGGCGAGGACGACCCGGCAGAACAGGCGGCTGCGGGCATAGGCGGGCGCCCGTAGCTGGAGGGACCGCTCCGCGTGCTGCACGGCGGCCCGGAACTGCTGGAGATCCCGGTGGCAGTGCCCGAACTCGTCGGCGAGCTGCGCCTCGTCGAAGAACGCGGCCCAGTACGGCACCTCGTCCCCGGGCCGGGCCGCCTCCAGGGCGCGCTCGGCCCGCACGAGCGCCGCGGTGCACGCCCGGACCTCCCCCAGCACGCCGTGCGCCCGCGCCTCGGACGCGTGCAGCAGCGCCTGGACGACCGGCGGGGCGCCCGTGCCGACCCCCTGCTGGGCGACCCGGGCCAGTTGCACGGCCTCCCGGCCGTGGCCGAGGTAGACGGCCTGGCGGCTCATGGTGACCAGGACGTAGGAGCCGTAGGCCCGGTCGCCGGCCGCCTGGGCGAGCCGCAGCGCCTGCACGAAGTACCGCTGGGCGAGCCCGTGCGCGGCGATGTCGTACGACGTCCAGCCCGCGAGCCGGGTCAGGTCGGCGGCGGCGGCGAACAGTCGGCGGCCGGTCTGCTCGTCGTAACTGCCGCGCAGCATCGGCTCGCACTCGTGCTCCAGGTAGCGCACCAGTGCCTGCCGGGCGTGGCCGCCGCCGAACCGGTCGTCGAGGGTGCGGAACAGCTCGCCGACCGAGTGCAGTGCGGCGATGTCACCGCCGGTGACCTTGTGCCCGGGGGCGCGCTCGGCGTGCGCCCGCAGCCGCGGCGGGACCAGTGGCCCCGGCTGCGGCAACTTGGCCGCGCCGGGCCGGCCCTGCTGCGGCACCCGGGGCGCCGGCTCGCGGGCCACCCGGTCGTCGGCCTTGCCGATCAGCCAGTCCCGGCTGGGCACCACCAGCCCCGCCGGGGTGAAGGCGATCTTGCGCAGTTCGGCGTGGCTGCCGGAGTCCTTGCGCCACAGCCCGCTGACGATGTCGACGGCCTCCTCGGGGGTGGCCGCGAACTCCAGCCCGGCGTACACCGGCGCACACGCGTCCAGGCCGAGATCCTGGGCGGTGAGCCGGCGCCCGAGCCGGCGCGTGAAGACCTCGGCGATGAGGGCGGGGGTCGTACCGCGTGGCTGCTGGCCGCGCAGCCAGCGGGTGACCGAGGTCTTGTCGTATCTGAGATCCAGCCCGTGCTCCAGGCCGAGCTGGTCGACGCGACGAGCCAGACCCGCGTTGGAGAACCCCGCTTCTGCGATGAGCGCGGCGAGCTGGCGGTTGGGGGTGCGCTGCGCGGGTCGGTCCGTCATCTGCGGTGCGGTCTCCTGCCTTCCGGGCCGGTCGAAGTGCCCGGATTGCCTTTGAGCAGCCCTTATGGCCTCACGAACGGCGCGAATGTAGCGGAGGGTGAGCAGACGATCGCACACTTCGCCGTGCATTCATCCGATCGTGTGAGGAACGCCCGCAGGGCTGACGTACTCCGGTCGGACGTACAGTGGCGAGGGCGCGTTACGCGCCTGACACACCGGTCGCTGAGGGAGGCGCTTGCCGTGAGTGAGTTGCGGTTCGTCCGCATGGGGTTCGGTGCGGATGCCGTCGATTACCAGGAGGCCTGGGACGAGCAGCGCCGGGTCCATGCGGCCCGGTTCGCCGACGAGGTCCCGGACACCGTGATCCTCCTGGAGCACCCCCCGGTGTACACGGCCGGCCGGCGCACCGAGGACAGCGAGCGCCCGCTGGACGGCACCCCGGTCATCGACGTGGACCGCGGCGGCAAGATCACCTGGCACGGCCCGGGCCAGCTCGTGGGCTACCCGATCCAGAAGCTGCCCCGCCCGGTGGACGTGGTCGCGCACGTGCGGCGCCTGGAGGAGGCGATCATCCGCGCCTGCGCCGAGTTCGGTCTGGAGACCACCCGGGTCGAGGGCCGTAGCGGCGTGTGGGTGCTCGGCGACCCGGTCGAGCAGCGGCCGGCGCTCGGGGGACTCTCCCTGGACTTCGACCCGCGGCTCACCGACGAGGAGTTCGACCCCCGGTTGAACGGCCCCGAGTACGCCCCCTCCAACGCGGGCCAGCGGCGCGAGGACCGGAAGATCGCGGCGATCGGCATCCGGGTCGCCAAGGGCGTCACGATGCACGGCTTCTCCTTCAACGTGAACCCGGACAACGCCTGGTTCGACCGGATCATCCCGTGCGGCATCCGGGACGCGGGCGTCACCTCCCTCGCGAACGAGCTGGGCCGGGCCATCACGGTCGAGGAGGTCCTGCCGGTGGTCGAGAAGCACCTGCGGGACGTCCTGGAGAACGCGGACCTGAAGCCGCGGGAGATCGAGAAGGCGTCCGCCTGATCGTCCGCCGGGGGAATGCGCCCTGCGACAGCGGGGTTGGCCTCAGCGGCAGGGCGCACACAGTACGGGCGTACCCTGGGGTACGCCGAAGAATCGAAGACACAGGGAGCCGGTCGTGTCCGCAGTCGCACCCGACGGACGCAAGATGCTGCGCCTGGAGGTCCGCAACAGCCAGACCCCCATCGAGCGCAAGCCCGAGTGGATCAAGACCCGGGCGAAAATGGGCCCCGAATACACGAAGATGCAGAACCTCGTGAAGAGCGAGGGGCTGCACACGGTGTGCCAGGAAGCCGGCTGCCCGAACATCTACGAGTGCTGGGAGGACCGCGAGGCGACCTTCCTCATCGGCGGCGACCAGTGCACCCGGCGCTGCGACTTCTGCCAGATCGACACCGGCAAGCCCGAGGCCCTGGACCGCGACGAGCCGCGCCGCGTGGGCGAGTCCGTGGTCACCATGGACCTGAACTACGCCACCATCACCGGCGTCGCCCGCGACGACCTGGAGGACGGCGGCGCCTGGCTGTACGCCGAGACCGTGCGCCAGATCCACCAGCAGACGGCGGACCGCGAGGGCGGCCGGACGAAGGTGGAGCTGCTGGCCCCGGACTTCAACGCGGTCCCCGAGCAGCTCGCCGAGGTGTTCGCCTCCCGCCCCGAGGTCTTCGCGCACAACGTCGAGACGGTCCCCCGGATCTTCAAGCGCATCCGCCCCGGCTTCCGCTACGAGCGCTCCCTGAAGGTCATCACCGAGGCCCGCGACTACGGCCTGGTGACCAAGTCGAACCTGATCCTCGGCATGGGTGAGACCCGCGAGGAGGTCAGCGAGGCGCTGAAGCAGCTCCACGACGCGGGCTGCGAGCTGGTCACCATCACCCAGTACCTGCGCCCGTCGGTGCGCCACCACCCCGTGGAGCGCTGGGTGAAGCCGCAGGAGTTCGTGGAGCTGAAGGAGGAGGCCGAGCAGATCGGCTTCTCCGGTGTGATGTCCGGCCCGCTGGTGCGCTCCTCCTACCGCGCCGGGCGGCTGTACCAGATGGCCGTGGAGAAGCGTGGGACGTACGTCGCCGCCCAGGCGGTGTGAGCCGCGCGTGTGAATTCGCGCACAAGTTCCTACTGGCCAGTAATGGCCGAGACGACGCGGTCCCGACCGTCCTCGCTGATGAGGGCGCCGTCGGGGCCGCGTCGGCGTTCCAGCCCCTCACATCGAGGCTTCATCCGTGTTTGACCGGCCGGTCACGCCCTGGTAACACCAATCAGTGACTCTCATATCACGCCCCGTATCTCCATCGCTCAGAGGGGGGACCTCGATCATGCAGGCCGCACCCGTACGCGCCACCGCCATCCCGTCCTTCACCGGCGCCCTGCGCGCCGTGGAGTCCCTGCTCATGAGCGGCGGTCAGCGCACCGCCCGCCGCAACGCCTGGACGTCCGTCCTGGAGGACCGCCGCCGGGCCAAGGACCGGGTCGAGGCCCAGCGGTACCTGGACCAGGCCGCCGGCCACTCCTGACGTCGCCCCGGCGGACCCGTCCCGTCGGCCGGGCACCGCCGTCGTCCGCACTCCCCGGGGCACGTAGACTTCGTGGCATGGCGAGGAAGGAAACCGCGGCGGACGCCGCGAACGCAGGGCGACTGAAGCAGATCGCCCTCACGTACAAGATGACCCGCAAGGCCGACAAGAAGATCGGTCTTGTACTCGCGGCCGTCGGCATCGGCATCCTCGGTGTCTTCCTCGTGATCGGCTTCCTGGTCGGGCACCCGGTCTACCTGGGCATCTTCGGCCTGCTGATCGCCCTGCTGGGGACCGCGATCGTGTTCGGCCGCCGCGCCGAGCGGGCCGCGTTCGGCCAGATGGAGGGCCAGCCGGGCGCCGCCGCGGCCGTGCTGGACAACATCGGCCGGGGCTGGACGACGACTCCGGCGGTGGCGATGAACCGCAGCCAGGACGTGGTGCACCGGGCCGTCGGCAAGGCCGGCATCGTGCTGGTCGCCGAGGGTAACCCGAACCGGGTGAAGAGCCTGCTGGCCGCCGAGAAGAAGAAGATGAACCGCATCGTCGCCGACGTGCCGGTGCACGACCTGATCGTGGGCAACGGCGAGGGCCAGGTCGAGCTGAAGAAGCTCCGCACGACGATGCTGAAGCTTCCGCGCGTGCTGACCGGCCCCCAGGTGACGGCCACCAACGACCGGCTGCGGGCGCTGGGCGACCTGATGAGCAACATGCCACTGCCCAAGGGGCCCATGCCGAAGGGCATGAAGCTCCCCAAGGGCGGGCCGCGGGGCCGCTGACCGCCGCACCCCGCTGACACGCCGCCGAACGGAGTATCCGGCCGGTAATCGGCTCATGCACTCCTAGCCTTCGGAATGTGACAAAACGACACATTGCGTACCTGGCATGCGCCACGACCCTCGTCGGCACCGTCATCGGCGCCACCCCGGCGTCCGCTGCCCACAGGACCCTCGTGGTGCATCCGGGTCAGTCGATCCAGAAGGCGGTCAACGCCGCCAAGGCCGGCGACACCGTGTTCGTGCTCGCCGGCACCTACCGTGAGAGCGTCACGGTGAAGACCGCGGGCCTGACCCTGCGGGGAGCGGGCCCCGGCACCGTGATCCAGCCCCCGAAGAAGAAGACCAAGCCGGCGCCGCACGGCAAGAAGGCCGCCGTCACCTGCCTCTCGGACGGCAACGGCATCTGTGTGGTCGGGGGCAAGAACAAGCCCCTCAAGGACGTCACCGTCTCCGATCTCAAGGTGACCGGCTTCGCCAAGTCCGGCCTGTTCACCATGGGCACCGACCGGCTGACCGTGAAGCGCGTGATCGCCGAGCACAACGGCCAGTGGGGCATCGCCCAGGAGCACTCCACCCGCGGGGTGTTCCGGAACAACACCGCCCGGAGCAACGGGGACGCGGGGCTGTTCCTCGCCAACAACGTCAAGGCCGAGCAGGGGGCCAAGGACAGCAAGGGCGCGGTGATCGACCACAACCGGCTCGAGGACAACCGGATCGGCATCACCGTCCGCCGGCTGCGCAACCTCGCCGTCACGCGCAACTACGTCACCGGCAACTGCGCGGGCGTGTTCGTCGTCGGCGACGAGAACAAGCCGCGGGCCGGCGCCCTCGTCGTGAGCGACAACCTGGTCGACCGGAACAACAAGTACTGCCCGAAGACCGCCCGGCTGCCCTACCTGAAGGGCTCCGGCATCGTGCTGACCGGCACCGAGAAGGCCCTGGTCACGCGGAACCGGGTCACCGGTCACACGGGCAAGTCCCCGCTGTCGGGCGGCATCGTCCTGTTCAAGAGCTTCGTGGGCGCCACGAGCGAGAAGAACCGGATCACCGGCAACCGGCTGGCGGACAACTCCCCGGCGGACCTCGTCAACCAGGAAGCCACCAAGACCGGCAACGCCTTCACCGGCAACGCCTGCCGGGTCTCCAAGCCCGCGGGCCTGTGCTGACCGGACGGCCGTACCCGATCCACGCAAGGAAGGAAGGCGGCACATGACCGCACCATCCCGCGCGCCCTCGGCTCCCCCGGAGCCGGGGACACCCCCCTCCCCTCCCCCGTCGATGCGGCTGCGTGAGCTCGTGTTCGGGGCGGCCTGCGCCGCCGCGGTCCGCGCCGCCGCCCGGCTCGGCGTCGCCGACGCGCTCGGCGACGCCCCCATGACCGCGGAGAGCCTGGCGACCGCGGTGCGCGCCGAGCCGAAGCCGCTGCGCCGGCTGCTGCGCGCCCTGTCCTGCTACGGCGTCTTCGCCGAGCGGCCGGACGGGACGTTCGCCCACACCGAGATGTCCCGGCTGCTGCGCGAGGACGACCCGAACAGCCTGCGGGCCATCGCCATGTGGTGCACCGAGCCGTGGACCTGGGACGCCTGGCCGCTGCTGGACCAGGCCGTGCGCACCGGCCGGAACGTCGTGGAGGACCTCTACGGCAAGGAGTTCTTCAGCTACCTCAACGAGGACGCCCCCGAGTCCGCGGACGTCTTCAACCGCGCGATGACCCGCTCCAGCGAGCAGTCGGCGCGGGAGGTGGCGGCCCTGCTGGACCTGTCCGGCAGCAGCTCGGTCGCGGACATCGGCGGCGGCCAGGGGCACGTGGTGGCGTGCCTGCTGGACAAGTACCCGGCGATGCGCGGCAGCCTGCTCGACCTGCCCCGGGTGGTGGAGCACGCCCTGCCGCGGCTGCGCGAGGGCGGCGACCTCGCCGACCGCGCGCGGATCGTGCCCGGCGACGTCCGGGAGGCGGTCCCGGTCGAGGCCGACGTCTACATCATCAAGAACATCCTGGAGTGGGACGACGAGTCCACGGCCCGGCTGCTGGGCAACGTGGTCGAGGCGGGCGGTCCCGGCACCCGGGTGGTGGTGATCGAGAACCTCGTCGACGACACCCCGTCGATGCGGTTCAGCACGGCCATGGACCTGCTGCTGCTCCTGAACGTCGGCGGGGCCAAGCACACCACCGACAGCATGGTCGGCCGACTGGAGGCGGCGGGCCTGGCGGTCCGCGACATCCGGCCGGTCAACCCCTATCTGCACGCGTTCGACTGCATCGTGCCCGCATGACCGCTCCCCGCGCCCCGAAGGGGCGCGGGGAACTGCGCGGCCGGCCACGACGGAGCCGCGGATGATCACGGCGCGTCGCCGCTGTCCCAGCGGAGCGCTCAGCCGGCGTCACGCTCCCAGAGGTAGAAGCGCTCCGCCATGGCGTCCTTCGGGGAGCGCCAGGTCTGAGGGTCGTACGCGCTCACGTACGCCGACAGCCGCTCGCTGACCTCCTTGAAGTCGGGGTGCGAGGTGACCTTGGCGATGGCCGGTCCCGGCTCCCGCTCGGACTCGATCAGGTGCATGTACACGTCGCCGAACTGGAAGAGGCTGCGCCGGACGACTCCGACGAGGTGCGGCAGCTCTCCACGGTCGGACTCCGCGAACACCTTGGCGATGTCGGGGGCGGAGCCCGGGGCCATGCGGGCGACGATCAGGGCCTGGTGCACGGTCGTCTCCTGTCGTCCGGCTCAGTCGGCCAGGGCCGGGGCGGGACGCTCACCGGCCGCCGCCTTCTCGATCTTCTGCCGGATCAGGTCCAGCTGGATCTTCGAGTTCTTGTTGATGTTGTCGGTCATCCAGTCGTCGTCGACCGGCGCGTCCGGCTTCATCGCGAAGTCCTGGGTCCAGACCATCCGGGTGCCGGCGGGAACCTCCTCGTACCGCCAGTGGATGTCCATGTGGGCGAAGGGCCCGGTCTCCACCCGGCGGGCCTTGACGGTGCGGGTGGCGCGGTCCGGCTCGCGCTCGGACACCCAGCTCCAGACGGTGCCGTTCTCGTCCGGGTGCATGGTGAGCCGGAACGTCGTCTTCTCGCCCTCCTTCTTGAGGACCTCCACCGACGCGTACTCGCTGAAGAGCTGGGGCCAGCGCTCCAGGTCGTTGGTCATGTCCCAGACCAGGTCCAGCGGGGCGGCGATGGTGATCTCGTTCTGGGTGTGCCCTGCCATATCAGGCTCCTGCCATGAGGGTGCTGTTGACGAGGTTGAGGAACTGCTGGGGTGTCTTGCAGCGCTCGGCGTCCACCGGCATCGGGGTGCCGTGCGTGTTCTCCAGCTCGCCGACGATGCCGAGCAGGCCGAGCGAGTCGACGCCGAGGACGTCGAAGCCGGTGTCCGGCTTCTCCGCGAGCTGCTGCGGGCTGACGGTCACCCCGGCGGCCTTCTTCATCAGCGCGGCGAGTTCTTCCACGGTGATCTGGGGCATGTGCTCTCCTCCTTCTCTGTACTCACTGCGCGGTGCCGCGTCGCAGCACCAGCGCCGAGTTCGACCCCATGAGTCCGCGGCTGAGGACCAGCGCCGTCCGCAGTTCGGCGGCGCGGGCGCTGCCGGTCACGAGGTCGAGGTCGTGGCAGACGTCGAAGACGTTCGGCGTCGGCGGGATCAGGCCGTGCTCCATCGCGAGCACGGCCGCCGCGGTGTCCAGGACGGGGGCCGCGCAGTACCCCCGGCCGATCCCGGTCTTCGGCGCGGTGACCGGTACCCGGGTGCCGTGCTCGCCGAGGGCGTCGGCGATGGCCAGCGCCTCGGCCCGGTCGGCCTCCGGTACCCCGAGGGCGTCGGCGAAGACGACGTCGACCTCCTCGGGGGCGCAGCCGGCCTCCGCCAGGGCCTGCCGGACGGCCTGGGCGAGTCCATCCCGGGACCGTTCCCAGCGTGAGGCGCCGGTGAAGGTGGCCCCGTGTCCGGCCACGACGGCCTTGATGTCGGCGCCGCGGGCCCGGGCGGCGCCGGTCGCCTCGACCACGAGCATCCCGCCGCCCTCGGCGGGCACGAACCCGCAGGCCCCGTCCGTGAACGGGCGGTAGGCCCGGGACGGGTCCGTCTCCCGGCTCAGTTCCTCGTAGCCGAGCTGGCAGACCATCGAGTACGGCGCGAGCGGCGCCTCGGTGGAGCCGGCCACGATCACGTCGGTGCCGCGCCGCACGGCCCGTGCCGCGTGGGCGAGGGCGTCCAGGCCGCCGGCCTCGTCGGAGGCGACGACCGAGCAGGGGCCCTTGAAGCCGCGGCGGATGGACACCTGGCCGGTGCTCGCGGCGTAGAACCAGGCGATGGACTGGTACGGCCCGACGAACCGGCTCCCCTTGCCCCACAGTTGCTGCAGTTCCCGCTGGCCGAACTCGCCGCCGCCGGACCCGGCCGCGGTGACGACGCCGATGGAGTACGGCGCGTCGGGGATGTCGGCCAGGGCGAGCCGGGCGTCGTCCAGTGCGAAGTCGGCCGCGGCCATCGCGTAGTGCGTGAACCGGTCGGTCTGGACGAGGAAGCGCTCCTCGATCGTGGCGGCCGGTTCGAAGGCGCGGACCTCACCGGCCACCTTGAGGGGAAGGTGCTCACAGCCCTCGCGGGTGACCCGGTCGAGGACGCTGAGACCCTCCTGGGTGGCCTTCCAGAAGGTGCCGGTGGTGGTGCCGTTGGGCGCGACCACCCCGATACCGGTGATGGCCGCGTGCCGGTCCTTCGGTTCGCTCATCGTGTCCTCACTCCCTCGGCCGGGTCAGGATCACCGCGGACTGGAAACCGCCGAACCCGCTGCCCACGGACAGCACGCTGGTCAGCTTCCGTTCGCGGGCGACGCGCGGGACGTAGTCCAGGTCGCACTCGGGGTCGGGGATCTCGTAGTTCGCGGTCGGCGGGACGACCTGTTTGGCGAGGGCCAGGACGCAGGCGACGAGTTCGATGGCGCCGATCGCCCCGAGGGAGTGCCCCACCATGGATTTGATGGAGCTCATCGGGGTGTCGTAGGCGTGGTGGCCGAGCGCCCGCTTCACGGCCGCCGTCTCGTGGCGGTCGTTCTGCCGGGTGCCGGAGCCGTGCGCGTTGACGTAGTCGATCGCCGTGGGGTCGAGACGCGCCTGGTCGAGGGCGGTGTCAATGGCCCGCGCCATCTCCAGGCCCTCCTTGGTCAGGCCGGTCATGTGGTAGGCGTTGCCGAAGGTGGCGTAGCCGCCGAACTCGCAGTACACGTGGGCGCCGCGGGCCCGGGCGTGCTCCAGTTCCTCCAGGACGAGCACCGCGCCGCCCTCGCCCATGACGAAACCGTCACGGTTGTTGTCGAAGGGGCGGGAGGCGTGCGCGGGGTCGTCGTTGTTCGGTGAGGTGGCCTTGATCGCGTCGAAGCAGGCCATGGTGATCGGGGAGATCGGAGAGTCCGAGGCTCCCGCGATGCATATGTCGGCGCGGCCTTCCTGGACGGTGTGGAAGGCGTACCCGACCGCGTCGAGTCCCGAGGTGCAGCCGGTGGACACGGTCTGCACGGGGCCCTGGGCGCCGAAACGTTCCGCCACCGCGGAGGCCACGGTGCTCGGCGAGAACGCCCGGTGCAGTTGCGGCTCCGCCTCGGTGTGGTCGACGTCCCAGCGCTGCCCGCGATGGCTGACCAGGACGTAGTCGTGCTCCAGCCGGGTGGTGCCGCCGACGGCGGTGCCCACGGAGACACCGACCCGCCACGGGTCCTCCCGCCCGAGGTCGAGACCGGAGTCCCGGACCGCCTCCTCGCCGGCGACCAGGGCGAACTGTATGTACCGGTCCGCCCGCTCGACCTGTTCGGCGTCCAGGCCGTACGCCGCGGGGTCGAAGTCGCACTCGGCGGCGATCCGGGACCTGAGGCCGGTCGGGTCGAAGAACGTGATGCCCCGCGTCGCGGTACGGCCCTCGGCGAGCAGGTCCCAGAACGCCGGTGCGCCGATCCCGCCCGGGGCGACGACACCTATGCCGGTGACCGCCACGCGCCGGTTCATGAGCGGACCTGCGCCCGGTCGGCCGGATCGGCGGCGACGGCGACGGCCTCCGTCTCCTCGGTGTCGACGTGGCCGAGGGCCGGCCGGGGGGCCAGCGGGCCCAGGTGGAAGACGATCCGCGCCTCCACGTTGCCGACGTTGCGGAAGCGGTGCCGCATGTTCATGGGGATCATCAGCCCCTGCTCGGGCCGCAGCGGGTGCGGCTCGCCGTCCAGGTCCACCTCGAGCTGTCCGCACAGGACGTACACGAACTCCTCGGAGTAGGGGTGGTAGTGCTCACCGATGCGGTCGCCGGGCTGCACGATGGCCACGCCCATGAAGCCGCTGGTGGCGCCCACCGTGGCCGGGGTGAGCATGGCCCGCAGATCGCCGCCGCGCCGGGTGTTGGGCTCGATCTCGCTGAGATCCACGATCTTCGGAAGGGGTTTGATCACGACGTTCCTCCGTTGGTGTGCTGGGGCTGCCGGGCTCAGGCGTCCGGCGAGCGGCGGTCGGTGACGAGGTCCATGCCGACGGGCTCGCCGTCCAGCAGGGTGCTCAGCGCGGCCTGAAGGCGGGGCTGCGGCAGCAGGGCGCGGGCGCCGACGCCGGGACGTACGTCGATCAGCCGGACGACGACGTCGTCGCGCTGGAAGATCGTGCTGCGCAGCACCGGGCTGTCCGGGTCCGCCGCCGCCGCCTCGTCCTGCTGGGCGAGCAGCTCCGCCAGCCGCATCCCGCAGTCCGGCCGGGCCGGGTAGTACAGCGCCTGCCGCTCGCCCTCGGCGAGTTCGTCCGCGGTGACGTGGTGCACGGCCGGCAGCGCCGCCCGGGTGAAGAACACCCGCGCGGACTCCTGGTCGTTCAGGTCCCGCTCCTGCTCCAGGTAGGGGTTGATGGCCTCCTCGACGGCCCGCACCTCGGGCTGCCGGGCGACGTGCCGCAGCGCCGCGAGCAGGTCGCCGCGCACCTCGATGGCCCGCACGACCCGGTTGCCGTGCATGAACAGGGAGGTGCGGCACAGCCGGGTGGTCTCGTCGACCCGCGCCTGGGGCGAGGCGTAGTCCGCGAGGATCTTCGCGACCTTCTCCTCGCTGCCGGGCCTGACCGTGAAGGTCAGCGCGTGGCGGATCACGCCGTCCCCGATCCGCGGGGACGACTGGAGCCGGCGCCGCGAGGCCGCCTCGGCCGGCTCGCCGCCGGTCTCGCGGACGATGTGGAACCGCAGCGACCGGGTGTCCCGGACGCAGCTGTGCAGCGGTTCCACCATCCGCACGTGCTCCTCGCTGTTCACCCAGGTGAGGAACGGCGGGGCGCTCTCCCACTCGCTGGTGATGAGCCATTGGGAGGGGTTCTCGATCGACTGGCACAGCTGGTCACTGACGTGGCCGGGCACCTGCGCCACCTGGTTGCACAGCTGCTCGTAGGCCTCCAGGAACTGCTGCTGGGCGCCGTCGTGGACGTCCACGAGCAGGACGACCCGGAGACGGGAGCCGTCGAACACGGACTGGGAGACCCTCTTCGACACCTGACGCGTCGACTGGTCCGAGATCTTTTCCGACAAGGTGGTCATGCTGCGCATCTCCTTCACGGGGGCAGAGGCGAACGCCGGCCGCCGATGACGCGACGTCAGCGCTTCTTGATCCTGTGCCGCTTCCCGCACAACGCGCGACTCGCGTGAACCACGTGGGTGATTGAGCACGCGAAAGCCGTCCCAGAGGGCACAGAAACAGCAACGCGCCCCACATCCCCGACCCCTGCCTCTGGAGCCTTGATGCAGCAGAAAGCCGATCACCAGGTGCCCGTCCTCGTCGTGGGCGGTTCGCTGGTGGGCCTGTCCCTCTCCCTGTTCCTGGGCCGTCTCGGCGTACCCCACATGCTCGTCGAGCGGCACTCCGGGACCTCGATCCACCCGCGTGGCCGCGGCAACAACCTGCGGACGATGGAGCTGTACCGGGTGGCCGGCCTCGAGCCGGACATCAAGGCGGCGGCCTCGCTCCTCGCGGCCAACCACGGCATCCTGCAGACCCCGACCCTGGTCGGCGACGCCGGCGAATGGCTGTTCAAGCACATCGACCCGGGTGGCGGGCTGGCGAAGTTCAGTCCCACGAGCTGGTGCCTGTGCAGCCAGAACGACCTGGAGCCGGTGCTGCTGAAGGGGGCCCGCGCGCTCGGCGGGGACCTGCGGTACTTCCACGAGATGGAGGGCTTCGAGCAGGACCCCGAAGGAGTGACGGCGTTCGTCCGGGACCGGGACAGCGACGAGATGTACACGGTCCGTGCGGACTACCTGGTCGCGTGCGACGGTCCGCGCAGCCCGGTCCGGCGGCGGCTCGGCATCGGGCAGAGCGGCCCCGGCGACCTCTTCGCCAACGTGAGCGTCACCTTCCGGTCCAAGCTGCTCGCCGAGACGGTCGGCGACCGGCACTTCATCTGCTGCTACCTCACCAACCCGGAGGCCGACGGCGCCCTGCTCCCGGTCGACAACAAGGAGCACTGGGTCTTCCACGCGCCCTGGCACCCGGAGCAGGGCGAGACGCTGGAGGAGTTCACCGAGGAGCGGCTCCAGCGGCACATCCGGCTGGCCGTCGGCGTCCCCGACCTGGACGTCGAGATCACCGGCAAGGCGTCCTGGCGCGCCGCCGAACGCGTCGCCGAGCGGTACACGGCGGGCCGGGTGCTACTGGCCGGCGACTCCGCCCACGAGATGTCCCCGACCGGCGCATTCGGCTCCAACACCGGCATCCAGGACGCCCACAACCTGGCCTGGAAGCTGTCCGCCGTCCTCGACGGCTGGGCCGGTCCCGACCTGCTGGAGACCTACGACACCGAGCGCCGGCCCGTCGCGCTGGCGACCAGCGCCCGCGCCTCGGCCCGCTCGGTGGAGCACAGCCACCCCGGTTTCGCGCCCACGCCCGGCGTCGGCGGCGGCCCGCGCAGCGGCATCCTCCCCGTCGTCCTCGCCTACCGCTATCTGGAGGGCGCCGTCATCGGCGCCGACCCCGCCCAGCCGGTCGTACCCGACGGGGTGCGGCTGACCGGGGACCCGGGCAGCCGGGCCCCGCACCTGTGGCTGCGCCGCGCGGGCGACCGGCTGTCCACGATCGACCTCTACGAGCGGTCCCTGGTGCTGCTCTGCGACGCCGGGTCGGCCGCGGGCGGGGCCTGGCACGCCGCCGCCCGGCAGATCGCCCGCACGGACGGCGTACGACTGGAGGCGTACCGGATCGGTACGGGGGCGAACGCCGACCTCACCTATGACGGGGACGGCCCGGGAGGCGGCACCGACTGGGCGGCCCTCCACGGCACGACGCCGGACGGGGCGGTGCTGGTCCGGCCGGACGGATTCGTGGCTTGGCGCGCGACGGACGCCGCAGGCGATCCGGAGGCGGAGCTGCGGGGGGTGCTGGCGGCGGTGCTGCGGAAGAGGTGACGACCGAAGGGGTGACTGCTGCGGGTGGCTTGTGCGGGGGGCTGCTGCGGGTGGCTGCTGCCGGTGACCGGGCGCAGCGCCGGACGCTGTCGCGGGGGGTCGGCACCGTGGTGCCGGGCTGCGCTGGGCGAGGCCAGGCACCATGACGCTGCGCTGGACGGGGGCCCGGCACTGTGGTGCTGCGCCCGGGCGGGGGCCGCGTCCCCGCCGGCCTGCGCCGGACCCGGCGCCGCGCGCGCTCCGCGGGGCCGTGGCCCCATGCGGCTCCGGCCCCCGTGGCGCGACCGGCCGCGGGCGAGCCGCATCCGGCGGACGGCCCGGAGCCGCCGCGGCGCGCCGGAGGCGGTGCTGCGGCGGGGACGAGTCCGTGGGTGATCCAGAGGGCCGGGCCGGCTGTCGGTCAGCGGGGGCGCTCCGTCAGATGCGGACCTCGACCGTCTTCGCGAGCCGGTCGTGCAGGCCGCGGCCGTCGCGGTCCCAGATCAGGGCGGGGATCGCGAGGCAGAGCAGGACGGTGCGCAGCAGGGCGCGCCCCGGGTTGACCGTGCCGGTCCGGAGGGCGACGACCCGGATGCCGAAGAGGCGCTTTCCGGGCGTGAAGCCGACCGTGCCGACGGTCAGGGCGCTCAGGACGAAGAAGACGCCGAGCGCCCAGTTGCTCGTAGCGGGGCTGTAGCCGTCCGTGATCAGGCCGTATGCGATCAGGACGCACAGCGCCCAGTCCACGGCGATTGCGCCGAGGCGCCGTCCGGGCCGTGCGATCGAGTTCGGCCCGTGCTCCGGGAGCCCGAGCTGTTCGCCCCGGTAACCGAAGTCGGCGCCCGCCTCTTCCATGGCCGCGCGCGGCCCGGAGAGCCACGATCCGATTGCCTGCCTGTTGTCCACGCCTCCACGGTACTGTGCCCGGTTTCGGGCACTACGCACAGGGGTGTGTCGGGGCTACGGTGGACACGTGGCCGGTTAACTTCTGCGAAACAAATGGGTCACGCCCGAGAAATCACCCGTCCCTAGGGTCGAGACCAGCGTGTGCCACCGCACTGGCCGCACGAACGATCTACCACCCCGGCGTCGACGGTCGGGAGTAGGAGGAGCTGGATGTTCCAGAACGCCGACGAGGCCAAGAAGTTCATCGCGGACGAGGACGTCAAGTTCGTCGACGTCCGCTTCTGCGACCTGCCGGGCGTCATGCAGCACTTCACGGTGCCCGTTGAGGCGTTCGACCCGGACGAGGAGCTGGCCTTCGACGGATCGTCGATCCGTGGTTTCCAGGCCATCCACGAGTCCGACATGGCTCTGCGTGCCGACCTGTCCACCGCCCGTGTGGACCCGTTCCGCCGCGACAAGACCCTCAACATCAACTTCTTCATCCACGACCCGATCACGGGCGAGCAGTACTCCCGTGACCCGCGCAACGTGGCGAAGAAGGCGGAGGCGTACCTGGCGTCGACCGGTATCGCGGACACCGCGTACTTCGGGCCCGAGGCCGAGTTCTACGTCTTCGACAGCGTCCGTTTCGCCACCTCCGCGAACGAGTCCTTCTACCACATCGACTCCGAGGCGGGTGCCTGGAACACCGGCGCCCTGGAGAACAACCGTGGGTACAAGGTCCGCTACAAGGGCGGCTACTTCCCGGTGGCCCCGGTCGACCACTTCGCCGACCTGCGCGCCGAGATCTCCCTGGAGCTGGAGCGGTCCGGCCTGAAGGTCGAGCGCCAGCACCACGAGGTGGGCACCGCCGGCCAGGCGGAGATCAACTACAAGTTCAACACCCTGCTCGCCGCCGCCGACGACCTGCAGCTCTTCAAGTACATCGTGAAGAACGTCGCCTGGCGCAACGGCAAGACCGCGACCTTCATGCCGAAGCCGATCTTCGGTGACAACGGCTCGGGCATGCACGTGCACCAGTCGCTGTGGAGCAACGGCGACCCGCTGTTCTACGACGAGGCCGGTTACGCGGGCCTGTCGGACACCGCCCGCTACTACATCGGCGGCATCCTCAGGCACGCCCCGTCGCTGCTGGCCTTCACCAACCCGACGGTGAACTCGTACCACCGTCTGGTGCCGGGCTTCGAGGCGCCGATCAACCTGGTGTACTCGCAGCGCAACCGCTCCGCCGCGATGCGCATCCCGATCACGGGCTCCAACCCGAAGGCCAAGCGCGTCGAGTTCCGCGCGCCCGACTCCTCCGGCAACCCGTACCTGGCCTTCTCGGCCCTGCTCCTCGCGGGCCTGGACGGCATCAAGAACAAGATCGAGCCGGCCGAGCCGATCGACAAGGACCTGTACGAGCTGGCTCCCGAGGAGCACGCGAACGTCGCCCAGGTCCCGACCTCGCTGAACGCCGTCCTCGACGCCCTCGAGGCCGACCACGAGTTCCTCCTCCAGGGCGACGTGTTCACGTCCGACCTGATCGAGACGTGGATCGACTTCAAGCGCACCAACGAGATCGCTCCGCTCCAGCTGCGTCCGCACCCGCACGAGTTCGAGCTGTACTTCGACGTGTGATATCGCCCCAGGTCAGAGCGGGTAACCGCTCGCCTGGGCCGCCTGTGGGCCGTCGGCCGTGCTCTTCCTCCTCGGGAAGGCACGGCCGACGGCCTGTTTCGGGCCCTGCGCCGCGAACGGCCGTCGAGCGCTCTGGCCCCGCCGCTCAGGTCTGCGCACCGGCTCCGCCGGGGCCGGTGTCCGCATCCCGCACGCCGAACGCGGCGTCGATGGCCCTGCGGGCACGGTCCTGGCTGTTCGGCATGAGGTGCGTGTACGTCCGGAGCGTGAATCCCGGGTCGGAGTGACCGAGGTACTCGGCCAGGGCCTTGATGTTCTCCCCCGAGTCCAACAGCACCGACGCGTAGTAGTGCCGCAAGGCGTGCATGCCGTGCTCACGCGACGGTTTGAACCGCTCCCCCGGCGCCCGTTCCGGGATGACGCCGGCAGCAATCAGGGCGGGCTTCCACAGGTACATGTTGAAGTAGTTCCTGTTCAGCGCCTTACGCTCCCGCGAGTAGAACAGCAATTTCGCTGTGACGGGCGGGCCGTCCGGGGTCTTCCACGGCAACGTGACGTCGATGGGGGGCCGGCGGGTGATGTGAGTGGCAAGCGCATCCGAGACCACGTCGGGCAGCGGCACGTCTCGTAGCTTGCCGCCCTTGGGCGGGGCGAACACCATGTGCGGGCCAACCAACTTGACCTGTCGCACGACGTGCACGACCCCCCCGACGAAGTCGACTTCGTCTATGGCAAGCCCGAAGATCTCGCCCTGCCGTAGACCGCACCCTGCACCGACGTCGACGGTCGTCGCGTACTGGCTCGGAAGGCCGTCCCGGACTGCGACCACTCGGTCACGCGTCCACGGCTTGATCTTCCGCCGATCCAGCTTGGGTGCCCGTACGGAACCCGCGCGGCAGGGATTGCGAGTCAGAAGGCCGTCGTCCACGGCAGCACCGAACACAGCGGAGACATTTGCGAAGACGGTCCGTTGATACGACGCTGCCATGCCGGAGTCTGCGAGGGCCCGTGCCCACGTGCGGATGTGAGCGGGTTGGAACGCACTCAGGGAGCGAGAGCCGAAATAGGGAAAGGCGTGCAGCCGGAACCGCAACTCCATGTTCACGATCGTGGAAGGGTCCGTGGTCTGGGATGCCAGCCACTGAGTGGCGAACTCCTTGAACGTCACCTTGCCGGCCGACGGGTCGACGTACTGGCCGCGGTTCATGTCGGCCGCGATCTGTGTCAGCCACGACTCGGCGAGTCGCTTCTGCTTGTCAGGGAATGATTTGCTGCGTTCGCTCCCATCTGGGGCGACGTACCGGGCCCGATACCGTAACCCGGTCCCGTATCGGTCGGTCTTTACCCTGATCGTCTTGCCGTTGGATGCCGTCTCTGTCTTGTACCAACGGTCTTGGATATGGCCTGCCACAGGTAGGCGGTCCTCTCGACATGCCACAGGGAGAGCCACCCGCTGGGGCTCTCCCTGCTTCCTGGGATGGGTTGGCTAGGCGGCGTCGCGGTCAACGCCCTTGCGGTTGGTGACGTAGGCGCGTACGTCAGCGGGGTCGTAGCGGAGGTGCTTGCCGATGCGGAAGCCGGGCGGTCCGGTGCGCTTCCTGCGCCACTGGTAGACGGTCTCCAGGGGCACGCCGAACATCTCGGCGATGTCGTCGGGGGTGAGGTACCGGTCCGGGAGGCCGCCTCGGAGGGTGGCGCGGGGGTCAGGGTCTGTCGGCTTTGCCATAGGGGCTCCAAGCGGGGAGGGCAGGGCCGCGTGTGTCCGAGGTTCGTATTTCTGCGTCACCCGCGTCATCTGCGTCATTCGCGCGTCTGACCTGCGGTTTGGAGGTGACGCAGGGTTTGAGGGGTGCGTCACCGGTGACGCAGACCTTCGTCACCGGGTGACGCAGGTGACGCGGGGTGACGCAGAGATCGGCCGTCTGCGTCATCGCTTCTTCAGCAGGTCACCGGCCGTTTGCGGGGTGTGGGTGACGCAGGTGACGCAGCGTCTTTCTACTTCGGACAAAGAGGGGGGTGGTGTCTGTTGTGGTGCGCGTCTCAGGGAGTGAAGAACGGGCCGCTTCGCGGCGCGACCATCACAGGGCGGCGCCGCCGCCGAACAGCAAGAGGAGCACGCGCCGCCGGGTGCTCCTCTTGCTTGTGCGGGGCCGTGGTGCCCGGTCAGAAGGCCGCTGCTTGCTCGTGCGGGGACGGTGGGGCGGACGGCCGCACGATCTCGATGTAGCGGGACGTTTTGGTGCGGCCCCAGTCGATGAGGACGCCCCGGGCAGCGAGGGTGGGCTGAAGGCGTTTGAGGCGGTCTGAGAGCACCTTGCCTGTGGTCGGCCACCCTTTGGGCAGGGGGCGGAAGTCCTCACCCGTGTAGAGGCCCGTGAGGCAATGCAGCCACTCAGCGGACGTCATCCGCTGCTCGGTGCCCGGCTCGATGCCGGCGGCGTGCTTGAGGACGGTCTGCGCCAGCAAGTCCCCCTCAATGACATCGTCGTTGAGGTCGTCCAGGCTGGCCCGGTAGGCGCCCAGCGCTCCGAGGCCGGTCGCCGCGTCGAGCTGCGCGCACAGGTGCGCGAAGTCGGCCATCCGCAGGTCGGTGGGGATGTCCGCCTGTGCTGCGCGGACCTTGACTGTGAGGTCGAGCAGAGAACCGAGGATGACCGGTAGGGCCTCAGCGTATTCGGCCCACAGTTCCGCTTCCGTGCGCCGGACCTTGGGCCGCTCCAGCCGTAGAGGCAGGAGCCGTTCGGCGAGGTCGGGCCGGATGACGCCGACGTCGATGCCGGTCAGGAGGAGTGGGCGGCGGTAGCGGGCGCGGAAGACGTCCCCGTCGGTGAACAGGGCGCGCTTGACGTTCTCGGCGCCGGTGACGATGCAGCACATCGCATCGGACAGGTCCGGCGTCATGTGGGAGAGGTTGTCCAGGGCGGTGACCCATCCGGCGGCTACTGCCGCGATCAGGTTCTCTTCGTCCTTCGGGGCTCGGCGCAGGTCCCCGCTCATGCCTTCGATAACCCGGACGAGCATTCGCCCGCCGGTGGACTTGCCCGCCCCCTGCGGGCCGGTGAGAAAAGGGGCGGGGACGGGTACGGACGGCCCGAGGCAGCCGATGAGCCAGGCGATGGCCAGGCATTCGGTTTCCGCGTTGGCGAAGTTGCACAGCCGAAGCAGAAGGTCGATACCTATGCCGCCGGTGTCCTTGGCGGGCAGGGGCAGCTCCCCCGTGAGTTGGGTGCGCCGCCAGCACACTTCGCGCGGGTCGGGTACGGCGATGTCCCAGCCGGTGGGGTGGATACGGACCGACTGCCCGTCGGCGCGGCCCAGGTCCAGCCACGTCGCCCCGTCGAGTCCGGGGGCGACGCGAATGTGGACGGGCTGTACGTCCTCGGTCAGCGCGAGGGCCTCGATCAGGTCCAACGCCTCCTTCAGCGCCGTGCCGTTGAACACGCCGACTCCGTCGCGGAAGAGGTCGACCATGAGTTCCTGGCGGTGGCTTCCGGTGGTGCCCTGGGAGCGGATCGGGCGGGCCACGGGGTGGCCGTTGCGCTGCGCGTACACGGTTCCGTCGGCGGTGCGGAAGTACCGGAAGTGCGCCTGCGCGTAGTTGGTGATGATCTCGCGGGCCGGGTTTTTGTCGTCATCGGCCACGGTCACAGTCCCAACGTCGTGCGGGCATTGGCCCACGCGTCCGAGCAGTGCCGCGGGGACTCGCCCTTGCTCTGCGCGGCAGCGAACAGCCGCGCGACGTGCGCGTCGGTGAGGCAGCCGCACCGGCCGTGCGTGGACAGCACGGCGAGGAACGTCCGGTACACGGTCGCGTGGACCGCGCTGCGCGCCTCGGTGATGCGTTCCACGGCCATGACGATGCCGCGTTCCAGGAAGACGGGCGTACGGTGCGGGCACTCCCCGCCGCCGGTGCGTGCGGGCACGGGGGCGGCGTGCAGCGCCGGCCGGACCGGGGAGGGCGCCTTGACGGCCAGGGCGCGTACAGCGTCCGGCAGGTCAGCCATACTGCCGGTGCCGGGGCCGAGGTAGCGGGCGTAGGCCATGGACGACTTGATGTCGACACCGGGGCGAACCGCGTTGCGGGAGGTCATGGCGCCCCGGTAGATCCAGTGCTCACCGCGCGTCGTCGCCACGGTCTGCGTGGCGGGCAGGGCTGTACGTGCCCATGCGATGGCGTCCGCGTTATCGAGGTCCACCACGGTCAGCCCGGCGCCGCCGGGGTGGTAGCCGATGCAGACGGCCTCACGCCATGCCGGCACCCACGCGGGCGAGGTGATCACCTGCGGGTCGGTCGTGGCAGCGGCCCACGCGTGGCAGGGCGCCGGGCACTGGCAGGGACCGGAAGTCTTCATGTTCGGCCGTCCGCCACAGACGTTCTTGGCGCACGCACGGCAGTTCCCGAACGGCACCTTCCCCTTGCGAAGGGGCAACACCGGCACGCCGGCCGCCGTGAGGTCCAGGGCGGCGCGCAAAAGATCATGCGTGGGGCGCGACCAATTGCCGGACACTCGCCGAACGTCGGTCAGTTGGGTCATGCTGGGAGTCCTCCACTGTTCAGTTGGATGGATGGAGCAGGGCGGCCTCGGTCTTTGGCGAGAGGGGGGCCGCCCTTGCTGTCACTGCTGGTTGGTGGTCTTGGCCCACACACCGCGCGTGGTGCTGTGGACGTTGCGCTGGTCCTGGTAGACGGGACCGGTGTAGTGGTGGTGGACGTCCGGGGTGGGCTTGGCGCGCTTGACCAGCCGGGCGAGGGCGAGGACGAGGGCGGTGGGGGCGCTGAAGACGAGTCCGCACACGACCGGGTCGGCGAACTGGGAGACGTACATCAGCACGGCCGCCGTGCCGCCGACCATGGCGGTAGAGGCGCCGCCGGCGAGCATCATGACGCTGGCGTCCGTGGCGCCCTGGCTCATCGGCGGCCGGCCGGGCTGGGTGACGGGCGGGGTGTGGCCGTAGGCGGGTGCGGGGGTGTCGTCGCGGTAGGCGGTGGGCCCGTAGGCGTCGGCGAGGATGCGGCGGGCTTCGGCGGCGGCCTGGGCGTCGCTCATCACGGTGTGCGGCTGGGTGGTGCCGGGGGTGGTCTCGGGGTGCATGCGGGGGTCCCTTCCGGTGCTCGGCGGGGGTGCGGCTGGGCCGCTGAGAGGGGCTGTGGAGGGGTGCGGGCAGGGGGCGCCGCGGCCCCCTTTACCGGCCTTACCTTGCAGGTCAGGGGCCCTTACCTCCCCCTCTACCGGGGTAAAGAGCCCCCTCTACTCGGTAGCGCTCACGGCAGGTGCCGCGTCGTGGAGTAGAGGGGGTGCGGGGAGGGGGTGAGGTAGGGCCGGGGGGCTTTACCTGCCGGTGCTGAGCAGGATCTCGGCGGGCACGGCGGCTTCGATGTCGCGCCGCTGGTAGCCGGCCCCGTTGGCGCCGCTGATCTTGACCTGCTTGCTGGTGCGCTTGACGCCGGCCGCTTCGAGTTCGGAGGCGAGGCGTTCGGCGTTGAAGTCGCCGTAGACGTCTTCGTCCAGGTTGACGAGACCGGCGAGCAGGTCGGTGGTGAACATGCGCGGGGAGTGCCGCATGACCTCCAGCACGTCGGAGACGATGGCGGGCACGGTCAGTCCGGCGGCGTCGGCGGCGGCGGTGACGTCGCCGGCCGCGTCGCCGGTGAGCTGTCCGGCGGCCTCGCGCAGGGCGCGGCCCTTGCGGCACAGCGCGGCGAACGCGGGCCCGTCGAGGTAGTCCGCGCGCACGGTCACGTACGAGGCGGGGCCGGTGACCAGCACGCCGACGCCCTTGTGGTCCTCGGACAGCACGGAGGCGTCCGCGCCCTGGGCGGCCTTGCCCTTGCCCAGCACCATGTCGCTGCTGGTGCGGTCCACGACCTGGGTGGAGTAGCGGATGGTGATGATCTCTCGCAGCTTCGGCGGTACCGACTCCGCGTCGGGGCGCTGGGAGGCGAAGTTGGAGATGAACCCGGCGGCGGGTCCCCGGCGGGCGATGCGGCACAGGTCGTTGATGACCTGCTCGCGGTCGTCGCGCTCCATGGCGGTGAAGTACTCCTGCAACTCGTCGATGGTGACGAAGATGACCGGCAGGTTGTACTTGACCATGATGTCGGGGGTGAGCTTGCCTTCCGGGCACACCGAGGTCGGCAGGTCCCGCAGCAGCGCGAACCTGCGTTCCATCTCCGCCAGCAGCTCCTGAAGCATGGCCTTGAGTGCTTCGATCGCGTCGTCTTCGGCGCCCATCACGAGGCGGTGGGCGACGGCCTTCATGGGCATCCAGTCGGCGCCGCCCTTGCCGTCGGCGACGTAGTGGCGCACGTAGGCGTCCAGCAGACCGGCCGCCGTGAGCAGCCGCTGGGTGAACGTCTTGCCCCGGCGGGGCAGTCCGCCGAAGAACATCGACTGCCACATGACGGGGACGTTGATGCGGTTGCCGCGTGCGTCCTGCCCGAACGGCACCGCGTCCCAGATCGAGAAGCGTTCGGCTTTCTCCAGCGGGGACGGGTTCGGGGTGCCAAGGTAGGGGTCGTCGTCGGCGACCCACATCGACACCCGGCCGGCGTTGCCGCCCTTGGCGGCCCGGACGCGGGACATGATGACCTGGATCTCATCCACGCCGAGTTCCTGCGCGATGACCTCACGCTTGGCCAGCACGTCGGAGGCGGTCTTGCCGCCACCACGGGGCATGTCGAAGATCACTGCCCAGCCACGGCCGTCCCGGACCGGGCCCATCGTGCAGTGCACCTTCGGAAGATCCTTGTCGTCCTTGCCGCTGCCGCTTTTGAGGAGGCCGGCGGCCCGCAGCGCGTCGTTGAGCTGCTGCGCGGACATCTCCACCTTCAGCGGCGGCGCCGCCTGGTCCAGGATGTGGGTCTCCTTGCCCCGGCCGAGGTAGGCCAGGGGCGTGACCACGGCGGCGGTGATGCCTGCCTGAAGCAGCGGCGGCGCGAGCGCGATGCCGACAGCGGCGGCGGCGACCCCGACAGCGGCGGCCCCGAACCGCCAACGGCGGGTCTGGGTACGGGCGTAGTGCGCGGCCTGCAACCGCGCGGCCAGGTCCACGTCTTCCGGGCGGGCCTTGACCTGCGCGCGCAGCGCCCGGACGGTCGCGGTGTGGTCCTGCGCGGACAGCGTCGGCCACAGCCCGACCGTGGCCCGGTAGAAACCGCGGGCGGCCAGCAGCACCGTCTTGATGAGGTACTTCGGGGTGCGGAAGCCGTGGTAGCGGGTGTGCCACCAGGTCAGCCGGCCGAACGCGCGGACGTTGGCGACCACGGAGGCGCGGGAGCGGGCCCAGGCGGGCAGCACGGGCGCGTCGGGGACGGTGAGCCAGTCGGCCAGCGGGTTGTCCGGCCGGTCGACGGCCTCACCCTCCGCCGCGGGCGTCTCCTCGCTGGCCGGGACGGAGGTGAGGGTGGGCTTGGTCAGGTCGACCGGTGCCGTGTTGGTGCGGGCGGCCCGGTGTTCGTCAAGGTCGTGGACGGTCCCCATCTCGGGGGCCACCGTGGCGGGTTCGGACATGAGAAAGGGTTCTCCTGACTGCCCCACAGGGGGCGGGAAGTTGAGGGGGCGTCACCCCGCCGGTCTCGGCGCGGGCGGGGTGACGCCAGCAGGTCAGCGGCCGTGGGGGGGCGCGGGGCTCGGCGTGGCTGAGCTAGGACGGCTCGGTACGCGGGCCGTCGAGCCAGCAGAACGGGCGGATGCCGGCGGCGGCCTTGAAGACGCGGATGGCGGCACCCGGCGGGGAGTCCGGCAACGGGAAGACGCGTCCGCCGTTCAGGGAGGCCAGCAGCCGGGCGCCGTGGTGCTCGCACCCGTCAGCCCCGACGTTCTGGGCGTCGAGCACAGTCACCACGAAAGGGCCCGTGCAGCCGGTCGGGTCGTCCGGGTGGGTGGCAGGACAACGGCGCTCCACGCTCACCACCACCCGGACGACTTCTTCGCGGCCTTGGTCGCGGCGGCCTCGGTCACGACGCGCTGACGCTCGGCACGCAGGGCGTCGATCTCCGCACTCAGCCGCGTCTCGGCCGACTCCCAGGCGGTCTCCAGCTTCCGCTCCGCCCGGCCGGGGCTGTTGCCCCGCACGACGCGGTACGAGCCGCCGGCCAGCGCGGCCACGACCGCACGGCGCTCCCTGCCGTCCAGCGGCCACATCTCCCGCTCACGCACGGCCTTCAACTTGCGCTCCGTCTGCTGAATCTCACGGTCCAGGCGGCGGGTGTCGGGCTTGCCCATGTCAGCGCCTCCTAGCGGCGGTCGTCGGTGTGGAAGGTGGCGTAGGGGCCGTCGCTGGCCTTGGGAGCGTGCATGACGGTGTCCACGGCCGCGAACAAAGCCGCGCCGGCAGCGGCGGCCAGGGCGAGACCGGAGTGACCGGTGTCGCTGGCCACACGGGCGGCGCCCTGGGCGGCGGAGTTCACCCTCAGGACGTTGGTGGGGTCGTTGGTGGCGCTCATGATCCGGTCGTACAGGCCCATCGGATGGGTCCTTTCGGCGCAGAAGAGGCGAGGGATCAAGTGGCGCGGCGGGCGGAGTCGCAGGGCTCGCACGTCCCAAGAGAGGCGCGGATGACGTAGCCCGCGTCCCGGCCGCAGGCGGGGCAAAAGCGGCGCGCGGCGTTGGCCTTGGCCAGCGCCGCCCACCGCGCCGGCGTCATCGGGCGCAACGGCTTGGCCAGGTCGACGCGGTAGAGGTAGGCGACCAGCGGGCCACGGCGGCGGCGCGGCCGTTCGAGCTGCGCCGCCACCTCCTGACCACCCGGCCGCAGACCCCGCGCACGGAGCTGCCGGCGGGTGGCGTAGCCGTCCGGGGCGAGCCGCCACCGATAGACCGGCAGGGCACCCATCACGCGGCCCGCTCGGCGAGCAGGGCGTCACGCAGCTTGCGGGCGTTGGCCGGCGAGGTGCGCAGCTCGCGGCGGATGCCCTCGGCGGTGATCTGCCCGGCGTCGAGTTCGGCCGTCGCCTTCCGTGCCTGCGCCAACAGTTGCTCGGGCGTCCGGCGGGTACGGGGCGACTTCGCAGCCGCCGGAACCCGGCCGGTCACCCGACGCGGCCGGGGCGATTCCGCCGGACTGGTGCGGGCGGGGGGCGCCTCGATCGGCACCGGCCGGACGACCGGAACGACCGCCGGGATCGGCTTGCTCGGGGTGGCCTGCTTGCCCAGATCGACCGGCACAGGATCGGGCACCACAAGCCGGGTCAGTGTGACCGTGGCCGGGGTCGATTCCGGCTGGTCAGCCATAGACCGTTCTCGACCGTTCCCGGTCGATTCCTCCACATTCATATCGGTGGTCGGTGTGGTGCTCCAGGCGGGCAGTTCCCACCCGGTGGCGACGCTCGCGAGAGCCTGCCCCGTGCCGTCACCTTGCCGGGCGCCTTCCAGTTCCGACCATGCGCCGGCGAGGTGGCCGGCGGTCTTGGCCTGGACGCGGGCGACGCGGGCACCGGCCGCCGTCACGGCCGTGAGCCGGGTCTCCTCGGTCACCGCCCCGGCCCGCAGCCGGGCACGGGCCACGGCCGCTTCGTCGCGCGCTTCCTGCTGGATCGACTGAATCTGATCGAGCGCGGTCGGGGTGAGCGCGGTCCGCTCCCACAGTCCGTGGACCAGCCACAGCGCCTTCGCGGCGATCGGCAGCCATGCCACGGCCAGCCACGCGCCGACCGCATGGTCGGCAGTTAGGGCGTGGGTGACCAGGACACCGGTCGCGATCGCCCCGAAGAACCAGCCGACCGCTGTCACGGTCCGACTGTGGTCGCCCTGCGCGGCGAGCCGGCGTTCGTAGGCGAGGGTGGCCAGCCATCCCCCGTCGATCCCGAGACCGACCACCAGGGCGACCAGCCACGGCATCGCACCACCGAGCCACATCACGACCACGGCCAGCGTGAGAACCATGGACACGGCCGTCATCGCGACGGCCGGAAGTACGGTCTTGGCCTTCACGCCGCACCCCCCATCGCCAGCAGGACCGCGAGCACGAGCAGGGCGCCGCCGGCCAGGGTGAGGTCGACCGCGCGACGCAGGCAGGTGAACTTGGCGACCGCCAGGCGGGACAGGCCGGCGATGTCGGCGGCCAGGTCCCGCGAGACGGTGTCGGCGATCTCGTGCGCGGTGAGCGTGGCCCACAACGGGAAGCCGTGCCGGCCACTCAGGTTCGGGCGGACCGAGCGCAGCAGCAGCCCGGCCGCCGCGAGCAGCACCCCCATGCCGGCGCCGCCGGCGATGCGGGCGGGCCAGGCCAGGGTGAGGTCGTGACCGACGCTCCAGGCGGCCCGGCGGATGCGGCGTTCGTCCAGCTCGCTCGGCGTGCGGTCCAGGGTGATGATCTGCGGTCGTGTTCCTCTCAGTGGTGGAACGGCCCGAACAGCGGCTCCCGGGAGGCACCCCGGGAGCCGCGCGCCGTTGAAGTCGGTAGATCCGGCTCCCCTCGGCGCCGCTCGTGCGAGACGAGCGGCGGAGGCAACCGGCCGCAGCGAGTGCTGCGGAGGTTGGTCGTGCAGTCGCGCCCGGGGCTCGCCCGCACGCATCCGTCCTCTTATTGGCAGGGGAGGGACGGCCTCCCAGGCACGCTGTTGAGTTCTCAAGGCACAGGCGCTCACTTCGTACTCACCCCCGCGGGCTTTCCTCCGGGCACATCCCTAGGGTTCCCTAGGGTTCCCTGCAGTGTCAAGCAGTAAGCTAGGGAACCGCAGGGAACCGCTGATGAGGGAGCTGACGACATGGCCGGTCAGGCCGACAACCGGGCGCCGTACGCGAAGATTGCCGCCCACTACACGGAGCTGATCGAGTCCGGCCAGCTACCGCCGGGATCACTCCTGCCAAGCATCAAGAACCTCTCGGAGGAGTGGGGGGTAAGCACCGCTACGGCCGAGAAGGCACTACGCAAGTTGCGAAACGAGGGCCTGGTTAGGGGCATTCACGGGATCGGGACGGAGGTTCTGGACCGACCCGCTCCGATGTCTTCGGGATCTCAGCGTCAGGACCGAGGTCGCCGTACCGGCTCAAGTTGGGGCTCAGGCGAAAGGTCCGATTCGCATGAGGCAGCCATCGTGCCTGCACCTCCGGATGTGGCACAGGCTCTTGGTACCGAGCCACACACTGACGTGATCCGCCGGCGCCGGGTGTACAGGGACCGGCACGGCATCGTCGCGCACAGTACGTCATGGATTCCGGCTCGCTACGGGAAGCTCATCCCGCAGTTGGCCATAAGCGAGCGGCTGACCGGAGGTACGTCCCTCCAGCTCATCGCCGAGGCGACCGGCCTTCCGATCACTCATCGGATCGACACGGCCTCAGCGCGCCTGCTAACAGCGGATGACGCGCGGCTCTTGGAGCTGGACCCCGAAAACCTGCCGACGGAACCCGTGGTGGTGATGACGGCAAAGTTCATCGACAGCGAGAGCAACGTCGTGGAGTACGGCGTGGACCTCGGAGGCCCCGGTCGCACCTGGCGGACGGAATCTGAGGTTTCCCAGTGAGAGCCGTCGACGACACGCTCCTACGTGTGCTCGAAGACCGCATGGGCGCTCTCCTCACCGCTCGCCGTACTGGCCAGCTCAGCCCCGAAGCCGAAGCGGAAATGGCTGTGATCTCCCAGACCCTGACGAGGCCGATGTCCGAGCACCCTCCGTTCTGCGTCCTCATGGCCGGCCTCCCCGGCTCAGGTAAGACCACCCTTTCCCGAGCACTCACCGATCGAGGATTCGTGCGCCTGTGCCCGGACGAAGAGATGTACCGGCGTCACGGTGTGTACGGGGTGGACTTCCCCCGGGCACTTTCCCGATCCTGGAACGCCCGGTGCTTGAGGATGTGGCGGTCGAACTGCGGCAGCTCCTTCAGGCAGGGCACGATGTCGTGGTCGACCACGGCTTTTGGACACCGGACGACCGCGCCCGGTGGCGAGCCATCGCCGAGGACGCCGGCGCCGCCCCGGTGCTCGTGTATCTCGAAGCGAGCCACGACGAACTTTGGGCGAGGATCAGCAAGCGCAACGAAGCCCACGCGCACGATCCCAACTCGATCTACTTCTCCGAAAGTGACCTGCGGCGGTACCGAAATCGCTTCGTACCCCCGGAGCCTGACGAGCCTCACCTCGCGTATGACGGCGATCCATCCGTGGTCGTCGCGGCACTGGATGCCTACAGGCAGGCGGGCCGCGCGAGCTGATTGAGACGGTAAGGAAGACCGAGGCGACGCACCCCACCGGTATCCGGTGGCCAGCGCTACAAGTCCGGGGATGATGCGACAGTGGCCTATTGCCAATGGTGAGGGTGGGGACGTGGCCCGTGAGATGCGGGGGGCCCGATGGCTCTTCGAGTTCCCACCTAGGGGTTGTCCCGTATCCGATGAAGGTGCAACTCTCGCGGCTGGGCGGCTTGGCGGCCGTGCAGCAGGCCTCACGAAAGGCTCTTTGCGGTGAAGCTATTTATGGACGAGTCAGGAAACGGGAATACCTCCCAGCCGCTGATCGTCGGCGCGGTTGAACTGGGTGAAGACGCAGATGACATAGAGGGGAAGATTCGGGATTTGCATAAAAGACTATCTGCGAAGAGCAGCCTGGCCGGACTTCCCAGCTTCGAAGAGTTTCGCAAGAATGGTTTTCACAGCTCGACCGATCCACTAGAAGTCTCCGGTCCATTTCTAGAGCTCATGCGGACCATCTTCTTTCGATCATACATGGTCGTAACCGATCGAACAGGTGTCCCTAGCGACACGGAATCCGGGGCGATCGAGTCCATGTATGTGAAATTGCTGAGTGATCTATTGATCCGTCATCGCCGCGAATCTGAGTTGCTTTGCTACATAGAACAGAGCGAGGGCATGGCGGCAATCATTCGTCGACTTCCCGGTAACGTCGCCAGGCAGGCCTACAAAACGATCGGCAAAGCCACACCATTGCCGCAGTTGAAGATCACAATGGTCGCCAAGAGTGACTACATGTCTACGGCCATCATCGACTATGTCATGGCAGCAGTAAGTAGATGGCTCCAAGCGGGCTGCACCACAAAACCGAAAGACTGGGCCTATAGGGCATTCCGCGAGATCGAGCCGTCCATTTCCATGCTCTATTCATTCGAGCACGGTCGCATCTCTAGCCGCAAAGACCCACTTCATTGAAGCATGATACAATCGTGCGTGCGAGGTAGGGTCGCGGTCAACGTTGTGCGCGAGTTCGCGTGCGTTGCATGATAGTCCTTGCATGGGAGTGCGACCCTACCTCGCTTTGTCCCATCACAGGGGGGGGCAGTGCCATACTTGGTTGATGACCTGGCGGAGCAAGCCGGCGTATCGGTCGAAATTCTAGAAGCGCTATCCTTGGCTCTTCCTGCGGGCGCCGGGCGGCTCTACGATCAGCGGATATACCGCAAGAAGCACGGCGGAATACGAGAAGTATTCAATCCGAGAGAACCCTTCGCTACCATTAGCAAGAATTTACATCGAAGCTTTCTACACCTGTTCTCGTATGATCCGCCCAATCATGTTCACGGATTTGTTCGCGGACGTTCTACGATCAGCAACGCCAGTCAGCACCTAGCAAAACCGTGCGTTTTGCGCATCGATCTTGAGGATTTCTTTCCGTCAATTGGCGCCGCAACAATAAAGACTACGTTGCGAGAGCAAGGCTACGAAGAGAAAGCCGCGGACATTGCCGTCAATCTCGTCACCATCGGCGGCAAGCTACCAATCGGACTTAGTACTTCACCCCTCTTGTCCAATTTGGCCTTCCTGGGCACAGACCGGTCCCTCGCCGAGTACGCACAGTCAGAGGGCTTGTCGTTTACGCGCTATGTGGACGATCTGACATTCTCCGGCGATGTCACTGACCGCCATTCAGTGGATATCGCTCAAATCCTCGACGACGCCGGCTGGTCGGTAAACACGCGCAAAACCGCTTTCATGCGCCGCGGCGGTCCGCAATACGTCACTGGTTTGTATGTCGGCGATCCGGACAGGCCACGGATCCCGCGTCAGGTAAAGCGTAAGATGCGATGGATCTTGCATGTAATATCGAAATTCGGTTACTACACCTATATGAAAGAGTTCGGCGGCGCGGGCGAGGTGATGCTTCGGAATCGCCTGTTGGGCTGGGCATGCTATATCGCCGCAGTCGAGCCAGACGTCGGTTACCCACTACTGCGGGCATTCGATGAGCTGGTTCCGGAGCCGGATGAGGATATATACGATCTCCTCTACTAGATCTGCACCCATCACCGGGCCGTCTGTGGGCCGTCCGAGGGTGGCCAAGGACTACCAACAACGACGAACAACGACAGTGTCCTCGCAGGTCACAGCGGCCTCCTGAATAGGGCCCCGAGGTAGCGGCGCTGCATCATCACTTCTTCGACGTGTGACAGACGCGCTGACGCGCTGACCGAGGCCCCGCCGCTCCCCCGGGACGGCGGGGCCTCGGCGTGCGCGGGCCCGGGTCGGTGCGGACGCCGGCGGTACGACCCGGCCCGCTTCCGCCATCCGTGCAACCTTTCCCGCTTCCCAGGCTTCCTATTGTCGGGAGATCATCCCTCCGGACCGTGTCGGACGAGAGAGGTTGAACGGGGATGTCGGAAAAGGACGACTGGGAGCGCGAGTTCGATCACACCTGGGCGAACTCGGCCGAGCACAAGGAGCCCTCCGCCCGGGCCCGGATGCTCGCCGCCCGCTGGAAGGAGAACCCGCCGGAACCGGCACCCTTCCGCGCCGACCCGGACCCGGTGCCGCGCCGGTCCTCCTGGGTCTCGACGGCCGTGGTGCTCGGCTGCGTGGCCGTGGTCATCGTGCTGCTGGGGTACGCGCAGATGCGCTCTCCGTACTGACCCTTTGCCCCGCCTAGGGCGGTTCCGGACCACTTCATGGGAATCGGCAGGTGCACACTGGACAGCGGGACGAGTGCCTGACTGCGGGGTGATGCAAGATGCAGAGCCGGTTCCGGAGCGATCGGCGACTGACCGTGCGCATGGGTCTCACGCTGTTCCTGCTCGGGCTGCTGTACGTGGGCTTCGTCGCCGCACTGATCGTGCTGCTGAAGTCCTGGGTGCTGGTCGCCGTCCTGATCGGGGCGCTGTTCGTGGCACAGTTCTGGTTCTCCGACCGGATCGCGATGTTCGCCATGCGCGGGCGGGTCGTGGAGCGGGAGGAGTATCCCGAGCTGCACGCCGTGGTCGACCGGCTGTGCGCGATCGCGGACCTGCCCAAACCGGTGGTCGCCGTGTCCGCGATGGACATGCCGAACGCGTTCGCGACCGGGCGCAGCCCCGACCACGCGGTCGTCTGCGTGACCACCGGGCTGCTGCGCCGGCTGGAGCCGGCGGAGCTGGAGGGCGTGCTCGCGCACGAGCTGTCGCACGTGGCGCACAAGGACGTCGCCGTGATCACGGTCGCGTCGTTCCTCGGGGTGCTCGCGGGCCTGATCGTGCGGTTCGCCTTCTACTCCCAGGTCTTCGGCTCCGGCCGCCGGGACCAGAACACCGCCGCCGTCTTCGCCGCGGTCCTGGGCGTCTCGGCGGCCGTGTACGCGATCAGCTTCCTGCTGATCCGGTCGCTGTCCCGGTACCGGGAGCTGGCGGCCGACCGCGCGGCGGCGCACCTGACCGGCCGGCCCTCGGCGCTGGCGGCGGCGCTCACCAAGGTCTCCGGGGAGATCGCGCGGATCCCGACCAAGGACCTGCGCACGGCCCAGGCGTTCAACGCGTTCTACTTCACCCCGGCGACCGGCCGGGAGCCCGGCATCGAGCGGTTCTTCTCCACGCACCCGACCCTGGAGCAGCGGCTGGAGCAGCTCGGCCGGATCTCGGCGGAGCTGGGCGAGGCCGCCACCCCGGGGAAGGCGGGCTGACCGGTGGGTCTGCTGGACATCCTGCTGGGCCGTACGAAGCCGGTCGCGCCCGATCTCGACCAGCTCTTCGCGCTGCCGTCGGCGGCCGTGACGCTGGAGGTGGCGGCGGGCTTCACGCCGACCGGGGGCGGGGCGGTGTGCTTCGCCACGGTGGAGGGCGCGGCGTTCGAGCAGATGCACCGTGAGGTGCAGGCGCTGCTGGACGCGGACATCGACCGGACCGGTCCGCCGGTGGAGCTGCGCCGGGACGCCTACGGCTACTCCTGGCTGGTGTCCCAGCGCTCCCCCGGCCAGCTGCCCGAGCTGGTCAACGATCTGCACGCGGTGAACAGTTCGCTGGAGGTCAACGGCTTCGGCCCGCAGCTGCTGTGCTCGCTGGCCGGGTTCACGGACGGCACCGGCCGGAAGCTGGCGCTCGTCTACCTCTACAAGCGCGGCACGTTCTATCCGTTCGCCCCGCTGCCCGGCGCCGCCGAGCGGCGGGACACCGCGCTGGAACTGCAACTGAAGGCCACACTCGGGAACGACCTGCGGATCGAGCAGGACCTGGGCCGCTGGTTCCCGGTGTGGGGCGCCCCCGGCCTGTGACGGCCGGCGACGCCCCGCTCACTTCCTGCTCTTGTCCCGCTCCTGCCGCCGGACCTCGAAGGGCCGCTCGCGGCGGTAGCGGCGCTCCCACTTGGCCTGCCGGTCCCGGCGGTCCCGGTACGCCCGGTAGCTGTCGGGCAGGGCGCCGGTGCCGGCCGGCGGGGTGGTGCCGGGCGAGCCACGGCCGTGCGTCGCGTACAGATACAGCAGGGCGACGGCGGCGAGCCACCAGAGATGGTTTCCGGTTCCGAGGATCACCAGGACGACGGTCCCGGTCGCGAGAATGCCACGCATGACGGACCTCCGTGGGGTGAGTCGAGGGGGCTTGCTTCTGTTTGCTCAGCGTAGGGAGGTCGTTACGGTCGGTGCACCCCGTTTTTCCGGGGCGGGGACGGGCGTGAGTGAATGGCCCGCATGGACGAACTCACCGCTTTCAGCTACCAGTACGACGGCGAACGGCTCAGCGGGGTGGGCGCCGGACGGCCGGGCCTGACCACGGCCCTCCTGCTGCACGGCGCGGGCAACGGCAGCAAGCAACGGCTGCTGCCGCTCCTGTCCGACTTCGCCGCCCGCGGCTGCCGCGCCCCGGCCTTCGACTTCTCCGGCCACGGGGAAAGCACGGGCCACCTCGCCGAGTTGAGCCTGCGCCGACGGTACGAGCAGGCGGTGGCGGTGCTCGACGCGCACGTCCCGGGGGACGACCCGCTGATCCTGGTCGGCTTTGGCAATGGGGGTCCCCCCGCGCGAGCGAAGCCGAGCGTGGGGAGGTCAGACCGTGGCGGATCTCGTACGGCACTACGGGCGCCGGGTGGCGGCGGTGGGCCTGTGCGCGCCCGCCGTCTACACGCCCGAGGCCTGGGACGTCCCGTTCGGCACCGGCGAGGGCCGTTTCTCCGAGCTGATCCGCACGCCCGGGAGCTGGCGCGACTCCCCCGCCCTGGAGGCGTTCCGCACGTACGAGGGCCGGGCGGTGCTGGCGGTCCCGGGCACGGACACGGTCATCCCGCCGGCGGTGACCCAGGCCGTCCAGGACGCGCTCTCGGCCCGCGCCGACTACGCCCGCCTCGAACTCCCCGACGCCGACCACATGCTGGGCCTGTGGCTCCACGACCACCCCGAGGACCGCCGGGAGTTCGTGAAGACCCTGCTGTAGGCCGCCCGGAGTTCGCGCCCGAAGGAGCGCGGGGCCGTATCCCTGTGCGGCTGCGCCACGTGGCGCGACGAGCCACGACGGCGCGGCGCCGGACGGCGGACCTCGCTCCCCCGCGCGCGTTGTCAGTGGCACCGGCGACCATGGCGACAACGCACCGCAAGCCGAAGGGGAGGCCGACATGGCGGAGGAACGGCGGCACATCGATGTGGCGGAACGGCGGGCCCGGCTGGCGCTACGGCACCGGCTGGCCGGGACGGCACGGGTGGCGACGCCCGAGGAGGTCGCGGCCTGCCTGGTCGCCCTGCACGGCTCGGACCCGGCGACCGTGCACCTGGCGGTGGCCGCCCGGCTGACCGATCCCGCGAAGGCGGTGCAGGAGACCGAGCGGGCGCTGTACGAGGACCGCACGCTGGTGCGGATGCACGGCATGCGCCACACGGTGTTCGTGTTCCCCGCGGACCTGACGGCCGTCGTCCACGCCTCGACGGGCCTGACGGTGGCGGCCCGTGAGCGCGCGAGCCTGCTGCGGGACATGGCGGGCGCCGGCGCCCCGGACGCGGCCTGGCTGGCGGAGGTCGAGGAGGCCACGCTCGCCGCGCTGGCCCGGCGCGGCCAGGCGACGGCGACGGAGTTGGCGGCGGACGAGCCCCGACTGCGCGAGCGGTTCGCCTACGCGGCCGGGAAGAGCTACGAGGGCGTCCACACGGTCTCGACCCGCCTGCTGCGCGTGCTCGGTGTGGAGGGCAAGGTGGTCCGGGGCCGCCCGCTCGGCTCCTGGACGTCCAGCCAGTTCCGCTGGGCGCCGGCGCCGCCCCACCCCGAGCTGGACGCGGCCGAGGCCCAGGCGGCCCTGCTGCGCCACTGGCTGCGGGCGTGCGGTCCGGCCACCGAGGCGGACCTGAAGTGGTGGACGGGCTGGACGCTCAGGGAGGTCCGCCGTGCGCTGGCGGCGACCGGCGCCGAGGAGGTCTCCCTGGACGAGGGCACGGGGTACGTGGGCGCCGGGGACGCGGAGCCGGTGACGGGCCCCGGCGCGCCCTGGGCGGCGCTGCTGCCCGCGCTGGATCCCACGGCCATGGCCTGGCGGGAGCGCGACTGGTACCTGGACCCGGCGCTGCGCCCGCTGCTCTTCGACCGCAGCGGCAACGTGGGCCCGACGGTGTGGTGGAACGGCCGGGTGGTGGGCGGCTGGGCCCAGCGCGCGGACGGCGAGATCGTCTGGCGGATCCCCGAGGAGGGCGTCCGCCGGGAGGCCACGGCCGGGGTGACGGCGGAGGCGGAGCGCCTGCGCTCCTGGCTGGGCGCGACCCGGATCACCCCGCGCTTCCGGACCCCGCTGGAGCGGGAACTGACGGCGTGACGGGTACCGGGTGCCCCGCACCGGCGGCGCGGGACACCCGGCATCACGGCCGGCTCAGCGCGAGTAACGCATCAGCGCCCGCACCATGTGGCAGGTGGTGTCGGACGGCGGGCGCATCCCGATCCGCTCCGCCGTGCTGCGGATCGTCTCGTTCCGGGCCTGGTCCGGCAGGTACACCCCGGAGTCGAGCAGGGCTATGGCCAGGCGCATGGCCTTCAGACGCCGGTTGTGCGTGACGTACCACTCGCGCGGCCGTCCGGCCGGCAGCGGTCGCTTCGCCACGGGCTCGTAGGGCGAGTCGAACAGCACGGAACGCTGGGCGGTGGACTGGGTCGGCAACGGCTTCGGCTTCAGGGCGGCAGCGGGCACAGGCATCCTCCTGTCGCGGTCAGGGCGCACACCGGGGTCCGGCGCGCACCCTCGAACACTGCTTCTATTCTACGGGCCACCACTGACAAAAGCCCCTGGCCACAAGGGCTTTCGGGGCTCCAGTGACGGGGGTGCAGAACGGGTTTCGCGTACCGTGTGCGGCATGGAGATCTGGATCAATCCCGCCTGTTCCAAGTGCCGCAGCGCGATCAGCCTGCTCGACGCCGAGGGGGCCGAGTACACCGTCCGGCGCTACCTGGAGGACGTGCCGAGCGCCGAGGAGATCAGGGCCGTGCTCGACCGGCTGCACCTGGAACCGTGGGACATCACCCGCACCCAGGAGCCGGTCGCCAGGGAACTGGGGCTCAAGGAGTGGCCGCGCGACGCGAGCGCGCGGGACCGGTGGATCACGGCGCTCACCGAGCACCCCAAGCTGATCCAGCGCCCGATCATCACCGCGGACGACGGTACGGCGCTGGTGGCCCGCAGCGAGGAGGCCGTGCGGGAGGCCCTCTCCCACAGCGGCAAGGATCGAGCGACTGAGGACGGGTCAACTCCTGCGTGACGCAGGTCACTTCACTGACTCCTGTAACCGCTGAGTAACCTCGTTCGGTATCTCGTACATAGCGGCGTACGCTCCCCTACCTCTTCAGGAGGCGCGCATGTCGCGCAGGAGAACTCTCGGTACGAAGAAGAAGCTCGCGCTGCTCGTCAGTGCCGCGGCGGTGGCGGGCGGCGGGGCCTTCGCCCTGGCGTCCACCTCCAACGCCGCGCAGAGCCCGCCGAACGCCAAGACGCTGTCCGCCGGGGATTCGACGGTCTGCCAGGGGCTGGCCACGGCCCTCGGCAACAACGAGCGGTTCATCGCGGACCAGAAGGCGAAACCGGACGCGCAGTCGGCGGCCCGGATCGCCAACCGCCAGGCGGTCATCGAGCAGATCAAGGTCCAGCAGAAGGCGTCCGGTTGCACCGTTGGGGAGTCGGCTCAGGGCTCCCAGGCGGCGCAGGGCGGCGACGCCGGGCAGGGCGCGGGCCAGCAGCAGGGCGGCCAGCAGGGCGGCGGTCAGCAGGCCGGTGGCGCCCAGCAGGGCGGCGGTCAGCAGGCGGCCGGTGAGCAGGTGTGCAAGGGCTCCACCGTGACGCTCTCCGGCGAAGGCGGCGCCCCGGCCGCGTCCAGCAACCAGTTCCCGGCGGGGACGACCCTGAAGGTCACCAACCTGGACAACGACAAGTCCACCACGGTGAAGGTGACGTCCGTCTCCGGCAGTTGCGTCCTGCTCAACAACGCCGCCTTCGAACAGGTCCGGGAACCGGGCAAGTTCCTCATCCGGCGCGCGGTGATCGAGAAGGTGGGGTGAGGCTCAGGGAGCCGACAGGAAACCGGTGAGGTGACGGATCAGGGCCGGCGGTGCCGACTGCGGCAGCGCGTGGTGGGAGACGTCCGGCAGGACGGCCGTCTCCACGCGCGGCAGCAGCGCGCCGGCCCGCGCCACCACCTGATGCGGGTCGTGGGTCCTGCTGTTCGCGGCCACGAGCAGCAGGACCGGCACCCCGAGGCCGCGCAGCGCGTCCGGCGCCGGGCGGGGGCCGGTCACCGGCTTGGCGGCCGGGAAGCCGGCGGCGGCCTCCTGGAGCGCCAGCCAGTCGGGGTCCAGCACCGCTCCCCCGGTCTCCCACTCCAGGAAGGCGCGGATCCGGCGGGGCGCGGGCCGCAGCAGCATCGGCAGCGCGTGCAGCAGGTACGCCGTCTTGAACCCGGCGAAGCACTGGGTCGGGTCCAGGAGGAACAGACGGCGCACCCGGGCGGGCGCGCGCAGCGCGTGGTGCAGGGCGATCCAGCCGCCGTAGGAGTGGCCGCCGACGTCGGTCACGGTGACGCCGAGGCCGTCCAGGACGGCGTCCAGCCAGTCAGCCAGGTCGGCGACCGTACGGGGGTGGCGGTCGCCGGCCCGGCTCAGCCCGGGCGCGCCGGGCAGGTCCACGGCGTGCACCCGGCGGATCCGGGCGAGGTCGGCGGCCTGCGCGTACCAGGAGGCGGAGGTCGCTCCGCCGCCGCCCGGCAAAAGGAGCAGCGGCGGCGCGTCACGCGGGCCGCAGACGGTGACGTGGGCCTCGCCGAAGGGCGTGGCGACCGTCAGCGCCTCGCGGTCGGCCGGCCATTTCGCCAGGACCTCGTCGTACGCAACCCGGTACGCCGCACGGTCGTGTCCGGTCATGGCGCCTCCCCCTATCATCTCGCTCAGCAAGATATTCGCCGAGCGAGATGATAGCCGGGAGGCTCCGCGTGTCCACCCCGTCCGGCCCCGCCCCGGGGCCCGAGCTGGAGATCGTCCACCTGCTGCGTGCCGCCACCGTCGAACTCGGCCTGCACAGCGCCCGGTTCGCGCACCGCAACGGCATGCACCCCACGGACGTGCGCGCCCTGATCGCGCTCATGGACGCGCGGCGCGCGGGCGAGGAGATGAGCGCCGGGCGTCTCGGCGCCGCGCTCGGGCTCAATTCGGCCGGTACGACGGCGCTCGTCGACAGGATGGAGCGGGCTGGGCTGGTGCGGCGGGCGCGCGGGGAGCGGGACCGGCGCAGGGTCGTCATCGAGGTGGAGGACCGCGCGGTGGAGCTCGGCTGGGCCTTCTTCGGGCCGCTGATCGGGCGGTCGGTGGAGCTGCTGCGCGGTTACGACGACCACCAGCGGGCGGCGATCCGGGACTTCCTCACCGGCGTACGGGAGGCCACCGCCGAAGCGGGGTGAACGGCCCCCTTACCTCACCCGGCGCGGTCTCACCACGTGAGCCGGAGCACAGAATCACCAGGTAACACGGGGTTCACAGAGGAGCAATGACCGGGAAATGGCCTGTTGACAGGCTGCCCGGCAGATCGAGCGGCGCACCGGTGCCGCAGCGCCGCACCACTCGCGACGACGAGTGAGCCCGACCCACCCCCGAAGGAAGTGGCCCCGTGACCTTCAAGGCTGAGTACATCTGGATCGACGGCACCGCGCCGACGGCCAAGCTGCGTTCCAAGACGAAGATCATCACGGGTGCCCCGGCCGGTCTCGACGCGCTGCCGATCTGGGGCTTCGACGGCTCCTCCACCAACCAGGCCGAGGGCCACTCCTCGGACTGCGTGCTCAAGCCGGTCTTCACCTGCCCGGACCCGATCCGCGGCGGCGACGACGTGCTGGTGCTGTGCGAGGTGCTCGACACCGACATGCAGCCGCACCCGTCCAACACCCGCGCCGCGCTGGCCGAGGTCGCCGAGCGGTTCGCCGCCCAGGAGCCGATCTTCGGCATCGAGCAGGAGTACACCTTCTTCGACGGCTCCCGCCCGCTGGGCTTCCCGGAGGGCGGCTTCCCGGCCCCGCAGGGCGGCTACTACTGCGGTGTCGGCGCCGACGAGATCTTCGGCCGGGAGATCGTCGAGGCCCACCTGGAGAACTGCCTGAAGGCCGGTCTCGGCATCTCCGGCATCAACGCCGAGGTCATGCCGGGCCAGTGGGAGTTCCAGGTCGGCCCGCTCGCCCCGCTGGAGGTCTCCGACCAGCTCTGGGTGGCCCGCTGGCTGCTGTACCGCACCGCCGAGGACTTCGGCATCTCCGCGACCCTGGACCCGAAGCCGGTCAAGGGCGACTGGAACGGCGCGGGCGCGCACACCAACTTCTCCACCAAGGCCATGCGCGAGGGCTACGACGCCATCATCACCGCGTGCGAGTCGCTCGGCGAGGGCTCGAAGCCCCTGGACCACGTGAAGAGCTACGGCGCCGGCATCGACGAGCGGTTGACGGGTCTGCACGAGACCGCGCCGTGGGACAAGTTCTCCTACGGCGTCTCCGACCGCGGCGCCTCGGTCCGCATCCCGTGGCAGGTCGAGAAGGACGGCAAGGGCTACATCGAGGACCGCCGCCCGAACGCCAACGTCGACCCGTACGTGGTGACCCGCCTGCTGGTGGACACCTGCTGCGCCGCGCTGGAGAAGGCCGGCCAGGTCTGATCCGTCCCGCCGCCTCGGAGGGGCGTCCGCCGTCACGGCGGACGCCCCTCGCGCGCGTTGTGCCCCCTCCGCACCCCGCCGCTGTCCGAGGAGTGAGACGGCGATCCGGCCACCCACGGGCCGCGGCAACTCGCTGACCAGGGCGGAAAGCCGAGGTTCACGGTGGACGCGACGTCAATTTCTCGCCAAGGAAGCGTCCAAGCAGTGAGAGCAGGCTCCTGCCCGGCGCACGCCTCTGCTTCAATGGGCCCATGGCCGGCTTCCAACAGATCACCGCGACGGGTCGCCACGACCTCGAGCCGTTCTGGCCTTCCCGTCAGCACCACGACTTCGACCGTGTGTGTTGCCGCGCGAGGAACGCGCGGGCCCTCTAAAGCCGTACACCCCGGCCTTCGGCCAGCGCGGAACGACGTACGTCCTCCGGCGCGCCCGACCACGAATCGCGGCCGCCGCACCTTCCGACGAACTCCTCGCGCGAAAGAGCTGACCTCTCATGGCGACCTCCCGTTCCCTCTCCACCGCCGCCCTGACCGCCCCCGCCGCGAACGGCACCCGGCACCGGCTGCGCGCCGTCGACCGGGACGAGGTGGTGGACGTCGCGGACTTCCTGCCGCCCGGCGCCACCTGGCTGCCCGCGCCGCAGCACACCCTGCCCACACTGCCGGGCCGGCCTCCGATGGTCGGCTACCTCGTGCTGGTCCCCGCCGACCAGCGGCCCCCGTTCCTGCCGGTCGCGGTCCCGGAGCAGCAGGAGGCCGAGGCGGACCCCGGCACGGACGCGCTGGTGCGGATCGACGCCGTGCGCCGCACCGCCAGCGTCGACGGCCGTGAACTCGACCTGACCTACCTGGAGTTCGAGCTGCTGGCCCACCTGGTGGCGCACCCGCACCGGGTGCACACCCGCGACCAGCTGGTCAGCACGGTGTGGGGCTACGGCCACGTCGGCGACGGCCGCACCGTCGACGTCCACATCGCCCGGCTGCGCCGCAAGCTGGGCGCCGAGCACCGCCAGGCGATCCAGACGGTGCGCCGGGTGGGCTACAAGTACACCCCGCCGACCACCCGCTGACCGCCCCACCACCGCCAGGGCCCGGCCGCCGGGCCCTGGGCCCCGCCGCCCACTCCGGCCCCGCCGGGCCCCCGGCCTCCAACGACTACACGGCCCCAGTGGAATTCGGGCCCCGCCGATCGCTCGGTCCCGGCGGGGCCCCCGGCCGCCAACCACCGCTCGGGCCCGGTGGGACCCCGGGCTCCAACAACCCCACGACCCCAGCAGAATCCCCGGCACCACCAATGGCTCAATCCCGGCGGGCCCGGCCGTCAATCGCCGCACGAGCCCGGCGGGACCCCGGGCTCCGCCGATCCCTCAATCCCGGCGGAAGCCCCGGCCCCCAATCACCGCACGAGCCCGGCGGGGCCCCGGGCTCCGCCGATCGCTCGGTCCCGGCGGGCCCGGCCGCCAATCACCGCACGAGCCTGGCGGAATCCCGAGTTCCGCCGATCCCTCAATCCCGGCGGGAGCCCCGGCCTCCAACCACCGCTCGGGCCCGGCGGAATCCCGAGCTCCGCCGATCCCTCAATCCCAGCGGAAGCCCCGGCCCCCAATCACCCCACGACCCCAGCGGAACCCCCGACACCGCCAATCACCCAATCCCGGCGAGAGCCCCGGCCCCCAACAACCCCACGACCCCAGCGCAAGCCCCGGCTCCGCCAATCGCCCAATCCCGGCGGAAGCCCCTGGTGGGCCCCCGGCTCCGGTGTCCCCGCGGCGACGCGCCCTCCTCGCCGGCCGTTCTGCCCTCGGCAGAGCCCCGCGCCGCCGCGGCCCCGGACCGGGCACGATCCCGGCATGAGACTTCTTGTGCTGGGCGGGACGGAGTTCGTGGGACGGGCCGTGGTGGAGGCCGCACTCGGACGCGGCTGGGAGGTGACCGTCTTCCACCGGGGACGGCACGCACCCCCGGCCGGGGTGCGGTCGCTGCACGGCGACCGCACCGCGCCAGACGGTCTCGCCACCCTCGCGGCGGACGGCGGCGAGGGCTGGGACGCCGTGGTCGACACCTGGTCGGCCGCTCCGCGCGCCGTGCACGAGGCGGCCCGGCTGCTACGCGGCCGGGCCGGACGGTACGCGTACGTCTCCAGCCGGTCGGTGTACGCCTGGCCCTGGCCGCGCGGCAGCGCGGAGGACGCCCCGCTGGTCGAGGGCGCCGCCGCGGACGCCGAGGCGACGGACTACGCGCGCGACAAGCGCGGCGGCGAGCTGGCAGCCGTCGGTGCCTTCGGCACGGCGGACTCGCTGCTGGTCCGGGCCGGGCTGATCCTCGGCCCGTACGAGAACGTCGGCCGGCTGCCCTGGTGGCTGACCCGGATCGCCCGCGGCGGGCCGGTCCTGGCCCCCGGCCCGCGCGAACTGCCGGTGCAGTACGTCGACGTACGCGACCTCGCCGACTGGCTGCTCGGCGCCCTGGAGCGCGGGCTGTCCGGGCCGTACAACCTGGTCGGTCCGCCCGGCCACACCACCATGGGCGAGCTGCTCCAGGCGTGCCTGCGGGTCACCGGCGCGGACGCGGAACTGCGCTGGACGGACCCGGAGCCGATCCTGGAGGCCGGGATCGAGCCGTGGACCGAGCTGCCGGTGTGGGTGCCGCCGGGCGGCGAGATGTACGACGCCGTGCACGGCGCGGACGTGTCGCGGGCGGTCGCGACGGGACTGCGGTGCCGGCCGGTGGGCGAGACCGTCGCGGACACCTGGCGGTGGCTGACGGAGATCGGCGGCAGCGCGCCCCAGCGTCCGGACCGGACCCGCAAGGGCCTGGACCCGGAGGTGGAGGCGAAGCTGCTGGCGCGGGCCGGGGGTGTACCTGGCACCACCCCCGAAGAGGGGCCCTCGGACGACTGACCCGCCCGCGGCCGTCGGCAAGACTGACGGCATGAACACCGACAAAGACAGAGCCGCCTTCCGCGCCCGGGCCAGGGAGGTGCTGCTGACCGCCGTGCAGGGGCTGGTGCTGGCCGTCGTCATGCTCCCGTGCGGTGTGGCGTTCCTCGTCCTGACCCTCGTCTCCGTCGCGCTGATACCGCTCGGCGTCGGCCTCTTCACCACCCCCGCGATCCTCACCGGCGTCCGGGCGCTGGCGGACACCCGCAGGAGGCTCGCGGCTCAGTGGTGCGGGATCCGGATCCCGGCGGTGTACCGGCCGCTCCCGGAGAGCGCCGGCCCCTGGACGCGCACGGTCGCACTGCTCCAGGACCCGCAGGTACGGCGGGACGTGCTCTGGCTGCCCGTCGACATGACCGCGGGCTTCGTCACCGCGCTGGCGCCGGCCCTGCTGGTGTTCTACCCCTTCGAGGGCTTCGCGCTGGCGGCGGGGCTGTGGCGGACCATGACCGGCGGCCCGTACGGGAGTTACGGGCCGTACTGGTACGCCTTCGTCCCGGTCGGCGGACAGGCGACGGCCCTCGCGGCAGGCGCTCTGGGAGCCGTGCTCCTCGTCGTCGCCTACCGCTTCACCCCGCGGCTGCTCACCGCCCACTTCCGGCTCACCCGGGCCGTGCTCGAGGGCAGCCAGGGGGAACTCGCCGAGCGGGTCCAGGTGCTGACCGAGACCCGGCGGGACGCGGTCGACACCTCGGCCGCCGAACTGCGCCGCATCGAACGGGACCTGCACGACGGGGCACAGGCCCGGCTGGTCGCCATGGGCATGGACCTCGGCACGATCGAGATGCTGGTCGAGCGGGACCCGGCGCAGGCGAAGAGGCTGATCGCGCAGGCCCGCCGGAACTCCGCCGAGGCCCTGGAGGAGCTGCGCGACCTGGTGCGCGGCATCCATCCGCCGGTCCTAGCCGAACGCGGGCTGGGCGACGCCGTACGGGCGCTGGCGCTGCGGCTGCCGCCGGCCACGGAGGTCACGGTGGAGCTGCCCGGCCGTGCGGACGCGCCGGTCGAGTCGGCGGCCTACTTCGCGGTCAACGAGGTGCTCACCAACGCGGTCAAGCACTCCGGCGCCGACCGGATCTGGGTCGACGTGCACCACACCGACGGCCGGCTGCGGGTCACCGTCACCGACAACGGCCGGGGCGGGGCGGTGGTCGGGGCGGGCTCGGGACTGGCCGGGATCGAACGCCGGCTCGGTACATTCGACGGCGTCCTGGCCGTCAGCAGCCCCGCCGGCGGTCCCACCATGGTGACCCTGGAGATCCCGTGCGTGTTGTCCTAGCCGAAGACCTCTTCCTGCTGCGCGACGGGCTGGTGCGGATGCTGGAGGCGTTCGGCTTCGAGATCGCGGCGGCCGTGGAGTCCGGACCGGAACTCGCCCGGGCGCTCGCGGAGTTGCAGCCCGACGTCGCGGTGGTCGACGTACGCCTGCCGCCGACGCACACCGACGAGGGCCTGCAGTGCGCGCTCGCGGCGCGGCGGGCGCGGCCGGGTCTGCCGGTGCTGGTCCTCTCCCAGCACGTGGAGCAGCTTTACGCGCGCGAGCTGCTCGCGGACGGCAACGGTGGGATCGGCTACCTGCTGAAGGACCGGGTGTTCGACGCGGAGCAGTTCATCGACGCCGTACGGCGGGTGGCGGCCGGCGGTACGGCCATGGACCCGCAGGTGATCCAGCAGTTGCTGTCCCGGCGGTCGGCCGGCGAGACGCCGCTCGGCCGTCTCACCCCGCGTGAGCGGGAGGTGCTGGAGCTGATGGCGCAGGGCCGCTCCAACGCCGGCATCGCGGCGCAGCTCGTGGTGACGGAACGGGCGGTCGCCAAGCACACCTCCAACATCTTCGCCAAGCTCGGACTCGAGGTGTCGGACGACGACAACCGGCGCGTCCTGGCGGTCCTCGCCCATCTGGACCAGGACCGGTGACCTGCCAACTCCCTTGTTGCCGTGAGGAATTTGCGGGACCGGTGAACACCTCTGGGACGGCGCCCGTATGTAGGGGCGCCGCTTCACTCCTGTCGGGCGCCTCGATGCTGCCCCGCAAGGAAGTCAGAGGAGTTCCATGGGACGCAACACACGAAAACGCCGTACGCCGCTGGCCACCAAGGCCATAGCCGCATCGGCGGCCCTAGCGCTCGGTGGGGGCGGGCTGATCTGGGCGAACTTCTACGCCTCGGCTCACGAGTCGGACAACCAGTCGTGGGGAGGCAACCAGACGAAGGCCGCGACGGCGCAGGTCGCGACCATCTCCTGCCCGGACGTGGGCCAGAAGCTCACCAACGTGCCGGCGCAGGCCCGTACCGAGGTCGCCGGGGAACTGGCCAACCTCGACCGCCAGATCACCGACGCCTACCAGCGGCTGGCGACCACGCGGGACGCGCAGGCCAGGGACGCGAGTTTCGTGCAGAACTCCATCCTGCAGCCGCTCCAGGACCGGCGGAAGGTGATCCTCGACCGGATCAAGCTGGAGATCACCCGCGTCGGCGGCACCGCTCCCAGCAGCCTGGACACCCTCGCCACCTGCACGACGCAGAACGCCAACCAGACCACCGCCGGCGGCCAGCAGCAGAACGGCGGCCAGCAACAGGGTGGTCAGCAGCAGGGCGGCCAGCAGCAAGGTGGCCAGCAGCAGAACGGCGGTCAGCAGCAGAACGGCGGCCAGCAGCAGGGCGGCCAGCAGCAGGGGCAGAACGGCCAGCAGGGCAACATCGGCGGGCAGGCCGGCAACGGCCCGGTCGCGGCCGACTTCGTGGACATCACCAAGGTCCAGGCGAACGTCAAGGCCAAGCCGCGCGCCGGCCGCAACGCCTCGACCGGCACGTTCACCACGCGCTGCGGTGTGAACGCCAACAAGAACCACAACACCGACAACGTGATCGTCGCGCCCGGTGTGGCCAACGGCGCCCACCACCTGCACGACTACGTCGGCAACCAGAAGGTCAACGCCTTCTCCAGCAACCAGACGTTCCTCCAGGCCGCCACGAGCTGCCAGAACCAGAACGACCTGTCGTCGTACTACTGGCCGGTGGTCCGCGTCCAGGACGGCACCCAGGACTTCGACCAGAACGCCGACGGCGGTGGCAAGGAAGGCAACGTCGGCCGCATCCTGACCCCGGTGCAGGCGCAGATCAAGTACGTGGGCAGCCCGCGGAGCAAGGTCGTGGCCATGCCGCAGTTCCTGCGGATCATCACCGGTGACGCCAAGACCACCACCAACGGTCTGGCCAACGCCAACGCGCACTGGAGCTGCACCGGCTTCGAGAACAAGGTCCAGCTCACCACGCAGTACCCGATCTGTCCGCAGGGCAGCAAGGTGGTGCGCACGTTCGCCTTCCAGAGCTGCTGGGACGGCCAGAACGTCGACAGCGCCAACCACCGCACGCACGTCGCGTTCGCCGACGCGAGCGGCAACTGCCAGAACGGCTTCAAGGCGATCCCGCAGCTGACGATGCGCCTGGTGTACAACATCACGCCGCCGACCGTCCAGAACGGCCAGGTGAAGAACGCCTACGCGGTGGACGGGTTCCCGGAGCAGCTCCACAAGGCGGCCACGGACCACGACGACTTCATCAGCGTCACGAAGAACGGTCTGGCCAACAAGATCGCCAACTGCGTCAACCGCGGTCAGAACTGCTCGTGATCCCGTAACGGGCGCAGGACAGAAGGCCGGTGACGAACCCCCCTCCCGTCACCGGCCTTCGTCGTGCCCGGGCGCGCTCGTCAGCCGCCGTGCGCGTGGTGGTCGGCGCCGTCCTCCAGGTCGCCGCCGAGCGTGCCGCGCAGCGCCTTGACCACCCCGTCGTCGCCGACGGCGACCCACTTGCGGCCGACCAGGTAGTGACCGCCGTAGTCCTTGGCGTCGTTGATCCACTCGCGCTGGCCGCGGTCGGTGGCGAAGGTGGCGAGGATGAATCTGCCCTCCCCGGTACGGCAGATGGCCTGGCGGATCTCGTCCGCGTCGGTCTGCATGTTCGGCTCGCACTTCACCTCGGCGGCCAGATGCTCCAGGCTGCCGGTCGCGGTGGGCGGCACGGACTCCGTCTTCCCGCCCGAGCCGCAGCCCGCCAGCGTCAGTACGGCCGCCGCGCCGAGCAGCAGTCCTGTCAACCTCATCTGTTCCTCCGGTCCGGTGTGCCAAGCATGCCCCAGCGCCTTCGGATACGGCTCCCGCGCGCGCTGCGCTCAAATCCGGTGACCGGGGGCGCACGGCTGTGCGAAGGTGACGCGGTGAACCAGAACTGGGAAGACCGCGTGACCGCCGCCTGGGCGTCCTTCGACGAGTATCCGGAGGAGCGCGCGCACGAGTTCCGCGCGCTGATCGACACCCTCGTCGCCGAACTGCCGGACGACAGCCCGCTCGGTCCCTTCGAGCAGGCCTGCGCCTGGGACTCCACCGGGCACTCCGACAAGGCGGTGCCGCTGTACCGGGAGGCGCTGGCCCGCGGACTCGACGGGTACAAGGGCCGTCGGGCGAAGATCCAGCTGTCGAGTTCGCTGCGCAACATCGGGCAGGCGCAGGCGGGCGTCGAGCTCCTCACCCCCGAACTGGACGCGCCGTCGGACGAGTTGGACGACGCGGTGCGGGCCTGTCTCGCCCTGTGCCTGTCCAGTCTCGGCCGCGACCGCGAGGGCCTGTCCCTGGTGCTCGGCGCGCTCGCCCCGCATCTGCCGCGCTACCAGCGGTCGATGGCGAACTACGCGCGGGCCCTGGTCGAACCCCGGGTGTGAATCACTCGTCCGGCGGTGACCAACCGCCGGCTCGCTCGTTCTCCCGGACGTGCAGTCACAGGATGTATCCCAGCGTCACGCACCATCCCCCGCCGGGAGCGCCGGCCCGGTCGACGTCGAGCAGGCCGAGGCCGCGCTCGTCGAGCACTACCCCCGGCTGGTCCGGCTCGCCTACCTGGTGCTGCCGCCGGGCCTCGGCCGCAGCCGCCGGGTCCTGACCGCACACGCCCTCGTCCAGCGCGCCCTGCCCCGGGGCCGCAAGCAGCCGTCCGTGATCCCGGCCCAGGCCGCCGGCCGGGAGGGCGACCCCGGGTACGCCTACCTGCGCGAGCGGGTCCTGCGCACGGCCCTGGAGACGGCCCGTCCCCGCAAGGGCCTGCCCCGGCTCATCCCGCCGCTGCTCCCCCAGGTCTGGGGTCTCAGGCTGTTCCCGCGCTCCGGCGGCGCCGACGAACTCGCCCTGGACCAGCGGCTGTCCGCGCTGTCCGGCCCGGCCCGCGCCGCCTACGTGCTGCGCGGCCTGGAGAAGCTGCCCGACCCGGACATCCGCGACCTGCTCGACGCCACCGGGGTGACCGACCCGGGCGGCGCGCTGGCCTCGGCGAACAGCGTGCCCATGCAGCCGGGGCTGCTCTCCTCCCCCGAGTTCGACCCGTGCTCGCTGCAGGCCCGGCCCACCGATCTGATGCGCCGCCGCCAGCACACCAAGGCCGCCCTCGCCGCCGCGGCGGCGCTCGCGGTGTGCGGCGCGCTGGTCGCCCTGCCGGGCGACGGCTGGGGCCCCGACGGCGCCGCCGCGCCCTCGTACGCCGAGAACCCGGCCGCCGAGGCCGCCCTCGACCCCGGCAAGGTGACCCGGGCCGCCCCCACCGCCTGGCGGACCTCGGCCCGGACCGACTTCTCGGTGTGGCCCGCGCGCGGCCCGCTCACCGGCGACAAGGCCCTGCTGCGCCGCGCCCTCGCCGTCTGGGCCCGCCCCGGGGACAGGGTCCGCGTCTCGGCGACCCCCGGCACCCAGACCGGCGGCCCGGCCGGCCCGCCCCAGCTCCTGTACGCGGGCGAGGTCGACGCCGCCCGGGTGGTGATCCTCTACGACGGCCTGCGCATCGCCCGCTACGCCGAGCCGGGGAACGGCACGCAGGGCGCGGCGCTGGACTTCGCCCGGGTCGACGGCGCGACGGGCGCCGGGGCGAGCGCGCTGGTGCTGGGCCGCTCCGACGGCAACGTCCGTTACCTGACCGCCCCGTGGGTGACGAAGGCGGCGCAGCGGGACCTGACGAAGCCGGACGCGGCCGCGACACCGCTCGTCCTCGCCGACGGCGTCACCGCGCCGCTGGCCAGCCCCGCCGTGCGGACCGGCGGCTGCACCTCGTGGACCGTGCTCCAGCTCACCGACGCCTCCGGCACCCGGCTCACCACCGACCTCGGCGAATTGGTCCCGGCCCACCTCACGGCCGGGCGGCCCGGCGCGGCCGGGGAGGCGTCCGGGGCGTGGGGACTGCGCACCTGGGCGCCGTTCGCCTGCTCCCTGGCGGCCGAGCGCTCGTCGGGCATCCGGAGCGTGAACGCGTGGGCGTACGCCGAGCAGCCGCTGCCCGACGGCAGTGGGTCCGGCGCGTGGGTGTGCACCCGGGCGGAGACCTGGCGCGGCGACGGCACGGCCGCGCTGGCCCAGTTCCGCACGCCGGGCGGGGCGGCCGGGGCGGTCGTCGCCAAGGCCACGGATGTGCCGGCCTGCGGGCCGCGTGATCCGCATGTGCTGGCCGGGGTGCTGTGGAAGTCGGCGGCGGGGAGCTGGTACCTGCTGGCGGCGGGCAGCGAGGGGACGTCGTCGGTCTCCGCGACGGGCGGGGTCACGGCGTCCGGGCAGGGACGGCTGCTGGCGGCGAAGGCGAAGCAGGGGGCGCGGGCCGATCTGAAGGGCACCCTGGCGGACGGGCGGGAGATCAGCGGACTGCACTAGCTGACACGAGTGTCAACAAGGTGGCGCGCAAGGCTTCTCAGCGGCCCTACCCGTCAGTACATTGACGCCATGTCCAACAAGCAGCCCCGGGTGCCGCTCAAGGCACGCAAGGTGTCCTTCTCCTGGGACGGCACGCCGCTGCACTGGGTGCCGGGTGATCCCTTCACCACGCACACCATCAATGTGCTGCACCTGCTGCTGCCGGCCGGTGAGCGCTGGTTCGTGCACGTGTACAAGCAGGTGCTGCCGCTGATCCGCGACGACCGGCTCCGCGAGGACGTCATCGGGTTCATCGGGCAGGAGGCCGTGCACTCCCAGGCCCACGACGAGGTGCTGCCGCACCTGCGCGAGCTGGGGCTGGATCCGACGCCGTACACCGCGCAGGTCGACTGGTTCTTCGAGAAGCTGCTCGGCGACCGGACCCTGCCGCCGGGCAGGCCGCGCAGGTGGTGGCTGATGGAGCGGGTCGCTCTCATCGCGGCCATCGAGCACTACACGGCGTTCCTGGGGAACTGGGTGCTCAACGCGGAGGAACTGGACCGGCGCGGTGCCGACCCGACCATGCTGGACCTGCTGCGCTGGCACGGCGCGGAGGAGGTCGAGCACCGCTCGGTCGCCTTCGAGCTGTTCACGCACGTCGACGGCGGTTACCGCCGGCGGGTACGGACCTGGGCCACCGCCTTCACCGCGTTGGTGTTCCTGTGGCAGCGCGGGACCCGCTTCTTCATGGAGAACGACCCGACCCTCGTCGACGGCAGGGCCACGTTCAGGGACTTCCACGTCCGTGGCAGGCGGGGCCTGCTGCCCGCGACCGGGGACATACTCAGGTCCGTCCCCCGCTATCTGAGCCGCGGTTACCACCCTTCGCAGGAGGGCGACACCGAGCAGGCCGTCGCCTACCTGGCCGCCTCGCCCGCGGCCACGGCGGCGGAGAAGAGGGCCGCGTGACGCCGAGGCCGCTCACCGTCGCGCTCGTCGCGGGCGCCGCCCTGCTCACCCGGGGGGCGCTGCGCCGCCGCGTCCGGGTCTCGCCGCTGTGGCCGCTGCCCGCCCTGGAGGAGCCCACGTCGGGCCGGCCGCGCCCGCGGGCCCTGCGGCTGCTGGTCACCTCGCACGAGACGGTGGCCGACGGGGTCGTCCGACTCCGGCTCGCGGGCCGGGACTTGCCGCGCTGGGAGCCCGGCGCGCACATCGACCTCGTCCTGCCCTCGGGGCTCGTCCGGCAGTACTCGCTGTGCGGCGATCCCGAGGACACCTCCTCGTACACCGTCGCGGCCCGGCTGGTGGAGGACGGGCGGGGCGGCTCGCGCGAGGTGCACGAGCAGGTGACGGAGGGCATGGAGCTCCAGGTGCGGGGGCCGCGGAACCGCTTCCCGCTGGTCGAGGCGGGGTCGTACGTCTTCGTCGCCGGCGGGATCGGGATCACCCCGCTGCTGCCGATGCTGCGGGCGCTCCCGGACAGCGCCGACTGGCGGCTGCTCTACGCGGGACACGAGCGGGCCTCGATGCCGTTCCTGGAGGAGGTCGAGAAGCTGGGCGGCGGCCGGGTTACCGTCGTGGAGGGGCGGCCCGACCTCGACGCGCTGGAGGTGGGCGACGGGACCGCCGTCTACTGCTGCGGCCCCGAGGGGCTCATGGCGGCCGTCGCGGAACGCTTTCCGGACGTCCGGCTCGAACGGTTCGCACCCCGCGCCGGCGTCGGCGGCGACGGCGACGGCGACGGCGACGGCGACGGCGACGGCGACGGCGAGTTAACGCTCGAACTGCGCCGTTCGGGGCGGACGGTGACGGTTCCCGCCGACTCCACCGTGCTGGCCGCCGTACGCCGGGAGCTGCCGGACACCGTCTACTCCTGCGAGCAGGGGTTCTGCGGGACCTGCCGGCAGCGGGTGCTGGAGGGGGAGATCGACCACCGGGACGAGCTGCTGACCGACGCGGAACGGCGCGACGCGATGCTGATCTGTGTCTCACGGGCACGGAGTGATCGCCTGGTGCTCGACATGTGATCACGGGCGGCCGGAACCGATCGGTAAAGTGTTCGTATGAGTACCGGGGTTCGCCGCAGGATGGGTGTCGAGGAGCGACGGCAGCAGCTGATCGGCGTCGCCCTCGACCTGTTCAGCCGACGCTCGCCCGACGAGGTCTCCATCGACGAGATAGCTTCGGCGGCGGGCATCTCACGGCCACTCGTCTACCACTACTTCCCGGGCAAACTCAGCCTGTACGAGGCCGCGTTGAAGCGTGCGTCGGCGGATCTCGCGAGCCGTTTCGCCGAGCCGCACGAGGGCCCGCTGGGCGCCCGGCTGCTGCGGGTGATGGGCCGCTTCTTCGACTTCGTGGACGAGCACGGCCCCGGTTTCTCGGCCCTGATGCGCGGCGGCCCGGCCGTCGGCTCCACGACGACCAACGCGCTCGTCGACTCCGTCCGGCAGGCCGCGTACGACCAGATCCTGTCGCATCTGGGCGTGGCCGAAGCCTCTCCGCGCCTGGAGCTGGTCGTCCGCTCCTGGATCTCGCTCGCCGAGTCCACGGCCCTGATCTGGCTGGACGGCCGGCGCATCCCGCGCGCCGAGCTGGAGAGGCAGCTCGTGCACGACTTCGCCGCGCTGGCCGCCGTCAGCGCCGCCTACGACGAGGACCTGGCCGTCCTGCTCCGCACGATGGTGAAGGGCGAGCCGGCCGACGGCCCCTTCGCGGAGCTGGTCGGCCGGCTGCTGTCCCTGGCGCCCTGACCTACCGGTCGAACTTCCGGTACGACGGGTCGAGGTCGCGGATCTCGACGGAGGCGTGCAGGGTGAACGCCGCGTCCGCCACGTGCTCGCGGAGCAGCTCCAGCACCGTCTCCGTCAGCTTCGCCTTCGTCTCGTCACCGCGTCCGGCGAGGAGCCCGATCGTCACGTGCACGACGGCGTGCCCGCGCGCCTCGGGGTCCTCGTACCCGAACACCGTGTACGCGCTCGGCCGGAACTGCGTCTTGCAGGCCTCCGGCTTCGCCGCCGCGATCTCCACGGTCGCCTCGTGCAGCGCCCGGGCGAAACCCGCACGGTCGAAGGCGTTCTCCATGGTGTCGGAGTAGTCGATGGTGATCTGCGGCATGCGCACTCCTGTTCTACGGCAACGGCCTCACCCTAGTTCCCCGCGCGGGTGAACACCGCGACGGTCCGCGCGGGCACGGTGAACGTGCCCGAGCCGGCCGCGTAGGCGGCGGTCTTCACCACCTCGTCGGCGCCCGCCGCCTGCACCGGGTGCAGCCGGTACGGCGTCCCGGCGAGGGCGCCGATCTTCTGCTCCTGCCGCTGCGGGGTGGCGTTGAAGACGACGACCAGGTCACCGAGGCGCATGGTGATCACGCCCGGCGTCTCGTCCTTCCCGGAGAGCGGGAACGACAGTTGCTCCTGCACCCGCGCGGCCGTACCGAGCGAGAACGCCCCCTCGGTCGTGCGGATCCTCAGCAGGTCCCGGTAGGCGGCCGAGGCGCCGGTGATCTGCTCGCAGCCGACCTTCACCGCGCTCAGCAGCGGCTTGGCGTGGTCCCACTTGGACTGGTTGTCGGCGGCCGGGGGCAGCCCGCGGCCGAAGCCGTTGCCGTCGGCGCAGTTCCAGTGGATGGCGTTGAACCAGTCGCCGCTGTCGAAGGAGTTGCGGTCCAGGGACTTCGAGCGCAGCAGGTCGGTACCCGCCTGGGAGAGCGCCGGGCCCTGGGAGAGGGCGGCCGTGGCCATCGCGAGGACCTGCATCCGGGCCCGGTCGGACGCGGAGGTGTCCTTCGGCAGCTTGTAGGTCAGCGCGTCGAACAGGGACTCGTTGTCGTGCGCGTCCACATAGGCGAGGGCGTCGCCGGGGGCGTCCGCGTACCCGGCGGGCGCGCCGTTGTAGTCGACCCCGGCGCCGGTCACCTCCTTGCCGTCGGTGTCCGTGAACCGGTACCCGGCCAGGTTGCCGGTCAGGCCGACCTTGATCAGGTCCTGGTAGTGCAGCAGGCGTGCCTTCTGCTCCTGCGTCGTGCCGTTGGCCGTGGACGCGTTGGGGTCGGTGTAGAGCCCGGACGCGAAGCCCTGGACGCCGGGGTCCTCGTCGAAGGGGCCGCCGCCGCGCACCGCGTCACGGGCGCGGTCGGAGAAGGTGGCGATGCCGGTGCCGGCCATGTTCGCCTGCGTGGCCTGCACGAACCGGGCGTCGTTCGCGACCTCGCCGAAGTTCCAGCCCTCCCCGTACAGGATGATCTTCTTGCCGTCGACGCCGTCCTTCTGTGGGGTCAGCGCGTCCAGGGCCTTGCGGACGGCCAGGATGTTGGCCTTCGGGTGGTGGCCCATGAGGTCGAAGCGGAACCCGTCGACCTTGTACTGCCTGGCCCAGGTGACGATCGAGTCCACCACCAGCTTGCCCATCATCGCGTTCTCCGGCGCGGTGTTGGCGCAGCAGGTGCTGTTGGCCACCGAGCCGTCGGCGAGGAGCCGCTGGTAGTAGCCGGGAACGATCCTGTCCAGGACGCTGGTGTCCGCCTGACCGGCGGCCGCCGTGTGGTTGTAGACGACGTCCATGACGACCCTGAGCCCGTCCTGGTTGAGCGCCTGCACCATCTCGCGGAACTGGACGGTACGGGCCGTGCCGTCCGGGTCGGTGGCGTACGAGCCCTCGGGGACCGTGTAGTGGTACGGGTCGTAACCCCAGTTGTAGGCGTCCTTGGCGGCGGTCTTCGCCACGCACTCCTGCTGCCGGTCGGAGTCGGCCGGGTAGGAGGCCAGGTCGCAGTCCGGCCTCGCCTGGTCGGCCTTCCGCTCGGGGATGGTGGCGATGTCGAACGCGGGCAGCAGGTGCACGTACGACGTCCCGGCCCCGGCCAGCGCCCGCAGGTGCCTGGAGCCGTCGCTGTCCTTGTCGGTGAAGGCCAGGTAGGTGCCCGGGTGCTTCGCGGTGCGGTCCTCGACGGAGAAGTCCCGGATGTGCAGCTCCTGGATCTGCGCGTCCTTCAGCGGTACGGCCTTGGGCTTGCGCAGCGCCGACCAGCCGGCCGGGGCGAGGGACGGGTCGTTCAGGTCCACGACGAGGCTGCGCTCGGAGTTCGCGGTGAGCGCGACCGAGTACGGGTCGGTGACCTTGTTGGTGACCAGCTTGCGGACGCTGGGCGCCCACACCTTGACGACGTACCGGTAGGGCTTGCCCTTCCAGGAGGCGGGGCCGGTGACGGACCAGACGCCGGTGGTGTCGTTCCGGTGCATCGGCACGGTCCTGCCGTCCAGGTCCAGCCGCACGGACTGGGCCGTCGGCGCCCAGACGGAGAGCGTGGGCCGGCCGTCGTGGAAGACCGGGCCGAGCTTCGCCTTGGTGGCACCGGGGTAGAGGTCGTCCAGCACACCGGCGATCTGCACGCCGGTCGCGGCCAGCACGGCACCGTTGGCGGCGCGCTGCGAGGCCACGAGCTGGCCCTTGACCGCCGCACGGACCCGGTCCCGGTCACGCGGGTCGACGGACCAGGCGGTGTAGTCCTTCAGGTGCGGGAACTTCGCCTTCTGCGCGTCGGTCAGCGCCGTCTTCTCCAGCCGGATCCAGCGCTCGTCGTCACTGGTCAGCGTCCCGTCCTCGACGGTGATCGAGCCGTCCCGGGAGTACAGCAGCTGGGTGGAGGCGGCGCCGTCGACGCCGTTCCAGGCGAGGGTGTTCCGGTCGATCCAGACCGCCTTGGCGGTGGTCGGGTCCAGCGCGGCGGCACTGCCGGCCGGCTGGGGCAGCAGGTACTGCTCCTGGCCGTTCAACAGCCACACCTCGTTGCCGGCTGCCTTGAGGTCCAGGGACTGGTCGGCCGGGAGATCCTTCTCGTCGCCCTTGTGGATGATGTAGCTGAGGCTGGTGGCACCCTCGGTGAGCGGCACCTCGAAGACCGCGCCATAGGCATCAGTCTTCACCGGCTCCAGCGGGTCCGACCAGTCGGTGGGGTGCGCGGCGCCCGTCCAGACGTGCAGGCCCCAGCCGTCGTAGTTCCCGTCGGCGCGGTGGTAGTGCAGGACCGCCTTGGCCTTGTCCTGGGCGGGATAGTCGGGCCGTTCGGTCCGTACCTCGGCCTTGCCCTGCTCGATCCAGACCTCACCCGTCCTGGTGACGTCGATGGACCGGTCGGCGGAGACGTCCTTGTCGCCGCCCTTGTCGATGACCAGGAAGCCGACGTTCGAGGCGCCGGGCTTGAGCTTGACGTAGGCGAAGGCGCCGTAGGCGTCCCGGCCCACGAAGGGGTGGCTGGCCGGCCAGTTCGTGGCCTCGCCGTCGGCGAGGTCGCCCCAGGCGTACAGGCCCCAGTCGGCGTAGTCCCCGTCCGTGCGCTTGTAGTGGACGATGGCGTAGTCCCGGGAGGAGGCCGTGGGGACCTCGGGCGCGGGCGGGGTGCCGGTGGTGCTGCTCGCCGTGGCGCTCGCGGTGCGCCCGGCCGAGTCGATGACGACGGCCTTGTAGCGCAGGGCGGTGCCGGCGGGCACGTCCCTGGCGAGGGTCTGGGTGACCTTGTAGGGGGCGTGGTCGGCGGAGCCGAGCGTCTTCCACGTGCCGTTGCCGACCTGGGCGGCGAAGACGACGCGGTCGAGCTGTCCGCCGGTGACGTCCGCGCTCAGCTCCACAGTGCCGGTGGCGCCGGGTGCGGGGGCCTTCAGGGTGAGGGACGGCTTGTCGGCGGGGGCGGCGAGCTTCCCGGTCGCCGCGTAGACGACGGCGGAACCGGCCGGGACGGTGACGGTGAGCTTCTTGTCGCCGTCCGTCCTCACGGTGCCGGTGGCGCCGTGGATGCCCCGGTACGACATGTCCGCGGACCCGGTCGCGAAGGTCGCCGTCTTCTCGGAGCCGGCGTTGTTGAAGGCGACGACGTACTCCTTGCCCGTCCGGGCGTCGGTGCGCGTGAAGGCGTAGACACCGGGCCCGTCGGCCGCGTACCGCTCGGTCTGCACTCCGTCGGTCAGGGCCGGATTGGCCTTGCGGAGCCCCGCGAGCGCGGCGATCCGCCGGTACAGCGGGGCCTTGGTGTCGTAGGCGGCGCTCGCGTGGGTGCGGTCGGTGCCGATCTCGTCGTCGTCCAGGTAGTCGGCGACCTTGGAGGCGAACATGGTCTGGCGGGCGTCCTTGTCGCCGCCGGAGCCGGTGAAGCCCTGCTCGTCGCCGTAGTAGACGACCGGGTTGCCCCGGCTGAGGAACATCAGCTCGTTGGCGAGCCCGTCCTTCTTCAGGATCTCGGCGTCGGTCGCCTTCGGGTTGTCCTGCTTCAGGAAGTACCCGATGCGGCCCATGTCGTGGTTGCCGAGGAAGGTGACCTGTTCGTAGGCGTTGGCCTTGTCGGTCGTGTACTTGTAGTCGTCACCGAAGACGCTCGTGAGCTTCCGCGCGCTGCCGCCCTGGGAGGCGTAGGCGCGGGCCGCGTCCTGGAAGGGGAAGTCGAGGGTGGCGTCCAGGCGGCCCTGGGTGACGTACGGGGAGGTGACGGCGGTGTCGGCGGAGTAGACCTCGCCGAACATGAAGAAGTTCTTCCGCCCGCGCTCGGCGGCGTACCGGTCCAGCGCGGTGGCCCACTGGGTCCAGAACTCCATGTTCACGTGCTTGACGGTGTCGATGCGGAAGCCGTCGACGGCGAAGTCCCGCACCCACCGCTCGTAGATCCTCTCCATGCCGTGGACGACCTCGGGACGCTCGGTCCACAGGTCGTCCAGGCCGGAGAAGTCGCCGTAGGTGGTGGACTCGCCGGCGTACGTCGAGTCGCCCCGGTTGTGGTACATCGTCGGGTCGTTGAGCCAGGCCGGGACCTTGCTCCCGCTCGTGACCCTCGGGGTGTACGGGAAGGAGGCGCCGGAGACGGCCGGGAACTTCCGGCTGCCGTCGGCGTAGTCGGCGTCGTCGAAGGGCTTGCCGTCCTTCGTCAGGTAGGGGAAGGCGCCCTTGGAGAGGTAGTCGTAGGACTTCTGCTCGTAGTCCACGACGTCGGCGGTGTGGTTGGTGATGACGTCGAAGAAGACCTTCATTCCCTTGGCGTGGGCCTTGGAGATGAGGGACTTGAGGTCGTCGTTGGTGCCGAAGTGCGGGTCGACCTGGGTGAAGTCGGTGATCCAGTAACCGTGGTAGCCGGCCGAGGCGTTGCTGCCGGTGCCCTGCACCGGGCGGTTCTTGAAGATCGGCGCCAGCCAGATGGCCGTGGTGCCGAGCCCCTTGATGTAGTCCAGCCGCTTCGTCAGGCCCTTGAGGTCGCCGCCCTGGTAGAAGCCCTTGTCGGTGGGGTCGTACCCGGTGGACAGGCGGGAGCCGGTCAGGCCGCCCCTGTCGTTGGAGGTGTCCCCGTTGGCGAAGCGGTCCGGCATGACGAAGTAGAACTGCTCGCGGGTGTCGTCGTGCCGGGCCGGTACGGCGGCGAGCTTCGCGTCCGAGGGGGGCGCGGGCGGGGTGGCCGCGTGGGCGGCCAGTGGCTGGAGCAGCGCGGCGGCGAGTGCTGTGGCGGTGACGGCCGCGGCCCGTCCGCGGTACGGGGTGCGGCGCCTGCGGGGCGCCGGCCATCTCGGTATCACAGGGGATGACTCCTTGCGAGGGTGGCTGAGGGTTTGCAGCAAGGGGCGTGAAACCTCCCGTAAGAGGTTTCACTCTCCGTCAGGCGGGTGCTAGCAGCTCGACTTGCCGGCGTAGAGCGCCAGGGCCGTGTTCGAGCCGAGGGTGGCGGTGAACTGTCCGCTGGAGTTCACGGTCACCGGGGTGTTGTTCTGGACGTTGCAGTACGTCCCGGCCGGGAGGGACGTCTGGTAGGTGCGGGTCAGGGACGAGGACTCGTGGTTGATCGCCACGTAGCCCTTGCCGCCGCGGCCGAACGCGATCGCGTTGTTGCCGTTGTCCCACCAGTTGGTGACCGCCTGGCCGCGGGTCGCGTTGCGGAAGGCGACCATGGACTTGATCTCCGGCCAGGCGTGCTGGCACTTCCAGCCGTCCTGCCAGCAGGCGTTCACCTGGCCGCCGTTGGGCGGGCCGGCGTCGGCGTCCGACCACTCGTAGCCCGAGTTGACGTCCGGTGCGCCGTACGGCCAGGCGAGCATGAAGACGTTGGCCAGGGTGTAGTTGGCGCCGCTCTTGTAGTTCAGCGTGCTGCCGTTGCGCTCGGTGTCGTGGTTGTCGACGAAGACGCCCGCGACCGAGCTGCCCAGATAGCCCCAGCCCTCGCCGTAGTTGTTGAGGTAGGCCAGCTTCTCGCTGGTGAAGACGCGCTTGAGGTCGTAGGCGTAGCGGAACTCCTGGACGTCTCCGTTGCCGGTGTACTCGGAGGGCTGGACCGCCTCGCCCGCGCCGTAGATGACCTCCTGCTTCCAGTATGCGGACGGGTTGGTCAGGCGGCTCTTGATGTTCGCCAGGTCACCGGCCGGTATGTGCTTGGCCGCGTCGATGCGGAAGCCGTCGACACCGAGGCCGAGCAGGTCGTTCATGTACCCGGCGATGGTCTTGCGGACGTACTCCTCGCCGGTGTCCAGGTCGGCGAGGCCGACGAGTTCGCAGTGCTGCACGTTCCAGCGGTCGGAGTAGTTCGACACCTGGGAGGTGCAGTCGTCGAAGTCGTAGACCGAGTACAGGCCCGGGTAGTCGTACTTCGTGTACGACGAGCCGCCGGTGCCGGTGCCGCTGCCCGCCGACATGTGGTTGATCACGGTGTCGACGACGACCTTCACACCGGCCGCGTGACAGGTGTTCACCATGTTCCGGAACGCCGTGCGGTCACCGAGGCGGCCCGCGATCTTGTACGACACGGGCTGGTACGACGTCCACCACTGCGCCCCCTGTATGTGCTCGGCGGGCGGGGAGACCTGGACGTATCCGTAGCCGGCGGGGCCGAGGGTGGTGGTGCACTCCTTGGCCACCGAGGCGTAGTTCCACTCGAAGAGGACGGCGGTGACGTCCTTGGTGCCGGGCGGGGAGGCCTCGGCGGCCGTCGGGGTCATGCCAACCAGAGCGGCGGCTGTGAGGGCGACCGCCGTGGGGAGGGTTCTGCGTGCCATGTGGGGTTCCTTCGACGTTGAAGGCAACTGGACCGCTGAAGGCGCTTGCTGAAATATTTCAGCAAGCTTGCGGTGACGCAGATGTTAAAGGCCCGCTGGCCGAAGCGCAGCGGGCCGTTGTGAACTTGATGCCAGAACTTTCAGACGGGGCCTCAGGACGGGCCCCGCGTCCGGCTGTCAGTCCGTCGTCGTCCACCAGACCGTGGTGTCGGCGGGCACCTTCGTCTCGCCGTCCGCCTCGGTCACCTCACCGCTGGTGAGGAGGACGCGGCCGTACGACGGGGTCGTCACCGACTCGCCCGTGGTGTTCGCGACGCACACGAACTCCCCGCGCCGGAAGGCCAGGACGCCCTCGGGCGCCCGCAGCCACTCCACCGCCTCCCCCGCGCCGAGGTCCGGGTGGGCGCGGCGCGCGCGCAGCGCGGCCCGGTACAGCTCCAGCGTGGAGCCGGGGACACCGGTCTGCGCCGCCACGCTCAGCTCGGCCCAGTCGGCGGGCTGCGGGAGCCAGCTTCCGCCGGTGCCGAAGCCGTAGGAGGAGCCCTCACGGGTCCACGGGATCGGGACCCGGCAGCCGTCGCGGAAGCCGTCCTGGCCGGCGCCCCGGAAGTACGCCGGGTCCTGGCGCACCTCGTCGGGCAGGTCCACGACGTCCGGGAGGCCCAGTTCCTCGCCCTGGTAGATGTACGCCGAGCCGGGCAGGGCGAGCATCAGCAGGGTGGCCGCGCGGGCCCGGCGCAGGCCCAGCTCCCGGTCCCCGGCGGTGCGGATCTGGGTGCCGAGGCCGGGCGGGTTGGCGAAGCGGGTCGCGTGCCGGGTGACGTCGTGGTTGGACAGCACCCAGGTGGCGGGGGCGCCGACCGGGCGCATGGCCTCCAGCGTGCGGTCGATGACCGTCCGCAGCTCCTCCGCGTCCCACTCCGTGCCCAGGTACTGGAAGTTGAAGGCCTGGTGCAGCTCGTCGGGGCGGACGTAGTTGGCGGTGCGCTCGACGGTCGGGGTCCACGCCTCGGCCACGAAGATGCGCTCACCCGCGTACTCGTCGAGGATCTTGCGCCACTGGCGGTAGATCTCGTGCACGCCGTCCTGGTCGAAGAACGGCATGACATCGTTGCCCAGCAGCTTGAGCTGGTCGTGGGCGCCGAGGTCGGGCAGGCCGTCGGCCTTGACCAGGCCGTGGGCGACGTCGATGCGGAAGCCGTCCACGCCCATGTCCAGCCAGAAGCGGAGGATGGAGCGGAACTCGTCGCCGACGGCCGGGTGGTTCCAGTTGAAGTCGGGCTGCTCGGGGGCGAAGAGGTGCAGGTACCACTCGCCGGGGGTGCCGTCCGGCTCGGTCACCCGGGTCCAGGCCGGGCCGCCGAAGATGGACTCCCAGTCGTTGGGCGGCAGTTCGCCGTTCTTTCCCTTGCCGGGGCGGAAGTGGTAGCGCTCGCGGAGCGGCGAGCCGGGCCCCTCGGCGAGGGCGCGCTTGAACCACTCGTGCTGGTCGGAGGAGTGGTTCGGGACCAGGTCCACGATGATGCGCAGGCCCAGCTCGTGGGCGTCGCGGATGAGCGCGTCGGCGTCCAGCAGGGAGCCGAACATGGGGTCGACGGCCCGGTAGTCGGCTACGTCGTAGCCGGCGTCGGCCTGCGGGGAGGCGTAGAAGGGGCTGAGCCACACGGCGTCGACGCCGAGGTCACGCAGGTAGGGCAGACGGGAGCGTACGCCCTCCAGGTCGCCCATGCCGTCGCCGTTGCTGTCGGCGAAGCTGCGCGGATAGACCTGGTAGATGACCGCGTCCCGCCACCAGTCGCGGCGGTCGGCGACGGTGACGGCAAAGTGGCGGGCCGGTGCGGCAGGCTGCTGCTGGCTCATGGCGTCCTTGATACGTAACTGGGGCATGTGGGCAGTCGGTGGGGTGCGGCGGCGAGGCGGGCCGCGGTGACAGCGGGGTCTGGAGGTCCCCCCGGGTCGAGCGAAGCCGAGAGCTGGGGGAGGCACCGCGGCCCGCCTGGTCGGTGCGGGCGTCAGCCCTTGGTGCCGCCGGCGGTGAGACCGGTGACGAGGTTCTTCTGCACGAGGTAGAAGAACACGGTCACGGGTATCGCGATCAGCACCGCGGTGGCGGCCATGTAGTTCCACTGGGCGTCGTGCTCGCTGACGAAGGTCTGCAGGCCGACGGCGAAGGTGTACTTGGAGTCGTCCAGCAGGAAGGTGGTCGCGAAGGCGACCTCGCCGACGGCGGTGATGAAGTTGTAGAACGCGGCCACGGCCAGGCCCGGGCGGGCCAGCGGCAGGATGAGCCGGAAGAAGGTGCCGAAGGGGCTGAGTCCGTCCACGCGTCCGGCCTCGTCGATCTCGAAGGGGATGGTGTCGAAGTATCCCTTGAGCAGCCAGGCGCTGTACGGCACGGCGGTGGTGCAGTTGACGAGGATCAGCGCCCAGTAGGTGTCGATGAGGCCGAGTTCGCTGAAGATCTCGTACATCGGCACGATCAGGACGGCGATCGGGAAGGCCTGGGTGAGCAGCAGGACCCACATGAGCTGCTTGTAGCCGGGGAAGCGCATGCGGGAGACCGCGTAGCCGGTGGTGGCGGCGACGAGGACACCGATGAGGGTCGTGCCGAGGGCCACGATCATCGTCGACTTGAACCAGTCGAGGAAGCCGGTGTGCTCCAGCACGAAGCTGTAGTTCGAGAAGGTCAGCTTGCTCGCGATCCCGCCCGGGTGGAGGTAGTCCTCCTTGTCCGGGCCGAGGGACAGGTAGAACAGCCAGGCCACCGGGGCCAGGGCGATCAGGCTCGCCACGACGAGGCCGCCGTGCAGCAGGGCGGCGCCGGCCGGGCCGCGCTCGCCGCGCCGGCGCACGCGGAGCCGGGGCGCGGGTGCGGGGGCCGGGGCGGTGTCGGTCTTGTCCAGGGTCGGGGTGCTCATGGCGGCGGCTCCTGCGGCGTCAGACGGCGAGCTGGTCATTGCGCTTCAGCCAGCGGAAGTAGAAGGAGGTGAAGACGGTCAGGATCGACAGCAGCAGCACGCCGTAGGCGGCGGACTGGGCGAAGTCGCGCGGCTGCTGGCCGAAGCCGAGCTGGTAGGCCCAGGTGACGAGGATCTGGGCGTCCGGGGCGGAGTTCTTGCCGAACAGCAGGAAGATGATGACGAACTGGTTGAAGGTCCAGATGATGCCGAGCAGCACGACGGTGGAGCTGACCGAGCGCAGGCCGGGCAGGGTGACGTGCCGGAACCGCTGCCAGGCACTGGCGCCGTCCATCTCGGCGGCCTCGTAGAGCGAGGAGTCGATGGACTGCAGGCCGCCGAGCAGGGACAGCATCATGAACGGCACACCGCACCAGGTGTTGACCATGATCGCCGCGAACCGCTGCCAGAAGGTGTCCTCGAGCCACTCCGGCTGGGGCAGGTGGAGAGCGCCGAGGATCTGGTTGAGCACCCCGGAGTCGGCGAGCATGATCCGCCAGGAGAAGACGGTGACGAAGGTCGGCACGGCCCAGGGCAGGACGAGCAGCAGCCGGTAGACGGTACGGCCGCGCAGCTTCTGGTTGAGCATGAGCGCGAGGCCGAGACCGATGCCGTAGTGCAGGGCCACACAGGCGACCGTCCAGAACACGGTCCACAGGAAGTGCGACCAGAACCGGTCGTACGCCGTCGGGCCGAACAGGATGTCCTGGTAGTTGTCCAGGCCGATGAACTTGTACGTGGCGTCGATGTGGTTGACGCCGATCGTGCGCGCCGAGTTCAGGCTGTTGGCGTCGGTGAGGGTGAGGTAGAAGCCCCGGGCCAGCGGGTAGCCCACGAGGACGCCGAGCACGACGACCACCGGGGCGATCATCGCGTAGGCGTACCAGTACTTCTGGAAACCGTTTCTGACGCGCTGCCCCAGCCCGGGCCGAGGCGCGCGGTCACCGCGGCGCTTGCCGGTCGCGCGGTCGATGGCGACTGTCATGGTTCGACACCTTCAAAAAGATCAAGGGGTTGGGCCGGGCACAGGGCGGTGGCCGTCGGATCCTTCCCCCCGTTCTCACCGGAAGGATCCGACGGCCACGCGGGCTTACTTGCTGAAGCCGCTGACCAGCTTGGAGATGGCCAGCTCGGCGTTGCCCAGGCCCTTGTCCAGCGACTCCTTGCCGCTGGCGACCTTGGGCAGCTCGGTGTCGAGCGGACCCCACAGGGAGCTGTACTCGGGCAGCGCCGGGCGGGGCTGGGCGGCGGCGAGGACGCCCTGGTAGCCGGCGATGCCCGGGTCGGCCTTGACCTTGTCGGTGTAGGCGTCGGAGCGGGTGGGCAGGGTGGAGTTCTTCAGGGCGATGGTCTCCTGGGACTGCGCCGAGGTCATGAACTTGACGAACTTCAGGGCCGCCGCCTGGTGGGCCTTGTCCGAGCCGGCGTAGACCGAGAGGTTGTGGCCGCCGGTCGGGGCGCCCGCCTTGCCGGTGGAGCCGGCCGGGACGGTGGCGATGCCGAGGTTGGACTTGTCCGTGAAGGCGCTGCCCTTGTAGAAGTTCGTGATCTCCCAGGGGCCCTGGATGATCGCGGCGACCTTGCCGTTGACGAACGCGTCCTGGATGTGGGCGTAGGCGTCGGCGGTGGCGTCGGCCTTGTGCAGGCCCTTGCCGGAGAACAGGCTCAGCCAGGTGCCGTAGCCCTTCTTGGCGGCCGGCGAGTTCACCGTGATCTTCTTGGCGGCGACGTCGACGGTGTCGGTGCCCTCGCCGTAGAGGAAGGTCTGGGCGTAGTAGGCCTGGGTGGAGCCCCAGTAGCCGTCGACCTTGGCCTTGTCCTTGATCTTGGCGGCGTCGGCCTTCAGCTCGTCCCAGGTCTTGGGGGCCTCGGTGATGCCGGCCTTCTTGAACAGGGCCTTGTTGTAGACCAGCGCGAGGGTGTCGGTGACGAACGGCACGCCGTAGGTCTTGCCCTCGTACTGGGCCTGCTTGATCAGGTTCGGCTCGAACTTGCCCTGGTCGGCGAGGGCCTCGGTGCCGTCGAGGGGCAGGAAGAAGCCCTTCTTGGCGAAGGCGGGGGTCCAGCCGACCTCGGAGCGCAGCACGTCCGGGGCGCCCTTGGCACCGGCCGCGGTGTCGAACTTGTTCTGCGCCTGGTCGAAGGGGACGTTGACGTACTTGACCTTGACGTCCTTGTTGGCAGCCTCGAACTGCTGGACCAGGGCCTTGTACGTCGGCGCCTCATTGGTGGCGTTGGAGGTGTCCCACCAGGTGATGGTGACCGGGCCGTCCGACTTCCCGCTGTCGCTGTCGCTCCCGCCGCACGCCGTCGCCGTCAGGGCGAGGGACGCCACCAGCGCGGAGGCCGCTATGCCACGCCGCATGAGTTCTCCTTGAGGGTTAAGCCCGAGTGGTACAGAGGACGGTCCCGTCCGCCCCTGCGACTTGCCGACTGCGCCGTTGCCGCGGCCGGGCGACTGGGAACGTAACAGCCATGTAAGCGTTGCGAAAGACCTTGCAGAAAAAAAGTGCAAGGGGACACGATGGTTACCCCGTCGTGACCAGCCGTCGACCGCGGCGCGACCCAGTGGCGCAGGCGCTGAGCGGCGATGACGACACTTGTGCAAGACTTGCAAGCTCTTGCCACCAAGAAACCCGAGGGAGCGCGATGACGCAGCAACCCACGGCAGGCCGTGCGCCCGCCCGCGCCCGGCGTCCGGCCGGTGTGCAAGGGGAGATACGACCGGTACAGTCCGGTGCCGTGACCACACGGCTTGCCGACATCGCTGCGCAGGCGGGGGTGAGCGAAGCGACCGTCAGCCGGGTCCTCAACGGCAAACCGGGAGTCGCCGCCACCACCCGCCAGTCCGTGCTCGCCGCTCTGGACGTCCTGGGCTACGAGCGCCCGGTACGGCTGCGGCAGCGCAGCGAGGGCCTGGTGGGCCTGATCACGCCGGAGCTGGAGAACCCGATATTCCCGGCCCTGGCCCAGGTCATCGGCCAGGCGCTGACCCGCCAGGGCTACACGCCGGTGCTCGCCACGCAGACGCCGGGCGGGTCGACCGAGGACGAGCTGACCGAGATGCTGGTGGACCGCGGGGTCGCCGGGATCATCTACGTCTCCGGGCTGCACGCGGACACCAACGCCGACATGCAGCGCTACGAGCGGCTGCGCGCGCAGGGCGTGCCGTACGTGCTGGTGGACGGGTTCTCGCCGAAGGTGCAGGCGCCGTTCATCTCCCCCGACGACCGGGCGGCGATGACGCTGGCGGTGACGCACCTGGTGTCGCTGGGGCACACCCGGATCGGGCTGGCGCTCGGGCCGAAGCGGTTCGTGCCCGTGCAGCGCAAGATCGAGGGCTTCGTCCGGGCGATGCAGGACCAGCTCGGGCTGCCCGCCCAGACCGTCGAGACGGAGCTGGTCCAGCACTCGCTGTACACCCTGGAGGGCGGTCAGGCGGCGGCGACGGCGCTGATCGAGCGGGGCTGCACGGCGGTGGTCTGCGCCAGCGACATGATGGCGCTGGGTGCGATACGGGCCGCCCGGCAGCGGGGCCTGGAGGTGCCCCGGGACGTGTCGGTGGTCGGGTTCGACGACTCACCGCTGATCGCCTTCACCGACCCGCCGCTGACCACGATCCGCAAGCCGGTCCCGGCGATGGGTCAGGCGGCGGTGCGCACGCTGCTGGAGGAGATCGGCGGGACACCGGCGCCGCACAGCGAGTTCGTGTTCATGCCGGAACTGGTGGTGCGCGGTTCCACCGCTTCGGCCCCGAATGTCCTCCGTACGTCGTAGAAGGTGCGCCGCGGACCCGACCTTGGGATGATCGGCCGAGGGAAGGCTTGTCTGGCAGACTCTGTGCCTATGAGTGACTCGACCGTGACAGAGCCGGAAGGTCGCGAGGAGGTGGCCGTTCCGCGGGCCGTCACGGGCGAGGTCCCACGGGGTCCGCTGGGCCGGCTGCGCCGGCCGAGGCGGCCCCGGCTGTGGTTCGAGATCCTTTTGATCGCGGTGAGTTACTGGACGTACTCACTGATCCGCAACGCCGTGCCGGAGCAGCGGGCCGCGGCGCTGCGCAACGCGGACTGGATCTGGCGCGCCGAGCACGCGCTGGGCATCGCCGTCGAGCAGTCGGTCAACCATGCGGTCAACTCGGCGCCTTGGCTCATCATCGGGATGAACTACTACTACGCCACACTGCACTTCGTCATCACGATCGGGGTGCTGGTGTGGCTGTACCGATGGCATCCCGGCCGCTACGCGGCGACCCGGATGGTCCTCTTCGCGACCACGGGTGTGGCCCTGGTCGGTTACTACCTGTTCCCGCTCGCACCGCCCCGGCTGATGCGCGGCGGGCACTTCGTGGACACCGTGATGGTGCACCACACCTGGGGCTCGATGGCCTCCGGCGACCTCAAGCACATGTCAAACCAGTACGCGGCGATGCCGTCGATGCACATCGGCTGGTCGCTGTGGTGCGGGCTGACGGTCTTCGCGCTGGCGTCGGTGCCGTGGGTACGGGTGCTCGGGCTGCTGTACCCGACGGCCACCCTGCTGGTGATCGTCGCCACCGCCAACCACTTCTGGCTGGACGCGGTGGGCGGTGTGCTCTGCCTGACCTTCGGATTCACGGTGGCGCGGGTGTGGTACGGCAGTCTGCCCTACGCCCTGCCCCGGCTGGTCCCGTCCAGGACCCCCGCGCCGGCTCAGGCCCTGTCGCCGTAGAACAGCTCCTCCACCACCGTGCGCGCCCGTCGGGTGGTACGGCGGTACGCGTCCAGCATGTCCCCGGCGTGCCCGGAGCCGTAGCCCAGGTAGCGGCCGACGGCGGCCAGCTCGCGCGGCTCGGTCGGGAAGGTGTCCCCGGCCCGGCCGCGCACCAGCATGACCGCGTTGCGCACCCGGGTGGCCAGCACCCACGCCTCGTCCAGGATCTCCGTGTCCTCGGCGGACAGCAGCCCGGCCTCACGGGCGGCGGCCAGGGCCTGGCGGGTGCGGGTGGTGCGCAGGCCCGCCTCGTGGTGGCCGTGGCGCATCTGGAGCAGCTGGACCGTCCACTCGACGTCGGACAGGCCGCCGGGGCCGAGCTTGGTGTGCAGCTTGGGGTCGGCGCCGCGCGGCAGCCGCTCGGACTCCATGCGGGCCTTCAGCCGGCGGATCTCGCGGACCCCGTCCTCGGTGAGACCCTTGGCAGGGTAGCGCAGCGGGTCGACCAGCTCGACGAACCGCCGGCCCAGCTCCGCGTCGCCGGCGACCGGCTCGGCCCGCAGCAGCGCCTGTGACTCCCAGACCAGGGACCAGCGGCGGTAGTACGCCTCGTACGACTTCAGGGTGCGCACCAGCGGGCCCGACTTGCCCTCCGGGCGCAGGTCCGCGTCGATCAGCAGCGGCGGGTCGGCGCTGGGCAGCTGGAGCAGCCGGCGCATCTCGGCGACGACCTTGTTCGCGGCGGCGGACGCCTCGTGCTCGTCCACGCCGTCCTGCGGCTCGTGCACGAACAGCACGTCCGCGTCGGAGCCGTAACCCAGCTCGTGCCCGCCGAAGCGGCCCATCCCGATGATCGCGAACCGGGTGGGCAGGGTGTCGCCCCAGCCCTCCCGGACCACCGCGCGCAGGGTGCCGGCGAGGGTGGCCGCGGTCAGGTCGGAGACGGCCGCGCCGACCCGGTCCACCAGGGCGCCCTGGTCGGCCTCGGCGGGGCTGGTCTCGGTGCCGTAGGAGCCGACGATGTCGGCGGCGGCGGTGCGGAACAGCTCGCGGCGGCGGACGCCACGGGCCGCGGTGACGCCCTGCGCGGCGTTCTCCGCGCGGCCCACGGCCGCCAGGATCTCCTGCTCCAGCGCGGCCCGCTGCCGTGGCGCGAGGCCGCCGCCGACCGCCGTGGGGCCCGCTCCGCTGCCGTCGCCCAGCAGGGCCACCGCCTCGGGGGCGCGCATCAGCAGGTCCGGGGCGAGGCGGCCCGCCGACAGCACGCGGGCCAGGTTCTCGGCCGCCGCGCCCTCGTCGCGCAGCAGGCGCAGGTACCAGGGGGTCTTGCCGAGCGCGTCGGAGACCTTGCGGAAGTTCAGCAGGCCGGCGTCCGGGTCGGCGGAGTCCGCGAACCAGCCGAGGAGGACCGGGAGCAGGGTGCGCTGGATCGCCGCCTTGCGGGTCACGCCGGAGGCCAGGGCCTCCAGGTGGCGCAGGGCGGCGGCCGGGTCGGCGTAGCCGAGCGCCACCAGGCGTTCACGGGCCGCCTCCGGGCGCAGCCGGGCCTCGCCGGGGGCGAGTTGGGCGACCGCGTCGAGCAGCGGGCGGTAGAAGAGCTTCTCGTGCAGCCGGCGTACGACGCCGGTGTGCCGCTTCCACTCGCGGTTCAGCTCGGCCACCGGGTCGGCGCGCAGGCCCAGGGAACGCCCGAGGCGGCGCAGGTCGGGCTCCGCCTCGGGCACGAGGTGGGTGCGGCGCAGGCGGTAGAGCTGGATGCGGTGCTCCATGGAGCGCAGGAAGCGGTACGCCTCGTCCAGGCGGGCGGCGTCCTCGCGGCCGACGTAGCCGCCCGCGGCGAGGGCCTGGAGGGCGTCCAGGGTGGTGCCGCTGCGCAGGGCGGGGTCGGTGCGGCCGTGCACCAGCTGCAGGAGCTGCACGGCGAACTCGACGTCGCGCAGGCCCCCGGGGCCCAGCTTGAGTTCGCGGTCGACCTCGGCGGCGGGAATGTTCTCCACGACGCGGCGGCGCATCTTCTGCACGTCCACCACGAAGTTCTCGCGGTCCGCCGCCTTCCACACGAGGGGTTCGAGGGCGTCGATGTACGCCTCGCCGAGCGCGGTGTCGCCGGCCACCGGGCGGGCCTTGAGGAGGGCCTGGAACTCCCAGGTCTTCGCCCAGCGTTGGTAGTAGGCGAGGTGGCTGCTGAGGGTGCGCACGAGGGGGCCGTTGCGGCCCTCGGGGCGGAGGTTGGCGTCCACCGGCCAGATGGAGCCCTCGACCGTGGTCTCCGAGCAGATCCGCATGAGGTGGGAGGCGAGCTTCGTCGCGGACCGGAGGGCCTGGGGTTCGGGGGTGCCCTCGGCCGGCTCCGCCACGAAGATCACGTCCACGTCGGAGACGTAGTTCAGCTCGTGGCCGCCGCACTTGCCCATCGCGATCACCGCCAGGCGGCAGGCGGCGGCGTCCTCCGGGGCCGCGCGTTCGGCGAGGGACAGGGCCGCGCGGAGGGTGGCGGTGGCCAGGTCGGCGAGCTCCGCGGCCGCCTCGGCGACGTCCGTGGTGCCGCAGACGTCGCGGGCGGCGATGGACAGCAGGCAGCGGCGGTAGGCGACGCGGAGCGAGACCGGGTCGGTGGCGTCCGCCAGGCCGCGCTCGAACTCCGCGACGCCCGGGTGGAGGTCGTGCGGCTCGTAGGTGACCAGGGCGTGCCAGTCGCCGGGGTGGCGGGCGAGGTGGTCGGCGAGGGCGGCGGAGGCGCCGAGGATGCCGAGCAGGCGGTCGCGCAGCGGCTTGGCCGCGATGAGGGTGTCCAGCAGTTCGCGGTGGGCGGTGGGACTGGGCTGGGCCTCCAGGAGGCGGACCAGGCCGTGCAGGGCGAGGTCGGGGTCGGCGGTGGCGCCGAGGGCTTCGAGGAGGACGGGGTCGTCGCGGACGGGGGCCAGTTCGGGGCCGTCGAGGAGGCGTTCGGCGGCGGACGGGTCGGTGAAGCCGTGCCGCAGCAGACGGGTGAAAGTGCTGCTTCTGCGCCCCGGCGTCATGTCCGTGGTCTCCCCTCGGATCTTCTGTCGTCCTGGCCAGAGCCTAACCGGAGGGGGGCGGGGTGGGGTGGGTTGCCGTCCGGCGTCTTCGGCGGGCGGGGCTTCGGGGGGGGCTTGTCGGGCGCGGGGCGGCGGCCTGGGCGGGTGCGGCTTCCTGAACGTGCCGGGGCGCGGTGGCGGGTCCCTGTCGGGGCGCCGTGCGGTGGGTCCGTGCCGGATGCAGTGCGGCGGCCCTAGCGTGCCGGGGCGCGGTGGCGGGTCCGTGCCGGAGCGCCATGCGACGGCCTGGGCGGGTAAGGCTTCCCGAGCGTGCCAGGGCGCGGTGGCGGGTCCGTGTCGGGCGCCGTGCGGTGGGTCCGTGGAGGGTGGCGGTCCTGTGCCTGCGGCGGCCGCTGCGGGTGCCTCGTGGCTTGGGTCGCGCCTGCCGTGGAGTGTGGGTCGGGGCCGCGCCGGGTGGTGTCCGTCCTCGGTCCGGCGGGCTGTCGCTCGTGCGGTACCGGGGTTATCGCCGGCCGCTGCGGGCGGACACCACCCGACACGTCCCCTTCCCGCCGTGCGCGGGCGCGGGCCCTCATGAGCTCCCGCTCACCCTCCGGCCGGCCTGCGCTGGTCCTGCCTCGCCGGCAAGGCCGACCCCCAGGGCCGCGCCCGCGCAGCAGTCGCGGACACCACCCGCCGTGCGCGGGCGCGGGCCGTCACGGGCTCCCGCTCGCCCTCCCGTCGGCCTGCGCCGGTCCCGCCTCGCCAGCAAGGCCGACCCCCAGGGCCGCGCCCGCGCAGCAGTCGCGGACACCACCCGATACGTCACCTTCCCGCCGTACGCGGGCGCGGGCCGTCACGGGCTCCCGCTCACCCTCCCGCAGGCCCGCGCCGGTCCTGCCTCGCCGGCAAGGCCGGCCCCCGGGGCCCCCTCCGCGCAGCAGTCGCGGACACCAGACGGCACGTCACCTTCCCGCCGTGGGCGGCCGATGGCCGTCGTGGGTTCCCTCGGTTCCTCCGGCCCGCGCCGATCCCGCGTCCTCGCCAAGAGGTCGTGCAGGGTCTGGGCCGCCCTCGGTGCCGCGTCCCCGCAGCAGTTGTTGAAGAGGATGTGCAGTTCCTCGGCCTGTGCGGCTGCCTGCCGGATGGGGGGCAGCCAGGCCGAGAGTTCCCGCTCGGTGTACGCGTGGCGGAAGCGCTCCTCCTTCGTGCCCTTCCCCCAGTGGGGGCTGCGGCCGTGGAAGCGGATCAGGTGCAGGTGGGGGGTGGTGACGGGGGCGGGGGGCGGGGCGTCGGGGCTGTCCGTGGCCACCGCCGTCGCGTTCAGGTCCCTCAGGAACGCCGCCGTACGGGCCGCCCGGTCGGGGTGCCACCAGGCGGGATCACGGAACTCCACGGCGAACGGCCAGTCGTGGGCGCGTTCGCGGGCGGCGCGGACGAAGGCCTCGGCCTTCTGGCCGGGGGTGAGGGAGGGCGGGTACTGGAAGAGGAGGGTGCCCAGGCGTCCGGCGTCGCGGAGGGGGGCCAGCGCTTCGGCGTAACGGGTCCACACCTCCGTACGCAGGGCCTCGTCGTGGGGGTGGCCGCGGAGGTCCGGGGGGAGGGTGGCGGGGCGGGTGCGGTGGCCGGTGAGCAGGGAGAACGCCTTGACGTCGAAACGGAAGCCGGGGGGTGTGCGTTCGGCCCAGAGGGTGGTCGTGCGCGGGCCCGGCAGGGCGTAGTACGGGGAGTCCGCCTCGACCAGCGGGAAGCGCGTGGCGTAGTGGCGTAACCGCTTCTCCGCGTCGCGGTGGCCGGGTGGGTACCAGCCGCTCCTGAGCAGTGCCGGGTCGGTCCAGCCGCAGGTGCCGATGAGGATGTCCGCCATGCGGGCGCGAGTACCCGGCGTTCATCGGGTCTTCACCCGTGAGGTTGGCACGCGTGGGCCACCGGCACGTTGGCGTGAGCATGCTCTGTCCACACCGCCAGCCTGTCCATCCTTACCCGGAGGTTGATGTGTCCGGCAGTTCCGTGTACCGCCGTGCCCGCGCCGTCGTGGCGTCCGCGGCCGCCCTCGCCGCGGCCGCGGTCGGGCTGTGGACCGGGCTCGGCGAGGGGTCCGCGCATGCCGCGGGCGCCGTGCCCAGCCCGGACCACGTGGTCGTCGTGGTCTTCGAGAACCATGCCTACAGCCAGGTCATCGGCTCCTCCAGCGCGCCGTACATCAACTCGCTGAAGGCGGGGGGCGCCAACCTGACCCAGTCGTACGCCGTGACCCACCCCAGCCAGCCGAACTACTTCGCGCTGTTCTCCGGTTCGACGCAGGGGATCACCGACGACAGCTGCTACACCCCGGGGTTCTCCTCGGCGCGCAACCTCGCGTCCGAGGTGATCGGCGCCGGGCGCACCTGGGCCAGCTACAACGAGACGCTGCCGAGCCAGGGCTCCACGACGTGCAGCAGCGGCAACTACGCGCGCAAGCACAACCCCTGGTTCGGATTCAGCAACGTACCGACCTCGACCGCGAAGACGTTCGCCCAGTTCCCGACGGACTACTCGACGCTGCCGCAGATGTCGTTCGTGGTGCCGAACCTGTGCAGCGACATGCACGACTGCTCGGTGTCCACCGGTGACACCTGGCTGAAGAACAACCTGGGCGCGTACGCGACCTGGGCCAAGTCCCACAACAGCCTGCTCGTCGTCACCTTCGACGAGGACAACCGGCTGAGCGGGAACAAGATCCCGACCGTGTTCTACGGGCAGCCCGTCGCCGCCGGGTCCAGCTCCTCGACCACGTACAACCACTACGACCTGCTGCGCACCCTGGAGGACACCCAGGGCCTGACCACGCACGCGGGCAACGCGGCCTCCGCCAAGGACATCACCGGCATCTGGACGTCCTGACGTGTACGTAGCGGACAGCCGTGCGAGTACGTCCGCTCATGGTGCCGTCCGGCCTCCGGCCGGGCGGCGCCGTGCGGCGGTCGCGCCGACCGTGCTCGCCCTGGGGACGGTGAGCCTGGTCACCGACGTCTCGTCGGAGATGGTGACGGCGGTACTGCCGCTGTACCTGGTGACCGGCCTGGGTCTGTCGCCGTTGGGCTTCGGGCTGCTGGACGGGATCTACAACGGGTTCTCGGCGCTCGTGCGCCTGGTGGGCGGGCACTTCGCCGACCGGGGCGGCGGACGGCACAAGTGGGTCGCCGGGCTGGGCTACGGCATCTCGGCCGTGTGCAAGCCCCTGCTGCTGGTGGCGCACACGCTGACCCCGATCGGCGTCGTGCTCGCCGCCGACCGGACCGGGAAGGGGCTGCGCACGGCGCCCCGGGACGCGCTGATCTCGCTGGCCAGTACGCCACAGACGCGCGGGCGGGCCTTCGGGGTGCACCGGGCGATGGACACGGCCGGGGCCCTGCTCGGGCCGCTGGTGGCGTTCCTGATCCTGCGGGCCACCGTAGACGGGTACGACGCGGTGTTCACCGTGAGCTTCTGCGTCGCCGTGCTGGGCGTCCTGGTGCTGGTGCTGTTCGTGCCGGGCGGGCGGGGTGACGCGGCCCCGGCCGAACGGCCGACGGTCCGCGCGGCCCTCGCCCTGCTGCGCGGCCGTGAGCTGCGCCGGATCACCGTGTGCGCGCTGCTTCTGGGCCTCGCCACGGTCAGCGACTCCTTCGTCTACCTGCTGCTCCAGCGCCGCCTCGGCGTCCCCGACCGCTGGTTCGCGCTGCTGCCCCTGGGCACGGCCGCGGCCTTCCTGCTGCTGGCGGTGCCGCTCGGCCGGCTCGCGGACCGGGTGGGCCGCTGGACGGTCTTCCTGGCCGGCCACGGCGCCCTGCTCGTCGTGTACGCGCTGCTGCTCACCTCCTGGCACGGCTCGGGTCTGCCGTATCTCGTGCTCGCCCTGCACGGCGGTTTCTACGCGGCCACCGACGGGGTGCTGATGGCCGCCGCCTCGGACAGCGTGCCGGAAGGGCTGCGCTCCTCCGGGCTGGCCGTCGTACAGACCGGGCAGGCGCTCACCCGGTTCGCCTGCTCGCTGCTGTTCGGCGCCGCCTGGACGGTGTGGGGCGACCGGGCGGCGCTGGCGGGCGCGGCGGTGGCGCTGGCCGCGTGTGCCGCGTTCTCCCTCACCCTGCGCCCGAAGGGAACGGTGCCCGCATGACCGTACGCACCCGCATCCTGATCCTGGTCTCGGCCGTCTGCGTGCTGGCGGCGGTCGGGCTGGCGTCGGTGCTGCACGCCTCCGCGCGGGCGGACCGCCGTGACCACACACAGGCCGGCGGGCCGAGCGTCACACCGGGGACGGTGACGCTGCGCCAGTCGGGCCGGCTGGTGTTCCGGAACATGGCGTGGGGGCCGCACCGCGACGAGCTGACCAGCGTCCCGGCCTCGGCCCCGGACGCGCCGCGCACCGCGTCCGGCCTCAAGTGCCTGCGGTTCTACGCCGCTTCGGGCACCGGGGTGTGCCTCCAGGCGGTGCACGGGCCCGTCTCGGACACCTACCGCGCGCTGATCCTGGACGCGCGCCTGCGGACCGTGGACCGCTACGACGTGCCGGGCATCCCCTCCCGCGCGCGGGTCTCCCCCACCGGACACTTCGCCGCCTGGACGGCGTTCGTGGGCGGCGACTCGTACGCCGGGACGAACTTCTCCACGCGCGCGGCCGTCGTGGACACCCGCAGCGGGAAGCTGATCCCGTCCCTCGAGGACTTCCGGATCGTCAGGGACGGGCATCCGTACCGGGCGGCGGACGTCAACTTCTGGGGAGTGACGTTCGCGGCCGACGACCGCACGTTCTACGCGACGCTGGCCACCGGGGGCCGGACGTATCTGGTCCGCGGCGACCTGCGCCGCCGTACGGTCAGCACGCTGCACACCAACGTGGAGTGCCCGTCGCTGTCGCCCGACGGCACCCGGGTCGCGTACAAGAAGCGGGTCGCGGGGCTGCCGAAGGACGCGCCCTGGCGGCTGTACGTCCTCGACCTGCGCACGATGCGCGAGACCCCGCTCGCCGAGACCCGCAGCGTGGACGACCAGGCGGTGTGGAAGGACACCCGCACGCTCGTGTACGCGCTGCCCGGGGACTACGGCGCCGACCTGTACGAGGTCCCGGCGGACGGCTCCGGACGGGCCCACCGGATCAGCTCGGCCGCGGTGTCACCGGCGTACCTCGGTTAGTCCCTTCGGGGGTCAACGCGGCAGCCCGGCTTTTCCGTCATCCCGGTGGTTTGCCGTACGCGGCCCCCGTCGTGGCCGGCGGTCACGCCCGAGACTTCCGGCGTGGTGGCCGCGTGGCCGCCGGGGAAGGCGAGGGCACGGGATGGCCGACAGCAGGATCCTGGTCGCGGTACCGCAGCATCCACGCGCCGAGGGCGCCGGAGCCGAGCAGTTGCGGAAGATCCGGGACGCCGTGGAGGCGGACGGCTTCGAGGTGCGCTGGGCGGTCAGCGCCGAGGACGCCGAGGCGGTGCTGCGGACCGAGGCGGGTCTCGCGGCGGCCGTGGTCGCCTGGGACCTGCCCGGGGACGCGGTGCGGCGGGGCGGTGACGGTCCCGGCGCCGCGCTCGCCCCGGCGGACGGCACCCTCGACGGGGCCCCGGGCGGGGCCGCCGTACTGCGCCGGATCGGGCGGCGGTTCCGGGACCTGCCGGTGTTCCTGGTCATGGCCGACGAGGGCGTGCGGGAACTGCCGCTGTGGGTGTCGGAGACGGTCGTCGGGTACGTGTGGCCGCTGGAGGACACCCCGGGGTTCATCGCGGGCCGGATCACCAGCGCCGCCCGCGCCTACCGGGAGGACGTGCTGCCGCCGTTCTTCCGGGCGCTGCGGCGCTTCGACGACGCCCACGAGTACTCCTGGCACACCCCGGCCCACTCCGGTGGCGTCGCCTTCCTCAAGTCGCCCGCGGGGCGCGCCTTCCACGACTACTTCGGCGAACGGCTGCTCCGCTCCGACCTGTCGATCTCGGTGGAGGAGCTGGGCTCTCTCTTCGAGCACACCGGCCCGATCGGGGAGGCGGAGCGCAACGCGGCCCGCGTCTTCGGCTCCGACCTCACCTACTTCGTGCTGCACGGCGACTCCACCTGCAACCGCCTGGTGGGCCACTTCAGCGTCACCCGTGACGAACTGGCGCTGGTGGACCGCAACTGCCACAAGTCGGTGCTGCACGGCCTGGTGGTCTCCGGCGCCCGGCCCGTCTACCTGGTGCCCACGCGCAACGGGTACGGTCTCGCCGGGCCGCTGCCCCCGGCCGAGCTGGCGGCGGACTCGATCGCGGCCCGGATCGCCGCGCACCCGCTGGCCGAGGGGGCCGCATCCCGCGAGGCGCAGTACGCGGTGTTCACCAACTCCACCTACGACGGCCTGAGTTACGCCGCCGTACCGACCGCGCGGGCGCTCGCGGCCAGCACTCCCCGGGTGCACTTCGACGAGGCGTGGTTCGCGTACGCCCGTTTCCACCCGCTGTACCGGGGCCGGTACGGCATGTCGGTGGACGCGGACGCCTTCCCCGGGCCGGACCGGCCGACGGTCTTCGCGACCCAGTCCACGCACAAGCTGCTGGCCGCGCTGTCCCAGTCGGCGATGGTGCACGTACGGCCCGCGCCCCGGGCGCCGGTGGAGCACGACCGGTTCAACGAGGCCCTGATGATGCACGGCACCACCTCGCCCCTGTACCCGATGATCGCCTCGCTGGACGTGGCGACGGCGATGATGGACGGCCCGCAGGGCGAGTGGCTGGTGGACGAGGCGGTGACGGAGGCGATCCGCTTCCGGCAGGAGATGGTCCGGCTGCGCCGGCGGGTGGAGAGCGCCGGGGACCGGCCGCCGTGGTTCTTCGGCGTCTGGCAGCCGGAGGAGGTCACCGACCCGGCGACCGGCGAACGCCTGCCCTTCGACGAGGCCCCGCCGGAGCTGCTGCGCACGGAGCAGTCCTGCTGGCTGCTGGAGCCGGGCGCGGCCTGGCACGGCTTCCCCGGGCTGACCGAGGGTCACTGCATGCTGGACCCGGTCAAGGTCACGCTGACCTGTCCCGGCATCACCGCGACCGGGGAGATGGCCGAGGAGGGCATCCCGGCGCGCGTCCTGACCGCCTATCTGGCCACCCGGAACATCGTGGTCGAGAAGACCGACAGCTACACCACGCTGATCCTGTTCTCGATGGGCATCACGAAGGGCAAGTGGGGCACGCTGCTGGACGCCCTGATGGACTTCAAGGCCCTGTACGACGCCGACGCCCCGCTCGGCCGGGTTCTTCCCGAGGCGGTCGCCGCGCACCCTCGCCGCTACTCGGGCCTGACCCTGCGGGAGTTGTGCCGGCAGATGCACGAGCAGCTGCGCTCGGCGCGCCTGGTGGAGCTGCTGGACACCGCGTTCCAGCAGTTGCCGGAGCCGGTCCACCCGCCCCAGCACTGCTACCAGCGGCTGGTGCGGGGCGGCACGGAACGCGTCCGCGTCGCCGACGCGGCGCACCGGGTGGCGGCGGCGATGGTCACGGTCACCCCGCCGGGCATCCCGGTCCTCATGCCGGGCGAGTCCACCGGCGCCCCCGACGGCCCCCTCCTGCGCTACCTCACGGCCCTGGAGACCTTCGACCGCCACTTCCCGGGCTTCCGCAGCGAGACGCACGGGGTGACGATCGACGAGGACAGCGGGGACTACGAGATCGAGTGCCTGCGCGATCACTGAGCCGACCGTCGGCCCGGCCTGGCACGCGCGACGCGTACGGTCCGCGGTCACCGGGCGGCGGCGTGGGCCTCCTTGGCCGGCACGCACCGCCAGGCGAGGCAGGCCGCGGCCAGATAGGCGAGGGCGCCGACGGCCATGCTGAGGCGCACCCCGGTGCCGTAGTCGGTGCTGGTCGCCAGCAGGCTGCCGCCGAGTGCGACGCCGGTGGCGCTGCCGATCTGGCGGGTGGTGTTGAACAGGGCGGAGGCGGCTCCCGCGTACGCCCGGGGTGCGGCGCCCATCACCGTGGCGGTCGAGCCGGTCAGCGCGAAGGACGTACCGAACCCGGTGGCCATCATCGGCGCCACCAGCAGCGGGTAGGCCGGATCGGTCCCGGCCGCGGCCCAGCCGGCCAGCCCGAGCGCGCCCAGGAGCATGCCGGAGACCACCAGCGGGCGGTCTCCGGTACGGCGGGTCAGGCGCCCGGACAGGACGGACGCGAACATGGTCACCGCCACGGCCGGGAACAACGCCAGCCCGGTCCGCAGGGCGCTGAAGCCGCGCTGGTGCTGGAAGTACAGGCTGGCGGTGAACACCATGCCGTAGAAGCCGAAGTTGAACAGAAGCCCCACGACGGCCGCTCCGCTCATCGCCGGAGGGCGCAGCAGCCGCAGCGACAGGGCCGGGGCCCGGGCGAGCCGCTCACGCACCGCGAACCCGGCCACGGCCAGGGCGGCCAGGCCCAGCCCGGCGAGGACGGCGGGATCGGACCAGCCGCGCCGTCCGGCCTCGTTCAGGGCGGTGGTCAGCAGCGCCACGGCCGCCACCACGGCGGCTTGCGCCGGCCAGTCCACGGCCCGGTCCGGGTTCCGCGGCGAGAGCGCGACGTACCGCGCCGTCAGGACCAGGCAGGCCGCGCCGACCGGCACGTTGATGAGGAACACCCACCGCCAGCCCACGGTGGACACCAGGAGACCGCCCAGCAGCGGCCCGGCGGAGGCGGCGATCCCCGCCATCGACCCCCAGAGCCCGAAGGCGCGCGAGCGTGCCGCCGGCTCGGGGTAGGCCTCCTGGAGCAGGGCGAGCGAGCCGGGAACGATCAGCGCCGCGCCGAGCCCCTCCACCAGCCGGGCCGCGACCAGCACGGAGGCACTGGGCGCGCCCGCGCACACGGCCGACGACACCACGAACAGCGCCACACCCGAGCAGAAGACCCGCCGGTTGCCCAGCCGGTCACCGAGCGCGCCGCCCGTCATCAGGAACCCGGCGAACACGAGGGTGTAGCCGTCCGTGATCCATTGGATGCCGGTGAGCGAGGCCGCCAGCTCCCGGCCCACCGAGGGCACGGCGACATTGATGATCGTGACGTCCAGGATGACCATGAAGTACCCGGCGCACACGGCGAGCAGCGGTGCCACAGGCGCATGCTAGGGCCGGACGCGGGCCGGATCGACGACTTCGGGTGCGTGTCAGTCCGCGGCTCGGCGGTGTCATGGCACACGGCCGTGGGACGCCGCGGGGCCGACGGTCCACGACCGTCGGCCCCAGGGGATCGTTTCAGCGGAAACCCGCCGTGACCTGCGCTTACAGCACCGGCAGGTTCTTCCGCAGCTCGAACGCCGTCACCTCGGACCGGTACTCCTCCCACTCCTGCCGCTTGTTGCGCAGGAAGAAGTCGAAGACGTGCTCGCCGAGGGTCTCGGCGACCAGGTCGCTGCCCTCCATCAGGGTCAGGGCCTCGCCGAGGTTCTGCGGGAGCGGCTCGATGCCCATGGCGCGGCGTTCGGCGTTGGAGAGGGCCCAGACGTCGTCCTCGGCGCCGGGCGGCAGCTCGTAACCCTCCTCGATGCCCTTCAGGCCGGCGGCGAGGAGGACGGCGTAGGCCAGGTACGGGTTGGCGCCGGAGTCGATGGAGCGGACCTCGACGCGGGCCGAGCCGGTCTTGCCGGGCTTGTACATCGGGACGCGGACCAGGGCGCTGCGGTTGTTGTGGCCCCAGCAGATGTAGGAGGGGGCCTCGCCGCCGGCGCCGGCGGTGCGCTCGGAGCCGCCCCAGATGCGCTTGTAGGAGTTCACCCACTGGTTGGTGACCGCGGAGATCTCCGCCGCGTGCCGCAGCAGGCCCGCGATGAAGGAGCGGCCGACCTTGGAGAGCTGGTACTCGGCGCCGGACTCGTAGAAGGCGTTGCGGTCGCCTTCGAAGAGGGACAGGTGGGTGTGCATGCCGGAGCCGGGGTGCTCGGAGAACGGCTTCGGCATGAAGGTCGCCTGCACCCCCTGCTCCAGCGCCACCTGCTTCATGACCAGGCGGAAGGTCATGATGTTGTCGGCCGTGGAGAGGGCGTCCGCGTAGCGCAGGTCGATCTCCTGCTGGCCCGGCGCGCCCTCGTGGTGGGAGAACTCCACCGAGATGCCCATCGACTCCAGCATGGTGATCGCCTGGCGGCGGAAGTCCATGCCGACGTTGGTGGGGGTGTGGTCGAAGTAGCCCGAGTTGTCGGCGGGGGTCGGGCGGGAGCCGTCCAGCGGGCGGTCCTTCAGCAGGAAGAACTCGATCTCCGGGTGGGTGTAGAAGGTGAAGCCCAGGTCGGAGGTGCGGGCGAGGGCGCGCTTCAGGACGTACCGCGGGTCGGCGAAGGACGGTGAGCCGTCCGGCATGAGGATGTCGCAGAACATGCGGGCCGTACCGGGGGTCTCCGCGCGCCACGGCAGGACCTGGAAGGTGGACGGGTCCGGCTTGGCGATCATGTCGGACTCGTAGACCCGGGCGAAGCCCTCGATGGCGGAGCCGTCGAAGCCGATGCCCTCGTCGAAGGCCTGTTCCAGCTCGGCGGGGGCCACGGCGACGGACTTGAGGAAGCCCAGCACGTCCGTGAACCACAGGCGTACGAACCGGATGTCGCGCTCCTCCAAGGTCCGGAGCACGAACTCCTGCTGCTTGTCCATCTTCCGCTTCCCCATCCTTGCTGGTCAGGCCGCCTGTCCCCCGTACCACGGGAGGCGGTCGGGCACCTGAGCATCCCACCACAACACCATTTCACGCGCGTTGCGGACCTTGATCGCCCGAGCGTCCTCGCCCTGAACGCCTGTCGTACGGCAGGTGTACTGCGCTCTCGCCCCATCTTGCCTGCTCGGACCGACATCCGTAATGGCCGGTCCGCTTCCGCCGTGACCGACACCACGCCCGTTAAATTTGCATCTCAGATGCAAGTTTTCATAGCGTGTTGATCAGCCGAGTTCTCCGAGGAGTCCCGATGCTGACCGAGCAGTCCGCAGCCACCGTCCGCGCCACCCTGCCCGCCGTCGGCGCGGCGATCGGCGAGATCACCGAGCGCTTCTACGCCCGCCTCTTCGACGCCCACCCCGACCTGCTGCGCAACCTCTTCAACCGCGGCAACCAGGCCTCCGGCACCCAGAAGCAGGCCCTCGCCGGTTCGATCGCCGCCTTCGCCACGCACCTGCTGGACCACCCGGACCGGCGGCCGGACGCGATGCTCGGCCGCATCGCGCACAAGCACGCCTCCCTGGGCGTGGCCCCCGAGCAGTACGACGTCGTGCACGAGCACCTCTTCGCCGCCATCGCCGAGGTCCTCGGCGAGGCCGTCACCCCCGAGGTGGCCGCCGCGTGGGACGAGGTGTACTGGCTGATGGCCAACGCCCTCATAGCCATCGAGAAGCGGCTGTACGAGGAGAGCGGCGGCCCCGGCCTGCGCGCCTGGGAGGTCGTCGAGCGCGTCGAGGAGACCCCGGACGTCGTCACCTTCCGGCTGCGTCCGGCCGACGGCGGCCCGGTGGCCGGCTTCCGCGCCGGGCAGTACGTCTCCGTCGGCGTCACCCTGTCCGACGGTGCCCGGCAGATACGGCAGTACAGCCTGACCGGGGCACCGGGCGAGGCCGTGCGCCAGATCAGCGTCAAGCGCGTGCGGGGCGAGGCGACGCCCGACGGCGAGGTCTCCGACCACCTCCACGCGCGCGTGCGGCCCGGCGACGTCCTGGAACTGTCCGAGCCGTACGGTGACCTGGTCCTGGCCGGCGACCCGGACACGCCCCTGCTGCTCGCCTCGGCGGGCATCGGCGTGACCCCGATGATCGCGATGCTGGCCGACCTCGCGGCGGGCGGCCACGGCGCCCCGGTCACCGTCGTGCACGGCGACCGCTCCCCCGCCGACCACGCCCTGCGCGCCGACCACACGGCGTACGCGGAGAAGCTGCCCGACGCCTCCGCGCACTTCTTCTACGAGCGCGACGCCGAGCCGGGCACCCGCACCGGCCTGGTCGACCTGACCGGCATCGCCGTACACCCCGGCACGCGCGCGTACCTGTGCGGCCCGCTCCCCTTCATGCGCGCGATCCGCACCCAGCTGATCGAGAAGGGCGTGTCCCCGGCCGACATCCACTACGAGGTGTTCGGCCCGGACCTCTGGCTGGCGCAGGGCTGAGCGCTCGTAAGACGGCGCGAGGCTGAGCGCCCCGAAGGGGCGCGGGGAACTGCGCGACCAGCCACGACGGCACGGCACACGCCTGACGACCTTTCGTGGCTGGTCGCGATGCGTTCAGTCCAGCCCCGGCCGCCGAGAGATCCCCAGCAGCAACGGCCCCGTCGGCTCGGCGACGAGCTCCCCGATCGTGACGGAGTCCAGCGCGGCGAAGAACGCCTCCTGAGCCCCCCGCAAGGCGCCCCGCAGGCGGCAGCCTGAGCGCAGGGGGCAGGCCGGCGTCCCCTGTGCCCCCTCGCAGTCCACGACGTCGCCGTCGCCCTCGAAGGTCCGCACGACCGCGCCCACCGAGGCGGTACGGCCCCGCTCCGTGAGCGCCAGCCCGCCGCCCCGCCCGCGCCGGGCGTCGACCAGGCCCAGGTGCTGGAGTTCGGCGACGACCTTCGCGGCGTGCGTGTAGGGCACCTCCATGTCGGCGGCGACCTGGCGGGTCGTGGGCGTGGCGTCGGCGACGACCGCGAGTCGCATCAGGACGCGCAGGGCCAGATCGGTGGAGCGCAGCAGCCGCATACCGCGAGCGTAGATAATACGCATCCCAGTTCAAAATTATCCGGTTCCTGTGCCCTCCTACGGAAGGGCGCTCCCGCCGCATTACGATCAGCGGGCCCCACCGTCCACGTCCCCTTCTCCAGAAGGACTCGCCTCATGGGTTCCGGCAAGAACAGCAGCACCGCGGCGCGCAAGGCGCGCATCGAGGAGATGCGGCGCGCGGAGCGTGCCCGCGAGCGCCGCAACCGGGTGCTCACCATCGCCGCCAGTGCGGTGGTCGTCGTCGGTCTCGTCGTCGGCGGTGTGGTCCTGGTGAAGACGCAGAGCGACTCCGGCAAGGACCAGGCGACGCCGAGCGGCGACGCCAAGGGCTCCGGGGACTCCGGGAAGTTCACCACCGGCGCGGACGGGGTGAAGACCTGGTCGGGCAAGCTGTCCCGGACGCATGTGACGACGAAGGTGTCGTACCCGATGCACCCGCCGGTCGGCGGCAACCACAACCCGGTCTGGCTGAACTGCAACGGTGACGTCTACACCAAGGCGGTGCCCGACGAGAACGCCGTGCACTCGCTGGAGCACGGCGCGGTCTGGGTGACGTACACCGACAAGGCGCCCAAGGCCGACGTCGACGCGCTCGCGGCCAAGGTGAAGAAGACGCCGTACTCGCTGATGAGCCCGTACGAGAAGCAGGAGGCCCCGCTGATCCTGTCGGCCTGGGGTCACCAGGTGGCGGTGAAGAGCGCGAAGGACCCGGAAGTGGACAAGTTCTTCGCCACGTACGTGCAGGGCCGGCAGACGCCCGAGCCGGGCGCCTCGTGCACCGGCGGGGTCATGAAGTGAGGCGGCAGCACGTCGGCTGGGTCGCCGGGGCCGCGGCGGCGGTGCTCGTCGCGGCCGGTGCGATCACCTACGCGGTGGCCGAGGAGACCGGCGGATCGGACCCGAAGACGCCGAGCGCGGACTCGGCGGACGCCGGGTTCGCCCGGGACATGGCCGTCCACCACCAGCAGGCCGTCGAGATGTCGTACATCGTGCGCGACCGCACGAAGGACGAGGAGGTACGGCGGCTCGCCTACGACATCGCGCAGACGCAGGCCAACCAGCGCGGGATGCTGCTGGGCTGGCTGGACCTGTGGGACCTGCCGAAGGTGTCCGCCGACCCGCCGATGACCTGGATGGGCATGGGCGGCATGGCCTCCGGCAAGGACGGCGCGCTGATGCCGGGGATGGCGACCAACACCGAGCTGAAGAAACTCGGAACGCTGAACGGCAGGCAAGCGGAGATCTTCTACCTCCAGCTCATGACGGACCATCACAAGGGCGGCATCCACATGGCCGAGGGCTGCGTCGCCAAGTGCACCGTCGGCGTGGAGAAGCGGCTCGCGCAGGGCATGGTCGACGCCCAGCAGTCGGAGATCGAGCTGATGGCCGGAATGCTCAAGGAGCGTGGCGCCCAAGCCCGTTCGTAACACCGCCGTAAGGATCAAAGGGTCAAATCACCCTCCCTGGCGGTTACTTGAGCTTCTCTTGACTTTTACGTTCCCCTTGCATGAACGGTTCATCGCAAGAGTGGCCCCCATCGTGTGATCCACTCGTCGGCCGACACCGCCGCGGGCCGGCGCGCGCCTCCACGACGTGCCAACCACTACATGCATGCGAACCGCATCGCAGGGGGTTCTATGAGATCCAACCGCGCCACCGTGCGCGCCGGTGTGAGCATGGCAGCGACACTGCCCATGATCGCCGGTGCGCTGGCGCTGGGCATACCCGCGGCACACGCCGCGGACAGCCCCGCTCGTGACGTTCTGAAGGGCACCAAGCCGCTCTGGGCCACGGCCAAGGCGGACAAGGGCGCGACCTCGGACAAGGCCCAGGTCAAGGCCCGCGTCTACCTGGCCGGCCGGGACGCGGCCGGACTCGCCGCCTACGCCAAGGCGGTGTCCGACCCCAGCTCGCCGCTGTACGGCAAGTACCTCAGCGCCAAGAAGGCGCAGGCCCGCTTCGGGGCCACCAAGGCCCAGGTGGCCGCCGTCACGTCCTGGCTGAAGTCGGCCGGTCTGACGGTCACCGCGGTCACCCCGCACTACGTCGCCGTCACCGGTGACGTGGCCGCCGCCGAGAAGGCGTTCGGCACCCAGCTGCACAACTACGCCAAGGGCTCCAAGACCTACCGCGCCCCGGCGCGCACGGCCTCCGCCCCGACCGCCCTGAAGGGCGCGGTCCTCACCGTCACCGGCCTGGACAACGCCCCGCACAAGGCGAACCACGACGACCAGCTGCCGCCCCCGGACGCGGTCTTCAAGAACGCGGGCCCCTTCTCGTCGTACTACGGCTCGAACGTCGCGACGACGCTCCCGGACGCCTACGGCCAGAAGATCCCGTACGCGATCAAGGGCTACACCGGCAAGCAGCTGCGCGCCGCGTACGGCGCCGGCACGTACACCGGCAAGAACGTCCGCATCGCGATCACGGACGCGTACGCCTCGCCGACGATCGCCTACGACGCCGGCAAGTACGCGTTGAAGAACGGTGACGCGGCCTGGAAGACCGGCCAGCTCCACCAGGTGCTGCCGAAGAACTACACCAAGACCGACGAGTGCGGGGCGGCCGGCTGGTACGGCGAGGAGACCCTGGACGTCGAGGCGGTCCACGCGGTCGCGCCGAACGCCGACGTCACCTACGTGGGCGCGGCCTCCTGCTACGACGACGACCTGCTGGACTCCCTCAGCAAGATCGTCGACAGCCACCTGGCCGACATCGTCTCCAACTCCTGGGGCGACATCGAGGCCAACCAGACGCCGGACCTCGCCGCCGCCTACGACCAGGTCTTCCAGCTCGGCGCGGTCCAGGGCATCGGCTTCTACTTCTCCTCCGGCGACGACGGCGACCAGGTCGCCAACACCGGCGTGAAGCAGGTCGACACCCCGGCCAACTCCGCCTGGGTCACCGCGGTCGGCGGCACCTCGCTGGCCGTCGGCAAGGGCGACAAGTACCAGTGGGAGACCGGCTGGGGCACCGAGAAGGCCTCGCTGTCCCCCGACGGCAAGAGCTGGGTCGGCTTCCCCGGCGCGTTCACCTCGGGCGCGGGCGGCGGCACCAGCAAGACGGTGCCCCAGCCGTACTACCAGAAGGGCGTCGTGCCGCAGGGGTTGGCCACGGCCAACAACGCCTCCGGCAACCGCGTCGTCCCGGACATCGCGGCCATCGCCGACCCGAACACCGGCTTCCTGGTCGGCCAGACCCAGACCTTCCCGGACGGCACGGAGCAGTACAGCGAGTACCGCATCGGCGGCACCTCGCTGGCCGCGCCGGTCATCGCGGCGGTCCAGGCCCTGGCCCAGGAGGCCCGCGGTGGCAAGGCCCTCGGCTTCGCCAACCCGGCCATCTACGCCAAGTACGGCAAGAAGGGCGTCTTCCACGACGTCACGGACAACCCGACGGGGTCGGGGCTGGCTGTGGCCCGTGTGGACTTCGCGAACGGGTACGACGCGGCTGACGGCCTGCTGACCTCGGTCCGCAGCCTGGGCAAGGACAGCTCGCTGACCGCGGTGAAGGGCTACGACGACGTGACGGGGGTCGGCTCGCCGGCCAACGGCTACGTGCAGTCGTTCCGGCAGCCGTAAGGCGCCGGGCTCGCTGTAACGCGAACGGGGCGTGAGGTGCCGGGCACCTCACGCCCCGTTCGCGTTGCCGGTTACTCGGACTTGAGCGCGGTGATGAAAGGGGTCCAGGCGGTGGGGGGGAGGAGGAGGACTGGGCCGTGGGGGAGCTTTGAGTCGCGGACGGGGATGAGGTTGGGGATGTTGTGGGCTACCTCGACGCAGTCCCCGCCGCCCGCGTTGCTGTAGCTGCTCTTCACCCAGAGCGCGTCACTCAAGTCGATCCGCTTGCTTGCCATTTCGGTAATCCTCTGCCGCTGATTTGATCATGGCCAGGGACGCCTTCGGCGATAGTGCGACGGCCCTGAGCTGATCGTACGACCAGCGGTACTGCGCCACGAGGGCCGGATCATCGATGGTGTCACCGCTGTGCAGCGCCTCCGTGTAGAACAGCGGCGGGGCATCGGCAAAGGTCATGATCTTCGCTGGACCAGTCATGAGTGGATGCGCACCGACCTTCCGCAGGATGAGCTGCGGAGTGATCCGGCGACGCTCAGCCAACTCCACGATGCGGTCGAGCTGCTCCGCCATCTCGTGCGGCGGCAGGATCGGGTCGGTGATCAGCGACTCGTGCAGGATCGCCCAGTACCCCGGGGTCCGGTGGTCCAGATCGAAGAGCTCGGCACGGGCCATTCGGCTGCTGACCTTCTCCTCGACCTCCTCGTCGAGGGACAGCGGGAAGCCCGCCAGGATGACGGCTCGCGCGTAGGCCGCAGTCTGAAGCAGCCCCGGAATGAGGATCGGGCACCACTCCTCAATGGTCAGGGCATACTTCTCGGCCTCCAGGACCTTCTCGAAGTACTCGGCATGCCCGCCCCTCTTAGCCTTCCGCACATCCTCGCAATGGCGCTCGAAGAAGCCGTCGGTGTTGAGGACCCCGATCCGCATGCCGAGCCAGATCGATGGGCATCCTCCGCTCCCCGTGCTCGATGTCGCTGAGGTAGGTCTTGCCGTAGAAGCTGCCCTCAAGGAACGCCTCCAGCGACAGGCCGGCCGCCTCCCGCTTCCACCGCAACTCCTTGCCGTAGAAGGTCGGGACGCTCATCGAGCCGTCAATGTCCTTGCCCCGAGCCACCGCTCACTCTCCTCCGCTGCCCTGGTCGCGAACGCGAAACCTCTTCCACGGTAGCGAGACCGGCGACACCCTGTGAGGAGTTCGTCACACACCGCACAGAAGGTTGCCGCCCCTCATGCCCGACCGCTCCCCCACCGCCTACGACGTCACCCTCTGCGTCGAGGACCTCCGCGCCGCCCTCGCCCTGCACGGCATCACGCTCCCCTCCCTCCGCGTCGACCTGCCGAGCTTCGCGGGTACGTACGCCCCTCCCGCCGGACTCGTCACGCTCGGGAACTGCAACACGGCCACGGCGCGAGCGCTGGCCGCCGTGCTGAGGAAGGCGGCGGCGGAGTGACGACGCCGATGACACCGCTGGAGCTGCACCTGCTGGCCACGCCCAAGGCCGCACCGGAACTGCGCCACCACCTCCGTGGGCACGGCTTCGACGTCCGCCTGTGCGCGACGGAGCTGCTGACGAACGTCATCGACCACTTGGGCGAGGGAACACCGGTGACCGTCCGGGTCGGGGATACGGCGGCGGGGAACCGTACCCGCATCGAGGTGACCGATCCCGACCCGCGCGCGTTGCCCGTCCTGATGTCCGCCACGGAGGTCGCGGAGTCGGGGCGGGGGTTGGCTCTCGTGGACGCGCTCGCCGAACGGTGGGGCGTGGAACAGGGGCCGGACCGGAAGACGGTGTGGTGCGAGTTGAGGAACTGAGGCGGGGACTGCGGGGAACTGACGTGGGCGGAGGCTGAGAAGTGGCCGTAGGGCCGCCCGCTTCTTGGCCAGTGTCGGGCTTCCGCGAGGTGAGTCAAGGGCGCTGCGCGTCGCCTCCGGCGATGGCCCTCCGGGCCACCCTTGACACACCTCGCTCCAGCCCGGGGAAGAAGCGAGCGGGCGCCCCGAAACAGCGGTGGCCCAGCGGCAATGGGCCCTGGGGTCGGCTGGGTGCGCGCCGTCGGGAGGGGCACGCGGTCGCGCCTCGCCAGCACGCCGGGCCGGTTTGGCGGCGAACGGTGGGTGGGCGGGGCGCGCTCGTGCCTCGCCTGCACACGGGGGTTGGCGGCTTGGCGGCTTACGGATGGTGGGACGGGGGCGCGCTCAGTGCTGTTGCACCGGGAGTCCGGGGCAGTGACGCCGCATCGCGTCCAGGACCGCCTCGGGCGGCGCCGGCAAGGTGTTCGTGGCCATGTTGGCCGGACCGAAGCCGAGTCGTGCGTTCATGGACGCGGTCCTGCGGACGACCTTGGGCGCTCGGGCCAGGTAGGCGTCCGGATCGTGCAGCACCAGCTCGATGAACCGCTGGGAGGTGTTGCGTACCCGCTGCTCGCGTATCCGCACGGCGGCTATCTCGTCCCAGCCGAACCGGCCCAGCCGCACGTGGTCCACTCCCGCGTCGTCCAGTACCAACTCCGGCCGGTCGCGGAACAGGCGCTGGATGAAGATCGCCGAGCACAGCCCGAAGAAGGCCACGGCCAGCGCCCCCGCCACAGTCATCTTCACGGTGCTGTGAGCGACCAGGAAAACAACGCCCAGTGCGACGAAGACCAGAGAGCCGGCCAGCATGGCCCACGCACGTCCCTTGGCGAGCGGGAAGACCGTCGGGGGCAGTGGAGCACCTTTTCCGATCACGGGCTCAGACGATAGGACCAGGGCCCTCGCCAGCGGAACCCTTTTCGCAGGCGACCTGTGCCGTGACCGGGTCGGCTACGGGTGATTGGCATATTTGGACCACTCCTGCCGCACAGCCACCGCTCTGACCTGCACCACTGCCGGGCCCCTTGGCACAAATCCGCCAATCACAGCCTCCGGTGGTCAGTGGGAGCCCCGGCCACCCACAACTCCGCCTCCCCCACGGCCCTCCGTCACCCCCGCCGCCCCGGCGTCCAGGCAATCCGCGACCACGCCCCACCCACCGACCGCAAGCCGCCAAACCCACCCGGCGTCCATGCGAGGTGCGACCGCGTGCCCTCGCCGACAGTGGGGGGCGGTGGCCTCGGGGCCCGTTGCCGCTGGGGCCACCGCTGTTTCGGGCCGCTCGCTCGCTTCTTCCCCGGGCTGGAGCGAGGTGTGTCAAGGGTGGCCCGGAGGGCCATCGCCGGAGGCGACGCGTAGCGCCCTTGACTCACCTCGCGGAAGCCCGACACTGGCCGAGAAGCGAGCGGACCAACGGTCACCTTGGCGGCTCGGGCAGGTGAAGCGAGCCGTGCGGGGGTGCCGTGGGTATCGAGTTGGAGGTGCGGGCCGGGCAGGCCGCCCTCCTCGATCTCGCCGAGATGCTGGAGGTCTGCGTCGCCACGCCGGGGAGTTCCCTGTGGTTCATCGGTGACTAGCTCCCGACCCGGCCCGGTGACCAGCCCGGGACCAGCCACCGCCCCCCTCAGCGGTACAGCGCCCCCGAGCCCTCCGCCTCCACCTCCGGGACGTGGGACGTGATCACCCGGCCCACCGACGGAGTCTCCCGGCGGCGGTCCACCGCGTACGCCACGCTCGCCACGCCCAGGCCCAGGACGGCCAGGGCCGCTCCCGCGAGTGCCGGGGACGTCGTACCGAAGCCGGCCGCCAGGGCGAGGCCGCCGATCCAGGCGCCGCCCGCGTTGGCCAGGTTGAACGCCGCCTGGTTGGCCGAGGAGGCGAGGGAGGGGGCCGCCGACGCCTTCTCCATCACCATGAGCTGGAGCGGGGAGCCGGTGATGAACGCCGCCATGCCCAGCAGGGTCACCGCCAGGGCCGCGCTCCACTCCGCCCGCATCAGCACCGGGAAGAGGAGGAGCACCGCGCCCAGGGAGCCCAGGCCGCCGAAGAGGGTGCCGCGCAGCGAGTGGTCGGCGAGTCGGCCGCCCAGCAGGTTGCCCGCCGTGGCGCCGACGCCGAACAGGGCCAGGAGCAGGGTCACGCTGGTGTCGGCGTAGCCCGCCGCGTCGGTCAGCATCGGGGTGACGTAGCTGTAGGCCGCGAAGAGCGCGCCGAATCCCGCCACCGTCGTACCGAGCGCCAGCCAGACCGGCACCGACTTCAGGGCCGCCAGTTCGCCGCGCAGGCCCGTCGAGGCGGCCGCGTGGTTCCGGTCGTGCGGGATGAGGAGCGCCAGGGAGGCGATCGCCGCGATGCCGATCACGCTCACGCCCAGGAACGTCGCCCGCCAGCCGAGGTGCTGGCCCATGAGGGTGGCGACGGGTACGCCCGCGATGTTGGCGACGGTGAGGCCGAGGAACATCAGGGACACCGAGCGGGCCTTGCGCTCCGGTGGGACCATCGCCGTGGCGACGACCGCGCCCACGCCGAAGAAGGCGCCGTGCGGCAGCCCGCTGAGGAAGCGGGCGGCCAGCAGGGAGCCGTTGCCGGGGGCGAACGCCGACAGGGCGTTGCCCGCGACGAACAGGGCCATGAGGGAGATCAGGACCGTGCGGCGGGGCATCCGTGCGGTCAGTGCGGCCAGCAGCGGGGCGCCGATGACGACGCCCAGCGCGTACGCCGAGACCAGGTGGCCGGCGGCGGGGATCGAGATGTGGAGGTCGTCCGCGACGTCGGGCAGCAGGCCCATCATCACGAACTCGGTCGTACCGATGCCGAAGGCACCCACGGCAAGGGCGAGCAGGGCCAGGGGCATGAGGGACCTTTCAGAGAGCGGAGTGCCGTACAGGTTCGAGTCTCGCATTATGTTCCTGGACGGAACAAACTCTCTCAGGTCCAGTATTCCGGCAGGTTAAGAGCCTGTGTCGAGCTTCACACGGGCCGCTACGGGCAGGTGATCGCTGTTGGTGCGCGGCAGCGTCCAGCTGCTCTCCGGCTGCACGCCCTTCACCATGATCTGGTCGATGCGCGCCATCGGGAACGACGCCGGCCAGCTGAAGCCGAAGCCGCTGCCCGCCGCGCCCTGCGTGGAGCGCATCTGGGCGGTGACGGCGTTGAGCGCGCGGTCGTTCATGGTGCCGTTCAGGTCGCCGAGCAGCACCACCCGCTCCAGGGGCTCGTCGGAGATGGCCTCGCCGAGCGCGTCGGCGCTCTTGTCCCGCTGCCGGGCGGTGAACCCGGCCTCCATCTTCACCCGCACCGAGGGCAGGTGGGCGACGTAGACCGCGACCGGGCCCCGGGGCGTCGCCACCGTGGCGCGCATCGCCCGCTTCCAGCCGAGCTTGATGTCGACGGCGTGGACGCCGGTCATCCGGTACTTGCTCCACAGCCCGACCGTGCCGACGACCGCGTGGTACTTGTACGTCGACGCCAGCGCCTTCTCGTAGACGGGCACGGCGGAGGCGGGCAGCTCCTCCAGGGCCAGGACGTCGGCGCCGGACGCGGCCACGTCGGTGGCGGTCGCGGCCGGGTCGGGGTTGTCGGCGTTGACGTTGTGGGTGGCCACCATGAGGTCGCCGCCCTCGCCCGCCCTGTCGGCCAGCAGCCCGCCGAAGAGGTTCAGCCAGACGATCGCCGGGAGCACGATCGCGATCAGCGCGGTCGCCGACCGGCGGACCAGCGCGAGCACCAGCAGCACCGGGACGGCCAGGCCCAGCCAGGGCAGAAACGTCTCGGTGAGCGAGCCGAGGTTGCCCACCGCGTTGGGGATGTGCGCGTGCAGCAGCATCACCAGGGCGAGCAGCAGGGCGAGTACGGCGAGGACCACGCCGCGCCGCCAGACGCGCGGATCGTTCCGCCACCCGGTGAACAGGCGGTGCGTGAGGCGTCGGAGCCGGGATCCCGGTCGCTCGGGCCCCGAGCCGTCGTCCACCGTCTCCGTCATGTACGCCTGCTGCGCCATACCGTCTGCCTCACTGCCTGCCGTGCACACCGTTCGCCCCCGTGCTCTTCCGACCCTAGGGGATGATCGGCTCCGTTCCGCCGTCCCATGACGGCCGTACGGAAGACGAGGACGAACGAGCCGGGTCCGCGAGTTCCGGTGACCCCCGGGGCGCGCGGGGTCTGTGACGAAACGCGCACATTAGTGCTACGGCACCGTGGACCTGACGGGGCGTAGGCCGTCCAGGACCGCGTCGACGATCTGCTCCGCGAGTCCCTCGGGCAGATCGGCGTCGGGGCGCATGACGGAGCGGACGAGCATGGGCCCGACGAACATGTCGTTGGCCAGGTCCAGGTCGATGTCGGCCCGGATCTCGCCGTTCGCCTGCGCGCGGCGCAGCAGGTCCAGGGCGAGGTCGCGGCGGGGCGCTATGACGTTGGCGTGGTACGCCGCCCAGATCCGCGGGCTGCTCTTCATCTGCGCGTACACGTTGTGCAGGATCGCCGAGGAGCGGCTGACGAGGCCGCGCCGGCGCAGGGACTCCAGCAGCACGACGAGGTCGTCGCGCAGGGAGGTGCCGGGGAGCTCGGGGTCGGGGGGTTCGGCGGCGCGTACGACGTCGACGAACAGTTCCTCCTTGCCGCTCCAGCGGCGGTAGATGGTGGCCTTGCCGACCCCGGCCGTGCGGGCGACCCGCTCGATGGACAGCTCGGCGAGGGGCACGCCCTCCTCCAGGAGCTTCATCACGCCTTCCAGGATGGCGTGTTCCACCGCTTCGCTGCGCGGCCGGCCCCGCGGGGGTCCGTCCGGGCGCGGCCGGCTCTCGGCAAGGCTCACGACGATCCGTCCTCTCACTGTGCTGCGGAGATTGTCCCGCAGCCGCCTCCTTCCCCCGTGGAACCGCGCGCGGACCTCACTCCCCGGCGGTGACCAACTCCGGTTCCTTGTCCTGCCGCTGACCGGCGGGCGGCTTGCCCGGCAGGAACAGGAAGGTCACCACGGCGCCGATCAGCGCGACGCCCGTCCCGCACAGGGCGGTGACGTGCATGGCGTGCAGGAACGCGTCGTTGGCGGGGGTGACCAGGGCCTTGCCCTGCGGGCCGAGCTTCTCGGCGACGCCGAGTGTGGCCTCGATGGACTCGCCGGCGGTCTCGCGCAGGCCGGGCGGCAGCAGGCCGAGCTTGTCCTCGATGCCGTTGCGGTACGCGGTGGCGAGCACCGAGCCGAGGACGGCGATGCCGAGGGCGCCGCCGACCTGGCGGAAGGTGTTGCTGAGCGCCGAGGCGGAGCCGGCCTTCTCGCGGGGCAGCGCCTGCATGATGACGACCGAGGTCGGGGTCATGATGTGCGCCATGCCGGTGCCCATGAGGAAGAAGACGACCTCCAGCAGCCAGATCGGCGTGTCGGCCTCGAACGTGGCGAACGCGGCCAGCGTCGCGGCGATCAGCACCAGACCGCCGGTGGTGGTGGCCTTGTTGCCGAACCGGTCGACCAGCAGCCGGGCGCGGGGCGCGAAGATCAGCTGGGCGGCGGCGAGGGGCAGCATCAGCACGCCCGACTCCAGCGGGGAGTAGCCGCGCACGCTCTGGGTGTAGAAGACGCCGAAGAAGGTGACGCCCATCAGCGCGAAGAAGACGAGCGCGATGGCGCTCATGGCGGCCGAGAAGACCTTGTTGCGGAAGTAGGTGACGTCCAGCGACGGGTGGTCGCTGCGCTTCTCGAAGACGACGAAGCCGGTCAGGACGACGAGCCCGCCGGCGATGGTGGCCAGCACCTTGGCGTCGGTGAAGTCGGCCAGCTCGCCGCCCTTGATGATGCCGTAGACGAGCAGCACGAGACCGACGACGGACAGGACCACGCCGATGGGGTCGAGGCGGCCGGGCCGCGGGTCGCGGGAGTCGGGCACGAGCCAGGTCATCAGGACGAGCGCGACGATCACGATGGGCACGTTGATGAGGAAGACCGAGCCCCACCAGAAGTGGTCGAGGAGCGCGCCGCCGGTGATCGGGCCGATGGCGATGGCCAGGCCGACGCCGCCCGCCCAGATGCCGATGGCCTTGGGCTGCTCCTCGCGCTCGAAGACGTTCATGAGCACGGCGAGGGTGGCGGGCATGACGAAGGCGGCACCGAGGGCCATCAGCGCGCGGTAGGCGATGAGCTGGCCGGGTGAGCCGGACTCGGCGGCGAGCGCGGAGCCGATGCCGAACACGAGGATGCCGCCGAGCAGCACCTTCTTGCGGCCGAGCCGGTCGCCGACGAGTCCGGCGGTGAACAGCAGGCCGGCGAAGACGAGGGTGTAGGCGTTGATCGCCCACTCGATCTGGCTCTGCGTGGCGCCGAGGCCGGTCGGCGCCGGGGTGGCGATGGTCTTGATGGCGACGTTCAGGATCGAGTTGTCGAGCACCACGATCAGCAGGCTGAGCATGAGCACGCCGAGGATCGCCCAACGGCGCCGGTGCACCGCTTCCGGTATTCGGGAGGCAGGGACGGGACTTGTCATGTGTTCGAGCCTACGATCATTTCGATACGGAACCGTCTCGTATCTTATTTCTTTACCAAGGCCTTACGCGGCCCGGCTCACAAGGGGGTACCTCTGGCCCCGAATGGCACGAGGTGCCACCATGGAGTCGGTCCGGGGACGCCGTCAGGGCGCCTCGAGATGACTGAAGGAGCCGTTGCCATGACGCAGCTTTCGGCTGCCCAGAACAAGCCTTCCGACGGCAGCAAGGCGCTGTACGGGGGCCTCTACGGAGGAAAGGGCAGCACCCGCCGCATCACCGTCCGGGACATCGCCCTCGCCAAGGAGCGGGGCGAGAAGTGGCCCATGCTCACCGCCTACGACGCGATGACCGCGTCCGTCTTCGACGAGGCCGGGATCCCGGTCATCCTGGTCGGCGACTCGGCGGGCAACTGCCACCTCGGGTACGACACCACCGTCCCCGTCACCCTCGACGAGATGACCATGCTGTCGGCGGCCGTCGTACGCGGCACGACCCGCTCCCTGATCGTCGGCGACCTGCCCTTCGGCTCCTACCAGGAGGGCCCGGTGCAGGCGCTGCGCTCGGCGACCCGGCTGGTGAAGGAGGCCGGGGTCGGCGCGGTCAAGCTGGAGGGCGGCGAGCGGTCGCACGAGCAGATCCGGCTCCTGGTGGAGTCCGGCATCCCGGTCATGGCCCACATCGGGCTGACCCCGCAGTCCGTCAACGCGATGGGCTACCGCGTGCAGGGGCGCGGCGAGGAGGCCGCGCAGCAGTTGCTGCGCGACGCCAAGGCCGTGCAGGACGCGGGGGCGTTCGCGGTGGTGCTGGAGCTGGTTCCGGCGGAGCTGGCGGCCGAGGTGACGCGGGTACTGCACATCCCGACGGTCGGCATCGGCGCGGGCCCGGAGACGGACGCGCAGGTCCTGGTCTGGACGGACATGCTGGGGCTGACCTCCGGCCGGGTCCCGAAGTTCGTGAAGAAGTACGCCAACCTGCGTGAGGTCATGGGCAACGCGGCGAAGGCGTTCGCGGAGGACGTCGTCGGCGGGGGCTTCCCGCTGGAGGAACACTCCGTGCACTAGGCCATCGCGGCACCACCGGGCAGCCCGCCGATCATCCCCCGTCGGCGGGCTGCCCCCCTTTGCGCCTAAGCCGGCGCCGCTCTCGCGGACGTGGTTGCTCGCCGTCGTGGTACCTCAATTGATGGTTGCGGTGATCGTCGGGGATGTGTCGGTGGTGTCGGCCGGCTGTCGGTGGTTTGTCGGTGGGGCCTGGCACTGTCATCGGCATGACACGCATCGACGACAACCCCGTCGGCGGACGTTCCGCCGTGACCGTACGGGGACTGGTCAAGCACTACGGCGAGACCAAGGCGCTGGACGGTGTCGACCTGGACGTGCGCGAGGGCACCGTGATGGGTGTGCTCGGGCCGAACGGCGCCGGCAAGACCACCCTCGTACGGATCCTGTCCACCCTCATCACCCCCGACGCCGGGCAGGCCACGGTGGCCGGCTACGACGTCGTACGGCAGCCCCGTCAGCTGCGCCGGGTGATCGGGCTGACCGGCCAGTACGCCTCGGTGGACGAGAAGCTCCCGGGCTGGGAGAACCTGTACCTGATCGGCCGGCTGCTGGACCTGTCCCGCAAGGACGCCCGCGCCCGCGCCGACGAGCTGCTGGAACGGTTCTCCCTGACGGAGGCCGCCCGGCGCCCGGCGAGCACCTACTCCGGCGGTATGCGGCGGCGGCTGGACCTGGCCGCGTCCATGATCGGACGGCCCGCCGTGCTGTACCTGGACGAGCCGACCACCGGCCTCGACCCGCGCACCCGCAACGAGGTGTGGGACGAGGTGAAGGCGATGGTCGGCGACGGGGTCACCGTGCTGCTCACCACCCAGTACATGGAGGAGGCCGAGCAGCTCGCCTCCGAGCTGACCGTGGTGGACCGGGGCAAGGTCATCGCGAACGGCGGGATCGAGGAGCTGAAGGCCCGCGTCGGCGGACGCACGCTGCGGGTGCGGCCGGTGGACCCGCTGGAGCTGCGTCCGCTCGCCACGATGCTGGACGAGCTGGGCATCACCGGGCTCGCCGCGACCACCGTGGACCCCGAGAGCGGGGCCCTGCTGGTGCCGATCCTCAGCGACGAGCAGCTCACCGCGGTGGTCGGCGCGGTCACCGCGCGCGGCATCACGATCTCCTCCATCACCACCGAACTGCCCAGCCTGGACGAGGTGTTCCTGTCGCTCACCGGCCACCGCGCCAGTGCCCCGCAGGACGCCGTGCCCGCCGACGACCGTCAGGAGGTCGCCGTATGACCGCCGCCACCCTGTCCCCGGCCGCCGCGAAGACCGACACGCCGATCCCGCTGCGGGCCCATCTGCGCCACACCGGCGCGCTGATCCGCCGCAACCTGCTGTGGATCCGCCAGGACCCGGAGTCGATGTTCGACGCCATCCTGTTCCCGGTCGTCTTCACCCTGCTGTTCGTGTACGTCTTCGGCGGCTCCATCGGGAAGTCGCTGGGCGGCGGACAGGACCAGTACGTCCAGTACGTCATCCCCGGCCTCATGGCCATGATGGGCATGAACATGGCCCAGGGCGTGGGCACCGGCTTCAACCAGGACTTCAACTCCGGTGTCATGGACCGCTTCCGGTCCCTGCCGATCGGGCGCGGCTCCGTGCTCTTCGCGAAGATCGCGGTGGAGCTGATGCGGATGCTGTTCGCGACCGTGGTCCTGATGGTGGTGGCCCTCCTCGTGGGCTACGACATCAACAGCTGGAGCGGTCTGCTGGCCTCCGTGGGGCTGTCGGTGGTGTTCGGCTCGGCACTGATGTGGGTGTTCCTGACCCTCGGCGTGATGATGAAGAACGCCCAGTCGGTGCAGGCGATGGGCTTCCTGGTGCTGATGCCGCTGCAGTTCGGCTCGTCGATCTTCGCGCCGACCGCTTCGATGCCGGGCTGGCTCCGGGCGTTCACCGACTACAACCCGCTGTCCTCGCTGGCCGACACCGCGCGCGGCCTGATGGAGGGCGGCCCGGTCGCGCACGACCTGTGGGTGACGCTGATCTGGTCGGTGGGCCTGACCGCGGTCATGGCTCCGGTCGCCATCCACAAGTTCCGCACGAAGAGCTGACGCATCCCGGCGCTCAGATCAGGGCGGTGGCCTCCGCGAGGGAGAGGCCACCGCCCTCGGCGTACGCGGTCTCGTACGACCGCGGGCCGAGCCCTTCCCGGATCCGCGCCTCGGTCATGGCGTGGCACCGCCGCTCCACACCGGAGGGGACGTGGCCCGGCGGCAGCAGCGCGTCGGCGGCGCCAAGACAGCGGGCGGCGTCGGCGGCGCGGCTGCCGCCGTCGGCGCGGGCGAGGGCCAGCGCGGCGACGGTGAGGACGACGGACCGCATGTGCGGGGTGACGGCCTCGGACAGCGGGTCGGAGGCGAGGCGCATCGCCGCGCGGGCCCCGGTCAGGGCCTCCTCGGTGTGCTCGTCCAGGGCGTCCAGCCAGGCCTTCTGACAGAGGATGATGGTGTCAAAGACGATGAAGTGCGCGATCGTGACCTCTTCGCGGAGCAGCCGCAGTTGCTCGCGCGCCTCCGCGGTGCGGTCGGTCAGGCCGAGCCAGCAGGAGAGGAAGAGGCGGGCGGCGGGCAGCGCCTCGTTGTGGACGCCGTCCTGGCTGGCGATGACGTCGCGGAGCATCCGCTCGCCGCGTTCGGCCTCGCCCGCCTCCATGAGCAGGTTGCCGAGCCGGGCCCGCAGGACGGCCACCTGGGCGCGGGCGCCGAGGCGTTCGGCGTGTTCGATGGCGGCGCGGTAGTCGGCGGCGGCCTCGCGGTGGGCGCCCCTGCGTTCGTGGGCCTCGCCGCGGGCGGACAGTGCCTCGGTGGTGCCGAAGGCGTCGCCGAGGCGGTGGAAGATCTCCAGGGACTCGTCGGCGTCGCGGGTGGCGTCGCCGGCCCAGGCGGTGCGGTTGGCGAGGAGGTTGGCGCGCAGGTGGAGGGCGCCGGCCAGCTCCCACTCGTAGCCCGGGGTCTGCCGGCACGTCCGCACACTGGCGTCCACGATGGCGCGCAGCCGGTCGGCGCCGCCGGTCAGCAGCTCGGCGAAGAACCACAGCATGCCCGGTGGCCGGCAGGTCTGCGGAAGGCCGGGCTCGTAGACCTGGGCGACGACGCGCAGCTTCGCCTGCGCCTCGGGGGTCTGCCAGACGTCGATCTCGGTGTCCATGCAGGCCAGATGGGCCAGGTGGACCCCGCGCCGGGCCTCGGCGAGGATCTCGCCGGTGTACGGCGGCGGGCTGTCGGTGCAGCGCTGCCACACCGGTTCGGCGCGGCGGACCGGCTCGGTGAACGGGTCGGGGCCGAGCGCCATGACCTCCCGGCACCAGGTGCGGGTCTCGATGCGCTGGTCGCGGATCTGCCAGAACCAGAGCAGGGACAGGACCAGGCAAAGTCCCTCCTGTTCGTCGCGTTCGGCGACGGCGTGCCGGAACGCGGTGCGCAGGTTCTCGTACTCGAGCTGGAACCGGTCGATGGCGGCGCGCTGCTCGTGTCCGCGCAGCAACGGGTCGGTGGCGCGGGCGAGTTCCCGGTAGTAGGTCAGGTGGGCGCGCTGAGCCTCTGAGCGGTGGCCGGTCTCGGTGAGGCGCGCGGCGGCGTACTCGGCGACGGTCTCCAGCAGCCGGTAGCGCATGCCGCCGTCGGCCGCGGGGGCGGCGACCACCAGGGACTTGTCGACCAGGGAGCCGAGGGCGTCCAGGGCGGCCGGCCCGCACACGGCCTCGGCGGCGGCCAGGTCGCAGCCGCCGGCGAACACCGAAAGCCGGGCGAGGACGTCCCGTTCGGCGGCGTCCAGCAGGTCCCAGGACCAGTCGACGACGGCTCTGAGGGTCTGCTGGCGGGGCAGCACGGTGCGGCTGCCGGAGGTGAGCAGCCGGAAGCGGTCGTCCAGCCGGTCCGCTATCTGGCGGGGTGTCAGCATGCGCAGCCGGGCCGCCGCGAGCTCGATCGCGAGGGGCAGTCCGTCCAGGCGGCGGCAGATCTCGGCGCACGCCTCCGGGTCGTCCTCCACCCGGAAGCCGGGGCGGGCCGCCGCGCCCCGGTCGGCGAGCAGCCGGAGCGCGACCGGCTCGGGCAGCGGCTCCACGGGCCGCACCAGCTCCCCCGGCACGCCGAGCGGTTCCCGGCTGGTGGCGAGGACGGTCAGCTCCGGGCAGCGGGCCAGCAGGTGCTCGGTGAGCCGCGCGGCGGCGTCCACGACGTGCTCGCAGTTGTCCAGGATGATCAGCATGCGGCGCCGGGCGCAGTGCTCCACGAGCCGTTCGACGGGGTCGCCGTGCCGGTCGGAGACCGCGCGCATGCCGTCCACGCCGGCGCCGTGCAGCACGGTCTCGCGGGCGCCGATCGCGGTGAGCACGGCCTGCGGTACGGCGTCCGGGGCGTCCACGGGGGCCAGCTCGGCGAGCCACACCCCGTCCCGGACGGTGTGCCGTACCGCCTCGGCGGCCTCCTGGGACAGCCGGGTCTTGCCGGCGCCGCCGGGCCCGAGGAGGGTGACCAGGCGGGCCGTGGCCAGGTCGGCGCCGATGGTGCGGAGGTCGGCTTCCCGGCCGACGAAGGAGGTGAGCCGGGCGGGCAGGTTGCCCGGGCGGGCCGCGGGAGGCCGCTCGGCCGGTTCCTCGCGCAGCAGCTCGGCGTGCAGGGCGCGCAGTTCGGGGCCGGGGTCGGAGCCGAGCCGGTCCGCGAGGAGGCGTCGTACGTCCTCGTAGGCGGCGAGCGCCTGGGCGGGGCGGCCGGTGTCGCGCAGGGCGCGCAGGCGCAGCGCCTGGAGCGGTTCGTCCAGCGGGTGGCTGTCGCACAGGGCGGTCAGCTCGGGCAGCGCCCGCTCGGCCTCGCCGAGGGCGAGGGCGGCGGTGTGCCGGGCGCGCAAGGCGTCGAGCCGGCGGGTCTCCCAGCGGGCCGCCTCGGCGGTGCGGTCGGGCAGGTCGGCGAGGGCGGGGCCGCGCCACAGGGCGAGGGCGTCGTCGAGGACGGCGGCGGCCTTGGCCGGGTCGCCGTCGGCGAGGGCGGCGAGGCCGTCGCCGGTCAGCCGGTCGAAGCGGCCGAGGTCGACGTCGTCGGGTGCGGCGGCGAGCCGGTAGCCGCCGTCGGCGGAGACGATCGCGTCGGCGCCGAGGGCCCGGCGGAGCCGGCCGACGAGCGCCTGGAGGGCGCCGGTGGCGTCGGCGGGCGGGTCGGCGCCCCACACCTCGTCCACCAGCACGCCGGCGGGCACGGTCCGCCCGGCCCGGAGCGCGAGCACGCACAGCAGGGCGCGCAGCCGCGCCCCGCCGACCGGGACGGCCGTACCGTCGGGACGGATCGCCTGGGTGGTGCCGAGCAGCCGATAACGCACGGGGTCCATTGTCCCTGGAGGGATCAGCGCCAGTCACCGGGCTCGTCCGGCGCCGCGCCGGAGGCCTTCGGGGGGAGCGGCCCGGTCCCCGTGACGTCCAGGGTGACGAGCGCGCCCGTGGTCCGGCGGATCCGCTGGGGGCCCGGGTCGCGGCCGGGTTCCTCCTGCTCGAACCACCTCGGGCAGGCGGCCACCGGATCCAGGGTGTGGGCGCCGGGAACCGGTTCCCACGTGTACGGGGAGGGGAGCAGGACCAGCCCCTCGGACTCCTGGTCCGGTTCGAGGGCTCGGTCGAGGCGCTCGCGGACGCGCGGGTCGGTGTGGACCACGTACAGCTGACGCACCAGCTCGATGGCGCGGACCCGCCCGACGGTCTCCCGGTCGGGCCCGCCGTGGTGCTCCACCCGGGCGGTGGCGCCGTAGCAGTCGTCCTCCTGCGCCGCGGGCAGCAGCCGCCAGGCGATCTCGTCCCCGACGGCGAACGGTGTGCCGCAGCACTCCATCTGCCAATCCGCGTAGTACACCCTCATCCGTGGCATTCCTTCACCCTCCCGGAACCGGACGGCCACCGCGAGACGTTTTCCCCTCGTGTCCGCGGCCGGTACGGTCGCAGTTCCCGACCGTCCCGCCCGCAGCACAGGAGCTCGCCCATGACCACCGCCACCACCCGTCACGGCGACCGGCAGGTCAGTCCCGTGTTCGTCGGCATCCTGGCCGTGACGGCGGTGACCGGCTGGGCCACCTGGAGCGGGTTCGCCGCGCAGCCGGGCATCGCGGTGTTCCTGTTCGTGACGGCGGCCTGGATCGTCTCCCTGTGCCTGCACGAGTACGCGCACGCCCGCACCGCCCTGCACAGCGGGGACATCACGGTCGGCGCGAAGGGCTACCTCACGCTGAACCCGCTGAAGTACACGCACGCGCTGCTGAGCATCGTGCTCCCGGTGCTGTTCGTGATCATGGGCGGGATCGGTCTGCCCGGTGGCGCGGTGTTCATCGAGCGGGGACGCATCCGGGGCCGCTGGCGGCACAGCCTGATCTCGGCGGCGGGCCCGCTGACGAACGTGCTGTTCGCGGCGGTGTGCACGGCCCCGTTCTGGCTGCACGCGCTGGACGGCGTCCCCGCGGACTTCCGGTTCGCGCTGGCGTTCCTCGCGCTGCTCCAGGTGACGGCGGCCCTGCTGAACTTCCTGCCGGTGCCGGGCCTCGACGGCTACGGCGTGATCGAGCCGTGGCTGTCGTACAACGTGAAGCGGCAGGTGGAGCCGTTCGCGCCGTTCGGCCTGCTGTTCGTGTTCGCGCTGCTGTGGCTGCCGTCGGTCAACAGCGCGTTCTTCGACGTGATCGACTCGGTCATGCGGGCGCTGAACGTCGACGACGTCTCCCGCTACTGCGGCCAGGACCTGTACCGGTTCTGGCGGGGCGCCGACGAGTACTGCTCCGCGGTCAGCTCGTGACGGACCCGTCGCGGGGCGTCCTGCCGCGCTTGGCGTAGTACCAGGTCATGTTGGACGACAGGCCCGCCAGCAGCACCCAGACGATCCCCAGCCAGCTGCCCTGGACGAAGGAGACGACGGCCGCTGCCACCGCGAGGAGGCAGACGATCAGGGTGTAGAGGGCGATGCGGGGCATGAGGGCCGACTCCGGATCCTGTCGGGGGACACTGCTTGCGGTCACCAGTGTCCCCCATGGCCAAACCCGGCTCACACGTCGGTGACGCGGAGCCCGGCGTGTGCCTTGTACCGGCGGTTGACGGAGATCAGGTTCGCGACCAGCGACTCGACCTGGTGGGCGTTGCGCAGCCGGCCCGCGAAGACGCCGCGCATGCCGGGGATGCGCCCGGCCAGCGCCTGCACGATCTCCACGTCGGCGCGCTCCTCGCCGAGCACCATGACGTCGGTGTCGATCTGCTCGATCTCCGGGTCCTGGAGCAGGACGGCCGACAGGTGGTGGAAGGCGGCGGCGACCCGGGAGTCCGGCAGCAGGGCGGCGGCCTGCTCGGCGGCGCTGCCCTCCTCCGGCTTGAGCGCGTAGGCGCCCTTCTTGTCGAAGCCGAGCGGGTTGACGCAGTCCACGACGAGCTTTCCGGCCAGCTCCTCGCGCAGCGACTCGAGGGTGTCGCCGTGGCCCTCCCACGGTACGGCGACGATCACGATGTCGCTGCGGCGCGCGGTCTCGGCGTTGTCGGCGCCCTCGACGCCGTGGCCGAGTTCCTCGGCGGCGGCCCTGGCCCGCTCGGCGGCGCGGGAGCCGATGATCACCTTCTGGCCGGCCCGGGCGAGGCGGTAGGCGAGGCCCTTGCCCTGCGGTCCGGTGCCGCCGAGCACGCCGACGACGTAGCCGGAGACGTCGGGCAGGTCCCAGGGGTCCTTGGCGGGGGCCTTGCCGGGGGTCTGTGCGCTGTCGGTAGAGGTCATGGGCCGACTCTACGTCCGCCGCCGGGTCCGTACCGGGTCAGGTCAGCCGGTGTACGGGCACCCGGCGGAAGGTGATCGTCGTGTAGGCGCCGAAGTCGCCCGTCTCGTACAGGAGACCGACGGTGTGCGGGTCGACGCGGACCAGGTCGGAGTAGGCGGCGGGCAGCCCGTCGACGGTGAACGCCGGGCGCCAGGTGATGCCGCCGTCGTCGGAGGCGCGGATCGTCATCAGGGCGCGGGCGGCGGGGTCGGCCGGGGCGGAGAAGAGGAGCAGGTCGGGGTCGCGGAGCTGGAGCACGGAGGCCTCGCAGACCGGCGCGGTCAGCCCGGCCTGCGGCCGGAACGGCTTGACGAGGGTCTTCCCGCCGTCCGTGGAGTAGGCGTCGGCGCGGTTGCCGGGCGACGGGGAGTCGTTGCGGGTGTTGAGGTAGACGCGGCCGTCGGGGAGTTCGGCGGCGGTGGTCTCGTTGACGTTGACGTAGCCGTCGGTGTTCTCGTCCAGGTAGCCGAGGTACCAGGTCTCGCCGCGGTCGTCGCTGAGCAGGCAGTGCCCGCTGTTGTACTTGGCCTCGGCGCCGGTGTCGGTGCCGGTGGGCGGGAGGGTGTGGTTGGCCGGGACGAGGACGCGGCCGGAGGTGAGCTGGAGGGCGTGGCCGGGGGTGGTGGCGTACCAGCGCCAGCCCGGCTTCTTCACCTGCTTGGTGATCTCCCGGGGCTTGGACCACGTCACCCCGTCGTCGTCGCTGTGCCGCACCCACACGCGCCGCCCGTCGGCGTCCCCGACCTGGCCGTGCAGGATGGCGGCCTCGGTGGCGGAGGCGGCGGCCCGTACGTGCACGAGCAGGATGCGGCCGGTGTCCAGGACGACGGGGGCGGGGTTCCCGGCGAGGTTCGCGCCGTTGCTCGCGGCGATCTGGAGCGGGCCCCAGGTGCGGCCGCCGTCCGTGGACCGCTTGAGCACGATGTCGATGTGCCCGTGGTCGGCGGCGGAGTCGACGCGGCCCTCGCAGAAGGCGAGCAGGGTGCCGGAGCCGGTGGCGACGACGGCCGGTATGCGGAAGCTCGCGTAGCCCTCGTGGCCCGCGCGGAAGGGGACGGTCACGTCGGTCATCGGGCGGCTCCTCGGGCCTCGGTGGTCCGTCACCCCTCCCCGGGTCGGGCGAATTCCGGGTGAACTCCGGGTCACGAGTGGACGGTTGCGGCAGTATGCGGTCGCATGGACGCCGTACGGGTCGCGTTGCTGCGGGAAGTGCTCGCCGGGACCGAGTGGCTGGGGGCCACCCGGAGGTTCGCGGGGGTGCTGCGCGGGTCGGTGGTGGCGCACGGGGGCGGGCTGCTGCTGGTGGGCACGCCGGAGTACGAGCCGTGGCACCTGGCCGCGCACCTGGTGGACGAGGCCGCGTGGTCGGGCACGCCCGAGCTGGCGCCGACGCTGGTACGGCATCACGCGCGCCCCTCCGATCCCGCGCATCTGGCGGTGGGGCCGGGGCGGATCACGGCGGCGCGGCGCGGGGAGACCCTGCTGGTGGTGGCGCCCGAGGAGCCGGCGCCGCTGCTGGAGCGGGTGCACGACGCCCGGCGGGCCGGGGTGACGGTGCTGGCCCTCGGCGCGGGCGGGGGCGAGCTGGCCGCGATGGCACATGACACGCTGGCCGTGCCCCAGGGGGCGGAGCTGGACCTGGACAGCGTGCAGCACCTGGTCAGCGCGGCGGCCGGGGAGAACGGGGGCTCTCCGAGGAGGAGGCGGGGGTTCCGGGACCGCCTGTCACGGCTGACGGAAGCGCTGACGGCTCCGCCGCCGGCCCCTTGGTGACTCGCAGCCCACCGACTCGCTCGCCCAAGAGGTAACCCCAGCCCACCTCCGACACCGACCGACCCACCTCGTCTGGCTGAGCCACCTCGGCCGGCTGACCCACCTCGGCCGGCGGCCCCCTTGCGGCCCGTGGGTGGGAAGGCGGGGGAAAAACGGTTGCCCGGGGGTGCCGGGGCGTCGAGCATGCCTCAGTGAACCGTGCCCTCCTGCCCGACCTCGCCCCCTGGAAAGCCTCCGCCGATTTCCGGCGCCTGTGGAAGTCCGGTCTGATCAGCAACTTCGGCAGCTTCCTGACCTTCGTCGCGCTGCCGGTCCAGCTGAAGGGCCTGACGGAGTCCGCGGCGGCGGTCGGCGCGATCGGCGCCGTGGAACTGCTGCCGCTCATCGTGTTCGGTCTCTACGGCGGCGCCCTCGCCGACGCCCTGGACAAGCGGAAGCTCATCGTGTGGACGGAGGCAGGCCAGGGCCTGCTCAGCGCGGCCCTGCTGCTGAACGCTCTGCTCCCGCGCCCCGCGGTCTGGCCGCTGTACGTCGTCGCCGCCCTCTCCTCCGCCCTGGTCTCCGTGCAGCGCCCGGCCCTGGACTCCCTGTGGCCCCGGATCGTCGCCCACGACGACATGCCGGCGGCGGCCTCGCTGAACTCGCTGCGCTGGACCGTCGGCGGGGTCGCGGGCCCGGCGGTCGCGGGCGTCGTCGTCGCCTACGCGGGCCTCGGCTGGGCGTACGCGGCGGATCTGCTGACGTTCGCCGTCTCGCTGGCGTACATCGCGCGGATCGCCCCCTCCCCCGCCGCCGAGGAGGCCGCGAAGCCGGATCTGAAGGCCATCGCGGAGGGCGCCCGGTACGCGTGGAGCCGTAAGGAACTCCTCGGCACCTACGCCGTGGACCTCGCCGCGATGTTCCTGGCCATGCCGCTGGCCGTGCTGCCGTTCCTCGCCGACGACCTGCACGCCCCGTGGGCGCTCGGGCTGATGTACGCGACGGTCCCGGCGGGGGCGCTGCTGGTGAGCCTGACCAGCGGCTGGACCTCGCGGGTGCACCGCCACGGGCTGCTGGTGGTGCTGTCGGCCGCCGGGTGGGGCCTGGCGGTGGCGGCGGCCGGGGTCTGCGGGAACGTCTGGCTGGTGCTGCTGTTCCTCGCCGTCGGCGGCGGCTTCGACATGGTCAGCGGGATCTTCCGGGCGGCCATGTGGAACCAGACGATCCCGGACGAGCTGCGCGGCCGGCTCGCCGGGATCGAACTGCTGTCGTACTCGGTCGGCCCGCAGCTCGGCCAGGTCCGGGCGGGCGGCATGGCCGCGTGGGCGGGCGTACGGACCTCGGTCTGGTCCGGTGGTCTGGCGTGCGCGGGCGCGGTGGGGCTGCTGGCGCTGTGCCTGCCCGGTCTGATGACGTACGACGCCCGGACGAACGAGCACGCGGTACGGATGCGCGAGCGGCGCGCAACCGTATCGGCGTGATCAGTCCTCGTCGGTTCTGCCCGCCGCGGGCGCGTCGTGCCAGCGCGGGTCGTTCTCCCACTGGAGGTTGCGCTCGGCGGCGGTCTCCATCGCCCGCCGGGCCTCCTCGGGGGAGGCGTACGGCCCGAAGCGGTCCTTGCCCGGGCAGTCCGGGCCCTCCTCGACCTTCTTGTGTTCCAGGCAGTAGTACCACTCGCCCGGCTTGCCGACGGTGCGCTTCTTGAACAGGGCCATGAACAGCTCCTCTCGCCACCGACATGTTCCCCCATGTCCGCTGGTTAGACTCGCTTGCATGTCTGGCCAGTCGCTGCTCGTTCCAGGGGAGCTGTCTCCCACCCGTCCGGTGCCCGGAAACATCCGCCGCCCCGAGTACGTCGGCAAGCCCGCGCCGTCGCCGTACACCGGGCCGGAGGTGCAGACTCCCGAGACCATCGAGGCGATGCGGATCGCCGGCCGTGTCGCCGCGCAGGCGATGGCGGAGGCCGCGAAGACCATCGCGCCGGGGGTCACCACGGACCAGCTGGACAAGGTCGCCCACGAGTACATGTGCGACCACGGCGCCTACCCGTCGACGCTCGGCTACCGGGGCTTCCCGAAGTCGCTGTGCACCTCGGTCAACGAGGTCATCTGCCACGGCATCCCGGACTCGACGGTCCTCAGGGACGGCGACATCGTCAACCTGGACGTGACGGCGTACATCGGCGGGGTGCACGGCGACAACAACGCCACCTACCTGGTCGGTGACGTGGACGAGGAGTCGCGGCTGCTGGTGGAGCGCACCCGTGAGGCGCTGAACCGGGCGATCAAGGCCGTCAGGCCCGGCCGGCAGATCAACGTCATCGGCCGGGTCATCGAGTCGTACGCCAAGCGGTTCGGCTACGGCGTGGTGCGGGACTTCACCGGGCACGGCATCAACACGTCGTTCCACTCCGGGCTGATCATCCCGCACTACGACAGCCCGCACGCGACGACCGTGATGCAGCCGGGGATGACGTTCACGATCGAGCCGATGCTCACGCTGGGCACGCACGAGTACGACATGTGGGACGACGGCTGGACGGTCGTGACGAAGGACCGCAAGCGGACCGCGCAGTTCGAGCACACGCTGGTGGTCACGGAGACCGGCGCGGAGATCCTGACCCTCCCCTGAGCGCCGCTCGACCCGCGGCGAGCCCGCTCCCTGCCGGGGCGGGCTTTCTCTTGTAGGCTTTTACCGACAGGCTGTCGGCAAAGAGGACGTGCTCATGGACTCCTTCTCGTCCCTCATTCGCACCGCCTCCCACGACCAGCACGCGGCGGTGCGGACCGCGCCGTTCATGAGCGACCTCCTCGGCGGCCGGCTCGGCATGGCGGCCTACGCGCGGTACACCGAGCAACTCTGGTTCGTCTACGAGGCGTTGGAGACCACGGCCGGGCGGCTGACGGCGGATCCGGTGGCGGGCCCCTTCATCCGGCCCGAACTCTTCCGGCTGCCCGCGCTGGAGCGGGACCTCGCCCATCTGCGCGGCCCGGACTGGCGGGCGGGCCTGAGCGCACTGCCCGCGACCAGGGCGTACGCGGACCGGGTGCGGGAGTGCGCCGAACGCTGGCCGGGCGGTTACGTCGCCCACCACTACACCCGGTACCTGGGCGACCTCTCCGGCGGCCAGATCATCCGGGACACGGCGGAGCGGACGTGGGGCTTCGCGAGGAAGGGCGACGGAGTCCGCTTCTACGTCTTCGAGCGGATCGCCAACCCGGGCGCGTTCAAGCGGGGGTACCGCGAACTGCTGGACGGGATCGCTGTGGACGACCTGGAGAGGCAGCGGGTCGTGGCCGAGTGCGAGCGGGCGTTCACGCTCAACACGGCGGTGTTCCGGGCCCTGGGCGAGGAGTTCCCGCGGTCCGCCTGAGCCCCGCGCGACCGGGTCCCCCGCCGCGCGCGGGAGGGGACCCGGGCCGGATCAGCGCAGGTAGTCGCCGCAGTGGGCGCCCGACCAGGTCAGGTGGTTCTCCAGCGAGGTGAGCGTGCCGGCGTACGGGCTGCAGACGGCCTCGTCGTCGGTCTTGGTGTCGTTGTGGGCGGCACTGGCCGTCGTCGCGCCGGACGCGGCGAGGGCGGCGGCGAGGGCGGTCGCGGCCAGGACTGATCTGATGCGCATGGTGCTCCTCTCAGGGAGGCGTCAGTGGTCACGCCCAGAGGTCCCCGTTCGTCCCCGTCGGCCTTCGCGCGCACACGCGGATCCACCCGAACGGGGACTCGAAGGATCCCCCGGACGTGCGTAGGTGTCAGCGCTCCAGGTGGACGCGTCCGCCGACCTCGATCCAGCCGTGCGGCTGCGGGGCGGTCAGGAGCTGCGAGCCCCTGCCCTGGGTGATGTTCAGCGCCCGGCCCAGCCGGTCGGTGAGGAGCAGCGCCGCCGCGCCGGTGGCCTCGTCCTCCTCGATGCTGTCGTCGCGGCCGGGGAAGGCGCGGGCCCGCACCCGCCCGGCCGCCTCGTCCTCCCAGGCCCAGGCGTAGATCCACTCCCCCGGCGGCGGCACGTCGAGGGCGTCCACCTCGGCGGCGCTCGCGTACTGGCGCAGGGTGCGCGGGGGCGCCCACTCCGCGCGGGCCTCGATCCAGGTGAACTCGCCGTCCAGGCGGGTGCCGACGACCCCGGCGGGGGTGACCAGTTCGGGCACGTCGAGCAGCCAGGCCGTGCCCACGCAAGGGTGGCCGGCGAAGGGCAGGCGCAGGGTGGGCGTATAGATGTCGATCACTCCGCGCTCGGGGTCGTCCACGAACACGGTCTCGCTGAAGCCGAGTTTGGCCGCCAGCTCCTGCCGGTCGCTCCGCTCGGGCAGCACCGAGCCGTCGCGGACGACCCCCAGCTCATTGCCGTAGCCGCCGTTCGGCCCGCAGAAGACGCGGAGTACGTCGTAGTCAGTCACCGGGGAATTGAAGCACCGCGGCCCCGGGGACCGCTTCGCGATCTTTCCGTGAGAGCTGAATCACGGGAGGCAGGGGTATGGGTGAGGATAGCCTCATGTAAGTTAGGGCAGCCTCACCAGACCAGATCCGCTTGGAGCCTGCATGCGCGCCGTCCGACTGACCGTCACCGCCGCCGCCACCGCGGCGGCTCTGACCGCCCTCTCGGCCTGCACCGCGAAAAGCGACGCCAAGGACGGCGACGCCATCCAGGTCACGGCCGCCGACTCCAAGTGCGACACCTCCAGCACGTCCGTGCCGGCCGGGCAGGTCACGCTGAAGATCGAGAACAAGGGCTCGAAGGCGACCGAGGTCGAGATCCTGTTCCCGGACGACCGGATCGTCTCCGAGAAGGAGAACATCGGTCCGGGCACCAAGTACACGCTCACCGCCGAGGTGAAGGCCGGCTCGTACGAGATCGCCTGCCGTCCGGGCATGAAGGGACACGGCGTCCGGCAGAAGCTGACCGTGACCGGCGGCGGCAGCACCGCCAAGCGCGACCCGAAGCTGGACCAGGCCGTCGCCGAGTACCGCCAGTACGCCCAGGACCAGGCCGACGAGACGCTGCCGAAGGCCGAGACCTTCGTGAAGGCGGTCAAGGACGGCGACCTGGAGGCCGCGAAGAAGGCCTACGGCCTCTCCCGCCTCGGCTGGGAGCGCACCGAGCCGGTCGCCGAGTCCTTCGGCGACATCGACCCGAAGGTCGACGTCCGCGAGGACGGCCTGGAGCCCGGCCAGAAGTGGACCGGCTGGCACCGGCTGGAGAAGGCCCTCTGGCAGGACAAGAAGATCGGCGCCGAGGAGAAGACCCTCGCCGACCGGCTGCTGACGGACCTCAAGGACTGGCAGGGCCGGGTCGGCAAGGCCGAGATCACCCCCACCTCCATGGCCAACGGCGCCAAGGAGCTGCTGGACGAGGTCGCCACCGGCAAGGTCACCGGCGAGGAGGACCGCTACGCCCACACCGACCTGGTCGACTTCAAGGGCAACGTCGAGGGCGCCCAGAAGGCCTACGAGCTGCTGAAGCCGGTCGCCACGAAGAACGACCCGGCGCTCACCAAGGAACTCGACAAGCAGTTCGCCGCGCTGAACACGCTGCTCGACAAGTACCGGACGGACAAGACGGCGTACGACTTCGTCTCCTACGACAAGGTCACCAAGGACCAGCGCAAGGAGCTGTCGGACGCGGTGAACGCGCTCGCCGAGCCGCTGTCCAAGCTCGCCGCCGCGGTCGTGAAGTAAGCAAGGGGGCAGGGGCGATGACCGAGACCCAGGGCAGCAATCCGTCGCGCCGCGCACTGATCGGCTGGGGCGGTGCCGGGCTCGCGCTCGGGGCCGCCGCGGCCGGCGGGGCCGTGGCGATGGCCAGGACGGGCGACGACATGGACCCGGCCGCCGCCGAGACCGGCGGCGCGGTGGAGTTCCACGGCGCCCACCAGGCCGGCATCGCCACCCCGGTGCAGGACCGGCTGCACTTCGCCGCGTTCGACGTGAAGACCGAGGACCGCGAAGAGTTCGTCCAGATGCTCAAGGACTGGACCGCGGCGGCCCGCCGGATGACCGTCGGGAAGGCCGTCGGCGAGGGCGCCTACGGCGGGCTCGCCGAGGCCCCGCCGGACGACACCGGTGAGGCGCTCGGGCTCAAGCCGTCCCGGCTGACGCTGACCATCGGCTTCGGCCCGTCGCTCTTCGACAAGTTCGGGCTGAAGGACCGGCGGCCCGAGGCCCTGGTCGACCTGCCCAAGTTCCCCGGCGACAACCTGGACAGGTCCCGCACCGGCGGTGACCTGTGCGTCCAGGCCTGCTCCGACGACCCGCAGGTCGCCGTGCACGCCATCCGCAACCTCGCCCGCATCGGCTTCGGCAAGGTCGCCATCCGCTGGTCCCAGCTCGGCTTCGGCAAGACCTCCTCGACCACCCCGGACGCGCAGACCCCGCGCAACCTGATGGGCTTCAAGGACGGCACCCGCAACATCGCGGGCACCGAGACCGACCGGCTGAAGAAGTTCGTGTGGGTCGGCGAGGAGGACGGGCCGGACTGGATGACCGGCGGGTCGTACCTGGTCGCCCGGCGCATCCGCATGAACATCGAGACCTGGGACCGCACCTCGCTCCAGGAGCAGGAGGACGTGTTCGGCCGCGACAAGCGCGAGGGCGCCCCGGTCGGCAAGGCCAAGGAGCACGACGAGCCGTTCCTGAAGGCGATGAAGCCGGACGCGCACGTGCGGCTCGCGCACCCCGACTCCAACAACGGGATCACCATCCTGCGCCGGGGCTACTCCTTCACCGACGGCACCGACGGCCTCGGCCGGCTCGACGCGGGCCTGTTCTTCCTCGCCTACCAGCGGGACGTGCGCAAGGGGTTCATCCCGCTCCAGCGCACCCTCGCCGCGCACGACGCGCTCAACGAGTACATCCAGCACGTGGGTTCGGCGGTCTTCGCGATCCCGCCGGGCGTCCGGGACTCCGGCGACTGGTGGGGCCGCACGCTGTTCTCGAAGGAGGCGTAGCCCGTGTTCTCCAACTACCTGATCGGTCTGCGTGAAGGTCTGGAGGCGTCGCTCGTCGTCTGCATCCTGATCGCCTACCTGGTCAAGACCGGCCGCAGGGACGCCCTGAGGCCGATCTGGATCGGCATCGGCATCGCGATCGTCATCGCCATGGGCTTCGGCTGCGCCCTGGAGTTCGGCTCCCAGGAGCTGACGTTCCAGGCGCAGGAGGCGCTCGGCGGCTCCCTGTCGATCGTCGCCGTGGGCCTGGTGACCTGGATGGTGTTCTGGATGCGGCGCACCGCCCGGCACCTGAAGTCGGAGCTGCACGGCAAGCTGGACGCCGCCCTCGCCCTCGGCACGGGCGCGCTGGTCGCCACCGCGTTCCTCGCGGTCGGCCGGGAGGGCCTGGAGACCGCGCTGTTCGTGTGGGCGTCGGTGCACGCGGCGAGCGACGGCACCCCGCGTCCGCTGATCGGCGTCGCCCTCGGCCTCGCCACGGCCGTCCTCCTCGGCTGGCTGTTCTACCGGGGCGCCCTGAAGATCAACCTGGCCAAGTTCTTCACCTGGACCGGCGGGATGCTGGTCGTGGTCGCGGCGGGCGTGCTGGCGTACGGCTTCCACGACCTCCAGGAGGCCGACTGGATCCCGGGCCTGACCGACCTGGCCTTCGACATCAGCGGCGTCATCCCGCCGGACAGCTGGTACGGCACCCTGCTCAAGGGCGTGTTCAACTTCCAGCCGGACCCGACGGTCCTTCAGATCACGGTGTGGGCGCTGTACCTGGTCCCGGTGCTCGCGCTGTTCCTCTCCCCGGTAGGGTTCGCCTCCGGAAAGGGGAAGGTGAAGGAGCCCGATGACCAGGGAACGCAGCCCTCGCCGGCTTCGCAGGCGTGACCGGAACGCACTCATAGCGGCCTCGCTGACCGCTTTGTCGCTGACCGCGAGCGGATGCGTGGTGGTGCACGGGGAGCGGGTGGTGCTTCCCGCCGCCACCCGCGCCGAGGCCACCAAGGCGCTCACCGCGTTCACCGACGCGTACAACAAGGCCGACAAGGCCTACGACAGCTCCCTGGACGCCCCCTACGTCACCGGCGCCCTCTCCGACATCGACTCCGCCCGGCTCAGGGCCGGGCACGTCAACAGCCCGTCGGGGAACGCGAACCACACCCCGCTGACGCTGACGGACGTGAAGATCACGATCCCGGAGAAGGCAGGCTGGCCCCGCTGGTTCGTCGCCGACGCCCGGGGCAACAAGGGCGGGAACTTCCGCTGGGTGCTGGTCTTCACCCGGGGCGACCTCGGCGAGCGCTGGCAGGTGAGCTACCTGACGCTCATGGCCCCCGGCACCGTTCCCGAGTTCAGGACGGACGAGGACGGCTGGGCCGAGGCCGTGCCGGCCGACACCGGCGGGCTGGCCGTCCGCCCGGACGAGCTGAGCAGGACGTACGCGGACTACCTGGAGAACGGCGGGAAGACCTTCGCGGACGGGCGCGACACCAGCGGGCTGCGCGCGGACCGCGCGAAGGAGGCCAAGAAGCCCGGCCTGGTCCGGCAGTTCATCGACGAACCGCTCACCCACGGCGACTACGCGCCGCTCGCGCTGCGCACGGCGGACGGCGGGGCGCTGGTGTTCTTCACCACCCACCACTACGAGAAGCAGACCGCCTACACGGGCGCCACCGTGCCGGTCCCGAACAAGGACGTGCAGGCCCTGATCAAGGGCGAGGTGAAGCAGTCCCTGACGCTGGAGTCGATCGCCAACCAGGCCGTGCTCGACCCGGCCGGCAGTGGCCCGGTGCGGGTGCTGGGGCGGGTGCAGGGGCTGACGTCGGCGCAGGGCGCGTAGGGCGAGCGGGGCGGGTCCCGCCGGGCCGTCAGTGGTGCAGGGGCCAGGCCGTGCCGTGGTGGCCCGTCCCGGTGCCCGGGTGCCGGGCGCAGGCGTCGGTGAGCGCCTCCAGCAGGCTCAGCGGGTCCGGCAGCCGATGCTCCGGGCCGCGCACCCAGCGCACCCGCTGGTCGGCGTCGCCGGGCAGCCGGGCGGGCGGTACGAGGACGTAGGAGCCACGGCAGTGCCAGCGCAGCCCGGGGTGCTCGTCCATCGTCTCGGGGTGGCAGTCCAGCTCGCAGGGCCACCATTCGTCCTCGTCCTCGGGGGTGCCGCGGGTGAGGGTGAAGAACAGCATGCGGCCGTCGTCGCTCTCGGCGACCGGGCCGACCTCGACGCCGGAGCCGAGCAACCGGTCCAGCGCCTCGCGGCCGGCCTCCAGGGGCACGTCCAGCACGTCGTGCACCATGCCGGTGGCGGTGATGAAGTTCGCCGCGGGCTGGTGCCGGGCCCAGCGCTCGATCTGGGCGCGGTCGGTGGTGGACTGCGTCTGCCAGGCGAACGACACCGGGTGCCGGGCGGGGGTGGGACAGCCCACGCGGTCGCAGGAGCAGCCGTAGCCGTCGGCGGGGTGCGCGGCGGGGGCGAGGGGCAGGCCCGCCGCCGCGGCGGCGAGCAGCAGGGTCTCACGGCCGCTGTCGTCGGCGGCCGCGTCCTTCGGGCGGCGTCCGAGCAGCCACTGGGAGAGTTTGCCCTGCCGGCCGCTCCGGCCGCCGAACGTCGCGCTCATCTATCCCCTCGGTCTGGTGGTCGCCTCGCTGGTGTGCGGACAGCATGCCTTATCGTCCCATCTTCGCGTGCTTCGGGGGGTCGCCGCAGGCGAGTGGCCGACCGTCACCGGTGGGCGGGCGGGGCATTCAGTGCCGGGCGATTCCGTGCAGGGCGTACTCGACGAGGGTGTCCGTGTACGCGTACGAGATCGGCCCGGTCCGTTGCAGCCAGCGTTGCGCGAGCGGGGAGACGAACAACTCCAGCGCGATCCGGGGGTCGACGCCGGCCCGTACGGCCCCCGCCTCCTGCGCCGAGCGCAACCGGGCGACGTACAGCCGAAGCTGCGGTTCGAGCAGCTTGGTCACGACCTCGCGGCCGAGCTGTTCGTTGACCACCCCTTCCGCGGCCAGTGCCCGCGCGGGCGCCTCGAAGCGCGGGTCGAGCAGCTCGTCCACCGTGGCCCGCAGCACCGCCTTCAGGTCGGCGGCCAGGTCACCGGTGTCCGGGATGGCGTCCACCTCCTGCCCCGCCGCGCGGGCCGCCTGCTCGGCGAGGTCCAGGAAGGCCTCCAGCAGGACGTCCGCCTTGGACGACCACCACCGGTAGATGGTCTGCTTGCCGACCCCGGCCCGGGCGGCGATGGCCTCGACGGTGGTCTTCGGGTACCCGACCTCCCCGACCAGGGTGAGGGCGGCTGCGTAGATGGCCCGGCGGGACCTCTCGCTGCGGCGGGTGGCGTCGGGGGCGGGCTTGCTGACCATGGGGTCGAAAGTAACAAGCGGCGGGGGCGGGCCACGACACGAGTCAGGGCGCGGAGTTCAGGGCGCGGAGTTCAGGAGGGACGGTCAGGGCGCGGGGTCGTACGGCGGCCAGGCGTCTCCCCAGTCCGCGTCGCGGGCCGCCTTGTACAGGTCGCCGTGGCGCTTGGTGACCGTCGTCCGGCGCAGCCGTTCCTCGGTCTCGCACAGGTCGAGCAGCACCTGGCCCTTGCGGATCTGCGGGCGCCTGACCACGCGGGCGGGGGCCGGCTCGGCGGGCAGCCGGGTGGCGGCGACGTAGGAGAACTTCTCGTCCTCGTACGCCAGTGAGCCGCCCTTGACCTGGCGGTGCAGCGAGGAACGGCCGACGCGGGCGGAGAAGTGGCACCAGTCCGTGCCGGGCGCGATGGGGCAGGCGGCGCTGTGCGGGCAGGGGGCGGCGATGCGGAAGCCGGCCCGGATCAGCCGGTCGCGGGCCTCGATCACGCGCGCGTAGCCGGCCGGGGTGCCGGCCTCGACGATCACGACGGTCCGGGCGGCGGAGGCGGCGGCGTCGACGAGGGCGGCGCGGTCGGTCTCGGCGAGTTCGTTCAGGACGTACGACACCGTGACCAGGTCGGTGGCGTCCAGGGTGAGGTCCTTGCCGATCCGGGCGCGCTGCCAGCGGGCGTCCTTCAGGGCCGGGTTGGCGGCGGCGATCCGCCGGCCGAGGGCGAGGGCGGGTTCGGCCCAGTCCAGCACGGTGACGCTGCGCTCGCCGGGCCAGGTGGCGGTGACGGCCCAGGTGGCGGCGCCGGTGCCGCCGCCGACGTCGACATGGCTGCCGGGCGTCCAGTCGGGGACGGTCGCCGCGAACGCCTCCAGCGCGGAGTGGACGGCCTCGAAGGTGGCGGGCATGCGGTAGGCGGCGTACGCGGCCACGTCGGCGCGGTCGCGGAGGATCGGCGCGTGCGTCGGGGTGTCGCCGCGGTAGTTGGCGATCAGCCGGTCCACGGCGGCGGTGACCTCCGTGGGGGGCAGGCCGTCGAGCAGCTCGGCCAGGGCTGTGCGCAGGGGGTCGTTCACCTGGCGATTCTATGGCGCCCGGCACCGGTGCGGGTCCGCCGGGGGCTGCCCTCATGGCGCCCAGCGCCGGTGCGGGTCCGCCAGGGCTCGACCTCATGGCGCCCGGTACCGGTGCGGGTCCGCCGGGGCTCGACCTCATGGCGCCCGGTGCCGGCGCCGACCCGCTGGGGGCTCCGCCCCCAGACCCCCGGCCGCCTATGCCCACCCACCACCCGACTCGGTCGGCTGCGAAGTCACCGCCACGGCTTCCGGCTGGGCCGGCTGGAAAGGCACCGCCCAGCGGTCCGGCTCGCTCGGCCCGAACACACCGCCACCCCAACCCGCTCGGCCCGCGCGGAAGGCGCCGTTGGTTCCGGGGCAGGCGGTGGTGGGGTCAGATCACCGCCCGCGCCAGGTGCGTCGCCAGTCTCGCCCGGGGGCCGTTGTCCGGTGTCCGGCGTTTCGGGTGGACCGTGTTGGCCAGGACTACGAGGAACGTGTCCGTCGCCCGGTCCAGGATCAGGGCCGTGCCGGTGAAGCCCGTGTGGCCCGCCGCGCCGCGGCCCGCCAGCTCGCCCATGAACCACGGCTGGTCCAGGTGGAAGCCCAGGCCGGGCGGGGTGAACAGCAGCTCCACGAAGTCGGGACCGAGGATGCGCGCGGGGCCGTAGGAGCCGCCCGCGAGCAGGGCGCGGCAGAAGACGGCCAGGTCGGGCGCGGTGGAGAAGAGGCCCGCGTGGCCGGCGACCCCGCCGAGCGCCCAGGCGTTCTCGTCGTGGACCACGCCCCGCAGCATCCCCCGGTCGGCCTTGGCCCACGGCCGCCGCTGGTCCTCGGTTGCCGCGGCGCCGGGGCAGGGCCCGAACGTGGTGGCGGTCATGCCGAGCGGCCGGGTGATGCAGTCCCGCACCAGGACGTCGAGGGTGCGCCCGGTGACGCGCTCCAGGACGAACTGGAGCAGGAGCATGTTCAGGTCCGAGTACACGTAGTGGCCGGGCTCGCCGGACGGGGCCTCGGCGCGCAGCAGGTCGAGACGGGTCGCGTCGTCGGGGCAGTCGTACAGGGGCAGTTCGGGGCGCAGGCCGGAGGTGTGGGTGAGCAGTTGCCGCACCGTGATGCCGTGCGCGGCGGCGGCGTGGAAGTCGGGCAGGTAGTCGCCGACGCGGGCGTCCATGCCGAGGGTGCCGTGCTCGACCTGCTGCACGGCGGCGACGGACGTGAACAGCTTGGTGAGGGACGCCAGGTCGAAGGGGGTGTCGACGGTGGCCGGGACCCGGGCGGCTGGCGGCAGTTCCACCGCGGCGCCGGTCTCGGGGTCGTGGGCGGCGTAGCGCACGGCCCAGCCCGCGGCCTCGGCCACGGCGATCACGGGTCCGCGGCCGGCCAGTACGACGGCGCCGGACGCCCAGGGGCGCTCGCCGGTGGTGAGGGCGTGCACCTCGTCGGCCAGGTGCCCGAGTTCGACGGCGTCGAGCCCGGCCCGCTCCGGTGTGCCGGCGCGCAGTCTCGGTGCGCTCAGCTCTCGTCTCCCTCCGACCCCGCACGGGTGGTACCCCGTGACGCCCAGGGACGGCACATTCCCACGAAGCAGGCCACCGCGACCAGTGCTCCGGTCAGCTGGACGACGGCCATCGGGACGGCGGTGTCCTCCCCGGCGACGCCGACGAGGGGGGAGGCGACGGCGCCGACGAGGAAGGAGGAGGTGCCGAGCAGCGCGGAGGCGGAGCCGGCGGCGTGCCGGGTGCGCGCCAGGGCGAGGGTCTGGGCGTTGGGCAGGGTGACGCCCATAGCGGACATCAGGACGAAGAGGGCGGCGGCGACGGGGACGAGGCCGGTGTCGCCGAAGACGCCCGTGGCCATCAGCAGCAGGGCGGTCGCGGCGAGCACGATGACGGTCAGGCCGCCGGCGAGCACCTTGTCCAGGCTGACCCGGCCGACCAGCACCTTGCCGTTGAGCTGGCCGGCGGCCACCAGGCCGACGGAGTTGAGGCCGAACAGCAGGCTGAAGGTCTGCGGGGAGGCGCCGTAGATCTCCTGGACGACGAAGGGGGACGCGCTCACGTAGGCGAAGAGCGCGGCGAAGGCGAAGCCGCCGGCGAGCATGTAGCCGGTGAAGGGCAGGTCGGCGAGGAGGCCGCGCATCGCTCGCAGGGCCTCGCCGGTTCCGCCGCTGTGCCGTTCCTCCGGCGGCAGGGTCTCCGGCAGCCGCGTCCAGACCAGCGCGGTGAGCGCGGCGCCGATCACCGTGAGCACCACGAAGACGCCCCGCCAGTCCGTCACCCGCAGGATCTGCCCGCCGACGAGCGGCGCGATGATCGGGGCGGCCCCGGAGATCAGCATGAGGGTGGAGAAGAAGCGGGCCATGGCGACGCCGTCGTACAGGTCGCGGACGACGGCCCGGGCGATGACCACCCCGGCCGCGCCGGTGAGGCCCTGCGCCAGCCGGAAGGCGATCAGCGTCTCGACGGTGGGCGCGAGGGCGCACAGGGTGGTGGCGGCCAGATAGACGGTGAGTCCGATGAGCAGCGGGCGGCGCCGTCCCCAGCGGTCGCTGAGGGGGCCGACGACCAGCTGGCCGAGCGCGAGTCCGGCCATGCAGGCGGTGAGGGTGAGCTGGACGGTGACGGCGGGGGCGGCCAGGGAGCGGGTGACCTCCGGCAGCGACGGCAGGTACATGTCCATCGCGAGCGGGGTGGTCGCGGTGAGGCCGCCGAGGAGGAAGGTGACGAGGGGGCCGGTGCGGCGCGGTGCGCGGGCCGGTGACGGTGCGGAGGCGGAGGCGGACCGCTGGTCCTGTTCCGGTGTCGGTGCCGCCGCGTGTTCCGGCATGTGCCCCTCCCTGCTTCCTTGACATCGGTGTCGCTGACACGACCGGCACCTATGCTCTCAGCTCGTACACACTGTCGAGGCACAGATGAGCGAGGGTGGGATGGCGGGAGAGAGCGTGCGGTGGGGGATCCTGGCGACGGGCGGGATCGCGGCGGCGTTCGCGGCGGATCTGGTCGATCTGCCGGACGCGGACATCGTGGCGGTGGCGTCGCGCCGGCGGGAGTCGGCGGAGGCGTTCGCCGAGCGGTTCGGGGTGGAGCGGGCGTACGGCGACTGGGAGTCGCTGGCGGCGGACCCGGACGTCGACGTCGTGTACGTCGCCACTCCGCACACGGCGCACCGGGCGGCGGCCGGGCTGTGCCTGACGGCGGGCCGGAACGTGCTGTGCGAGAAGCCGTTCACGCTGAACCTGCGCGAGGCGGAGGAGCTCGTCACGCTGGCGCGGGAGCACGACCGCTTCCTGATGGAGGCGATGTGGATGTACTGCAACCCGCTGGTCCGGCGGCTGAAGGCGCTGGTGGAGGACGGGGCGATCGGCGAGGTGCGGACCGTGCACGCCGACTTCGGGCTGGCCGGCCCCTTCCCGGCGGCGCACCGGCTGCGGGATCCGGCGCTGGGCGGCGGGGCACTGCTGGACCTGGGCGTGTACCCGGTGTCGTTCGCGCAGCTCCTGCTGGGCGAGCCGGACGGGATCGCCGCGAACGCGGTGCTGTCGCCCGAGGGCGTCGACCTCCAGACCGGTGCGGTGCTGTCCTGGGAGAACGGCGCGCTGGCCTCGCTGCACTGCTCGATCGTCGGGGGTACGCCGGTCACCGCGTCGGTCACCGGTTCCCGCGGCCGGATCGACATCCCGCCCGGTTTCTTCCATCCTGACCGGTTCGTTCTGCACCGGGACGGTCGTGATCCCGAGGAGTTCGCCGCCGACCCGGCCGACGGTCCGCGCACCAGCCTGCGGCACGAGGCGGCGGAGGTCATGCGGGCGCTGCGGGCGGGCGAGAAGGAGTCGCCGCTGGTGCCGCTGGAGGGCACGCTCGCGGTGATGCGGACGCTGGACGCGGTGCGGGAGCGGATCGGGGTGCGCTACCCCGGGGAGGAGACGGCGGCCGACGAGGTGGCCGTCCTCGCCGGGTAGCCGTATGGCGGACAGTGGATTCCGCATCGCGGATTTCCCGCCTACGCTGCGGAGCCATGACTGACAGGCAATCGAACATCGCGGTGGTGACCGGGGCCGGCTCCGGCATCGGGCGGGCCGTCGCCGTGGAACTGCTGCGCGCCGGCTGGTCGGTGGCGCTGGCCGGGCGGCGCGCGGAGCCGTTGGCCGGGACGGCGGCGCTGGTGCCGGAAGCGGCCTCGCTCGCCGTGCCCACCGACGTGTCGCGGCCCGAGGGCGTCGAGGCGCTGTTCACGGCGACGGTGGAGCGCTTCGGCCGGGTGGACCTGCTGTTCAACAACGCGGGGACCTTCGGGCCCGGCGGGGTCCCGGTCGAGGAACTGCCGTACGACGCCTGGCGGCACGTGGTGGACACCAACCTCAACGGCGCGTTCCTGTGCGCGCAGGCCGCCTACCGGCGGATGAAGGAGCAGGACCCGCAGGGCGGCCGGATCATCAACAACGGCTCCGTCTCGGCCCACACGCCCCGCCCGCACTCGGTCGCCTACACCGCGACCAAGCACGCGCTGACCGGCCTGACCAAGTCGCTGTCCCTGGACGGGCGGCCGTACCGGATCGCGGTGGGGCAGATCGACGTCGGCAACGCGGCGACGGACATGACGGCCCGGATGCGGACGGGCGCGCTCCAGGCGAACGGTGAAGTGGCCCCGGAACCGGTGATGGACGTGGCCGATGTGGCGCGCACGGTGCGGCACATGGCGGAGCTGCCGTTGGAGGCGAACGTGCAGTTCGCGACGGTACTGGCGACGGCGATGCCGTACATCGGGCGGGGCTGAGCCGCGGATTTCGGGCCCGCGCAAACGGAATTTGAACATCCGCGCTATTGCGGCCGATCGATGACATGTGCTCAACTTTTCTCCACGCAAGCTTCACAGTTGGAGCACAAGAGTTCCGCGGCCACTGCCCAGGGGGGAGGCGGCGGCCGTTCCACCGGACCGGAGTTGGGGGTGGACCTCGCGGCGAGCCGCGGGGTACACACCGGTCGATGGAACGGCCGCCGCCACATGCCGCCTGCGGCGGACCCGGCTGCGGGGCAGGCGGTACGACCGCTCAGCGCCGGTGCCTGCTCCCCGTCTCCGCTCCCTCGCCCGCCGGCGTCTCCGCCGTCCGTGCCCGGCGCCTGCGCAGGGTCCAGGCCCCCGCTCCGAGCAGCGCGAGCGCCCCGGCGGCGCCCTCCGCGATCCGCCAGGCCGAACCGCCGCCGGACGCCGTGCCGGGTGCGCCGGCCGCCGCCTGCACCGTCTTCCGCACGGGCGCCTGGGTCGCGCTCGCCCCGCCCGCGCTGATCGGTTCGACCAGCGTGCCCACCGGCTGGGCCGAACGCCCGCGGGTGAAGCCCCAGTCGAGCAGCGCGGCCGTGTGCTCGTAGACGGCGTTGCCGCCCGCGTCGGGATGCATCACGGTGACCAGCAGGGTGCGCCCGCCCCGGGTGGCCGCGCCGGTGAAGGTGTTTCCGGCATGGCTGGTGTAGCCGTTCTTGACACCGATCAGGCCGTCGTAGGTCTTCAGACCCCATGCCCCGGTCAGCAGTCGGTCGGTGTTCTGGATCTGGAACGTCTTCTTCCCGCCCGCCGGGAAGTCGGCGGTCCGCGTGCCGCAGTAGCCGCGGAAGTCGGGGTCCTTCAGGCCGTGACGGGCGAAGAGCGTGAGGTCGTACGCCGAGGAGAGCTGTCCCTTGTGGTCGAAGCCGTCGGGGCTGACCACATGGGTGTCCAGGGCCTGTAGGTCCGCCGCCTTGGCCTGCATCTCGGCGACCGTCCTGGCTATGCCGCCGTTCATGTGGGACAGCACGTGCACGGCGTCGTTGCCGGAGCGCAGGAACACGCCCTGCCACAGCTGCTCGACGGTGTAGGTGAGGCCGGGCCTGATGCCGACGAGGCTGGAGCCGGCCGGGATGTCGGCGAGGTCCGCGTCGGTGACCTTGTACCGCTGGGCGCGGTCGAACTTCCTCAGCACGGTGTCCGCGAACAGCATCTTGAGCGTGGACGCGGGCGCGAGCCGACGGTGCGCGTTGAACGCGGCGAGCACCTCCCCGCTCTCGCAGTCGGCGACCAGCCAGGCGCGGGCCGTGAGCTTCCTGGGCAGTCCGGTGGCGCCACGGACCTGGACGCCGGTGCGGGCCAGCCGCTCGCCGCCGATGACGGTCGCCGCGGCGGCGGGGGTGGCCGTGGACAGGGGAAGGGCGGCGGCCGTCAGCCCGAGGACGGCACGCCGGCTGAGCCGGGAACATTCACGCACCCGGGGACCGTACACCGCGCCGAGCAGGGACTTCGCGGTCTGAGGGCCGAGACGGCACGGAATTTGCCGCGTCATGAAAATCCGATGAGTTACGTGACCGCGTCATGGCCGCGGCAGCGTCCGTACCGACCTCCCCGTACGGCCCTCAGGACCGCTCACCTGCCGAGCAGGCGGTCGATCTCGGTCAGCTGTGCCGCGGTGAGCGGCCCCTTCGCGAGCGCCCCGGCGTTCTCCTCGGCCTGGGCGACGGTCCGGAAGCCGGGGATGGGCACGGTGCGCGTGCTGCGGGCCCACAGCCAGGCGAGGGCGCCCTGGGCGAGGCTGCGGCCGTCGCTGGTGAGGATCTCGCGGACCGCGTCGATCCGGGCCAGCCACTCGGGATCGGCGCCGGAGCCGTCGTCCGCGTATCCCGGGAGCCAGGCCGGCGGCCGGCTCCGGATGTCCCCGGCCTCCAGCGAGCCGCCGCGCCGCCCGGCGAGCAGACCCATGGCGAGCGGGCTGCGGTTGACGCTCGCCAGCTCCAGCCGCTCGCACAGGGCCAGGAGTCCGGGTGCGTCCTGCAGGACGTTGAGGGTGTGCTGTACGGCCGCACAGTGCGGGCCCTCGGCGAAGACGGCGGCCCGCGCGGGGTCGTCGGTGCTCCAGCCGTAGGCGCGGACGAGCCCTTCGGCGACGAACTCCTCGCAGGCGTCCCGGAGTTCGGCTGCCCGTGCCGGGTCGGCGTCGGAGATGTGGAGCTGGTACAGGTCGACGCGGTCGGTGCCGAGGCGGCGCAGGGAGGCGGTGAGGGCCCGGCGGGCGTACTCCGGGGTGGCGTCGGTGCCGGTGAGGGTGCGGGTGTCCGCGTCGAAGACGTTGCCCCACTTGGTGGCGAGGACGACGTCGTCCCGCCGCTCGCCGAGGGCCTTGCCGAGGATCTCCTCGCTGTGCCCGGTGCCGTAGGAGTCGGCGGTGTCGAAGAAGGTGACACCGAGGTCCAGCGCCCGGCGGACGGCCCGTACGGACTCGTCGTCGTCCACCTTCCCCCAGCCGACGGGCTGCCCGTCGGCGGTCTGGTGCTCGCCCCCGATGGCCCAGCACCCGAAACCGAGCGCGCTCACCTCGATGCCACTGCGTCCCAGCGTCCGTGTCGTCATGGAGGGGACGCTAGGGCTTGGAGTGCACGCGAACACAAGCCTCCGGAGGGTTTCCTGAGGTCTGGGCTCTCTTACGCCTGGGCCTTCTTGGAGCTGGGCCTTCTCAGGCCTGCCCGGTCTCGAACCGCGAGATCCGCCCGTCGTCCTCGACGGTGAAGTTCCACCGGGTGCGCATCTCGCCCCAGGTGTCGTTGCAGTAGCGGGCGAGCAGGGTCCGGCCGCCGTCGGACTCGTTGTCGACCTCCATGTGACCGTGCGAGGAGAAGATCTCCCGGTCGATCCAGTCGGCGAGGTCCCGGTCGGAGCCGTCGTCGGCCATGGTCGCCCCGGGCGTGAGCAGGGCCATGAAGCCCTCGCGGTCGTGGGCGTTGACGGCGTGGACGAAGGCCCGGACCGCGGGGTCGCTGAGCTTGGCTGGCTGAATCGTCATGGCGTCAGGCTCACACCGCGCCGGCGGTACCGCCACCCGAACGGCAGCCAGGACGGGCCGGGCTGCGTCGGCGGTGCGAGGGTGGGGGCGCGGGAGGGGACATGTCCGCCTGTCTGCTGGGGAGTCACCGTGACCTGTTACGACCGACGTGATCTGGGCCTGCTGCTGCTTCGGCTGAGCACCGGCGGGGTACTGGCGGCGCACGGCGCGCAGAAGCTGTTCGGCTGGTTCGGCGGGCACGGGCTGGAGGGCACCGGCCAGTACATGGAGTCCATCGGCTACGCCCCCGGCAAGCTGAGCGCGACGGCGTCGGGCCTGGCGGAGGCGGGGGGCGGCACACTGCTGGCCCTGGGCCTCGCGACCCCGGCGGCGGGCGCGGCGGCGGCCGGCGGGATGGCGGGGGCGGCCGCGGTGCACATGCCCCACGGATTCTTCGCGCAGGAGGGCGGCTACGAGTACGCGGCGACCCTCGGCCTGGCCGCGGCCGGCCTCGCCGTCAGCGGCCCGGGCCGGCTCTCCCTCGACCACGCCCTCGGCCACGTCTTCGACCGCGGCTGGATGGTCCCGGTCGCCCTCGGCGTGACGGCGGCGGCGACGGCCCTGATGGTGGGCGCCCGCAACCGCCGGGTACGGCAGCGGGCGGAGGGCGAACAGGAGACGCTGTTCGAGGAGTGAGCCGACGGTTGTGCCGGGGGGCACGGTGGCCGGTGCGCGGCGCGAGTGGCTGCGCGTGGCTTTGCGTGGGCGCGGCTGCGCTGGGCACGGGCAGCGGCGAGCGGCGGCGCTGGGCACGAACAGCGACGGCTCGGCGGGCGGCTGCGCCGGGCACAGGCAACGACCCGCGGCTGCGCCGGCCTTGGCAGCGGCATGCGGCGTGTGGCGTGTGAGGCTGTACGTGGCTGGAGGCGGCTGCACTGGGCACGGGCAGCGGCAAGCGGCAGCGCTGGGCACGGGCAGCGGCGAGCGGTTGCGCTGGGCACAGGCAGCGACGGGACGGCGGGCGGCTGCGCTGGCCTGAGCAGCGGCAAGCGGCGTTTGGCGTATGAGGCCGTGCGTGGCTGGGGGCGACTGCGCTGAGCGCGGGCAGCGACGAGCGGCTGCGCTGGGCACAGGCAACGACCCGCGGCTGCGCTGGGCGCGGGCAGCGGCAGGCAGCAGCGCTGGGCGCAGGCAGCGACAGGACGGCGGGCGGCTGCGCTGGCCTGAGCAACGGCAAGCGGCGTTTGGCGTATGAGGCCGTGCGTGGCTGGAGGCGGCTGCACCGGGCACAGGCAGCGGCAAGCGGGCTGCGCTGGGCACGGGCAGCGACGGGCCGGCGGGCGGCGCGGGCGGTGTCTGAGCGTGGCTTCGGCTCTTGGGGCCCCGCCCGGCGTCCGAGGCACTGTTCGGGGAATGGCGTGAGCGGCGGCGGCTCGGTGACCGGGAACCGTCCTTCGTCCGAGTAGCCGGATGTCGGCGGCAGGGCCCTGGTCGCGACGCGCGCAGCCGCACGGCTCTACAAGGCGGACGGCACGATCGACACCGGACGCGGTCCCGTGACCCACCCCCACCGCGGCGACTGCACCCGCGGCCCCAACATCCAGGCGAAACTCTCCGACGCCCCCGAACACCGCCCGCACGTGGCCAGCACCGCGTCCGCAGCCTCCAGCCCGAGCTCCGCACCACCGCCGACCGCGTCCGGGCGGACCTGCGCACCGCGTCCCGCTTCACCCGCGTCGCCCCGGCCTGAACTCCCCCGGCTCCCTTGAGTCCCCTTCCTCCAGGGCCTGTTCAGCACGCCACGGATAACGAGGCGAAAAGCCCCTCCCCTACGGTCCCAGCCGATCCGATCGATCCGACCGATTCGGCCGAGGGCCTGAGGGAGCGTGCTGGTGAGACAGAGACGTGAAGGTGGACATGGATCAGGCAGGACGCCCGCGTCCATGAGAAGCGCGGTCGCCGCCGCCCTGTTCGCGCTGGCCGCCGTCGCCGCGCTGCTCGGCGGCGGAAGTCCGGCCGTCGCCGCGGGCGGGGCACAGCGGATCATGACAAGCGCACCGGCGCGCGTGGACCTGCCCGGGGCGCCGCACACCGGGCCCGCGGCCGACGCGGCCCTGCGCGCGTACTGGACGCCCCGGCGGATGCGGCAGGCGGTGCACCACGCGGCCGTACGCGACGGCACGGCCACGAGCGGGCTCACTGCGCAGGCCGCCGCGGCCGGGCTGCCCGACGGACACGGGCCCGTCGCCACCGTGGACACCGTCGGCAAGCTCTTCTTCACCTATCCGGGCGGCCAGCCCTCGGTGTGCTCGGGCTCGGTGCTGAACACCACCGCCGAGACCCTGGTCCTGACCGCCGCGCACTGTCTGGAGGAGGGCGGGCCGAACGGGCAGTGGCACACCAACTTCCTGTTCGTGCCGGCGTACGACGGCAGCGCCACCCCGCCGCTCGGCTCCTTCGCGGTGTGGAACGTCGCCAGCGACTCCCTGTGGGCCAGCGACGCCGACGAGAACCACGACTACGGCATCGCGATCACGTACGACAACAGCCTGGGCGAGCACGTCGCCGATGCGGCCGGCGCCTTCGACATCGTGTCCGGCCACGGGACCGTCAACGAGGTGACGATCATCGGGTACCCGTCCGAGGGCGCCTATGACGGCAAGCACCAGGAGTACTGCAAGGACCTCAGCGAGCCCACCCCGGTGCCCAGAAACCTGATCATGGCCCGCTGCCCGAACATGGTCGGCGGCTCCAGCGGCTCGCCCTGGCTGCTGGACTACGATCCGGTGGACCAGGTCGGCGAGATCTACGGCGTCAACGCCGTCTTCGACGGGACGTACATCGCCACGCCCCGGTTCGACGACCGCACCCTGCAACTCGTCGCGATGGTGAACCAGTTGGCGGCGGCCCGGCCCTGAGGCCGGGGCCGGCGGGGAGGGAGGCGTCATGTCCGAGAGTCCGTCACCCGGGCGGCGAGGGCGCGCGTCCCGCCGCCGACGCGGTGCCCCGGACGGTACCGACGGCGTTCCCTCCCCGCTGCCCGCCCCCTGGACGGCGGACCTGCTGGCGTCCGCCCGGCCGGTGCCGCACATCCTGCCGGAAGATGGATTCCGGCCACAGGAACGCGAGCGGGTGCCCCCGCTCCCCCTGCCGTCCGAGGGGGCGCCGGTCCGCCTCCGACCTCCCGGAACGCGGCCCTCCGTCTGGCTGTCGCACCACCCGCGACCAGGCAAGAGGACGGTAAATCCGGACCTCGAGCCCGGAATCCTACTCCTACTGCAGGCCGATCTCGGCCTCGGTCAAGTGGCTGAAACCCGCCGATGCATCGCCCGCCACGACACCATGTGCCACGGCTCGGCGACGGTCGGCGGCCGCCGGGTCCACTTCGCCGCGGCCACCCGGAACGGCCTCTCCCTGTACGCCCTCGGGGACACCCCGCTCGGCCTCGCCCTGGCAGCCGAGGACGACCCGGGGCCGGACGGCCCCCTTGCCCCCGACCGGCTCCGCGACAGGGTCCGCCGGGCTGCCCACGCCTGTGCCACCGGCCGCTGCGCGGGGGGTCCCGCGGGGCCGGCCCCGGCCTGCGAGCAGATGGACCTCGCCCTGCCGCCCGGCTTCACCGCGGTGGCCGTCTGGTGCCTCCCCGACCCGCCGCAGGGACCATAACCAGCCGCGTTCCCCCTGATCGCTTGGCCGGTAATGCACCTTGCTCCCGCTCATTCCCGGTCGGAAGCATGCGGCATGATTGCTGCCGGAGTTGATGGTGCGGGTGTTGGGGGACACGCATGGGGGCAAGACTCGTTTTCAGGGTGCTCGGACCACTGGCGGTCGAGGCCGACGGCCGGTCCGTGCCGGTGGGCGGCGCACGGCAACGAGCCATCCTCGCGCTGCTCGCTCTCAACCCGGACCGGGTGGTGCCGGTGGACACGCTCATCGACGTCGTCTGGAACGGCCGGCCGCCCTCGACGGCCCGCACCCAGGTCGCCATCTGTGTGGCGGCGCTGCGCAAGGCCTTCAAGGCCGCCGGGGTCGAAGACGACGTGATCGTCACCGCCCACCCCGGCTATCTGCTCGAAACCTCCCGGCACGAGGTCGACTGGGTCGAGTTCACCCGGCTGGTGGGGCAGGCCGAACAGGACGCGTCCGAGGGCACGCTGACCGAGTCGGCCCGGGGGTACGCGCAGGCGCTCGGCCTGTGGCGCGGGCCCGCGCTCGCCGGGGTGATGGGGCGCCCGGTGGAGGACGAGGCCTCGCGGCTGGAGGAGTACCGGCTCAACGCCTTCGACGACGCCACCGCCGTACAGCTGACGCTGGACCAGCATCAGGAGATCATCCCGGAACTGTCGGCCGTCGTACGGGAACACCCGCTGCGGGAGCGGACGCTCGGGCATCTGATGCTCGCCCTGTACCGCTCGGGGCGGCGCGCGGAGGCGTTGGAGGTCTTCCGCGCGGCCCGCAAGCAGTTCATCGAGGAGCTGGGCCTCGAACCCGGGCCGAACGCGCAGAGCCTGCACGACGCGATCCTGGCCGACGACCCCTCGCTCGCCCCTCCCGAGAGTTCAGCCACGCCCGCGGCTCCCACGGCCCCGCCGCGCTCGGTGCCCTCCGAACTTCCGCCCGGCATCCCCGGGTTCGTCGGCCGGGACGCCGAACTGGCCGCACTGGACACCCTGCTGTCCGCGCCCGGCCCCCGGGTCGGCCTGATCACCGGCGTGGCCGGGGTGGGCAAGACGGGGATCGCCGTGCACTGGGCGCACCGGGTCCACGAGCACTTCCCGGACGGCAGCCTGTACGCCGACATGCGCGGTTACGACGGCCATCACACGCCCACCGAGGCGAGCGACGTGCTCGGCCGCTTCCTGCGCTCGCTGGGCGTGGCCGCGGACCTGGTCCCGGCGGCGCACGAGGAGCGCATCGCGCTGTACCGGTCGCTGCTGGCCGGGCACCGGATGCTGGTCGTCCTCGACAACGTCCGCCACTACGCCCAGGTCCGCGACCTGCTGCCCGGGGTTGGCGAGTGCTGTGTGGTCGTCACCAGCCGGGAGGCGCTGGAGGACCTGGTCACCTGGCCGCCGCAGGCGCGCATCCAACTGCGGCTGCTGTCGGAGCGGGAGGCGGTCGGACTGCTCGCCGCGATCGCCGGCGAGTCCCGGATCGCGGCCGGCCCCTCCGACGCGGTGACCCTCGCCCACCTGTGCGACCGGCTGCCGCTGGCCCTGCGGATCGCCGCCGCCCGGCTGGCCTCCCGGCCGCACTGGACGGTGCGGCACATGGTGACCCGGCTGCGCGACGAGCAGCGGCGGCTGGACGAGCTGAGCCAGGACGAGTCCCAGGTGCGTGCCGGGCTGGAGCTGAGCTACCGCTACCTCTCGCCCGACGCGGCCTGCCTGTACCGCAGGCTCGGGCTGCTCACCTCACCCGACTTCACCGCCTGGACGGCGGCGGCGCTGCTGGACTGCCCGGTGCCGGATGCCGAGCTGTTCATCGAGCAGCTCGTCGACGCCCAGTTCCTGGAGGTGGTCGGGCTCGACGCCACCGGGCACACCCGCTACCGGCTGCAGAACCTGCTGCGTCTGTACGCCGCCGAGTGCGCGGCGCACGAGGAGAGCGAGGAGCGGATCGGCGAGGCGCGGATGCGGGTCCTGCGCACCTATCTGACGCTGGCCGGGGAGGCCCACCGCCGGGAGTACGGCGGCGACTTCAGCGTGCTGCACGGCAGCACGCCGCGCCGGCCGCTGGCGGCCGCGCTCACCGACGACCTGCTGGTGGCGCCGCTGGAGTGGTTCGAGGCCGAGCGGCTCTCGCTGCGCGCGCTCATCGACCAGGCGGCCGAGCTCGGTCTGGACGAGATCGCCTGGGACCTGACGACGTCCATGGTGGTGCTGTTCGAGACCCGCAACTACGTGGAGGACTGGCGGCGGTGCGCGCAGCGGGCGCTGGAGGCCGCGCGGGCCGCCGGCAATGTGCGCGGGCAGGCCGTGATGCTGGCCGACCTCGGCGCGGTCGCGCTGCGGTTGCGCGACTTGCGGCGCACCGGGGTCCTGCTGGAGGAGGCGCTGGAGCTGCACCGCGACGTCGGCGAGCGGTACGGCGAGGCGATGGTGCTGCGCAACCTCGCCATCCGGGACCGGATGCAGGGCGAACTGGACACCGCGATGGCCCGGCTGGAGGAGGCGCGCGAGATCTTCCGGTCGGCGGGCGACGGCTCCTCCGAGGCGCACGTGCTGAACAACATGGCGCAGATCCAGCTCGACCTCGGCCGGGCGGAGGTGGCCATGGGCCTGGGCCGGGAGTCGGTACGGCTGTCCGAGGCGATCGGTGAGGGCCGTGGCGCCCGTGGGCTCGCCCAGAGCCTGCACCGGCTCGCCCACGTCTATCTCGCGCTCGGCGAGACACAGCTCGCAGAGGAAGCGTTTCTGCGGGTGGTGCACATCGTCAAGGAGAAGTCGGACATGGTCGGCCTCGCCTACGCCCTGCACGGGCTCGGCGAGACCCGGCTGGCCGCCGGGCAGGGGCAGCAGGCCCTCGACACGCTCACCGACGCCCTGGACATCGTCTCGGGGATCGACAGCCCGCTGGTGGAGGGGCAGATCAATCTGGGCATCGGGCGGGCTCTGAACGCGCTCGGGCGGCCCGGCGCCGAGGACCACCTGAAGACCGCGCAAGCCCTCTTCGACCGGATCGGCGCACGGCCCCGGCCGGAGCAGGCGGGTGCGCTGCACGGTCCTCAGGAGTTCTGACCCCCGAACCCCCCGGCGGTTCTGGCGGTTTTCCCACATGGCGGGTGCCCCGGTGCCGTCGATAGCCTGCACGGAGTGACCTGATCGGCACGGGGGGAACACTGGGGAGGCCCACGATGGACAGCACGGCCGGAGCGGTCATCGCCGCCGCGATCATGCTCAGCTGCACGATGGTCGTCGTGGCGGCGCTGTTCTGGTTCTCCACCGGGCACTCCCGCAGGCGGTATGCGGCCGTGGAGCAACTCGCCCTGGAACAACGGAACCTGCGGGCCGAGGTGACCGAGGTCGCGGGGTGTGTGCGGGCGATCCAGCACCTGCTGGAGGACCCGGCGGAGCCGTGAACGGACGTGACGGGCGAAGGGGGTGACACCTCGCGGCGCCACCCCCTTCCCTCGCTTCTGTTCGGTTCTGTCCGGTCTCCCCGTCTCACCACACGTCGAGGGTGATGCTCGTGAACTCCTGGACTGTGCGGTAGCCGAGCCGTTCGTAGAGCCGGTGCGCGGTCCGGGCCGAGTCCATCCGGGCCAGGCTGCACCAGGGCGCCCCGCGCTCCAGCGCCCGGCGGGTCAGCCACGCGGTGACAGCGGCGGCCAGGCCCCGCCCCCGGTGGGCGGGAGCGGTGGCGATCGAGGCAAGGTGCGGAGCGCCGGTACCGGGACGCAGCAACAGCGCACCGGCGCAGGCGAGTTCCCCGCCCGCCGCACGTATCCCCGCCCACACCTCGACCTGTGGATCCCCCGGCCGCACCAGATGCCCCGGGCTAGCCTCGGCCAGCAACGCGGACAGCTCCGGCCCGGACGTCAGCAGGACGACGTCCTCCTCGCCGGGCTGCGCGGCCGGGGCGGTCTCGCCGATCATCAGCGCCCACTCCTCCCGCTCGCCCTCGGGCAACGGCCACGCACCGCGTGGCAGGTTCAGAACGTACGGCGGCTCGGGCAGCGCGTCGAGCACGTGCCCGGCGAGCGCCACGGCGGCATCGGGGGCGCCGGTGACGGTGACGGCGGCGGCGGGCTCGTCCGCACTTCCGGAGCCGTACGCCACGGCCCCTTCGACAGCCCAGGCAGGACCACGCCAGTCAGGCGTGATCCACTCCCGCGTCCAGGGATCGCCGGCGACGGCCAGCACCTCGGCGCCGTCGCGCGGACGGGTGACGGTGAGCATGGGAACTCCTTCCAGTGGGCGGATCGATGTCCGGATCCGTTCGGCGGGCGAGGACGGCGCGCGCCCGGCCCGACGGCGGACGGAGCGGGCTCCGGGCAGGAACGCGAGGCGCGGGCCCGGTCGGGTAGATCCTGTGCGCGGGCTCCGGGGCCGACCCCGCCGCGCACAGACGCTCCGCGCACAGTCCCGCCGCGCGCAGCCCCGCCCCGGTTTCACCGGCGGGAGCCCCGGCCCCATCGCGCGCGGCGGACCCCATCACATCCCGGCGGGCCGGCCTCCCCCGCCGTAGCCCGTGTGGTCAAAAGAGGAACCCGTACCGGCCGTCGGAGGGGGCGGCCGGTACGGGTGGCTGGTGGGTCAGACGTCCCGGCGGCGGAGGAGGACCGAGGCCACGGCGATCAGCGCCACGCCCCACAGCGCGCAGACGCCGAGGCCCTGCCAGGGGGTGAGGACATGGTCCGGGGAGGGGTGGGCGAAGACGATCTGCTGGCCCGCGTTGGCCGGGAGGAAGGCCGCGATGTCGCGGCCCGCCGTGCCGGGGAGGCTGCCGGCGAGGGGGGCCAGGACCAGGAGGAAGCCGACCACCGCGGCGATCGCACCGGCCGTGTGGCGGATCAGGGCGCCGACACCGAGGGCGAACAGGCTCATCGCGGCCAGGAACAGCCCACTGCCGGTCACCACGCGCAGCACCTCGGGGTCGCCGAGGGCGACCGGGGCGTGCTTGTCCAGCAGTGCCGATCCGGCGAAGAAGGAGGCGAACGCGGTGACTTCGCCCGCCACCAGGGTCACCAGGGCGAACACCGCCGCCTTGGCCACGAGCAGCGGGGTGCGGCGGGGCACGGCGAGGAAGCTGGCGCGGATCGTGCCGCTGGAGTACTCGCTCGTGATGACCAGCACACCGAGCACCGACACGATCAGTTCGCCGACACCGAAGGCGCTGAAGATCACCGAGAGGGGGTCCGCGACGACCCTGGCCCGGTCCTGCGGCGACGCCGAGCCCCACTGGGCGGCGGTGACCGCACTGGCCGCCACGGACACCCCGACGGACGCGACGAACATCAGCAGCAGCACCCAGGCGGTGGAGCGCACCGAGCTGATCTTGACCCACTCCGCGCGCAGCAGACCGGTGAGGCCCGGGGACTTCGCCGTGACGTGCCGGGCGGGGGCGAGGGCTTCGGCGCTCACGCCGCGCTCCATTCGGTGAGGGGAGAGCCGGCGGGGCCGCCGTACTCGACGCTGGTCTCGGTCATCCGCATGAACGCCTCCTCCAGCGAGGCGCGCTGCGGGGTCAGTTCGTGGATGACGATCCGCTCCGCCGCCGCCAGCTCCGCGATCCGTGCGGCCTGAAGGCCGGTGACCGACAACCGGTCGGGGCCCTCGGCGCGGGCCGTGCCGCCCTCGGCCGCCAGCAGGGAGGTGAGCCGGGCGACCGCGGGCGTACGGACCAGGACGGAGTCGGCGCGCGAGTTGCGGTCGATGAACTCCTCGACCGGGCAGTCGGCGAGCAGCCGGCCACGGCCGATGACGATCAGATGGTCGGCGGTGACGGCCATCTCGTTCATCAGATGGCTGGAGACGAAGACCGAACGGCCCTCCTGGGCGAGGGACTTCATCAGATTGCGGATCCACAGCACGCCCTCGGGATCGAGCCCGTTGACCGGCTCGTCCAGCACCAGGATCCGCGGGTCGCCGATGAGGGCGGCCGCGATGCCGAGGCGCTGCGCCATGCCGAGGGAGAAGCCCCCGGCGCGGGCCGTGCGGACCTCGCTCAGACCGACCCGCTCCAGCACCTCGTCGGCGCGGGAGGCGGGCAGCCCCTGGGTGTGGGCGAGGAAGCGCAGGTGGGCGTAGGCGCTGCGGCCCTTGTGGAAGGCGCGGGCCTCCAGCAGGGCGCCGACGGTACGCAGCGGGCCGCGCAGTTCGCCGTAGGGGCGGCCGCCGATCAGGGCGCTGCCGCCGTCGGGCCGGTCGAGGCCCAGCAGCAGCCGCATGGTGGTGGACTTGCCGGCGCCGTTCGGACCGAGGAATCCGGTCACCTTGCCGGGCGGGACGGTGAAGCTGAGGTCGTCGACGGCGGTCTTGTGGCCGTACCGCTTGGTCAGATGGCGGGCCTCGACCTCGGGGGCCGAAATCTGCATGTCAGGTGTTCCTTCGTGCCATGGGGACGGACAGAGCGGACAGGTGTGCCGTGATGTCGCCGGTCACCTCGGCGGCGTGCGGCACGAGGTAGAAGTGGTCGCCCGGGAAGGCGCGGCTGGTGAAGGCGCCACGGGCGGCGACATCGGCCCAGGCGAGGACGGCGTCCGCGGGAACGTCCGGGTCCGCCTCGCCGTAGAAGGCGGCGACCGGGAGGTCAAGGCGCTCGGCGCGGGCCTTCGCCGCGTAGTCCTCCAGCAGCGCGTAGTCGGCGCGCAGCGCGGGCAGGACCAGCTCCACCAGGTCGGGATCGTCGAGCGCGGGGGCCAGCGGGCCGCCGCGCCGGCGGACGTCCGCGAGAAGCGCGGCGTCGTCGTCGTACCGGAAGCGCGGCAGCCGGTGCGGGGCCGCCCGTCCGGAGACGAGCAGCAGCCGCGGGGCGGTCTCGCGGGCCACCTCGTAGGCCACGGAGGCGCCCATGCTGTGGCCGAAGTAGACGGTGGGCAGCGGGGGCAGGGCGGCCAGCGCGGCGGCGACGGGACCGGACAGGTCGTCCATGGTCCGGGCGGGTCCCTCGAGGATGCGGTCCTCGCGGCCCGGGTAGCGCACCGCGAGCACCTCGGTGTCCGGGCCGAGCAGGGCGGGCCACGCACGGAAGAAGCTGGCGGCTCCGCCGGCGTGCGGGAAGCAGACCAGGCGGTGCAGCGGGCGCTCGGGAGCGTGCAGGACGCGCAGCCATGCGGCGGCAGTGGACGGGAGGGAGGTCACGGTCACCGGACCCGCCTCCCCCCGCCGAGGCGGCACCCGGCGAGCGGCCCGGCGTCCGGGCCGGCCAGGGCACACCCCTGGGGAACCAGGCGGTGCGGCACACGCCACGGAGCGAACGGCTCCCCGGCCCGCGACCGGGCAGCGGCGGTGCGTGCGGGAACGGACGGCGTCACCGGGCTCACCTCCGCCTGGCGAAGCGGCGGGCGGCGAGCGGGGCGGTCACGGCGATCAGGGCGAGGCTCCAGGCCAGCGCGGCGGTGACATGGCCGGCTGCGGGGCCGCCGGTCAGCAGCGCGCGGGAGGCGTCGACCACCGAGCTCATCGGGTTGTGCGCGACGAGGAAGCCCAGCCAGCCGGGCATGGTGCCCGGGGCGACGAAGATGGAGCTGCCGAACTGCAACGGCACCATGGCGAGCATGCCCACGCTCTGCACGGTCTCCACCGTGCGCGCGGTCAGTCCGATCAGCGCGTGCAGCCAGGCCAGCGCGACCCCGTAGAGCAGGATCAGCCCGATCGCGGCGACGGCCTGGAGCGGGCCGGTGTGCACCCGGAAGCCGATCAGCAGGGCGAACGCGAACACCACCAGCAGACTGACCAGCATCCGCAGGGTGTCCGCGAGGATACGCCCGGCGAGCACGGCCCAGGCGGTCATCGGCAGGGTGCGGAACCGGTCCATCACCCCGTTGTGGAAGTCGGTGTTGAGGCTGATGCCGGAGGTGCGGGAGGCGATGGTGGTGGTCAGAGCCATGATGCCGGGCATCACATACTGCCGGTAGGCGCCGCTGCTCCCGGAGATCGCGCCGCCGAAGATGTAGACGAAGATCAGCGCGAACACCAGCGGCATCAGGGTGGCGTCCAGCACCTGGCCGGGGCTGGAGAGCACCTTGCGCAGATTGCGCCGGGTGATGGCCAGGGTGTGGCCGACGGCTCGGCGGGACCCGGGCAGCAGGCCCGGGGCGATGACGGCGCTCATGCGGCGCTCCTGGCGGTCTCGGTCCTGGGCTCGGTGTCGGTGTCGGCGTGGCCGGCGCCGGTCAGCGCGGTGACGGGCGCGGTGCCGGTCAGGGTGAGGAAGGTGTCGTCGAGGCTCGGGGTGCGTGTGTCGACGCGGGCCATGGGGATGCCGGAGGCACCGAGCGCGCGTACCGCCGCGGTGACCGTGCGCCCCTCCCGGTCCAGCGGCAGCCGGACCAGCCCGTCCGCTTCGTCGACGGCGACCGGGCCGAGGCCCGCGGCTTGCAGGGCCTTGCGTACGGCGGGCAGGTCGGCCGTGTGCTGCGGGGTGAGGTGGAGCACCGGGCCGCCGATGCGCTCGCGCAGCTCGGAGACGGTGCCGGAGGCGATGACCTGACCGCGGTCGATGACCACGAGGGAGTCGGCGAGTGCCTCGGCCTCCTCCATGTACTGGGTGGTGAGCAGCACCGTGGTGCCCCGGCCGGCGAGGGAACGCACCTCCTCCCACAGGGAGTTGCGGCTGTGCGGGTCGAGACCGGTGGTCGGCTCGTCGAGGAAGAGCACCTTCGGGTCACCGAGGAGGCTCGCGGCCAGGTCGAGCCGCCGGCGCATGCCGCCCGAGTAGGTCTTCGCGGGGCGGTGTGCGGCCTCGGTGAGCCGGAACCGCTCCAGCATGGCGTCGGCGCCGGCGCGGGCGGCGGCCCGCCCCAGGTTCAGCAGGCGGCCGATCAGATAGAGGTTCTCCCAGGCGGAGATGTCCTCGTCGACGGCCGCGTACTGGCCGGTCATGCCGATCAGGTTGCGTACCTCGCGGGACTGGCGTGCCACGTCGTAGCCGTGCACGAAGGCCTGCCCCGCGTCCGGCTTGACGAGGGTGCACAGCATGCGCACGGTCGTCGTCTTGCCGGCTCCGTTCGGTCCCAGCAGCCCGAGGACGGTGCCCTCGGGCACCTCGAAGGACACGCCCCGCACCGCGTGGGTGTCACCGAACTGCTTCACCAGGTCTGTTGCGCGTATCGCCGGGGTCGTGATCGTCATCGGGTCCTCTCAGGGTCCGCGGTTGCTGCGGCGAACCGGGACGCTACGGAGCCCCTCTATCGATGGCTTATCGAATGGCTTCGCTCCCCGCCCCGGCCCGCTCCCCGCCCCGCCCCGGCCTGCTCCGCTCCTCGCCCCGGCCTGCTCCGCTCCCGTCCCGGCCGGCTCCGCTCGCGCCCGGCATGGCCGAAACGCGCGCGATAACGCGGTGAAAAAGCGCCCTCCTAACGTCCACCGGCATGTGGACTGCGAGCTGAGGAGTCGGATCCATGTCAGGTGTGGCGATAGGGGACCTGGGACGGTCCACGGCCGGCGGGCCGGCCGGTCTGCTGGGACGGCTCGCGGAGCACGCGGCCCGCACACCCGACGCCCTCGCGGTGTCGGGGGCCCGGGAGCGGTGGAGCTACCGCGCCTTCGAGTCGGCGACGGCCCGGCTCGCCGAGCGGCTGAAATCGGCCGGCGTCGGCCCCGGGGACACCGTCGCGATCCACGCGCTGCGCACCCCCGCACTCGCCCTGGCCCTGGTGGCCGTGGCCCGCACCGGCGCCGCCTTCCTGATCTGCGACGCCGCCCACCCGGTGCGGCAGTCGCGCCGCCAGGCGGAGCGCTCGGGGGTCAAGGCGTGGCTCGCGTGCGGTCCAGCGGGGCTGCCGAAGGAGTTGGCGGGCCCGGAACTTCCGGTGCTCACAGCCGAGTTCGACGCACCGGACGTGGCCTCCTGCGAGATCACGAACGCGGGCGTCCGCGACGACACGCACGCCGGAGCTCCCGCCCACGCCCCCGTCGCCTACGTCGCCCACACCTCCGGCACCACCGGTGAGCCCCGGCGGATCCTGGGCGGCTGGGGGCCGGTCGAGCACTTCCTCGGCTGGTACACCGCCGCCGAGGGCATCGGATGCGAGGTGCGCGGCGCGGTGCTGTCCGGGCTCGGGCACGACCCGCTGCTGCGGGACGTGTTCGTGCCGCTGTGGGCGGGCGGCACGGTCGTCTTCCCCGAGGCCGACGTGCGCGACGCGGCCGCGATCGCCCGCTGGCTGGCCGACGAGCGGATCACCCTGGCCCATCTCACCCCTGGCCTCGGTGACGTCCTGGCCGACGCCGCGCCCGAGGGAGGCTGGCCCGAGCTGCGGCTGGTGGGCTTCGGCGGCGAGGCGCTGACCTGGCGCACCGTCGACACCTGGGCCGACCGCGCCCCGAACGCCAGGATCCTCAACCTGTACGGCACCACCGAGACCCCGCAGGCCGTCTCCGTGCACGTCGCCGCCGGGCCGGGCCGCCCCGCCGGCACCCGGCACGGCGCCCGGGTACCGCTCGGCCCGGGCATCGACGGGGTGGAGCTGGCCGTCGAGGACGGCGAACTCGTCGTCGTCACCCGCCACTTGGCGCGCTACGCCGACGACTCCGCGCCGCGGGGTTTCGGCGGCCGCTACCGCACCGGCGATCTGGTCCGTGAACTGCCCGACGGCACGCACGAGTTCACCGGCCGCCGGGACGACCAGATCAAGATCCGCGGGCATCGGGTCGAGCCTGCGGGCACCGAGGCCGTACTGCTCACCGCCCCCGGTGTCGCCCGGGCCGCCGTCGTCGCCCACGACGACACCCTCGTCGCCCATGTCGTACCGGCCCCGGGCCACGCCCTGGACGCGGACGCCGTACGGGACTTCGCCGCCGGTCTGCTGCCGGACCACGCGGCCCCGGCCGCCGTCGTCGTGCACGACGCGCTGCCGCTCACCGCCAACGGCAAGACCGACCGGGCCGCGCTGGCCGCCCACCGCCCCGCGACCGCCCGGCGGGCCGCGCGCGATCCCCGCGAGGAGATCCTGTGCGGGCTGTTCGCCGAGGTGCTGGGCACGGACGGGTTCGGCCCGGACGACGACTTCTTCGCGCACGGCGGACACTCCCTGCGCGCCAACCGCCTGGTCAACCGGGTGCGCCGGCTGCTCGGTGTGTCCGTGCCCGTCAACACCCTGTTCGACGCGCCCACCCCGGCGGCCTTCGCCCGTGCCCTGGACACCGCCGCCGGTGCCGGACGCCCCGAGCTCGCCCCCGCCGAGCGGCCCGAGCGGCTGCCGCTGTCCAGCGCGCAGCGCCGCCTGTGGTTCGTGCAGCAGCTCGACGCGGACGACACCTCGTACAACATCGCGCTCACCCTGGAGCTGACCGGCCCGCTGGACCGGACGGCGCTGGCCGCCGCGCTCGGCGATCTCACCGACCGGCACGAGGTGCTGCGCACCGTCTACCGCGCCGAGGACGGCGAGCCCTGCCAGGTCGTCCTGGACTCGGCCCGCCCCGAGCTGCACGTCCTGGACGTCCGCGAGGAGGAGGCGGCCGCCGAGCTCACCCGGCAGGCCCGCCACCGCTTCGACCTGGCGGCCCGCCCGCCGCTGCGCACGGTCCTGCTGGCCACCGGCCCCGAGCGGCACACCCTGCTCGTGCTGCTGCACCACATCGCCTCGGACGGCGCCTCCACGGGCCCGCTGGCCCGGGACCTGTCCGCCGCCTACACCGCCCGGCTCGCGGGCCGCGCCCCCGACTGGGAGCACCTCCCCGTCCAGTACGCCGACTTCACCCTGTGGCAGCGTGCGGTCGAGCGGCCCGAGGAGGACCTGGCGTACTGGGAGGAGCGGCTGGCCGGCCTGCCGGACGTGCTGGAGCTGCCCACCGACCGGCCGCGTCCGGCCGTCGCCTCAGGCCGTGGCGGCCGGGTGCGGTTCACCGTGCCGGCCGGGCTGCACGCGCGGCTGGCCACGCTGGCCCGGCGCACCGGCAGCACGGTGTTCATGACGGTCCAGGCCGGCCTGGCGGCGCTGCTGACCCGGCTGGGCGCGGGCGGCGACATCCCGGTCGGAACCGCCGTCGCGGGCCGTGCCGACGAGCTCCTGGACGGGCTGGTCGGCTGCTTCGCCAACACCGTGTGCCTGCGCACCGACACCTCGGGCAACCCGTCCTTCACCGAGCTCGTCGGACGGGTCCGTGACCGGGACCTCGCCGACTTCGCCCGTCAGGACCTGCCGCTGGACCGGCTGGTGGAGCATCTCAACCCGGCGCGCTCGCTCGCCTACCACCCGCTGTTCCAGACGATGCTGACCTTTCAGGGCGCCGAACGGGTCCGCTACGACCTGCCCGGGCTGCGCGTCGCCGTGGACACCGCGGAGCGCGACTCCGCCAAGGTCGACCTGTCCTTCCTGTTCGCCGAGGACGGGGAGGCACTCGCCGGCACCCTGGAGTACGCCGTCGACCTGTTCGACCGCGACAGCGCGGAGCGGCTCGCCGCCCGTCTGGTGCGCCTCCTGGACGCGGCCACCACCGCGCCCGAGCGGCCCATCGGGGACCTGGAGATCCTGGACGAGGCCGAGCGCGCCCAGCTCCTGCACGGCTGGCAGGGCGCGCCCGCCGAGGCCGTCGGCACCACCCTGCCCGAGCTGTTCGCCGCCCAGGTGCGGCGCACCCCGGACGCCCCTGCGGTCGAGCACGCGGGAACCGTCCTCACCTACCGTGAGCTGGACGCGCGCGCCAACCGGATCGCCCGCCGCCTCATCGCGCTCGGCGCCGGCCCCGAGACCCATGTGGCCGTGGCCCTGGACCGCTCGGTCGACCAGATCGCCGCACTCCTCGGCATCGCCAAGGCGGGCGCCGCCTATCTGCCGCTGGACCTCGCCCACCCGGCCGAGCGGATCGCGTTCGTCATGGACGACGTACGCCCGGTCGCCGCGGTCACCGCCCGGGCGCACTCCGGCCTGCTGCCCGCGGGCATCCGGCGGGTGCTGCTCGACTCACCCGAGGAGCGGCGCCGGTTGGCGGACCTGTCCGCCGAGGACGTCAACGACGCCGACCGCACCTGCCCGCTGACCCCGGCTCACCCGGTGTACGTCATCTTCACCTCCGGCTCCACCGGCCGGCCCAAGGGCGTGGTCGTCGAACACCGCTCCCTGGCCGCCTATCTGGGCTGGGCCCGGGAGGCGTACGACAGTGTGCGCGGCCGGGCGCTGGTGCACTCACCGGTCGCCTTCGACCTGACGGTCACGGGCATCTTCGCCCCGCTCACCGCGGGCGGCACGGTCGAACTGGTCGACCTGGACGGCCGCGCCGAGCAGCCGCCCGCGGCCCGGCCCGACTTCGTGAAGGCCACCCCGAGCCACTTGCCGCTGCTGCTGGAGTCCGACGACCGCTTCTCTCCGGTGCGCCAGCTGGTGCTGGGCGGCGAGTCCCTGATGGGCGAGGTGCTGGAGCAGTGGCGCGAGCGGCATCCGGGGGCGACCGTCGTCAACGAGTACGGCCCGACCGAGACCACCGTCGGCTGCACCGAGTTCCGTATCGCGCCGGGCGAGCCGGTGCCCGCCGGGGTCGTCACCATCGGGCGGCCCGTGCGGGGCACCCGGATGTACGTCCTGGACGCGCGGCTGCGCCCGGTGCCCGCCGGGGTGCCCGGCGAGCTCTACATCGCGGGCGACCTGGTCACCCGCGGCTATCACGGCCGGCCGGCGCTCACCGCGGGCCGCTTCGTCGCGGACCCGTTCGGTGCGCCCGGTGACCGCATGTACCGCTCGGGCGACCTGGGCCGCTGGAACCGGGACGGGCTGCTGGAGTTCGTCGGGCGCGTGGACCACCAGGTCAAGGTGCGCGGCTTCCGGATCGAGCCCGGTGAGATCGAGACCGTGCTCGGCGGCCATCCGCTGGTGCGGCAGGCGGCCGTGGTGGTCCGCGAGGACCGGCCCGGCGACCGGCGGATCGTCGCGTACGTCGTCTCCGACGCACCCGTCGAGGAGCTGCGGGCGCTGGCCGCCGAACGGCTGCCCGAGTACATGGTCCCGTCGGCGATCGTGCCGTTGGCCGAGCTGCCGCTGACCGCCAACGGCAAACTGGACCGCGCCGCCCTGCCGGCCCCCGAGCGGCAGCCCGCCCGGACCGCGGCGGGCGCCGGGCCGCGCACGGCCCGCGAGGAGATCCTGCGCGGACTGTTCGCCGAGGTCATCGGCGTGGCCGAGGTCCCGGTGGACACCAGCTTCTTCGACCTGGGCGGCCACTCGCTGCTCGCCACCCGCCTGATCGGCCGCGTCCGGACCGTGTTCGGCACCGGCCTCTCGCTGCGCACCCTGTTCGAGGCCCCCACGGTCCGCGAGCTGGCGGCCCGGCTCGACGGCGGCGCCGGGCAGGCACGCCCCCGGCTGGTGCCCCGGGACCGCCCGGAGCGACTGCCGCTGTCCCCCGCCCAGCGCAGGCTGTGGTTCCTGAACCGGCTGGAGGGTCCGAGCCCCACCTACAACATCCCCCTCGCGCTGCGCCTGGACGGACCCCTGGACGTACCGGTCCTGCGGGCGGCGCTCGGCGACGTGCTGGACCGGCACGAGAGCCTGCGGACCGTGTTCGCCGAGCGGGACGGTGTGCCGTACCAGGTGGTCCTGGCGAAGGGCACGCGAGCGGATCTCGCCGTCCGCGAGACGCCGGAGGGCGAGCCGGCGGCCGTACTGGCCGCCGCGGTACGTGAGACCTTCCCGCTGGGCGGCGAGCTGCCCTTCCGGGCCACGCTGTTCGAGGTCGACGCGAAGCGGCACGTGCTGCTCCTGCTGATGCACCACATCGTGGCCGACGGCTGGTCGGCGGGTCCGCTGCTGCGGGACCTGTCCACCGCCTACACCGCCCGGCTGGAGGGCAGGACGCCCGACTGGGAGCCGCTGCCGGTCCAGTACGCCGACTACGCCCTGTGGCAGCAGGAGGCCCTCGGCGACGAGGCCGACCCGCGGAGCCCGCTCGGCACTCAACTCAAGTACTGGACGGAGCGCTTGGCGGGCGTCCCTTCGTCAACACCCTCGTCCTGCGCACCGACACCTCCGGCGACCCCACCTTCCGCGAACTCCTCGAACGCGTCCGCGAAACCGACCTGTCCGCCCTCGCCCACCAGGACGTCCCCTTCGAACGACTCGTCGAAGCCGTCAACCCCACCCGCACCCTCGCCCACCACCCCCTCTTCCAGGTGATGCTCGTCCTGCAGAACAACGCCCAGGGCGAGGCCCGGCTGCCCGGCGTGCACGCCCG
>NZ_JNWV01000028.1 GCF_000716535.1 Streptomyces flaveolus | reverse complement strand
CCCCCCCCCGCCGGACCCCGCCCCACCGTCCGCCCGGAAGACCGCGCCCACCCCCACCCCAGAGCCCGTCCAGGGGACGGACCCGGCACCACCCGGGCCCACCCTTGCGCCCACCCAGTGGCCCGAGCCCACCTCCACCCCAGGGTCCGCCCAGGGGACCGAACCCGCCCCGCCGGAACCCGCCCCACCGTCCGCCCGGAAGACCGCGCCCACCTCCACCCCAGAGCCCGTCCAGGGGACGGACCCGGCTCCACCCGTGCCCACCCTTGCGCCCACCCAGTGGCCCGCGCCCACCTCCGCCCCAGGGTCCGCCAGGGGCAACCCGCCCACCCCCACCCCAGAACCCGCCGGAGGCAACGCGCCCGCACCCGTGCCGGGTGCGCTCTGGCGGGGCGGGCTGCCCGGGAGCGGGTGGGAGGCGGTCGAACGGGCCCGGGCGGCCGAACGGCCACGGGCGCACGCCTACCTGGACGCCTACTTCGACGACCGGCTGCCGATCAGCGGTGACCGGTGCGGCGGTACCGATCCCGACGGGATGCTGTGCGGGTTCGGTGAGCGGGACGGCCGTACCGTGGCCTACGCGGCGCAGACCGGCACGGCGACCCGCCCCGCCGGGTACCGCACCGCCGCCCGGCTGATCCGGCTGGCGGACCGGCTCGGCATCCCCGTGCTGACGCTGGTGGACACCCCGGGTGCCGCGAACGACGCGGAGGCGGAGCGGCAGGGCGTCGGCGCGGCCGTCGCCGAGGTGTTCGGCGCGGTGGCCGCCGCCCGGGTGCCGGTCACCACCCTCGTCATCGGCGAGGGCGGTTCGGGCGGCGCGCTCGCGCTGGCCGCGCCCGGCAACACCTGGGCCACGCCGGACAGTTACTTCTCGGTGATCGCCCCGGAGCTGGCGGCCGCCATCCTGAAACGCCCGCCGGAGGAGGTCCGGTCGACCGCGGACCAGCTCCGCATCCGTCCACAGGACCTGGCGGAGCTGGGCGTGATCCGGGGCGTCGTCTGAACGCCCTCGGCCGCGGCGCTACCGGACCGCCACCGCCCGGATGATCTCCTGTGTCACCGATCCGCCCTTGTCGTCCCGGGCCGAGGCCCGCAGCGAGACGGACGACGCGCCGTGCGGCACGGTCAGCGTGCCGTGCCAGGAGGCGTCCCGGCCGGTGCGCAGGGGGACCTTCCGCCAGGTGGTGCCGTCGTCGTACGACACCTCCAGCCGGCCGCCGCCGAGCCTTCCGGTGCCCGAGGCCCGCGCCACGTAGGAGGCGCCGAGCCCGACGGGGACCCGCTGCCCGCCGCGCACGGCTCCGGCGAGGTCGGTGTCGAGGTCGTAGGCGAGGTTGATCAGCGGCAGGTACGTCCAGTGGTCCTCGGGGGTGGCCGCCGAGCGGAAGGTCCACTCGGAGTGGCCCCGGGTGGCGAGCGGCCACCGGCCGGCGTCGAGGGCGGTGTCGGTGACGACCTGGTAGGTGTGCTCCTCGGCGGGCGCGTCCCTGACGTAGGCGGCGGAACCGGTGTTCTGGTCGACGAGGGTGCCGTCGAGCCGGACGGAGGTGGTCTGCCGCATCCCGCTGTCCTCGCTCCACACGTCGCCGAAGCCGGTGTGGTCGGGTCCGGAGTCGCCCCAGCCGGGCACGTTCAGCTGGATCTGGTTCCCGGCCCGCTGCTGGCCCCAGCCGAGTCCGGTGCCCATCCACGGGTGCCACACCGGCCGGAACCAGTGCAGCGCCGGCCGGGTCCCGCCGTCGTAGCGGACGAGCCCGCCGCGCTCCTCCAGCGCGCCGTCGGCGGCGGTGACGGACTCGTGCCACAGCTGGCCGGGACCGGTGGAGACGTAGTCCGTGCGCTCGGCGGGCAGGGTGACGCGCTCCTGGAAGCCGAGGCCGATCGGGAAGGTGCCGGTGATCGAGTACCGGAACTCGCCGCCGCTCTGCGGCCGTGCCGCGTGGAACGTGACGCGCACGGCGGCCAGTTCGCGGGCGCCGGGCGCGTACGTGAGGTCCCGGTCCGGGATGGCTCCCCGGTGGCCCTCGGAGAGGTCGTACACGTACGGCGAGTCGGCGGTGCCCGTCATGTCGGCCCGGCCCGCCGCCCTGAGGCGTGCCGCGTCCGCCTGGTTCACGGTGGCGATCAGCAGGGGCCGGTCGGCGTTGTCGTCGGTGCCCCACCAGGCCGTCAGCCGGCCGGGGGCGTCGTCCGTGACGAACAGGGCCTCGGCGCCCGCGTCCTGCGCGTCCCGCGCGAGCGCGGCCGGGTCGGCGCCGGGGACGAGACGGGCGAGCACGGCCTTGCCGGACACCCCGGTGACGGGTCCGTCGCCGACGTCCACCAGGGGCAGTCTCGTGCGGCCCGGGACGAGGGTGCCGCCCGGCTGGACGGTGGCCTCGCCGACGCCCTTGACCTCCAGTTGTGGCTTGGCCAGCCGCCATACGGTCCGGTACTCGAAGGTGCCCCGCGTGACCTCGGGCGTGGGCGCCGCGAAGACGCTGTCGTAGGTGAGGGGCACCTGGACCGCGCCGAACAGGTCGGCGCCGTTCGCCTTCCGGTCGTACTCCATGACGAGCTGGTGGGTCTCGGTGCGCCGGTCCACGTCCGCCCGGATCTCCCGCAGCGTGCGGCCGTCCAGGGTGATGTCGCGGTCCCGGTCGAGGGTGATCTCGGGGGCGGTGAGGAAGCCGAGGCCGAGGGAGTCGGCGCCGTGGCTGCCGGGCACGTCGAGGAAGGTGGCGAGGGAGTAGGTGCCGGGCTTCAGGCGCAGCCGGAGCGTGCCCGAGTCGCCGACGTGGGCGGGCTCGGCGTCCGCGCCCTCGGCGAGCCGCTGCACGGTGAGGTCGGCGGCGGCGGGCGCGCCCGAGCGGTCCTTGACGTGGACGGTGAGCGTGTACCGCTCCTCCTCCTTGACCAGCCCGAACACGGTGTGCGCGACCGTGTCGCCGGCCGGGTCGGTGGCCACGATCCGGCCGCTGGTCTCGCCGACCGGTGCCTTGGACCCGTCGCCGGTGACCGTGGTGGAGGCCGTGCCGTGGGCGGGCACGGTGAGGGTGTCGTCGGCGAGGGTGGCGACGCCGTCCGGGGCGCCGCGCACCGACAGCCGCAACTCGACCGGGGCGTCGGAGGAGTTGGTGTAGGTGACGGTCCGGGTGACCGGCTCGTCCGCGTCGTAGGGCCAGCGGTGGAAGCCGAGGTCGGCGCTGCCGGTGGCGGTGACCGTGGCGCGCACCGCGTCCGGCACGCTCACCCGGCCCGCGCCCAGCGTGTAGGCGGAGGCGTCGAGCTGCTTCGAGCTGGACATCAGGGCGTCCTTCAGCCGCGCGCCGGTCCAGTCGGGATGCTGTTCGGCGAGCAGCGCCGCGACGCCCGCGACCTGCGGGGTCGCCATGGACGTACCGCTCATGGAGGTGTAGGGGCCGGAGCCGCCGACGAGACCGGAGCGGGCGGCGAGGATGTCCACGCCGGGGGCGGCGAGGTCGGGCTTGAGGGCGTTGTCGCCGTACCGGGGTCCGGCGGAGGTGAACCAGGCGGCCTGGTCGGCGGAGTCGACCGCGCCGACGGTGAGTGCGGCGTCGGCGGCGCCCGGTGAGCCGACGGAGGAGGGGGCACCGGTGTTGCCGGCGGCGACGACGAACAGCGCGCCGGTCTCCTTCGAGAGGGTGTTCACCGCCTGCGCCATGGGATCGGTGCCGTCGCTCGGCTCCGTGGAGCCCAGGCTCATGGAGACGATCCGGGCGTGCACGTCCCGTGCCGCCCACTCCATCCCGGCGATGATCTGGGACTCGCTGCCCGAGCCCTGGTCGCTGAGCACCTTGCCGACGGCGAGGTCCGCGCCCGGCGCCACGCCCTTCTCCTTGCCGTCGGAGGCCGCGCCGCTGCCGCCGACGGTGGAGGTGACGTGGGTGCCGTGGCCGTTGCGGTCGGCGACCTCCTGCCCGTCGATGAAGCTCTTGGCGGTGCTCACCCGGCCCGCGAGGTCGGGATGGCCGAGGTCGGCGCCGGAGTCCAGGACGGCCACGGTGACGCCCTTGCCGGTCAGCCCCGCGTCCCAGCCCGCCGCGGTGCCGATCTGGGCGTTGCTCTCGGCGAGTTCGGCCCGCACCCGCCCGTCGAGCCACACCTTGTCGATGCCGGGCGTCCGGGTGAACGACCGCCAGAAGGCACGCCCCTTGCCGGCCTCCACGGCGGCCCCGCGCAGACTGGGCAGCGCGCGGGTCCGCTCGGCACCGCCCGGGGTCGTGGTCCGCGCGCTCCTGTCGTAGGTGACGATCAGTGGCAGGGCGTCGGTCTCGGCGTCGGTGAGCCCCTGCCGGATCAGCCCGCTGACGTCGAACAGCCTCCGGTCCAGGCTGCCGGCCCGCAGGTACGGCAGCGCCTCGTCCGGTACGACGGTGAGGTGGCCGTCGCCGCGCTGCGTCCGTACGGCACCGGTGGCGCCCACGGGCCGCCGTACGGTGACCGTCTGTCTGCCGTGCCCGAGGTCGGTGACGGTCACCTCGTCGCCGGTGACGAGGGTGACGGTGGTGGTGCCGCTCGCGCCGGGGCCCTGGGGGTGCGGTGCCGCGACCGCCGGGCCGGCCGGGAGCAGGGCGCTCACCAGCCCCGCAGCGAGCAGGGCGGCCCCGCGTCTGACTGGTCCTGTGCTCATCCACGCCTCTTCTCGTGTGTAGCGAGTCGTGTGCAGCGAGTCGTGTCGTCGAGTCGGGTGTGCCGAGTCGTGTGTGCCGAGTGCGTCGAGTGCTGGGACGAGTGTGATGTGTCGTATCCCGTACGGGAGTTGACCGGAACTGACGGAAAGGCGCCCTGGCGGGTTTTCGCCAACCTCGGAACAGGTCCCGCCCCTCACCGCCGGATGTGTGACACCCGCAGCACCGTCCGTAACATGGACCGTGGTCACTGGTCAGGTACGACGGGGGAGCGAGCGTCACCGTGGACGAATTGGTGGAGTTCAGGACCGAGGACGGCGCGCTCGTCATGGTGGAGGGTGCCGGCAGCACCCGGTCGGGAGCCCGCCTCGTCTCGCGCGGCGACGGGCCGGCGCAGGCCGCGCGCACCTTCGAGGGAGCGCTCGACGGCGTACGGGCGGCCGCGGCGTCCGCGCTGCGGGTCTTCCGGGACGGCAGCCTGCGCCCGGACACGGTGGAGATCGAGTTCGGCGTGCGGCTGTCCGCGGAGGCCGGTGCCGTGATCGCGAAGGGATCGGCGGAGGGCCACCTGGTCGTCAAGCTGAGCTGGTCCCCGGGGCAGGCGCCGGAACCGGCCGCCCCGGCGCAGAACCCGCCGGCGCGGGCCGCGTCCGGACAGCACGCGTCACCGCCGACCCTGCCCGGCCAGGCCGCGCCCGACCGGACCGTGCCCGGACCGGAGTCCGCCGACCGGTGATGCGCAGCGCTGCCTGGCAGGCCCGGATCGCCTGTGGCGACGAGGTGGGTGCCGGATTCCTGGTCACCGGCCGCCGGCTGCTCACCTGCGCCCACGTCGTCGGGCGGAGCGACCGGGCAGCGGTGACCGTCACCTTCCCGCACGCCAGGGAGCTGGGCGAGCTGTCCGCCTCGGTCGTCGCCCACGGCGGCTGGGCGGGCGAGGTCACCGACCCCGGCGATGTCGCCGTGCTCGAACTGGACCGTGACGTCCCGCTCGCCCCGGCGGGTTTCGCCCCGCCCGACGCCGCGTACACCGAGCCGTACCCCCGCCTGGTCGCGTACGGCTTCCCCCAGGGCTACGACGAGGGCACGCTCGCCGAATGCCAGGCCGTGTCCGGGCAGTTGATCGCCGGGGAGTGGCTGGAACTGGTGGCGTGGCAGGGGCACGGGCAGCCGCTCGTGGACGGGTTCAGCGGGGCGGCGGCGGCGCTCCCGGACGGCAGGGTCGCGGGCATGGTCACCGCGGCCGTGGGGTCGTCGCCGGACGTGCGCAAGGGCCGGATGCTGCCGCTGGACGTGCTGGCCCGGTACTGGCCCGAGCTGGGCGAACTGGTGCCCACCCCGGGCCACCGGGACGACGCCCGCCGGCGGCTGTACGCCCTGCTGCGCCGGGCCGTGGCCGCCGGCGGCGGGGTGGGCGATCCGAACCGGCTGTACGTGGACGCGGTGGGCGCCTTCGGGCCGCCCCTGCCCCCGGGCGGCTTCCCCTCCCTGTGGGCCGCCGCCGCCTATGTGCAGTGGGAGGTCCCCGATCCGCAGGCGATGACCCGGTTCGCCGACCGGCTCCTGGAACTGCTGGACGGGGAGCCGACGTTACCGGACACGGCGGCCCCGGACGCCCCGGCCCCCGCCGCCGCGTCGGCGGCTCCCGCCTGGTCCCCGGTCGTCGTGGAGATCGATCACAGCGGTGCCGGTCCCGACCAGGTGACCGTGGAGGTGTCCGCGTACCGCGACGGCCGGCGCCGGCCGGTGGGCGCCCGCCGGCTGCCGCGCACCGGGGTGCGGGCCTACGTCCAGAGCCGCATCGACGAAGCCGTGGCCCACCTCGCCCCGGACGCCGACGAGCTGGTGACGTTCGTCCTGCCCCGTGAGTGGCTCAACGAGGCGGTGGCGCAGTGGGAGTGCGGCGCGGACGACAGCACGCCGCTCGGCTGCGCCTATCCCCTCGTGGTGACCGACCGGGCGCGCCACCACAGCGGCCGGCTGCGCCACCAGCTGCGCAAGAAGTGGCAGAAGCTGGACTCCGGCGGCGGGGTGGAGGTGCACCGGGTCGAGTGCGGCACCCGGGAGCGGCCGCCGAGCCTGCGCAAACGGCTCTGGGACGGCGACGCCGGGCTGGCGGGCTACGCGGCCCAGCCCACGACGGCACGGGAGCACTTCGAGGTCGGTCTCACCGTGCCCGTCCCGATCCTGCTGTGGCCGCGCACCGGCTCCCCCTGCACCGCACACGAGGACCCGCCCTGCCCGAGCGCCGAGTCCGGGGGTTCCCCCCGCCCCGGCACCGGCCCCGAGGACCCGCCCTGCCCCGGCACCGCGTTCCTCGACCAGCTCGCCGCCTCGGTCGCCGGTGTGCCGCCCGCCGAACTCCCGCGCCACGTCCTGTCGTTGCGGCTGACCGCGGACGCCGCCGACGAGCCCGACCTGCACTGGGCGAGAGACCTCCAGCTCCTCTGGGACGACCCGCGCTGCTTCCCCGAGACCACCGCGAGCCTGCACTCGCCCGTCGCCTGACCCACCGCACGACCGAACCGCCCCCCACGGAGAAGAAGAGCCCATGCCCCTGTGGCCCGTCTACACCGGTACGAACGAGCCGCACGACGGCATCACCCGGCTGCCACCGCCGCCGCCCTGGCGGAACTTCGACGGCGGGCCGCTGCTCCCGGCGCCGGACCCGTCCGGCGACGCCGCCGCCGTCTCCCCCGACCGCACGCACCGCGCCGAGACGTACCAGGCCACGCCGGAGACGGTCCAGCTCGTCAACGCGGCCCTGTACCTGCGCCGCCCGCTGCTGGTCACCGGCCCGCCCGGCACCGGCAAGTCCTCGCTCGTGTACGCGGTCGCCCGGGAGCTGCGGCTCGGCCCGGTGCTGCGCTGGAACGTCACCAGCCGCAGCACCCTCCACGACGGCCTCTACCAGTACGACCCGCTCTCGCGGCTGTACGCGGCCCGGCAGGAGGCCGCCCGGCGGGACGGGGCCGAGGGCGCGGACGACCGGTCGGGCATCGAGCACCATCTGCGCCTGGGCCCGCTCGGTACCGCCCTCCTGCCGTACGCCCGGCCCCGCGCACTGCTCATCGACGAGATCGACAAGAGCGACCTGGACCTGCCCAACGACCTGCTGAACGTGCTGGAGGAGGGCCAGTACGAGATCCCCGAGCTGGTGCGTGCCGCGCGGCTCGCGCCGGACGGTGTCGCCGAGGTGCTGGCCGACGGCACCGACGAGCGGGTCCCGGTGGCCCACGGGCGGGTCCGCTGCCGGGCCTTCCCCTTCGTCGTCCTCACCAGCAACGGCGAGCGCGAGTTCCCGCCGGCCTTCCTGCGCCGCTGCGTCACCCTGCACCTGCGGCAGCCCGACGACCGGCAGCTCGCCGAGATCGTCCGCGCCCACCTGGGCGAACCCGACGCCCACGCGCGCACCCTGATCGACCGGTTCCTGTCCCGGGCGGGCGTCGGCGACCTGGCCACGGACCAGCTCCTCAACGCGATCTACCTGGCCCGCTCCGCCGACCTGGACGCCGACTCCCTGGACCGGCTGGCCGAGCAGTTGATGCCGTACCTGGGGCAGACCGCGCGGTCCGATGTCTTCTGAGTCCTCCGGGGCCTTCGAGCGCCCCCGTTCCCCGGACCCCTTCGTCCGCCTGGCCGACGTCCTGGCCGAGGCGGCCCACGGGGTGCGCCCGACCCCGGTGGAACTGGCCGAAGTGCTGTGGCTCGCCCGGCAGATGACCCCCGGCGCGGACGACGGCCACACCCCGGCCGGCCCTGGCCCCGCCGACTCCACCGGACCAGCGGCGCCGAAGCGGCAGGAACCCCCGCCGCCACCGTCCCGGGAGACGGCACGGGACCCCGAGCCCGCCCCCGGGACCGAGCCCGTCCCGCACCCGCAGCCGCCCTCCCGCGTCCCCCTGCACCTGCCCGCCCGCCGTCCCGCCCCGGTGGCGGACCGGTCCCACACCCCGCTCCTGGCCCCGGCGCCCCCGATGCTGCGCCACCCGCTCGCGCTGCAACGCGCGCTGCGTCCGCTGGAACGCCGGATCGACGCACCCGTGGGCCTGGAGCTGGACGAGCCGGCGACCGCCGACCGCATCGCCCGCCTCGGCGCCGACCCCGCGTGGTGGCTGCCGGTGCTGCGCCCCGCACGGGAGCGCTGGCTGCGCCTGAACCTGGTGTACGACGTGGGCCCCACCATGCCGGTCTGGCGGCCCCTGATCCGCGAACTGCACACCGTCCTGGCCCAGTCGGGCGCCTTCCGCACGGTCGCCCTCCACCGCGCCGCCGCCGACGGCACCGTACGCGGCCCCGACCCGCACGCCCCCGCCGACGGCCGTACCGTCACCCTCCTGATCAGCGACTGCATGGGCCCGCAGTGGCGGGAGGGCCCGGCCGGCACCCGCTGGTTCGCCACCCTGCACCGCTGGGCGCGCCGGATGCCCCTGGCCGTCGTGCAGCCGCTCCCGGAGCACCTGTGGCGGAACACCGCCCTGCCCACCACCCCGGGCACCCTGTCGGCCCCGCACCCCGCCGCCCCCGCGGCGACGCTCGCGTTCACCCCCTACGAGCGGCCCGAGTCCGCCGTGACCGGCGGCGCGGTCCCGCTTCCCGTGCTGGAGCCGGAGCCGCGGTGGCTCGCACACTGGGCCGGGCTGCTCGCCACCCCGGGCGGCGGGGAATTCCCCGGTGCGGTCGCCTGGTTGGGGCGCCCGCTGCCGGCGGACGCCGAGGACCGTACGGACGTCGGGCTGCTGTCCGCCGAGGAGCTGGTCCTGCGGTTCCGGGCGACCGCCTCGCCGGAGGCGTTCCGGCTGGCCGGCCATCTCGCGGTGGGCCGCCCCGACCTGCCGGTGATGCGCCTGGTCCAGGCCGCCGTCGAACCCGATCCGCGCCCTCAGCACCTGGCCGAGGTGATTCTCAGCGGGATGCTCACCACCGCCCCGGACGGCCCGCCCGGTACCTACGCCTTCCGGGACGGCGTACGCGAGCTGCTGCTGCTCGGCCTGCCCCGCACCGACCGCCACCGCACCACCGAACTCCTCGACCGCATGGGCGAGGTCATCGACCGCAGGGCGGGCCGGGCGCCGGGCGAGTTCCGGGCGTCGGTCCCGGCCGCGCGGGGCGCGGGAACCGCCGCGGAGGGCGATCCGTTCGCCACGGTCAGCGAGGACAGCGTCCGGCGGCTGTCGGCGGACGGCACCGAGGAGCTGTTCGCGGGGCGGTACCGGCTGCTGCGGCAGGCCGAGGGCACGGGCGGCACGGGCTGGTTCGCCCAGGACACGCGCGCCGGTGACACGCTCGTCGTGCTGCGCCGGTATCCGCGGGGACGGTCCCCCGCCGCCTTCCGGGACCTGTGCCGCCGCCTCGCCGAGGTGCGCCACCCGGGGATCGCACCGGTCCGCGACCACGGCGTCGCCGACGGATCTCCCTACCTGGTCCGTGAGTTCGTCGCCGGCCCCACCCTGCGCCGGCGCCTCCTGGACACTCCGGGCGGCCTGCCCGCCGACGAGGTCGTCGCGCTGCTCCCGCCGCTGGCCGAGGCGGTCCTCGCCCTGCACGCGCAGGACGGGCCGCGCGGTGTGCTGAACACGCACGCCGTCGTGCTCACCCCGGACGGACCGGTCCTGACCTGTCTGGACTCCGCGCCGGTGGTCCACGGGAGCCGGGAGAAGGCGCTCCAGGCGCTCGGCGGCATCGCGCGCGCCCTGCACCCCGACGACTCCGACGCGCTCGGGACGGAACTGACCCCGGCGGTCACGGCGCTCCTCTCCGACAGCCCGGAGGCCCAGCGGCGCGGCGCCGAGCGGCTTGCGCGGCTGGGGCGGGGGCGGCGGGGCGATCCCGCCGGCGCGGCTGCCGACCGGGCCGAGATCCGCTTCGCGGCCGACGGGCTCACCGGCCGCCCGGAAGCCCGCATCACGCTCGAAGCCACCGTGCACGAGATCCTGGCGCGCGGCTCCCTCGGCCCCCGGCAGTACGAGGCGGAGGTCCGCCCGGACGGCTACCTGGTGCGCACCGCGCCCGGCGCCTACCTCCTGCCCGTCCTCGTCGCCGTGCTGCGCGAACTCCCCCAGGCGCTCGCCCGGCTGACCGATCCGCCGCGGCTGCGGGTGACGTTCGGCCGGCCGCCCGTCGGGCCACCGGAGGAAGCCGCGGACGTGATGGTCGTCGTACCGCCCGCCCTGTACGACGACTTCGCCGCCAGCTCCGCCGCCCGCCGCTCGCAGCGGTTCCGCCCGCTGTTCCGCGACAGCGCCCCGGACAGCCCGCCGGCCGCCTGGTACTGCCCGCTCGGGCCGGGGTCCGCCGAGCCCGGGGAGCGGGATCTGGTGCGGGGCCCGTTCATCACGCACGACCTGCGCGAGCTGGGCGTCCCCACGCCGGGGCGCACGGCCGTCGTCCACACGCGGCCCGACGGCCCGCTGACGCTGCTCGACCCGATCCACCCGTACGGCACGCGGCCGCCCCGTCCGGAGACGTACTACGCGGTCGACCTCACCCCGCACGAGACCCGGAAGATCGTGTCCCTGCCGAGTTCCGGCAAGGGCGCGTTCACCGCCGCGGTGAAGCTGTCCTGGCGGGTCGAGGATCCGGTGGCGTTCGTCCGCGCCGAGGCCACCGGTGTCTCCGGGCTCCTGCTGGAGCATCTGCGCGGCGCGGCGGCCCCCGTCACGCGCCGCTATCCGCCGCGCCGGGCGGGCGCGGCCCAGCGGGCGGTGAACGCCGGGGTGGACGACTGGCCGGTGCCGGGACTGGCGGTGTCGTACACCGTGCAACTGGTCCCCGAGTGGGCGCCCGCGCCGGAGGCGGAGCCTCCGGTCCCGTCCCGTCGGCGGCTGGCGGCGCTCCTCGCCGACGCCGAGACCGTGCTGGTCGGCTTCGACGGGCCCCTCGCCCGGCTGTTCCCGGCGCAGACGGCCCGGGAGGCCGTGCTCGACCTGCTGTCCGTCGTCGCCGACCACCGCGATCCGCAGGACGCGCTGACGGGCCGGCCGCTGCCCGTCGCGGGCGTCCCCGGCCGGGAGGCGTTCACGCACCCGCTGGACCTGCTGCGCGCCTTCGCCCACGACCGGCTCGGCCCGCTACTGCGCGCGCGACTCGACGAGCTGGAGCTGCGGGCCGTACCGGACGCGCCCACGACGCACCGCTCCCTCGCGCTCGTCCGCGCCCTGCACCGCTCCGGCCGCCGGGTCAGCGTGGTGACGGACGTGGGCACCCAGGCCGTCCACCGCTGCCTGGAGCCCTACCGGCTGCCCCTCGCGGGCGTCCACGGCCGCCGCGCCGACCTCAGCCTGCTGACGCCCCACCCCGACTGTCTGCTGCGCGCCCTGACCGCCGTCGGCACACCGGCCCGTTCGAGCCTGCTGATCAGCTCCTCGGTCGCCGAACTCACCGCCGCCCAGCAGCTCGGCCTCCGCTTCGTCGGCTACGCGCCCACCGCCGCCGGCCGGCGCGGGTTGCGCGAGGGCGGCAGCGAGGTCACGGTGTCCTCCCTCGAACCGCTGGTGGAGGCCATCCGCGCCCGCTGACCCCGCCGACACTCCGGGACGGCCGGAAAATACGCCCGTTCAGCGGCACCCCGCCCGGCCGCCCAGGAAAGGCGCCCGCTCCCGGACCCGCGCAGGATGCCAGTGAGCCCGCCGGACAGGCGGGGCACCTCAAGGCCTGCGCACTCGGGAGGATCCGCCGTGACCGTCAGCCTGGAGCACCTGCGCCGCTGTCACTTCGCCGTCGACCTGGGGGCGGCCCGCACCCGGGTGTACGTGAAGGGCTCCGGTCTGGTCGTGGACCAGCCCTCGGTCGCCGCCGTGAACACCCGTACCGGCGCGCTGATCGCCGTGGGCGAGTTCGCGGAGAAGATGACGGGGCGCACCCCGGACTACATCCGGGTCGTACGGCCCATCGCCGGAGGCACGGTGGTGGACATCGAGATGGCCCAGCGGATGCTGCGGCACCTGCTCGGCGACAAGATGCGCCGGGCGCTGCGCCGCAAGCCCCGGCTGCGGGCGGCGGCCTGTGCCCCGCACGACGCGGATCCGCTCGCCCAGCGCGCGACGATCGAGACGCTGGTCGGGCTGGGGGCCAGGCGGGTGGAGCTGGTCGACACGCTGATCGCCGCGGCCGTGGGGTGCGGGCTGCCGGTGGAGCGGCCCGAGGCCACCATGGTCATGGTGTGCGGGGCGGCGGCGACCCAGGTCGCGGTGCTCTCGCTGGGCTCCATCGTCACCGCCGAGCGGATCCCGGTGGGCGGCGAGGCCGTGGACCACGCGATCGTGCAGCATCTGCGGCACGCGCACGCGCTGATGCTGCCCAGTCAGGCGGTACGGCCGCTGCAACTGGCCCTGTCCGGCAACGGGCTGACCCCGCACGGCCCCGCGTCCACCGAGATCCACGGCCGGGACGTGGCGACGGGGCTGCCGCGCAGCGTGCGGGTGGACACCGCCGCCGTGCGGGACGCGATCCAGACCCCGCTGACGGCCGTCCTGGACGCCATCGGCAAGGTGCTGCGCGAGTGCCCGCCGGACCTGGTGGCCGACCTCGCCGACCGCGGGATCATGATGGTCGGCGGCTCGGCGCTGCTGCCCGGGTTCGACCAGATGCTGCGGAAGGCCACCGGGATGCCGGTGCACATCGCGGAGCGGCCCGACGTGTGCGCGGCGCAGGGCCTGGGCGCCATGCTGGAGGGCCGGATCGAACCGCTGGTCCTGAACCCGTTGGCAGCCTGAGCCGGGGACGGCAGTGCCCCTAAGGGGCGCGGCGCCCGCGCATCAGCGCCCCAGGTAGCACCGAACGGTCGTGCCCTCCGCCCCACTGTGCGTCCGCACCAGGTCGGCCACCAGGTTGACCAGCAGCAGGCCGCGTCCGCCCTGCTGGTCACGGGAGGCGGGGCGGCGGCCGGCCAGCGGGTCGGCGAGGCGGCCCTTGTCGCGGACCTCGCACAGCACGTGTCCGCCCTCGGGCCACACCGTGAGGACGCCGGTGCCGCCGCCGTGGATGACGCTGTTCGTGGTCAGCTCGGCGGTGATCAGCGCCAGGTTCTCCAGGCCCAGGCCGGTCAGGCCCAGCCGCGCGCCGTGGTCGGTGGCCAGGTGCCGGACGGCGGACAGGGAGTCCTCGTCGAAGGAGCAGCGGAGCACGTCGGGGCCGGCGTCGGGGGCGGGCGCCAGGGGCTCGTTGTAGCGGGCGACCACGTCGTCGGGGTCGTAGGCCGCGCTGGCCCGTTCGGTGCCGGAGCCGGCCGGGATGACGACCGGGTGGGTGGCGTACGCGTCGGCGAGCGCCCGCTCGTCCAGGCGGGTGGTGTCGTACGGGCACAGGATGGTGACCTCGCGGCCCCGGAAGGCCGCGTTGATGAGCGCCTCGTGCTGGGCGCAGGCCGGGTACTCGGCGGGGCTGCGGCCCGCCCAGATCGGTTCGCCGATGATCCGGACCCGGCGGCCGGGCGGCTGGGCGTCGGCGAAGGCGCGCAGCACACCGGGGATGATCCGGCCGGGGTTGCGGCCGGCCTCCCGCATGTCCAGGAACCGTACGGCGGCGCCGTCGGCGCCCAGCTCGTCCTGGATCAGCCGCAGGTTCTCGCCGGGGACGGCGACCGCGACCGGCTCGCCGGCGGCCAGCGCCGCCCGGACGAACGGCACGGTGCCGGCCACGTACTCCCGCGCGTCGGCGTAGAACAGCGCGGGATGCACGAACGGGTCCACGGTCTCCGCGGGTTCGGCGGTCGCGGTCATGACGTCCACACCTCGATCCCCGGCAGACCGGGCCACAGCAGGTCCAGTATCCGTGGCAGGGCGTCCGGAGGCCGGTCCAGCACCAGACGCCGCCGCCCGCCGAGGTTCCGGGCGGCGTCCGCCAGTGCGCCGGCGCCCGCGACGTCGACGAATGTCAGCGCGGAAAGCTCCAAGTAGTACACGTCCTCGCCCTCGCGAACGGCCCGCTCCAGCGCGCGCTCCCAGATGCCGCGCGTCGGCAGGCTCACCTCGCCCGCCGCCCGGATTCCGGTCCGCCCGGTCAACGGGGACACGTCGAGCCGCGGCGGCGCGTGCGTCGGCACGGCCGGCGTCGGCACGGCGGCCGGCAGGGGCCGCGCCGGTTCAGCTGCGTTCACGCCGTCTCCCAGCCGCACGGGTACATGAGTGCCCAGTATGCGCCCTTGCTCTCCCGGATGGTGTGTAGGTCCCCGGGCGGGGGGCAGGCGAGCTGCGAACGACCGACGGCCGAGCGAGACGAGAGACATGATTTCGGCTGCACGCGCAGCGCACACCGGGCGGCTGGACACCCTGGCCGTCGACGGCGGCACAGAGGGCGACCGGGTCCTGCTGACCGCGCGCGGCGAGTTGGTCCGCGGCTGTACGCGGCCCCTCACCAGGGCGCTGGCGGCGCTGCCGGCGGGCGTGGCCGGGGTCGGCCTGGACGTGTCCGGGGTGACCTTCCTCGACACGGCGGGACTGGCGGCGCTGGACGCGCTGAGCGAGTACGGCCGCCGGCACCGGGTGCCGGTACGGGCCACCGGCTGGCGGGGGCAGCCGCGCCGGGTGCTGGAACTGGCGGGTCTGGACCCCGTGGACCCGCTGAGCGCCGCCCTGCCGCCGGGACTTCCCGCCCGGACTGCCTCGGCCGTCGCCCGTGAGCACGCGGAGCAGACCGAGCAACTGCACCGGCTGCGCCTGGAGATCGATCAGCTACGGCACGCCATGGACTCCCGGCCGGTGATCGACCAGGCCCGGGGCATCCTGATGGCGGCGCACGCGTGCACCCCGGAGCAGGCGTGGGAGATCCTGCGGGAGGCGTCCCAGCGGTCCAACACCAAGCTGCGGCACGTGGCGTCGGCGGTCACGGCGAGCGCGGCGCCGGACGGCCCGGCCCCGCCGGAGCCGCTGCGATCGGCCCTGGCCGCCGCGGCCGACCGGGTCGGTACGGCGGTCAGTACGGCAGGACGCGCCCCGAGGGGGTCCTGCGGTCGATCTCCTGCCCGCGCGGCGCGGCGGGCCGCCGGCTGACACGTACCCGGATCCGACGGTCCATGACGCCCATGACGCCCTCCTCCTGCCGACACCGCCCGGCTGCACGCCGGTAGGAGGTGCGTGCCCAGGACCTGACCGGTTCAAGCGTGGACCGGCTCAAGTCTTCGGGACGGCACGGTGGTTGACCCGGACCTGTTAGCGGGTCAGGTACCGGGCGAGGACCGGGTCGAGCTGGGCCAGCCAGGCGGTCAGCCGGGCCCTGCGGCGGGCGTTCAGCTCGCAGGAGTACACCTCGCCGTCCCACAGCCGCACGGTGAGGGTGAGGCGGTTGCCGCGCCAGTGGCGTCCGACGTGCGCGATCTCGTTCCAGGCGAAGTCCGCGGTGACGCCCGCGACTTCGAACAGCACTCCGGTGGCGTTCACGACCGCGCCGGACTGCGCGTCGGCGAGCACGGCCTCCGGGGTGCCGTAGGGCATGGGCGGCCCGAAGCCGTAGGGGGCCGGCGGGGTGGCGGGCTGCACGGGCAGGTGCGGGGGCGTGGCGGTCTGGACGGGCTGCTGTACGGGGTGCTGGTACGGGTGCGCCGCGGCCTGCGGGGGTGTCGCGGGCGGCGGGGGCGGGGTGAACGCCGGGGGCGGGGCGGCCGGCCGCGGGGAGACGGTGAGCGTGGGCGGGTACGGCGGTGTCGCCGGCCGGGCCGGGTCCGGTACCGGTTCCGTCAGCCGGTCCAGCAGTTCGGCGGGCGTCGGCCGGTCCGCGGGCTCCTTGGCCAGGCACGCCGAGACCAGGTCCGCCAGCCCGGCGGGTACGGCGGACAGGTCGGGCGGCTCGTGCACGGAGCGGTACATCAGCCCCATCGGCGTGCCCTCCCCCCAGGCGCTGCCGCCGGCCGCCGCGACCAGCACGGCGCCGAGCGCGAACACGTCGGCGGCGCCGGTGACGTCGTGACCGAGGGCCTGTTCGGGCGCGAGGAAGCCGGGGGTGCCGAAGGCGGTGCCGGTCGCGGTGAGGCGGGTGGACTCGGCGGCCCGGGCTATGCCGAAGTCGAGGACGCGCGGGCCGTCGACGTCCATGATGATGTTGCCGGGCTTGAGGTCGCGGTGCACCAGGCCGCAGGAGTGGATGGACTCCAGCGCCTCGGCGAGCGCGGCGCCCAGGGACCGCAAGCCGTCCTCGTCCATGGTGCCCTCGGCGGCGAGCCGGGCCGCGAGGGTGGGTCCGGGGATGTAGGCGGTGGCCAGCCACAGCGGGTCGCCGTCGACGTCGGCGTCCACCACCGGCGCCGTGTGGAAGCCGCCGACCGCGCGGGCCGCCTCGACCTCGCTGCGGAACCGCTCGCGGAACACCGGGTCGGCGGCCAGTTCGGCCTTGGCGACCTTCAGCGCGACGGCCCGTCCGCCGCGTGTCCGTGCGAGGTAGACCGTGCCCATGCCGCCCTCGCCGAGCCGGCGCTCGACGAGGTATCCCCCGATGCGTTCCATGCGGTCCAGTATGGCCGCCGGATCCGGCCCGTCCATGCCCGGCCCGGATCCGGCGGCCGGTGCGGCTCGCGGCACGACGTCCACGTCGTACGCCCGCAGCCGCGCGTCCAGTTGGAGGGTGGTCTCCAGGACGGCCCGGTTCCGGCGTCCCGCCGTACCCGCGTCCTCTGGTCGGGCGAGAAGAAGGGGGCGAGCGGGCCGGTGCCGGTACGGACGAGGCCGGCGAGGCGCTCGCGCAGGGTCCGGTTGCAGGCCTCGGCCCGGATGGAGGGGTAGGGCGTCTTGACCCGCTGGGCGACGGCCGTGGGCAGGAGGTCCTTCATGGCCGCGCGCAGCAGGCTCTCCTCCCGGCCGTCGACTCTTCATCGCTCAGGCGACGTTGAAGGTGTACTCGACCGGTCCTTGCGGTCGAAGAGGACCTGGGCGTGGCGGGTGAGGGCGAGGCGTCCATCTCGGCGACGGCGGCGCTGTGGCAGTCGCGTTCATGGGTGTCGAGGTCCGGCTCGGCGAGCAGGGCGGGGGTGAAGACGACCTCGCTGCCCTGGTAGTTGTGGCGGCCTTCGCGGACCCGGGGGAACGTGGTGGAGAAGACGGCGTCGGGGTCGCGCTGCCGGCGGTAGCCGCCGGACACCTCGTCGCCGCACGGGGGAGTTCAGTCGCCGCGGGCGCGGACGGCGAGCAGGGCGACCAGCAGGGTCGGCAGGAGCAGCAGCGCGAACGCCACGCGGTAGCCGTCGATCGGGCCGGCGCCGGCGGCCAGGCAGGCGTTGAGGACTCCGGAGGCCAGGGCCAGGACGACGACCTGGCCGAGGTTCATGTTGGTCTGCATGGCGCTGGTGGTGTGGCCCTGCCGGTGCGGCTCGCTGTGTTTCAGGGAGAGCACGGTGACGCAGGGGTCGAGCAGCCCCATGCCGATGGCGGACAGCGGCATCGCGGCGGCGGCCGTGACCGCGGGCAGGCCGCCGGAGCAGCCGGCCACGGCGAGGGCCGCGGAGGCGGTCATGATGAGGGCGCCGACGGTGACGAGGCGGTGCCGGGCCACGTCCTGGAGCGCCTTGCCCTGCACCCAGGAGGCGCCGGCCCACAGCACCGCGGAGGCGGTGAAGGCGACGCCGACCACGACGGCGGCGACCCGCCGTTCGGTGATCAGCATCAGCGGCACCAGCGCCTCGATGGTGAAGTACGTGCCGGAGGTCAGGCCGCGCAGCAGCACCGCGGTCGGCAGGCCCCGGGCGCTGCGCCAGGTCCCGCGCGGCAGGAGCCGGGGCGCGAAGACGACGAGGAGGACGAGGCCGGCGGCGGCGAAGGCGAGGTGGCGCGGGTCCCAGTCGGAGACGCCGTACTGGCCGAGCGCCGCGCCGAGGCTGAGCATGGCCGCGACCAGCAGCGGTGGGCGGGCGGCCCGCTCCGTCGCGGGGGGTACGTCGGCCGGGTCGCCGTCCGCGGGTCTGCGGAGTACGACGACGAGGGCGACGGCGGGCAGCGCCGTCAGGGCGGCGAGGCCGTAGAACACCGCGCGCCAGGACCACCACTGGACGACCACACCGGCGAGCGGCGGCCCGAGCAGCGACGGGATGACCCAGCTCGCGCTCATCATGGCGAGCATCCGGGGCCGCAGTCGCTCGGGGTAGGCCTGGCCGATGGCGGTGGTCACCGACACCGCGACCATGCCGGCGGCCAGGCCGTCCACGAACCGGCCGGCGGCGAGCTGCCAGACGGACACGCTGGACGCGGACACCAGCAGGGTGAGCACCGACAGGACCATGCCGAGCGCAAGGGGCCGCCGGGCGCCCGCCCGGTCCGCCCAGTGCCCGCCCAGCACCCCGCCGAAGAGGCCGGCCGCGACGAAGCAGCCCGCCACGACCGGGAACAGGGACACGCCGTCCAGTTCCCGGGCCGCGGTCGGCAGGGTGGGCACCACGGCGAGCGCGGCGAACCCGGTCAGGAACATCACCACGGCGAACGTCAGGGTGGCGGCGAGGTACGGCGGTGAGAAGATCCCGTCCTCCGTGCCGCCGCCCGTCTGGTCTGAACCAATAATCAAGACGGGACGGAAATCTACGGGCGGCACAGCGCGAGGTCAACAGTGCTCAGATGACTGGTTCAGGGCGAGCACCGGGCAAGTCCCTGGCGTGGAGGCGGAGATGGTGTCCCGGTCCCCGGGAACGGCGGCGTAGCGGCGGAGATGACGGCCGTTCAGCTCCCCGTCCGAGTCACCGCTGGTGCCTCAGCAGTACCTGTCCTCGGCTCGCGAGTACCCGGCGGAGTAGCCGTCGGCGTAACCACGCGCGTAAGACTCGTTGTTTCTGTTGCTGTTGAAGTTGTTGTTGTTCCTGTTCCGCTTGCAGTCGTCTTTGGCGTCGGCCCACCCGGCACGGAACCCGGCCCTGTAGCCCTGCCTGTAGCTGTTGTCGCTCTCGACCGTCGTCGTCGCACTGGCGTGCGTCCCGCTCGGCGTTGCCGCCGAAGCCTGCTGGAGGCCGACGGGGCTGAGGGCGAGGGTGGCGGCGATGAGGGTCGTACCGAGGACGGCGGATCGCTTGCAGTGGCTAGCACGCATGACCTGCCCCCTTAGATCCATAGGTCACTTTCGGTCACTTTCCACACTAATCACGCTGGTAACTCTCGCAACTGGCCGCACTCCAGTTGCACGGGCCGGACATTGGCGCATGATGGCCCCTCAGCCGGACCGGACCAGGGGGGAACATGCGCACCCGCACGACCATCGCCGCCGTCATGGCGGCACTCGCCGTCTCGCTCGTCGGCTGCAGCAGCAGCGACAGCGGCGAGGACGCGAAACCCGAGGCGACCAAGACCCCGGAAGCGAGCAGTGAGCCCAGCATCGATGCCGGCACCGCCGAGAAGGCCGCCGGCATCCCGCCCGAGCCGACCGGCGGCAAGCGCGAAGAGCTGCTCCGCGCCCTCGCCGCCGCGAACCCGGGCATCGTGAAGTACGAGGACAAGGCCATCGACGCCGCACGCAACCAGTGCTCCGCCCTCAACGGCGGCAGCGGCAAGGCCGACTGGGCCGCGTCTCAGCGCTTCACCTACAAGGACGTCACCACGACCGAGGCACAGGGCAAGCAGATCAACGAAGCCCTCAGGGGACTCGGCTTCTGCAAGGCCTGACACAGAGGTCCTGGCGGGGCCGCCCCGGCGGGCAGGGACCCGTGGCCGACCGAGCGGTCCGCCATCGGCCGCTCGGTGTCACGCCGGGCAGACGATCAAGCTGCCCGAGAAGTCGAGCCCCGCCGCCGGCACCGCCGTGGACCTGATCGTCCGCGCTTCGGCCGGGCCTCGGCCGAGCCAAGGATCTTCAGAGGTGCCGTAACCCCCTCCGCCCGGAGGGGGTTAATACTGCGCCGCAGCTGAAAACGTTCCTGCGCCGAAGCGCCTCGGTGGGGCGGGTGGGACTCGAACCCACGGCCGACGGATTATGAGTCCGCTGCTCTAACCGGCTGAGCTACCGCCCCATAGCGGCGTGTCGCGTACAAGTGTGCGCGCCGTCTGCCGCAGCATAGCCGCTCATACGATCTCCTGCCTCGGATGGTCGGCTTCCGCGCTGCTCACGACCCTGAGGACAGCGCCGCAGGCCGCGACGGTTCCCGGGGACATGAAAAAGGACCCCGGAGGGGTCCTCGTTCAGCGCTCCCCCGACTGGACTCGAACCAGTAACCTGCCGGTTAACAGCCGGCTGCTCTGCCAATTGAGCTACGGAGGACCGAAGCTCCCCCGACTGGACTCGAACCAGTAACCTGCCGGTTAACAGCCGGCTGCTCTGCCAATTGAGCTACGGAGGATCGCCTCGTTGCATCGAACGTACCTACCTGGGTATTCGCCAGGGGGCGGGCGCTCGCTGCGACACATACATTAGCGCAAGCAGGGGGGTGCTCCGCCAATCGGTTCCCTCGGCGCCAGCGCGGTACCAGAAACCTACGCACGGGAAGGGTGGCAGCCATGCGCTACCGGCTCACGTTCCTCGCCGGACTGGCCCTCGGTTACGTACTCGGCACGAGGGCCGGTCACGAGCGCTACGAGCAGCTGAAGAAGTCGGCCCGCCAGATCGCGCAGAACCCCGCGGTGCGCAACACCGCCGAGACTGCCGCCCACCAGGGCCGCGTCTACGCGGGCAAGGCCTTCCACACGGTCAGCGACAAGGTCGGCGACCGGGTCCCGGAGTCGGTGGCCCAGCGAGTCCGCTCCCTGCGCGACCGCAACGCCGACGGCAGGACCTCGGACGACTGGGGCACGAGCAACACGTAGGAGACGGGTGCCACCACGGCGACCGGGCGCCCTCGGCCGAACCCACCGTAGGAATGCGGCAAAATTCTCCGCATGGGGATAGTCGCCGGCTTGGACAGCTCACCGGACTTCACACGCATCGTGGTCTGCGACACGGACACCGGTGCCGTACTACGGCAGGGGTATGCCCCGCACCCGGTCGAGGGCCGGCCCAGTGACATCGACCCGCAGGCCTGGCTGCTCTCGCTCGGTGAGGCCGCCGGCGGCGGCCTGCTGGAGGGCGTGCAGGCCATCGGCGTGTCGGCCCAGCAGAACGCGGTGGTCCCGCTGGACGCCCAGGGCAACACCGTCCGTCCCGCGATGGTCGGCGGCGACAAGCGCGCCCAGGTCGCGGCGGCCGATCTCGTGGACGCGCTCGGCGGCCGGGAGGCCTGGGCGCAGGCGGTCGGATGCGTCCCGCAGGCGGCCCAGCCGGTCACCAAGCTGCGCTGGCTCGCGAAGAACGAGCCCGAGAACGCGCTGCGGACGGCCGTCCTGCTCCAGGCCCATGACTGGCTGGTGTGGCAGCTCCTCGGGCGGCCCGTGCGGCGGACCACCGATCGCGGCGGGGCCTCCGGCACCGGGTACTGGTCGGCGGCCACCGGCGCCTACCGGCCCGACCTCGTCGAGCTGGCCCTCGGCCACCAGGCGATGCTGCCGGAGGTGATCGGCCCCTCCGACGCGGCCGGTACCACCCCGGAGGGCCTGCTGATCTCCGCCGGCACCGGGGAGACCATGGCCGCCGCGTTCGGGCTGGGGATCGGGCTGGGGGACGCGGTGGTGTCCCTCGGGGCCTCCGGCTCCGTGATGGCGGTGCACCCCGAGGCGCTCACCGACCAGTCCGGGATGATCACCTCCCTCGCCGACGCCACCGGCATGCACCTGCCGGTCGTCACCACCCTGAACGCCGTACGCGCCCTGCGCGGCGCCGCCGAGCTGCTCGGCCTGCCGGACCTGGAGAGCCTGTCCGAGCTGGCGATGAAGTCCACGCCGGGCGCGCACGGGCTGGTGCTGCTGCCGTACCTGGAGGGTGAGCGGACGCCGAATCTGCCGCACACCGCGGGGACCCTCGCGGGGCTGCGGCGCGAGTCGATGAAGCCGGAGCACCTGGCGCGGGCCGCGTTCGAGGGCATGCTGTGCGGCCTGGCCGACGCACTGGACGTGCTGCGCGGGCGGGGCGTGGACGTGCGCCGGATCTTCCTGCTCGGCCCGGCCGCCGAGCTGCCCGCCGTACAGGCCTCGGCGCCCTCGCTGTTCGGCGCGCAGGTCGTCGTACCGCAGCCCGCGGACTACACGGCGATCGGCGCGGCCCGGCAGGCGGCCTGGGCGCTCGGTGTGTCGCAGGGCACACTCGACCCGCGCACCCCGCCGGCCTGGCAGGGCGCGGCGGCGCAGGTGCTGGAGCCCGGCGAGGAGCTGGCCGTGGGGCAGGCGGTACGGCAGCAGTTCACGGCGGTGCGGGAGCAGACCCATCCGGGGGCGTTCCGTCCGTGAAGCCCGGCGGTGAATTAACCAGTTGAGGTAACGCCGGTGGAGTGTCCGACGATAGGGGCCAGGGGCAACCGACCATGCCCCTGTCGCCGACTCCGAGAGACGTAGCGTGCTCATACGACTTCTGCGGACCTATCTCAGGCCCTACAAGAAACCCATCGCCCTGCTGGTGGTGCTGCAGTTCCTGCAGACCTGCGCCACCCTCTACCTGCCCACTCTGAACGCGGACATCATCGACAACGGTGTCGTGAAGGGTGACACCGGTTACATCGTGTCCTTCGGTGCCCTGATGATCGGCATCTCGCTGGTCCAGGTGGTGTGCAACATCGGCGCCGTGTACTACGGCGCCCGGACCGCCTCCGCGCTCGGCAGGGATGTACGCGGTGCCGTCTTCGACCGGGTCCAGTCCTTCTCCGCGCGTGAGGTGGGTCACTTCGGGGCGCCCTCGCTCATCACCCGTACGACGAACGACGTCCAGCAGGTCCAGATGCTGGCCCTGATGACGTTCACCCTGATGGTGTCGGCACCCATCATGTGCGTGGGCGGCATCGTGCTGGCCCTCGGTCTGGACGTTCCGCTGTCCGGGGTACTGGTCGCGGTGGTACCGGTGCTCGGCATCTCCGTGACGCTCATCGTGCGCCGGCTGCGCCCGCTGTTCCGCGCGATGCAGGTCCGGCTGGACACGGTGAACCGGGTGCTGCGCGAGCAGATCACCGGCAACCGGGTGATCCGGGCCTTCGTGCGGGACGAGTACGAGCAGGGCCGGTTCGGCGGGGCCAACGGCGAGCTGACCGACATGCAGCTCGCCACCGGCCGGCTGCTCGCCCTGATGTTCCCGATCGTCATGACGGTGGTGAACCTGTCGTCCATCGCGGTCGTGTGGTTCGGCGCCCACCGCATCGACAGCGGCGGCATGGCCATCGGCGACCTCACCGCGTTCCTCGCCTATCTGATGCAGATCGTCATGTCCGTGATGATGGCCACCTTCATGTTCATGATGGTGCCGCGCGCGGAGGTCTGCGCCGAGCGCATCCAGGACGTCCTGGGGACCGATTCCAGCGTCGTACCGCCGACGGCCCCCGTCGCCGAGCTGCGCGCGCACGGGCACCTGGAGATCCGGGGCGCGGGCTTCCGCTACCCGGGTGCCGAGGAGCCGGTGCTCAGGTCCATCGACCTGGTGGCCCGGCCGGGGCAGACGACCGCCGTGATCGGCTCCACCGGCAGCGGCAAGTCGACCCTGCTCGGTCTCGCCCCCCGGCTGTTCGACGCCACCGAGGGCGAGGTCCTGGTCGACGGCGTGGACGTCCGCGAGGTCGAGCCGCACCTGCTGGCCCGGACGGTGGGACTCGTGCCGCAGAAGCCGTACCTGTTCGCGGGCACCGTCGCGACCAACCTGCGGTACGGCAACCCGGACGCCACGGACGAGGAGCTGTGGCACGCGCTGGAGGTCGCGCAGGCCGCGGACTTCGTGCGGAAGCTGGAGGGCGGCCTGGACGCGCCGATCGCGCAGGGCGGTACCAACGTCTCCGGTGGCCAGCGGCAGCGGCTCGCCATCGCCCGCACGCTGGTGCAGCGCCCGGAGATCTACCTCTTCGACGACTCCTTCTCCGCGCTCGACTACGCCACGGACGCGGCCCTGCGCGCCGCGCTCTCCCGGGAGACCGCCGAGGCGACCGTCGTGATCGTCGCCCAGCGGGTGGCGACCATCCGGGACGCGGACCGGATCATCGTGCTGGACGAGGGCCGAGTGGTCGGTTCCGGCCGGCACGCCGAGCTGATGGCATCCAACGAGACCTACCGGGAGATCGTGCTCTCCCAGCTGACGGAAGCGGAGGCCGCCTGATGGCCGGGCCCATGGGACGCATGATGGCCGGGGGCGGCCCCGACCAGCGCTCGATGGACTTCAAGGGGTCGGGCAAACGGCTCGTCGCCCAGTTCAGACCGGAACGCCTCACGATCTACTGCCTGCTGCTGTGCGTGGTCATCAGCGTGGGCCTGAGCGTGATCGGCCCGAAGATCCTCGGCCGGGCCACCGACCTGGTCTTCGCGGGCATCGTCGGCCGGCGGTTCCCGGCCGGCGCCACCAAGGAGCAGGTCCTCGACTCCCTGCGCGAGCGTGGCCAGGGCCGCATCGCGGACGTGCTGGGGGGCACCGACTTCACGCCCGGCAAGGGCATCGACTTCGACGCCGTCGGGCACGTCCTGCTGCTCGCGCTCGGCGTGTTCCTGGTCGCCGGCCTGCTGATGGCGGTCGCGACGCGGCTGGTCAACCGGGCCGTGAACCGCACGATGTACCGGCTGCGGGAGGACGTGCAGAGGAAGCTGTCACGGCTGCCGCTGTCGTACTTCGACAAGCGCCAGCGCGGTGAGGTGCTGTCCCGGGCGACCAACGACATCGACAACATCGGGCAGACGCTCCAGCAGTCGATGGGCCAGCTCATCAACTCGGTGCTGACCATCATCGGTGTGCTCGTGGTGATGTTCTGGGTGTCCTGGCTGCTGGCGCTGGTGGCGCTCGTCACCGTACCGCTGTCGTTCGTGGTCGCCACCCGGGTCGGCAAGCGGTCGCAGCCGCACTTCGTGCAGCAGTGGCGCACCACCGGCAAACTGAACGCGCACGTCGAGGAGATGTACACCGGGCACACCCTGGTGAAGGTGTTCGGGCGGCAGGAGGAGTCGGCGCAGCAGTTCGCCGAGCAGAACGAGGCGCTGTACCAGGCCGCGTTCAAGGCGCAGTTCCACAGCGGTGTCATGCAGCCGCTGATGATGTTCGTGTCGAACCTGAACTACGTGCTGGTGGCGGTCGTCGGCGGTCTGCGGGTCGCGTCCGGTGCCCTGTCCATCGGCGATGTGCAGGCCTTCATCCAGTACTCGCGGCAGTTCTCCATGCCGCTGACGCAGGTCGCGTCGATGGCGAACCTGGTGCAGTCGGGCGTCGCCTCGGCCGAGCGGATCTTCGAACTCCTGGACGCGGAGGAGCAGGAGGCGGATCCGGTGCCGGGCGAGCGGCCGGAGGAGCTGCGCGGGCGGGTGCGCCTGGAGCACGTGTCGTTCCGGTACGACCCGGAGAAGCCGCTGATCGACGACCTGTCGCTCACGGTGGAGCCGGGCCACACGGTGGCGATCGTCGGCCCGACCGGCGCGGGCAAGACCACGCTGGTCAACCTGCTGATGCGGTTCTACGACGTCTCGGGCGGCCGGATCACCCTGGACGGGGTCGACATCCGGAAGATGACCCGGGACGACCTGCGGGCCGGGATCGGCATGGTGCTCCAGGACACCTGGCTGTTCGGCGGCACCATCGCGGAGAACATCGCCTACGGCGCCTCCCGCGAGGTCACGCGCGGGGAGATCGAGGAGGCGGCCCGCGCGGCCCACGCGGACCGCTTCATCCGCACCCTGCCCGACGGCTACGACACCGTGATCGACGACGAGGGCACGGGCGTCAGCGCCGGTGAGAAGCAGCTCATCACCATCGCGCGGGCGTTCCTGTCCGACCCGGTGATCCTGGTGCTGGACGAGGCGACGAGTTCCGTGGACACGCGGACGGAGGTGCTGATCCAGAAGGCCATGGCCAAGCTGGCGTCCGGCCGTACGTCGTTCGTGATCGCGCACCGGCTGTCGACCATCCGGGACGCGGACACCATCCTCGTGATGGAGAACGGGTCCATCGTCGAACAGGGCGGGCACGAGGAGCTGTTGGCGGCGGACGGGGCGTACGCCCGGCTGTACAAGGCCCAGTTCGCGCAGGCGGTGGCCGAGGTGGACTAGGCGCGGGGGGGCCGCCGCGCGGCGGCGGCCCCTCAGTCCAGGTAGCCCCTCAGCTGGTCCGCGAACGCGTGGTCCCGGAGCTTGTTCAGGGTCTTCGACTCGATCTGCCGTATCCGTTCGCGGGTCACGCCGAAGATGCGGCCTATCTCCTCCAGGGTGCGCGGGCGGCCGTCGACCAGGCCGTACCGGAGCTGGACGACCTTCCGCTCGCGCTCCCCCAGCGTGGACAGCACCGCTTCCAGGTGCTCGCGCAGCAGCAGGAAGGCGGCGGACTCGACGGGGCTCGTCGCGTCGCCGTCCTCGATGAGGTCGCCGAGGGCGACGTCGTCCTCCTCGCCGACCGGGGCGTGCAGCGACACCGGTTCCTGGGCGAGCCGCAGCACCTCGCCGACCCGCTCGGGCGGCAGGTCCAGGTGGGCGCCGACCTCCTCGGCCGTCGGCTCGTAGCCGCGCTCCTGGAGCATCCGCCGCTGGACCCGGACGACCCGGTTGATCAGCTCCACGACATGGACCGGGACCCGGATGGTGCGGGCCTGGTCGGCGAGCGCCCGGGACATGGCCTGCCGGATCCACCAGGTGGCGTAGGTGGAGAACTTGTAGCCGCGGGCGTAGTCGAACTTCTCGACGGCCCGGATGAGTCCGAGGTTGCCCTCCTGGACGAGGTCGAGCATGGTCAGGCCGCGGCCGACGTACCTCTTGGCCACGGAGACGACGAGCCGCAGGTTCGCCTCGATGAGCCGGCGCTTGGCCATCCGGCCCATGACGACGAGCCGGTCCAGGTCCAGCGCGAGTTCGCTGTCCAGGTCGGGGGTGCTGCCGAGCTTCTCCTCCGCGAACAGGCCGGCCTCCACCCGGCGGGCCAGTTCCACCTCCTCGGCGGCGGTGAGCAGCGGGATGCGGCCGATCTCGCGCAGGTACTGGCGGAACAGGTCCGCGGAGGGGCCGCCGGATTCGACGCGGGCGACGGCCGGGACCTCGACGGGTTCCTCGGGCTCGTCCGCGAGCGCGTCGGCGGGCGGCTCCGCCTCGGGACGCAGGGCGGCACGGCTCTGCGGGGGCACGGCGGCGAGCACGTCCGCCTCCGCGTCCGGCTCGTCCGCGGTGATGCCGGTGGCGCTGGTGCTGCTGTCGGTCTGGGTGAGGGTCTGGGTCTGCACGGGGGCGACCTCCAGGATGATCGCTGCTGAAGGTGTGCGGCAGCGTGCGCTCCGAGGCTCGGGCACCGCCCCCAGTGTGGAGTACGACACAAGCCCGCCACGAGGGTCGTGCCGTGACTTTTTGCGTCCGGTCCGTCACCCGTCGGTTACTCGTCTCGTTGGACTATGCGACTGGCAACCCCGCGACGAGGGCCGGCCCCGCGTCACAGCGCCTCCGCGCCCCGCTCCCGCAACGCCTGGTCGTACTGCTGGAGGATCCACAGCTCGTTCTGTACGGCGGCCAGCCGGGCCGGGTCACCGGCGGTGGACAGGCGGGTCATCTGGGACTGGATGTCGCGGATGCGGCGCTCCACGGCGCGGCGGCGGATCTGGACGAGGACCGTGCCGGCGTACGTCTCGTCCACCGTGCGGCGCAGGATCGGCTCGACGGCCAGCTCCGTGACCATCGCGCGCACGGTGTCGTCGGGCGCGGCCTCACGGACGCGGACCAGGTACTCCTGCGGGTCCGGTACGCCGTACTCGGCGCCGCCCGCCTCCGCGATGGCCTGGCGCACGGCGGCGTACGGCGGGGCGGTGAACTCGTCCACGCCGTAGGCGTCGAAGGCCGGGGAGACCAGTTCGGGGCGCTGGAGGGCGAGTTTGAGCAGTTCGCGTTCGGCGGCGAAGACCGGGTTGCGCAGGATCAGGGCCGGCCCGGAGTTCGCGGGGCGGGGCGCCTCGGTCCACTGGCGGTCGGCCGGGCGGCGACGGTCCTGCTGCTGGGGGCCCTTGCCGTCGCGGGCCCAGCGGGCGAGCTGCGCCACCCGGCGGACCACGAACTGGGTGTCGAGGATGCCGAGCATGCCGGCCAGCTCGACGGCGACCTCGTGCTGGGCGCCGCTGTTCTTGATCCGGGCGACGATCGGCGCCGCCTCGTCCAGCGCGGCCGCGCGGCCCGCCGGGGTGTCGAGGTCGTAGCGGCTCACGATCTGGCGGAGGGCGAACTCGAAGAGGGGCGTGCGCGGTTCGACCAGGTCGGCGACCGCCTCGTCGCCCTTGGCGAGGCGCAGTTCGCACGGGTCCATGCCGTCCGGCGCGATGGCGATGTACGTCTCGGCGGCGAACTTCTGGTCGTCCTCGAAGGCGCGCAGGGCGGCCTTCTGCCCGGCCGCGTCGCCGTCGAAGGTGAAGATCACCCGGGCCGAGCCGTTGTCCATCAGCAGCCGGCGCAGGATCTTGATGTGCTCGCCGCCGAAGGCCGTACCGCAGGTCGCGATGGCCGTCGTCACACCGGCGAGGTGGCAGGCCATGACGTCGGTGTAGCCCTCGACCACCACCGCGCGGCTGCTCTTCGCGATCTCCTTCTTGGCCAGGTCGATGCCGTACAGCACCTGGCTCTTGCGGTAGATCGGCGTGTCGGGCGTGTTGAGGTACTTCGGGCCGGTGTCGGCCTCGTACAGCTTGCGGGCGCCGAAGCCGACGACGTCGCCGCCGATGTCCCGGATCGGCCACATGAGCCGGCCCCGGAACCGGTCGATGGGTCCCCGGCGGCCCTCCTGGGCCAGGCCGGAGAGGATCAGCTCCTTGTCGGTGAAGCCCTTGCCGCGCAGGTAGCGGGTCAGGTGGTCCCAGCCCTGGGGGCTGTAGCCGACGCCGAAGTGGACGGCGGCGGCCTGGTCGAAGCCGCGCTCGGCGAGGAAGATCCGGCCGGTCTCGGCCTCGGGGCCGGTGGCGAGCTGCTCCGCGTACCACTGGGCGGCGATCTTGTGCGCCTCGACCAGGCGGATGCGCTCACCGCGCTGGTGGGCCGGGTTGTAGCCGCCCTCCTCGTACCGCAGCGTGATGCCGGCCTGCGCGGCCAGCCGCTCCACCGCCTCCGAGAAGGAGAGGTGGTCCACCTTCATCACGAAGGTGATGGTGTCGCCGCCCTCCTGGCAGCCGAAGCAGTGGAAGAGACCCTTGCTCGGGCTGACCTGGAAGGACGGCGACTTCTCGTCGTGGAACGGGCACAGGCCCTTGAGGTTGCCACCGCCCGCGTTGCGCAGCTGGAGGTACTCGGAGACCACGGCGTCGACCGGGACCGCGTCCCGTACCGCCTTCACGTCCTCGTCGTTGATCCGTCCTGCCACGCGTGAATTCTACGGGGGTGCGGTGACAGTCCCGGTGCCCGCGGAGGTCAGGGGGTGAGGCTGTCCAGGGGTACGTGCGGGTCCGAGAGGGCCTCGATGTTCACCTGGGCCCGGGAACGGATCAGCTTCTGGATCGGCTCTGTGACATCCCACACGTTCACGTTCATCCCGGCCAGCACGCGTCCCTCCTTCACCCAGAAGGCGATGAACTCCCGCTTCCCGGCGTCGCCGCGGATCACCACCTCGTCGTACGACCCGGGCGGCGCCCATCCGCTGTACTCCATGCCCAGGTCGTACTGGTCGGTGAAGAAGTACGGCACACGGTCGTAGACCACCTCCTCGCCGAGCATCGCGCGCGCCGCCGCCGGGCCGCCGTTCAGCGCGTTGGCCCAGTGCTCGACGCGCAGCCGGGTGTCGAAGAGGCCGAGCGGGAAGGACGCCACGTCGCCGGCCGCGTAGATGTCGGGGTCGGACGTGCGCAGCCGTTCGTCGACGACGATGCCGCCGCCGTGCGCCCGGTCGGCGATCTCCAGGCCGGCCGCCTCGGCGAGGGCGACCCGGGGTGCCGCGCCGATCGCCGCGAGGACGTCGTGCGCGGGGTGCTCCTCGCCGTCGTCCGTCCGGGCCGCGAGGACCACGCCGTCCTGGCCGACGATCTCGGTGAGCCGGACGCCGAAGTGGAAGCGGACGCCGTGCTCGCGGTGCAGCTCGGCGAAGACGTTGCCCAGCTCGGGGCCGAGCACGCCGTGCAGCGGGGTGGGCGCCGGTTCGATCACCGTGACCTCCGCGCCGTAGGTCCGGGCCGCCGCCGCGACCTCCAGGCCGATCCAGCCGGCGCCCGCGATCACCAGGTGCCCGTTGTCCCGGCCGAGGTGGTGCAGGACGCCCTTGAGGCGCTCGGCGTGCGCGAGGCGGCGCAGGTGGTGGACGCCCGCCAGGTCGGTGCCGGGGATGTCCAGGCGGCGCGGCTCGGCGCCGGTGACCAGCAGCAGCTTGTCGTAGCGGACGATCGTGCCGTCGTCACCGAAGCGGACCGTCTTGGCCGTGCGGTCGATCCGGTCCACGGTCTGGCCGAGGTGCAGCTCGACGTCGTTGCGGGCGTACCAGGCGGGCTCGTGCACGAAGACGCTGTCCCGCTCCTCCTTGCCGAGCAGATAGCCCTTGGACAGCGGCGGGCGCTCGTAGGGGTGGTCGCGTTCGTCGCAGATCAGTATCACGCGGCCGCTGAAGCCCTCCGCCCGGAGCGTCTCGGCCGCTTTCGCGCCGGCGAGACCGCCTCCCACGATGACGAATGTCTGATCCGCGTCGACCACTTGATGCCTCCTCGTAAGGGTGCCGCCACATGCGAGCGTCCCGCACGCAGCGTGATGCGGGAAGAGGGTGTGACCCGATCAGGCCACGCAGGGTCATGTTCCTTTCACATATGCCCCGTAAGTCTCGCGTGCAGCGAGAGCGCCGAGGCGTCGGTCAGCGAGGCGATCTGGTCCACGATCACCCGCTTGCGCGCCCGGTCGTCGTCCGCCGCGTCGAACAGCGCCCGGAACTGGGGGTCCAGGCCCTCGGGCGCGCGTGCGGTCAGCGCCTCGGCCAGCTCCGCGACGATGACCCGCTGGTCGGCGCGCAGCCGCTCCTGTTCCGCGCGCTGCATCACGTACCGGTCCGCGACCGCCTTGAGCACCGCGCACTCCATGCGGGTCTCGCGGGGTACGACGAGTTCGGCGTCGTAGCGGGTGAGCGGGCCGCTGCCGAACGCGGCCCGGGTGGCGCCCTCGGCGGCCAGGCAGAACCGGCCGATGAGCTGACTGGTGGCGTCCTTCAGGCGGGCCTGGGCGACCGCCGTTCCGTCGTAGCCGTGCGGCCACCACTCCTCGTCCTGGAGGCGGTCCAGGGCGGCGGCGAGTTCGGCGGGGTCGGTGTCCACGGGGACGTACCGGCCGACGGCGACCTCGAACACCGCCTGCCGTTCCGGGTCGGCGTGCAGGCAGTTGGGGTCGATGTGGCCGGCGTGCAGGCCGTCCTCGACGTCGTGCACCGAGTAGGCGACGTCGTCCGACCAGTCCATGACCTGCGCCTCGAAGCAGGTGCGGGTGCCGGGGGCGTGCCGTCTGACCCAGTCGAACACCGGGCGGTCGTCCTCGTACACGCCGAACTTCCGCGACGCCGGGTCGGTGGGGTGCGTGCCGCGCGGCCACGGGTACTTGGTGGCGGCGTCCAGGGCGGCGCGGGTCAGGTTCAGGCCGACGGATCCCTCCGGGGTGAACCGTTTGGGCTCGATGCGGGTGAGGAGCCTGAGGGACTGGGCGTTGCCCTCGAAACCGCCGCAGTCGTCGGCGAACTCGTTCAGCGCGGTTTCGCCGTTGTGGCCGAAGGGTGGGTGACCGAGGTCGTGGGCGAGGCAGGCCGCCTCGACCAGGTCGGGGTCACAGCCGAGGGCGGCGCCCAGCTCCCGGCCGACCTGGGCGCATTCGAGGGAGTGGGTGAGCCGTGTCCGGGGGCTGGCGTCCCAGACCTGGCTCCTGGTGCCCGGGGTCACCACCTGCGTCTTGCCTGCGAGACGCCGCAGGGCGGCGGAGTGGAGGATGCGGGCGCGGTCGCGCTGGAAGGCTGTGCGACCCGGGCGTTTGTCCGGTTCGGGGGCCCAGCGCTCGAGTGACGCCGGGTCGTATGCCGTGGAGAGTGCGGTGCCTTCCATGGGTCGACAGTAAGCCTAATCGTCTGCCATGTTCGGTTTCGCCCGCGGGTGAGGGTGCGTTGTGGCTCTCAGGCAGCCGCCGTGGCCCCTTGTGCCAGGCTCTGGTCGTAGCGGTGGAGGACCAGGCGCGCCATCGCCTCGTGGGCGCCCAGGGGTGCCGAGGCGATCCACGGCGCCGCGTCCGCGCACTGGGTGGCGAAGCGGCCCGGGGCCGTGAAACAGGACGCCACCGCCACCCTGTGGCGGCCCCTCGCCGCCAGCGCGCGCACCGCCGTCGGGACCGTCGGGGTCGCCGCCGAGGCGTAGGCGGGGAGCACCGGAACGCCCAGGCGGGCGGTCAGGAGGCGGGCCGTGCGGCGGGTGTCCGTGGCCGAGTCGGGGTCGCGGGAGCCGGCGGCGGCGAGGACGACCGCGGTCTCACGGCGGGCGGTGTCGTCCATGGCCGCCGGCCAGCCGGCCTCCAGGAGGCGGGCGTGCAGGGCCTCGGCGAGGAGGGGGTGGGGTCCGAGCGGGGCGGCCACGTGCGCGCGTACCGGTGAGGCCGCCGCCATCTCGGGGATGTCCTGCTTGACGTGGTAGCCGCGGGCGAGGAGGAGCGGGACGAGGACGGCGGGGGCGCCGCCGAGGGCGGCGAGGGTGTCGGGGAGCAGGGGCTCGTTCAGCTCGATGTGCCCCAGGTGGACGGGGAGGCCGGGGCGCAGCGCGCCGACCCTGGCCATCAGGGCCCGCACGGTGGTCAGGGCCCGGGGGTTCCGGCTGCCGTGGGCGACCAGCACGAGGGCCGGCGGGGCCGGGCGGCGGCCGAGCGGGGAGACGAGCCGGCTGCTGGTGCGGAGGGGGATCGACGCCGTCATGGAACGATCCTGACCGGAGCACGTTGCGCGCCCGTTGCGTGGCCGTCACGGGTATTTTCCGCGGGTTCACCTCGTACGGGCGTCCGGTGTGAGGTGAACCGGAGCGGCGCCGGTGGCGTCCTCCTTGGTCGGGAGCGATCACTGGGGGGCCGTATGAGGATCCGTCGACCGCGATGGCCGCGCACGCGGACCGGGCAGCGGCGGCTGGTGCAGGCCGTGATGGCCGGCTGTGTGCTGGCGCTGCTGCCGTCCACCTGGCTCTACGTGTCGACGGCGGACCGGCTGCGGACGACGGCGGACGTGCCGCGCACCGAGGTCGCGGTGGTGTTCGGGGCGGGGCTGTGGAAGCACGGGGAGCCGTCGCCGTACCTCGCGCACCGGCTGGACGCGGCGGCCACGCTGTACCGGGCGGGGCGGATCGAGGTCGTGCTGGTCACCGGGGACAACAGCCGCGAGGACTACGACGAGCCCGACGCCATGCGCGCCTACCTCACGAAGCACGGGGTGCCGGACGCGCGGATCGTCGGCGACTACGCCGGGTTCGACACCTGGGACTCCTGTGTCCGGGCGAAGAAGATCTTCGGGGTGGACCGGGCGGTGCTGATCAGCCAGGGCTTCCACATCCGGCGGGCGGTGGCCCTGTGCGAGGCGGCGGGGGTGGAGTCCTACGGGGTCGGGGTCGACGCCGAGCACGACGTGACCTGGTACTACGGCGGGACGCGGGAGGTGTTCGCGGCGGGCAAGGCGGCGCTGGACGCCGTCTTCCGGCCGGATCCGCGGTTCCTGGGGCCGAAGGAGCCGGGGGTGGCGCGAGCGCTGGCCGCCGGGCGGTGACCGCGGCCTCACGGCCCGCCGGCCGGCGCGGGGAGGTCGCCGTGCCGGGGGTGTAACCGGAGGCGACCCGGGGTCGTAACACGTACGACGCACGCTGGGCGGCATGGAGAACACCCCGACGCCCACCCACTGCCCGTACTGCGCCCTGCAGTGCGGGATGAACATCACGCCCCTGCCCCAGGGGGGCGTCGAGGTCACCGAACGCGCGGACTTCCCCGTGAACCGGGGCGCGCTGTGCGGCAAGGGCCGTACGGCGGCCGAGGTGCTGTCACCCGCGGTACGGCTGACCGCGCCGCTGGTGCGCGACGGCGGCCGGCTGGTGGAGGCGAGCTGGCCCCAGGCGCTGGACCGGATCGCCGAGCGGCTCGGGGCGACGCGGGAGCGATACGGCCCCGACGCGCTCGGGGTGTTCGGCGGGGGCGGGCTGACCAACGAGAAGGCGTACACGCTCGGCAAGTTCGCCCGGGTGGTGCTGGGCACCTCGCAGATCGACTACAACGGCCGGTTCTGCATGTCGTCGGCCGCGGCGGCCGGTACGAAGGCGTTCGGTCTCGACCGGGGACTGCCGTTCCCGCTGGAGGACGTCCCGAGGACCGGGTGCGTGATCCTCGTCGGGTCCAACCTGGCCGAGACCATGCCGCCGTCGCTGCGGTTCTTCACGGAGCTGCGGGAGAACGGCGGCACGCTGATCGTCGTCGATCCGCGCCGGACGCGGACCGCCGAGCAGGCGGACCTGCACCTGGCACCCCGCCCCGGCACCGATCTCGCCCTCGCCCTGGGCCTCCTGCACCTGGTGGTGGCCGAGGGGCGGACGGACGAGGAGTACATCCGGGAGCGGACCACCGGGTGGGAGGAGGCCCGGGCCGCGGCGATGGCGCACTGGCCGGAGTACGTGGAGCGGATCACCGGGGTGCCGGTGCCGCAACTCCGCGAGGCGGTGCGGATGTTCTGCGAGCCGGAGGCGGCGATGGTGCTCACCGCGCGCGGACCGGAGCAGCAGTCCAAGGGCACGGACACGGTGGGCGCCTGGATCAACCTGTGCCTGGCGACCGGCCGTCCGGGCCGCCCCTTCTCCGGGTACGGCTGTCTGACCGGGCAGGGCAACGGGCAGGGCGGACGCGAACACGGCCAGAAGGCCGACCAGTTGCCCGGCTACCGCAAGCTGGACGACCCGGCGGCGCGGCGGCACGTGGCGGGCGTGTGGGGCGTGGATCCGGACAGCCTGCCCGGTCCCGGGCGCAGCGCGTACGAACTCCTCGACGCCCTCGGTACGGACGTCCGGGCGCTGCTGCTGATGGGCTCCAACCCGGTGGTGTCGGCCCCGCGCGCGGCCCACGTCGAGCAGCGCCTGCGCTCGCTGGACTTCCTCGCGGTGGCCGACGTCGTCCTCTCGGAGACGGCGGAGCTGGCGGACGTCGTGCTTCCGGTGACCCAGTGGGCGGAGGAGACGGGCACGACGACCAGCCTGGAGGGCCGCGTGCTGCTGCGCCGCCAGGCCGTCGCTCCCCCGCCCGGCGTCCACAGCGACCTGTACGTCCTGCACGAGCTGGCCGACCGCCTCGGGGTGGAGAAGGGCTTCCCGACCGACCCGGAGGAGATCTTCGAGGAACTCCGCCGCGCGAGCGCCGGGGGCCCGGCGGACTACTCCGGCATCACCTACCGCCGCCTGGCCGAGGAGAACGGCGTCTTCTGGCCGTGCCCGGAGGGTCCGGGCGAGACGGAGGGCTCCGAGGAGACCGGGGGTACCGGTGCGTCCGACGGAGAGGACGCGGTCCTGGACACACTGCCCGACGACCCGGCGGCGGACACCGGCGGCACCGCCGACGTGCCGCCCGCCCGCCTCACGGCGGCAGCCAGGACCACGGAGGACGCCGTGCCGGACGACCCGGCAGCCGACGCCGGGACCGCCCTCGACTCCCTGCCCCACCGCCCCGCGGCGGACGCCGGCGCCGCCCGCGCCCCCGCCGGCCACACCCACCCCGGCACCCCCCGCCTCTTCCTCGACCGCTTCGCCACCCCCGACGGCCGGGCCCGGTTCGTGCCCGTGGCGCACCGGGCCACGGCCGAGGAGCCGGATGCCGAGTACCCGCTGCTGCTGACCACCGGGCGGGTGGTGTCGCAGTACCAGTCGGGGGCGCAGACCCGGCGCGTGGCGGAGCTGAACGCGGCGGCGCCCGGCCCGTTCGTGGAGCTGCACCCGCGGCTCGCGGCCCGGCTGGGGGCGGCCGACGGCGACCCGGTGGCGGTGGTGTCCCGGCGCGGCCGGGCCGTCGCGCCCGCGCGGATCACCGGTGCCATCCGGCCGGACACCGTCTTCATGCCCTTCCACTGGCCGGGCGAGGGCCGCGCCAACACGCTCACCAACCCGGCCCTGGACCCGACCTCCCGGATGCCCGAGTTCAAGTCGTGCGCGGTGCGGGTGGAGGTCCTAGGTCCAGCGGACCAGTGAGGTCCGGTCCGCCGGACGCGGCACGGGCGGCGGGGCTCGCATAGGTTCGGGGGTATGTCCGACACCGAGCTGACCGAGCAGAGCGCAGCGTACGACCTCGACGCCTATCTCGACCGCATCGGCTTCAAGGGCGAGCGGCGGGCCGACCTGGCCACCCTGCGCGGGGTGCACCTGGCGCACGCGCTGTCGCTGCCCTTCGAGAACCTGGACCCGGTGCGGGGCACGGCTCCGTCCCTCGCGCCCGCCGACCTGATGGCCAAGATGATCCACGGCCGGCGCGGCGGCTACTGCTACGAGCACAACATCCTGCTCCGGCTGGCGCTGGAGGCGTTCGGTTTCCGGGTGACCCAGCTGGCCGGCCGGGTCGTGGTGGGAGCGGGGACGCCGGAGAGCCGGCCCCGGACGCACGCGATGCTCCGGGTCGAGGTGGCGGGCGAGCCCCTGCCGTACCTGGCGGACGTCGGCTTCGGCGCGCCGGGCGCGCTGCTGCTGCCGGTGCCGCTGGTCACCGGCACCGAGTTCGAGGGCGCCGGTCGCCGGCACCGGCTGGTGCGGCTGCCCCACGACGGGCCGCTGGAGCTGTGGGAGTTGCAGTTCCACGGCCCTCGGGGCGGTGGCGGGAGGGCGTGGGCCGGTCAGTACGCGTTCACCCAGGAGCCGTTCGCCGCGCCCGACCTGGAGGTGTTCAACTGGTTCGTCGGCACTCACCCCCGCTCCCCCTTCACCCGCCGCCCGTATCTTCAGCGCACCACCGCCGATCGCCATCTCGCCCTGGACGGCGCCCGGTTCACCGAGACGCTCGCCGACGGCACGGTGACCGAGCGCACGCTGGCCGAGGAGGCTCAGGCGCGGCGCGTGGTGGAGGAGGAGTTCGGCATCGAGGTGCCCGAGGGGGTCACCCTGCTGCCCTGACTCAGCGGCGGGAGAACCAGTCGCCGTCCGCGATGCGGGTGCCGGTGGCGCGCAGCCGGGCGGCGACCCGCGGGGCGGCCAGGTAGACCCAGGCCCGCACGGTGCCGCCCGCGGTGCGTACGACGTCCCGGGCGAGGCGTTCGTAGAGGTTGCGGGGGTCGCCCGGCACATACTCCTCCAGCCGGTCCAGGGCGGCCAGCAGTTCCTCGTACGCCTCGGGCCGGGCGGTCACCAGTTCCCCGCGCACGGTTCCGCCGGGCTCCTCGACCGCGTAGGGGTAGCCGGGGCCGTCGTACAGCACGGCACCGGTGAGGCGGGCCGGCTCCTCGGCGAGGGTGCGACCGCGCAGGAAGAGGTCGTGGTTGGCCTCGCCGGGGCGGAGCGTGCCGTAGACGAAGAAGGGCAGGGGGCGGGGGTCCTCGGCGATCACGGAAACGATTCTGGACCCTCGCCGGCTCCTCACACATCCGTCCGAAGATCCATGAACGCGCTATGGACATGACATGTCATGGCCTCTTAAATCTCGGTGATACGTCAGCGCCACCCCCACACCCAGCCTGGCGCCTCCCCGAGGAGACAGATGAGCCGGATACGGCAGCACGTCCGAGGAACCCGTCGCACAGCCACCGCCGGTGTCGCCCTGACCACGGCGACCCTGCTGGCCGTCAGCCTCTCCCCCGCCGCCCACGCCGACGCCCGGCCGACCCGGGCCACCGCGGTCGAGAACGCGGCGTCGGCCCTCCTGGCCCACGCGACGGCCCTGGGCCTCACCGCCCCCCAGGACACCAGCGTCCGGGACGTGGTCGTGGACAAGGACGGCACCCAGCACGTCCGCTACGACCGCACCTACCGTCAGCTCCCCGTTCTGGGCGGCGACTTCGTCGTCCACCTCGCTCCCGACGGCGCCTACCGCAGCGCCGACCGGGCCACCCGGCAGGCGATCTCCGTGCCCTCCGTCACCCCGCGGGTCTCCGGCCCCAGGGCCGCCGGTCTCGCGGTGAGCGCCCTGCGCGCGGCCAACCCCGGCACGACGCTGAAGCAGGCCAAGGCCAAGCCGGTGCTGGTGGTCGACGCCCTGCACGGCAGCCCGAAGCTGGCCTGGCGCACCGACGCGGCCGGCCTGGACTCGCTCGGCAACCCCGTCGCCCGGACCGTGCTGACCGACGCGCGCACCGGCGCGCAGATCGACGCCTGGGACAGCATCGAGACGGCCACCGGCGACGGCAAGGGGCTCTACAGCGGCACGGTGCCGCTGGAGACCACCCAGTCGGGGACGTCGTACCAGCTCAAGGACCCGACGCGGGGCAACACCTACACCGGTGACGCCGAGGGCAAGACCGACCTGTGCATCTTCGGCATCTGCTTCAGCCGGGCCCCCGCGACCCTGTTCACGGACGCCGACAACCACTGGGGCTCGGGCACCACGGCGGACCGCGCCTCGGCCGCCGTCGACGCCCAGTACGGCACCAACGAGACCTGGGACTACTACAAGAACATCCACGGCCGCAACGGCATCGCGGGCGACGGCAAGGGCTCGTACAACCGCGTCCACTACGGCAGCAACTACAACAACGCCTTCTGGGACGACAGTTGCTTCTGCATGACCTACGGCGACGGTGACGGCACCACCTTCGGGCCGCTGGTCGCCCTCGACGTCGCCGGGCACGAGATGACCCACGGCGTGACGTCCAAGACCGCCGCGCTGACCTACTCGGGCGAGTCCGGCGGGCTGAACGAGGCCACCTCCGACATCCTCGGCACGATGGTGGAGTGGTACGCGAACAACTCCTCCGACACCGGTGACTACCTCATCGGCGAGAAGATCGTGAAGCCCGGCTTCGGCAAGGCGGCCCTGCGCTTCATGGACAAGCCGTCCAAGGACGGGAGTTCGGCGGACTACTGGAGTTCGTCGGTCGGGAACCTGGACGTCCACTACTCCTCGGGCGTCGCCAACCACTTCGCCTACCTGCTCGCCGAGGGCAGCGGCGCGAAGACCATCAACGGCGTCAGCTACGACTCGCCCACGTCCAACGGCTCGACGGTCACCGGCATCGGCCGGGACAAGGTCGGCAAGATCTGGTACCGGGCGCTGACGGTCTACATGACCTCCTCGACCAACTACGCGGGCGCGCGCACGGCCACCCTCAACGCGGCCAAGGACCTCTACGGCGCGGGCAGCGCCGAGTACAACGCGGTGGCCGCCGCCTGGAGCGCGGTCAACGTCAACTGATCCGTCGCGGCCTCCCCGGCCCGCCGCCCCTGCCGCCGACGGTCCCCGGCTGTCGGCGACGGGGTGCGGCCGGCGGGTGGGGGCCAATCGTGTGCTCTTCGCACCCGGCCCCTCACACGGCCCTGACCTGCCGGAACGCACTCCGGCTAGGCCGTGTGGGGGGCCGTTCGCGCCACCCGTTCACCGCAGTCCCGGCGCAGCCTCGGGAAGCGGATCCCCGCGACTGCGACTTACCTCGGTAGGGCAGGGGCGCACCCCTGGACGAGTCGGACAAGCTCTGGGGAGCACCATGCGACGCACTGCCCGTCTGCTGGCCGGTACCGCGCTCGCCGTGACCGCCGCGGCGCCCGCCCAAGCGGCCGGGACCGGCCGTCTGGACCTGTACCCGGCGACCGTGGCACCCGGTGGCCAGGTCACGGTGAACACGGCCGCGTGCAAGGACACGGGGGCCGCGACCGGGGACGCGGGCGCGGTCGGTGCCGGAACGTTCATGCTGGCGCCCACCGCGCACGAGGGCGAGGCGATCGGGCAGTTCCGGGTGCCGCCGAGCGCGCAGCCGGGGACGTACGAGATCGTCGCCCGGTGCGCCGAGGGCGACCGGCAGGTGGCGGGCGACCTGGTGGTGGCGTTGAGCGCGGCACACGAGCAGGTGCTGCCGCGAGGAAGCGTGAAGACGGGGGTCGGCGGCGGACTCGGCCCTGACCCCGTACAGACCGCGGCGGGTGTGGCGGCACTGGCCGTCGCCGCCGCGGGCGGTACCTGGCTCCTGCATCGCCGGGCGAGAGGCGACGGGATCTGACGGACACCCTCCGCTGTCCGTCCGCCGGTACCGCACATCCCGCCCCCTCCGGGTCCGACGCCCCTCGCGGCCCGGAGGGGGAAGGGATTTCGGGGGCCCGCCCCCGGGAGAGGGGGTTGGCATGCGCAAGGCCGCCGGAAACCGCACGGCCGGGAACCGCAAGGCCGCCGGGAACCGCAGGACCGCTCGGAGCGCCAGGGCCGCCCGGCTCGGCGACACCGCGATAGCCGCCGTCACCGTCGTGGCCCTCGGCTCGGGGGTGTGGCTGCTGGGTGGCGGCACCGGCCCGCACACCCCACCGCAGCCGTCCGCCGCCGAGGGCCGCCCCGACCCGGGCGGTGCGCGGGTCGCGGCACCCGGCCTCGCCCCGTCCCCGCCGATCCGCATCCGCATCCCCGCGATCCGGGTCGACGCCCCCCTCATGGGCCTGGCCCTCACCCGCTCGGGCAGCCTGGACGCGCCGCCCGCCCAGGAGAAGAACCTGGCCGGCTGGTACGAGGCCGGCACCACCCCCGGCGAGACGGGCACCGCGATCGTCGCCGGGCACGTCGACAACACCGAGGGGCCCGCCGTCTTCTACGACCTCGGCGCGCTGAAGCGGGGCGCCCGCATCGAAGTGGACCGCCGGGACGGCACCGTGGCCGTGTTCACCGTGGACGCGGTGGAGGTGTACGCGGCCCGCGACTTCCCCGACGAGAAGGTGTACGGCGCCGCCCCGCGCCCCGAACTGCGCGTCATCACCTGCGGCGGAGGCTACTCGAAGACCACCGGCTACCAGGGCAACGTGGTGGTGTTCGCCCACCTGACGGCGAGCCGCTGACGGCTTCAGCGCGGTGCCGGTGCCGCGCCCAGCACGTGTCGCTCGCCCCACGTGCCCAGGGGTGCCAGCGCCTCGTTCAGCTCGGTACCGCGCTCGGTCAACGAGTACTCGACGCGCGGCGGCACCTCGTCGTACTCCTCGCGGTGCACGATGCCGTCGGCCTCCAGCTCGCGCAGGTGCGCGGCGAGCACCTTCTCCGTGACGCCCGGAAGCCGCCGGCGCAGCTCACCGAAGCGGCACGTGCCGCATTGGCCCAGCGCCCACAGGATCGACACCTTCCACTTGCCGTCGATGATGTCCATCGCCGCGTCGGTACCGCAGACGTACGCCCCCGGCCGCCGTCCCACCGGCATGGTGTTCCCCCTTCCGACCCGCACGCTTTCCCGCCGGTAACCACCCACTTGCAAGTACGTACTTCTGCTCGGCGGTTCCTCCGACGAGCCTAGTCGCCATGACCGACAACTCCCCTTCCTCCGGCCCCCGCACCCCCCTGACCCTGCTCGGCACCGGCGCGATGGGCACCGCGCTCGGGCGGGCCTGGCTCGCCGCAGGGCATCCGCTGACCGTCTGGAACCGCACGCCCGAGCGCATGGCCGGGCTGACCGCCGAAGGAGCGGTGGCGGCCCCCAGCGCGGCTCGGGCGGTGGCCGCGAACCGGCTCGTCGTGGCCTGCCTGCTGGACGACGCCTCGGTGGGCGCCGCCCTGGACGGTGCCGATCTGGCCGGCCGTGACCTGGTGAACCTCACCACCGGCACCCCCGCCGAGGGCCGGGCACGCGCCACCTGGGCCGAGGAGCGCGGCGCCCGTTTCCTGGACGGCGGCATCATGGCCGTACCGCCGATGATCGGCGCGCCCGGTGCCTTCGTGCTCTACAGCGGCCACCGTGACCTGTTCGACGAGCACCGGGACACCCTCGCCGTCCCGGCCGGCACCGAGTACGTCGGCATCGACCCCGGCCACGCCGCGCTGCACGACGTGGCGCTGCTGAGCGGGATGTACGGCATGTTCGCGGGCATCACGCACGCGTTCGCGCTGCTGCGCGGGACCGACGTGGCGCCCGGGGACTTCGCCGCGCTGCTCGTGCCCTGGCTGAACGCGATGGCCGGCTCGGCGCACCAGGCGGCCGAACGGCTGGAGTCGGGCGACTACACGACCGGCGTCGTCTCCACTCTTCAGATGCAGGTGGCGGGCACGGACACGCTGCTGCGCACGGCCCGGGAGCAGGGCGTACGCCCGGACCTGCTCAACCCGTTCCTGGAGCTGATGCGCCGCCGCCTGGCCGACGGCCACGGCACGGAGGACACCACCGGCCTGGTGGACCTGCTGCGCACCCGGTGACCGCCGGGCCGCGCCGGCCTCACACCCCGCCCCCGTCCCCGCGCAACCCCCTCACACCTGCGGCCCCCGTCCGCTGAGGGCAGCGTTCCTCCCGGGAAACAGACGTGATGCTGCCGGGTAACGTCGGGGCCGCACGCTCGGGGCATGACCTCGAATACGCGTGTGGTGGTGATCGGCGCCGGCCTCGCGGGCGTACGGCTCGCCCGGCGGCTCGGCGAGCTGGGTGTGCCCGCGCTGCTCGTCGGCGACGAGGAGCACGCGCCGTACAACCGGGTGCTGCTGGCCGAGGTACTCGCCGGCCGGTACGCCCCGGAGGTGATCGCGCTCCCGCCGCACGCCGGCCTGCTGCGCACCCGGGTCACCGGCATCGACCGGGCCGCCCGGACCGTCGCCTGCGCCGACGGCACGTCGATCGCATACGACGCGCTGGTCCTGGCCACCGGCTCCAACCCGGTGCTGCCCCCGCTGCGCGGCCTGTTCACCCCTGATCACCAGCTCCCCGAGGGCGTCCACGCGTTCCGCACCATGGACGACTGCCTGGGCCTGGCCAAGGCCGTGCGGCCGGGGGTGCGGGCGGTCGTCGTCGGCGGCGGGCTGCTCGGCGTCTCCGCGGCCCGCGCGCTCGCCGTGCGCGGCGCCCAGGTGGTGCTCGCGCAGCAGGCCGAGCGGCTCATGGAGCGCCAGCTCGACCCGGACGCCTCCCGGCTGGTGCTGCGGCACCTGACCGGCCTGGGCGTCGAGGTGCACACCGAGTGCCGGGTACGGGACGTGCGCTGCGTCGCCGGCGCGGTCCGCTCGGTGGAGATGGCCGACGGGTACGCGCTCGACGCCGACCTCGTGGTCCTCGCCTGCGGGGTACGGCCCCGCACGGGTCTCGCCGAGCAGGCGGGCCTCGCCGTCCGCAAGGGCGTCCTCGTGGACGACGAGCTGCGCACCTCCGACCCGCACATCCACGCCATCGGCGACTGCGCCCAGCACGACGGCACCGTCTACGGCCTGGCCGCCCCGGCCCTGGAACAGGCCGACGCGCTCGCGGAGCTGCTGGCAGGCGACGCCCGTGCCCGCTACACCGGCACCCGCTCCCTGACCCGGCTGACCCTCACCGGTCCCGACTCCCCCTTCGACCTCGCCGCGTTCGGCGAGACCGAGCCCCGCCCGGGCGACGACGTCGTGCGAATCGCCGACGCCACCCGGGGCACCTACCGCAAGGTCGTCGTCCGCGACGACCGCCTGGTCGGCGGGGTCCTCGTCGGCGAACTCGGCACCGTCGGCGCGCTCGCCCGCGCCTGGGAGGGAGCGGAGCCGCTCCCCGACGACGGTCCCCTGCTCCACCTGCTCACCAACGATGGAGGCTCCTGAATGACCGCCACCCCGGGGGCCACCCCCACGATCGTGCTCGTCGGCCACGGCATGGTCGGCCAGCGCTTCCTCGAAGCGCTCGCCGAGCGCGGCCTGACCGCCACGCACCGCGTGGTCGTGCTGTGCGAGGAGCCGCGTCCGGCGTACGACCGCGTCCAGCTCACCTCGTACTTCTCCGGCAGGACGCCCGAGGACCTCTCCATGACCGACATGGAGTTCATCAAGGACCACGGCATCGAGCTGCACATCGGCGACCCGGCGGAGACGATCGACCGCGAGGCGCGCACGGTGACCGCCCGCTCGGGTCTGGTCGTGGACTACGACGTCCTCGTCCTGGCCACCGGCTCCTACCCGTTCGTGCCGCCGGTGCCGAACAAGGACGCCACCGGATGCTTCGTGTACCGGACCATCGAGGACCTGCTGGCGATCGAGGAGTACGCGAAGTCCCGGGCGACGACGGGCGCCGTGGTCGGCGGCGGTCTGCTCGGCCTGGAGGCCGCCGGCGCGCTCAAGGGGCTCGGACTCAACGCGCACATCGTGGAGTTCGCGCCGCGCCTGATGCCGGTGCAGGTGGACGACGGTGGTGGCGCGGCGCTGCTGCGGACCATCGAGGACATGGGCCTGACCGTCCACACCGGTGTGGGCACCCAGGAGATCGTGACGGACGCCGACGGTGCGGTCACCGGCATGAAGCTGTCCGACGGTTCCGAACTGGCCACCGACATGGTGGTGTTCAGCGCCGGTGTCCGCCCCCGCGACCAGCTGGCCCGCGACGCGGGCCTGACGGTCGGCGAGCGCGGCGGCATCGCGGTGGACGAGCAGTGCCGGACCGTCTCCGACCCGCACGTCTTCGCGATCGGCGAGTGCGCGCTGGCCGCCGACGGCCGGGTGTACGGCCTGGTGGCGCCGGGGTACGAGCAGGCGGAGACGGCCGCGGCCACCATCGCGTCCGATGAGGCCGCCTTCACCGGCGCCGACCTGTCCACCAAGCTGAAGCTGCTCGGCGTGGACGTGGCGTCCTTCGGCGACGCCCACGGCACCACCGAGAACTGCCTGGACGTGGTCTACTCCGACTCCCGCGCGGGCCTGTACAAGAAGCTGGTCATCGGCGCGGACGGCACGCTGCTCGGCGGCGTCCTGGTCGGTGACGCGGAGGCGTACGGCACCCTGCGCGCGCTCACCGGCTCGGTGCCGCCCGTCTCCCCCGAGTCGCTCGTCCTGCCCGCCGGAGCGGGCTCGGGGGTCCAGCTCGGCCCGTCCGCGCTGCCGGACGAGGCGATCATCTGCTCCTGCCACAACGTCAGCAAGGGCACGATCCGCGGCGCGGTCACCGACCACCGGTGCGCCACGGTGCCCGAGGTGAAGAAGTGCACCAAGGCCGGTACCGGCTGCGGCAGTTGCGTGAAGGTGCTGGGCCAGCTGGTCACCGCCGAGCTGGAGGCGTCCGGGGTCGAGGTCGACAAGGGCCTGTGCGGCTGCTTCGCGCAGACCCGCGAGGAGCTGTACGAGATCGTCCTGGCCCTGCGCATCACCTCGTACCAGGAGCTGCTGGACCGCCACGGCCGCGAGGGCGCCCGGGGTGGTGACGGCTGCGAGGTGTGCAAGCCGGCGGTCGGCTCGATCATCGCCTCCCTCGCCCCGGCGATCGGCGCGAGCGGCTACGTCCTGGACGGGGAGCAGGCCGCGCTCCAGGACACCAACGACCACTTCCTCGCCAACCTCCAGAAGAACGGCTCGTACTCGGTCGTGCCGCGCATCCCCGGCGGGGAGATCGCACCCGAGAAGCTGATCGTGATCGGCGAGATCGCCCGGGACTTCGGCCTCTACACGAAGATCACCGGCGGCCAGCGGATCGACATGTTCGGCGCCCGCGTCGAACAGCTCCCACTGATCTGGGCGCGGCTGGTGGACGCCGGTTTCGAGTCCGGCCACGCCTACGGCAAGTCGCTGCGCACGGTGAAGTCCTGCGTGGGATCGACCTGGTGCCGGTACGGCGTGCAGGACTCGGTCCGGATGGCGATCGACCTGGAGCTGCGCTACCGGGGCCTGCGGTCCCCGCACAAGCTGAAGTCGGCGGTGTCCGGCTGCGCCCGCGAGTGCGCGGAGGCCCAGTCCAAGGACTTCGGGGTGATCGCCACCTCGAACGGCTGGAACCTGTACGTCGGCGGCAACGGCGGGGCCACCCCGCGCCACGCCGACCTGCTGGCCCAGGACCTGTCCGACGCCGAACTGGTCCGGCTGATCGACCGGTTCCTCATGTTCTACATCCGTACGGCCGACCGTCTGGAGCGCACCAGCACCTGGCTGGAGCGCATCCCCGGGGGCCTGGAGCACGTACGGGACGTGGTGGTGCACGACTCGCTCGGCATCTGCGACGAGCTGGAGAAGCTGATGCGGGCGCACGTCGCGCACTACCGCGACGAGTGGGCGGAGACGGTCAACGACCCCGAGAAGCTGGCCCGGTTCGTGTCCTTCGTGAACGCCCCGGACACCCCGGACCCGGTCGTCTCCTTCGTCCCCGAGCGCGACCAGATCAAGCCCGACCTGCCGCTGCTGAACATCGGCCTGCGGCCCGCCGACGACGTCCTGGAAGGAAGCGCCCAGCGATGACCCTGGCAGTTGAGACGACCGACCTGAAGGTCCAGCTCGAGCTGGCGGACGGCTGGTTCACGGTCTGCGACCTGAGCCTGCTGGTCCCGGGCCGCGGAGTGGCGGCCCTGCTGCCGGACGGCCGCCAGGTGGCCCTCTTCCGCGACCGCGCGGACCGGCTGTACGCCGTCGACAACCGCGACCCGTTCACGGGGGCGGCCGTCCTCTCCCGCGGCCTGACCGGCACCCACCAGGGCCGCCCGTTCGTGGCGTCCCCCCTGCTGAAGCAGCGCTTCGACCTGGTCACCGGTCAGTGCCTGGACGACGAGTCGGTTGGGGTGACCGCGTACGAGGTACGGGCGCTGTAGGGACGGGGTGGGGCCCGGACCGGCCTTCGGCTCAGGTCAGGAGCATCTCCACGCGACCTGGCCAGCGGGGAGCACCGTGCGGGTGACCGCGTACGAGGCGCTGGCGCTGTAGCCACGACGTGAGAGCCCCGGCCCCCGGCCGACCGGACGTCACGGGCCCGGCCCGGAACCGGCTCAGGTCAGGTCCGTGCGCAGCACGACACGGCGCCCCCGCAGCTCCCCGTTCTCCATCCGCGCGTGCGCCTCGGCGGCGGCGCCCAGCGGGAGCACCTCGACGTTCCGGGGGCGCAGCAGGCCCCGCTCGAGCAGGTCGTTGACGGCGGTCGCGGCGGCGGCGAGTTCGACGGTCGTCGCGTGCGAGATGACGAAGCCCACCACCAAGTTGTCGTTCATGTACAGCGGTCCGGCGGGCAGCACCGGCCGGGTCCCGGCACCCGCCAGCAGCACCACCCGGCCGCGGCGGGCGAGCAGACCGACCGAGGTCTCCAGGTCGTTGACGCCCGCCGTGTCCACGTACACGTCGACGCCGCCCGGCGCCGCCCGGCGGATCTTCCCGGTCAGCTCCGGGTCCCGGTAGTCGAACACCTCGGCCGCGCCCGACGCGGCGCAGTGCCCGGCGTCCCGGGCGCCGGCCGTGGCGAGGACCCGGGCCCCCGCCCGCGCCGCGAACGTCACCAGGGCGCTGCCGACGTTGCCCGCGGCGCCCGCGACCAGCACGGTCTCGCCGAGGCGGAGGCGGCCGTGGACGAACAGGGCGAGGTACGCGGTGGCGGCCGGGTGCAGCGCGGCCACGGCGAGGTCCGGGTCGACGCCGTCGGGCAGGGGGTAGAGCCGGTCGGCCGCCACCACCGCCTGCTCGGCGGCCGCGCCCTGCCGCCCCTCGTGCCCGAGGCTGTTGCACCACACGCGGTCACCGGCCCGGAAACCGGTCACGCCGGGTCCCGTCCCGGCGACCGTACCCACCAGGTCACGGCCGATGACGAACGGGAACTCCACGGCCGTACGGAACACCCCCGACCGGACGTAGGCGTCCACCGGGTCCACGGCGGTGGCGAGCACGTCCACCAGGACGTCGGTCGGGCCGGGGCGGGGCGCGGGCAGCTCGCCGTACCGGATGACGTCCGGGGGACCCAGCTCCTGGATGTACGCGGCACGCATGGCATTCCATGCTGCCACCGGGGGCCGGAACGCGCGCGGGCGTCTTTGACCCCGCCCCTTTCTTGACCGACCGGTTCAGACAACTCTAGGCTTGCGCGCATGGCCAGGACCAAGGAATTCGACCCCGACGCCGCGCTCCAGTCGGCCCTGGAGCTGTTCTGGCGGCGCGGCTACGAGGCGACGTCGATGGCCGACCTGGTCCAGCACCTGGGCATCGGCAAGGCCAGCCTGTACGCCACCTTCGGCAGCAAGCACGAGCTGTACCTGCGGGCGCTGGACCGGTACGGACAGGCGCAGGACCCGGTGCTGACGCGCGAGCTGTCCCGGCCCGGCCCGGTACTGCCGGCCGTGCGCGGGCTGGTCCGGCGGTTCGCCGCCGAGGCCGCCGCCGAGGCGACCCGGGAGCAGGGCTGCCTGGTCACCAACACGGCGGTCGAACTGGCCCCGCACGACCGGGAGGCGGCCCGCCGGGTGGAGCGGAGCTGGGACACCGTCGAGACCCTCCTGCACTCCGCCCTCGTCCGGGCGCAGGCGCAGGGCGAGCTGGCCGGGGACCGCGACCCGCTGACCCTCGCGCGCATGCTGCTGGTCCTGCTCCAGGGCGTGCGGGTGGTCGGCAAGGCCTCGGCGGACCCGGCCAGGGTCCGGGACGCGGCGGAGCAGGCCCTGGCCCTGCTGGACTGACACCGCGGCGTCACCGGTCCGAGCGTTCTTCCGGGCGTCTCTCCGCGCCTTCGAGCCGGACCTCTCCCGAACCGGACCTCTTCCGCACCGGACCTTTCCGCGCCGTCAAACTGAACCGATCGTTCAAGTAAAGGGACCTCACCATGACGCACCGCTTCTCCGGCCGGACCGCCCTCGTCACCGGCGCCGGCTCCGGCATCGGCCGCGGGGTGGCCCTCGCCCTGGCCCGGGAGGGCGCCCAGGTCGTCGTCGCCGGCCGGCGCCGGGACCCGCTGGACCGGACCGTGGCGCTGATCGAGGCCGAGGGCGGCAAGGGACTCGCCGTCACCGCCGACGTCTCCCGCGCCGAGGACCTGCGGGCCCTGGTGGACACCGCCGTGGACCGGTTCGGCTCCCTGGACGTGGCGGTGAACAACGCCGGTGTGCTCCGGGGCCGGGGGCGGGCCGTGGGCGACCTGGCCGAGGAGGACTGGCGCCGGATGCTCGACATCAACGCCACCGGCGTCTTCCTCGCCCTCCAGGCCCAGATCGCGCGGATGCGCACCCAGCCGAACGGCGGCGCCATCGTGAACATCGCCTCGCGGATCGGCGCGCACAGCCGGCTGCCCGGCACCGCCGGCTACTCCGTCAGCAAGGCGGCCGTCTCCGTCCTCACCCGCGCCGCCGCGCTCGACCACATCGCCGACGGCGTGCGCATCAACGCCGTCAGCCCCGGCCCGACCGCCACGGAGATGTCGTTCCGGGACGGGGAGACCGAGGCCGGCCGGGCCGCGCGCATGCGCGGCGAGGTGCCGCTCGGCCGGGTCTCCACCGTCGAGGAGGTGGCCGCCGCCGTGTTGTACCTGGCCTCGGACGACGCGGCCTCGGTGGTCGGCGCCGACCTGGTGATCGACGGCGGCGCCACGGCCTGAGCCCGGCCTCGTCAGTCGATCCCGGACCGCTCCACCCCGGCCACGATCCACCGCTGGAAGCACAGGAACACCAGGAGCAGCGGCAGGATCGACACGGCCGCCGCGACGAACAGCTCGTGCAGCCGGACGACCTGGGCGGTGGTGAACGAGGACAGGGCCACCTGCACCGTCCAGGCGCTCTGGTCCTGCCCGATCACGAGCGGCCACAGGAAGGAGTTCCACGCGCCGAGGAACACGATGGTCCCGACGGCGGCGAACACCGGACGGGCGCCCGGCACGACGACGAGCCAGTACGTCCGCCAGTACCCGAGCCCGTCCACCTGCGCCGCGTCCTCCAGCTCCCGGGGGAAGCCGAGGAAGTACTGCCGGAAGACGAAGCAGGCGAAGGCCGGGAACAGGGTCGGCACGATCAGGCCGCGCAGCGTGGAGATCCAGCCCAGCGACGACACCAGCACGAAGCTGGGCACGAAGGTGACGGCCGCCGGGACCAGCAGGGTGCCCAGGACGGCGTAGAAGACCTTGCCGGCGTGGCGGTACGGGATGCGGGCGAGGCCGTAGCCCGCGAGCGAGGCGAGGAACAGGGTGCCGAGGGTGGTGGCGACCGCGATCAGCGCGGAGTTGAGCAGGGACCGGGCGAAGGGCACGGACGGATCACCGAACAGCTCGCCGACGTTCCCCCACCGCACCTCGCGGGGGAAGAACGTCCACTCGGGGGAGGTGATGTCCTGCTCGCCGGCCAGCCCGTTGCGCACCAGCAGGTAGAAGGGGATCAGGAAGAGCACGGCGAGCGCGATCAGCAGCACCAGCCGCAGCGCCCGCCCGGCCCGCACCAGGGCGTCATCCATCGCCGTCCGTCCTTCCCAGCCGCAGCCAGCGCGCCTGCCCCACCGTGACGACGGCGACGACCAGCGCCAGGATCACCGCGCCCGCGCTGCCGAGCCCGAGGTTCTGCCCCTGCCCGAGGGCGGTGTAGTACAGGTAGACCAACGGGGGCCGGGCGTACGGCGGATAGCCCCGGGCATCGGACAACAGGTTGTAGAACTCGTCGAAGGCCTGGAAGGCGCCCACGACGAGCAGCAGCACGACCGCGACCGAGGTGGCCCGCAGCTGGGGCAGGGTGATGTGCCGCAGCACCGTCCAGCCGGGCCGGGCCCCGTCCACGGCCGCCGCCTCGTACAGCACCGGGTCGATCCGCTGGAGCCCGGCGAGGAACAGGATCATGTAGAACCCGGCCTGGAGCCACAGCCGTACGGTGACGATGACCAGCCAGTACCAGGGCGGATCGGTGGTGGACAGCCACGCGACGGGATCGCCGCCGAACCACCCCAGCACGGTGTTGGCGAGCCCGAACCGCACCCCGTTGAAGAGCGACGTCTTCCAGATCAGCGCGGCCACGACATAACTGCACGCGGCGGGCAGGAAGAACACGGACCGGAAGAGGGCCCGGGCGGTCCTGAGGCGGTTGACCATGAGGGCGAGGGACAGGGAGAACACGTGGGTGACGGGCACGATGAAGGCCGTGAACAGGAGGAACGTCTCCAGACTGGCCACGAAGGCCCGGTCGCGCAGCATGGCCGAGTAGTTGTCCAGCCCGACGAAGTGCGTGGGCGTGACCGTGTTGTGCGCGTCGAAGAAGCTGAGCGCCACGCTCCACAGCAGCGGGACGTAGGTGAACAGCGCGAGCCCGAGCGCGAAGGGCCCGACGAACACCCAGAACCAGAGCGCCCCACGCCGCCTCACGACGTCTTCTTCACACGGTCGAGTTCGGCCGACACCTTCCGTACGACGGCCCGCAGCTCCCGCTCCGGAGCGGCCCCGTTCCTGATGATCCGGCTGAGCGCGTCCTGGTAGGCGGTCTGGCTCGCCGGGGTCCACAGCAGCGGCTGGGCGTCACCGTGGTCGGTGGTGAAGCGGACCGCGTCGGCGGCGGGACCGTCCTTGAGCGCGGTGGCCTTCCCGGCGAGGGAGATCCGGGCGGGAATGTGGAACCCGTACGACAGCGCGAAGTCCTCCTGGAGGTCGGTGCGTTCGACCCAGAGCCACCTCACGTATTCCTTGGCGAGCTCCTTGTGCCGGCTGCGGGCGGCGACCGCGGCGCCGTACGCCCCGACGGGCACGGAAGGCCGCCCCTGACTCCCGTCCTTCGGGAAGGGCAGCACGCCGAAATCGTCACCGAGTTCCCTGCGCACCGCCGGCAGCGCCCACAGTCCGGTCCACTGCATCGCGGTCAGCCCCTGCACGAAGGCGGACGGGTCCGACCAGTCGCTGGGCGCGCCGAGGAGCAGGGACCTGTCGGCGTAGAGCCGGTGCAGCTTGCCGAGGGTGCGGGCGGCGGCGGGGTCGTCGAAGCCGACCTTCCCGTCGTCGCCGACGAGCTGGAATCCGGCCGCGTACAAGGGAGTCCCGCCGAGCACGCCGGCTCCCCCGTCGTTTCCCAGGAAGAGGCCCTTCACCTTGCCGCCGGTGAGCCGGTGCGCGGCGTCGACCAGGGCGTCGAGGGTGGTGGGCGGCTCGACACCGGCGTCCTCCAGCAGGCTCTTGCGGTAGTAGAGCATCTGCATGTCGACGGCCTGCGGGATGCCGTAGACCCTGCCGTCGTGGGTCTTCGGCGCGAGCACGGCCGGATGGAAGTCGTCCTTCACCTCCTGCACCAGTTCGGTGAGGTCGAGCACCTGCCCGCCCCGGATCTGGTCGAGGGTGGGCCCGTTGACCTCGAAGACATCGGGACCGGAGTCGGTGAGCAGCGCGGCGGCGGTCTGCTGGTCGTAGTTCCCCGGCCGCCACTGCACCGAGACACGCGCCTTCTTGAACCCGGCGGCGTACCGCTGAACGGCCCGCTCGGTCCCGGGCTCACCGTACTGGTGGTACCACTGCGCCAACTCCGGGCCCGAACCACCGCCGCCGCGGCCGGTGTTGGACCCACAGGCCGTGAGCGCCCCGGCACCCAGCCCCGCGGCCAGCAGATCCCTGCGCCTGATCGTCATCGTGTGCCCCCTGACGTCCGTCATCGGTGCACGGCCCAACGATCAACCGGGCGCCCCGATTACGGAAGACGGGTCAGCTGGGGTCGGACGTCCGGCCCGGGAAGAAGTCGGCGCTTTGGACGTACTCCATCGCCGCGGTGAATTCCGGGTCGTCGAGGCGGCGTTCCATCTCCTGCGGGCTCAGGTCCTCCACCCGGGTCTGGATCCAGTACAGGTTGCCCTGCGGATTCACGCACCCGCCCGACCCGGTCCCCGAAGAACAGGTGGGTCACCTCGGTGACCGAGGTGGCGCCGGCCGCGACGGCCTTCCGGTGCACCGCGTCGGCGTCCTCGACGTAGAGGCGGAGGAAACCGGGGGTCGGCGGCCATTCCGGCCGCGCGTCGAACATCAACACCACCGAGTCACCGATGCGTACTTCGGCGTGCTCGACGCTTCCGTCCTTGCCGACGAGGCAGGCGAGCTCCTCCGCGTCGAACGCCCTCCGCATGAAGTCGATGAGCCGCGGAGTGTCGCGGGAGACGATCCAGGGCGTCACCGTGTGGTAGCCGTGCGGAACGGGCTTGACGGACATGCGGGCTGCCTCCCGGGGCGTGACCGGCTCGACATGATGAAGACGCCAGACGCCTTCTAGGTCACCGCCTGCCTGGAACACCCGTTGGGGCCCGGCGGCGATCTCGGGGGTTCCGGGACGCCGAGCGGGTCCTGGCCGTGGCCGGACGGAGGCGCCGGGTACGGCAGAGGGGCGACACCCCCCGCACTGGGATGTCGCCCCTCCTCTTTCGTGCGCCGGAGCCGCCGCCGATCGGTGAGGGTCGGGGACCGACGGCGGCTCCGGGGACCGGGTGGGTCAGCGGTGGTCGCTGCCCGCCGACTGGGTGGCCGCGCGGCCCGCCTCCAGGCGGGCGACGGGGATGCGGAACGGGGAGCAGGAGACGTAGTCCAGGCCGGCCTCGTGGAAGAAGTGGACCGACTCCGGGTCACCGCCGTGCTCGCCGCAGACGCCGAGCTTGAGGTCGGGCCGGGTACGACGGCCCGCTTCGGCCGCCGCCTTCACGAGGGAGCCGACGCCGTCCTTGTCGATCGTCTCGAACGGGCTGACGCCGAAGATGCCCTTCTCCAGGTACGCCGTGAAGAACGAGGCCTCCACATCGTCGCGGCTGAAGCCCCACACCGTCTGGGTCAGGTCGTTCGTGCCGAAGGAGAAGAACTCCGCCGCCTCCGCGATCTGGCCCGCCGTGAGGGCGGCGCGCGGCAGCTCGATCATCGTGCCGATCGCCAGCTTGAGCTTCGTACCGGTCGCCGCCTCGACCTCGGCGACGACCTGGTCCGCCTCCTCGCGGACGATCTCCAGCTCCTGGACCGTGCCGACGAGCGGGATCATGATCTCCGCGCGCGGGTCGCCCTTGGCCGCCTTGCGCTCGGCCGCCGCTTCCGCGATGGCGCGGACCTGCATGGTGAACAGGCCGGGGATGACCAGGCCGAGGCGTACGCCGCGCAGGCCCAGCATCGGGTTCTGCTCGTGCAGCCGGTGCACGGCCTGGAGCAGGCGCAGCTCGTTCTCGTGCGGCTCCTGGCGGGACTCCGCGAGGGCCACGCGGACGGAGAGTTCCGTGATGTCCGGGAGGAACTCGTGCAGCGGCGGGTCGAGCAGACGGATGGTGACCGGGAGGCCGTCCATCGCCTCGAAGAGTTCGACGAAGTCCTTCTTCTGCAGGGGCAGCAGCGCCTTCAGGGACTCCTCGCGCTCCTCCTCCGTGTCGGCCAGGATGAGGCGTTCGACCAGCTCCCGCCGGTCGCCGAGGAACATGTGCTCCGTGCGGCACAGACCGATGCCCTGCGCGCCGAAGCGACGGGCCCGCAGCGCGTCCTCGGCGTTGTCCGCGTTGGCGCGCACCCGCAGGCGGCGCTTGCGGTCGGCGAAGGCCATCATGCGGTGGACCGCCTCGACCAGCTCGTCGGCGTCGTCGGCGCCCGGGTGCATCCGGCCCTCGAAGTACTCCACCACCGGGGAGGGGACGACCGGTACCTCGCCCAGGTAGACCTTGCCGGTCGAGCCGTCGATGGAGATCAGGTCGCCCTCCTCCACGACGTGTCCGCCGGGGACCGTCATCCGGCGGCGCTTGGTGTCGACCTCCAGCTCCTCCGCGCCGCAGACACAGGTCTTGCCCATGCCGCGGGCGACCACGGCCGCGTGGGAGGTCTTGCCGCCGCGCGAGGTGAGGATGCCCTCGGCCGCGATCATGCCGTCCAGGTCGTCGGGGTTGGTCTCCCGGCGGACCAGGATCACCTTCTCGCCCGAGCGGGACCACTTCACCGCCGTGTACGAGTCGAAGACCGCCTTGCCGACCGCCGCGCCCGGCGAGGCCGCGATGCCCCGCGCGACCTGCTCGACCTTCGCCTGCTCGTCGAAGCGCGGGAACATCAGTTGCGCGAGCTGGGCGCCGGTGACGCGCTGGAGCGCCTCCGTCTCGTCGATCAGGCCCTGGTCCACGAGCTGGGTGGCGATGCGGAAGGCCGCGCCCGCCGTGCGCTTGCCGACGCGCGTCTGGAGCATCCAGAGCTGGCCGCGCTCGATGGTGAACTCGATGTCGCAGAGATCCTTGTAGTGGTTCTCCAGGGTCTCCATGATCTGCATGAGCTGGTCGTACGACTTCTTGTCGATCTGCTCCAGCTCGGCGAGCGGGACGGTGTTGCGGATGCCCGCTACGACGTCCTCGCCCTGGGCGTTCTGCAGGTAGTCGCCGTAGACGCCCTGGTGGCCGGAGGCGGGGTCGCGGGTGAAGGCGACACCGGTGCCGGAGTCGGGGCCCAGGTTGCCGAAGACCATCGAGCAGACGTTGACGGCCGTGCCCAGGTCGTGCGGGATGCGCTCCTGGCGGCGGTACAGCTTGGCGCGGTCGCCGTTCCAGGAGTCGAAGACCGCCTTGATGGCGAGGTCCATCTGCTCGCGCGGGTCCTGCGGGAAGTCCCGGCCGGCCTCCTTCTTGACGACCTTCTTGAAGGTGGTGACCAGCTTCTTCAGGTCCGCGGCCTCCAGGTCGGTGTCGACCGTGACCTTCTTGGCCGCCTTCGCCTTCTCGAGGGCCTCCTCGAAGAGGTCGCCGTCGACGCCGAGGACGGTCTTGCCGAACATCTGGATGAGGCGGCGGTAGGAGTCCCAGGCGAACCGCTCGTCGCCGGCCTGGGCCGCCAGGCCCTGGACCGACTTGTCGGACAGACCGATGTTCAGGACCGTGTCCATCATGCCGGGCATGGAGAACTTGGCGCCGGAGCGGACGGAGACCAGCAGCGGGTCGTCGGCCTGGCCGAGCTTCTTGCCCATCTTCGCTTCGAGGGCCGCGAGGTGCGCACTCACCTCGTCACGGAGTGCCGCGGGCTCCTCGCCGCTCTCCAGGTAGACCTTGCAGGCCTCCGTGGTGATCGTGAAGCCGGGAGGGACCGGGAGACCCAGGTTGGTCATCTCGGCGAGATTGGCACCCTTGCCGCCGAGCAGGTCCTTGAGGTCCTTGTTGCCCTCGGTGAAGTCGTAAACGAACTTCGCTGCCTGGGGTTCTTTGTTTTCCGACACGGGTCTCGACTCCTTGAGGCCACGGTGGCTGCCCTGATGGCGAGGAACATACCCAGATCGAAGGTTCATGGGTACGTCCACTTGCGCGTCATACGCCTGTAACCACCCGTCCGCCAGCGGATCGAAAGTCAAGGCTTGGCAAGCGAAGCCAGCCTTATGTTTTCACTTCTTGAAGACAGCGGTGCCCACAGGTGCAGTTTTCTGCTCACATGAGCGGGTCGCGGCGCGACTGATTTCGATCGATGAACGATCAAGGGGTGGCACCGAGTGCCACCCCTTGAGGAAGTGCAGCCGTGCTTGATCCGCTCATCTGAGCGTAACCCTTATCAAGGGTGGCGAGAATCACGCTGCCACAGACCGCTCCGTTTCACCATGCGGACCGCCCTGCGGACGCCGGTCGGCGGCGGAAACAGCCCTGTCACACACCCATCTCCGACAGCCGCTGCTCCGCCCGGTCCGGCGCGTACAGGTGCTCCACCACCAGCGCCCCGGCTCCGATCAGCCCGGCGCGCTCCCCGAGCCGCGAGGTGACGACGTCCAGGTGGGCCGTGGAGCGGGGCAGCGCCCGCTGGTAGAGCAGCTCGCGCACGCCGGTCAGGAAGGGCGTTCCGGCCAGGTCGCCCGCGATCATCAGCACGCCCGGGTTGAGCAGGGTCACGACCGTCGCCAGTACGTCCCCGACCTGCCGCCCGGCCTCCCGGGCCAGCGCGGCGGCCTCCGGGTGCCCGGCGGCCAGCAGGTCCCGCACGTCCGAGCCGGAGGCGGCCGGCACCCCCGACGCGGCCAGCCGCCGGGCCACGGCACCGCCGCTGGCGACCGCCGCGAGACAGCCGTACGAACCGCACCGGCACAGCGCCTCGGCGCCGACCCGGATGTGCCCGATGTCGCCGGCGCCGCCGTCGACGCCCCGGTAGATCGAGCCGCCCACGACCACCCCGGCACCGATGCCCGTGGACACCTTGACGAGCACGAAGGCCGTGCAGTCGGGGTGTCCGGTGCGCTGTTCGCCGTACGCCATGAGGTTGGCGTCGTTGTCGACCAGGACCGGGACCGCGGGGGCCCCGGTGTGCTCGGTGAGGGCGCGGGAGAGGCGGCCCCGCACGTCGTAGCCGTCCCAGCCCGGCATGATCGGCGGCTGGACCACCCGGCCGGTCTCGCTGTCCACCGGGCCCGGCACCGCGAGCCCGATCCCGCACACCTCCTCGGCGCGGTGCCCGGCCTTGGTCAGCAGCTCGGCGAACCAGTGGCCCAGCTCGCCCAGGACCGCGTCGGGGCCCTCCTCGACCGCCAGCGTGCCGGCGTGCTCGGCGAGGATCTCGCCGGTCAGGGTGAGGACGGCCGCGCGGGCGTGCCGGGTGTCCAGGTCGGCGGCGAGGACCACCGCGTGGGAGTCGTCGAACTCCAGGGTGATGGAGGGCCGTCCGCCGAGCGGCGAGTCGACCGGGCCGCCCGCGCCCTCGCGCAGCCAGCCCGCCCGGAACAGCCGGTCCAGGCGCTGGCCGACGGTGGCCCGGGACAGTCCGGTCGCCTGCTGGAGCGCGCCGCGCGTCACGGCCCGTCCGCTGCGCACCAGTTCGAGCAGATCGCCGGCGCTCGCCTGGCTTCCGCTCTTGCCGACCCTCCCCGGACGTCCGGTCATGCGCACCCCCTTGTGTTTCCTCAGTTTGCCTTACATATTGAGTTTTGCGTGTTAAATAGACGTAACCCTACGGTGGCCGGGGCCGAACCGCGTCGGCCGGACGTCTTTTCGGGGAGCCCCGAGTGGATCGCACCACCCAGCTCACTGCCCGTTCCACCCCCTACGAGACGGCATACGATCCACCGCCCACGGCCACCACCCCGGCCACGGGGACGTCCCTGCGCGCGAGGGCCGCCCGGGTGCTGGAGGCGAACTGGACCGGCGCGTCGACGGTGCCCTCCCGCGACCTGTATCCGCACCAGTGGTCCTGGGACTCCGCGTTCATCGCCGTCGGGTTGCGGCACGTCTCACCGCTGCGGGCCCAGACGGAGCTGGAGACGCTGCTCGCGGCCCAGTGGGCCGACGGCCGCGTCCCGCACATCGTGTTCAACCCCTCCGTACCGCTCGACGCGTACTTCCCGAGCCCCGACTTCTGGCGCTCCTCCACCGCCGGGCGCACGGCGGGCGCCCCGCGCACGCTACAGACCTCCGGCATCGTGCAGCCACCGGTGCACGCGCTGGCGGCCTGGCTGGTGCACCGCGCCGACCCCGGGCTGTCCCGGGCCCGCGGCTTCCTGGCCCGGGTCCACCCACGGCTGGCCGCCTGGCACCGGTACCTGCTGCACCGCCGGAACTTGGGCGGCGCCGGGCTGGTGTCCGTGGTCCACCCCTGGGAGCAGGGCATGGACAACAGCCCCTGCTGGGACGCCCCGCTCGCCCGGATCACCCCCGCCCCGGCCCGCTCCTTCCGCCGCGCCGACCTCGACCACGGCGCGGCCGAGGACCGGCCGACGGATCTGGACTACGGGCGGTACGTGCGGCTGGCCGCGGACTACCGGGACGCCGGGTACGCCGACGGGGGCGGGGAGTTCGCCGTGGAGGACCCGGCGTTCAACGCCCTCCTCATCGCCTCCGAGTACGCGCTCGCGCGGATCGCCGAGGAACTGGGCGCGACCGGCTCCGCCCGCCGGGCCCGCGCGCAGCGGCTGACGGCGACGCTGGTGGCGCGGCTGTGGGACGCGGAGGCGGGGATGTTCCTGTGCCGGGACCTGCGGGGCGAGGACACCCCCGCCGGACGCGGCACCTCCGGTTCCGGCCCTGACAACGAGTTACGCACCCCCGGCGCCGGCCCCGATCGCGAGCCCCGCGCCTCCGGTTCCCACCCCGGCCGTGAGCCCCTCGCCTCCGGTTCCCGCCCCCGTCGCGAGCCCCTCGGCCTCGGTTCCCGTCTCCTGCCCGAGCGCGGTGTCTCCGGGCTGGTGCCGTTGATCCTGCCCGGCCTCCCCCGCGGCATCGCCGCCGCCCTCGTCCGTACCGTGCGCGGGCCGCACTTCTCGGTCGGTGACCGCACCCGGCTCGTGCCCAGCTACGACCTCCTCGGCGAGGCCTTCGACCCGCACCGCTACTGGCGCGGACCCGCCTGGTTCAACACGAGCTGGCTGCTGGAGCGCGGGCTGCGCACACACGGCGAGACGGCGGCGGCCGACGCCCTGCGCCAGGCGGTGCTGGACCTCGCCGACGCCACCGATTTCGCGGAGTACGTCGACCCGTACACCGGTGAGCCCTGCGGAGCCACCGGCTTCGGCTGGACGGCGGCCCTCGCGCTCGACCTGTGCCACCGGCCGACCGTGTGCCACGAGCGTCAAAATCTGGACAAGAGCACACAAAGAGTCGTACCCCCCACGGACAGCGGACCGTTCGACAGGAGTGACAGAGGAGGGGACCGGGGATGACGGACCGACATCATCTGCTCGTGCACGGCGCCAGCTTCGCCGCCGTGGGCGACCGTGGCGACATCAGCGGAGTGCGGGGCGGCAGCTCCCCGGACGGATTGTTCGTCCGGGACGCCCGGCACCTCAGCCGCTGGCAGCTCACCCTCGACGGCGCGGTGCCCGAGGTGCTCACCCCGGTCACGGACGGGGACGAGGCCCGCTGTGTGCTGGTCCCGCGCGGCGGCCGGCAGGAGCCCCCGGCCTACACCCTCTTCCGTGAACAGGCTGTCGGGGACAGCTCGTTCGTGGAGTCCCTGAAGGTCACCAGCAACCGCCCGGTGCCCACCACCGCACGGCTCGCGCTCACCGTCGACGCCGACTTCACCGACCAGTTCGAACTCCGCTCCGACCACCGGACGTACGCCAAGGCCGGTGCCCTGCGCTCCCGCGAAGTCCTCCCCGACGGCATCGAGTTCACCTACCGGCGCGCCGAATGGCGGTCCTGTACGACGATCACGGCCGACCCGGCCCCCGACGCCGTGGAGGAGACGGGCACCGGCGCCCGCCGCCTGGTGTGGACCCTCGACCTCGCACCCCACGGCACGACCGAGCTGCTGCTGCGGGTGATCGCCCGCCCGCACGGCGAGAAGCGCGCCCTGCGGGTGCCCCGCGACCCCGCCGCCGTGCAGGAGCAACTCCTGGCGCGCGAGGCCGAGTTCATGGAGGGCGTGGCCTTCCCGACCGGCTGGCCGGAGCTGGCCGCCGCCTGCGCCCGGGGCCTCGCCGACCTGGCGGCGCTCCAGGTCCCGGCCACCGGACCGGACGGCGAGGACCTGCGCGTGCCGGCGGCCGGTGCCCCCTGGTTCCTCACCCTGCTCGGCCGCGACGCGCTCCTCACCTCCCTGTTCGTCCTGCCGTACCATCCCCGGTCGGCCGCCGCCACGCTCCTCGCCCTGGCCGCCACCCAGGCCACCGGCACCGGCCGGTCCCCGGTCGCCCAGCCCGGCAAGATCGTGCACGAGGTACGCCACGGCGAGCTGGCCCACTTCGGCCAGGTGCCGTTCGGCCGCTACTACGGCTCGGTCGACGCCACCCCGCTCTTCCTGATCCTGCTCGGCGCGTACGTCGAGCGGACCGGGGACACGGAGCCGGCCCGGCGCCTGGAGCCGCACGCCCGGGCCGCCGTCGGCTGGATGCTCGACCACGGCGGCCTGACCTCGCGCGGCTATCTCGTCTACCGCGCCGACGAGGGCGGCCTCGCCAACCAGAACTGGAAGGACTCCCCCGGCGCGATCTGCTGCGCCGACGGCACCCGGCCCACCGGCGCGGTGATGGCGGCGGGCGCCCAGGGCTACGCGTACGACGCGCTGCGCCGCACGGCCGGGGTGGCGCGGACGGTGTGGGGCGACGAGACGTACGCCGCGCTGCTGGAACAGGCTGCCGCCGACCTCCGGGACCGTTTCCAGCGGGACTTCTGGATGCGGGAACAGTCCTTCCCGGCGCTGGCGCTGGACGGACAGGGCCGCCGGATCGACGCGCTGGCGTCCGACGCCGGGCACCTGCTGTGGTCGGGGCTGCTGGACAAGGAGTACGGCGAGGTGGTGGGCCGGCGGCTGCTGGAGCCGGACTTCTTCTCGGGCTGGGGCGTCCGCACGGTGGCCGCCGGCCAGCCCGCGTACCATCCGCTGTCCCATCACCGGGGGTCCGTGTGGCCCCACGACAACGCGCTGATCGCCCTGGGCCTGGCGCGGTACGGGCTGCACGACGAGGCCCGCACGGTCGCCCACGCGCTGATCGACGCGGCGACGGCTGGCGGGCATCGGTTGCCGGAGGTGCTGGCGGGGTACGGGCGTGGTCCGCACGGTGCGCCGGTGCCGTATCCGCACGCGTGTGGGCGGGGGGCCCGGTCCGCCGCCGCGCCGCTTGCTCTGCTGACGGCGGTGGGGGGCGCCTGAGAGGGGTCGGTTGCGGGACGGGTGCGGGTCCGCGGGGGTCGTGCGCGCGGTTCCCCGGGCCCCTTCAGGGCGCTGACGTGCCGTCGGCCGTGTTGACCAGGTGTTTGCCCAGCGGTCGTGAACGGTGCTTCTCCGTGGGCCGTACCGGAAGGCATGAGCGCGCTCCAGTCTGCCTCTGCCGATGCCTCTGCCGATGCCTCTGCCGAGGGCGTGGCCGAAGAGGTCACCGAATCCGCCGCACGCACGTTCCGCCGTCCCTGGGCCGCATGGTCGGCGTGGCGCGGGCGCTGGCGGGAGGGACATCCGGAGGCCGCACGGGCCCTTTCCGTCACCGTCACCGTGCTCGCCGCGGCCCTTGTCGTCGCGGCACTGGTCATGCCCAACACGGTCGTCCGGCTGGGGCCCGCGAAGTTCTTCCGCATACCCGCCGAGGCCGTGATCGGGGCGGCCGTGCTGCTCGCGCTGCCCCGGCGGCCCCGGGTGGTGCTGGCGGCGGTGTCCGGGGTGCTCCTCGGAGCCATGACCGTGCTCAACGCGCTGGACATGGGGTTCAACCAGTACCTCGGCCGCAGCTTCAACGTCGTACTGGACTGGAGTCTGTTCGGGGACGCGGAGTCGTATCTGGAGGACTCCCTCGGGCGGACGGCCACCCTAGCCGCCGTGGCCGGACTGGTCGTGGTCGTGCTGCTGCTCTTCGTGCTGCTCGCGCTGTCCATGGTCCGGCTGAGCAACCTCCTCGCCCGCAACCCCGGCACCGCGACCCGTGGCACCCTGGTCGCCGGGGTCGTCTGGATCACCTGTTCCTCGCTCGGGCTCCAGATAGCGGGCGTGCCGATCGCCTCCGACCGCACCGCGACCGCGCTGAAGGTCCAGGCGCGCCGGGTGTCGGCCACGCTGAAGGACGAGGCGGAGTTCCGGAAGGTGGCCCGGGTCGACGCGTTCGGGAACACGCCGGGCAGTCAGCTGGTCCCCGACCTGCGCGGCAAGGACGTGATCTTCACCTTCATCGAGAGCTACGGCCGCAGTGCGATCGAGGACCCGGTCATGGCGCCCGGCGTGGACCGGACGCTCGACGTCCGCACCAAGGCGCTGGCCAAGGCCGGCTTCCACGCGAAGAGCGGCTGGCTGACCTCGGCGACCTACGGCGGCAGCAGCTGGCTCGGCCACTCCACCACCATGTCGGGCCTGTGGATCAGCAATCAGCAGCGCTACCGCACGGTGATGGCCAGCGACCACCTCAGCCTGACGGGGGCGTTCGAGAAGACCGGCGCGTTCGACACGGTGGGGGTCATGCCGGGCGTGCAGAAGGGGTGGCCGGAGCAGAAGTGGTACGGCCTGGACAAGGTCTACAACGCCTTCCAACTCGGCTACCAGGGGCCGAAGTTCAGCTGGTCGACCATGCCCGACCAGTACGCGCTCCAGCAGTACCAGGAACGGGTGCACAGCAAGCGGCCGGCCGACGGCAAGGCGCGGATGTCCCTGCTCATCCTGACGTCGAGCCATCAGCCCTGGGCGCCCATCCCGAAGATGGTGGACTGGGACCAGCTCGGTGACGGCTCCGTCTTCAAGGGCATCGAGGCGGCGGGGAACAAGCCGGCCGACGTCATCGCCGACACGACCAAGTCCCGCGAGGAGTACGGAAAGTCGGTCCAGTACTCGGTGACCGCGCTGACCGAGTGGCTGGAGCGGTACGGCACCGAGGACACCGTGCTGGTCTTCCTCGGCGACCACCAGCCGATCGCCCGGGTCAGCGGCAACCACGCCAGCCGTGACGTGCCGGTGTCGATCGTCGCCAAGGACCCGAAGATGCTGGACAAGATCGCCGACTGGAACTGGACGAACGGGCTCCGCCCCGCCCACGACGCCCCGGTATGGAAGATGAGCTCCTTCCGCGACCGCTTCCTGACGGCCTACGGCTCGACTCCCCACCCGAAGAAGGGCTGACCCCTTTTGCCACCCGAGCCGGGGGACGGCACCTTCCAGCCGCCCGAGCCCGGACGCGTGACCCTCCGGCCACCAGAGGAGCCGGGCCGCAGAACCTCGCGGCCGCCCGAGCCGAGGCACGGCACCTTGCAGCCGCCCGAGCCCGGGCGCCGCACCTCCCCGCCCGCCCGAGCCCGGGCACGGCACCTTCCAGCCGCCCGAGTCGGGTGGTGGGTGGGCGAGGCCGGGGTCCAGGGGCGGAGCCCCTGGCGGGGTCTGGGGCGGAGCCCCAGGGACGGTCAGCCACCCAGGCCGACCAGCCAGCAGGAACGCTCAGCCCCAGCCCGCTCAACCACCCGACGTATCGAGCTCCGCTTCCTCGGTGATCCCGGAACAGTCGTACGGATCCTTCAACCACCCGTCCGGCAACACCACCCGGTTGTTGCCGGACGTACGCCCCCGAGGCCCCTCCGCCCCGACCGGCCACGCCTGCTCCAGATCCAGCTCGTCCAGCCCCGCCCGCAGCTCCTCCAGCGACGACGTGATCGCGAGCCGCTTGCGCATCTCGGACCCGACCGCGAACCCCTTCAGATACCAGGCGACGTGCTTGCGGAAGTCGACCACGCCCTTGGACTCGTCACCGATCCACTCCCCGAGCAGCGTGGCGTGCCGCACCATGACGTCGGCGACCTCCCGCAACGTGGGCCGCAGGAAATCGTCCCGGCCCTCGAACGCCGCGACGAGATCCGCGAACAGCCACGGCCGCCCCAGGCACCCGCGCCCCACGACCACCCCGTCACACCCGGTCTCCCGCACCATCCGCAGCGCGTCCTCGGCCGACCAGATGTCACCGTTGCCGAGCACGGGGATCTCCGGCACGTGCTCCTTCAGCCGCGCGATGGCGTCCCAGTCGGCGGTGCCGCCGTAGTGCTGGGCGGCGGTGCGGCCGTGCAGGGCGATGGCCGTCACGCCCTCCTCCACGGCGATGCGGCCGGCGTCGAGGTAGGTGATGTGGTCGTCGTCGATGCCCTTGCGCATCTTCATGGTCACCGGCAGGTCACCGGCCCCGCTGACCGCCTCGCGCAGGATGGCCCGCAGCAGGTTCCGCTTGTAGGGCAGGGCCGAGCCGCCGCCCTTGCGCGTCACCTTCGGCACGGGGCAGCCGAAGTTCAGGTCGATGTGGTCGGCCAGGCCCTCCTCCGCGATCATGCGGACGGCCTTGCCGACGGTCGCGGGGTCGACGCCGTACAGCTGGATCGAGCGCGGCTGCTCGCTCGCGTCGAACCTGATCAGCTGCATGGTCTTCTCGTTGCGCTCGACCAGCGCCCGGGTGGTGATCATCTCGCTGACGTACAGCCCCTTGCCGCCGCTGAACTCCCTGCACAGGGTGCGGAAGGGCGCGTTGGTGATCCCCGCCATGGGTGCGAGCACGACGGGCGGTGTCACGGCGTGCGGGCCGATGGAGAGCGGGTGGGTCATCGTCAGGACTCCGGGGCGGATCTACGGCACAGGACGGACACAGGAACACTGAGCAAGGACCCATTGTCCCCCACTCGACCCGTGCCTCGTCCGCCGGCTCCGTCGAGCGCCCCCTCTCCCGACCCGAGGATCATGTAGGACTCATTAGTTAGACGCACTATTGAGTTCGGCGTACGATGGGGAACATGCCAGAGCTGAGCCCTCGCCGACGCCTGCTCGTGCTCGCGATCTGCTGCATGAGCCTGCTGATCGTGAGCCTCGACAACACCGTGCTGAACGTGGCCCTGCCCTCGTTGCAGCGCGACCTGCACGCCACCACCTCCGGCCTGCAGTGGACCATCGACGCCTACACGCTGGTCCTGGCCTCGCTGCTGATGCTGGCGGGCTCCACCGCCGACCGGATCGGCCGCAAACGCGTCTTCATGGCGGGCCTGACGGTGTTCACCGTCGGCTCCGTACTTTGCTCCGTCGCCCCGAACCTGGAACTGCTGGTCGTCTTCCGCATGGTCCAGGCGGTGGGCGGCTCGATGCTCAACCCGGTCGCCATGTCGATCATCACCAACACCTTCACCGACGCCCGGGAACGCGCCCGCGCGATCGGCGCGTGGGGCGCGGTGGTCGGCATCTCGATGGCGGCGGGTCCGCTGGTGGGCGGGCTGCTGGTGCAGTCGGTGAGCTGGCGCTCCATCTTCTGGGTCAACCTCCCGGTCGGCCTCGCGGCCCTGCTGCTCACCCTCCGCTTCGTCCCCGAGTCCCGTGCGCCCAAGGCCCGCCGCCCCGACCCGGTCGGGCAGGTGCTGGTGATCGCCCTGTTCGGCTCGCTGACGTACGCGATCATCCAGGCACCGGAGTCGGGCGCCGGCCCGGTGACGCCGTACGCCGTAGTCGCCGTGGCCGCGCTGCTCGCCCTCCTCTGGTACGAGCCCCGCCGCGACGAACCGCTCATCGACCTGCGCTTCTTCCGCTCGGCCCCGTTCAGCGGCGCCACGGTGATCGCGATCAGCGCGTTCGCGGCCCTCGGCGGGTTCCTGTTCCTGTCCACCCTGTACCTGCAGAACGTGCGCGGCCTGGACGCCCTCCACGCCGGCCTGTGGATGCTCCCGATGGCCCTGCCGACGTTCCTGTGCGCCCCGCTGTCCGGCCGTCTGGTGGGCAGCCGCGGCCCGCGCCTGCCGCTCCTGGTGGCGGGTACGGCGATGACCGCGAGCGGCGTGCTGTTCGCCGCGTTCGAGGCGGAGACCTCCGACGTCACCCTCTTCCTCGGCTACGTCCTGTTCGGCATCGGCTTCGGCTTCGTGAACGCGCCGATCACCAACACGGCCGTCTCGGGCATGCCGCGCGCCCAGGCCGGTGTCGCCGCCGCCGTCGCCTCCACCAGCCGGCAGCTCGGCCAGACGCTCGGCGTCGCGGTCATCGGCGCCGTCCTGGCCTCCGGCATCGGCTCGTCCCCGTACCGGCAGGTGTTCGTCTCGGCGGCCCGCCCCGGCTGGTGGATCCTCACCGCCTGCGGCCTGGCCGTCCTGACCCTGGGCCTGCTGACCAGCGGCCACTGGGCCCGCCGAACCGCCGCCCGCACAGCCGAGAGCCTCCGGTCACCGGAGCTGCACCAGGTAGCGGAAACCGCAGACCGGGCCTGACACCGAGCCCCACCGGCCGCGCTCGGCATCCCGCTCCGGTCCCGGCAGGCCGGACGAGCCCCCCGCCGCACCCCCCTAGCCCGAACGCTCTGTTGTCCGTGTGGGGTGCGGCGCGGCTTCCCGGGGTGGTGGGGGTGCCGGCTCACGATGGCCGGCAGGAGTTGCGCCGAGCCCGTGGAGGTTGCCTTGCCGTGCTGGAGGCGCGCGCTCCTCTGCGCTGTCTGCCTCAGCGGCTGCGCCACCCTCGGCGAGCGGGAGACGGCCGCGTCACGGGCCGCCGTGCGCTTCGAGGAGAGCGTCCGGCGGGCCGACGGCCCCCGCGGCTGCGCTGCGCTCGCCCCGGAGACCCGGCAGGAGGTCGAGCAGTCCGCCGAGTCCTCCTGCGCCAGCCACGATCTTCGCGTGGTCCTGGCTCGCCCAGTCCGTCACCGGCGTCGCCGCCTACAACGAGGAGCACCTGCGCCAGCTCCAGGCGCCGATCTCCTGGTCCGCGTACCTGGGCTCCGCCGACTTCTGGGACCGCACCCTGCAGAACTGCAGTCGGAACTGCTGGCCGTCGCCTCGATGGCCATCCTCTCCGTCTATCTGCGCCAGCGTGCGCTCCCCCGAGTCCAAGCCGGTCGGCGCGGCCCACACCGCCACCGGGGTGGAGGGCTGAGGGCCGGCGCCCGCTGAGGGTCAGCGCCCGCACGCGATCTCGTACAGCTTCTCCAGCCGCTCCCGGGTCTCCTCGTTCTTCGGCATGTACGTCACCATCCGGGCGCCGACCTCGGGGGCGAGCCACAGGTCCGTGTGCTCCAGGCTGAGGTGGCCCACGTAGGGGTTGAGGAACTCCTTGGTCTTGGAGCGGGTGTCGACCACCTCGTAACGCTGCCAGTTCTCGCGGAAGGCGGGTGACTCGTCCAGCCGCTTCAGGAGCATCTTCCAGGCGGGCTCGCCGAGATGGCCGGCCAGGGCGGCGCGCAGCCGGGCGGCCATCAGGCGCTGGGTCTTCTCCAGGTGGACGACCGCCGCCTGCCACTCCTTGTTGGTGTGGACGAGGAGCATGCAGTTGCGGTCCTCGGGCGGTACCGCGTCCAGGTCGCCCAGGAGGCGGCTGTAGGTGCGGTTGTAGGCGAGGATGTCGTACCGGCTGTTCTGGATGCAGGCCGGCATCGGCTCCAGCCCGGTCAGCATCTCGCGCAGGGCGGGGGTGATGCTCGGGCAGGTGGCCGCCGGGGTGGGGTCCGTCGCGCCGGCGAGCTGGAAGAGGTGGGCGCGTTCGCTGGCGTCCAGGAGCAGGGCGCGCGCGAGGGCGTCGAGGACCTGGACGGAGACCTGGATGTCACGGGCCTGTTCGAGCCAGGTGTACCAGGTGACGCCGACGGCGGAGAGGTGGGCGACCTCCTCGCGGCGCAGCCCGGGGGTGCGGCGGCGGGTTCCGCGCGGCAGGCCCACCTGCTCCGGCGTGATGCGCTCCCGTCTGCTGCGCAGGAACGCGGCCAGCTCGTGCCGGCGGATCTCCGCTCCCCGGGCGGGCTGCACCCGGTTTTCCTGTACCGAGGTCGTCATAGGTCCAGGGTGCCGGGCCGTCCACCCTGTTGCCAGGTACTTCCAGTACCAGGACAAGGGCCGCGGACCACCAGCATGACCCGGAGTCCGGCACGCGATCCGGCCCGGCCCCGGGTGGTTCCGGGTAGTTCGGCTACCAGGATGAGGAGACTCTGGTACCAGCCTGGGCGGTGTTCCAGGCTCGGGAGCATGAGTGAAACCGTCACCGCCCCCGCCGTCCGGCCGACGGCGGCGCCGCCCGCGCTCGGCGGGCCCGGGCTGTTCACCGTTCTGCTGGCCGCGGCGCTGCCGCTGGTCGACTTCTTCATCGTCAATGTCGCCCTGCCGACCATCGGCCGCGATCTCGCCGCGGGCGAGGCCGTGCTGGAGCTGGTCGTCGCCGGGTACGGGGTCGCGTACGCCGTGCTGCTCGTGCTCGGCGGGCGGCTCGGGGACCTGTTCGGCCGGCGCCGGCTGTTCCTCGCCGGGATGGCCGCCTTCGGGCTCACCTCGCTGGCCTGCGGACTGGCGCCCGGCGCCTGGAGCCTGGTCGCGGCCCGGGTCGCGCAGGGCGCCTCGGCCGCGGCGATGCTGCCGCAGGTGCTCGCCACCATCCAGTCCGCCACGAGCGGCGCGCGCCGGGCGAAGGCCATGAGCCTCTACGGCGCCACGGCCGGGCTGTCCATGGTGGCCGGGCAGATCCTCGGCGGGGTGCTGGTCGCCGCCGACATCGCGGGGACCGGGTGGCGGGCCATCTTCCTCGTCAACGTGCCGGTGGTCGTGCTGGGGCTCGTGCTCGCCGCGCGGTTCGTGCCGGAGACCCGCTCACAGCACCCCGAGCCGGTGGACGGGCCGGGCACCGCGCTGCTCGCGGTGTCGCTGCTGACGCTGCTCGCGCCGCTCACCGAGGGCCGGGCGGCCGGCTGGCCGCTGTGGACCTTGCTGTCGCTGGCCGCGTTCCCGTTCGCGGCGGGCGCGTTCTGGGTGGTGGAGCGGCGGGCGGACCGGTCGGGCCGGACCCCGCTGGTGCCGCCGAGCCTGTTCCGGGTGCCGTCCATGCGGCGCGGTCTGGAGCTGATGGTGCCGTTCTCCATCGGCTTCAGCGGGTTCATGTTCATGATCGCGCTGGCGTTGCAGCAGGGTGCCGGGCTCGGTCCGGTGCCGGCCGGGCTCGCGCTGGCGCCGATGGCCGTGGCGTTCCTGCTCGCCTCCCTCGCCGGGCCCCGGCTGATCGCGCGCTTCGGCACCCGGGTGGTCACGGCCGGGTCCGTGCTCCAGGGGGTGGGCGTGCTGCTGATCGTGCTGGCCGCGTGGCGGGACTGGCCGCGGCTGGACATCGTCTCGCTGCTGCCGGGCGCGGCGGTGGCCGGTGCGGGTCAGGCGCTGCAACTGCCCAACATCATGCGGCTGGTGATGTCCGAGGTGCCGCCCGCGCGGGCCGGGGTCGGCAGCGGGGTGATGGTGACCACGCAGCAGTCGGCGCTGGCGCTGGGGGTGGCCACGCTGGGCACGCTGTTCCTGACCCTGGTGCCGCACCTGGGCATGCGGGACGCGCTGGTCAGCACGTTGCTGGTGCAGCTCGGCGGGATCGTGCTGACGGGGCTGCTGAGCCTCCGGCTGCCGCGGACGGTGAGCTGAGGCCCGTCGGGGCTTTTGGTCCAGACCTATTGACGAGAGGTCTGGACCACGCGCACTGTCATGTCTACGACATGACACCTCGCCGATCCCCCACCGGGAGGCCCCATGCTCCGCCGTACCCTGCGCGTCCTCACCGCCGCGCTCACCGCGGCCGTTCTCGCCCCGCTCGCGATCGCCACCGCGCCCGCCGCCTCCGCCGCCGACACCTGCGCGGTGAAGCCGAAGCCGGCGGGCAAGGTGCTCCAGGGCTACTGGGAGAACTGGGACGGCGCCGCCAACGGCGTCCACCCGCCCTTCGGCTGGACCCCGATCACCGACTCCCGCATCGCCGCCCACGGCTACAACGTGATCAACGCGGCCTTCCCGGTGATCCGCTCCGACGGCACGGCCCTGTGGGAGGACGGCATGGACGCCGGCGTGAAGGTGGCCACGCCGGCCGAGATGTGCGCGGCCAAGGCGTCCGGCCAGACGATCCTGTTGTCGATCGGCGGCGCGGCGGCCGGTATCGACCTCAGCTCCTCCACCGTGGCCGACCGCTTCGTCGCGACGATCGTGCCCATCCTGAAGAAGTACAACTTCGACGGCATCGACATCGACATCGAGACGGGCCTGGTCGGCAGCGGGAACATGGGCCAACTGTCGACGTCCCAGGCCAACCTGATCCGCATCATCGACGGGATCCTCGGGCAGATGCCGGCGGGCTTCGGCCTGACGATGGCCCCGGAGACGGCGTACGTCACCGGCGGCAGCGTCACCTACGGCTCCATCTGGGGCGCGTACCTGCCGATCATCAAGAAGTACGCGGACAACGGCCGGCTGTGGTGGCTGAACATGCAGTACTACAACGGCAGCATGTACGGCTGCTCCGGCGACTCCTACGCGGCCAGCACGGTGCAGGGCTTCACCGCCCAGACCGACTGCCTCAACAAGGGCCTGGTGGTGCAGGGCACGACGATCAAGGTGCCGTACGACAAGCAGGTGCCGGGCCTGCCCGCCCAGTCCGGCGCGGGCGGCGGCTACATGTCCCCGTCGCTGGTCTCCCAGGCCTGGAAGCACTACGGCACCTCGCTCAAGGGCCTGATGACGTGGTCGGTCAACTGGGACGGGTCGAAGAACTGGACCTTCGGCGACAACGTCAGGGCGCTCCAGGGCCGCTGAGCGGGGGCGGACACGCGAATGCCGGACGAGTCCGCGCTGGCGGCTCGCCCGGCATCCGGCGGTGTGACTAGGCGCCCACGAGGCGCTGGGCCAGGTAGCCCTCGATCTGGTCGAGCGACACGCGCTCCTGCTTCATGGAGTCACGCTCGCGGACGGTGACCGCGTTGTCCTCCAGCGTGTCGAAGTCGACGGTCACGCAGTACGGCGTACCGATCTCGTCCTGGCGGCGGTAGCGGCGGCCGATGGCGCCGGCGTCGTCGAACTCGATGTTCCAGTTCTGCCGCAGCGCCTGGGCGAGGCCCTTGGCCTTCGGGGACAGCTCGGGGTTCCGCGACAGGGGCAGCACGGCGACCTTCACCGGGGCCAGGCGGTGGTCCAGGCGCAGCACCGTGCGCTTCTCCATCTTGCCCTTGGCGTTCGGCGCCTCGTCCTCGACGTAGGCGTCGAGCAGGAAGGCCAGCATGGTGCGGCCGACACCCGCCGCCGGCTCGATGACGTACGGCGTCCAGCGCTCGCCGGCCTCCTGGTCGAAGTAGGAGAGGTCCTGGCCGGAGGCCTTGGAGTGCGCGCTGAGGTCGTAGTCGGTGCGGTTGGCGACACCCTCCAGCTCGCCCCACTCCGAGCCGCCGAACTGGAAGCGGTACTCGATGTCGGCGGTGCGCTTGGAGTAGTGGGAGAGCTTCTCCTTCGGGTGCTCGTACCAGCGCATGTTCTCCTCACGCAGGCCCAGGCCGGTGTACCAGTTCCAGCGCTGCTCCATCCAGTACTCCTGCCACTGCTCGTCCTCGCCCGGCTTGACGAAGAACTCCATCTCCATCTGCTCGAACTCGCGGGTGCGGAAGATGAAGTTGCCCGGCGTGATCTCGTTGCGGAACGACTTGCCCATCTGGGCGATGCCGAACGGCGGCTTGCGGCGCGAGGTGGTCTGCACCTGGGCGAAGTTGGTGAAGATGCCCTGGGCGGTCTCGGGGCGCAGGTAGGCGACGGAGCCGGAGTCCTGGGTCGGGCCGAGGTGCGTGGACAGCAGTCCCGAGAACTGCTTGGGCTCGGTGAACTGGCCCTTGTTGCCGCAGTTCGGGCAGTTGACGTCCGCGAGGCCGTTCGCCGGGGCGTGGCCCTTCTTCTCCTCGTACGCCTCCTCCAGGTGGTCGGCGCGGAACCGCTTGTGACACGCGGTGCACTCGGTCAGCGGGTCCGTGAAGGTGGCGACGTGGCCGGAGGCCACCCAGACCTCGGGGGCCAGGATGACGGACGAGTCGATACCGACGACGTCCTCGCGCGACGTCACCATGTAGCGCCACCACTGGCGCTTGATGTTCTCCTTGAGCTCGACACCCAGCGGTCCGTAGTCCCAGGCGGCACGCTGTCCGCCGTAGATCTCACTGCAGGGGAAAACGAAGCCACGGCGCTTGCTCAGGCTGACGATGGTGTCGATCTTGTCGGCGGCCACGGTGCTCTCTTCATTACGACGACGGGCGTTGAAGCGAGATGCTTCCAGCGAATGATTCAGGTTACCGGCGCAGGCTCCCCCACGACCAAATCGGCCCCTGCCCAGACCGTCTGACGAGCGTTGTTGACAACGGTTTCCATGTTTGTTGAAAATGACTGTCATGAACGTACGACGACGCACCCGGCCCCGCGCGCAGCGCCTCATACCCGCCGCCGCGGTCGCCGCGGCCACCGCCCTCGGGATCGGCACGCTGTCCGCCTGCTCCGGCGACAAGGCGGTCGCGGCCAACACGAGCAAGTTCGACGTCGTCGCGTCGTTCTATCCGATGACCTTCCTCGCCGAGCGGATCGGCGGGGACCACGTCCACGTCACCACCCTCACCTCGCCCGGCCAGGAGCCGCACGACCTGGAGATCAGCCCCCAGCAGATCGCCTCGCTCCAGGAGTCCGACGCGGTGCTGTACCTGAAGAACCTCCAGCCGTCCGTCGACGACGCGGTGGCCCAGTCCCCGGTCAAGACCAAGATCGACGCGGCCTCCCTGACCACGCTGGAGGACCACGGCAACGAGGTCGGCGGCCACGCGGCCGAGCACGACAGCCACGAGGGCGGGGAGTCCCCCGGCAAGGACCCGCACCTGTGGATCGACCCGGTGCGCTACGCCCAGGTCGCCGAGGGCGTCGGCAAGGCCTTCGAGAAGGCCGACCCGGAGCACGCCGCCGACTACAAGAAGAACACCGCCGCCCTGGTGAAGCAACTGAACGACCTGAACACCGAGTTCAAGGACGGCCTCGCGCACACCAGGAGCAAGGTCTTCATCACCACGCACGCCGCCTTCGGCTACCTCGCCGAGCGCTACGGCCTCACCGAGGAGGCCATCAACGGCCTCGACCCCGAGTCCGAGCCGAGCGCCGCCCGGGTCAGGGACCTGGAGAAGATGGCCGAGGCCGACGGCGTCTCCACGGTCTTCTACGAGACGCTCGTCAGCGACAGGACGGCCAAGACCATCGCCCACGACACCGGGCTGAAGACCGACGTCCTCGACCCGATCGAGGGCATCACCGGCAAGTCCCGCGGCAAGGACTACTTCGCGGTCCAGCGGGCCAACCTCAAGGCGCTCCAGCAGGCACTGGGCGCCAAGTGACAGGAGACGAGATGACCAGCGAGCCTGTCATAGCCCTGCGGAGGGTGACCGCCGAACTCGGCGCGCGCCCCGTGCTGCGCGGCATCGACCTCACCGTCGGCCGCGGCGAGGTCGTCGCGCTGCTCGGCGCGAACGGTTCCGGCAAGTCCACGGCGATCCGCACGATCATCGGCCAGGTGCCGGTGAGCGGCGGCACGATCGAGCTGTTCGGCACCCCGCGCCGGTCCTTCCGGGAGTGGGCGCGCGTGGGCTACGTACCGCAGCGGACGACGGCCGCGGGCGGGGTCCCGGCGACGGTCACCGAGATCGTCTCCTCGGGCCGCCTGTCCCGCACCCGCTTCGGCGTCTTCCGCAGGAGCGACCGGGAGGCCGTGCGCGCGGCCCTGGAGCTGGTCGGCATGGCGGACCGCGCCAAGGACTCCGTGAACGCCCTGTCCGGCGGCCAGCACCAGCGGGTGCTGATCGCCCGCGCGCTGGTCGCCGAGCCCGAGCTGCTGATCATGGACGAGCCGATGGCGGGCGTCGACCTGGCCAGCCAGGAGATCCTGGCGCGCACCCTGAGGCAGCAGGTCGAATCCGGTACGACGGTCCTGCTCGTGCTGCACGAGCTGGGTCCGCTGGAGCCCCTGATCGACCGGGCGGTCGTCCTGCGCGACGGCTGCGTGCTGCACGACGGCCCGCCCCCGCGCGCGGTCGGCCAGCACGCGCTGCCCGGCCACGACCACGTACACCCGCACGCTCCGGCGGGCGCCGAACCGATCCGCACGGGACTGCTGAGCTGATGGACTTCCTGAACTACGCCTTCATGCAGCGGGCGCTGCTGGCCGCCGTGCTGGTCGGCATCACCGCGCCCGCGATCGGCATCTACCTGGTCCAGCGCCGCCAGGCCCTGATGGGCGACGGCATCGGTCACGTGGCCATGACGGGCGTCGGCCTCGGCTTCCTGCTGTCCACGTCCCCCGTGTGGATGGCGACGGCCGTCTCCGTCCTCGGCGCGGTCCTGATGGAACTGATCCGCTGGTACGGCAAGACGCGCGGTGACATCGCCCTGGCCATGCTGTTCTACGGCGGTATGGCCGGCGGTGTGATGCTGATCAACCTCGCGCCGGGCGGCTCCACCGCCAACCTGGTGTCGTACCTGTTCGGCTCCCTGTCGACGGTGTCCGAGTCCGACGTGACCGCGATCTGCGAGCTCGCCGCGTTCGTCCTGCTGGTCACGCTCGGCCTGCGCCGCCAGTTGTTCGCGGTCAGCCAGGACGAGGAGTTCGCGCGGGTGACCGGCCTGCCGGTGCGCGTGCTGAACCTGCTGACCGCGGTCACCGCGGCCGTCACCGTGACGGTCGCCATGCGGGTCGTCGGCCTGCTGCTGGTGTCCGCGCTGATGGTCGTCCCCGTGGCGGCGGCGCAGCAGCTCAGCCGCAGCTTCACCGTCACGTTCGTGATCGCGGTGGCGATCGGCGTGGTGGTGGCCGTCAGCGGCACGGTCACGTCGTACTACCAGGACGTCCCGCCCGGCGCCACGATCGTCCTGCTGACCATCGCCGCGTTCATCGTGCTGACCGCGCTGGCCGGCCCGCTGGCCCGGCGACGCGCCCGTGCGGCCGCCGCGGCCCAGCCCGCCGGGGACCCCGCGGAGTGCGCGATTCCGGCCGCGCGGGGCGCCGCGGACGAGGTCGGCGTCTGACCGCCGACAGCCCGGGCCTGGCACAATGGCCCGGGCAGCAGCAGACGTGAGGAGGCAACGGTGACGACCGCTGGACCGCCCGTGAAGGGCCGCGCGACCCGCCAGCGTGCGGCCGTGGCGGCGGCCCTGGACGAGGTCGACGAGTTCCGCAGCGCGCAGGAACTGCACGACATGCTCAAGCACAAGGGCGACTCCGTCGGCCTGACCACGGTCTACCGCACCCTCCAGTCCCTCGCCGAGGCCGGCGAGGTCGACGTCCTGCGCACGTCCGACGGCGAGTCCGTCTACCGCCGCTGCTCCAGCGGCGAACACCACCACCACCTGGTCTGCCGCGCCTGCGGCAAGGCGGTGGAGGTGGAGGGCCCGGCGGTGGAGAAGTGGGCCGAGGCCATCGCCGCCGAGCACGGTTTCGTCAACGTGGCCCACACGGTGGAGATCTTCGGCACGTGTGCCGACTGCGCCGAGGGCTGCTCGCCGTAGCGGCTACGAGGTGCCGTCGCCCTTCATGGCGGCCTCCATGGCCAGCAGCTCCTCGTTCGGGACGGCGCCGCCGAAGCGGCGGTCGCGGGAGGCGAACTCGACGCAGGCCCGCCACAGGTCACGGCGGTCGAAGTCGGGCCACAGCACGTCCTGGAAGACCATCTCGGCGTACGCGCTCTGCCAGAGCAGGTAGTTGGACGTGCGCTGCTCGCCGCTCGGCCGCAGGAACAGGTCGACGTCCGGCATGTCCGGGTAGTACAGGTACTTCTGGATGGTCTTCTCGTTGACCTTGGACGGGTCGAGCCGGCCCGCCTTCACGTCCTCGGCGAGCCGCTGCGCGGCGTCGGCGATCTCCGCACGGCCGCCGTAGTTCATGCAGAAGTACAGGGTGAGCAGGTCGTTGCCCTTGGTCTGCTCCTGGGCGACCTGGAGCTCCTTCGCCACCGACTTCCACAGCTTGGGCATCCGGCCCACCCAGCGCACCCGGACGCCCAGCTCGTCGAGCTGGGCGCGGGTCTTGCGGATGAAGTCGCGGTTGAAGTTCATCAGGAAGCGGACCTCGTCGGGCGACCGCTTCCAGTTCTCGGTGGAGAAGGCGTACAGGGAGATGTTGCGGACGCCGATCTCGATGGAGCCCTGGAGCACGTCCAGCACCCGCTCGGCGCCGACCTTGTGCCCCTCTGTGCGCGGCAGCCCCCGCTCCTTGGCCCACCGCCCGTTGCCGTCCATGACGATCGCCACGTGGTTCGGGACCAGCTCACCCGGGAGCTTGGGCGCGCGGGCACCGGACGGGTGCGGCTCCGGCGCCTTGTACTCGCGCCGCTGGCGCCCCAGGATCCCGCGTACGACCATGTCCTTCTCGTCTCCTCGACCGTGCCGTGCTTACTTCTCTACGTACCGCAGGGAGCGCAACCCGCGCTCCAGATGCCAGTGCAGGTAGGCGGACACCAGCCCGCTGCCCTCGCGGACGTACCGCGCCTCGCACGCGTCCGCCGTCTCCCAGTCTCCCGTAAGCAGCGCCCCCAGCAGCACCAGGGTCTGCGGGGACGGTACGACGCTGCCGGGCACCCGGCAGTCCCCGCAGACGGAGCCGCCGGACGCCACGGAGAAGAACCGGTTCGGGCCGGGCATCCCGCACTTCGCGCAGTCGCCGAAGCTGGGCGCGTAGCCGTTGACGGCGAGGGAGCGCAGCAGGAAGGCGTCGAGGACGAGGTGCGGCGCGTGCTCGCCCCGGGCGAGCGTGCGCAGGGCCCCGACCAGGAGCAGGTACTGCTGGACGGCCGGCTCGCCCTCGTGGTCCGTGAACCGCTCGGCCGTCTCCAGCATGGCGGTCCCGGCGGTGTAGCGCGCGTAGTCGGTGACGATGCCGCCGCCGTAGGGAGCGATGGTCTCGCTCTGGGTGCACAGCGGCAGCCCACGCCCGATCAGCTCGCTGCCCCGTGCGAAGAACTGCACGTCGACGTGGGAGAAGGGTTCGAGCCGGGCGCCGAACTTGGACTTCGTACGCCGCACGCCCCGGGCGACGGCCCGGACCCGGCCGTGGCCGCGCGTGAGCAGCGTGATGATCCGGTCCGCTTCTCCCAGCTTCTGGGTGCGCAGCACGATGCCGTCGTCGCGGAACAGACTCATGGCTCCATTCTCGCCCATGCCGGGGGCGGTGCTGCCGCACGTGTTGGTGCCACCACTACTTTGCGTACGCACTTGTTACGGGTTGTCGGGGGACCAAGGATGGAGGCATGCCCTCGTCGACAGATTCCGTCAGTCGCGTCAGCCGCGTCAGCGGCGTCAACCAGGTCAACCAGGTCAACCAGGTCAGCCATGAGGAGTTCCGGGCCACGCTGGGCCGGTTCACCACTGGTGTCGTCGCGGTGACCGCGGTTCGCGCGGGCGATGCCGCACCGGTCGGTCTCGCGGTGAACTCCTTCACCTCGGTGTCCCTCGACCCCGCGCTCGTTCTCTTCTGCATCGCCCGGACGAGCACCAGTTGGCCGCGGGTCCGGGCCGCGGAACGCTTCTGCGTCAACATCCTCGGCGCGGACCAGCGGGAGCTGAGCAGCCGCCTGGCCGCGAGCGGCGCCGACAAGTTCCGGGGCGTCCGGTGGAGCACCACACCGGCCGGGACGCCCGTGCTGGACGGCGCCATCGGCTGGCTGGAGTGCTCGGTGGAGGCCGAGCACCCGGCAGGGGACCACGACGTGGTCATCGCCCGTGTCCACCGGCTCAGCAGCCGGGAGGACGGGGCGCCGCTGATCTTCTACCGCGGGTCGTACGAGCGGCTGGCCGCCTGACGCCGGGCTGGGCTGGAGCGGCCCGATCATCGCCGTCCGTCGTTCTCCGGTACCTGCCGGACCAACAGTTAGTGGGTTGACCCTTCATGACACAGAGCACCGGTTCCCCCGGGCCCCTCGGAGTCGGCATCGTCGGTCTCAGCGCCGACGGCGGCTGGGGTGCCCGCGGGCACCTGCCCGCGCTCGCCGCGGTGGAAGGATTCGAGCTGCGCGGTCTGACGGCGTCCTCTGCGGAGGCCGCGCGGCGCTCCGCCGAGAAGTACGGGGTGCCGCTGGCCTTCACCGACGTCGCCGAGCTGGCCGCCCACGACGACATCGACCTCGTCGTGGTGGCGGTGAAGGTGCCCCGGCACCGTGAACTGATCGAGCCCGCGCTGGAGGCGGGCACGATGGTGCTGAGCGAGTGGCCGCTGGCCGTCGGCCCCGAGGAGGCCCAGGCGCTGGCCGCGCTCGCCGAGCGGCGCGGGGTGCGCACCGCGGTGGGTCTGCAGTCCCGTTCCGCCCCGGCCGTGCGGTACCTGCGGGACCTGATCGCCCAGGGGTACGTGGGCGAGGTGCTGTCCACGACCCTGGTGGGCTCCGGCGGCGGCTGGGGGCCGGTCGTGGGCTCCCGCGGCGCGTACACGGCCGACCGCGCCAACGGGGCCACGCTGATGACGATCCCGTTCGGGCACACCCTGGACGCGCTGACGATGTGTCTGTCGGGCTTCGCCGGGCTCACGGCCACCACGGCCACGCGCCGCGGCAAGGTGCGCGTCGCGGAGACCGGGGAGTCGCTGCCGCAGACCGCCGAGGACCAGATCGCCGTGTCCGGTGTGCTGGAGAGCGGCGCGGTCGCCTCCCTGCACTACCGGGGCGGTTCCAGCCGGTCCACCAACCTCCTGTGGGAGATCAACGGCACCGAGGGCGACCTGGTGGTCACCGGGGACACCGGGCACCTCCAGTTCGGCCAGTTCACCCTCCGCGGCGCCCGGGGCGACGAGGAGCTGTCCGTGCTGCCCGTCCCCGACGAGTACCAGCTCGTGCGCGGGGTGAGCGGGCCGGCGTCGCCGGTCGCGCATGCCTACGCCCAGTTGCGCACCGACATCGAGGAGGGCACCCGGACCGTGCCCGACTTCCGGCACGCGGTCGGGCACCACCGGCTCCTGGACCGGATCGCGCGCGCCGCCGAGACGGGCGTCCGTCAGTAACGGCACCGCACGCACGACAAGTCCCCCGGGCCGTCGGGCCCGGGGGACCGCGCCGTGCGCCGGGGCGGGTCAGGGTGCCGTGCGGTCGCCGGCGAGCAGCGTCCGGCAGGCGCCCACCAGGCGCGCGGAGACGTCCTCGGCGTGGTCGAAGAGGTAGAAGTGCCCGCCGGGCCAGAGGTGACAGCCCATCGGCCGCCGGGTGTACGCCGACCAGCGGCGGAGCAGGTGCGGGGGAGCCAGCGGGTCGTCCTCGCCGCCGAACACCGACAGGGCCGTCCGCAGCGGCGGGCCGTCGACGTACCGGTAGCTGCCGACCACCTCCAGGTCCTGGCGCACGGTCCGGGCCACGAGTTCGGCGAGGGCGGTGCGGCGGTCGGCCCCGGCGGGTGTGCCGCCCAGGCCGTGCAGGTACCGGAGCACGCGGTGGGCCGGCCAGCCGGCCGGGGCGGCGGCGTGGGCTCCGCCCCCGCCGGCGGGCGGCGGGACGGCCGAGACCCCGAGCCAGCAGGGGCCGCGGGCCTCGGCCTCCAGCCGCCGTACCAGCTCGAACGCCAGCAGGGCTCCCATGCTGTGGCCGAAGACGGCGTAGGGGCCGGTGAGTTCGGGCCGCAGCGCGCCGCACAGATGGTCCACGGCCTCGCGGGCGGTACGGCACCGGGAGCGGGCGCGGTCCAGCAGCCGGCCCGGCAGGTCCGCGCCGAGCACCCGCCACTGGCGCGGCAGATGGGGCAGGAGCGGCGCGAAGCCCCGGGCGGAGCCGCCCGCGTGGTGCAGCAGCACCAGGGTGAAGGGCGGCTCCTGGCCGGACGGGGTGGTGACGTCGTAGACGGGCATGTCAGGCGACCAGCTCTCCGAGGAAGGTGTCCTGCTTGCCCAGGGGCATGGGCTTCTCCTTGTACAGGCAGTCCATGGGGAGCCAGTGCACTCTCAGCCGGGCTCCAGCGGGCTGGTCCCGCAGCGCGGCGGCGGCCGTGTGGCGAGGGCCGCAGGGCACGTCGTGGAGGGTCCACCGGGCGGGGTGCCGGCCGCTGTCGGCACCGAGGTAGTCGGCGGACAGGTCCCGGGCGAGCCCGGTGCCGATGCCCTTGAGGTAGGCCTCCTTGCGCGTCCAGAGCTGTCCGAAGGCGACGGCGCCGACGCCGTCGGGGCGGGCGAGCAGTTCGCTCCGCTCGTCGGGGTGCAGCGCGGGGGTGCACACGCGGACGGTGTCGCGGGAGGGGATCTTCTCGACGTCCACGCCGATCGGCACGGTGGACACACCGATGAGGGCCATGCCCGCGCTGTGGGACAGCGAGAAGTGCAGCGGGGACCCGGGCACTTCGAGTACGGGTCTGCCGTGCGGCTCCCCGCAGCAGGGGCAGGGGGCCCGGCCGAAGCGGAGCTGTCGCGGCCCGGTGTCCAGGTAGGCGCCGAGCAGCCGGCGCAGCGCGATGTGGACGGACGAGTACAGGAGGCGGCCGGCCTCGCGGCGGCAGCTGCCGGCCCGCTGCCGTTCGGCCTCGTCGAGTTCGGTCAGGTCGAGCTCGCCGGTGCAGGTGCCGAGCCGGGGCTGGCGCAGCAGCCACAGATCGGCGTCGCCCGCGGCGGGGATGGAGAGTTTCACGCTGACAGGGCTCCTGCCGTGGTCGCGCCGAGCAGGTCCACGAGACGCAGGGCCAGGACGTGGGTGTTCTCGGCTCGCAGGATCGTGGGGAGGTCGGGTGCGACGCCGAGGGCCGCCCGGATCCGCCGTTGCAGCTCCAGGCCGGTCATGGAGCCGACGCCGAGGTCGGTCATCGTCTGGTGCCGGTCGACCTTCCCGGCCGGGCAGCGCAGGACGCGGCCGATCTCCTGGCGCAGGTAGTCGCCGAGCAGGCGCTCCTGCCGGGCGGGGCTCGCCGCCGCCAGTTCGGGGCGGGTGGGCGGGGTCACGTGGGCCGGGAGGGCGTCGTCGTCGGGTGCGCCGGACTCGTCCGGGTCGCCGGGGGCGGTCCGGAACCAGTCGAGCAGTGCCTGATCCACTGTGCCGCAACCTCCGTTTCAGGGTGTCGGTGAGCGATGCGCCGCCGCGTCCGGGACGGACACGGCGGCGCATCCGGGGGTCGGTGCCGCTGTGCGTCAGGCCGCGGTGGCGGCCGCCTGCGCGGGCAGTTCATGGGCGAAGCCGCAGCGCAGCCGGACGCCGGCCAGGCCCGCCTTGATCTCGACGCTGCGCCAGATGCCGCCGCGCAGGGGCAGCAGCCGCTTGCCGGTGAGGGCGGCCTCGGCGGCGATCGGCGCGTCCGGGCGGCCTGGCACCGGGGAGCCGTCCTGCGGCGCCTCCAGGACCGTCTGCATCATCCACAGGGTGTTGCTCTCCGCCCGGCTGATCGAGTCCAGCTCGTACATCAGGACCTGGACGAGCTGGAGGTTGACCACGAAGGCGTCGATGAGGGAGACGGACGGCTGGGTGTCGCCCTCGATGCCCTCCCGGCCGCCGTCCGGCTCCGGGGCGAAGTGCACGTCGGCCCGGGCCGCGAGGGCGTCCAGGTCGACGCGGACGTCACGGATGAAGTGCCGCCGGTTCTTGAACCCCTCGCCCCAGAAGCGTTCCGTGCCGGGGCCGAGCGCCTTCTCCAGGCTCTCGTGGCGCGCCTCCTCCACGGTGCGGGTGGCGATGTCGTGCTCGATCTCGCACCGCACGCGCAGGTTGCCCACGGTGCAGTCGTGCACGGACAGGTGCCGTGCGGACGGCCCGGGGAGCTCCTCGGTCCGCACCAGACGGGCCGCGAGCGGGATGTCCGTCAGCTCCTCCTGGGGGGCGCCGCCGGCCCGCAGGACGACCTTGCGCAACCGCATCCGGGTCCGGGCCGCGCCGTCGAGTCCGTAGCCGTGGGCGAGGTGGAGTTCGGCGAGCTGGACGCCGAGGACGAGCGCGTCGACGGTGCTCAGGTGGGGCCGCAGGTCGGTACCGTCCTTCTTGCGGGACCAGTCGGCGGGATAGGTGACGTCCACCGTGGCCCGCACGCCCGCGTCGGGGGCGTCGGCCGGGGTGACGACGACGTCCCTGACCTGGTATCCGGCGCGCTGGTAGCCGCGGGAGAAGAAGCGGGTCTCGCTCGGGCCGAGGTAGTCGTCGATGGACGTGAGCGACAGCTGCTGGCCGGTTCCCACGGTCACACCCCCGCCGAGGCGGCGCGTATCGCCTCTTCGTAGACGTCGATCAGTTCGCCGACGGTGCGGACGTCGGTGATGGAGCGGTCCTCGCCGAAGGGGTCGACGCCGAGTTCGGCCTCGAGCTGGAGCAACAGCTGTGCCAGCAGCAGGGAGTTGAGGCCGGCCGTCAGCAGCGGGTCGTCCAGGGAGTAGCCGGTGCCGCCCTCCTCGTCGAGCAGGACGCTGTCGATCTCGCGCTGGACGGCTGCCCTGACGTCGGACGTCCGCGTGTTGTTCAGCATGTGATGCCTCCATCGATGACAAGGGTGTGTCCGGTGATGAACCGGGCCTCGGGCGAGGCGAGGAAGAGGACCGCCTCGGCGATCTCGTCCACGGTTCCCAGGCGGCCCAGCGGGGTGCGGTGCTGGATCTTCTCCCGGTTGGCCGAGGTGACGTCCGCGGTCATGTCGCTGTCGAAGAAGCCGGGCGTGACGGTGTTGACCCGGATGCCCAGGGGCCCGAGTTCGCGGGCCAGGGCGCGGCCGAGCCCTTCGAGGCCGGCCTTGGCCGCGGCGTACACGGCGACGCCCCGGTAGCCGCGGATGGCGTTGATGGACGAGACGTTGACGATGGTGCCGCTGCCCGTCCGCGTCATGACGCGGGCGCAGGCCTGGGCCAGGTGCATGGGCGCCAGGAGGTTCGCGCCGACGAGGTCGTTCATCCGGGCGGGGGCGCCGGTCAGGAAGAGCTCCTGGTGGAGCACGCCCGCGTTGTTGACCAGCAGGTCGATCCGGCCGAAGCGGCGCGCGCTGTCGCGGGCGAACTCCCGCAGCCCGGTGAAGTCCGTCAGGTCGGCGGCCGCCCAGTGGAAGGAGTCCGGGTGCTTGCCGGCCATCGCCTCGGTGAACTCGTTGGGCCTGCGGCTGAAGGTGGCCACGCGCCGGCCGTCGGCGAGGAGCCGTTCGACCAGGACCCGGCCCAGTCCCCGGCTGCCGCCGCTGACGACGGCGACGGGGGCGTCGGGGCCGTCGGCCGCGGAGCCGGAGGGGCCGGTGGCCGGGTTCACGCGGCGCTCCGGATCTTCTTGAAGCGGTCGGAGTGCTGGTCGTCGTCGGTGATCTCGACGAGCAGCGGCACCTTGTAGGCCTCCAGCCGCCGGCTGCAGTACGTGCGGACGCGGCGGGCCACTTCCCGCGGGTCCGCCGGCTCGGTGAGCTTCACCCTGGCCTGCACCACCTGGCCGGTGATGTGGCTGTGCCGGCCGGAGACCGTGGCGTCGGCGATGATGTCCATCTCCAGCAGGACGTTCTCGACCTCGCTGGGGTAGACCTTCTCCCCGGCCACGTTGATGATCTCGGACTTGCGGCCGAGGATGCGGACGTAGTCGCCGTCGGTCTCCACCGCGTCCTGGGTGTTGAAGTACCCCTCCTCGTCGAAGGGCGCGGGGGCGTTGAGGTAACCGAGCATGGCCATGTCGGAGCGGATCCACAGGATGCCGTCGCGGATCCGGTACTCGAAGCCCTCGCCGCCGAGCTTCACCCAGAGGCTGTCGTTGTCGCGGGACCGGGTGGACAGGATGCCTAGCTCGGACAGGCCGTAGGTCTGCTTCAGGCGGACGCCGGGCAGCGTCGCGTCGAGCCGCTGCAGCACCCCGAGCGGCATGGGCTCGGTGCCGTAGGTGATCAGTTGCAGGGAGCTGAGGTCGTGGCGCGTGTAGGCGCGCGAGATGAGCAGCATGTTCAGGAACGTGGGCGTGGTGGGCAGCACCTGGATCCGGTGGGCGGCGATCGCGGCGCACACGGTGTCGGGGGTGCGGTCGTCGATGGTGGCCAGCGCCCCGCCCTGGCTGAGGGTGTGCAGCAGCGTGTTGATGCCGCCGATGTGGTCCAGGTTGAGGAAGCCGAGGGTCCGCTTGGGCTTGCGGGCCTCCCCGTACTTGCCCAGCACCTTGGCGAAGTCGAGGACCGTCGCCTTGCTGCGGCCGGTGGTGCCGGAGCTGAACAGCACGAGGCCGGGGGTCCGCGCCGCGCGCAGCCGGCCGTACAGTTCGTGGTCGGCCGTACGGCCGGTGGCCTCGAACCGGTGCCGGCCGCCCAGGGCGTCGACGGTGATGGCGGCTTCCACCTCGGCGATGTCCAGGAATTCCGACCGCTTGGCGGGGGGCAGCCGGGTCAGGGGTACGACGATGGCGCCGCGGTCGATCAGGGCGAGCAGTCCGGCGCAGGCCTCGACGCTGCTTGCTCCCTCCAGGGCGACCACCTGTCCGGGCCGCACCTCCTGCGCGTCGAGGAAGGCCTTCCACCGGTCGGTCAGTCTCAGCAACTGGGCGTAGCTGTGGCTCCGGCCGTCGAAGACGATCGCGTCGGCGTCACCGAAGCTGTGCATCCGTTCGAAGAACCAGGCAGTCATGCGGTCTCCGGCATCTCGTAGCGGGCGGGTGGGGTGGAGGCGAAGGACGAGCAGGGGGAGTTGAAGGTGGGGCGGGTACGGGCCCCGGCGGTGCCGGGGCCCGTCCGCGGCAGCGGCAGCGCGGGCGGGGGAAGGGTGCCGGGCAGCAGCGGCCACCCGTGGGCGCGCGCCGAGGTGCGCAGCCGCTCGTCCCCTCCGACGACCACGGCGGAGCCGACGGCCTTGAACATCGGCAGGTCGGAGATGTGGTCGCCGTACGCGACGCAGTCACCGGGGGCGACACCGTGCCGGGCGAGGACGGTACGGACGGCCTCGGCCTTGGCGGCGCCGATCATCGGCGGGCCCTTGAGGTCGCCGGTGTAGCGCCCGTGCAGGATGTCCGGCTCGGTGCACCAGACTTCCTCGACGCCCAGGTCGGCGGCGATCGGCCGGAGCGGCGCCGGGAACGACCCGGACACCAGGACGACGTGGTCGCCCTGCTCCTGATGGCGGCGCAGCGCGGCCAGGGCCGGCTCGTGGTAGTAGCCGCCGGTGGACAGCTCGGCCGCGAACCACGCGTCGGCCACGCCGGCGAGCACGGCGGCGTCCACTCCCTGCAGACCGCTGAAGTAGGCCCGGTTGGTGGCCTCCCTCGGGCAGCCGATCGCGGCCATGGCCTTCAGCTCGCGACGCCGCTCCTCGTACACGCGCGGCGGGTGGCCCATGGCGGCGAGGTAGAAGGCGAGGAGACGGAACATGCTGCCGGACGTGGTCAGGGTGCCGTCCACGTCGAAGAAGGCGAGTCGCGTGCGGTTCATGGGTCGGTACGCTCCTGAGGTCTGGGGGCGAACGGGCCGGCCGCGCGCCGAGATGTCCTCCACCCGCTTTCCGGGGCTGCGCTCACATTTCCGTTGACGGCCCGGTTTTCCTCGGCCGGAGGGAATTCGGCCGGCAGGCGGAAGAAGACGCCGCAGGCCGTTCCGGCGCGCTGCCGGGCGAGTCGGCCAGGGTTCTGCCGGATCCATGAGCACCGCCCACGGCGATGTTCTGGCTCATGTCAGGAATCATTTCACCGGCGGCCTCCCGGCCCCAGACTTCAATGTCACCGGCTTCCCCGACGCCATCACCGAAGATGCTGCCGCCCGCACCAACATGTTCGTCCGCGGCACCTCACCCGCGGCGGACGCGAAAAAGCGGGCCCGGCCCGGGAATTCCCCGGTGCCGGGCCCGCTCTTCGGACGGGAACGCGTTATGCGGTTTCTTCGGGCAGCGGCTGCCAGCGCGCCCCGCCCTCGCCGTGCACGACCCGTCCGAGCTGCCCCTGCGCGAAGTGGTTGGCGAAGGCCAGGGTGTCCGGGCGCGTCAGCTCGGCCAGCATCTCCCGCCGTGTGCGCACCGCCTGCTCCGGCAGGGCGTCCATCGACACCCGCCAGTCGGGGCGGGCCAGTTGGGCGGGGCTGTGGAAGACGTCCCCGAACGCGATCACCCGCCGTCCGCCGGCCGAGACGACGTACGCCGTGTGGCCGCGCGTGTGTCCGGGGGCGGGCCACGCGGTGACGCCGGGGAAGATCTCCTGCCCCGGGGCCACCGCGGGGCCGGCGGCCTCCGGGGGTGCCGGCCAGTCGGCCCATTCCTCCGCGGAGGCCAGCAGCGTGGCCCGCGTGAACGGGGAGGGACGGTCCGGGCCGGGCCGGAACGCCCATCCGATGTGGTCGTCGTGCAGGTGTGTGAAGGCGACGGCGTCGATGTCGGCGGGGTCGCGGCCGGCCCGTGCGAGGGCGTCGGGGAGCCGTCCGCCGTGGATGGCGCCGATGGTGTCGATGGTGTCGGCGGCCGGGATGTCGTGCGGCCCGAACCCGGCGTCGAGGAGCAGGGCCCGGCCGTCGTACTCCACGAGCAGGCTTGCCACGGACGTCCCGAGGTAGCCCTGGTCGTCCAGGAGACCGGCGTGGTCGTCCGTCCAGTCGCGGTCCGTCGAGTCGGGCAGCCAGCGCCGCGGGTGCAGTTGCACCGCGCCGTCGGGGACGACCGTGACGGTGTGGTCGCCCAGGCGCAGCGAACGGAGCGCGCCGGGCGGGGAGCTGAGCCCCGTGGGGAGCGGCATGGTGATCCTTCGATGGGTGACGTCGTCGTGGCCGCCCGGCAGGCCGGAACCGGTGTCCGGCCCCACCGGGCGGACCCGTCAGACCGCCTCGTTGGCCCGGACGGGGGTCTCGGCCGGTACCGGCGTCTCCTTGACGGCCGCGGCCGGCTTCGGCAGCGCCAGCGCCAGGCCGACGGTGAGCAGGATCAGCACGGCCGAGGTGAAGGTGGCCGCCTGGAGCCCGTCGGACAGCTCGGCCGGGGCCGGGTCGGAGCCGCTGACCGCGTTGGAGACGGCGACCAGCACGGCCAGGCCCACGGCGGCACCGACCTGCTGACCGCTGGTTGCCAGGCCGGACGCCAGGCCCTGGAGCTTCTCCTCGACACCCGTGGTCGCCGCGGAGAACATGGCGGTCCAGATCACGCCCTGCGCGATGCTGAAGATCACGATGCCGGGGACCATCTGCGCGTACGTCGAGCCGTTGCCGAGGAAGGCGGCGAACACCGCCGTACCGATCGCGCCGACGACCAGGCCGATGACCAGGGTGCTGCGCACGCCGATCGCGGTGGACATCTTGCCGCCGATCACGGTGCCGACGAGGATGCAGGCGCACGGCAGGATGAAGGCCAGGCCGGTGGCCAGGGCGCTCCAGTCGCGCACGGTCTGCAGCGCGAGGGTGATGAAGTACGCGCTCGCACCGAAGGTCGCCATGAACGCGAACGTGATCATGGAACCGAGGCGCAGGCTGCGGAAGGAGAACACCCGCAGCGGCACCAGCGGGTCGGCGGTGCGCGACTCGATGACGACGAAGCCGACGATCAGGGCCGCCGCGGCGACGAAGCTGACCAGGGTGACGGGCGCGGCCCAGCCGGCCTCGGGCCCCTGCACGAGAGCGAAGACCAGCAGCAGGGCACCGCCGGTGACGGTGATGCCGCCGGGCAGGTCGAAGCCCTGCCGGCGCTCGGTCGGCTGGTCGGCGGGGATCGCCCGGAGTCCGAGCAGCGCGACGCCCAGGGCGAGGGGGACGTTGACGAAGAACACCGCGGCCCAGCCGAACGCCTGCGTCAGCACACCGCCCAGCAGCGAGCCGACCACCATGCCGCTGCTGCCGGTGGCACCCCACACGCCCAGGGCCCGGTTGCGCTCGGGCCCCTCCTCGAAGTTGCCGGTGAGCAGGGACAGGGTGGCCGGTGCGAGGAAGGCGCCGCCGATGCCCTGCACCGCTCGAGCGGCGACCAGGACCCAGGGGTCCGAGGCCAGACCTCCGAGCACGGAGGCGAGCGCATAGAGCGCCAGGCCGGTCAGGAACATCCGGCGCCGGCCGAGCAGGTCGGACATGCGACCGCCGAGCAGCAGGAAGCCGCCGAACGCGACGGCGTACGCGCCGATCACCCACTGGAGCTGCTGGTCCGAGAAGCCCACGCCGGAACCGATGTCCGGAAGGGCGACGAACACGATGCTGTAGTCCAGGGCGATGATCAGCTGGGCCAGCGCCAGGGCCGCCAGGATGAGCCCTTTGTGACGCGCGGAACCAGACGAAGTCATGGCTCTGAGTACCTCTCTGAATAGAGCGGAAGGCAGGGAAGGGACGGGCCGGACCGGACGGCGGATCCGTCCGGCGGGCCACCGAGCCAGAGATACTTCTAGCTCGGATACTACTAGCTCGAACTATCCGAGTCCGAAGCTAGGGCTTGGCGGGCAACTTCCGCAAGGGAAGGCCGAGTTCGGATGTTTCCAACTCGCACGATCCGACCGGCCGCGTGTGCGAGGCCGCCGGGTACGATGACGACATGGCGCACTCGAACACCCCCGGCCGGCTCGCAGACGGCGACGTGTGCAGCCTGGTCAACGCCCTGTCACAGGCGATCGAACGGCACACCCGGCAGGTCTCCGACCGGTTCGGGCTCACCTCGGCGCAGGCGGTCGCCCTGCGCGAGCTGCCCGAGCCGCGGACCCTGCGGGAACTGGCCCGGCGGATGCACTGCGAGGCGTCGAACGCGACGTTCGTCGCGGACCGGCTGGAGGCCATGGGCCTGCTGGAGCGCCGGCCGCACCCGACCGACCGGCGCGCCAAGCTGCTGCACCTGACACCCGAGGGGGCGGCGCTGCGCAGGAAGGTCGTCAAGCAGCTCCAGGTGGACTCGCCGATCGGGCGGCTCACCGACGAGGAGCAGACGACCCTGCGCGACCTGCTGGCCCGGGCCGCCGACTGAGCGACCACGCACCGGCAGCCGTTCGGACGGCCGGTCAGGCAGGCACCGCGGAGACGGAGAAGGCCGGTGACACCTCCCGGATCCAGTGGCCGATCCGTTCGGCGTCACCGCCCGAGTGCGGCCGGAGCAGGATCAGTTGGCGACCCGGCCGGCAGGACAGGTCGAGACAGACCTGGTTCAGGGACACCTGCCCCAGGCCGGGATGGCGCACCACCTGGGTGATGCCCGACCCGTCGCTGATGCGGTGCTGGTCCCACAGGTCGGCGAAGAACGGACTGCGTTCGCGCAGGCGGCCCACGAGGGAGGCGAGCCGTGGATCGCCCAGGAACTCGCCGCTCTGTGTGCGGAACCGGGCCACCGCGTCGGCCGCGTCGCGCTCCCACAGGGGGAACCGGCTCCGGGCGCCCTGGTCGAGGAAGAGCGTCTCCAAGTAGTTCGAGTGTCCTCCTTCGACGCCCAGCAGACGCTCGGCGGCGATGTTGGCGGCCGTGATGTCCCAGTAGCGGTCCAGGAAGTACGCCGGGCCGGGCAGGAAGTCGTCGACGATCCCGGCGCCGAGCGGATCGTCGTCCTCCACGCCGGCCCGGGGGCGGCGGGGTGCGGTGTAGCCGGCCAGCCGCATCACGTACAGACACTGCGCCTCGTCCAGCCGCAGGACACCGGCGATGGCCGCGAGGATCTCCGGGGAGACGTTCTTCGCCCTCCCCTGCTCGATCCACGCGTACCAGGACGCCCCGATACCCGCCAGCATGGCCACCTCCTCGCGGCGCAGACCGCTCAGCCGGCGGGATCCTCCGCCCGGCAGCCCGACCTGCTCCGGAGTGACCTCCGCACGCCGGGCCGCCAGGAAGCTGCCGAGTTCGGCGAACCTCAGGTCGGCCGGCTTGGCCGGCGCCGGAGCCTGGACGGCATCCCGCCGCGGGGCGGGCATCGCCTCCCGGCGCTTGCGGCGGATCACTGACAACGCGACGCCGGATGCCGGAGATCCAGTACCAGTCATCATGGTGCCCCTCCTCCGTGTACAACGTTCGCGCCCCCCGTCTCGGTGCGCTCACAACATAATAGGTACCGTTATTTTTCCTGAGGCTGGAAGAGAGTAATATTTTTTATTTTTACTGATCCTTGACCGTCGAGAGAGAGGGTCCGGCCCGGTCTGTTCCCGCCACCTTGCTGACCATGGGGTTGCGGCCGGACGTACCACACATAAAGATAACGAGCGCTATCATTGTTCGACGGGCGTGCGGGTCTCCGCAGCCGCGGGAACAGCCCACCGAACGTGCGGAGGCCAGGAGCATGGTCAGTCAGGAGCGGGCCGAGCGGACGCGAGGGCGTCTACTGGAGGCGGCTGCCAGGGAGTTCTCCCTGCAGGGGTACAGCGGTACGTCGCTCCAGCGCATCAGCAGGTCCGCCGGCGTCACCATGGGCGCCCTGACCTTCCACTTCCCCACCAAGCCGGCCCTGGCGGAAGACGTGCACGCCCGGGGGTCGGAGATCACCCGCGAGGCGGTGGCACGCACCGGCGCGGAGCCGCTGGAGGAGCCCGACCACCCGCTCCTCCAGCGGGTCATCCGCATCTCGCACACCGTGGCGGCCCTGCTCTGCGAGGAGCCGACCGTGCGGGCCGCCGGCCGGCTGACCCGGGAAGGGGCGCCCGGTCCCGCGGACTGGACCGACTCCTGGCTGCCCGACGTACGCGGCCTGCTGGACCAGGCGAGCCGGGAGAAGGAGCTGCGCACCGGTGTCGACCCCGAGATCGTGGCGCTGCTCCTGCGGTACCTGATCCTGGGCGTGCTGGACTCACCCCAGCCCACCGAGGGCTGCGCCTCCCACCTCGCCCGGCTGAACGCGGTCTGGGCCGTCCTGTTGACCGGCCTGATCGGCAACGCGGTGGACGCGGCCCAGGCGGGGGACGGGCCGGGCTGAACGGCCCCGCGGGCGCACCGGGCGCGATGACGCCACGGCCACCCGCCCGGCCGCCCATCGGCCGGCACCCGGCACCACAGCCACTCGCCCACCGCGGCCGCCGTCGGCCGGCGCCCCGTGCACGGCGGTCATCCGGTCGACTGCCGTTGCCGGACGCTCGTTGACCGCCGCGCGTCGGGTGAGCCGGGACCGGGTCCGTCAGACCGCGCTACAGCCTCCGTCGACCGGGACGGCCGCGCCGGTGACGAAGGACGACTGGTCGCTGAGGAGCCAGGCGGCGGCTCGGGCGATCTCCAGGGGGTCGGCCATGCGCCGCTGGATGGCGCGGGAGACGCCCTGGGTCTCCACCTCGGGGTACCGCTCGATCACCGCCTCCATCAGTTCCGTCCGCGTGGTGCCGACGACCAGGGCGTTGACCCGGATGCCCTGGTCGCCGTACTCGGCCGCCGCCGCCCTCGTCAGACCGATCAGCGCGTGCTTGGCGGCGACGTACGGAGCCGCGGCCCCGGTGGCGAACTGCCCCGCCGTGCTGGAGGTGTTGACGATGGTGCCGCCCTGGTGGGCGAGCATCGCCGGGATCTGGTAGCGCATGCAGTTCCATCCGCCGCGCACGTTGACGTCCATGATCTGGTCGTAGACTTCGTCGGGCAGCTCGTGCAGCCGCACGCCCGCCGTCCCCCAGCCGGCGTTGTTGAACGCCGCGTCCAGGGAACCGAACGAGGAGACGGCGGTGTCGACGACACGGCGCACGTCCTCCGCCGAAGTGACGTCACCCGGGCACGGCAGCGCCCGGCCCCCCTCCGCACCGATCTCCGCCGCCAGCTTCTCCAGCTTCTCCTCGCGCCGCGCCATGAGGACGACCGCCGCCCCCTGCGCCGCGAGATGGCGGGCCGTCGCGGCGCCGATGCCGCTGGACGCCCCCGTGATCATGACCGTCTTGCCCGTGAACACGTCGTTCCCCTCCCCGTTGTCTCCGGACAACCGGTTCGGTCCCCGCCGAACCGGCCCCTCCTTGTCATGCCTGAGTCAGATGAACTCCCGGGCGTGATCGGTGGCCCATTCCCGGAAGGTCCGCGGTCGCCTTCCGAGCAGCCGCGCCAGCGTGCCGTCGTCACACGCGGCGGCCGCTCCCCCGGCTCGCCGTCGTGCGCCGGACACCAGGGCGTCGGCGATCCGCTCGCCGTACCGGCGGCTCCAGCCGGCGCGGGCCTCTTCCTCCGCGATCTCCTCGAACGCCAGGTGCCTGCCGAGGACTTCGGCGAGGACACCGGTCTGCTCGCGCGGTGACAGTGCTTCCGGGCCCGCCAACGCGTAGGTGCGGCCCAGGTGCTGAGGATCCGTCAGCGCCGCGACCGCCGCCATGGCGACGTCCCTCGGGTCGACACAGGCCGTGCGCGCCGCGCCGCCGAAGGCCCGTACGGCGCCCCGGTCGCGGATGGACGGCGCCCAGGCGAGCGCGTTCGACATCGGCGTGCGGATGCGCAGCACGGTCCAGGACAGCCCGCTGTCGCGCAGCAGTTCCTCGCTCCGCCGGTTCCAGCGGGCGACCAGGTCGTCGGCGCCCGGGTCGGCGACACCGCACCAGGAGAGCTTCACGGCGTGCCGCACCCCGCCGGCGCGGGCGGCGGCCAGGACGCGCTCGTCGTCCTCCGGCCGCAGCGGGTTCGCCGTGACCACGAAGACGGCGTCGGCGCCGTCGAACGCGCGGCGCAGCGACTCCAGGTCCGTGTAGTCGCCCCGGACGGCCGGGCCGGGCAGTCCGAGCGCCGCGGCCTTGCCCGGGTCCCGCACGAACAGGCTGTGCCGTGCCGGTGCGCGCTGCGCGAGGAGCCGTGCCACATGACGTCCGACGGCTCCCGTGGCACCGGTGACGACGATCCTCGGGCCGGCGGTCCCGGTGGCGGGTTCGCCGGTGCGGGACCGGGCGGGCGTGCCGGGTGTCGTCACGCGGACTTCCCGCGCGACTCGTCCAGTTGCATGCGGTTCAGCGCGCTCGGGGTGGCGATGGTGGGCAGCAGCACGTTCCACATCTCCGTCACTCGCTGGGGCAGGTCCCGACGACCGCTCTCCAGGTGGGCATGCATCTGTGCGCCGGTGCACGCGTTGACGATCAGGCGTGCCACCGCGTTCACGTCGACGTTGGCGCGAACCTCACGCTCCTTCTGGGCGAGGGCCAGGTCCTGCCCCATCACCTCGGTCCACTGCTGGTGCGAGTTCTCCTCCGGACCGATGAACAGGTCCTGCTCCATGACGAGGCGAGCGCCGGCCAGCAGGAAGGGATCGTCAAGGAGCTTGTGTGCCCATGTCAAGGTGATGTCGATCGCATGCTGGAGGCCCCGGGACTCGTGCGGCGGCGTCACGCGGTCCGGCTGGCTGCGCACGATCTCCCGGGCCAGGGCCTCCTTGTTCTCGAAGTGGAAGTACATCGCCCCGAGCGTCAGGCCGGCCCGCTGCGTGATCTTGGTGACGCTCGCACCGGCGAAGCCGCTCTCCGCGAACACTTCGGCGGCGGCGCGCGCGACGAGCGCACGGGTGCGCACCGCGCGCTCCTGCTTGACCTCCCGCTTGCCCGTGAGTTCAGCCATCGACCAGCCCTCCGCAGTCACCCTCGACAAAAAAAAGAACTATCTCTATCTTACGACGTGGCTCCGGCCGGCACCACGCTGTCACCCACCTTTGCGCAACTCGCGCCGACACCTTGTTCGGGGGACTCCGATGGCTACGCCCACCAGGCAGAGAATCGTTTCATCCCGCTCCTCTGCCTCCGACGTCAAGCAGTACGCAGGCAAGGTCGACCTCACCGAGGTACTGGTCGCCGACTGGCACCCGGTGACCGATCGCACCCACGCGGTGACCGTCGAATGGCCCGCGCACCACCCGTTCTACACCACCACTGCGCACCGGCACGGTCTGCTGTTCTTCATCGAGAGCGTCCGCCAGGCCCTGGCCGTGGCGAGCCATCTCGGGCTCGGTGTCCCCCGGGGCTACCGCATGGGCTGGGAGAGGCTGACCTGCACCGCATCGCCCGAGGCCCTGGTCACCGGCCCGGACCCGTCCGTCGTCCGGCTGACGATCACGCACGACGACGTCGTCCGGCGCAAGTCGGGCGTGTGCCGGCTCACCGCCCGGGTGCAGGCCACCCGGAACGGAATGCCGCTGGGCACCGCCCACATCGGCTACACCGCCTATCCGCCGGCCCTGTACGACAGACTGCGCGGCGCTCGCGCCGACGCGAAGGCGGCCTTCGCCCGCGCCCTGCCGCCGGGGCCCGCCGTCGAACCCGCGCTGGTGGGCCGTACCGACACGCGCGACGTGACGCTCGCGCCGGACCCCTCGGGCACTTCCGCCGGTCCGGGCGGCACACCGCGCCGGTGGGCCCTGCGGAGCGACACCACGCACCGCATCCTCTTCGACCACCCCCACGACCACATACCCGGCATGGTCCTGCTGGAGGCCGTGATCCAGGCCGCCCACGCCGACGCGGCCCCTCTGGCGGCCGTCCCGGTGGAACTCGACACCGTCTTCCACCGCTACGTCGAGTTCGACCTGCCGTGCGCCATCGTCACGGACGACACCGGGACGGACGAGCCCGGCCGGCAACGGCGGCGCGTCAGCGGCGTCCAGGACGGGCAGACCGCCTTCACCACGCTGATCACCAGCATCGTCCCGGACCAGGCACCGCCGCTCCCCCACGACCGGCGGATCGGAACGGTCGCCGGCTGACCCCAGGCGCAGCGCACCCACACCCGGGAAGCCGCGGTGGCTCCACGCCACCGCGGCTTCCCCCTTTTTTTCGCGGGCCGCTACGGGCCACGGGCCGGCTCGGCTGCTTGTTGGTGACAGCAATCGTGTTTGTGGTGATGGGCTCGCCGACGCTGTTGAATTTGGAGTCTGGGTAACTCGGGCGGCTGTTGCCATGATTCTTCTGTCCCGCTCAGCCCGACCCGAATTCCCACGAGGAGACAGAGATGAATCTGTCCATTTCCGGTACCTATTCCGTCGGCAAGACGCTCACCAGCATGGCGCTCGCACACCTCACCGGCATTCCGCGCACCTCCGCCCCCACCATGCGGGAACTGCTCCCCATATCGCTCCCCGGCAAGACCCTGGAGGAGTGCAACGGCGCCGAGCTGATCATGCTGATCACACGGCGGATCCAGGGCCGGGCGGTCGCCGAGAGCCACCTGCCGAACGGATTCATCTCGGACGGGTCCGCCCTGCACGAGTGGTCCTACGCGACCGTGCGCGTCAAGGTCGGCATCAACCCGAACGAGTCCGTGGACCTGGACAACGTCGAGATGACCGACGAAGTCCGGTTCTACGCCGAGGTGATGAAGCAGATCGCCATTCCGGCGAAGCAGCACACCAAGCAGTCGTACGACGCGTTCGTGCACCTGCCGATCGAATTCCCCATCGTCGAGGACGGCCACCGCCCGGTGAACGAGCGCTTCCGGCAGCTCGCGGAGGAACTCCTGCTGAAGACGCTGGAGGAGCTGGAAATCCCGGTGCACGTGGTCGGCGGAACCATTCCGGAGCGGCTGGCGAAGATCGTGGACATCTTCGGCTTCACGCCCGTCATGAGCATCGAAGAGGCCATCGACCGGGCCGAGGACGAGTACTCCAAGATCGACACCCGCAACGAGCTGGAACGGCTGGCCGACGTCGCCGCGTGAACCGCGCCGCGCACAAGCGCGGCACCACCGCGGCACAGCCGCATCGTGGAAGAACGCATCGCGGAAGAACGCATCGCAGAAGAAGGAGAGAGACCACGTGAGAATCGCATTCGTCGGCGCCTACGGAAACGGCAAGACGACCCTCACCACCGAACTGCCCGAGCGGCTCGGTCTGGAACGGGTCCACGGCAGCGCCATGCGCGACCCGGCCGGCGGCACCCCCAAGGCGCTGGAGGAGACCAACGAGCCCGAGCTGATCCAGCTCGCGGTGCGTCGCTTCACGGAGCGCGCCGTCGACGAGGCCCGGCTCCAGGACGGTTTCCTCTCGGACGGTTCGGTGCTCCACGAGTGGGTCTACAGCAAGGTGCGGCTCGCCGTGGGCCGTTACCCCGAGCCGTCGGTCACCCTCGCCGACGTGCACGCCTCCACCAGCCCCTACGAGGAGGTCGTGGACCAGCTCGCCCTGCTGGGCAAGGAGCACGCCACGGCGAACTACGACGTCGTCATCCACTGCCCGGTGGAATTTCCGCTGCCGGAGGGCGTCGACCCGATCAGCGAGCGCTTCCGCACCCTGTCCGACGAGCTGATGCTGGAGATCGTCAAGACGCTCGACGTCCCGCTGCACATCGTCACGGGAAGCCTCGAGGAGCGCATCGAGCAGGTCCTGAAGATCGTCGGCCTGCCGCAGACCGTGTAGCGGCCTGACCGGTAGCAGGCCCACCCGCCGGCGTCGTCCACCTCCGTCCACCTCCGGGCGTCGCCCCCCAATCCCCCCTCCAGCCCCCTGACTGCCCTCGTTCACGGCAAGGAGAGCACCGTGCACAGCGGAATCGGAGTGTTCCTTTCCCCCCTCCACGCCCCGGGTCAGGACCCCCACCTGACCATCCGGCGTGACCTCCAGCTCGTCGAGCACCTCGACGAGCTGAACTACGACGAGTGCTGGTTCGGCGAGCACCACTCCCTGGCCTGGCCGACGATCGGCGCCCCCGAGACGATCATCGCGGCCGCCGCCGAGCGGACCCGGCAGATCAAGCTGGCCAACGGCGTCGTGCCGCTGCCCTTCCACCACCCGTACAACGTGGCGACCCGTGCCCTGATGCTCGACCACCTCACCCGGGGCCGCTACATCCTCGGCGTCGGCCCCGGCGCCACCCCGAACGACTCGCACCAGTTCGGGGTGGCGCAGGACGACCTGAAGCGCATGGCGAGCGAGGCGATCCCCGTCGTCCGGGAGCTGGTCAACGGCGAGGAGCGGGTGAGCGCCAAGACCGACTGGTTCGTGCTCCAGGACGCCAAGATGCAGCTCCCCCGCTACAGCAAGCCGGGCATCGAGATGGCCATCTCCAGCATCGGCACGCCCAACAGCCCCAGGGTGGCCGGGCAGTTCGGGCTGAGCCTGGTGTCGTGGGGCGCCCCGCCGCCCGGACTGCCGGCCGTGGACCTGGCCCAGCAGTGGCGCTACGCCGAGGAGTCCGCCGAGGAGCACGGCAACACGATGGACCGGGCCAAGTGGCGGGTCGTCGTACCGCTGTACATCGCCGAGACGCGTGAGCAGGCCTACCAGGACGTGCGCCAGGGCTTCTCCGAGTGGCTGTGGGGCTACTGGGGCAAGGCCGCCGGCTTCGACGTCGCCGCGAGCATGGAGGGCGTCAAGTCCTCGCAGGAGCTGGAGGCGGGGGTCGAGCAGGGCCTGGCGATCGTCGGCTCCCCCGAGGACGCCGTCGCCGCGATCGAGCGGCTCCAGGAGCAGACCGGCGGCTTCGGCACGTTCCTCGTCTACGCCATGAACTGGGCGTCCTTCGAGAAGACGAAGCGCAGCTACGCGCTGCTGGCCGAGCAGGTGGCCCCGCGCTTCTCGGGCTCCACCGCGCGCGGTGACGAGTCCATCCAGTGGAGCATCGACAACCGCCACATCTTCCCCCACACCGAGGCCCGTCGCGCCCGGGAGGCACGCGAGACCCAGCCGGCCTGACCGCCCGAGCACGCCCACCGCCACCCAGACCGACAGCGACCCCGGACGGGCGCTGTCGGTCTGCCGCGTCGTACCGCCCCGGCGCAGCGCGTCCAGTGGTGCGACCTCTGGCGGCTGGGCCATTCGTGTGTGCCGTCTTGACCGCCCCCGGGGGTCCTCCTATGGTCGCGCTACCGACCGGACGTAGGACGTAGGACGTCGTATCTCCCTCCCACCCTCCCCCATCCACCCGCTGGAGGACCCGTGCGCGACGACGACGTGAACCCCGGCGTACCGGCACCGCTTCGCCGGCAGTTCCTGAAGTACTCGGGCGCGCTCGGCGCGGCCCCCGCCCTGGCCGCCTGTTCCGCCGGTCCGGAGTCGACGAACGACACCGGAGGCGGCGGCAGCGGCGAGGACCGGACGCTGACCGCGGTGATCGGGTACGGCAACGACGGCAGCTGGGACCCGACACAGACCGCGTCGGCGTTCGCGATGGCCGCCAACAACCACATCTACGAAGGCCTGTTGGACACGGACCCGATCACCCGGGAGCCGTATCCGGCGCTGGCCACCGCGATCCCCGGCGACCCGTCCGCCACCACCTGGCGGTTCTCGCTCCGCCCCGGTGCCACCTTCCACGACGGCAAGCCCGTCACCGCCGACGACGTCGTGTTCGTCTTCGACCGGATTCTCGACCCGGACACCCAGACGCTCGCCAAGGGGTTCTTCGCCTCCTGGCTGGACTCCGTGCGGAAGGCCGACGCCCGGACCGTCGAGCTCGTCCTCAAGTTCCCCTTCCCGGACGGTCTTTCCCGGCTCACCCTCGCCAAGATCATGCCCCGGCACGTCTTCTCCCGGCCCGGCGCCTGGGACGACGCCATCAAGGGACTGGCCGTGGGCTCGGGGCCGTACCGGCAGACCGCGCACCACCCGAAGTCGAACACCACCTTCGAGGCGTTCGCCGCCTACAACGGTCCCCGCAAGCCCGCCTTCCGGAAGATGAACTGGCTGACCATCGTGGACGCGGCACCGCGCGTCGCGAAGATCTCCGGGACCGGCGCCGGCGCGCAGATCGCCGACAACATCCCCTACGCCAACATCCCCCGGCTGGAACAGGGCGGGCTGAAGGTGGCCGGCGGTGCCGGGATGAACAACCTCTTCCTGATGTTCAACACCCGGCACGCGCCCTTCGACGACGTCCGCGTCCGCCAGGCCCTGCACTACGCCGTCGACACCGAGAAGATGGTGCGGGTCGCGCTGAAGGGCCACGGCAGGCCCGCGTCCTCGTTCCTCAACGAGGGCAACCCCGGCTACCGCCGGGCCAAGACCGTCTACGACCACGACCCGGACAAGGCCAGGGCCCTGCTGAAGGCCGCCGGGGTCACCGGCCTCGAGATCGAGATCCTCGCCGTCAACGTCAGTTGGATCGTGGACTGCCTGCCGACCATCAAGTCCTCCTGGGACGCGATCGGCGTACGGACCACCCTGGCGCCGCAGGAGACCACGGCCGTCTTCACCAAGATGGACCAGAAGCAGGACTACCAGGTGGTCGCGGCGGCCTCCAACCCGAACCAGTTCGGCCGCGACGCCGACCTGATCATGCACTACAACTACGGGCCCGGGAACCTGTGGATGCGGTACACGCGGTGGGCCGGCCACCCCGTCGCCCAGCGGCTCTTCAAGGACATGGACCGGGCGACCCGGGAGCCGGATCCCGCGAAGAAGAAGGCGATGATCCAGGACTACATCGACGTCGTCGCCGAGCAGGCCGTGCTCTACCCGGTGGTCCACAACGAGCTGATGACCGCCTGGGACCCGCGCGAGCTCAGCGGGATAAGGGCCCAGCCGTACCCGGGCGTCAACCTGCTCCAGGCCAAGTGGGTCTGACGGCATGACGGCCGTCGTACGGATCCTGCTCCGCCGGGTCGCCCTGCTCGTGCCCCTGCTCCTCGGCATCGTGCTGTTCGTGTTCCTGGTGATGCGGTTCTCGGACGTCGACCCGGCGTCCGCGTTCTTCCAGGGCGCCAACCCGACCCCCGGGCAACTGCACGACTTCCGGGAGCGCAACGGGCTGCTGGACCCGCTCCCCCTGCGGTACGTCCACTTCGTCGGCGACCTGCTCCACGGCGACCTCGGCACCAGCGCCCTCACCCGCGCGCCCGTGGCCGGCCAGGTCACCACCGCGCTGCCCCTCACCCTCCAGCTCACCTTCCTCGGTCTCGCGCTCGCCGTCGTGCTGGCGCTGGCGGGCGGGGTGACGGCGGCGGTGTACCGGGACCGGCTGCCGGACCAGGTCATCCGGGTCGTCTCGCTGGTCGGGGTGGCCGCGCCCGGCTTCTGGCTGGCGCTGCTGATGATCCAGTACCTGGCCGTGGACCGCGGCTGGTTCCCGACCGGCGGCTACGTCAATCCCGCCGACTCCGTCACCGGCTGGCTGAGGACCATGGCCCTGCCCGCGTTCGCGCTGTCCCTGCCGGTCGCCGCCCAGCTCACCCGGATCGTCCGGACCTCCGTGGTGGAGGAGCTGGACAAGGACTACGTCCGGACGGCGATCGGGAACGGACTGCCGCCCCGGGTCGTCGTCGGGCGGAACGTGCTGCGCAACGCGCTCGTCAATCCCCTCACCGTGCTCGGGCTGCGGGTCGGCTACCTCCTCGGCGGTGCCGTCGTCATCGAGACGATCTTCTCGCTGCCGGGCATGGGGAAGCTGATGATCGACGCCGTGCAGAACGGCGATCCGGCCGTCGTGCAGGGCGTCGTCCTGACCACCGCCACCGGGTTCGTCGTCGTCAACCTCGTCATCGACATCCTGTACCTGCTGGTCAACCCACGTTTGAGGGCGGCCTGATGGTCACGCGCGCGCACCTCGTCGAGCGGCTCTCCCGGCCCGGTGGCCTCCGGCTGCGCGGCCGGCGCCGGCTGCCGCCGCTGTCCAGGATCGCCGTCTGCTTCCTGGGTGTCGTCATTGTCGTCGCCGTCCTCGCTCCCGTCCTCGCCCCGCACGATCCGCTCGACCAGCAGGACCCGGCCGGCGGGACCGGGGCGCCGTCGGCCGGGCACTGGATGGGGCAGGACAGCCTCGGCCGGGACGTCCTCAGCCGGCTGATGTACGGCGCCCGCTGGTCCCTCGCCATCGGGCTGGGCGCGACCGCGCTGGCCCTCGTCGTCGGCGCCCTTCTCGGGGCGCTGGCCGCCACCTCCCGCAAGGCGGTGGACGAGACGCTGATGCGCTGCCTGGACGTGGTGATGGCGTTCCCGGGCATCGCGCTCGCGGCCGTGCTGGTGGCCGTGTTCGGCGGCGGGATCGGCGTGCTGATCTGTGCCATCGCGTTCCTGTTCACCCCGCCCGTGGCGCGGGTCGTACGGGCCAACGTGCTGGACCAGTACGGCGAGGACTACGTCACCGCCGAGCGGGTCATCGGCGCCCGCACCCCGCACATCGTGCTGCGGCACGTGGCCGTCAACTGTGCCGCGCCGGTGCTGGTGTTCTGCACGGTCCAGGTCGCCGAGGCCATCGTGTTCGAGGCCTCGCTGTCCTTCATCGGCGCGGGCGTCCGGCCCCCGGACCCGTCCTGGGGCAGTGTCATCGCGGACGGCAAGAACATGGTGCTGACCGGAGGCTGGTGGGCGACCGTCTTCCCCGGGCTGCTGATCCTGCTCACCGTGCTGGCGCTGAACATCCTCTCCGAGGGCGTCTCGGACGCGTGGGCGGCGCCCGCGCCCCGCGAGGTGGCGGCACCGGCGGACCGGCTCCAGACCCCGGAACCCGGCACCGGCGGGGTGCTGCCGCTGCCCGGTCTCGCCGAGGCCGCCCGGCGGCTGCGCTCCCGGGCCCGGCCGCTGCCGGACCGGAGCGGGCAGCCGGTGCTCGCCGTGGAGCACCTCGCCATCGGCTTCCCGGACCGGCACCGGGGCGTGGACGTCGTCGCCGGCGTCGGCTTCGAGGTGTACCCCGGTGAAGTGCTCGGGCTGGTGGGCGAGTCGGGCTGCGGGAAGTCGCTGACCGCGCTGACCGTCATGGGGCTCCAGCCGAAGGGCGCCCGGATCAGCGGGCAGGTGCGGTTCCGGCAGCGGGACCTGCTGGCCGAGCCGATGCGGGTGCGGCGGCGGCTGCTGGGCCACGAGATGGCCATGGTCCACCAGGACGCCCTGTCCTCCCTGAACCCGGGCATGACCGTCCGGGCCCAGCTCAGGCAGCTCGTCCGGCGCGGGGGCAGGCACGGTCCGCGCGAGCTCATGGAGCTGGTCGGCCTGGACCCCGACCGCACCCTGCGCAGCTATCCGCACGAGCTGTCCGGCGGGCAGCGCCAGCGCGTGCTCATCGCCATGGCCCTCTCCCGCGACCCGAAGCTGATCGTCGCCGACGAGCCGACGACCGCCCTGGACGTCACCGTGCAGGCCCAGGTCATGGAGCTGCTGCTCAGGCTGCGGGCCGAGCTGGGCTTCGCACTGATCCTGGTCTCGCACGATCTGGCGCTGGTCGCCGACATCACCGACCGGGTGGCGGTGATGTACGGCGGGCAGATCGTGGAGACCGGGGTGACCGCCGACCTGGTGGCGGCGCCGGCCCACCACTACACGCGCGGGCTGCTCGGCAGCGTGCTCTCGCTGGAATCGGCCGAGGAACGGATGACCCAGATCAAGGGGGTCGTACCGGCCCCGGCCGACTTCCCGGCGGGCTGCCGGTTCGCCGACCGCTGCCCGCTCGCCACCGAGGTGTGCCGGACGACCGCCCCGGTCCTCGCGGGCACCCCCACCCATACGGCCGCCTGTCACCACCCGGCGGTGGAGCTGGCATCGGCGGACAGCGAGGAGGCCCTGCAGTGACCGCTGTCGTGGAGGTGCGGGACGCGCACGTCGTGCACAGGGCGCGCAGCGGCGGCCTGTTCCGGCGGGACCGGGTGTACGCCCTGACCGGCGCCGATCTCTCCGTCGGGCCCGGTGAGACGGTCGGGGTGGTCGGCGAGTCGGGGTGCGGGAAGTCGACGCTGGCGAAGGTGCTGGTGGGCATCCAGCGGCCGGTGTCCGGGACGGTGGCGTTCCGGGGCCGGGACCTGTGGGCGATGCCGGCCGCCGAGCGCAGGACCACGGTCGGCGCGGGCACCGGCATGATCTTCCAGGACCCGTCGACCGCGCTGAACCGACGGCTGACGGTCCGCCGTGCCCTGCGCGACCCGCTGGACGTCCACCGGCGCGGCACGCGTGCCGAACGGGAGGAACGGGTCCGGGAGTTGATGGCCCTGGTCGGTCTGCCCCCGGCGCTCGCCGACGCCCTGCCCGGACAGCTCTCCGGCGGGCAGCGGCAGCGCGTCGCCATCGCCCGCGCGCTCGCCCTGGACCCGGCCCTGGTCGTCGCCGACGAGCCGACCAGCGCCCTGGACGTCTCGGTCCGCGCACAGATCCTCAACCTGCTGCTCGACCTGAAGGAACGCCTCGGTCTCGCCCTGGTGTTCGTCTCGCACGACATCCAGACGGTACGGCGGATGAGCGACCGGGTGATCACCATGTACCTCGGCCGGATCGTGGAGGAGACCCCGGCCGGCCGGGTCACCGACGCGGCCCGGCACCCGTACACCCGCGCCCTGTTCTCGGCCACGCCCGGCCTGCTGGACCCCCTCGACCCGATCCCGCTGACCGGGCCGGTCCCCTCGGCGACCCGCCCGCCGAGCGGCTGCCCGTTCCGCACCCGCTGCTGGAAGGCCGACGAGGTCTGTGCCGAGTCGATGCCGGACTTCTCGGCCGCGTCACGGCCCGGACACCGCTACCGGTGCCACCATCCTGTTCAGGAGGACCAGCCGACCCGAGACCTAGCGCGCCAGGAGCCGTGAATGTCCCTTCCCACCCCGCTCACCGGTGTCGTCCCGCCCGTCTGCACGCCCCTGACGCCGGAGCGCGAGGTGGACGTGCCCTCGCTGCTGCGTCTGGTCGACTTCCTGGTGGAGGCCGGGGTGCACGGGCTGTTCCTGCTGGGCTCGACCTCGGAGGCGGCCTTCCTGACGGACGCGCAGCGCGCGCGGGTGGTGAAGGCCGTGACCGCGCACGTGGGCGGTCAGCTGCCCGTCCTCGCCGGGGCCATCGACATGACCACCCCGCGCGTCCTCGACCACGTCACGGCGGTCACCTCGGCGGGCGCGCGGGCCGTCGTCGTCACCGCGCCCTTCTACGCCCGCACCCACCCGTCCGAGATCGTCCACCACTACCGCCGGATCGCCGCCGCCAGTCCGGTCCCGGTGATCGCCTACGACATCCCCGTCGCCGTCCACACGAAGCTCCCCGCCGACCTGTTGCTAGGGCTGGCCGGGGACGGCGTACTGGCCGGGGTCAAGGACTCCAGCGGGGATCTGGCGGCCTTCCGGGAGGTGGTCACCGGCGCCCGCGCCCACCCCGGGTTCAGCGTGCTGACCGGCTCCGAGCTGATCACCGACGCCGCGCTGGCGCTGGGCGCCGACGGGGCGGTGCCGGGCCTGGCCAACGTCGACCCGCACGGCTATGTGCGCCTCTACCGCCAGTGCCGGGCGGGCGACGCCGAGGGAGCGCGGGCCGAACAGGAGCGGCTGTGCGCGCTGTTCGGGATCACCGGCGTCGGGGACCCCGCGCGGATGGGCGGCAGCTCGGCGGCGCTGGGCGCGTTCAAGGCGGCGCTGCACCTGCGCGGGATCATCGACTGCCCGGTGACCGCCGAGCCGCAGGTCCCGCTGTCCGGCGCGGAGGTCGAACAGATCGGCAAGCTGCTGGCGGCGGCGGGCCTGCTCGGCCTCGACTGCTAGGCACTCCCGTGGACCCCGCCGCCCCGCCCGGCCGCCCGGGCCGCCGCCTTCGGTGACGGCCTGGGCGAGGTCCTCGGTCACCGACCGGCCCGCGTCCCCGACGGCAGGCGGAGTCTGCGGAACTCCAGGGACTCGTACGGCTCCCGGACGCCGGTCTCGTAGAGGACGCCGATCGTGTCGGGGGCGAGCTGGACCAGGTCGGAGTAGGCGGCCCGGTGGTCGGAGAGGGTGAGCAGCCTGCGGAAGGTGCGGCCGGCGTCCGTGCTCGCCCAGAGGGCCAGGGCACGGCGGGCGGTCGGCACGGAGGGCGCGGAGAACAACAGGGGCGCGCCCGGGCCGCGCGGCTGGAGGACGCTGCCCTGGACCACCGGGACGGCGTTCAGGGCCGGCTGGACGGCGTAGGGGCGGTCCAGGGTCCGGCCGCCGTCGCCGGAGTAGGTGTCGAGGCGGTTGCCCGGGGCGCTGCCCTTCTGGTCGCGGGAGCTGAAGTAGACGCGGCCGTCGGGGAGTTGGGCGGCGCTGGTCTCGTTGGCGTTGGTCACGCCGTCGTAGCCCTCGTCCACGAACCCCAGGTGCCAGGTGCGGCCGGAGTCGTCGCTGTAGAGGGCGTGTCCGCCGTAGTACTTGGCCTCCTGGCCGGTGTCCCGGGAGCCGGCCGGCGGGGCCGCGGAGAGGTTGGCGGGGATCAGCAGGCGGCCGGGGGGCCCTCCTGCGGGGGAGTGCGGGCCGCGGGTGAGGGCGACGGCGTGGCCGGGGCCGGTGGCGTACCAGCGCCAGTCGGGCCGGGCCACCTGGGCCGTGATGTCCCGGGGGGCGGTGAAGTGGCGGCCGTCGTCCCGGCTGCGCTGCACGAAGACCCGGCGGCCCTGTCGCGGGGTGACCTCGCCGCGCATGATCTGCGCCTCCGTCACGGTGCCGCCGTTGGCGCAGCTGACCAGGACGACCGCGCCGGTGCGCGGGTCGACCACGGGTGCCGGGTTGCCGCGGGTGTGGCCCCGCCCGGCGGCCACCACGGTCAGCGGGCCCCAGGTGCAGCCGCCGTCGGTGGAGCGGCGCAGCACGACGTCGATGTCCCCGGTGTCCCCCGCGCCGTCGCGCCGGCCCTCGGCGAAGGCCAGGACGGTGCCCGGCCCGGTCCTCACCACGGCCGGGACGCGGTAGACGGCGTACCCGCCCCGCCCCGACACGTACGGCACCGAGGAGGCGCAGTCGGCGGGCGCCGTGTGGGCGCGCGCCGTGTGGGCGGGCAGCCCGGCGGTGAGCGTGGTGAGGAGCGCCAGGCTGGTGAGGAGGGAGCGGCTGCGCGGGGTCACGCCCTGATGCTCCCCACAATCACCGGGGCGGTCTTACTCCGTCCGGGTGGTCGGGACGGGTTCCCGGACGGGTGCCGGCGCGGGTGGTCAGGACGGGGTCCGGGCGGCGGCCAGCAGCCGGGTGACGTCGTCGGCGCAGATGGTGAGGGCCGCGCCGACGGTGGCGAGGGCGTCGCGTTCGGCGGTGGTGTAGGGACCGTCGGCGAGGGCGATGCGGGCGGCCTGGAGCAGCAGGGACTCGCGTCCGGCCGGGGCCAGGTGCGGGGCGAGCGGGTCCAGGGCCTCGTGCAGCTCTATGGTCAGCCCGGCCCCGCAGGGCTGCTCGAAGTACCGGCCGGTGTCGGCGGCGAGGGCGTCGACCAGGGCGGCGAGCTGGTCCTCGGTGCACTCGGCGAAGCCGGCCGCGCGGACCGTGGCGGCGGCCGTCTCCAGGGCCGCACGCGAACTGGTGCCGCCCGCGGCGAGCACGGCGAGGACGACGGTGTGCACGGCGTCGCGGAGCATCGCGGAGAACCGGCGGGTGGTGGGGTGGTCCAGCACCTCGGTGCCGAAGTGGTGCCCGCAGGCCGCGCACTCCACGACCGGGCCCGCCGTCCCGCGCGGCAGCACGGGGACGCCGAGGAGGGTGAGCCGGCGTCGTCCGGTGAGCCGCTGGTAGTTGCGGTCGCCGCCGCAGCCGGGGCAGAAGAACTCGCCGTCTCCCACGGGTGTCCATGCGGTGCGGGTGCCCAGGATGCGCACAGCCCTGGCGGCACGGCCGTCTCGTCCCCGTACTGGCAGCACGTCGCACCTCCGTAACCGCACGGCAACATCGCCGCGCTGGCGTGATGTTAGCCACATCACCGAGGTGGAGTCAGTACCCCGTAAGAGACCTTTCTGTGACCTGAGGGGCGCGGTGGCCGATAAACGACGGCGCCCTGGCCGCCGTGTCCAGCGGTCAGGGCGCCGAAAGGGCCGGTCGGACGGGGTCTATCGGGTCGCGCGGTTCACCGCGGAGACGACCGCCTTCAGCGACGCACGCGTCGTGTTCGCGTCGATGCCGATGCCCCACAGGACCTTGTCGTCGATCGCGCACTCGATGTAGGAGGCGGCCTGCGCGGAGGCGCCCTCGCTCATCGTGTGCTCCTGGTAGTCCAGCAGGCGTACGTCGATGCCGATGGACTGCAGGGCGTCGAAGAAGGCCGAGATCGGACCGTTGCCGGAGCCGGTCAGGACCCGGTCCTCGCCGTCGACGGTGGCCTCGACGGTGAGGGTGTCCACGCCGTCGGTGTCGGTGGTCGACTGGCCGGTCCTGACCTGGATGCGGCCCCACGGGTTCTCGGGGTTCGGCAGGTACTCGTCCTGGAAGACCGCCCAGATCTCCTTCGGCGTGATCTCGCCGCCCTCGGCGTCGGTCTTCGCCTGGATGATCTTCGAGAACTCGATCTGCATCCGGCGCGGCAGGTCGAGCTTGTGGTCGTTCTTCAGGACGTAGGAGACACCGCCCTTGCCGGACTGCGAGTTGACGCGGATCACGGCCTCGTAGGAGCGGCCGACGTCCTTCGGGTCGATCGGCAGGTACGGCACCGCCCACTCGATGTCGTCCACGGTGACCCCGCGAGCCGCCGCGTCGGCCTCCATGGCGTCGAAGCCCTTCTTGATGGCGTCCTGGTGGGAGCCGGAGAAGGACGTGTAGACCAGGTCGCCCACGTACGGGTGGCGCGGGTGGACCTCCATCTGGTTGCAGTACTCCCACGTACGACGGATCTCGTCGATGTCGGAGAAGTCGATCTGCGGGTCGACGCCCTGCGAGAACAGGTTCATGCCCAGGGTGACCAGGTCGACGTTGCCGGTGCGCTCGCCCTGCCCGAACAGGCAGCCCTCGACGCGGTCGGCGCCGGCCATCAGCGCCAGCTCGGCGGCGGCCACGGCCGTGCCGCGGTCGTTGTGCGGGTGGACGGACAGGCAGACGTACTCGCGGCGGGAGAGGTTGCGGTGCATCCACTCGAAGCGGTCCGCGTGCGTGGACGGCGTCGAACGCTCCACGGTGGCGGGCAGGTTGAGGATGATCTCGCGGCCCGGGCCCGGCTGGTAGACGTCCATGACCGCCTCGCAGACCTCCAGCGCGAAGTCCAGCTCGGTGTCGGTGAAGATCTCCGGCGAGTACTGGTAGCCGAACTCGGTCTCCGGGCCCAGCAGCTTCTCGGCGTACTCCATCACCAGGCGGGTGCCGTCGACGGCGATCTGCTTGATGTCGTCCTTGGAGCCGCGGAAGACGACGCGGCGGAAGACCGGGGCGGTGGCGTTGTACAGGTGGACGGTGGCGCGGCGGGCGCCCTTCAGTGACTCCACGGTCCGCTCGATCAGGTCCTCGCGGGCCTGGGTGAGGACGGAGATCGTCACGTCCTCGGGGATCGCGCCCTCTTCCTCGATGATCGAGCGTACGAAGTCGAAGTCGGTCTGGCCGGAGGCGGGGAAGCCGACCTCGATCTCCTTGTAGCCCATCTTGACCAGCTGGTCGAACATGCGGCGCTTGCGCTCGGGCGACATCGGGTCGATCAGGGCCTGGTTGCCGTCGCGCAGGTCCGTGGAGAGCCAGCGGGGGGCGACGGTGACACGCTGGTCCGGCCAGGTGCGGTCCGGGATGTCGACCTGCTCGTAGCGGCCGTACTTGTGGATCGGCATGGGGCTGGGCTGCTGGCGGTTGGCCATGATGGCGTGGGCTCCTCAGGATGTCCGGATATCCGAGTGGACGGCCGACGACGCAACGCCAAGCTCCGCGGGGAGGGAGTCGGCCTCGACTACAGGCCCTCGCCGCGGCAGCTAAGAAGAAGCAGCCAGAAACGCATGATGTTCCGCAGCCTAGCCGAGCCGTTCCGGGCGCGCGGGCCTGTCCCAGTATGCGGGACCGCACGGCAAAAAGGGACAAAAAGTGCGCTGCACCACATCGTCGTACCACACCGTCACGAAGCGTCGCGTTCCCTGTCCTGGTATTTCACCAATCATGGTGGCAGGTAGTGACACCGGCGTCACACAGTGCGATCGTGCGGAACATGACGACCAACGGGGGCTTCCAGCCCGTCTTCTGCACGATCGTGCCGCCGCACGTCCTCGACAGGCTCGCCCGCAACGAGGACCCCGCGCTCTCCGGCCCGGCCCGCCGGTCCCTGGAGCACGACGCCTACCAGCGCACCAAGCGCCGCCTGACCACGGTGATCGGTGCCGCCTCCGTCGCCCCGCCCTCGGGTGCCGCCGCCGACCAGCCGCACCGCACCATCTACGACGCCGGGCACACTCAGGACCTGCCCGGCACCAAGGTCCGCGAGGAGGGCTCCGAGCCCGGCTCCGACGCCACGGTCAACCGCGCCTACGCGGGCCTCGGCGCCACCTTCGAGCTGTACCTCGGGGTCTACGGCCGGCACTCCATCGACGACAACGGGATGCCGCTCGACGCCACCGTGCACTTCGGCGAGAACTACGACAACGCCTTCTGGAACGGCGAGCAGATGGTGTTCGGCGACGGCGACAACGAGATCTTCCTCGACTTCACCATCCCGGTCGACGTCATCGGGCACGAGCTGACCCACGGCGTCACCCAGCACACCGCGAACCTGGAGTACTACGGCCAGTCGGGCGCCCTGAACGAGTCGGTGTCGGACGTCTTCGGTTCGCTGATCAAGCAGTACACCCTCCGCCAGACCGCCGCCGAGGCCGACTGGCTGATCGGCGCCGGGCTCCTCGCACCGCGCGTCACCGGCACCGCCCTGCGCTCGATGAAGGCCCCGGGCACGGCGTACGACGACGACGTCCTCGGCAAGGACCCGCAGCCGGCGAAGATGGAGGACTACGTCCGCACCGGCCGCGACAACGGCGGGGTGCACATCAACTCCGGCATCCCCAACCACGCCTTCTACCTGGCCGCCACCGCCCTCGGCGGCTACGCCTGGGAGAAGGCCGGGCAGATCTGGTACGACGTGCTGACCGGCGGCGAGCTGAAGGAGGACGCCCTCTTCGCCGACTTCGCCACGCTGACGGTGAAGGCGGCCCGGGAGCGGTACGGCGCCGGGGACGAGCTCCAGGCCGTGCAGAAGGCGTGGGAACAGGTCGGGGTGCGGACGCTGTAGTTCCGTACTACACAGAGAGCCATGCGTATTCGAGTGCGGCGCACGGGCGGTTTCGCGGGCATCGAGCGCCGGGCCGAGGTGGACACCTCGGGCCGGCCCGACGCCCAGGAGTGGCAGTCCCTGGCCGAACGCGCCCTCGCGTCCGGCCGGGACACCCCTCCGGCGGGCGTCCCGGACGGCTTCAGCTACGAGATCACGGTGGACGGCCGCACGGTGTACGCGGCGGATCCCCGGCTGACCGAGGCCCAGCGGGAACTGGTCTCCCGGGTGCTGAAGGAGGGCGCGTAACGGCCGCCCCGCGCACGGGCGTTGACTTCCGTTACCGCCGGTACGGATGATCCGGCCATGGCGACTGACGCAGGCACGGCGATCCCCCCGTTCCCGCCCGGCTTCCTGTGGGGCGTGTCGACCTCCGCCCACCAGATCGAGGGCGCGGCCGAGGAGCGGGAGCCGTCCGTCTGGGACGTGTTCACGGCCGGGCCCGGGCGGGTGAAGGACGGCTCGACGGCGGCGGTGGCCTGCGACCACTACCACCGCTACCGGGAGGACGTGGCCCTCCTCGCCGGTCTCGGTGTGGACGCCTACCGCTTCTCGGTCTCCTGGCCCCGGGTGAACTCCCCCGGCGGCCTGGACTTCTACGACCGCCTGGTGGACGAGCTGTGCGCGGCCGGCGTACGGCCGGTCCCGACCCTCTTCCACTGGGATCTGCCGGCGGACCTGGACTGGCTGGACCGGGACACGGCGGCCCGGTTCGCCGACCACGTGTCGGTGGTCGCGGACCGGCTCGGCGACCGGGTGCGCGACTGGATCACCCTCAACGAGCCCGCCGAGCACACCCTCCTGGGACACGCGATCGGCGCCCACGCCCCCGGCCGGCGACTCCTCTTCGACGCCCTCCCGGTCGCCCACCACCAGCTCCTCGCGCACGGCCTCGCGGTACGGGCGCTGCGCGCGTCCGGCGCCACGGACATCGGCATCGCCAACTCCCACGGCCCGACCTGGCCCGCCTCACGGGAGCGGGCGGACCTGGAGGCGGCCGGCTTCTACGACCTCCTGCTGAACCGGCTGTTCGCCGAGCCGGTCATCCTGGGCGCGTACCCCGAGGGCATGGACGCCCTGATGCCGGGGGACGTCGGGGCCGACCTCGAGGTGATCGCCGAGCCGGTCGACTGGTACGGCGTCAACTACTACGCCCCGACCCGGGTGGGCGCCCCGCAGGGCACCGACACCGAGTTCGGCGGCCTGACGATGCCCGCCGAACTGCCCTTCTCCGTGCGGGAGATCGAGGGCCGGCCGGTCACCGACTTCGGCTGGCCGGTCGTACCGGAGGGGCTGACGGAACTGCTCACCGATTTCCGTGAGCGCTACGGGGACCGGCTCCCGCCCGTCGTCATCACGGAGAACGGCTGCTCGTACGAGGGCGTCGACGACCAGGACCGCATCGCCTACCTGGACGCCCACATCCGGGCCCTGCACCGGGCGATCGGGGCCGGGGTCGACGTGCGCGGCTATTTCGTGTGGTCACTGATGGACAACTTCGAGTGGGCCGAGGGCTACGCCCGCCGGTTCGGCCTGGTGCACGTCGACTTCGAGACGCTGGAGCGCACGCCCAAGGCCTCCTACCGCTGGTTCCGGGAGCTGCTGCGGGCCCAGCGCATGCCCTCATAGGGCTCCGGCGTCCCGCGCGGCCCACAGGGTCGGGAAGTAGGGCCTGTACCCCAGTTCGCGGCGGATGCGGTCGGTGGAGGCGATGCCGTACCAGGGGTCGGGGTCGGGTCCGTCCGCCGGCGGTTCCTCGCCGAGGAGCTGGTGGATCTCCAGAGCGGTGACCGGGGCGTCGTCGGCGATGTTGTAGACGCGGCCGTCGGCGCCTGGGGCGTGCAGCAGGCGGAGCAGGCCCTGGGCGGTGTCGGCGACGTGCACCAGGTGGTGCCGTTTGGTGGCCGGCTGGGTCGCGGTCCAGCGGGTGATGCCCGGCAGGTGCGGGTCGCCCTCGCCGTAGACGAAGCCGAGGCGGCCGATCCGGACGTCCAGCCCGTCCAGCGCCAGCAGCCCCTGCTCGGCCTCCCGTTTGGACTCGGGGTACGTCATCCACATCGGGCCGCCGGGCACGGTGGGGTCGTCCTCGACGTGCGGCCGGCCGCGTCCGGCGCCGTACACCAGGATGGTGCTGGTCTGCACGAACCGCCGTACCCCGGAGGCGAGGGCCGCCCGGCCCAGCTCCAGCGCGGCGTCCCGGTTGACGGCCCGCATCTCCTCGTCGGTCACGCCCCGGAAGGAGGCCGCGATGTTCACGACGGCGTCCGCTCCGGTGAGCGCCTTGCCGAGGACGTCGGTGTCGCGCAGGTCGCCGACGACGACCTCGGCGCCGCGCTCGGCGAGGGCGGCGGCGCGGGCCTCGTCGCGGACGATCACCCGCACCCGCTCGCCGGGCCGGGCCTGGGCGAGCAGGCGGGGGACGAATCCACGGCCCACCTGTCCGGTGGCTCCGGTGACCAGGGTCAGCATGTGGTGCTCCTTCTCGGTCGCATCTCGTTCGGTGCGCCCAGCCTCGGCCGCGGGTGGCGCCGACGGGAGAGACCTCTCGATCGGGGGATCGGCAGTCCCTGGATAAGTCGGCCGGTCTGCCGCAGCCTGGAGGGGTGAACCGAGCCGAACTCGCCGACTTCCTGCGCCGTGGCCGCGCCCGTCTGGAACCGTCCGACGTGGGCCTGGCGCCCGGCGCCCGCCGCCGCACCCCCGGACTGCGCCGGGAGGAGGTGGCGGCGCTGGCCGGGATGTCGGCCGACTACTACACGCGGCTGGAGCAGTCCCGCGGCCCGCGCCCGTCCCGGCAGATGCTCACGGCGCTGGCGCGGGCGCTGCGGCTGACCGACGACGAACGGGACCACCTGTTCCACCTGGTGGGCGAGGAGCCGCCGCGCCGGGACGCGGCCTCGGCGCACGTCCGGCCCGGGCTGCTGCTGGTCCTGGACCGGCTGTACGACTCACCGGCGCAGGTGGTCACGGACTTCGGGGCGGTACTGGCGCAGAACGCGCTGGCCAAGGCGCTGGTCGGGGACGCGCTCGCCCGCCCGCCACACGAGCGGAACCTCACCCGCCGGTTCTTCCTGGATCCCACCGCCCGCGCGCTCTTCCCGCCGGAGGACCTCCCGGCACACGCCCGGGACCACGTGGCCAACCTCCGCGCGGTGGCCGCGGCCCGCCCCGACGACCCCGAGCCGGCGGCTCTGGTGGCCGAACTCCGCGCGCAGAGCGAGGAGTTCGCCCGGCTCTGGGAGCAGCACGAGGTGTCCCTGCGCCGCCCGGGCACCAAGCGCTTCCTGCACCCGGTGGTGGGCCTGCTGGAACTGGACTGCGAGGTCCTGCTGAGCCACCACAGCCACCATCACCTCATCATCCACACGGCCCGCCCCGGCACCGAGTCACACGAGAAGCTTCAGCTGCTGCGGGTGGTGGGGACGCAGGACATGACACCCACCGAAGCCATCGGTTAGAACCCCAGCTTGCGAAGCTGCTTGGGGTCCCGTTGCCAGTCCTTGGCCACCTTCACGTGCAGGTCCAGGCTGAATCGATGTGCGGCTGCCGCCGCGCGGCCGGCGTACCCGGGCAGGACCTCGACGAGCTCGCGGGACCCGATGCCACACCCCGGGGGCGTCAGAGCGCAGCCCCAGGAGGCGCATCCCCGCCGAGCAGGACGAGCAGGCGGCAACCGGGCTCAGAACCCCAGCTTGCGAAGCTGCTTGGGGTCCCGTTGCCAGTCCTTGGCCACCTTCACGTGCAGGTCCAGGAAGACGGGCGTCCCCAGCAGTGCCTCGATGTGCTTGCGGGACTTGATGCCGACCTCCTTCAGGCGCTTGCCCTTGGGGCCGATGATGATGCCCTTCTGACTGGGGCGCTCGATGTAGACGTTGGCGTGGATGTCCAGCAGCGGACGGTCGGCGGGCCGGTCCTCGCGCGGCAGCATCTCCTCCACGACCACCGCGATCGAGTGCGGCAGCTCGTCCCGGACGCCCTCCAGCGCGGCCTCCCGGATCAGCTCGGCCACCATCACCTGCTCGGGCTCGTCCGTCAGGTCGCCCTCGGGGTAGAGGGCGGGCCCCTCCGGCAGCAGCGGGATCAGCAGGTCGGCCAGGAGGTCCACCTGCTTGGACCCGACCGCCGACACCGGCACGATCTCCGCCCACTCGATGCCCAGCTCCTTGCCGAGCTGGTCGATGGCGATGAGCTGCTCGGCGAGGGCCTTGGGGTCGACGAGGTCGGTCTTGGTCACGATGGCGACCTTCGGGGTCTTCTTGATCCCGGCCAGTTCCTTCGCGATGAACCGGTCGCCCGGGCCGATCTTCTGGTCGGCCGGCAGGCAGAAGCCGATCACGTCGACCTCGGCCCAGGTGGTGCGGACCACGTCGTTGAGGCGCTCGCCGAGCAGCGTGCGCGGCTTGTGCAGCCCGGGGGTGTCCACCAGGATGAGCTGGGCTTCGGGCCGGTGCACGATGCCCCGGACCGTGTGCCGGGTCGTCTGGGGCCGGTTGGAGGTGATCGCCACCTTCTGCCCCACCAGAGCGTTCGTGAGGGTGGACTTGCCCGCGTTGGGGCGGCCCACGAAGCAGGCGAAGCCGGCGCGGTGGACGGTCTCGGCCGGCTGCTCGGAAGTCTGGGTACGAACGCTCATGCCGCCCATTCTCCCTGATCCACAGAGCGCCGCCGCACCACGGCCACCGCGCACCCCCGACCGTGAGCTTCCGGAAACCCGCACGCAACGAAACGTCACGGAAACACACCCGTACGCGACCGGAAACGCACACCGGTGACCCTCTGACGCAGCCCCCACCCGTTGGAGACGCCCGTGACCTTCTCCGCAGCCCACGTGAACACCGGCGACACCGCCTGGCTGCTCGCCGCGACCGCCCTCGTCCTGCTCATGACCCCGGGCCTGGCCCTGTTCTACGGCGGCATGGTCCGCACGAAGAGCGTCCTCAACATGCTGATGATGAGCTTCGTGTCGATCGCCCTGGTCACGGTGGTGTGGCTGGCGGCCGGCTACTCCCTCGCCTTCGGCGACGACATCGGCGGCGGGCTGATCGGCGGTCTCCATCAGGCCGGAATGCGCGGGCTCGGCCCGGACAGCGTGCACGGCACGGTCCCGACCGTCCTGTTCGCCACCTTCCAGCTCACCTTCGCGATCGTCACGGCCGCCCTGATCAGCGGCGCGGTCGCCGACCGGACGAAGTTCTCGGCGTGGCTGGTCTTCGTACCGCTCTGGACGCTCCTCGTATACGTTCCCGTGACGCACTGGGTGTGGGGTCCCGGCGGCTGGATCCTCGACCGGCTCGGCGCGCTCGACTTCGCCGGCGGTCTGCCCGTCGAGATCACCTCCGGTGCCTCCGGACTGGCCCTGTGCCTGGTCCTCGGCCCCCGCCTGGGCTTCAAGAAGGACGCCATGCGCCCGCACAACCTGCCCATGGTGGTCCTCGGCGCCGGTCTGCTCTGGTTCGGCTGGTTCGGCTTCAACGCCGGCTCCGCGCTCGGCGCGAACGGCCTGGCCGCCGCCGCGTTCCTCAACACGCTCGCCGCCGGCTGCACCGGCCTGCTCGGCTGGCTCTTCGTCGAGCAGCGGCGCGACGGCCACCCGACGACCCTGGGCGCCGCCTCCGGCGCGGTGGCCGGCCTGGTCGCCATCACCCCGTCCTGCGGCACGGTGTCCCTGCTGGGCGCCCTGGTCGTGGGCCTCGCCGCCGGTGTCGTCTGCTCCTACGCGGTGAGCTGGAAGTTCAAGCTGAACTACGACGACTCCCTGGACGTCGTCGGCGTCCACCTGGTCGGCGGCGTCATCGGCACCCTGCTGATCGGCCTGTTCGCCGAGAAGGCGATGACCGGCGGGGCGGAGGGCCTGTTCTACGGCGGCGGGCTCGCCCCGCTCGGCAAGCAGCTGCTCGCCGTGGTCGTCGTCGCGGTGTACGCCTTCTCGGTGACGTACGGCCTGGGGAAGCTGCTCGACAAGGCGCTGGGCCTGCGGGCGAGCGAGGAGCAGGAGCACACCGGCCTCGACCTTACGGTGCACGCCGAGACCGCATACGATCACGGCGTCCTGGGGCACGGCGCCCCGGTCGGCTCGTCCGTCCTCTCCCCCTCCGCCCAGAAGGTCAAGGCCTAAGGCATGAAGCTCATCACCGCGATCGTCAAGCCGTACCGTCTGGACGAGGTCAAGACCGCCCTTCAGGAGCTGGGGGTGCACGGGCTGACCGTGACCGAGGCGAGCGGCTACGGCCGGCAGCGCGGCCACACCGAGGTGTACCGGGGGGCCGAGTACCGCGTCGACCTGGTGCCGAAGGTGCGCATCGAGGTCGTGGTGGAGGACGCCGCCGCCGACGACGTGATCGACGCGATCGTCAGGGCCGCGCAGACGGGGAAGATCGGGGACGGGAAGGTGTGGGCCGTTCCCGTGGAGACGGTCGTCCGGGTGCGGACCGGCGAGCGCGGGCCCGACGCGCTCTGACCAGCAGCGCCCCGGTCAGCGCACCGGCGGCGAACACCAGCGCAACCGGCAGCCAGGGCAGCGCGAGGAAGGCGGCGCTCGCCGACTCCCGGGTGTCCTGGGCGCTCGCGGTGAGCGTGACGTCCCCCCGGTCGAACTGGGGTGCCCCGCGCCAGGTCTCGGTGAGCCGCACCCGCTGCCCCGGCAGCAGCTCGGCGGGCACCCGGGCCGACCGCCGGTCGAGCAGCGTACGGCCGAACAGCCCACGCGCCGTCAGCTCCACCGTGGGGCTGAGGGTGACGTTCCCGGTGTTGCGCAGGGTGTAGGAGATGGTCGCCGTGCCGGCGCCGAGGCCCGGGACCAGCGGCTGGTGGTGGCTGATCCGCACGTGCTCGACGGAGAGCGCGGGCAGCGCGGGCCCGCCGACCCGCAGGTAGACGCGGGCGCCGACGGCCCGCCGCACCCCGAGCGCGAGGTTCCCGCCGCCGGGGTCGACGTGTTCGTCGAGGGCGACGATGGCGCCCGGATGGTCGCCGGGCTCGGCGCCGTCCGGGACGCGCAGGGTGAAGGGCACGGTGACGGCCCGGTGCGCGGGCACGGTGATCCGGGACTTCGCGGGCCTGGCCCAGGCGCCCACCCCGCGCATCCTCTCCTTCAGCGTCCGCACGGCGAACCCGCCGTCCCGGGCGGTGTTGTAGGCGTCGGCCGCGTACAGCCGGAAGGTGAGCGGCCGGCCGGTCCTGTTCCGGACGGCGACCGTGTCGGTGAGGGTCTGGCCGGGCTCGGCGGAGAGGGTGAAGTAGGGCCGCGCGGCGATCTTGGAGGCGACCGGGTAGACGGACCAGCTGCCGTTGTCGGCGGCGCGGGCGGGCGGGGCCTGCGACGCCGGCAGGAGGCTCAGGAGAAGGCCCGGCAGAAGGCCCAGGAGGAGGACGTACGGCTTGCGCATGGGTGCGGACCCCCATGGACGGGTGAGAGGGGAACGGGCGGGTGCGGACGCCCGCACGCTCACGTGAGCGTCAGCGTGAGCACGCCGGAGTACGCGCCGGGAGGCGTGAACGCCGGTACGTCCAGGGACAGCCCGGCGTCGACGGTGAACTCACCGCCGGTGAGCGTGCCGTTGGGGGTCGACGCCAGGGTCGCCCCCGCGCTGCCCACGGTGCCCGCCGAGCCGGCCTTGCAGGTGCTGGGGCTGCCCGCCTTGGTCACGCAGGCAGGGGTCCAGCTCAGCTTCCCGGCGTCGAGCCTGGCGCCGGGCCCGGTGAAGTCGGTGACCTTGCCGGTCAGGGACCATCCCGCGGGCCCGCCGCGGAAGTCCTTGACGGTCACCGTGTTCAGGCTGCCGGTCGAGGCCCCGCCCCGGCCGAAGTCGACCGCCGACAGGGTGACCGAGTCCCCGGTCTGGGACATGGACAGGGTGCCCGCCTTGACGGTGGTGGTCAGCTTCTGGCTGCCCGCCGGTACGGGCGTGGTGTCGTTGACGACGTAGGCGGCGGGCCCGGCACCCTTGTCCGCGTTCCAGGAGCCGCCCTCGTAGGCCACGATCCCGGTCGTCGTCTTGTCCCTGACGACGAGGGAGCCGCTGAAGGAGGGCTGGGCGTTCGCGGTCACGGTCGCGGTGTCCGCGGTCTGCTTGTCGCCGGCCCGCCCGGCCAGGGTGACGGTGGCGCCCGGCGTGAAGTTCGTCCCGCTGACGGTGACAGCGGCCCCGGGGTCACCGGAGGGGGAACTCAGCGAGACGGCCCGGGTGTTGGCGGGTGTCCCGTCGGTCGCGGTGACGGTCTGCGACACCGGGGCGGGCGGGGTGATGACCGTGCAGGGGGTGTCCAGCTCCAGGATGTAGCTGGTGTGGATGTTGTAGCCGCCGGGCGAGAGGGTGATCTGCCCGGCCTTGGTGACGGTGAACGTGCCGGTCATGGAGAAGGACGGGAAGGCGGCCTTCCCCGGCACCGGCGGGTTCTTCTTCGGCCCGGCGACGGTGACGTCACCGCTCTGCGCGCCGCCGAGCGTCACCTTTCCGGTCGGGGTCATGATGTCGGCCGGCAGGGCCAGGTCGGTGGGGTTGCCGGCGGCGGCCGTGACCACGGTGTAGGTCACGGTGACCGTGTCGCCGACCTTGGGACTGGTCTTGTCCACCGACACGTTCGCGGTGGTGGTGCCGTCGATCGGCGGGATGCCGGCGATGTCCGGCGGAATGCAGTGCGTGGCGAAATCCACGTTCGTGCCCGCGGCGCCGGCCGGACAGGCCAGTGCGCCGCCCGCGGTGACCGTGAGGGCGGTCGCCCCGAGCAGTGACGCCCAGCGCCACCGTCGGGCTCGGGGTGTCGGACCCATGGGCCCCCTCCTGAGGGTTGCGGGCGCAGCGGCTCGGCTGCGCCGACAGGGGGCATTGATGTGGAGCGGGGGTGAGAAGTCAATGGAGACGCCGCAGGAATCTGACGGTCATCAGTTTCTGCGGCGTCCGGAATCAACTGCTCAGTTCAGTCAGTCGAAGACGAACGGTCCGGGCGACTGCTTGGCCGAGGCCGTGCAGGTCACGGTGATGCCGAAGATGACCATCTTCAGCGAGCCGCCGTACGCCTCCGAGGCTGTCACCGGAGGCCACGGTGCCGCTGAGCGGGCCGACGGTGACCGCGGCGCCGCCGGCCATGGCCGGGTTCTTCGTCCCGCTGAAGACGGCGGTGCCGCCGCTCGCCCTGACCATGGTGAGGGTGGAGGCGATCGAGTCCTGGGCGACCGCGACCGGCGTCTTGATCGCGGTGGAGGTGAGGGTGAGGGTGGCCGAGCCGCCGCTCTGGGTGGCGGTGAGCGTGGCCGCGCCACCGCCGAAGATGCCGCAGTTCGCGGTGATGGTCGCCGACTGGGGAGTGACGGCGGCCGCGGTGGGCGGGAAGGCGAGTCCGGTGACCGCGAGGGCCCCGGCAACCAGTGCCGCACCCGTTGCCGTGCGCTTGCCTCTCATGGGGATCCGCTTCCCTTTCGTGGCGGGGAGTGCCGTGGGGACGGCCGACGGACGAGAGGCCTGCGCGGGCGGGTGCGGGCACGCTGCGCGGGAGTGCGGATCTGACGGTCCGTCGGATTCTTACGGGTCCATTGACGCGCGGAGGCAGGACGGCAACAAGGTTGAATTCCGGCCGACCTGCTCTTCGGTCGGCGAGTTCTCAGAGGAGAGTGACGGGCGGGCGGCGCATCGCTCAGCCGGCGAAGACGGTGCCCCGCACGGTGCCGTCGGGCGAGGCCAGGAAGACCGGCGTCCGAGGACCACCCAGGTCGGCGACAGCGGCCCTGTCCTCGTCCGGCACGGAGTCGGCGTCGCTCACCACTGCCGCCGCCTCCAAGGACCGCGCCCCCGAGGCCACCGCCATGGCGACCGCCGTCCGCAACGCGCTCAGCTCCAGCGAAGCCAGCGCGACCGACCCGGCGACATACGTGCGCCCGGTCTCGTCCCGTACGGCCGCCCCCTCGGGCACACCGTTGCGGGCCCGCGCGGAACGGGCCAGGGTGACGATCTTGCGGTCCTCGGGATCAAGCGCGTTGCTCTCGGTCATGCCCCGAGCATACGAAGCCCCGGTGGAGACGTCCGGCACGGGTGCGCTCACGGACGGTCGAGCCGCAGCCGCTCGGCCCGGGGCAGACCGGCGACCACCAGGTCGTACGAGTCCTCGATCAGCTCCCGGACCAGCCGGTCCGGCAGCTCCCCGTCGACCGTCACGGTGTTCCAGTGCCGCTTGTTCATGTGCCAGCCGGGGAGGATGAGCCCCTCGTGCTCGGCCCGCAGCCGGATGGCGTCCTCCGGGTCGCACTTGAGGTTGACCGTCAGGGGCCGCGCGTCCAGGTGCGTCAGGGCGAACATCTTGCCCAGCACCTTGAAGACCGAGATCTCCGGGCTGAACGGGAAGTCCTCCACGGCCGCGTTGAAGGACAGGCAGAAGGCGCGCAGCTCCCGGGGCGTCACTCGGCCTTCTCCTCCTCGACGACGCGCACGGGCACCGGCTCCACCAGCACCGTCACGATCTTGTTCCGGCGGCCGGCCGCGGCCTCGGCCGTCAGCCGCAGGCTGCGCCCGTCGGGCAGTTCGACCTCGGCGGAGGCCCCGGCGATGGGCACCCGGCCGAGCGCCTTGGCGAGGAGCCCGCCGACGGTCTCCACGTCCTCGTCGTCGTACTCCTCCAGGCCGTACAGCTCGCCGAGGTCGGTGATGTCCAGGCGGGCGGTGACCCGGAAGCGGTCGTCGCCTAGGTCCTCCACGGGCGGGATCTCCCGGTCGTACTCGTCGGTGATCTCGCCGACGATCTCCTCCAGGATGTCCTCGATGGTGACGATCCCGGCCGTGCCGCCGTACTCGTCGATGACGACGGCGACGTGGTTGCGTTCCTTCTGCATCTCGCGCAGCAGGTCGCCGGCGTTCTTGGTGTCGGGCACGAACACGGCCGGGCGCATGGCCGTGGACACCAGGTCGCCCTCCGTGTCCCGGCTGATGTGCGTCTTGCGGACCAGGTCCTTCAGGTACACGATCCCGACGATGTCGTCCTCGCTCTCGCCGGTGACCGGGATGCGGGAGAACCCGGAGCGCAGGGCGAGGGTGAGGGCCTGCCGGATGGTCTTGAAGCGCTCGATGGTGACCAGGTCGGTCCGCGGGACCATGACCTCGCGCACCAGCGTGTCGCCCAGCTCGAAGACCGAGTGCACCATCCGGCGCTCGTCGTCCTCGATCAACGACTCCTTCTCGGCGAGGTCGACCAGCGCGCGCAGCTCCGCCTCGGAGGCGAAGGGCCCGCGCCGGAAGCCCTTGCCGGGCGTGAGCGCGTTGCCGATGAGGATCAGCAGGGAGGGGATGGGGCCCATGATCCGGGCCAGCGGCAGCAGCACGTAGGCCGCCGCGGTGGCGGTGTTGAGCGGGTGCTGACGGCCGATGGTGCGCGGGGACACCCCCACGGCGACGTACGACACCAGGACCATGACCCCGATGGCGACCAGCAGGGCCTGCCAGGTGGCGGCGAAGGCCTGGAGGCAGGCGTACGTCACCAGGGCCGCGGCGGCCATCTCGCAGGCCACGCGGACCAGCAGGGCCACGTTCAGATAGCGGGTGGGGTCGGCGGCGATCTGGGCGAGCCGGGCGCCGCCCCGCCGGCCGGACTTCACGGCCTCCTCGGCGCGGAAGCTGGAGACGCGGGCGAGGCCCGCCTCCGCGCAGGCGGCGAGCCAGGCGACGACGACCAGCGCGATCGCGCCGACCACGATCTGCGGAGACATACGGCCCGCTTACGAGACGGTCGGTGCCGGGGACGGCCCGGTCAGACCGCGCTCGGCCCGCCATCCGTCCACGATGGCGGCCTGGAGCCCGAACATCTCGGCCTTCTCGTCGGGCTCCTCGTGGTCGTAGCCCAGCAGGTGCAGCACGCCATGGACGGTGAGCAGCTGGAGCTCCTCGTCCATGGAGTGCTGCGTCGGGGCTTCCGCCCCCTGCTTCGCGGCGACCTCCGGGCAGAGCACGATGTCCCCGAGCAGCCCCTGCGGCGGCTCGTCGTCGTCCTTGGACGGCGGCCGCAGCTCGTCCATCGGGAACGACATGACATCGGTGGGCCCCGGCAGGTCCATCCACTGGATGTGCAGCTGCTCCATGGCGTCGGCGTCCACGACGATCACCGAGAGCTCGGAGAGCGGGTGGATGCGCATCCGCGCGAGCGCGTAGCGGGCGATGTCGAGGATCGCCTGCTCGTCTACCTCGGTGCCGGACTCGTTGTTGACGTCGATCGACATGGTCGTGCTGGTCTACTTCCCCTTGGTGCCCTTGGCGCCGGACTTGCCACGGACGCCCTTGGGAGCGCCGTTCTCGGTGCCGTACTTGCTGTCGTACTTCTCGTACGCGTCGACGATACGGCCCACCAGCTTGTGCCGTACGACATCGTGGGACGACAGCCGGGAGAAGTGGACGTCCTCGACGCCCTCCAGGATCTCCTGTACCTGCCTGAGGCCCGACTTCTGCCCGTTCGGCAGGTCGACCTGGGTCACGTCACCCGTGATCACGATCTTCGAGTCGAAGCCGAGGCGGGTGAGGAACATCTTCATCTGTTCGGGGCTCGTGTTCTGGGCCTCGTCCAGGATGATGAAGGCGTCGTTGAGCGTGCGACCGCGCATGTAGGCGAGCGGCGCGACCTCGATCGTCCCGGCGGCCATCAGCCGCGGGATCGAGTCCGGGTCGATCATGTCGTGCAGCGCGTCGTACAGCGGGCGCAGGTACGGGTCGATCTTCTCGTAGAGCGTGCCGGGCAGGAAGCCGAGGCGCTCACCCGCCTCCACCGCCGGACGGGTGAGGATGATCCGGTTGACCTGCTTGGACTGCAGGGCCTGCACGGCCTTGGCCATGGCCAGGTAGGTCTTGCCGGTACCGGCGGGGCCGATGCCGAAGACGATCGTGTGCTTGTCGATCGCGTCGACGTACCGCTTCTGGTTGAGGGTCTTGGGGCGGATCGTACGGCCGCGCGAGGACAGGATGTTCTGCGTCAGCACCTCGGCCGGGGTCTCCAGGCCGTCGCTCGTCCCTGCCTCGCTCGCCTTCAGCATGGCGATCGAGCGTTCCACTGCGTCCTCCGTCATCGGCTGCCCGGTGCGGAGCACCAGCATCATCTCTTCGAACACGCGCGAGATGAGGGCGACGTCGACCGGGTCGCCGACCGCGCTGATCTCGTTGCCCCGGACATGGATGTCGGCCGCCGGGAAGGCCCTCTCGATCACGCGCAGGAGGGAGTCGCCGGAACCCAGCACGGTCACCATGGGGTGCTGGGCGGGGACGGTGAACTGCGCTCTCGCCTGCTCCTGCGCGGGGGTGTGAGCTGTGGGTGTCTGTGTCATGGGCCGGCTCTTAAGGCCTGCGCTTCCTCCTCGTCACGGCCGCGTAGCTGAGGGCGGCCTCGCGCTATCCAGAGTACGACGGGGGGCTGACAACACCGTAGGGCTTTTCATACGACCGCCCCCCAACCCCCCGCCCCCCGCCCACCCGAGCCACACCCATGCGGGCCACGCTGAAATGGCCCCGGGACCGACCCGGGCGGGTGGGCACGGCCCCGCGGGGGTGGCTCGGTCGGCTGGGAAGCGGGCGGGGTGTCGCTCGGCGGCTGGGGGTGGGCCTGGGGTGTGGTTCGGCGGCTGGGCGTGGGCCTGGGAGGTCGGCTCGGGCGGGTGGGCGCGGCCCTGAGGGGCGCTCGGCGACTGGGCGCGGCCCCGGGAAGTCGGCTCGGGCGGGTGGGCTCGGTCGGCTGGAAAGCGTGCGGGGTATCGCTCGGCGGCTGGGGGTGGGCCTGGGAGGTCAGCTCGGGCGGGTGGGCCGCTCGGCGACTGGGCGCGGCCCCGGGAAGTCGGCTCGGGCGGATGAGCACGGCCCCGCTGGGGTGGGCTCGGTCGGCTGGAAAGCGCGCGGGATGTCGCTCGGCGACTGGGGGCGGCTCGGGCGGCTGGGCACGGCCCTAGGGGGTCGCTCGGCGACTGGGCGCGGCCCCGGGAAGTCGGCTCGGGCGGATGAGCACGGCCCCGCTGGGGTGGGCTCGGTCGGCTGGAAAGCGCGCGGGGTGTCGCTCGGCGCCTGGGGGTGGGCCTGAGGTGTGGTTCGGCGGCTGGGCGTGGCCCTGGGGGCGGCTCGGGCGGCTGGACGCGGCCCTGGGGGGCGCTCGGCGACTGGGCGCGGCCGAGCCACATCCCCGTGGGCTTCCCAACCACCCGAGTCGCACCCCCGCGGGCCACCTTCCAGCCGCCCGGGCCAACCCCAGCCGCCGAACCACACCCCGCAGGCTCCCCAACAGCCGGACTACACCCCCGCAGGCTCCCCAACCGCCGGACCACACCCCCGCCGAACTGCACCCCGCCCGCTTCCCAGGCGGCCGAGTCGCATCCCCCTGGGGTCACCTCCCAGCCGGCCGAGTCGGGTGGGTGGGTGGGAAAACCGGGGGTCAGCCGGCGGAGCCCCCGGCGCGTCAGCCGGACCGGCGGAAGCCGATGGTCGGTACGGCCCTCCGCAGCGGCCACGGCCGGTCCAGTTTCTCCGGCACCAGGCCCTCCAGGAACTCGTACCGCCGAAGCGCCGCCGGCGACTGCCCCGGCAGGGACTGCACGCGCCGCCACCACGCCCCGATCTCCGACCATCCGGGCGCCGACAGGGACCCCCCGAACTCCTGCACCGACAGCGCGGCCGTGAGCCCCGCGAAGGCCAGCCGGTCGGCCAGCGGCCACCCCGCCAGGGACCCGGTCACGAACCCGGCGACGAACACGTCCCCCGCTCCGGTGGGATCCAGCGCCTCCACCTCGATGGCCGGCACCTCCGCCGTCTCCCCGGTCCGCCGGTCCACCGCGTAGGCGCCGTCCGAGCCCAGCGTGACCACGGCGACCGGCACGTATTCGCTCAGTGCGTGCGCGGCGAGCCGCGGACAGTCGGTGCCGGTGTACCGCTTAGCCTCCTCCGCGTTGGGCAGGAAGGCCTCGCAGTGCTCCAGGTCGGCCAGCCCGGACAGGTCCCACGCCCCCGTCTCGTCCCAGCCGACGTCGGCGAAGATGCGGGTGCCCGCGCGGGCGGCCTGCGCGACCCAGGGCGCGCTGCGGCCGGGCGTCAGGGAGGCGACGGCGGCCCGCGCGCGGGGCGGCCGGGCGGTGGCGCCCTCCTGGAGGAGCACGGCCTCCGCGGGGGGCTCGTGCCCGTGGGAGACCATGGTCCGCTCGCCCTCGTAGGCCATGGAGACGGTCACCGGCGAGTGCCAGCCGCGCACGGTCCGCGAGGCGGACAGGTCGATGCCCTCGCCCTGCTCCAGCGCGTCCCAGCAGTACTCGCCGTAGTGGTCGTCGCCGAAGGCCGCCGCGAGGGCGGTCCGCAGGCCGAGCCGGGCCAGGGCGGCGGCCATGTTGGCGACGCCGCCGGGGCTGGAGCCCATGCCCCGGGCCCAGGACTCGGTGCCGCGCACCGGCGCCGAGTCCAGCCCGGTGAAGATGATGTCGAGGAAGACCGTGCCGGTGAGGTAGACGTCCCAGGGCGGGTCACCGGGGGCGCGCAGCGCGGCGAGCGGGTCGACCTGGGTCTGGCAGCGCGCTGCCTGGGTGAGGTGTTCCGGTTCCTCTCCGGTGAGGGTGTGCGACGGCGTCACGGTGCGCTCCCTGGCGTGGTGCGGTTCTGGCCAGTGTGCACCAGGTCACGCACCGGGATGCCGTGCGGCGCCGGATCACCAGCGGGGCATCGCCGGTGTCCGCCAGTCCGGTTCGGCGGCGCGCATCGCCGCCGCGTCGTCGCGGTCGCGCAGCGAGCAGTCGTCCTCGGCCCACCGCCGGTGCAGCCGGGCCAGTTCGTCGCGGTCCAACTCGACGCCGAGGCCCGGCGCGTCGGACACCGCGACCCGGCCGCCGTCGAAGGTGAGCCGCTCGGTGAGGACGTCCTCGGACTGCCAGGGGTAGTGGGAGTCGCAGGCGTGGTGGAGGTTCGGGACCGTGGCCGCCACCTGGGTCATCGCGGCGAGGCTGATGCCGAGATGGGTGTTGGAGTGCATGGACACCCCGACCCCGAAGGCGGCGCAGATCGCGGCGAGGTGCTGGGTGTTGCGCAGTCCGCCCCAGTAGTGGTGGTCGGACAGGACGACCTGGACGGCGTCCTTGGTGAACGCCTCCTTGATCTCCCCGAAGGTGGTGACGCACATGTTGGTGGCGAGGGGGACGTCCGTACCGGCCGCCACCTCGGCCATGCCCGGCGTGCCCAGCGTCGGGTCCTCCAGGTACTCCAGGACGTCGCCGAGTTCCTTCGCGACCTTCAGCGAGGTCTCCACCGACCAGGCGCCGTTGGGGTCGAGCCGCAGTGGGTGTCCGGGGAAGGCCTGGGCGAGGGCGCGGACGGCGGCGATCTCCTCGTCGGGCGGGAACACCCCGCCCTTGAGCTTGAACGAGCCGAAGCCGTGCCGTTCCTGGAGCCGGCGTGCCTGTTCCACCACGCCGGCCGGGTCGAGCGCGGCGCCCCACTCGTCGGGCTCGGCGGGGACTCCCGCCGGGTGCCGGTCCCACTTGTAGAAGAGATAGGCGCTGTACTCGACCGCGTCGCGCACCTTGCCGCCGAGCAGGGCGTGCACGGGCAGCCCGAGCGCCTTGCCCTGGGCGTCGAGGCAGGCGACCTCGAAGGCGGACAGCACGGACATCCGGAGCTTGTCGACGGTCTGCACCCCGCGCAGCCCGCCCGCGTCCGCCTCCCCCTCGACCCGGGAGGCGTCCACGGCGAGGTCGATCCCGAACAGGCCGTTCACGTCCATGACCGACCGTCCGGCGAGCCGCTCGGCCAGCGACCGGGCCGGCTCCAGGTACTTGGTGTCGCCGTAGGTCTCGCCGAGCCCGGTGGTCCCGTCGGCGGTGACGATCTCCACGATCAGCCGCGGGGTGTACGGCTGGTGCACGCCCTGGGTGTTGAGCAGCGGCGGGTCGGCGACCAGGATCGGCGTCAGCCGCACCTCGGCGATGGTCAGGTCACGGGTCACAGCAAGGCTCCTACGAGGTCGGGTCCGGCGGTGAGGAGGGCCTTCAGGTCGGCGAGGTCGGCGAGGCCGGCGGGCGAGGGGTCGGCGAGCGGGGCGCGCACCGGGCCGACGGGCTGCCCGCGCAGCCGGGCCGCCGCCTTCACCAGGGACACGGCGTATCCGGGCGCACGGTCGCGGAGTTCGACGAACGGGACGTGGAAGTCGCGCAGCAGCGTGTCGACGGTGCCATGGTCGTCGTCGCACAGCGCGGTGAAGAAGGCGCCCGCGATCTCGGGGGCGAAGGCATGGACGGCGGAGGAGTAGGCGGGGACGCCGACGGCGGCGATGGGGGTCCCCCCGCGCGAGCACATTCGAGCCTGGGGGAGCGGGCCTGGATCTCGGCGGTGGCGGCGCCGTTGAAGAAGTGGAAGCCGTCGGGGGCGGCCAGGGTGAGGCGCTGGAGCCGGTCCAGGTCGCTGCGGCCGTCCTTGAGCCCGATGACGTTCGGGACGCGGGCGACGCGCCGCAACAAGCTCACGCTGCAGGCGACTTGGCCGCGCCGATAGGCGATCAGCGGCAGCCGGGTGCGGGCGGCGAGGCCGTCCTGCGGGGCCTCGGTCAGGTAGTGCGGCAGCACGAGCAGGGCGTCGGCGCCGGCCTCCTCGGCGATCCGCGCGAACCACGCGGCCTGCGCCCAGCCGTACCCCGTACCGGCCACCACGGGCACCCGGCCCGCGGCCTCCTGGACGGCGAGGGTGACGACCGTCCGGTACTCGTCCTCGTCCAGCGAGAAGAACTCGCCGGTGCCGCACGCCGGGAAGACGGCGCCGCACCCATGTCGCCGGCCGGCCGGCGACATGGGTGCGGAAGCCGCCGGGATCGAGGGTGCCGTCGTCGTGGAAGGCGGTGAGCCGGAAGGACAGCACGCCGCGCGCCATCCCCGCGCGCAACCGCCGCGCCACGTCCTGCGGAGCCGGGTCGCCGCCCACCTGACCATCCCCTCTTGTGAATAACATCCACATATGAGAACAGGGGCTAGGTTCTTCTACCCCCGCCCACCATCACCAAACGCAACCGTGGCCCGGATCACACCCGCCGGACTTCTTCCGCAACCGCGTGCTTGATACAACTTGCTCGCGCGTTCCTGTCCGTCGACGGTCGCAGCCCATCCCCCTTTTTTCCGAGCCGCACTTCTCGCCTGCCCTGGGAACGCCCGTGTCCGCCCCCCGCACCCTGCCCTGGCCCCTCGTCGCCCTGTTCACGGCCGGGTACCTCGCCCCCTACCTGCTGCCCACCACCGTCGGCAGACTCGACAGCGGACTGCCGCTCAGCGCGACCCAGGCGGGCGCCATCGGCAGTGCCCTGCTGCTGAGTTCGGCGACCGCCGGCTTCCTGCTGGCCTCCCGGGTCGAGAGGACCGGCCCCCGTCTCCTCGCCCGCGCCGGTCTCGCGCTCGCCGCCCTCGGCTACGGCGGCGCCGCCCTCACCGGCGCCGTACCGGCCGTCGTCGCGGGCGCGGTCGTCGGCGGCCTCGGGTCCGGCACGGTCACGGCGGTGGCCGCGAGCGGCATCGCCGGCCAGCGTGACCCGCACCGGGTCACCACCCTCGGCCTGCTCGGCGTCTCCGCCCTCGCGGGCGCCCTGTACCTGACGATCCCGCACCTCGGCCCCGGCCACGGCCTCCCGCTCGCCGCCATCGCGCTGACCGCGCTCGCCGTCTGGCCGCTCACCGGCCGCCTGCCCGGTCGTACGGCCCCGGCCCGCGCGGCCGTCGGGTACGACCGCCTCCCCCACCCGCGCGCCGGCCTGCTGCTGGCCGCCGCGATGCCCTGCTGGTCCCTCGCCCAGAACGCCCTGTGGGGCGTCAGCGGGCGGATCGGCCTCGACCAGGCCCACCTCACCGAGGTCACCGTCGGCGCGGTCTTCGCGGTCGCGCTCGGCGCCGGACTCCTCGGGGTCGTGGGCGCGGGCGCGCTCGGCCCGCGGCTGGGCCGGGCCCTGCCCATCGGCGCCGGTACGGCGCTCATCGCGGGCTGCGTCGCGCTCAGCGCGGCGGCCACGGACCTGGCCGCGTTCGCGGCGGGCGAGATCGCCTGGAACCTGCTCTACCCGGTCGTGCTCTCCTACGTCATCGCCCTGGCCGCCTCCCTGGACCCGCGGGGCCGCTGGACGGTCCTGGTCGGCGCGGCGTCCTCGCTGGGCACGGCGGCGGGGCCGCTCGCGGGCAGTGTGCTGGCGGCCGGGGCGGGCTTCCCGGCGATGGGGCGGGTGCTCGGCGCCGGGCTGCTGCTGGTCGCCGTGCCGATGACGGCGGTGGCGCTGCGGACGGGCAGGCGCCCTCTGCCGGTCGTGGAGGTCCCGGTCGAAGCCCCGGTCGCGGAGCTCCCGGTCGTGGAGGTCCGGGTGGAGACGCCCGCCGTACCCGCGCGGGGCGCCTACGACACCGCGTCCCCGAACTCGTAGGCGTCGACCTCGGCGAGACAGCGCGCCCGCCGCTCCTCGTCGTCCTCCAGGAAGGAGGCGAGGAAGGAGTTGCGGGCCAGCTCGCGCAGCCGGTCCCGCGACAGCCCCAGGGTCTGGTGCACGGCCGCGAAGTTGTCGCCCGCGTACCCGCCGAAGTACGCGGGGTCGTCGGAGTTGACCGTGCACAGCAGGCCGGCGTCGAGCATGGCGGGCAGGGGGTGGTCGGCGAGCGTGTCGACGGTCCGGAGCCGGACGTTGGACAGCGGGCACAGCGTGAGCGGAATCCGCTCCCGGACCAGCCGCTCGACCAGCGCCGGGTCCTCCATGCAGCGCAGGCCGTGGTCGACGCGCTCCACGCCGAGCACGTCCAGTGCCTCGGTGATGTACTCCGGCGGCCCCTCCTCACCCGCGTGCGCGACCCGGCGCAGCCCGAGCGCGGCGGCGGCCTCGTAGACCTCCCGGAACTTCACCGGCGGGTGCCCGACCTCGGCGGAGTCCAGTCCGACACCGGTGATCCGGTCCAGGTACGGCTTCGCGGCCTCCAGGGTGGCCAGCGCCGACTCGGCGGACTCGTCCCGCAGGAAGCACATGATCAGCTTCGTGGAGACGCCGTGGTCGGCCTCGCTGCTGCCGAGCGCCCGCCACAGCCCCTCCACGACCGTGCCCATGGCCACGCCCCGGGCCAGGTGGGCCTGCGGGTCGAAGAAGATCTCCGCGTGCCGCACGCCCTGCGCGGCGGCCCGGGCCAGATAGGCGTTCGCCAGGTCGGCGAAGTCCTGCTCGGTGCGCAGGACGGCCATCAGCTCGTAGTAGAGGTCCAGGAAGGACTGGAGGTCCTCGAACCGGTAGGCCTCGCGGAGGGCGTCGGTGTCCGCGTACGGGAGGGTCACGCCGTTGCGGGCGGCCAGCTCGAAGGCGAGCTCCGGTTCCAGGGTGCCTTCGATGTGGAGGTGCAGTTCTGCTTTCGGGAGGGGCATCAAAGCATCGTACGGGTGTTTTACCGGCGTTTCGGAACCGGTACCCGCAGGAGGTCGTGGGCCACGGTCAGCTTCCCCGTGAACCCGGCCGCCCGCGCCTGCCGCTCGAACTCCCCGGGGTCGGTGTAGCGCTGGCTGAAGTGGGTGAGCACGAGGTGCCGCACACCGGCGTCCCGGGCCACGGCGGCGGCCTGCCCGGCCGTCAGGTGTCCGTGCTCGATGGCGAGTTGCACGTCCTCGTCGAGGAAGGTGGACTCGATGACGAGCAGGTCGCAGCCCTCCGCGAGGGCGTGCACGCCGTCGCAGAGCCGGGTGTCCATGACGAACGCGAACCGCTGCCCGCGCCGGACCTCGCTGACGTCCTCCAGCGTCACGTCCCCGAGCCGGCCCTCGCGCTGGAGGCGGCCCACGTCCGGCCCCTCGACGCCGAGCGCGGCGAGCCGGTCCGGGAGCATGCGGCGGCCGTCGGGTTCGATCAGGCGGTAGCCGTAGGACTCGACCGGGTGCGAGAGCCTGCGGGCCTCCAGGGTGTACGACCGGGTCACCGCGAGGATGCCGTCGGCGGCCACCGGGGCCTCGGTGAGACCGACCGTCTCGCGGTAGGCGGTCGCGTAGCGCAGGCGGTCGAAGAAGCGCTGCCCCGAGCGCGGGTAGTGCGCGGTGACCTCGTGCGGCACCTGGTCGAGGTTGATCCGCTGGATGACCCCGGCGAGGCCGAGGGAGTGGTCACCGTGGAAGTGCGTGACGCAGATCCGGTTCAGGTCGTGGGCGGCGACCCCGGCGCGCAGCATCTGCCGCTGCGTGCCCTCGCCGGGGTCGAACAGGATGCCCTCGCCGTCCCACCGCAGCAGGTAGCCGTTGTGGTTGCGGTGCCGGGTCGGGACCTGGCTGGCGGTGCCGAGGACCACCAGTTCACGGACGGACACGGTTGCCTATCCGGGCGGCCACTGCAGGCCACGGCCGCCGAGGACGTGGGCGTGGGCGTGCCAGACGGTCTGACCGGCGCCGCTGCCGGTGTTGAAGACGAGGCGGTAGCTGTCGAGCTTCTCCTCGTCGGCGACGGCCTGGGTCTCGCGCAGGACGTCGGCGGCGAGTTCCGGCGCGCCGGCGGCGAGGGCTGCCGCGTTCTCGTAGTGGGCCTTGGGGATCACCAGGACGTGGGTCGGGGCCTGGGGGTTTATGTCCCGGAAGGCCACGGTCGTTTCGGTCTCGCGGACGATCGTCGCCGGGATCTCGCCCGCGACGATCTTGCAGAACAGGCAGTCGTTCTGCGGCTCTCCGGACATGGGTGTGCCTCCTGTGATCAATACCGTGGGCATCGTAGTCGGTCAGGTGGGCATGCCCGGCGGTGTCTTCGCGGGCCGCTCCTCCAGTGCCTCCAGTGCGAGCCTGATCGCCTCGTCCAGTTGGGCGTCGCGGCCCTCCGCCCAGTCCTGCGGCCTCTGCACGACCTCCACGTCGGGATCCACCCCGTGGTTCTCCACGTCCCAGCCCAGGCCCTCCAGCCACATCGCGTACTTCGGCTGGGTGACCAGGGTGCCGTCGAGCAGGCGGTAGCGGCTGTCGATGCCGATGACTCCGCCCCAGGTGCGGGTGCCGACGACCGGGCCGATCCCCAGGGCCTTGATCGCCGCGTTGACGATGTCGCCGTCGGAGCCGGAGAACTCGTTGGCGACGGCGACGACCGGGCCGCGTGGAGCGTCCAGCGGATAGCTGGTGGGGCGCATGCCGCGCGGGAGGTCCCAGCCGATGATCCGGCGGGCCAGTTTCTCGACCACGAGCTGGGAGGTGTGGCCGCCCCGGTTCTCACGGACGTCGACGACGAGGCCTTCGCGGGCGACCTCGACGCGCAGGTCGCGGTGGATCTGGGCCCAGCCGGGGGCCTGCATGTCCGGGACGTGGAGGTAGCCGAGGCGGCCCGCGGAGGCCGCGTGGACGTAGGCGCGCCGGTCGGCGACCCAGGCGTGGTAGCGCAGGGGCTCCTCGTCGGCGATGGGGATGACGACCGTGTGCCGGGGTTCGCCGCCGCCGGCCGGGGAGACGGTCAGCTCCACCGGGTGGCCGGCCGTGCCGACGAGCAACGGGCCCGGGCCCGTCACCGGGTCGACCTGGTGGCCGGCGACCGCGATGATCGCGTCGCCGGGGCGGACCGCGACGCCGGGCGCGGCGAGCGGGGAGCGGGCGTCCGGGTCGGAGGTCTCCGACGGCAGGATGCGGTCGATGCGCCAGCTGCCGTCCTCGTGGCGGGAGATGTCGGCGCCGAGCAGGCCGTGCCGGGCGCGGCGGCCGGAGCCGCCGCGCGGGACGACGTAGGCGTGCGAGGTGCCGAGTTCGCCGTGCACCTCCCAGAGCAGGTCGACCAGGTCGCTGTGGGTGGCGAGGCGGGCCAGGAGCGGGCGGTAGCGGGCGAGGACGCCGTCCCAGTCGGTGCCGCCGAGGTCGGGGCGCCAGAAGTGGTCGCGCATGAGGCGGCCGGTCTCGTCGAACATCTGCCGCCACTCGGCGGCCGGGTCGACGGTCTGCCGGACCCGGGCGAGGTCGACGCTGACGCTGGTGTCGCCGTCGTCGTCGCTGCCGGTACGGCGGTCGCTCGGGACGACCCGGAGCCGGCCGTCGGCCCACAGCAGGACGCGTTTGCCGTCGCCGCTGACCTCGAAGTGGTCGGCGTCGGAGGCGAGGTGCTCCAGGCGGCGCTGGGCGAGGTCGTAGCGCTCCAGCTCGGTGTGCGGGTCGGGGTCCTCGGGGTGGGCGCGGGAGGCGCCGAGGACGCCCTGCACGGGGTGGCGCAGCCAGAGGACGCCGTCCTTGGCGGCCCGGAGCGTGGAGTAGCGGCCCGCCTCGACCGGGAAGGGGACGATGCGGTCGGCCAGGCCCTCCAGGTCGATGCGGGTGGTCGGCGTGCCCTCGCCGTCGGGGGTCTCGTCCTTGTCGGGGGCCTCGAAGGGGCGGCCGTGGCGCTGCGGGCCGAACGGCGAGGGGGTGGTGGCGGCCAGCGTGATCAGGTGCGGGCGGGCGCCCACCACGAAGGCGAGGTCGAAGACGTGCTCGTCGTAGACCGGGTCGAAGGCGCGGTTGGAGAGGAACGCGAGGTGTTTGCCGTCCAGGGTGAAGGCGGGCGCGTAGTCCTGGAAGCGGAGCGGGGTCGCCTCGGTCACCGACAGGTCGGTGGTGTGGGCGACGCGGAGCTGGGACAGCGGGCGGGGGCCGGGGTGGGACCAGGCGAGCCAGGCGGAGTCGGGGGAGAAGGCGAGGCCGGAGACCTCGCCGTCGTCGCTGCGGTCGACCTCGCGGACCTCGCCGGTCTCGCGTTCGACCAGGAGCAGTCTGCCGTCGTGCGCGGCCACGGCGGCCCGGCTGCCGTCGGGTGCCACGGCCAGCTCCAGGACCCGGCCGAGCTGTCCGGCGGCGAGCCGGCGCGGCGGGGCGCCGGGCACGGTGCCGGTCGCGGGCGCGAACTCCAGGGCGTCCTCGCCCTCGGCGTCCGTCACCCACACCACCCACTCCTCGCCCTCGGCGCGGAAGGCGCGCGGCATCCGGGCGCGCACGCCGGGGGTGGCGGCCAGGGCGCGGGCGGGGCCGGAGCGGTGGGTGACCCAGTGGATGCCGCCGCGCACGCAGACGGCGCTGCCGCGCGCGGTGTGGTCGGGGGCCGCCTCGCCGAACCAGCGGGAGGCGTCGACGGGGTAGGGCCGCAGGTCGACGCGGGGCCCGCCGAGCCGTACGTCCAGCCGGCGCGGCTCGGCGCCCTCCAGGTCGTCCAGGAGCCAGAGCTCACCGGCCGAGCTGTAGACGACGCGGGTGCCGTCACCGGCCGCGTGGCGGGCGTAGAAACCTCCCCCACGCTCGGCTTCGCTCGCGCGGGAGGTGCCCCCAAGCGGTGTGTGCCGGCGCAGGTCGGAGCCGTCGGCGAGGGAGGAGTAGAGCGCGCCGGTGCCCTCGTGGTCGGAGAGGAACGCAATCCGGTCCCCCACCCACACCGGGCACTCGATGTTCCCGTCGAGGTCCTCGTGCAGCCGGACGAACTCCCCGCCGCCGTCCCGGTCGGTCCACAACTTGCCCGCCGTGCCGCCCCGGTAGCGCTTCCAGTGCGCGGCCTCGCGCCCCATCGGCGCGGACAGCAGCACGGTGGCCGGGCCGAGGGCGACATCGCCGACCGGGCCGTACGGCAGGGTCTCGGCGGGTCCGCCGTCCAGCGGGACGGCGTGCGCCCAGGTGTGCCGGAAGCTGTGCCGGCCCTGCGCGCCGAGCGCGAGCACCCGTCCGTCCGGGGTCCAGCCGCGCACCTCGGTGCGGCCGTTGCCCCAGTACGTCAGCCGCTCGGCGCGGCCCCCGTCGACCGGGGCGACATGCACCTCGGGGGCGCCGTCCCGGGTGGAGGTCCAGGCGAGGTGCCGGCCGTCCGGCGATATCCGGGGCCGGGTCACCGGCACGTTGTCGGCGCTGACCCGCCAGGCCCGGCCGCCGTCGACCGGCGCGAGCCAGACGTCGTCCTCGGCGACGAAGGTCACCAAGTCGCCGTGCAGATGGGGGAATCGGAGATAGGCGGAGTTTGCCGTGGTTCCCGTCGAAGCACCCTGAGTCACGCCGTCACTCTACGCAGCGACCGGTGCGCCCGCTCGCGGTTTCGGATCACTTGCCCGGCACGGGCCAGACGGTGCGGGTCACGGTGACGGTCACGGTCGGCCGTCCCCCGGTGGGCGGACGGTACGTCGGCCCGGGCGTGGCGGAGCAGTTGCCGAGCCCGTCGACGCGGAACACCTGTCTGCCGTCGACCTTGGCGGTCAGATCGCCGCGCACACAGGCACCGTCGACGGCCTTGGTCACCACCCCGGCGACGACGATCTTCCGCCTGTCGTCCGTCTCGCCCTGGCAGTCGACCGAGACGACCGTGGTCTCGCTCGGCGCGGGCGAGCCGCCGCGCGCCCCGTCGTCGCGGTAACCGCCGGTGCACATGAGCCAGCTGACGTTCACGTGCCGGTGCTCCAGCGCGGCGGTCGCGGTCTGGTCGGTGGTGTGCGCGACGGTCGCCGACCCGAGCCCCCCACCGGGCTGACAGGCCACGACGGCCCCACCGCCCACCACGACCAGCCCCGCCAGGGCCACCACCCGCGACCGACGCCGTATCCGTCTCGAAGCCCCCATACAGGGCAGCGTGCCACCGGCCCCCACCGCGGGGAAGCCCGGATACGGCCACTCACCCGTTCGGGGGGCCGGCTGTCTACTCTGGCCCGATGCGCAGTGAACGCAGGCTCAGACGGCTCGTTCTGCCCGACGGAACCGAGTACCGGTGGAGGGTCCGGCACCGGCACGTCCACGGCGGACCCTGCACGGAGGTGCTCTCGCTGCACCGGGACGGGACCGTGACGCGCATCGTGTTCCCCGGCGTGGTCGAAGGCGGTTACGGGCACTCCGGTCTGGTCTTCGACCGGCACGGACACACCGTCAACCTGCACGAACCCCGCGTCGTCCGGGCCTTCGTCGACGAACTGCGGGGTCGTGGCGGGCCGGTGGCCGGTGACGTGGACGGGTGGGCGTTGCTGCCCGCCGTCAGCCGCGCAGCAGCAGCCACTCCTGGAGTTCCACCAGGTTGCCCTCCGGGTCCTTGAGGTGGGCCACGCGCATGCGGTCGGCCATGGGGGCCGGCCCGTGCAGCAGGGTCGCGCCCCGGGCGGTGATCTCCGCGCAGTAGGCCTCGAGGTCGTCGACGCGCAGGACGACCAGGGACCGGTGGCCGGTGGCGGTGTCGCCCACCTCGGCCAGCAACTCGGCCATCATCGCGCGGTCCTGGAGCGCGATCCCGGCGGAACCGGCGTGCGGGCTGAACTTCTCGTACGGTCCCTCCGTCGCGCCGGACTGCGCCTTGAGGCCGAGGACGTCGGCGTAGAAGCGGTAGCAGGCGGCGAAATCGGTGACGAGGAGCCGGACTTGGGCGAGTTCCACGGTGTCCCCAGGGGGTCAGGACCAGCGGCCGGTGCGGCCCAGCAGCAGGGCGACGGCGGCGGTGCCGGCGGTGGAGGTGCGCAGGACGGTGGGACCGAGGACGCAGGCTCGCGCGCCCGCCTCCTCGAAGAGCGCCAACTCGTCCCGTGACACTCCGCCTTCCGGACCGACGACCAGGACGATCTCGCCCTCGGCGGGGAGTTCGGCGGTGGCCAGGGGCTCGCTGACGTGGTCGAAGTCGGAGTGGAGCACGGCGGCGAAGTCGGCCGCGGCGAGCAGCGCCGCGACCTGCTTGGTCGTCGCCGGCTCCGCGACCTCCGGGAAACGCAGGCGGCGCGACTGCTTGCCGGCCTCGCGCGCGGTGGCACGCCACTTGGCGAGCGCCTTCAGCCCTCGGTCGCCCTTCCACTGGGTGATGCAGCGGGCGGCCTGCCAGGGCACGATCGCGTCGACGCCGGTCTCCGTCATCGTCTCCACGGCCAGCTCGCCGCGGTCTCCCTTGGGCAGGGCCTGGACGACGGTGATACGGGGGCTGGGCTCGGGCTCCACCGGGAACTCGAAGGGCTCGACCACCAGGTGGTCCTTCCCCGACACGCTGACGACGACCCCGGCCGCGCCCCGGCCCCTGCCGTCGGTGAGCACCACGTTCTCGCCCGGCTGCAACCGCCGTACGGAGACCGCGTGCCGTCCCTCGGGACCCTGGACGTCGACGACCGAGCCGGGGCCCACGCCCTCCAGCGAGTCGACGACGAACACCGGCGCGGTCATCGCGGACCACCCCCGGCCGACAACGCTGTCCGGGCCTCGGCGAGTTCGGCCGCCAGCACCTCCACCAGCCGGCCAGCGGGCAGTTCCCGGGCCATCCGGTGGCCCTGCCCGGCCCACATCGCCATGCCCTGCGCGTCCTCGGCCTTGGCGGCGGCCTTGCGCAGCGGCGCGGTGAGGTGGTTGACCTCCGGGTAGGCGGCGGGGGCGTACGGGCCGTGCTCGCGCAGGAAACGGTTGACCAGCGCGCGGGCCGGGCGGCCGGTGAAGGCGCGGGTCAGCTCGGTGCGCGGGAACAGGGGGTCGGTCAGCGCCCGCTTGTGCAGGGGGTGCGCGCCGGACTCGGGGGTGCCGACGAACGCGGTGCCCAGCTGGGCCGCGCTCGCGCCCGCCGCGAGGACGGCGGCGATCTGGCCGCCGCGCATGATGCCGCCGGCGGCGACGACCGGGATGCGCACGGCCTCCCGGACCTGGGCGACCAGCGACAGCAGGCCCATGCCGGCGCCGTCGTTCTCCGGGAGGTCCCGGTGGGTGCCCTGGTGCCCGCCGGCCTCCACGCCCTGCGCGATCACCGCGTCGGCCCCGGCCCGCTCGACCGCGCGGGCCTCCTCGGGGGTGGTGGCGGTGACCAGGGTGAAGGTGCCGACGCGGTGGAGCTTGTCGAACACCTCGCGGCGCGGCACGCCGAAGTGGAAGGAGACCACCGGTACCGGGTCGTCGAGCAGGACGGCGAGCTTGGCGTCGTAGCCGTCGTCCCGGCCGCTGTCCGGGTCGCCCAGCTCGGTCTCGTACCAGGCGGCCTCGCCGGCCAGCTGGTGCGCGTACACCTCCACGGCACCGGACTCGGCGTGCTCGGGCTGGGGCATGAACAGGTTCACGCCGAAGGGGCGGCCCGTGAGCCCGCGCAGCTGCTTGATCTCCTGGTACATGCCGTCGGCGGTCTTGTACCCGGCGGCGAGGAACCCGAGGCCACCGGCCTCGGATACGGCGGCGGCGAGCTGCGGGACGGAGACACCGCCCGCCATGGGGGCCTGCACGATCGGGTGGGGGAAGAGATCGGTCAGCGCGGAGGACATGACCGCATGTTGTCACGTCCTCCGGACAAGTCCGAATCCGGGCATCCCCTGGCATAGGCCAACGGCATACGGGGTGCCGAAGCACCCCGTACGTCACCGCTCAGCGACCGTTGAACGCGTCCTTCAGGCGCGAGAACAGCCCCTGCTGACCCGGCTGGAACTGGCCCTGTGGCCGCTCCTCGCCCCGCAGTTTGGCCAGCTCGCGCAGCAGCCGCTCCTGCTCCGGGTCCAGCTTGGTCGGCGTGGTCACCTCGACGTGCACGATCAGGTCGCCCCGGCCGCCGCCGCGCAGGTGCGTGACGCCCCGGCCGTGCAGCGGGATCGACTGGCCGGACTGGGTGCCGGGCCGGATGTCGACCTCCTCCAGGCCGTCCAGCGTCTCCAGCGGCACCTTCGTGCCGAGGGCCGCCGCCGTCATCGGGATCGTGACCGTGCAGTGCAGGTCGTCGCCGCGCCGCTGGAACGTCGGGTGCGGCAGCTCGTGGATCTCGACGTACAGGTCACCGGCCGGGCCGCCGCCGGGGCCGACCTCGCCCTCGCCGGCGAGCTGGATCCGCGTGCCGTTGTCGACACCGGCCGGGATCTTCACGGTCAGCGTCCGCCGCGAGCGCACGCGGCCGTCGCCGGCGCACTCCGGGCACGGGGTCGGGACGACCGTGCCGAAGCCCTGGCACTGGGGGCACGGCCGCGAGGTCATGACCTGGCCCAGGAAGGACCGGGTGACCTGGGAGACCTCACCCCGGCCGCGGCACATGTCACACGTCTGGGCGGACGTGCCGGGCGCCGCGCCCTCGCCGTTGCAGGTGTTGCAGACGACGGCGGTGTCGACCTGGATGTCCTTGGTCGTCCCGAAGGCCGCCTCGTCCAGCTCGACCTCGATCCGGATCATCGCGTCCTGGCCGCGCCGGGTGCGCGAGCGCGGCCCGCGCTGCGACGCCGTACCGAAGAACGCGTCCATGATGTCGGAGAAGTTGCCGAAGCCACCGGCCCCGAAGCCGCCCGCGCCCGCCCCGCCCGACTGGGAGAGCGGGTCACCGCCGAGGTCGTAGACCTGCTTCTTCTGCGGATCCGACAGCACCTCGTAAGCGGCGTTGATCTCCTTGAACCGCTCCTGGGTCTTCGGATCCGGGTTGACGTCCGGATGCAGCTCGCGCGCGAGCCGGCGGAACGCCTTCTTGATCTCATCCTGCGACGCGTCGCGGCGCACGCCGAGAACGGCGTAGTAGTCCGTGGCCACTTACGACTCCGCCAGGATCTGTCCGACGTACCGTGCCACTGCGCGTACCGCTCCCATCGTTCCCGGGTAGTCCATGCGGGTCGGTCCGACCACGCCGAGCTTGGCAACCGCCTCGCCGCCCGAACCGTAGCCGACCGACACGACGGAGGTGGAGTTGAGTCCCTCATGGGCGTTCTCGTGGCCGATGCGCACGGTCACGCCCGGATCCTTGGCCTCGCCGAGGAGCTTGAGGAGCACGACCTGCTCCTCCAGGGCCTCCAGGACGGGCCGGATCGTGAGGGGGAAGTCATGTCCGAAGCGGGTGAGATTGGCGGTGCCGCCGATCATCAACCGCTCCTCGTTCTCCTCCACGAGTGTCTCCAGAAGGGTGGAGAGCACTGTGGAGACCGTACCGCGGTCCTCCGGCTCGAAGGCCTCCGGGAGGTCCTCGACCAGCTTCGGTACGTCCGTGAACCGCCGGCCGGCGACCCGGCTGTTGAGCCGCGCCCGCAGATCCGCCAGCGAGGCCTCGCCGAACGGCGCCGGGCAGTCGACCATCCGCTGCTCGACCCGGCCGGTGTCCGTGATCAGCACCAGCATCACGCGCGCGGGAGCCAGTGACAGCAGCTCCACGTGCCGGACCGTGGACCGGGTCAGGGACGGGTACTGCACGACGGCGACCTGCCGGGTGAGCTGCGCGAGCAGCCGCACGGTCCGCGCCACGACGTCGTCGAGGTCGACGGCGCCCTCCAGGAAGTTCTGGATGGCCCGCCGCTCCGGCCCGGTCATCGGCTTCACGCCCGCGAGCTTGTCCACGAACAGCCGGTAGCCCTTGTCGGTGGGGATCCGCCCCGCGCTGGTGTGCGGCTGGGCGATGTACCCCTCCTCCTCCAGGGCCGCCATGTCGTTGCGGACGGTCGCCGGGGAGACCCCGAGGTTGTGCCGCTCGGTGAGCGCCTTGGAACCGACCGGCTCCTCGGTGCCCACGTAGTCCTGGACGATGGCGCGCAGTACCTGAAGCCTGCGTTCACTCAGCATTCGCGCGCACCTCCAGCACGTCGTCCCCTCGTCCCCGCGGGTCGCCCGCCTGGCACTCTTCCCTTGTGAGTGCCAGCGTTCCCCGGCCCAGTGTACGGCTGCCGGGTACACCCTGGGCAAGGTCGGGCCGCCGTACCGGCTCGTACCGCTAGCGTCGCGGGTATGACCGTGACTTGGGAAGAGCTGGGGTGGGAGCGGCTGGCCGCGGGGGTGGGCCGGTGCCGGCTGCCGGGCTGGGACTGCACGGCCGGACTGGTCCTCGGGGAGGGTACGGCACTGCTCGTGGACGCCGGTTCCAGCCTCGCGGAGGGGGTCCGGCTGCGCGGCCAGGCCGAGGAGCTGGCGGGCGGCCGTGTGACCCATCTCGCGCTCACCCATCCCCACTTCGACCACGTGTTCGGCGCGGCCGTGTTCGCCGGGGCGGAGGTGTACGGGGCGGTGGGCCTGGACGCGGTGTTCGCGTACGAGCGCGCCGACCTGCGGCTGGACGCGATCCGCAACGGGCTGCCGGTGGCCGACGCCGACGAGGCGGTGGACGCGCTGGTCCCGCCCGGCCACGCGGTCTCCGGCGAGTGGACGCTGGACCTCGGCGACGGCCGCCAGGCGCTGCTGGCCAACGTGGGCCCCGGCCACACGGCGCACGATCTGGCCGTGCTGGTCCCCGGCGATCCGGAGGTGGTGTTCTGCGGCGACCTGGTGGAGGAGTCCGGCGAACCCCAGGCCGGCCCGGACGCGGTGCCGGCCCGCTGGCCGGACGCGCTGGACCGGCTGCTGGCGCTCGGCGGCGAGGACGCGCTGTACGTGCCCGGTCACGGAGCGGTGGTGGACGCGGCCTTCGTCCGCCGCCAACGGAACGCCCTGGCAACGCGGTTCGGCGTGATCTGAACGGCTCTTCCCGGCGGTTCGCGGCGTGTCGTGGGCCTCACCGCACGGCTTCTCCTATCGTCATCCGAATGCGCCAGTACTCTTCCGATCTGACCCCACCCTGGAAGAAGCCCAAGCCCGTGCCGGAGGTCCCGGCCGAGCCGGGCCTGGTGGTGGAGGAGCCCGGCACCGGGTTCTGCGGCGCGGTGATCCGCTGCGAGGCGGGCACGGTGACCCTGGAGGACCGCTTCGGCAAGCACCGGGTGTTCCCGCTGGAGCCGCGCGGCTTCCTGCTGGAGGGCCGCGTGGTGACGCTCGTCCGCCCCGCCTCCTCGGCGCCGGCGCGTCCCACCCGTACGGCGTCCGGCTCGGTCGCCGTCCCGCAGGCACGCGCGCGCGTGGCCCGCGCCGGCCGCATCTACGTGGAGGGCCGGCACGACGCCGAGCTGGTCGAGAAGGTGTGGGGCGACGACCTGCGGATCGAGGGGGTGGTCGTGGAGTACCTGGAGGGCGTGGACGACCTGCCGTCGATCGTGGAGTCCTTCGCCCCGGGCCCGGACGCGCGCCTGGGCGTCCTGGTGGACCACCTGGTGCCGGGGACCAAGGAGTGGCGGATCGCCGAGTCGGTGACGAGCGAGCACGCGCTGGTGGTCGGCCATCCGTACATCGACATCTGGCAGGCGGTGAAGCCGGCGTCGCTGGGCATCGAGGCGTGGCCGGCGGTGCCGAAGGGGCAGGACTGGAAGACGGGCGTGTGCCGGGCCCTGGGCTGGCCGGCGGAGAACACCGGGGCGGTGTGGCAGGCGATCCTGAAGCGGGTGGGCTCCTACAAGGATCTGGAGCCGGAGCTGCTGGGGCGCGTGGAGGAGCTGATCGACTTCGTCACGGGTAGCGGTGGGGCCTGACGTCGGGGGAGGTGCCGAACTCGCTGGTGTCCAGTTCGGCCCCGAGAACCTCCAGGGGCACCGGATCGCCGAACTTGACGATCTCCTGGCTGAGATAGTCGGCGTCCTCCCCCTGGCCCGCCGGCTTCGTCAGCAGAACGCACTGGGCCATGATCGGGTCGACGACGAGGTAGGCAGGGATCTTCCCCGCCGCGTAGATCGAGCGCTTGACCACGTAATCCTGGTGGACGCTGTACTTCGAGACGACCTCCAGCACCATCGTGATCAGCCGACTGGGCAACAGCCGCCCCGAACTCGGCAGGACGTCGGGCGAGAGGACCACCAGGTCCGGCACCGGCTCGCTCGACTCACCGGCGATGTCGACGTCCTGGGTCTGGAGGGGATACCACCGCTCAAGGGGCATCTGCCGCTGTGTGTGCAGCACGATCAGGTTGTGCACCAGATCAGGACTGGCCATCATCACGATGACTCCTCGGAGAAGCTCAGCCTTGACGCCCTCGGGAGGCTCGAACTCGTCGAGGTACCTGGCCATTCCACGCTCGTCCACAGCGGTCATCTCCGTGGCCTCCACATCCGCCGCGTCCCATCGGCGGCAGCCTACGAACCAGGTTAGGGACCGAACCGGCGTTCCGGGGGGATTCAGCCGCCGGGCTGATCAGTCCACCAGGTCCCGCACCACCGCGTCCGCCAGCAGCCGCCCGCGCAGGGTCAGCACGGCCCGCCCCTCCTCGTACGGGCCCTGCTGGAGGAGTCCGTCCGCCAGCGCGCGCCGGGAAGCCGCCAGCCCTTCCTCCTTCAGCAGGGACAGCGGGACCCCTTCCCGCAGCCGGAGCTCCAGCAGGACGCGCTCCACGCGCCGGTCCTCCTCCGACAGCAGCTCCCGGCCCGCGCCCGGGGAGCGGCCCGAGGCCAGGGCCGCCGCGTACGCGCCCGGATGCTTCACGTTCCACCAGCGGACCCCGCCCACGTGCGAGTGCGCGCCCGGCCCGGCGCCCCACCAGTCCGCGCCCCGCCAGTACAGCTCGTTGTGCAGGCAGCGGCCCGCCTCGGAGGTGGCCCAGTTGGAGACCTCGTACCAGTCGAAGCCCGCCGCGCCCAGCATCTCCTCGGTGATCAGGTACCGGTCGGCGTGGACGTCGTCGTCGGTCATCGGGATCTCGCCACGGCGGATGCGGCGGGCGAGCTGGGTGCCCTCCTCCACGATGAGGGCGTAGGCACTGATGTGGTCGGGGCCGGCGCCGAGGGCGGCCTCCAGGGAGGCCCGCCAGTCGTCGTCGCTCTCGCCCGGGGTGCCGTAGATCAGATCAAGGTTGACGTGCTCGAAGCCCGCCGCCCGCGCCTCCGCCACGCAACGCTCGGGGCGGCCCGGGGTGTGGGTGCGGTCGAGGATCTTCAGCACGTGCTGCTTCGCGCTCTGCATGCCGAAGGAGATCCGGTTGAAGCCGCCCTCGCGGAGCGTGGCCAGGTACGCGGGGTCGACGGACTCCGGGTTCGCCTCCGTCGTGATCTCCGCGTCCGCCGCCAGCCCGAACTCGTCCCGGATCGCCCCCAGCATCCGTACCAGATCGTCGGCGGCCAGCAGCGTCGGCGTACCGCCGCCGACGAACACCGTGCGGACCTCACGCGGGTCGTCGCCCAGCACCTTCCGGGCCAGGCGGACCTCGTCGGTCAGCGTGTCCGCGTAGTTGTCGCGGGAGGCCAGCACCCCGCCCGTGCCGCGCAGCTCGGTGGCGGTGTAGGTGTTGAAGTCGCAGTAGCCGCAGCGGGTCGCGCAGTACGGGACGTGCAGGTAGAAACCGAGCGGGCGGTCGGCGGCCCCGGCGAGCGCGTGCGCGGGCAGCGCGCCGTCGGCGGGGACGGGCTCGCCGTCGGGGAGTGCGGAAGGCATGCCTTCCATTGTCCAGCACCGTGGGCGTTGCTCCGCCTGGAGCGACCGTGGGGGTCACTCCGCCTGGAGCACCAGCAGGGCCAGGTCGTCCTCGGGCAGGCCGCCGCCGAAGTCGTGGACCAGGCGGCGGATCCTTTCAGCGATCCGCTCGGCGCCGAGCCCGGCGCAGCCGGACAGGGCGCGGGCGAGGCCGTCGCCGTCGTCGAACTGCCGGGTGCCGGAGCGCCGCTCGGTCACGCCGTCGGTGACGCAGAGCAGGCTGTCGCCGGGGCGCAGGTCGAAGGTCTCGCTGGTGTAGGTCTCGTCCTCGACGACGCCGAGGAGGGTCTGCGGGCGGGCGGCGGTGCGCACGGTGCCGTCGGGGCTGAGGACGAGCGGCAGCGGGTGGCCGGCGGAGGCGAGGGTGCAGCGGATCCCGCCGTCGTACGGCGTCAGCTCGCCGTAGAGGAGGGAGAGGAAGCGCGTCTGCGGGCCCTCCCCGGTGGCCAGCGGCCGCCCGCCGACGGCGACCAGGGCGCGGGCGGCGGCGTCGGCGGCCTCGGTGGCGTCGTCCAGGAGGAGCTGGTTGAGGCGGTCCAGGACGTCGGCGACCCGGTAGCCCTCGCGGGCCAGGAGGCGCAGCCAGGGGCGGGCGAGGCCGATCACCACGGCGGCCTCCGGGCCCTTGCCCTGGACGTCGCCGACGGCGAAGCACCAGCGGCCGTCGCCCGCCGGGAACAGGTCGTAGAAGTCGCCGCTGGGGCCGCCCTTGTCGCAGGGCTCGTAGACGAGCGCGCTGCGCACGCCGGGGATCTCGGCGACGGCGCCGGGCAGCAGGCCGCGCTGGAGGACGGCGCTGATGGTGGCCTGGCGGGCGTACTGGCGGGCCGCGCCGATGGCCAGGGCCACCCTGCGGCTGAGGTCCTCGACCAGTCCGGTGATCTCGTCCGGGAAGCCCATCAGCCCGCACCGGCCGATGACCAGCGTGCCGAGCGGCCGGCCGCCCGCGATGAGCCGGTACGACAGCGCCGTCCCGTGGGCGCCCTGCGGGCCGAGCGCGTGGCCGGGCCAGGGGTAGGGCTCGGGGCCGGAGCGCAGCCCGCCCGGCGGGCACGGCGGCTCCTTCTCCAGGGCGCAGCGCAGCTCCTCGATGCGGGCCTCGCTGGCGTGCCAGACCCGGGCCGGTCCGCCGCCGGCGCCGCCGCGGACGGTCGCCTCGTCCTCCAGCCAGACCGCGCACCAGTCGGCGAGCCGGGGCACGATCAGCTGGCCGGTGAGCGCGGCGACCAGGTTCTCGTCCAGTTGTCCGGCGAGCAGGTCGGAGGCCTCGGCGAGGAAGGACAGGGCGCCCCGGCCGAGCCAGTCGCGGTCGCCCTCGGCACGGTGCGGCTGCGGGGCGAGGTCCTCGGCGACCTCCAGGGCCGGGTCGGGGCCGGGTCCGTCCAGGGCCTCGCTGCCGCCCGGGGGCAGCCGCGCCCAGACGGTCTTGGCACCGGTGCGGTAGGTGACGCCCCAGGACTCGGCGAGCGTGGCGACGAGGCGCAGGCCGCGCCCGTACTCGAGGGTGTCGTACGGCCCCTCGCCGCTCGTGGCGTCCCGCGGGGCACGGGACGGGTGCTGGTCGCGCACCTCGACCACGAGCGCGCCGGTGTCCTCCAGCCGCCACTCGACCTGCACCTCGGTGCCGGCGTGCACGACTGCGTTGGTGACCAGCTCGCTGACGACGGCCATGGCGTCGTCGGCGAGCCGCGCGCAGACCCCGGGCATCCCGTCCAGCGCGGCCCGCACGAGCGCGCGGGCCGAGCCCGGGGCGAGAGGGCTTCCGGGCAGCGTGGCCCGCCCCCGCGTCTCACCGGGCTGCGTGCCGCTGTCCCGTTGCGTGGGTATGGCCGCCATATCCATGCGGTCAGGGTGACAGACCGGGGGCACCCATAAGCGTGCAGTTACTGAAGTGGCCGGAATGCGGACACTTTCGAGCACCGCTGAGCACAAACTCCCCAAGGGGCGCGGGGCTGTGTCGGTACGACGGCTCCGCCACGCGGGGCGCGACGAGCCACGGACGACCCGCGGCCGGCCGCGGCCCCCGCCGCCCCTCCGGGCGCGCTACGCCTCCTTGGCCCCCGCGTACATCTCCTCGATGAGGTGCTTGTACTCCCGCTCCACCACGGGCCGCTTCAGCTTCAGGCTCGGCGTGATCTCGCCGTGCTCCACATCGAGGTCCCGCGGCAGCAGCCGGAACTTCTTGATGGTCTGCCAGCGCTGGAGCCCGGCGTTGAGCTGCCGCACGTACCCGTCGACCATCTCCACCGTCTGCGGCGCGGCGACGATCTCGGCGTACGACTTCCCCTCCAGCCCGTTCTCCTTCGCCCACTCCTGGATCGCGATCTCGTCCAGGGCGATGAGGGCGGTGCAGTAGTTCCGGTCGGCCCCGTGCACGAGGATGTTGGACACGTACGGGCACACCGCCTTGAACTGCCCCTCGACCTCGGCCGGAGCGACGTACTTGCCGCCGGACGTCTTGATGAGGTCCTTCTTGCGGTCGGTGATGCGCAGATAGCCGTCGGGCGACAGCTCGCCGATGTCCCCGGTGTGGAACCAGCCGTCGGACTCCAGCACCTCGGCGGTCTTCTCGGGCAGCTCGTGGTAGCCCTCCATGACGCCGGGACCGCGCAGCAGGATCTCGCCGTCGTCGGCGATGCGGACCTCGGTGCCGGGCAACGGCTTGCCGACCGTGCCGGTCCGGTAGGCCTCGCCGGGGTTGACGAAGGAGGCCGCGGAGGTCTCGGTGAGGCCGTAGCCCTCCAGGATGTGGATGCCGGCGCCGGCGAAGAAGTAGCCGATCTCCGGGGAGAGCGCGGAGGCGCCGGAGACACAGGCCCGCAGCCGGCCGCCGAAGGCCTCGCGGAGCTTGGCGTAGACGAGGGTGTCGGCGACCTTGTGCTTGGCGGCGAGCCCGAACGGCACGGAGGCGGTGCCGGTGCGCCGGAAGTTGTCCTGGCTGGCCTTGGCGTACTCGCGGGCGACCTCGGCGGCCCACTGGAAGATCTTGTACTTGGCTGCGCCGCCCTCGCGGGCCTTGGCCGCGACACCGTTGTAGACCTTCTCGAAGATGCGCGGCACGGCCGCCATGTACGTCGGCTGCACCACCGGGAGGTTCTCGATGATCTTGTCGACCCGGCCGTCCACGGCGGTGACGTGCCCGACCTCGATCTGTCCGGAGGTGAGCACCTTGCCGAAGACGTGCGCGAGCGGCAGCCACAGGTACTGCACGTCGTCCATGGTCACCAGGCCGGTCGCGGCGATGGCCTTCGCCATGTAGGCCCAGTTGTCGTGCGGCAGTCGCACGCCCTTGGGGCGGCCGGTGGTGCCCGAGGTGTAGATGAGGGTGGCGAGCTGGTCCTTGCTGATCGCGCCGACCCGCTCCTTGATCAACTGGGGGTGCTGCTCCAGGTAGGCGGCACCGCGCCGCTCCAGGTCGGCGAGGGTGATCACCCAGTCGTCCGTCTCGACGCCCGCCGGGTCGATGACGACGACCTTGACCAGATCCGGCAGCTCGGCGCGCTTCTCGACGGCCTTGGCGAGCTGGGCCGCGTCCTCGGCGATCAGTACCCGGCTCTGGGAGTCGGAGAGGATGAACGCGGACTCGTCGGCGTTGGTCTGCGGGTAGACGGTGGTGGTGGCACCGCCGGCGCACATGATGCCGAGGTCGGCGAGGATCCACTCGACGCGGGTGGAGGAGGCGAGCGCCACCCGCTGCTCGGGCTCGACGCCCAGGTCGATGAGCCCGGCAGCGATCGCGTACACCCGGTCGGCCGCCTGCGCCCAGCTGAGTGACTTCCAGTCGTCGGGGCCCTGCCCGGCGGACGGCGGGACCGGGTAGCGGTACGCCTCGGCGTCGGGTGTCGCCGCCACGCGCTCCAGGAAGAGGGCCGCCACGGACGGCGGACGGTTCTCGATCAGGGTCTGTGTGTCGCTCACGACATCCTCCGGGGGCCCGCGACGGTGCGGCTGACTCGGTGCGGCTGGGTTAACTCACGGTGGGGATTCAGGCTGTTGTTTAACTCGCGAGTAACTATCGAGCAGGGATCAGAGTAAGGGGCGACCGCCCGCTGCGTAAGGGGCCTCGGCCTGTCACTTTCCACTCAGAGCGACGTTACGCACGCGTAGGGGCCCGCCGCACTTTCGCACGACGGGCCCCCACATGCCCGGTTTACGGGCATCACCAGTTGTTACCTCTGGTTACTTCTTGCCCTTGGCCGATCCCGCAGCGTCATCGCTGGACAGCACGGCGATGAAGGCTTCCTGCGGAACCTCCACGGAACCCACCATCTTCATCCGCTTCTTGCCTTCCTTCTGCTTCTCCAGCAGCTTCCGCTTACGGGAGATGTCACCGCCGTAGCACTTGGCGAGGACGTCCTTGCGGATGGCGCGGATGGTCTCGCGGGCGATCACCCGGGAGCCGATGGCGGCCTGCACCGGCACCTCGAAGGCCTGCCGCGGGATCAGCTCCTTGAGCTTGGCGACGAGCCGCACGCCGTACGCGTACGCCTGGTCCTTGTGGGTGATCGCGGAGAACGCGTCCACCTTGTCGCCGTGCAGCAGGATGTCGACCTTGACCAGGCTCGACGTCTGCTCGCCGGTGGGCTCGTAGTCCAGCGAGGCGTAACCGCGGGTCTTGGACTTCAGCTGGTCGAAGAAGTCGAACACGATCTCCGCGAGCGGCAGCGTGTAGCGGATCTCGACCCGGTCCTCGGAGAGGTAGTCCATGCCGAGCAGGGTGCCGCGCCGGGTCTGGCACAGCTCCATGATCGAGCCGATGAACTCGGTGGGCGCGAGGATGGTGGCGCGTACGACCGGCTCGAAGACCTCGTTGATCTTGCCCTCGGGGAACTCGCTCGGGTTGGTGACCGTGTGCTCGCTGCCGTCCTCCATGACCACGCGGTAGACCACGTTGGGGGCGGTGGCGATCAGGTCGAGGCCGAACTCGCGCTCCAGGCGCTCCCGGATCACGTCCAGGTGCAGCAGGCCGAGGAAGCCGACGCGGAAACCGAAGCCGAGGGCGGCGGAGGTCTCCGGCTCGTAGACCAGCGCGGCGTCGTTGAGCTGAAGCTTGTCCAGGGCCTCGCGCAGCTCCGGGTAGTCGGAGCCGTCCAGCGGGTACAGACCCGAGAAGACCATCGGCTTCGGGTCCTTGTAACCGCCGAGCGCCTCGGTCGCGCCCTTCTGCTGGCTGGTGACGGTGTCACCGACCTTGGACTGCCTAACGTCCTTCACACCGGTGATGAGGTATCCCACCTCACCCACGCCGAGGCCGTCCGCCGGCAGCATCTCGGGCGAGCTGACGCCGATCTCCAGCAGCTCGTGCGTGGCGCCGGTCGACATCATCTTGATGCGCTCGCGCTTGTTGAGCTGGCCGTCGATGACACGGACGTACGTCACGACACCCCGGTAGGAGTCGTAGACCGAGTCGAAGATCATCGCGCGGGCGGGGGCGTCGGCGACCCCGACCGGCGCCGGGATCTCCTTGACGACCTTGTTCAGCAGCGCGTCCACGCCGAGCCCGGTCTTCGCGGAGACCTTGAGCACGTCCTCCGGGTCGCAGCCGACCAGGTTCGCCAGCTCCTCGGCGAACTTCTCCGGCTGGGCGGCCGGCAGGTCGATCTTGTTCAGCACCGGGATGATCGTGAGGTCGTTCTCCATCGCCAGGTAGAGGTTGGCGAGGGTCTGCGCCTCGATGCCCTGGGCGGCGTCGACGAGGAGGATGGTCCCCTCGCAGGCGGCGAGCGACCGCGAGACCTCGTAGGTGAAGTCGACGTGCCCCGGGGTGTCGATCATGTTGAGGATGTGGGTCGTGCCCTGGTCGGGGCCCTCGGTCGGGGCCCAGGGCAGACGCACCGCCTGGGACTTGATCGTGATGCCGCGCTCGCGCTCGATGTCCATCCGGTCGAGGTACTGAGCACGCATCTGCCGCTGCTCGACCACACCGGTCAACTGGAGCATCCGGTCGGCGAGCGTGGACTTGCCGTGGTCGATGTGCGCGATGATGCAGAAATTGCGGATCAGAGCCGGGGCGGTACGGCTCGGCTCGGGCACATGGTTAGGGGTCGCGGGCACGCAGGGTCCTGTCTCTTGAGGCGCCTTATGCCTCGGGTCGGATCGTTACGTAGTCTCCATGGTCCCACGCGGAGGGACCGGGGGCCGTTTTGGGCCGTCCGGAGGGCCACTGGTACTGTAGATGGCTGTGCCTCATGCCCTCTCAGCGCGAGGCACGACAGGTAATTTTGGATCACCGGTACGGGACCCACGCGGTCCCGCTCCTGAACCTGAAAAGGCTCCTTCGTGGCGAACATCAAGTCCCAGATCAAGCGGATCAAGACCAACGAGAAGGCTCGGCTGCGCAACAAGGCCGTCAAGTCCTCCCTGAAGACCGCGATCCGCAAGGCCCGTGAGGCCGCTGCCGCGGGTGACGTCGAGAAGGCCACTGAGCTGCAGCGCGCTGCCGCGCGTGCGCTCGACAAGGCCGTCTCGAAGGGCGTCATCCACAAGAACCAGGCCGCCAACAAGAAGTCGGCGCTTGCTTCCAAGGTCGCGTCCCTCAAGGGCTGAACTCCTTTCTGATCTGATCGCCGGAAGGACCCAGAGCGGGCCCTCTCTCATCCGCTCCCGTCCGGCACCCCCGAGCCTGTTCGCGGCCTGCGTTCGCCACGCGGGAACGGGCTCACCAGCTTGAATCCGAGGACCCCGGTCCCCTCGCCCTTCCCCAGGGCGGGGACCGGGGTTTTTGGTTGCGGTGCGGGTCCAAGGGGTGGTTGCGCTTCCCACGGCTGGGGCTAGGGGTTTGGCAGGCCTCCGGGACGGCCTTCGCCTGACGCCGGCCCCAGTAGGGCGCGGCCAAGCCCCTGGGTCCCGGCTCCGGAGGGGTCCCGGCTTCGGAGGGTGCGAGCGAAGCTCCTGAGGCCCGGGCCTCCTCCATACCCCTCTTCCGGGGCCGAGACCCGGCGGCGTCTAACCGCGTCCGCGGGAGCGGGCGGCCCGGGCGATCGTCACGACCGCCTTCTCCAGCGCGTACTCGGGATCGTCCCCGCCTCCCTTCACACCGGCGTCCGCCTCGGCGACCGCCCTGAGGGCCACCGCCACACCGTCCGGCGTCCAGCCCCGCATCTGCTGCCGGACCCGGTCGATCTTCCACGGCGGCATGCCCAGCTCACGCGCCAGATCGGCCGGCCGTCCGCCCCGGGCCGAGGACAGCTTCCCGATCGCCCGCACGCCCTGCGCCAGCGCACTGGTGATCATCACCGGCGCCACGCCCGTCGCCAGCGACCATCTGAGCGCCTCCAGCGCCTCCGCCGTGCGGCCCTCCACGGCCCGGTCGGCGACCGTGAAGCTGGACGCCTCGGCACGCCCCGTGTAGTACCGCCTGACGACCGCCTCGTCGATCGTCCCTTCCACGTCGGCGACCAATTGCGAGACCGCCGAGGCCAGCTCCCGCAGATCGCTCCCGATGGCGTCGCAGAGCGTCTGGCACGCCTCGGGTGTGGCCGACCGCCCGAACGAACGGAACTCCCCCCGCACGAAGGCCAGCCGGTCCGCCGGCTTGGTCATCTTCGGGCAGGCCACCTCCCGCGCTCCCGCCTTGCGCGCGGCGTCCAGCAGCCCTTTGCCCTTGGCGCCGCCGGCGTGCAGCAGCACCAGCGTGATCTCCTCGGCGGGCGAACCGAGGTACGCCTTCACGTCCTTGACCGTGTCGGCGGACAGGTCCTGCGCGTTGCGTACGACCACGACCTTGCGCTCGGCGAAGAGCGACGGGCTGGTCAGCTCGGCGAGCGTGCCGGGCTGCAGCTGGTCCGGGGTCAGGTCACGTACGTCCGTGTCGGCGTCGGCGGCCTTGGCGGCGGCCACCACCTCCTGCACGGCACGGTCGAGCAGGAGGTCCTCCTGGCCCACGGCGAGGGTCACCGGGGCGAGAGGGTCGTCATTCGCAGTCTTCCTGGCCATCGCTTACAGCATCCCACGCGGCACTGACAACGAAGCGCTCCCGGCACCCTGACCGGACCCGGAGCGGGCCCTGAGTGCGGCTCGGGGACCGGCCCCGGCGCGAGCACCGCGCCGGGCCAGGGGTCACGGCTCCTCGCGCCAGCCGTCCCACTCCCCCGCGAACGCGTCCAGCTCGGCGGGGTCTAGCCGCTCGTCCTCGTCCCGCAGCACCACCAGCCACTGGGCGTCCTCGGCGTCGTCCTCGCCGGCCAGCGCGTCCCGGACCAGCCGGGGTTCCTCGTCGAACCCGAACCGCTTCCCGAGCGCCTCGGCCGCCTCCTCTGCTGCGTCGCGATCGGGCAGCACCAGCACATGTCTCACATCACTCACGGGGCCATTCTCCGGCACCGGGGGCGAGGAGAAGGGGCACGTCAGTCTCGGGGAAGGGAGGCGAAGGGACAGGTCACGTCTCGGGAAACAGGTCACGTCTCGGGGAGCGAGGCGTACGACGACGCTTCGGCAGCGCGCTCCGCCCGTCAGCACCTCTGCCCCGGTACTCGGTGTCGAGCGTGACCGTGCGGGTCACGCCGTGCGGCGACAGCGCCCCCGTGACCGCCCACCGGCTGCCGCCCTTGTGCAGGAACCGGTCGCCGTGAAACTCCAGCGTCGGGAACCGCCGCACGTCCGGCGTGCGTTGGATTCCCTTCCTATGGGCCCGTGTCGCCTCGAAAGCCGCATCGGTGACATCCGCCGGGACTGAGTCGAATCAGCCGTTCAGTCAGGGGTTGCGCACAGCCGGTACACAGCTCAACTCGATGCCGAAGCGCTCTCGGTAGACCGTCAGCACCTCCTCGTCCGTCTCCAGCTCCCGCGTCTCGTGCCTGCCGTCCACGGTGGTCGTCTTCAGCCTGCGCCCGCTGAGCGTGATCCTCCCTCCGCCCTCCGTGAGCAGCGAGCAGACCAGCGACCGGGTGAAGTGCGACCGCGGCGACGTGCTGTGCCACCAGGCGCCGGCCGCGAAGTCCCCGAGCGCCCGGGGGCGGGTCTCCAGCCGGTACTGCGGCTTGCCGTCCCGCACGACGTCCAGGTCCCCGGTGCCCGGCGCGGCACCACCAGGCACTCCGGCCGGGTCCGGCCCCGCCTCCACCACCCGGAACCTGCCACCGGGGTCGTCCTGCTCCCCGCGTGCGGCATAGGCCAGCGGACCGTGACTGTGCGCCCCGAACCCGACGTCGGCGAGCCAGGTGTCCCCGTCCGCCGTCCGCACCCGCAGCGCGAGGTGGTCGTACGGGATCCCGAGCCGCCCCTCGTCCCCGTACACGCGTCCCGCGAGCAACTCCACCTCGTAACCGAGGGCGGCGAGCAACGCCCCGAACGCGCCGTTCAGTTCGTAGCAGAAGCCGCCGCGCCTGGCCTCGGTCACCTTGTCCAGCAGCCGCTTCTCCTCCAGGGTGATCTCCTCTCCGAGGTGGACCGACAGGTTCTCGAAGGGAATGGTCCGCAGATGGCGCAGGTGCAACTCGCGCAGCGTCTCGCTGGTGGGCCGCGGTGGGCGCGCGATGCCGAGCCGGCGGAGATAGGCGTCGATCTGTACCGAGGTCATGGGCCCAGTCTGCTCCAGCCTCGTCCCGTCCTCGCCGTCCTCGCCGGGCCGGCCTTTCTCCTCCCTCTCTGGACCGGCCTTCTCGCGTGCTCCCCGGTCGTTCCCGGGTCGTTCCCCGTCGCTCTCTCGCCCCCTCCCCCCCTCCCTCCCCCGCGCCTTACGCATCCTCAGTCCTCCCTCGCCACCCCCATCCGCCCGTTCCTCCCTCCGGTCCCGGTGACCGCGAGCGCCCCGTCCCGGTCGGTTCGCAGGACCGCCGCGCCGCCGGCCCGCAGCGCGGCCATGGTCGCCGGGGCCGGGTGGCCATAGGGGTTGTCGGCGCCGGCGGACACCAGCGCCACCCGGGGTGCCGCGAGGCGCAACAACTCCGGCTCCTGATAGGCCGAGCCGTGATGGGCCACCTTCAGGACGTCCACTCCGGCCAGATCAGCCGCTGCCGGGGACCGCACCAGGGCCTGCTGGGCGGGGGGTTCGAGATCTCCGAGCAACAGCAACCGCAATCCGCCCGTGCGCACGAGTAGCGCGACGCTGGCGTCGTTGGGCCCCTCCGGCTCCCACCCGGCACCCGCGCCCTGCCACACCGGGGGCACGCGTGGGCTCTGCGGTGAGGGTGGCGGTGTCGGTTGCGAGGACGATGACGGCGATGGTGGTGTCGGCGGCGGCCACAGGACCCGCCAGGTGAGCGGTCCAGTGCGCCGTTCCTCTCCCGCGACGGCCGTCGTGACAGGGATGTGCCGTTCGGCCGCCTCTCTTCGGACGAACTCCGCCTGCTCCGCGGGTTCCGCGAACGCCGTGGTCTCGATCGCGGCCACCGAGCGGCCCCGCAGGACACCGGGCAGGCCCGCCACATGGTCGGCGTGGAAGTGGGTGAGGACGAGGAGAGGGACGCGAGTGATGCCCAGCCGCCGCAGGCAGTCGTCGACCAGTGCTGGATCCGGTCCGGCGTCCACCACCACTCCGGCGCCCTCGCCCGCCGCCAGCACGGTCGCGTCCCCCTGCCCGACATCGCACATCGCGAACCGCCAGCCCGGTGGTGGCCAGCCGGTGATCAACCGGGTCAGCGGCGCCGGCCGTGTGACCAGCAGTACGAGCAGCAATGCGAGCAGCCCGCACCACCCCGGGTGCCGCAGCAGTCTCCGGCCGGCCAGGACGACGGCCACGGTGACCACCGCCAGCGCCAGCGCGCCCGGCCAGCTCCCGGGCCAGTCCACACCCGCGCCCGGCATCGCCGCCCCGGTCCGGGCGACACCCGCGATCCATCGCGCCGGCCAACTCGCGCACCACGCCAACGCTTTGGCCAACGGCATCGCCACCGGCGCCGCCGCGAGCGCAGCGAACCCCAGGACCGTGGCGGGTGCCACCGCCACCTCGGCCAGCAGGTTGCACGGCACCGCCACCAGGCTCACCCGGGCCGCCAGCACCGCCACGACCGGCGCGCACACGGCCTGCGCGGCAGCGGCCGCCGCCAGTGCCTCGGCGAGCCGCGGGCGCACCCCGCGCCGCCGCAACGCCTCGCTCCAGCCCGGCGCCAGCACCAGCAGCGCACCGGTGGCCAGCACGGACAGCAGGAAGCCGTAACTGCGAGCCAGCCACGGGTCGTACAGCACCAGCAGCAGGACGGCCGTGGCCAACGCCGGCACCAGTGATCGACGGCGCCCGGTGGCCAGGGCGAGCAGCGCGACCGCGCCGCAGGCGGCGGCCCGCAGAACGCTGGGGTCGGGCCGGCAGACGACCACGAAGCCCAGCGTCAGCGCTCCCGCGAGCAGGGCCGTCGCCCGCAGGGAGAGCCCCAGGCGCGGCGCCAGACCACGACGCTCGGCCCGTTGAGCCAGCCCGGGCGGTCCGATGAGCAACGCGAGCAGGACGGTGAGGTTGCTGCCGGAGACGGCGAGCGTGTGCGCCAGGTCCGTCTCCTCGAAGGCGTGGTCCAGCTCGGGCGTGATCCGCGCGGTGTCCCCGACGACCAACCCGGGAAGCAGCGCCCGCGCGTCTCCCGGCAGGTCTTCGGTCGCGTCCCGCAGGCCGACTCGGAGCCGCCCCGCCAAACGTTGCGGCCCGCTGGGCCCCGCCACGACGCGTGGCTCCGGTCGGCCGCGCACCCGCAGTACGGCCGCGATCCGGTCACCTCCCGTCGACTCAGGCGCCAGTCGCCCGGTCACCCACAGCCGGGTGGACGGCAGCAGCCCGAGCCAGGCGGCTCGCCCAGCCGGTTTGCTCTGCTCGGCGCGGTCCGGTGGCGGCCCGGAACTCCGGTTTCCCGCGGCACTCTCCTCCGGTGCCGGGACGTCCGGGTCGACGATCAACAGCACGGGCGTCCGCGTCCGCACCCGTCTCCCGTCGGCCTCCTCGACGCTCCGCACCTCGGCCCGGGCCAGCACCGCCGCGGGTGCCGCGTGATCCCCGCGCACGTGTGGCCTGCTCAGCCAGGGATCGCCGCTCACCTCGACCTCGGCGGTCACGGTCGCGAACCGCCGGGCCAGCTCGGGCACCGGCCCGCGCCGCACGTCGGCCCCGTGCAGCCCGGCGGAGGCGGCCGCCGCGGCGACGCAGAGCAACACCGCGGCGACGGCGGCACGAGCCCATCCGAACCGCTCGCGCACCCGCCGGGCCCACTGCTCCCATCGGCTCTGCCCCGTCAGCGCCTTCCGTGTCAGCGCCGTTCCTGCCGACGCCCTCCCCGTCACCGCCGTTCCTGTCGACACCCTCCCCGTCACCGCCGTCCCTGCTGACGCCCTCCCCGTCACCGCCGTTCCTGCCGACGCCCTCCCCGTCACCGCCGTCCCTGTCGACGCCGTCCGCCCGGCACCAACCGCGTCATCGGCCAGCGGACCCGCACCGGTCCGCTCGCCCCCGCCCGCCCGTCCCGGCCGCCGCACCGACAGCAGGAGCACCCCGCCGACGAGCGAGACGACGGCGGTCGCTGCGATCCAAGCCGCCGGAGCGTCCACGGTCAGGGCCGCCGTGGCCCAGGCCGCGAGTGCGGGCGGCACCAGGCGCAGGTCCATGGGACCGCTCCGGTCGGTGCGCGCGGTGCCATCCCGCTCGGGCTCGGAGCGCGGACCGGTCTCGTCGAGCACGCGGCTCATGGCCGTACCAGGTCGCGCAGATCGGTGAATCGGCGGTCGCCGATGCCGTTCACCTCCCGCAGTTCGTCCACCGAGCGGAAACCGCCGTGCTGGGTGCGGTAGTCGATGATGTGCTGGGCCAGTACCGGGCCGACTCCGGGCAGGGTGTCGAGCTGCTCCGCCGTGGCCGTGTTCAGGGAGACCGGCGCCGGCGGGCCCGTGCCGGTGGATCCGGTGAGCGACCCGGCTGCCGGGGCGGGCTGAGCGGCGGCACCCGCAGGGGTGCCTACGACGACCTGTTCGCCGTCGACCAGGAAGCGGGCGCGGTTCAGTCCTTCCGTGCTCACGCCCGGCCGGACCCCGCCCGCCGCCCGCAGCGCGTCGGCCACCCGGGCACCGGCCGGCAGCCGCCGGATCCCCGGTTTCCGGACCTTGCCGCTGATGTCCACGACGATCTCCGCGCCGGGTGTCGCCGACGTACCCACGGCCGGTGCGGCGGTCGCTCCCTCGCCCTTCTTGCCGAAGGGGGCCTGGTCACGCACCACCTGGGGGGCGCTCACCTCCTGGGGCCGACCCGCCCAGAAGTGCTGCACGGCGAAGACGGCGGCGGCCACGAGCACCACGGCGAGCGCCACGACTCCCCGCCGCTCCACTCCGTACCGGGTCTGGAGCCACACCGGCATCCGCTCGCGCAGCGCCATCCCGGCCCGCTCCCGCCAGCCCGGCGCACCGGACTCCTCCGAAGCCGAAGCCAAAGCCGACTCCGATCCCGACTCCAGCTCCTGTTCCTGCTCCTGCTCCGGCTCCGGCTCCGGCTCCGACAACCGCACCGCACCGCCCGGTTCAACCGCGGCCCCAGTCGTCGCCACCCCCTCCCGGATCCCGCCCGACGCCGACGTGGCCGCTGTCGTCGTACGCCTGGGCCACGAACGCGAACTCAGGCCGGGTGCGAGGCCCGTCACCGTTGCCGTCGGTGTGCCCCCGGAGCCGTCCGGGATCGGCGGCGCGTTCCCCGACTCCCGCCACTGCACGGCCCGTTCGCCGAAGAGGAGTTCCGCCCGGCGGCGCAGTTCCTCCGCCGGTGCGGACGGGTGACGGCCGGCGTGGCGATGGCCGGTGGAGCGACGATGGTCTGAGGAGCGCCGATGGCCGGAGGAGCGGCGCCGCCTGAGTCGGCCGTCGGAGGCAGGGCCACGGCCGGGGCCGCTGGTCGCGGTTGCTGTGCGGGAACGAGATCGAAGTGCCATGCGACGAGGATGGGGTATTCCGCACCATCAGGATGATCTTGGTGAATTCCCGTGGAAGACCGCCCGGTTGTGGAAAACTCCGCCACTCACACGAGTGAAACCGACCCGCCCCCGGCAGCAACGGAAACTGTCCGTACCCCCGATCGCCGTTGTCAGCGAGGCGAGACGACCGCGCCCAGCAGCCCGGGCCCGGTGTGCGCCCCGATCACCGCTCCGACCTCGCTGACATGCAGGTCGGCCAGGCCCGGGACGCGCGCCCGCAGCCGGTCGGCGAGCGCGGCGGCACGGTCGGGGGCGGCGAGATGGTGGACGGCGATGTCGACCTCGGCACCGCCCGCCCGCTCGGCGGCCAGCTCCTCCAGGCGCGCGATCGCCCTGGACGCCGTACGGACCTTTTCCAGCAGGTCGATACGGCCGCCGTCCAGTTGAAGCAGGGGTTTGACGGCGAGCGCGGAGCCCAGCAGTGCCTGCGCGGCGCCGATACGGCCGCCGCGGCGCAGATAGTCGAGGGTGTCGACGTAGAAGAAGGCGGACGTGCCGTCGGCGCGCTTCTCGGCGGCCGTGACGGCTTCGTCCACCGTGCCGCCCGCTTCCGCGGCCTGGGCCGCGGCGAGCGCGCAGAAGCCGAGCGCCATCGCGACCATTCCGGTGTCCACCACCCGCACGGGCACCGGTGCCTCCCGCGCCGCGAGGACCGCCGCGTCGTAGGTGCCGGACAGTTCGGCGGACAGGTGCAGGGAGACGATGCCGCACGCGCCGGACTCGGCGACCTTGCGGTAGGTCTCCGCGAACATCTGGGGGCTGGGGCGGGAGGTGGTGACCGAGCGCCGCTTCTGCAGTGCCTGGGCCAGGGAGCGGGTCGAGATCTCGGTGCCCTCTTCGAGGGCCCGGGCGCCGAGAACCACGGTCAGCGGGACCGCGGTGATGCCGTGACGCTCCATCGCCCGGGGCGGCAGGTAGGCCGTTGAATCGGTGACGATCGCGACATGGCGGGACATGAGCTGGAGGTTACCTGGCGTAGTGCTCACTCGGCAGCCCGGCCCCTGTCCCGCGGCCCGGGTGCGGCTCGCTCATGTGGTGCTCTCGGGGCGGCGCTTCTTCTGCCACGGTGTGGTGGGGCGCCATGACGGCGGGGCGATCGCCTCGGGAGCGGGCTCCTCGGCGGCGGGGGCCCCGGGCGCCTTGGGCCAGGTCTGTTCCGTGGCCCGGCCCTCGGCCGGGGCGGGCGCGCCGGGCCACGGCGGGGGCGCCTGGCCGGGCTCGGTGCGCGTCCAGTGGCGCAGGGCGTCCGCTTCGATGTCGATCTGCGCGCTGAGGGTGCCCAGATCGTCCCCGGCGAAGCGGTGGGCGCGGTCGCGGACGGCCCAGCGCAGGGAGTCCGCGGACTTGGTGATCCGCTCGGTGCGGCTGCGCAGTTCGGGCAGGCGCGCGGTGAGCGTGGCCCGGTCGGGCTCGGACTCCAGGCGCTTGAGGTCGGCGTCCAGCTCGTGTCCGTGCGCGTTGAGCCGTTCGAAGAGGCCGAGGGACTCCTTCAGGGACTCGTCCTCGGCCACGCCCGCGTGCAGCGCGTCCTGTGTGGCGCGCATGGAGGTGCGCAGCGCGAGCCGTAGCTGGGCGATCTCGCCGGCCGGTCCGATCTGGGCGAAGGACTTGGCGCGCAGGGTGTGGTCCTCGACCGTGCGGCGGGCCTGCGCGATGGTCCGGTCCACACCGCGCTTCGCGGCGCCGACCGCCTTGACCGTGGCGTACGCGCCCAGGGCGACGAACAGCAGGAAGAGCAGGGCGAACACGGTCAACACGACTTCCATGACGCTCCTCCTCCGAACCGGTACGGCACAAGCCGCTTGCTCTCCACGGTAAACGCAGCGGGCAGGCCCGGAGTTCCGGAAGAACCCCGAACCTGCCCGTAGGGGACTACCCCGAGCCGGTGAAAAGCCTCCGGTTGCTACGCCGGGACGATGTTGACCAGCTTCGGCGCCCGCACGATCACCTTGCGGATGCCCGCGCCGTCCAGCGCCGCGACGACCTTCTCGTCGGCCAGTGCCACCTTCTCCAGCTCGTCCTCGGAGATGGTGGGCGGCACCTCCAGCCGGGCCTTGACCTTGCCCTTGATCTGCACGACGCAGGTCACGGTCTCGTCCACGACATAGGCCGGGTCGGCGACCGGGAAGTCCTGGTGGACGACCGAGTCGGTGTGGCCCAGCCTGCGCCACAGCTCCTCGGCGATGTGCGGGGCCAGCGGGGCGACCATCAGCACCAGCGGCTCGGCCACGGACCGAGGCACCGCGACGCCGGCCTTGGTCAGGTGGTTGTTCAGCTCGGTGACCTTGGCGATGGCGGTGTTGAAGCGCAGGCCCTCCAGGTCCTGGCGCACGCCGTCGATCGCCTTGTGCAGGGCGCGCAGGGTCTCCTCGTCGGGCTCGGCGTCGGTGACGGTGACCTCGCCGGTGTTCTCGTCGACGATGTTGCGCCACAGCCGCTGCAGCAGCCGGAACTGGCCGACCACCGCGCGCGTGTCCCACGGACGGGAGACGTCCAGCGGGCCCATGGCCATCTCGTACAGGCGCAGCGTGTCGGCGCCGTACTCGGCGGCGATCTCGTCCGGAGTCACCGCGTTCTTCAGGGACTTGCCCATCTTGCCCAGCAGGCGGCTGACCTTCTCGCCCTGGTAGTAGTAGGCGCCGTCGCGCTCCTCCACCTCGGCGGCCGGCACCGCGATGCCACGGCTGTCACGGTAGACGTACGCCTGGATCATGCCCTGGTTGAACAGCTTGTGGAACGGCTCCGCCGAGGAGACGTGCCCCAGGTCGTACAGGACCTTGGACCAGAAGCGCGCGTACAGCAGGTGCAGCACGGCGTGCTCGGCGCCGCCGACGTACAGGTCGACACCGCCGTGCGGCCGGCCCTCGCGCGGGCCCATCCAGTACCGCTCGATCTCCGGGTCGACCAGCTTCTGGTCGTTGTGCGGGTCCAGGTAGCGGAACTCGTACCAGCAGGAACCGGCCCAGTTGGGCATGGTGTTGGTCTCGCGGCGGTACTTCTTGGGGCCGTCGCCCAGGTCCAGGGTGACGTTGACCCATTCCTCGTTGCGCGACAGCGGCGTCTCGGGCTTGGTGTCGGCGTCGTCCGGGTCGAAGGTGCGCGGGCTGTAGTCCTCGATCTCGGGCAGCTCCAGGGGCAGCATCGACTCGGGCAGCGCGTGGGCGACGCCGTCCTCGTCGTAGACGATCGGGAAGGGCTCGCCCCAGTAGCGCTGGCGGCTGAACAGCCAGTCGCGCAGCCGGAAGTTGACGGTGCCCTCGCCGATGCCCTCGCGTTCCAGCCATTCGGTGATGCGCGCCTTGGCCTCGACCACGCCCAGGCCGTTCAGCCGCACGTCGCCGCTGTCGGAGTTGACGATCTTCGCGTCGTAGGAGACGAAGGCGTCGTCCCAGGCCGACGGGTCGGTGCCGCGGCCGTCGGTCGGCTCGACCACGCAGCGGATCGGCAGCTCGAAGGCGCGCGCGAAGGCGAAGTCGCGGCTGTCGTGCGCGGGGACGGCCATGATCGCGCCGGTGCCGTAGCCCATCAGGACGTAGTCGGCGATGAAGACCGGGACCTGCTCGCCGTTGACCGGGTTCGTCGCGAACGCGCCGGTGAAGACGCCGGTCTTGTCCTTGGCCTCGGCCTGCCGCTCGACGTCGGACTTCGAGGCGGCCTGCGCGCGGTAGGCGGCGACGGCCTCGGCCGGGGTGGCGTGGCCGCCGGTCCACACCTCGTGCGTGCCCTCGGGCCACGCCTCGGGGGTGAACTTCTCGACCAGCGGGTGCTCGGGCGCCAGCACCATGTAGGTCGCGCCGAACAGGGTGTCCGGGCGGGTGGTGAAGACCGTGATGCGCTCGCCGTCGATCGGGAAGTCGACGCGGGCGCCCTCGCTGCGGCCGATCCAGTTGCGCTGCTGCAGCTTGATGGCCTCGGGCCAGTCCAGCTCCTCCAGGTCCTCCAGCAGCCGGTCGGCGTAGGCGGTGATGCGCATGTTCCACTGGCGCAGCTTGGCCTTGAAGACCGGGTAGTTGCCGCGCTCGGAGCGGCCGTCGGCGGTGACCTCCTCGTTGGCCAGCACGGTGCCCAGGCCCGGGCACCAGTTGACCGGCGCGTCGGAGGCGTAGGCCAGGCGGTACTCGCCCAGGATGTCGGCTCGCTCGGTGGCGGTCAGGTCGTTCCACGCGCGCGTGGAGCCCGGAATCGCGCGCTCACCGGACTCGAACTGGGCGATCAGCTCGGAGATCGGGCGGGCCTTCCGCGCCTCGTCGTCGTACCAGGAGTTGAAGATCTGCAGGAAGATCCACTGGGTCCACTTGTAGTAGTCCGGGTCGATCGTGGCGAACGACCGGCGCTTGTCGTGGCCCAGGCCCAGCCGGCGCAGCTGGGACTTCATGTTGTTGATGGCGGCCTCGGTGGTGATCCGCGGGTGCTCGCCGGTCGTGACGGCGTGCTGCTCGGCGGGCAGGCCGAAGGCGTCGAAGCCCAGGGTGTGCAGGACGTTGTGGCCGGTCATGCGCTGGAACCGGGCATAGACGTCGGTGGCGATGTAGCCCAGCGGGTGGCCGACGTGCAGGCCCGCGCCCGAGGGGTACGGGAACATGTCCATGATGAACTTCTTGGGCTTGGCGACCAGCTCGGGGTCGCCCGCCAGGTCGCCCGTGGGGTTCGCCGCCGCGTAGGTGCCGTCGGCGTCCCAGAAGTCCTGCCAGCGTGCCTCGATCTCGGCTGCCATGGCGGCCGTGTAGCGGTGCGGCGCGGTCTCCGCCGACGCGGCGCTGGCAGCGGGGTTCGTCTCGCTCATGATCCTCAAAGCTCCATCGATCGTCTCTGCCTGCGGCTGTGACATCCAAAGAAACGAAAAAACCCCTCGCACAGGAGGGGACGCCGCGCCGATGCCGACCTCACGGGTGGACCGGGGTCGGTACTGATCAGCGCGGCCCGCTAAGCAGAAGGCGTACGGCACGCATGGCGTTAGGGTACCGCAGCCCTTGAGCAAGCCGCGAGGCGCTTCCGTATCCCTGGTGGACATGTCACGAAGCCCACCGGAACTGAACGAAGGTCAATGATTACTTCGCGTAACGTCCCCTAAGGGACACCTCTCCCAGTCGCATGGTCCGTTGATAACAACGCAATAACTCAAACCCCGTACTGATCGGTATGGCGCCACTTAGAGTGCGGCAGCGGGACCGCTTTCCCGAAACTGCTCGGAGTTGCCCCCATGAACCCTCGTCGTAGTACCAGCTCGCTCCCCAAACCGGGCCGCTCGGCCTATGGGGTGGCGTCCGCTGTCGTCCTGCTGCTCATACCCGTGATCGTGCTGGTCGGAGGCAGCCAGTTCCGCGAGTTCCTGAACTTCGGCGCGGGCGTGCTGTCCCTCGTCTCGCTGAGCTGCTCGGTGATCTGGGGCCTGTTCGCCCAGGACAGGATCTTCCTCAACACACGGCAGCGGATCATCGGACAGGCGGTGCACCGGACGACCGCGGTCGCCTCGATCGCGTTCCTGTTGCTGCACATCACCACGAAGATCGCGCTCGGCCACACGAAGCTGATCGCCGCGATCATTCCGTTCTCGCTCGGCGTCACCGGAATCGCCGGCCTGATCGGACTGGGCTCGCTCGCGGGCCTGCTGATGATCTTCGTGGGCATCACCGGCGCCCTGCGCAGCAATTTCGCCACCCCGGCCCCGGTCGCCGCCCGCTGGCGGGCCATGCACATGCTGGCCTACCCGGCCTGGTGCGCGGCGCTGATCCACGGCCTCTACGCGGGTCGCTCGGCCAAGCCGGTCTTCGTGATCCTCTACAGCCTGTCCCTGCTCGGCGTGATGGGCGCCCTCGCGCTGCGCGCCGCGCCGCGCCCGGTCAAGCGCAAGGTCGCCGACCAGCTGGTGGCCCTGTTCGGCAGCTCGGAGCGGCCCGGGCTCGACGAGCTGGACGCGAGCCGCTCGCGGGTGGCGGAGTCGGCGCTGCCCGGCTTCGAGAGCCGGCGCGAGCCGCGCATGGCGTCCGCCGACACGGCGGCGTCCCCGCTGTACCAGACCCCGGCCGCCCCCGCCGCCGACCCCACCGGCTTCGCGGCGGCCTACCGCGCGGTCTCCACGCCGGGCCGCCCCCAGCAGCCCTTCGCCGACCAGACCGCCCGCATGGACGTGCCGATGGATCTGCGGCCCACGGAGGCCGTCCCGCGCGTGGACGGCCTCTCCAGCACCTCGGGAAGCTGGCCGATCCCGTCCCCGCCGCCGGTCGGCGAGGCCCCGCCGTCCGCGTACGACCCGCTCCAGGACACCGGATACACCATCCCGGTCTACGACAATCCGGGCACGCCGGGATACGGCGGAAGTGACGTGTACGACACCGGTGAGACAAACGGCCTCTACGGCACGTACAACCCGGGTGACACGTTCAACAGCGGTCCCGCCACCGAAACGCTGCCCGGCTCGTCCTACGAGACACCGGGTTCGGGCGAACCTTGGAACACGCCTTCCGGAGGCTTTAAGTGAACGAGGCCCTGCCCGACGTCCCCGAAGTCCGCGTGGTCGGGCTTCCCCAGCTCACGTCGGGCTTCGACCTTGTGGAGCGACTCGACCTGCCCATGCACCTGAAGGTGCACGGGCCGCTCGATCCGCTGGGCGGCGAACAGCTCGCCCAGCTCGCCGAACGCATCAACCTCAGGGGCCGCGGCGGCGCCGGCTTCCCCTTCCACAAGAAGCTGCGCTCGGTCGCCGAGTCGGCGATCAAGCGCGGGGTGCGGCCGGTCGTCGTGGTCAACGGCAGCGAGGACGAACCGGCCTGCCGCAAGGACACGGTGCTGATCAACCGTGCCCCGCACCTCATCCTCGACGGCGCGCTGCTGTGCGCCGAGGCGCTCGGCGCACGCACGCTCGTCATCGGCGTCACCCGGGAGTCCACGCAGCGCTCCATGGAGGCCGCGCTCGCCGAACGCGGGCTGAGCAACAGCCGTAGATCGGCGCTGCGCGCGTGGGTGCAGCGCAATCCGGTGCGCATGGTCACCGGCGCCGCCGCCTCCCTGATCCGCTCCATCGACGGCGGCCCGGCAGTGCCGCCCGGCCGCAAGATCAGCGCCTCCAAGAGCGGCGTCGGCGGAGCGCCCACGCTGCTGTCGAACGCGGAGACGTTCGCGCAGCTCGCCATCGCCGCCCGCATCGGCCCGGAGCGCTACGGCAACACCGGTCTGTACGACGAACCGGGCACGGTCATGCTCACGGTGTCCGGCGCGGTCGCCCGCCCGATGGTGATCGAGGTCCCCACGGGCGTGCCGCTGCGCTACGTGCTGCAGCTGGCCGGCGCCCCGCCGGTGCCGCAGGGCGTGCTGACCGGCGGCTACCACGGCAAGTGGATCGACGCGGCGACCGTCAACGAGGCGATCGTCTCGCGCAACTCGCTGGACGCGGTGGGCGGTTCGCTGGGCGCGGGCGCGATCCTGCCGATCGGCCAGGACACCTGCCCGCTCGGCGAGTCGCTGCGGGTCGCGCAGTGGCTGGCCGAGGAGAGCGCCGGCCAGTGCGGGCCCTGCTACCTGGGGCTGCCCGCCGCCGCGCGCGGGATGGAGGACATCCTGAACGGCGGCGGACCGGCCGCCCTGGAGGCGCTGAAGCAGGTCGCGAAGAACGTGAAGCGGCGCGGGGCGTGTTCGCACCCGGACGGCTCGGCGATGTTCCTGGAGTCGACCATCAAGGCGTTCACCGACGACCTGGCCGCGCACGTCCTCGGGAACGGCTGCGGACGGCCCGTGGAGGGCGTCCTGCCGCTCTTCGAGGGGGGCAGGGCCCCTACCGGGGTGCCGGGCGGCGGAGAGCCCGCGGAGACCGGCGCCAGCCGCCAGAAGATCTACGTCGACTGGACGCTCTGCCGGGGCCACGGGCTGTGCGCGGACATCCTCCCGGAGGTGTTCGAGCTCGGTGCCGACGGCTTCCCGACGGTGGCCCAGGCGCAGGTGCCGCGCTACGCGGAGGCCAAGGCGCTGCGCGCGGTGCGCCGCTGCCCGGCGCTGGCCCTGCGCATCGAGGAGGACACGCGCGGGCAGGCGCCGTCGCGCAACCTGCCGGTCCTCTCCCAGGGCCGCGGCCGGCGCGCGCTCGGCCGCTGAGCACACGCGAGGGGGCGGGTCACCCGTACGGGGGTGGCCCGCCCCCCCTCGTCCGACCGCGCCGTGGCGCAACACGACGAAGGCGGACCATCCGCCGGGATGGTCCGCCTTCTATTTCTGTGGAGCTAAGGAGAATTGAACTCCTGACCTCCTGCATGCCATGCAGGCGCTCTACCAACTGAGCTATAGCCCCTTGTTCTGTTGTTCCGCCCGGTTCCCCCGGCGACGACGTAAACATTACAGGGCGGAGAGCGCAGCACAAAATCGGTTTCGGCCTCGCACCGATACGCCCGCTAATGTCGGTTTTCATGGCCGTGATCGCGTCGCCCTCAGCCCACCGCAGGGTCCCGGTCGCACTGGGCGTGTGCCTGGTGTCCTTCGCGGTGTTCTGGGCCGCCCAGCGAGCCGCGCACGTGTCCATGATCGATCTGATGGTCTACCGCGCGGAGGGCGCCACCGTGCGCGCCGGCGGCGACCTGTACGCGCTGCGCGCGACGGCCGCGCACCTGCCCACGACGTACCCGCCGTTCGCGGCGCTGCTGTTCACGCCGCTGCCCCTGCTGGACACCGCGCTCCTGCGGACGCTGGCGACGGCCGGGAACCTCGCGCTCCTGGTGGTCTTCGTCCGGCTGTCGCTGAAACTCGTCGGACACGCGCGCGTGGAGACCGCCTGGTGGGTGGCGGCCCCGGCTGTGTGGTGCGAGCCGGTGTGGACGACCGTGCGCTACGGCCAGATCAACCTGTTGCTGGCCGTCCTGGTGCTGTGGGACCTGACCCGCCGCCCCGTCGGCGGGTACGACCGCTGGACGGGGGTGGGCCTCGGGCTGGCCGCGGCGGTCAAGCTGACGCCCGCGCTGTTCCCGGTGTTCCTGCTCGCCACGGGCCTGGTCGCCCGCCTGAGGGGCGGTCACGGGGAGCCGTGGCTGCGGCACGCACGCGGGGCGGCCGTCGCGTTCGCCGGGGCGACCCTGCTGGCGGCGGCCGTCCTGCCGTACGACTCCTGGCGGTTCTGGACGGGGATGCTGTTCCGCGCGAGCCGGGTCGGTCATGCCGAGGACACCGCCAATCAAGCCCTGCGCGGCGTCCTGGCCCGCCTTCTGCACACGCCCGAGCCGGGAGCCGTCTGGATGGCCTGCGTGGCCGTGGTGGCCGTCCTGGGCCTCGCCGTGGCCGTCCGGGCGGAGTTGCGGGGGCAGCGGGCCTGGGCGGTCTGCGTCTGCGCGGTCACCGCCCTGCTGGTCAGCCCGGTCTCCTGGACCCACCACTGGGTGTGGTGCGTGCCGCTGGTGCTGCTGCTGTGGACACGCGGGCACCGGGCGGCGGCCCTGGGCACCCTGCTGGCGTTCTGCTCGTACGCCCCCTGGTGGGTGCCGCACGGGACCGGGCGGCCGGAACTGCACCAGTCGGGCGCGGAGTTGACGCTGTCGGCCGTCTACGGGGGCGTCGGCGCCGTCTTCCTCGCACTGGCCCGGACATCGTTGCCGAAGGCCGGGCCGGGCGGGGTCCGCGTCAAGCCGTGACGAACTGGTAGAACCTCTTGAGCGTGCAGTGCTCCTCCAGGAGGCGGCCGTAGATCGGCTCGCCCTCCAGTTCCCGGTATGTCTCGATCGGGTCGCCTTTTATGATCAGCGCCCGCGCGCATTCCTCGCACCAGTACTGGTAATCGGGATTGATCGGCTCCATGTCACGGACGATCGGGGTACCGCTCCCGCACCAGTCGCACTTTCGCCTGTGTGCACCCATCGATCAGCTCCAGCTGTGGCCGCAGGCCGTGCACACGTAGGAGATTCCGCCGTTGTCGCCGAGGACCTGCGCCACATGCGCGGAACCGCAGGAAGGGCAGCTCAGCCGGGTGGTGGTGTCCCGTATCAACGCCGCACCGAGGAGGTGGCCGACCTCCTCAAGGATGCTCGCAGGCATCGCTACTCCCTCCCGTCGGGACGCGCCCCCTTCCGGCCGTTTGATTCTGCCACGACCGGACCGATACGGTCAGCGACGCCTCAGTACCAGTCCGGACACGGCTCCCGCCGCGGCCGTTCCGGCCAGCGCCCAGGCGCACACCGAGAACGCCTCCGCGGAGGGATACGAGCGCAGCGCCCCGAACGACTCAAGCCGGTTCAGGAACAGTGTGCCGAAAGCCGCAACGCCGATCAGCTGACCGAGTTGCGCGACCGTCGCCAGCAGGCCGCTGGCGTCCGCCGCGTCCTCGGGCCGCACGGTGGCCAGGGCCCCGGTGAGCGTCGGGCTGAAGGCGAGCGCCAGCCCGGCACCCGTGCCCGCGTACCCCGCGTACAGGGCCGCTCCCCCGTCACCGCCGCCGTGGAAGGCGAGCCCGACGACGGCGACGGACACCGCGGTGAGCGCGAACCCGGTCGGCACGAGGGCCCGCTGCCAGGCGGCCGGCCACTTCCGCCAGGTGAGGCTCACGGCGCCGAAGACGGCCGCGGTCGGCACGAAACCCAGTCCGGCCCGCAGGGCGCTGTGGCCGAGGCCGCCCTGGACGTGCAGGGTCAGCGCGAACAGGAAACCGGCGTTGACCGACATCACGGCGAGGATCCGGAAGACGGCCGGGCCGATGCCGGGATGCCGCAGCACCCGGGGTGTGATGAGCGGGGCGCCGCCGCGCCGGGCGAGCCGGGACTCGTAGCCGCGGAACAGGGCGAACAGCACCGCGGCGGAGGCCAGCGACAGCCAGGACCACAGCGGCCAGTCCTCCTCCTGCCCGAGCACCAGCGGCACCGTCAGCAGCGATACGGCGGCGCCCAGCAGCACCAGACCGGGCAGATCGAGCGCGCGGGAGCGCTCCGGCCCGGCCGCCGGGCCCAGCGGCAGGACCCGTCGGCCCAGCATGAGCAGCAGGGCGCCCACCGGCACGTTGACCAGGAAAACCGGCCGCCAGCCGGTGCCGAACAGGTCGGCACTGACCAGCAGTCCGCCGGCGACCTGTCCGGCCGCCGCGCCGACGGCAAGGACCGCCGAGTAGGCGCCGAGCGCCCGCGCCCGGGCCTCCCCGGTGAAGGTGCGCTGGATGAGGCTGAGCACCTGCGGGATCATCAGCGCGGAACCCGCGCCCTGCACGAGCCGGAACACGATCAGCTCGGTCGAGCCCCGCGCCAGTCCGCAGGCGAGCGAGGCCGCGGTGAACAGGGCCAGTCCGGCGAAGTGGACCCGGCCGTGGCCGAGCCGGTCGCCGAGCCGGGCCCCGGTGATCAGGAGCACCGAGTAGGTGATGGTGTAGCCGGCGATGACCAGTTGCAGGTCGGCGCCGGAGGCGTGCAGTTCGGAACCGATCGTGGGGGCCGCGACGTTCACGACGAAGACGTCGAGGGCCGCCATGAACAGGGCGGTGAGCAGCACGCCGAGCAGCAGCCGGGGTCGGTTGTCGGTGGCGGGTGCTTCACTGTCCGTGAGGGGTGAGGCGGCCCGGCCGACGGTCGGGCCGTCACTGTCAGTGGCGGATGGTTCACTGATCTCGGGGTTCGGGACGGGCCCGGTGCCCGGGCCGGTACGGGATGTCGTCGTCATGGCGTCGAGCGTGACGACGGGTCGGTACCGGTGCCGAGTGCCCGCTGATGCTGGTACTGCCAGCACCTGGCAAGGGCGGGTCCGGGCGCCGACGATGAGACGGGGACGACGGGGGCATGACGATGGGGACGAGCACGCGGCGACGCAGGCCGGAACTGGCCGCCTTCCTGCGCAGCAGGCGGGCCCGGGTCACACCGGCCGACGTGGGGATGCCGCCGGGCCTGCGGCGGCGCACACCGGGGCTGCGCCGGGAGGAGGTGGCCCAGCTCTCGGGCGTGGGCGTGACCTGGTACACGTGGCTGGAGCAGGGCCGGCCGATCAACGCCTCGCCGCAGGTGCTGGACGCGGTCGCGCGGACGCTGCGGCTGGACCCGCCGGAGCGGGAGCACCTGTACCGGCTCGCGGAGGTGCCGTTCCAGCCGGATTCCGAAGGACTGACCCGGCGGATCAGCCCGGAGGTGCAGGGCATCATCGACGCCCTCGACCCGGTGCTGGCGACGGTCTACAACGCGCGGTACGACGTCCTGGCCACCAACGCGGCCTACCGGGACCTGTTCCTGGTCCCGGAGAGCCTCGGGACCGGCATGCCGAACGTGCTGTGGACGCTGTTCACGCTGCCGGAGGCGGTCAGTCCGCTGGTGCACCGGGAGAAGGAGCTGCCGCTGATGGTGGCGACCCTGCGGTCGTCCTACGGCAGACACGTGGGCGAGCCGGCCTGGGAGGAGTACATACGTGGGCTGTCGGCGGCGAGCCCCTGGTTCGCCGAGCTGTGGGCGAGCGGTGAGGTGGTGCCTCCTGGCCCCCGGGTGAAGGTGTTCCGCCACACGGCCGTGGGCGAGATGCGGATGACCTCGCAGTCGCTGTCCATCGACGGGATGCCCGAGTGCCGGATCGTGGTCTACACGCCGGAGGACGAGGACACGCGGGCGAAGATCGCGGTGCTGCGGGAGCGAAGGGAGCGGCTGTGGCCGCCGGCGCACGAGGAGGAGGCCGAGCAGAGCGTCCGCGGGTGAACCTTCGGGTGAACACGGAAAATCCCGCCCCCTGTGGGGGCGGGATCCTCATCACCGATCTTTGACAACTCAACAGAGTGTCGATCAGTGGAGCTAAGGAGAATTGAACTCCTGACCTCCTGCATGCCATGCAGGCGCTCTACCAACTGAGCTATAGCCCCTCGCGTTCCCCCCGCTCGGCGGGGCGAACAAGAAGAACTTTAGCCTGTGACCTGCCAGAAAGTGAAATCCGGGGTCGGGGACCTCGGGACGGTCAGTCGTCGTCGCCGAGGACGGGCTCCGGGAGGGTGCCCGCGTTGTGCTCCAGCAGGCGCCAGCCGCGGGCGCCCTCGCCGAGCACGGACCAGCAGCAGTTGGAGAGCCCACCGAGGCTCTCCCAGTGCCGGGCATCCAGGCCGAGGAGCCGGCCGATGGTCGTGCGGATGGTGCCGCCGTGGCTGACGACGACGAGCGTGCCGTCCTCGGGCAGCTTGTCGGCGTGCCGCAGCACGACGGGGGCGGCGCGGTCGGCGACCTCGGTCTCCAGTTCGCCGCCGCCGCGGCGGACCGCCTCGCCGCGCTTCCAGGCGGCGTACTCCTCACCGTGGCGGGCGATGATCTCGTCGTGCGTCAGCCCCTGCCAGACGCCCGCGTAGGTCTCGCGCAGCCCCTCGTCGCGGGTGACCTCGAGGCCGGTGAGGGCGGCCAGTTCGGCGGCCGTGTGCGCCGCCCGCTGCAGGTCCGACGAGACGATCGCGTCGGGCCGCAGGGAGGCGAGCAACCGGGCGGCGCGGCGGGCCTGGCCGATCCCCGTCTCGGTCAGCTCGACGTCCGTGGTGCCCTGGAAGCGGCGCTCCACGTTCCAGGAGGTCTGGCCGTGCCGCCACAGGATGATGCGGCGGCCCCGGCCCTTGCGGTCGGTCACCTCGCCGGTGGCGCTCATCACCACGCCCCGTCCGGTTCCTGGTCGGCCTCGGCGGCCTGCGCCCTGGCGTGCTCCTCCGCCTTGCCGCGGGTGGCCTTGGCGTCGGCGGGCAGCTCCAGCTCGGGGCAGTCCTTCCACAGCCGCTCCAGGGCGTAGAAGACCCGCTCCTCGCTGTGCTGGACGTGGACGACGATGTCGACGTAGTCGAGCAGGATCCAGCGGGACTCCCGGTCGCCCTCGCGGCGGACCGGCTTGGCCCCGAGGTCCTTCAGGAGGCGCTCCTCGATCTCGTCGACGATGGCCTTGACCTGGCGGTCGTTCGGCGCGGATGCCAGCAGGAAGGCGTCCGTGATCGACAGCACGTCGCTCACGTCGTAGGCGATGACGTCGTGGGCGAGCTTGTCGGCCGCCGCCTGGGCGGCGGTGTTGATGAGCTCAAGGGAACGGTCGGTGGCGGTCACTACACGGCTTTCCGTCGGCGGTCTTTTGTCATCAAGGGTCTCACGGACCACGCGGCGCACCCCACGTGATTACGGCATCACGTGGGGTGCCCCCCGGCCGCGCTGGTGCGGAGGCGGCTCGAAATCAGGAGGAGGAGGGCTCGTAGTCGCTGCCGAGGATCACCGAGACGTCCGCTCCGGAGGAGACGCTGCCCTTGGTCACGGAGCTCGCGGGCAGCCCGAGGGTCTTGGCGACCTCGGTGGCGTTCGCCTTGTCTGCGGCGTCCGCGTAGAGCACCTTCGAGGCGGACCGGGTGCCGGAGGCGGTGCCGCCCTCCAGGAAGGTGAAGCCGCCGTTGAGGAGCACGACGCGCGCCTTCTCCGTGTCGTCCTTCACACCGGTGGCGTTCTGGACGGAGACCCGGACCGAGGAGCCTGCGTCGGGGCTCTTGGCCGTGCCGCCGAGGATGTCCTTCACCACGCTGTCGCTGGTCTGCGCGGTGAGGGTGCCGTCGGACTGCACGGGCAGCAGGGCGGTCTTGTAGTCGCCGCTCTTGGCGAGGTCGGCGAGCTTGGCGAGGAAGCTGCCGAGGTCCTTGTCGGTGAGCGGCGGGTCGAGGATCTGCGCGAGGGTCTGCACGGTGGTGGTGGCGGACGACGGGTCGGAGGACAGCTTGCGCAGCACGCCCTGCATGACCTGGCCGAACCGCTCGAGCTGGGCGTTCTGGGACTCGCCGGCGGCGCGGTAGGTGGCGTAGGCGACGGCCATCTTGCCGCTGAGGGTCTGGCCCTGGCCCTTGTGGACGAGCGGCGCGGTGCCCTTCTTCTTGGTGTCCGGGTCGGGCACGTCGGTGTTGGTGTCGATCTCGATGTTGCCGACGAGTTCGACGAGGTTCTGCAGGTAGGGGGTGTCGAGGCGCCAGGTCCCCTGGATGCTGGTGCCGAGGACCGTGTCGAGCTGGTCGCGGGTGCCGGAGGCGCCGTCGTCGTCCACGGACTTGGCGAGGGTCGTGGTGGAACCGTCGTCGTCGGTCAGGGCGAGGGAGTTGGGCAGCAGGACCGTGGTGCCCTGCTTGGTGGTGGTGTTGTCGACCAGCAGCGCCGTGGAGGTGCCGCTCTTGCCGGTGTTGTGCAGGTGGACGACGATCACGTCGCGTTTCTGGGCGGTGACCGGCGTGGCGGTGCCGGCCTTGCCGTCGGACGAGGACAGGCCGGGCAGCTTCCCCGCGAACCAGAGGTAGCCGACACCGCCGACCGCGACGAGGGCGAGGACGACGAGAAGCGCGATGATCCGGCTGCGGGCGCGGCGGCGGGCCTCCTCGCGGCGCTCGGTGCGGTTCTCGGTGAACTTCAGCCAGTCGATGACGTCCTCGGAGTCGCCGTCCGGCTCCTCGACGAAGGCGAACTGCTCGGTGCGGTAGTCCTGTTCCCCCGCCGGGGGCTCGGTCTCCTCCGGCGTCCGGGTGTCCTGCGGGATCCAGGTGTCGTCCGGGACGCGGGTGTTCTCCGCGGGGCCGGCCTGCTGCGGGATGTAGGCGGTCTGCTCGGCGCCCCGGGGCTGCTGTCCGCTGTTCGCCGCCTGCCCGTAGGGGTCGTAGCCCGTGGCGTCCTGGGTGCCGGTGGCGTACGGGTCGTACGGGGCCTGGGTGCCGTAGGGGTCGTAGGCGTGCGGCTGTTGGACGGATCCGTAGGAGGGCGCCTGCGGCTGCCGGCCGGTGGCGTAGGGGTCGTAGCCGTAGCCCTGCTGCTGGGCGTACGGGTCGTAGCTCGCCTGCTGGGACTGTGGAGCCGGCTGTGCCGGGACCTGCCCGTACACGGGCCGGCCGTACTCGTCGTAGCCGACGACTTCGTACGGGCCGGCGCCGTAGCCTGCGTCTCCCGCGTCGTATCGGTCGTTCACCGGTGCCCCTCTCGGCTCACTCGCCGCGGTACAGCTCGCGCTTGTCGATGTAGCGCACGACTCCGTCCGGCACCATGTACCAGATGGGGTCCCCCTTGGCGACTCTCGCACGGCAGTCTGTGGACGAGATGGCCAGCGCGGGCACCTCGACGAGCGAGACTCCGCCCTCCGGCAGGCCCGGGTCGGTCAGGTTGTGGCCGGGGCGGGTGACGCCGATGAAGTGCGCGAGGGAGAACAGTTCCTCCGAGTCTCGCCAGGTCAGCAGTTGAGCGAGGGCGTCGGCGCCCGTGATGAAGAAGAGGTCGGTGTCGGGGTTGAGGGCGCGCAGGTCGCGCAGGGTGTCGACGGTGTAGGTGGGGCCGCCGCGGTCGATGTCGATGCGGCTGACGGAGAACTGCGGGTTCTCGGCGGTCGCGATGACCGTCATCAGGTAGCGGTCCTCGGCCGGGGAGACCTTGCGGTGGGACTTCTGCCACGGCTGGCCGGTGGGGACGAACACCACCTCGTCCAGGTGGAACTGCGCGGCGACCTCGCTGGCCGCCACGAGGTGCCCGTGGTGGATCGGGTCGAATGTTCCGCCCATGACGCCGAGGCGCCGTTTGCCGGTGTGGGCGGGGCCGTTGCCCGGTCCGTGCTGCGGGTGCTTCACCGTGTCGTCGCCCGTCTCGTGCGCCGGACCGGTAGGCATGTCCTGCTCTCCCATGCGTGCAGACCCTACCGGCCCGGCCTCGGACGTCCGGCCGGGGACGGGTTCCCCGCTCAGCGGTCGCGGTTGAAGCGCGTGGTGATCCACAGCAGCAGGAGCAGGATGAACAGGGCGCCGCCGCCGGTGAGGGCCGGGTTCAGGCTGTTGTGGTTTCCGCCGTGCTGCTCGCCCTCGGCGGCAAGGGTGACCAACTGGGCTGCTGCGCTGTGGAAGCTCATCTTCGGCAGGACCTATCGCGTGTGGGCGGAATAAAGATGTCGGCTCATCGTAAGCGGGCGACCGTGCGGCGATCACGCCGACTCCGCCGTTGGGCCCGAGGGCACCGGTGGCTCGCGCGCCGCGGGGAACGGCCGGCGCCCGGCCGCGGGGAACCTTCGCCGCTCGTCAGTCGTCCTTCCGCTTGTAGCCGCGCAGCAGGAACCATGCGGTCAGTACACAGCCGAGGACCATCACGATCAGTACGACGCGGAGCAGGTTTCCTGACCCGTGCTGCTGGACGGCGCTCGCGGCGGCCTCGGTCAGCCAGGTGGCTGCGGGGTGGTGCTCCATGGCGGGGACTCCTTCGGGTGTACTGCCCGTCCACGGTATCTCCGCCTAGGCTGGGCCCCGCCTCGGGGGCACAGTGGGCACTCACACGCACATGGGGGAAGACATGTCCGACGACGGCCACCAGCACACGGGGCACGAGCGGGTGCCGAGCAGGCAGCGCAGGCGCTTCCCGGGGATCTCCACGCGCGCGTACGAGCACCCCGCCGACCGTTCGGCCCTGGTCGCGCTGCGCAAGCTGAGCGGGTTCGACACCGTCTTCAAGGCGCTCAGCGGGCTGCTGCCGGAGCGGAGCCTCAGGCTGCTGTTCCTGTCCGACTCGGTGCGGGTCTCCGAGCGGCAGTTCTCGCACCTGCACGACATGCTGCTGGACGCCTGTTACATCCTGGACCTGCAGAAGGTCCCGCCGATGTACGTCACGCAGGACCCGCAGCCGACCGCGATGTGCATCGGCCTGGACGAGCCGATCATCGTGGTCAGCACGGGGCTGGTGGAGCTGCTCGACGAGGAGGAGATGCGGGCGGTCGTCGGGCACGAGGTCGGGCACGCGCTGTCCGGGCACTCGGTGTACCGCACCATCCTGCTGTTCCTGACGAGCCTCGCCCTGAAGGTCGCCTGGATCCCGCTGGGCAACCTGGCGGTCATGGCGATCATCACGGCGCTGCGGGAGTGGTTCCGCAAGTCGGAGCTGTCCGCCGACCGGGCGGGCCTGCTGGTGGGCCAGGACGTCCGGGCTTCGATGCGGGGGCTGATGAAGATCGCGGGCGGCAACCATCTGCACGAGATGAACGTGGACGCGTTCCTGGAGCAGGCCGAGGAGTACGACTCCGGGGGCGACCTGCGCGACTCGGTGCTGAAGATCCTGAACGTGCTGCCCCGCTCACACCCGTTCACCACCGTGCGGGCCGCCGAGCTGAAGAAGTGGGCCGAGTCCCGGGACTACCAGCGGATCATGGACGGCCACTACCCACGGCGCAGCGAGGACGGGGACGCCTCCGTCGGCGACTCCTTCCGCGAGTCGGCGGCCAGCTACGCGAGCGATGTGAAGACCTCCAAGGACCCGCTGATGAAGCTGGTCTCGGACCTCGCGGGCGGCGCGGGCGACCTGGGCGGCCGGGTCCGGAGGGGCTTCGACGGCTTCCGGAGCCCGCCTCCGGCCAAGGGGGACGCCACCCCGGGCGGCGGCGAGGAGTAGCCGCCGGGCCGGCGCAGCGAGCCACAGCCTCCGGCGCCGTTCTCCCGTACGCGCCCCTCAGCCCTCGGCCGACGCCCCTCACACCTTCGGCTGGGCCCCGGTGGCCAGCGTCCCGCACAGGGCCGTGGCGCTGTCCGTCTCGTAGGGATTGGTGCCCGCGGGGCCGCCCGTCCTGGCCGTCTGGCCGGCCAGGAGGGGGCGGAGGTAGGCCGAGGCGTCCTCGGCGCAGGCGAGGGGGCCCGCCTGGACGTAGGACGTGACCAGCCGGACCTGGTGGGTGCGCAGGTCGTCACGGTCGAAGTGGAAGGTCACCTCGCGGCGGACCGTGAAGAGGGAGGCGGGGGTGTCGGCGGTGGCGCCGGTGGGGCGCAGGGCGTAGACGAAGGTGTGGTCGGCGGTGACCTCCAGTGTCGCCGGGTCGGCCTCGGCGGCGTTCAGGCTGCCGAAGACACGGATCCTGCCGTCGGCGAGCTGGGCCCGGGCGGGGTCGATGCGGACCACCCACCCGGTGGCCGCGTGCCGGCCGTCCGCCGCCGGGTGGTCGAAGCTCTGGTCGAACTGGTCGAGCTGGTCGGAGTCGATCAGGGCCCGGGCGGGGTGGACCTCGCGGCCGGTGAGCACCTCGGGGTAGAGCGAGGAGCGGACGATGTAGTCCTTGGCGGTGGTGAGGGCGGTGACCACCTGGCTGTCGGAGAAGTGGGCCGTGGCGCGCGAGGCCGGCAGGGGGATGCCCTCGGCACCGGTCTCGTAGGGGGCGGCGGGGCTGTGCGCGTAGAGCCTCTCGGGGTCCGTGGCGCCGGGCACCTTGCCCTGGGGGGCGAGCGGGATGACGGTCGTCCTGAGGGACTCCACGGGACGCCGGGTCTGCGGGGAGCCGTAGGGGTGGCGGACACCCATGTAGATCGCGGTGGCGAAGGCGACGGCGATCAGCAGGACGAGGACGAGGGCCTGCCGGGTGAGGCCCCGGTGCAGGGGCGGGCGGCGGCGGACGGCGGGGGCGTGGTCAGCCATCCGCTCCTCGGCGGAGAACTCCTGGAGGCGGGCAGCGCGGACGAACGACTCGTCGAAGACGACGGATCGGTATTCGTCCTCCGCACCGCCGGGGCCGCCCTCGGGTGTCCCCTCCGGTGGGTCTCCAGGCCCGCCCATACTTTCAGAGTAGGTCTCCTGAGCCCCGGGTAAACGCCCCGCTGGGCGACAACTTCTGACAGGTTCTCACCAAGCGCGGGCGGGGCGCTCAGGGGGAGGGCGGGATGGCCGAGACGGCCGGCCGGGAGTGGTCGGTGGCGGAGCCCGGGGCGGACGCGCTGCCCTGTTCCAGGCCTGTGGAGGCGGGGGCGGGGACGCGGTCGCGGGTGCCCGAGGAGCCTCCCCGGTAGACGGCGGCGAAGGCCAGCGCGACCATGCCGATGCCCATCACGACCGCGAGGACCCAGGCAACGGGACGGTGCCAGCGGACCTGCTTGCCGTAGGCGCCGAAGAGGCCGTGGCGGTCACCGAGGGCGTAGGTGTCGTCCAGCTCGTCGTCGTGATCTTGGCCGAATGCGGCGCCCTCGGGGCCGTAGCCGTCGTCGTAGCGCTCGCCGCGGGCGCGGGCGCGGCGGGCCTCCGCCTCGGAGGCCTCGGCCCTGGCCTGGGCGGCGGCCAGAAGGCGCTCCACCGCGGTGGGCTCGTGGAAGGTGGCTGCCTGCACGAAGGCCTCGTCGAAGACCACGGAGGCGAACTCTTCGTCCGACACCCCGTGGTCGTGGTCGTCGTCGGGCTCCCAGCCGTCAGGGAACGGCGTGCCCCCCACGTCCTCCGGCACGGATCCAGAGTAGACCTGGGGGGTCAATTTGGGCAGACGGTATGGAAATTCGTCTGCCTGGTGAGACGCCTTCCCGGCCGGGCCGCGGGACGGTTCGCGGACGGGGCCCGGGACAGCGGGCCCGCGGCCGGACGGGTGATCGTCAGCGGCGGACGTGTCCGTCGCCGGTGACGATGTACTTGGTGCTGGTCAGCTCCGGCAGGCCCATCGGGCCTCGGGCGTGCAGCTTCTGCGTGGAGATGCCGATCTCGGCGCCGAAGCCGAACTGGCCGCCGTCGGTGAAGCGGGTGGAGGCGTTCACGGCGACGGTGGTGGAGTCGACCAGCTGGGTGAAGCGGCGGGCGGCCTGCTGGGAGGTGGTGACGATGGCCTCGGTGTGGCCGGAGGTCCACAGCCGGATGTGCTCGACGGCCTTGTCCAGGGAGTCCACCACGGCCGCGGCGATGTCGTAGGACAGGTACTCCGTCTCCCAGTCCTCGGCGGTCGCCTCGACCACGGTGGCCTTGGAGTCCTTGGCGTGGGCCATGACCCGCTCGTCGGCGTGGACGGTGACGCCGGCCTCGGCGAGGGCGTCCAGGGCGCGCGGCAGGAACTCGGGGGCGATGTCCTGGTGGACCAGGAGGGTCTCGGCGGCGTTGCAGACGCTGACCCGCTGGGCCTTGGAGTTGATCAGGATCTCGATGGCCATGTCGATGTCGGCCTGGGCGTCGACGTAGACGTGGCAGTTGCCGGTGCCGGTCTCGATCACGGGGACCGTGGACTCGTTGACCACGGTCTGGATCAGGGCGGCGCCGCCGCGCGGGATGAGGACGTCGACCAGGCCGCGGGCGCGCATCAGCTCGCGGACGGAGTCGCGGCTCTCGCCGGGCACGAGCTGGACGGCGTCGGCGGGCAGCCCGGCGCCGCCGACGGCGTCGCGGATCACCCGGACGAGGGCGGCGTTGGACTCGTAGGCGGAGGCCGAGCCACGCAGCAGGACGGCGTTGCCGGACTTGAGGCAGAGGGCGGCGGCGTCCACGGTGACGTTCGGGCGGGCCTCGTAGATGATGCCGACGACGCCGAGCGGGACGCGGACCTGGCGCAGGTCGATGCCGTTGGGGAGGGTGGAGCCGCGGACGACCTCGCCGACCGGGTCGGGCAGCTTCGCGACGTCACGGACGTCGGAGGCGATGGCGCGGACCCGCTCCGGGGTGAGGGTGAGCCGGTCGACGATGGCCTCGCTGGTGCCGTTCTCCCGTGCCTTGGCCACGTCCTTGGCGTTGGCCTCGACGATCTCGGCGGTCCGGACCTCCAGGGCGTCGGCGATGGCGAGCAGCGCGTCGTCCTTCACGGCGCGCGGGAGCGGCGCGAGGTCGGCGGCGGCGGCCTTGGCCCGGTAGGCGGCCTGGGTGACCGGGGACATCGAGTCGTACGGCGAGAGCGTGGTCATGAGGGAAGGGTAGTGCGAGGGGCGCGGCGGTTCAGCGGTCGTCCCACACCCCGAGACACCCCAAAAGGGGTGAACCTTCCCCGGCCGGGGGACGGCCGGCCCGCTCGCTCGCTCCGGCACAGCGCGCCCGCTCGGCCCCCGCTCGCCCGACGCCGACTCGCCGATCCCGGCTCACCGACCGCAGCTCACCCGGCCCCGGATCACCAGCCCCAGTTCACCGGCCCCGGCTCACCCCGCCCCGCTCAGAACGGATGCACCCCCACCGGTGTCGCCGGGGCGGGGCCGTAGCCCTCGGCGATGCGGTGGTGGTAGGTCTCGCGGTCGATGACCTCCAGGCCGACGATCTCCCAGGGCGGCAGGCCGGCGCTCTGCCGGTGCTCGCCCCACAGGCGCAGTGCCACGGCGGCGGCGTCGTGCAGGTCGCGGGCCTCTTCCCAGTACCGGATCTCGGCGTGGTCGGTCGCGTATCTGCTGGTCAGCAGGAAGGGGTGGTCGTGGGCGAGCTGTTCCAGGGCCCGCCGCAGTTCGGGCAGGGCGACCTTCTCCCCGGAGACGCTGAGGGTGACGTGCCACAGCCTGGGCAGGTCCTTGGGCTCCTCATAGGTGTCCCCGGCCGCGACGCTCGTCAGAGCACCGCGGGACGCCGCCCCCGGGCGCACTCGTCTCACGACGGCCTCCTTCACGCATGGCTCGCACGGCTCGCATGCTCGTATGGCTCGCTCGGCCCCTTGACGGAACCCCGTCCCTTCAACATGTCCCCCAGACAAAGTTGAGCAGGCCGCAGGGCTCCGCGTGGTGGTTTTACGGAACGTCCCCCACCGGGGTCGTTCCGTACGCCCCGTTTTACGAGCGGTTCCGCAAGCTTCAGGGATGCAGGAGGACCAGGTCGTCCCTGTGTACGACCTCGCGTTCGTACGCAGGGCCCAGCTCGCGTGCCAGCTCGCGGGTCGAACGCCCGATCAGGCGGGGGATCTCCTTGGCGTCGAAGTTGACGAGTCCCCGGGCCACCGCGCGGCCCGTGGTGTCCCGCAGCTCGACGGGGTCGCCCGCGCTGAACTCGCCCTCGACGGCGGCGATCCCGGCGGGCAGCAGCGACGTGCGCCGCTTGACGACCGCGTCCACCGCGCCGTCGTCCAGGATCAGGGCGCCCTGCGGGGTGGAGGCGTGCTGGAGCCACAGGAGCCGTTCGGCGGAGCGCTTGCCGGTGGGGTGGAAGTAGGTGCCGGTGTCGCCGCCGGCCAGGGCCTCGGCCGCGTGGACGGCGCTGGTCAGGACCACCGGGATGCCGGCGGCGGCGGCGATCCGGGCGGCCTCCACCTTGGTGACCATCCCGCCGGTGCCGACGCCGGCCTTGCCCGCGCTGCCGATCTCGACGCCGGCGAGGTCCTCCGGGCCCTTCACCTCCGCGATCCGGGAGGTGCCGGGCCGGCTGGGGTCGCCGTCGTAGACGCCGTCGACGTCGGAGAGGAGGACCAGCAGGTCGGCGTGGACGAGGTGGGCGACGAGGGCGGCGAGGCGGTCGTTGTCGCCGAAGCGGATCTCGTCGGTGGCGACGGTGTCGTTCTCGTTGACGATCGGGAAGGCACCCATCGCGAGCAGCTGGTCGAGGGTGCGGGAGGCGTTGCGGTGATGGGCGCGGCGGCTCATGTCGTCGCTGGTGAGCAGGACTTGGCCGACGCGGACGCCGTAGCGGGCGAAGGAGGCGGTGTAGCGGGCGACGAGCAGGCCCTGGCCGACGCTGGCGGCGGCCTGCTGGCGCGCGAGGTCCTTGGGGCGGCGGCGCAGACCGAGCGGGGCGAGGCCGGCGGCGATGGCGCCGGAGGAGACCAGCACGATCTCCTTCTCGCCGCCGCTGCGGATCTTGGCGAGGACGTCCACCAGCGCGTCGACGCGGTCGGCGTCCAGGCCGCCCGCGGCGGTGGTCAGCGAGGAGGAGCCCACCTTGACGACGATCCTGCGGGCCTCGCCCACGGCCTGCCTTGCCCTTGCCACCTGCGGTCCGTCTCCTTCACGTGCACGTTCCGGCACCGTGCTTCCCGGCGTCCTCAATCTACGGGAAGCCGGGTGTGGCGTGCCCGCGCCGCTCAACCGCCGGACAGTCCCGCGCCGGGACCCGCGGGCGTCCGCCGGGCCGGGACCGTCGTCCTCAGGGTGTCCCGGCCGCCTTCCAGGGCCTCGCCCGCTGCGGCGGCCACCTCCGCCCCAGCAGGGCGGCTCGCGGTACGGCAAGGACGGCTCCGTGTCACCGGACGGCAACACCCTCGTCCGGGTCTCGTCCCGGCGAGCCCCAAGTGGTGTGCCTGGGCGGCGGTTTCACCTCGGGGACCTCCAGGGCGGTACGGCCACGTTCGCGGCGGTCTGCGACCATGGACCCCATGCGGAGAAGAGGTTGGACACGGGCGGCGTCGGGCGGGGTCCTCGGCGGGCTGCTGGTGATGTCGGTGGCGGCGTGCGGTACTTCGAACCACGAAAGTGCCGCCCCACGGGACCGGTCCGACGACACGCAGCCGCGGAAGACTGCCTTCAAGCGCGTACCCGGCATCGGGGACCGGCTGTGGGGGCAGGTGCCGGCCGGCTCCCGTCAGGTGGTCGCGGTGTACGGCGCGGGGAAGAACTCCCCCGACTCGACCGTCGCCCTCTTCACCAAGCACGGCGCCGTCTGGAAGCAGGAACGCTCCTGGGCCGCGCACAACGGGCGGAAGGGCTGGACGACGGACCACCACGAGGGCGATCTGCGCAGCCCCGTGGGCGTGTTCACGCTCAGCGACGCGGGCGGCGTCCTCGCCGCCCCGGGGACGAAGCTGCCGTACACCCGGTCCGCGTCCTTCCAGGCGCCCCACTACTGGAAGAAGGCGTACTGGCACGACTTCGACTACGTCATAGCCATCGACTACAACCGCGTCAAGGGCACCTCGCCCAACGACCCGACCCGGCCGCAGGGCCAGTCGAAGGGCGGCAGCATCTGGCTGCACATGGACCACGGCAGCGGCACTTCGGCGTGCGTGAGCCAGTCCGAGTCGTCGATGCGGTACCTGCTGCGCACCCTCGATCCCCGGCTGCACCCCGTCGTGGTGATGGGCGACAAGGCCGAGCTGAAGGCCTGAGGGGGCATCAGGGCGCGGTCGGCCCGCGCCCTGGGCGAGGAGTGAGCCGGCGAGAGCCGGGCCGCGGCCGGCGCCCGCCTCCGCGGCGGGCCGGTCAGGCGTGCCGGTGGCGCCACCCCAGCCACGCGGACTCGATCATGTCGTCCAGGCCGAGACGGGCGGTCCAGCCCAGTTCCGCGTGGATGCGGTCCGCGGAGGCGACCACCCGCGCCGGGTCCCCGGGGCGGCGGTCGGTCACCTCGGGCGTCAGCCGCTCGTTGCCGGTCACCTTCAGGATGCGGTCCACCATCTCCCGGACCGAGCTGCCCTCGCCCCGGCCGATGTTGAGGACGAGCGAGGTCCCCTCCGGGGCGTCCCGCAGCCGTGCCGCGGCCGCCTGGTGGGCGGAGGCGATGTCCTGGACGTGAATGTAGTCACGTACGCAGGTGCCGTCCGGGGTGGCGTAGTCGTCGCCGAAGATCCGCGGTGCCTCGCCGGCCTCCAGCCGCTCGAACACCATGGGGATGAGGTTGAAGACACCCGCGTCGGACAGCTCCGGGGCGGCGGCACCGGCCACGTTGAAGTACCGCAGGGACACGGCCCGGATGCCGTGGGCCTTGGCCGCCGCGGCGATCAGCCACTCGCCGACCAGCTTCGTCTCGCCGTACGGGCTCATGGGGACGCAGGGGGTGTCCTCGGTCACGAGGTCGACGTCCGGCATGCCGTAGACGGCGGCGGACGAGGAGAAGACGATCCGGCCGACACCGGTGGCCGCCATCGCCTCCAGCAGCGTCTGCAGACCGGTGACGTTCTCGCGGTAGTAGTGGAGAGGGCGCTCCACCGACTCCCCCACCTGCTTCTTGGCGGCGATGTGCACCACACCGGTCACGGCATGGTCACGAATCGTCCGCTCCAGGAGGGCCTGGTCCAGCACGCTGCCCACGACCAGCGGGACATCGCCGGGCACCCGGTCGGCACTGCCGGTCGACAGGTCGTCGTAGACGACCACGTGCTCGCCGTTCTCCGTCATGGCGCGCACCACATGCGCACCGATGTACCCGGCGCCGCCCGTGACCAGCCAGCTCATTCCCGTGCCTCCTCGGTCTGTGTCGGTAGGAGAGCAGACTCGTTCATGGACTACGGAAAATCGAGTCGGGTAATTTCGGACAACTACGGCAAAAAACCCGGTGAGGTGACGCGGGGTGGAGTTCGCCCACCGGTCCGGATGGGACAATGTCCCGAGCAAGTAAAGGTCCGGCCTCCGCGGCTGTTCCGCGCCCCGACCGCCCCGCTACCTTGCTCACGGAAACATCAAGTGAATCCTTTACTCTGATGCGACGGCGCGCTGCGCCGCCGGCGGGCGGAGCGTGCTCTGGCCTCGGCCCACGCTCTCGTGATCAGTCTCGGAACAGGTTGTAAGGATGCCCAGACTCTCTCTCGTCATCCCTGTCTACAAGGTGCAGGGCTACCTCACCGAGTGCCTGGACTCGGTGCTCGGGCAGGACTACACGGACTTCGAGGTCATCGCGGTCGACGACTGCTCACCGGACGGCTCGGGCGCCATTCTCGATGAATACGCGGAGCGGGACGCGCGCATTCACGTGATTCACCTCACGGAAAACGTGGGTCTGGGGCGTGCGCGCAATGCGGGCATGGAGAAGGTTCAGGGCGATTACGTACTCTTCCTGGACAGTGACGACACTTTGACCGAGGGCGCGCTGCGCGCGATAGCCGAGCGGCTGGAAGCCGCCGGGGACCCCGAGATCCTCGTCTACGACTACGCCCGCAGCTACTGGGACGGCCGGGTCCGCCCCAACCAGCGCGCCGAGCTGCTCCAGCCCGACGGTCCGGAGGCCTTCCCTCTCGCCGAACGGCCGCAGCTGCTGGACCTGCTGCAGATCGTCTGGAACAAGGCCTACCGCCGGGACTTCGTCCTCCGTCACGAACTGACCTTCCCGCCCGGCTACTACGAGGACGCCCCCTGGACGTTCTGCTCCATGATCAGTGCCGAGCGCATCGCGGTGCTGAACCGGGTCTGCGTGATGTACCGCCAGCGCCGCGAGGGCGGCAACATCCTGAAGACGGTCAGCCGCAAGCACTTCGACGTCTTCGACCAGTACCGCCGGGTCTTCGACTACGTCGACGCCCACCCCCAGTTCGCGCAGTGGCGCGCACCGCTGTTCCGCAAGATGGTCGACCACTTCCTGACCATCCTGGACCGGCCCGACCGGCTGCCGGCCGACGCGCGGGCGGAGTTCTTCCACCGCGCCTCCGCCGACTACCGCGCGCGGCTCCCCGAGGGCTTCCAGCGGCCGGGCGGCGGCCGCGGCCACAAGTACGCGATGCTGGAGAAGGACGCGTACGCCGCGATGGCCGGTGCCACCGCCGCCGTGAAGCTCCGCAAGGCGGTCAGGACCCGCACCCGTACGGCCGTCAACCGGTCCAAGCGCAGCGCGATGGGCGTCTACTACCAGTCGCAGCTCCGGCTGCCGCTGGACGAGAACCTGGCGCTCTTCTCCGCCTACTGGAGCCGCAGCGTCTCCTGCAACCCGGCCGCCATCGACGCCGAACTGGCCCGGCTCGCCCCGCACGTCCGCCGGGTCTGGGCGGTCCGGCCCGACGCGGTGGACCGGGTGCCCAAGGGCGTGAGTTACGTCCGGGTCGGCTCCAAGGAGTACTGGGCCGCGCTCGCGCGGGCCAAGTACCTGGTCAACAACGTGAACTTCGCCGACAGCGTGGTCAAGCGCGAGGGTCAGATCCATCTGCAGACCCACCACGGCACCCCGCTGAAGACCATGGGCCTCGACCAGCGCAAGTACCCCGCCTCGACGGACATGGACTTCGACAAGCTCCTGGAGCGCTGCGACCGCTGGGACTTCAGCGTCAGCTCCAACCGCTTCTCCACCGCCGTCTGGGAGCGGGTCTACCCGTGCTCCTACGTCTCGCTGGAGACCGGCTACCCCCGCAACGACGTCCTCGTCAACGGCACGGCGGAGGACGTCCGCCGGGCCCGCGCGGCACTGGGGCTCGCCGACGGCGCCAGGGTGTTCCTGTACATGCCCACGCACCGCGAGTACCAGCCCGGCTTCGTGCCGAGTCTCGACCTCGCCCGCCTCGCCGACGAGCTGGGACCGGACGTGACCGTGCTGGTGCGCGGCCACTACTTCTACGGCGGCTCGGCCCACGTGGCCGAGCTGCGCCGCAGCGGGCGGATCGTCGACGTGTCGGGGCACCCCCGGGTGGAGGAGCTGTACCTCGCGGCCGACGCGCTGATCACGGACTACTCCTCCGCGATGTTCGACTACGCAGTCCTGGACCGGCCGATCATCATCTACGCGCCCGACTGGGACATCTACTCCGCCGTGCGCGGCACCTACTTCAACCTGCTCCAGGAGTCGCCGGGCGCGGTGGCCACCTCGCAGGCCGAACTGATCCACCTGCTCGGATCGGACGAGTACCGCGGGGAGGAAGCGGCCGCGCGCCGCGACGCCTTCCGCCGTCGGTTCTGCGAGTTCGACGACGGACGTGCCGCCGAACGTGTGGTGCGCCGCGTCTTCCTCGGCGAGACGGAGCCGCTTCCCTTCGTGCCGTTCGCAGAGCGTTCCCACGCACCGGCCCCCGCCCAGGCGCTCGCAGCCGTCGAGCGGGCCTGACCCCCGAGAAGGAGATCGACAAGCATGGCCCCTCGGCTCAGTGTCATCGTCCCCATGTACGACGTCGAGCACTATCTGCCGGCCTGTCTCGACTCGCTGGCGGCGCAGACGTTCGAGGACTTCGAGGTCCTCATGGTGGACGACGGTTCACCCGACAACTCGGCGGCGATAGCCGCGTCCTACGCGGAGCGTGACCCGCGGTTCCGGCTGATCCGCAAGGAGAACGGAGGACTGGGGGCCGCCCGCAACACCGGTGTCGCCCACATGTCCCCCGAGGCGGAGTTCCTGACGTTCGTCGACAGCGACGACCTCATCCCGCCGGACGCCTACCGTCTGATGGTCGGCAGCCTCGACGAGACCGGTTCCGCCTTCGCCACCGGCAACGTGTTCCACCTCAGGGGCGAGAAGACCTGGCAGGTCCCGCTGATGCGGATGCTCGCGGGCGAGGCACGCCAGCGCACCCACATCGCCGAGTACGGCAAGCTCGTCGCCGACCGAATAGCCTGCAACAAGGTGTTCCGCCGGACGTTCTGGGAGAAGCACGGCTTCGCCTTCCCCGAGGCCCGCCTGTACGAGGACATCCCCGTCACCATGCGGGCCCACTACCTCGCCGACGCCGTCGACGTGATCTCCGAGCCCTGCTACTACTGGCGGCTGCGCGAGGGCGAGTCCGCCCCCTCGATCACGCAGCGCCGCACCGACCCGGGCGCCGTGAGCGACCGCGTCACCTCGGTCCTGGAGATCAGCGACTTCCTGAGCAGGCAGCGCGGCGAGACCTTCGCGCGCCTCAAGCAGGAGTACGACGCCCGCGTGCTCACGGACGACCTCCGGCTGTTCCTCAACGTGGTGCCCGACGGCGACGAGGAGTACCGCGACGAGTTCCTGCGGTCGGCCAACCGCTTCCTGGACCACATCGACCCCAAGGTCGTCATGGCCCTGCCGACGCACCTGCGGGTGCAGTGGCTGCTGGTCCGCAAGCACCAGCTCGACGAGCTGATCACCCTGCTGGCCTCGCAGCGGCGCAAGGAGCCCATCGAGGTCAGCGGTCTGGTCCGCAAGTACGCCTCCTTCCCGGCCCTGGCCGACGCCGAGCTGGACGTCCCGCGCAAGGCCCTGCGCATCGACCCGGACCTGCGCATGCGCGCCCCGCTGAAGGACGTCAGCTGGTCCGAGGGCAAACTGGTGCTGGCCGGGCACGCCTGGATCGACAAGATCGACCTGCCCTCGAAGCGCTCGTCCGTCAAGGTCCTGCAACTGCGCAAGGACAAGTCCCGCCGGCGCATGGTGCTGCCCGCCCGGAACGTGGAGCGGCCCGAGGCGACCACCGACTCCGGCCAGGAGCGCTACAACTACGACTGGGCCGGCTGGGAAGTGACCATCGACCCGGCGAAGCTGCGCAAGGGCGGTGAGTGGCAGGAGGGTCTGTGGCACGTGGGCCTGGGCCTGTACGCCTCCGGCCTGGTGCGACGCAGCGCCGTGCAGTCCAGCGGCGGTGCCGCCTGCAACTTCCCGCCGTACCGCTGGCTGGACTCCGACTTCCGGATGCTGCCGTCGGTCGAGCGCGGCGCCCTCAAGCTGCGCATCGAGAAGGTCCGCGCGCTGATCACCGGCTGGACCATGGAGGGCGACCGGCTGCGGGTGACCGGCGACATCCGGGTCCCGCTGCACGCCGGCGAGCGGGTGGCGCTGCGGGTGAAGAACCAGAAGGGCGCCGAGGTCCACGAGTACCCGGTCGAGGTGACCGAGGAAGGCGGCGCGCGCCGGTTCTCGGTCGACATCCCGGTGGCCGACGTGGCGCTGGTCTTCAACGAGGGTGTCGACGCCCTGACCCGGCCCGAGAAGCGCATCTGGTCCACCGTGCTGGTGGCCACCGACCCCAAGGGCACCGAGCGCCAGTTCAGCACGGTCCTCCAGGAGGGCCTGGCCGACGGGCGCTACGACCTGCCCGCCTCGCTGGGTGAACACGCCGACCAGGGCGAACTGGCCGTGATCGGCGGGCACAACGGGTACCTCAAGCTGGCCGGCCGCACCCGGCGGGCCGTGATCGACCGGGTCGCCCTGGAGGACGGCCGGATCGTCATCACCGCGCGCACCGACGCCCGGCTCACCGGCTCCCGGCTGCTGCTCAAGCCCCGGGCCCGGTTCGAGGAGCGCTTCGTGGAGCCGCGCTGGTTCGAGGACGGCCGTTTCGAGGTCGCCTTCGACCCCTCCACGCTCGGTGGCGACGGCAACGTGCCGCTGCGCGCGGGCCGCTGGAACCTCTTCCTGCGCCCGGCCGACGGTCAGGGTCCCGACGTGCCCTTCGTCACCGACCGCCTCGCGTCGGCGCAGTTCCCGCTCCGTGCCGAACTGGGCGGCCGCCGCTACTGGCTGGAGAACCGCTGGGCCGACTTCCCCCAGCTCAACTGCCGTTCGGAGCTGGACGACCTGGAGCGCGGCCCGTACCGCCAGCGGCAGCTCCGCGAGACGGTGTACGAGCCGCTGCGCCAGCAGCCCCTGAAGGACCAGGTCTTCTACCTCAGCTACAACGGCAAGCAGTTCTCCGACAGCCCGAAGGCGATGTACGAGGAGCTGGTCGCCCGTGGCTCGGAGCTGAAGCACCTGTGGGCCGTGCGCGACGGCCAGGTCCTCCTGCCGGAGGGCGTGGAGCCCGTCCGCATGTGGGGCCGCGAGTGGTTCGAGGCGCTGGCCTCCAGCCGCTACATCGTCACCAACGGCCACCTGCCGTTCTGGATCGAGCGGCGCCCCGGCCAGGTCGTCGTCCAGACCTGGCACGGCACGATGCTGAAGAAGATCGGCCACGACATCGACACGCTGCACTTCGACCGCCGCTACCAGGAGAAGCTGGCGCTGGAGGCGAAGCAGTGGAGCCTGGTGGTGTCCTCCAACCGGTTCAGCACGCCGATCCTGAAGCGCGCGTTCTCCTACGACGGGGAGATCCTGGAGGCGGGCTACCCGCGCAACGACTACCTGTACTCGCCGGACAAGGACGCCATCGCGGAGCGGGTGAAGAAGCAGCTCGGCCTGCCGAAGGGCAAGAAGGTCGTGCTGTACGCGCCGACCTGGCGGGACGACCAGGCGCACAGCCAGGGCCAGTTCCGGTTCGACCTGCGCATCGACATCGAGGACGCGCAGCGGCGGCTGGGTGACGACCACGTCCTGCTGATCCGCCGCCACTCCAACGTGGTGGACCTGGTGCCGGGCGCCGGCAACGGCTTCGTGTGGGACGTGTCGGAGTACCCGGACATCGCCGAGCTGTACCTGGCGGCCGACATCATGATCACGGACTACTCGTCGGTCATGTTCGACTACGCCCACCTGAAGCGGCCGATGCTCTTCTTCACCTACGACCTGGAGCACTACCGGGACACCCTGCGCGGCTTCTACTTCGACTTCGAGCAGGACTCGCCCGGCCCGCTGGTCTTCACCTCGAAGGAGCTGGTCGACGCGCTCCTGGACATCGACACGGTGTCCGCCGAGTACCAGGACCGCTTCGACCGCTTCCACCACCTGTTCTGCGACCTGGACGACGGCCACGCCTCGGCGCGGGTCGTGGACCGGATGCTGGAGCAGGCCAAGGAGCTCTGAGCGAGCACACGAGAAGGGCGGGGCCCGGAGGATCGTCCTCCGGGCCCCGCCCTTGTGCCGTCGGGAGGACGGCGGCCGGTCAACGTCCCGGGCGCAGACGCCTCTTGAGCGCCTTGAGCACGCGAGCGGGTGCGTACCGGCCGAGCCGCCGGCTCCGTGAAGGCGCCGGCCGCGCCGGTCCGGCGGCGGTCGCGGGCTGCGGCTCCGGCCTGGGGACCAGCGTGGTGAGGGCGGTGAGTTCCTCGACGAGCCCCTGGGAGATCAGCAGGCAGCGCAGCCGGGACAGCGGCGGCAACTGGTCCACGAGCGTCTGCGGCATGTACGCGCGCAGCAGGTCCCCCGCCAGCTTCACGTGCAGGACGCGGGTCTCCTCGGGCAGGTCGGCGAAACGCCCGTCGAAGCGGCCGAGGATCTCCAGGGTGAGCCAGCGGTACAGCAGCTTGTTGCGCCGGCCACCGGGCGGGACGTGCGCGGCCACGACGCTCAGTACGTCACGCACGTTCGCGTAGAAGGGGGCGGGGTCCGGGACTTCCTGGGTCAGGTGCGGGAAGTCGTCGCGGCGGACCAGGTAGTAGCAGTCGTAGTCGGACACGACGGAGATCGACCGCGCGTGCAGGTAGGCGGGCACGACGAAGACCTGTTCCTCGGCCAGCCGGATGCCCTCCGCGAACCGCAGTCCGTGCTCCTCGACCAGCGAGCGGCGGAACAGCTTGTGCGCGGTGAGGGACCAGACGCCCTTGGAGGTGAAGATGTCACCCCCGTCGACGTTCTTCCGGAACGGGGTGACCGGGGCCTTGCGCCCCACCCCCTTGATCTTCCCCAGCACCACGTCGGAGTCGTTGCGCCCGGCGGCGGCGACCATGCGTTCCAGCGCCTCGGTGCCCAGGTAGTCGTCGGGGTCGGCGAAGAACAGGAACTCGCCCTTGGCCATCTGGATGGCCCGGTTGCGGGGGCCGCCCGGTGCCCCGGAATTCTCCTGGTGCACCACCCGGACCCGGCCGGGATGCCGCTCGGCCCAGGTGTCGAGCAGCTCGCCGCTGCCGTCGGTGGAGCCGTCGTCCACTGCGACGATCTCGATCTGCTCGAACCCGATCGACTGACCGGCGATCGACTGCAAGCACTCCGGCAGATGATCGACAGCGTTGTAGACGGGAATGATCACGGACACGACAGGACGGTTGGCGGGCGCGGAGCCCATATGTCTTCCCCCCACGGAACACGACATGCAAGCGGAGGGAAGCGCCGGTCGAACGCCCCCCATCCGCACCGGTCATGTCACCGTAGCGCCCGCCACGCGTCGGCTCGATGTCACCCGTACGACGATCAACGCGAAGTTGTGTAAAGGTGCTGTAACAGCCCAAGCACCACGCGTTCGCGCCCGAAACGGCTCGCCTAGAAGGGCTCGAAGTCGTTGAACTCCCGCTCCGGGTCGTCCCGTTCGGCCTGCCGGTCCCTGCGGCGCTGTGCCGCGGGCCGCGGCGCGTCGAAGCGGTGGTCCTCACCGCGGCGGCCGAGCATCTCCGCGCCCGCCATGGCCGTCGGCTCCCAGTCGAAGACGACCGCGTTCTCCTCCGGACCGATGGCGACGCCGTCACCCGCGCGGGCGCCCGCCTTCATCAACTCCTCTTCCACACCGAGGCGGTTGAGCCGGTCGGCGAGGTAGCCGACGGCCTCGTCGTTGTTGAAGTCGGTCTGGCGGACCCAGCGTTCGGGCTTCTCGCCGCGCACCCGGAACAGCGGCTCTCCCCCGATCTCCTCACGGGTGACGGTGAAGCCCGCGTCGTCCACGGCCTTGGGCCGGATGACGATCCGGGTCGCCTCCTCCTTCGGCTTGGCGGCACGCGCGCCGGCGACCAGCTCGCCGAGGGCGAAGGTCAGCTCGCGCAGCCCGATGTGCGCCACCGCCGACACCTCGAAGACGCGGTAGCCGCGGGCCTCCAGGTCGGGGCGGACCATCTCGGCGAGGTCCTTGCCGTCCGGCACGTCCACCTTGTTCAGGACGACGATGCGGGGCCGGTCGCCCAGGCCGCCGTACTGGCGCAGCTCCTCCTCGATGACGTCGAGGTCGGAGGCGGGGTCACGGTCAGACTCCAGGGTCGCGGTGTCCAGCACGTGCACCAGCACGCTGCACCGCTCCACGTGCCGCAGGAACTCCAGGCCCAGGCCGCGGCCCTGGCTGGCGCCGGGGATGAGACCGGGCACGTCGGCGATGGTGTACACGGTGGAACCGGCGGTCACCACACCCAGGTTCGGGACCAGCGTGGTGAACGGGTAGTCCGCGATCTTCGGCTTGGCCGCGCTCAGCACGGAGATCAGCGAGGACTTGCCGGCGCTCGGATAGCCGACGAGGGCCACGTCCGCGACGGTCTTCAGCTCCAGGACGATGTCCTGGAGGTCACCGGGCTCGCCGAGCAGCGCGAAGCCGGGCGCCTTGCGGCGGGCGGAGGCAAGCGCCGCGTTGCCGAGGCCGCCCCGGCCGCCCTGCGCGGCGATGTACGAGGTGCCGTGGCCGACCAGGTCGGCGAGGACGTTGCCCGCCTTGTCCAGGACGACCGTGCCGTCCGGCACGGGCAGGACCAGGTCCTGGCCGTCCTTGCCGGAGCGGTTGCCGCCCTCGCCGGGCTTGCCGTTGGTGGCCTTGCGGTGCGGGGAGTGGTGGTAGTCGAGCAGCGTCGTGACCGACTGGTCGACGGTCAGGATGACGTCACCGCCCCGGCCGCCGTTGCCGCCGTCGGGGCCGCCGAGCGGCTTGAACTTCTCACGGTGGACGGAGGCACAGCCGTGGCCTCCGTTACCCGCGGCGACGTGCAGTTCGACGCGGTCCACGAAGGTGGTCATGGTGGGGTGCCTCCAGAATGCCGACGGTTCTACCTGTTGTTAACACGCGAAAGGCGGACCCGCCTTCCCGCCCGGGAAGTGAGGTCCGCCTCGCGAAAGCGTTCGGTGCTGAATCAGTCGATTCAGGCGACCGGAACGATGTTCACGACCTTGCGGCCACGGTGGGTACCGAACTCCACCGCACCGGCCTGCAGCGCGAACAGCGTGTCGTCGCCGCCACGGCCGACACCGGCGCCGGGGTGGAAGTGGGTGCCGCGCTGGCGGACCAGGATCTCACCCGCGTTCACGACCTGACCGCCGAAGCGCTTCACGCCGAGCCGCTGGGCATTGGAGTCGCGACCGTTCCGAGTGGACGATGCGCCCTTCTTGTGTGCCATTTCTCCTCAGTCCCTTACTTCGCAGCCGCGGGGATCGACGTGACCTTGATCGCCGTGTACTGCTGGCGGTGGCCCTGCCGACGGCGGTAGCCGGTCTTGTTCTTGTAGCGCAGAATGTCGATCTTCTGGCCCTTGTGGTGGTCCACGACCTCGGCCTGGACCTTGATGCCGGCCAGCACCCACGGGTCGCTGGTCACGGAGTCGCCGTCGACAACGAGCAGGGTCGAGAGCTCGACCGTGTCGCCAACCTTGGCAGTGGAAATCTTGTCAACCTCAACGATGTCGCCGACAGCAACCTTGTGCTGGCGACCACCGCTGCGCACGATGGCGTACACGCGGATCTCACTTTCGCTCGAAGAAACGGCACCCCCGCAGGCCAGTCGCCCGGGAAAACCACGAACGACCTCTCCCGGCCAACCGTGTGCCCGGGAGGAAGAGGTTTACGGGGATGTGGCGTGTTCAGTGGACACGCCGACGGTCAAGGTTACGGGCCCGGACCGTAGGGGTCAAACCGGGCCCGGGCTCAGCCGGCGACCGCGGCCACGTAGGCGGCGTACGCCTTCCCGATGCCCTCCGGGGACAGCTCCAGGTGCTCCAGGATCGTGTAGCGGCCGGGCCGGGTCTGCGGCGCGAACTCCACCGCGCGGACGAACTCGTCGTCACTGAACCCGATCTCCTCCGCCACCACCGGCAGCCCGTGCCGGCGGAGCGACTCGGCCATCAGCAGGGCACGCTCGGTGTCGCCCCGCAGGTGCATGGCGAAGGCGGCGCCCAGCCCCACCTGCTCGCCATGGCTCGCCGCCCGCTTGGGGTAGAGCAGGTCGAGCGCGTGGCTGATCTCGTGGCAGGCGCCGGAGGACGGGCGGGTGTGCCCGGCGATCGACATGGCGATGCCCGACAGCACCAGCCCCTCGGACAGCACGGTCAGGAACTCGTCCTCGCCGCATCCGCCCGGGTGCCGCAGCACGGCCTCGCCCGCCTGGCGTGCCATGGCGGCGGCCAGGCCGTCGATCTTCTCCCCGTTGACGCGGTTGGCCAGCTCCCAGTCCGCGACCGCGGAGATGTTGGATAGGGCATCGCCGATGCCGGACCGCACGAACCGCATCGGCGCCTCGCGGATCACGTCCAGATCGATGAGCAGGGCGATGGGGGTCGGTACGCCGTACGAGCCACGGCCCGCGTCGTTGTCCAGGATGGAGACCGGCGAGCAGATGCCGTCGTGGGAGAGGTTGGTGGCGACGGCGACCATGGGCAGACCGACGCGCGCCGCGGTGTACTTCGCGCAGTCGATGACCTTGCCGCCGCCGAGGCCCACCACCGCGTCGTAGTGACCCGACTTCATCTCGTCGGCCAGCCGGACCGCGTCGTCCAGGGTGCCGCCGCCCACCTCGTACCAGACCGCTCCGGGCAGCGAGGGCGCGAGGCGCTCGCGCAGCCGGGCGCCGGAGCCACCGCTGACGGCGACGGCGAGCCGCCCGGAGTGCGAGATCCGCTGATCGGCGAGAACACTCGCCAGGTCGTCGAGGGCACCCGCGCGGATGTCCACCACGACCGGCGAGGGGATGAGCCGGGTCAGTACTGGCACGCGATCACCCGTCCGCGCGCGAGGTCGTCGTGGTTGTCGATCTCGACCCAGCTGACGTCGCCGATCGGCGCCACGTCGACCTTGAAGCCGCGGTCGACCAGCTCCTGGTAGCCGTCCTCGTAGTAGAGCTGCGGGTCACGCTCGAACGTCGTCCGCAGCGCGTCGGCCAGCTCCTCGGCCGCGTCGCCCTCGATCAGGGTGACGCCGATGTACTCGCCGGTCGCCTCCGCCGGGTCCATCAGCTTGGTGATCCGCCGGACGCCCTTCTCGGGGTCCACGACGACCTTCATCTCCTCGTCGGCCAGGTTCTTCACCGTGTCCAGGGCGAGGATGATCTTCTTGCCGTCGCCGCGCGCGGC
>NZ_JNWV01000027.1 GCF_000716535.1 Streptomyces flaveolus | reverse complement strand
CCACCCGCTACGAGAAGACCGCGACCATCTACCTGGCCGGACTCCACATCGCAGGCATCTTCCTCTGGTCCGCCCGCTGATCCAAACGAAACCGCCTAGCCCCGGCTACTCGCCCAGGATGTCCCCGTCCACGTACACCCACGCCCCGTCCACCCGCTCGAACCGGCCCCGCTCGTGCAGCGAGCCGCCCCGGTAGGAGGCGCGGAACGTCACCGTGCCGGTGCCGTGGAAGGCGGATCCGTCGGCGGTGTCCAGGATCTCCAGCCCCGTCCACCGCATCCGCGGGTCGAGGTCCAGCCGCGCGGGCCGGGTCCGCGGATGCCAGGTGCGCAGCAGATAGCCCGCGTCCCTCTTGACGAACGCGCTGTACCGCGAGCGCATCAGCAGCTCGGCCGTCGGCGCGGTCGCCGCGCCGGTGTGGAAGCGGCCGCAGCAGGCGTCGTAGGACTGGGGGAGCCCGCAGGGGCAGGTGCGCGAGGTCATGGCCCACATTCTGCCCGCGGCAGGGGAGGCGTCCGCAGCGGGTCGGGTGCACAGTGGAAGTGCCGGACTGGAGCGCCCCGCAGGGGGCGCGGGGAACTGCGCGACCAGCCACGATGGACCCGCCGACGACCGGCGGCCCGTCGCGGCACGATCCGCGGAGCGAGGTGGCGGACGATGACCGGACCCATGAGCAGCCGTCCCGCCGTCAAGGAATGGCGGCTGAACCTGTACCTGTCCGAGCACGATCCGGACACCACGGCCCGGATCATCCTCGACACCGGCGACAACGTCCTGGAGAGCCACGCGGAGGCCCGCCGCAACCCCTACGACCGGGCGATGCCGGACATCGGCGACGAACTCGCCGCCGGGCGCGCGCTCATCGCCATGGGCCGCATGCTGCTGCGCGCCGCCGACGGCGACATGAAGGCGACGGGAGCCGCCGACGCGGAAGCCCCGGCGCCGCTCTGGCAGCCACGGGAGTGAAGGAGCCCACCGTGCACTTCACCAACCGCCTAGAAGCGGGACGCAGACTGGGCCGACGCCTGGAGTACCTCAGGGGCCAGGACGTCGTGGTGCTGGGACTGCCACGGGGAGGGGTGCCGGTCGCCGCCGAGGTCGCCGACGCGCTCGACGCGCCCCTGGACGTCTGCCTGGTGCGCAAACTGGGCGTGCCGTACCAGCCCGAGCTGGGCATGGGCGCGATAGGCGAGGACGGTGTCCGCGTGATCAACCAGGAGGTGCTGCGCGGCACCGGGGTCTCCACCGCGGACCTCGCCCGGGTCGAGGAACGCGAACGCCGGGTGCTGGAGCAACGGGCCGGGCGCTACCGGGGCGCCGCGCCCCTCGTCTCCGTCGCCGGCCGGACCGCCGTCGTGGTGGACGACGGTGTGGCCACCGGCTCCACCGCGCGGGCCGCCTGCCGGATCGCCCGCGCCCGGGGCGCCGCCCGGATCGTGCTGGCCGTCCCCGTCGCCCCCCGGGACTTCGCCCGGCGACTGGGCGGGGACGCCGACGAACTGGTCTGCCTGGACACCCCGTGGCACTTCGCCGCGGTCGGCCAGTTCTACGCCGACTTCGCCCAGGTCGACGACGAGGAGGTCACCGCCTGCCTGCGCCGGGCCGCGAGCCGCCACCGGCACAGCGTGGGCGCCGGCTCCACCGACCGGGAGGTGACGGTGCCCGCCGGCGGCACCCGGCTGGGCGGGCGGCTCACCGTGCCCGAGGACGCCACCGGAGTCGTGGCCTTCGCGCACGGCAGCGGCAGCAGCCGGCACAGCCCGCGCAACCGGTTCGTGGCCGAGGGACTGCACCGGGCCGGCCTCGGCACACTGCTGTTCGACCTGCTCACCGACGCGGAGGAAGCCGACCGCGGCAACGTGTTCGACATCGCCCTGCTGGCCGGACGGCTGCTGGACGCCACCCGCTGGCTGCGCGAGGAACCCGGCACCGAGAGCCTCGCCGTCGGCTTCTTCGGCGCCAGCACCGGCGCGGCCGCCGCCCTGTGGGCCGCCGCCGACCCCGACGCGCGGCCCGCCGCCGTCGTCTCCCGCGGCGGCCGGCCCGATCTCGCCGGACCCCGGCTGGCCGCGGTGACGGCACCCACCCTGCTCGTCGTCGGCGGCGCCGACCGCCAGGTCCTCGCGCTCAACCGGGAGGCACAGGCACAACTGCGGTGCGAGAACCGGCTGGAGGTGGTCCCCGGCGCCACCCACCTCTTCGAGGAGCCCGGCACGCTGGAACGGGTGACCGAGCTGGCACGTGACTGGTTCACGGACCACATGGCGCCCGCGCACGTATAGTCCCGCCGCCATGGGCGAGAAGGCCGTCACCCTGTTCCTCGCCGGTGACGTCATGCTCGGCCGGGGCGTCGACCAGATCCTCCCGCACCCCGGCGACCCGGCCCTGCGCGAGGACTACGTGCGCGACGCCCGCGAGTACGTCGCCCTGGCTCAGGCCGCGAACGGACCGGTACCCCGGCCCGTCGACCCGACCTGGCCCTGGGGCGAGGCACTGGCCGCGCTGGAGCGTGCGGCCCCGGACGTGCGGGTGATCAACCTGGAGACCGCCGTCACCCGGGACGGCGACTTCGCACCCGGCAAGGGCGTCCACTACCGGATGCACCCGGCCAACCTGCCCTGCCTCGCCGCCGTCCGCCCCGACGTCTGCGTCCTCGCCAACAACCACGTGCTCGACTTCGGCCGGTCCGGCCTCGCCGAGACCCTCGACTCCCTCGCCGCCGCCGGGCTGCGCACCGCCGGGGCGGGTCCGGACGCGGACGCGGCCTGGCGCCCGGCGACCGTCCCGCTGCGGCAGGGCGGACGCGTCCTGGTCCTCGCCTTCGGGATGCCGTCGAGCGGCATCCCGCACAGCTGGGCCGCCACCGCCGAACGCCCCGGCGTGGCCCTCGTCACCGCGCCGACCACCGCCGCCGCGCGGGACGTCGCCGACCGCGTGCGGCACACCGCGCGGCCGGGCGACCTCGTCGTCGCGTCCGTCCACTGGGGACCCAACTGGGGCTACCCGGCCTCCCGTGACGAGGTCCGCTTCGCCCACGCGCTGATCGACGCGGGCGTCGACGTGGTCCACGGGCACTCCTCGCACCATCCCCGCCCACCGGAGGTCTACCGGGACCGGCTCGTCCTGTACGGCTGCGGGGACCTCGTCGACGACTACGAGGGCATCGGCGGCTACGAGCGCTACCGCGACGACCTGCGGCTGCTGCACCTGGTGTCGGTCGAGCCCGGCACCGGCCGGCTGACCGCTCTGCGGATGGTGCCCTTCCAGGCACGCCGGCTGCGCCTGGAGCAGGCCTCCGCCGAGGACACCTCCTGGCTGCGCACGGTCCTCGACGGGTACGCCCGCGGCCTCGGCACCCGGGTCGAGCACGGCGACGGCGGCACGCTCACCGTGCGGGCGCTGCGGTGATCCCGGACGCTCAGGCCCGCCCGCCCTTCCGCAGGAACCTCCGCAGCCGGGTCAGCGGCCAGGCGTTGATCACGTCCTCCTTGGTGAGCCAGCCGCGCTGCGCGGTCGCCACGCCGTAGCGCAGCTGCCCGAGGTGCGGGACGGAGTGCGCGTCGGTGTTCACGGCGAACTTCACCCCGTGCTCCCTGGCCCGCAGGATGTCCTCGTCGCGCAGGTCCAGCCGGTCCGGCTGGGCGTTGACCTCCAGCGCGGTACCGGTGCGCGCGCAGGCCGCGAACACCTTGTCCCAGTCGGCGTCGACGCCCGGCCGCTTGCCGATCAGCCGGGTCGTGGGATGCCCGATGATGTTGACGTACGGATGCTCGCAGGCCCGCACCAGCCGCCGTGTCATCGCCCTCCGGTCCAGGTCGAAGTGGGAGTGCAGCGAGGCCACGCACAGGTCGAAGCCGGCCAGGAACTCCTCCGGCCAGTCCACCTCGCCGTCCGGACCGATGTTCAGCTCGGTGCCGTGCAGCAGCCGCATCCGGCGCCGGGTGCCGTCCAGCTCCCGCAGCAGCTCCCGCTGGGCGAGGATCTTCTCGTCCGTCATGCGCTGCATGTACAGGTTGGGCGCGTGGTCGGTGACCGCGTAGTACGCGTGACCGTGCTCGGCGGCGGCCTCCACCATCGCCTCCAGCGGGGCCAGGCCGTCCGTGAGATCGGTGTGCGTGTGCAGGTCGCCGCGGATGTCCCGCTCGGTCACCACCTCGGGCAGGCCGTCGCCCAGCGCCGCCTCGATCTCCCCGCGGTCCTCGCGCAGCGTCGGCGGGATCCACGGCAGGCCGAGCCGCGCGTACACCTCCTCCTCGGTGCGGGACGCCACCGACTCCCCGCTCTCGGTGTCGAACACGCCGTACTCGGACAGCTTCAGCCCCTGGTGCACGGCGATGGTCCGGGTGCGGATGTTGTGCGCCTTGGACCCGGTGAAGTACTGGAGCGCGGCGCCCCACGACTCCGGCGGCACCACCCGCAGATCGACCTGGAGCCCCTTGCCGGTGCGCACCGACGTCTTCTTCGTGCCCCGCGCGATCACCTCGGCGGTGACCGGCAGCTCGCACAGCGCGTCCATGAACGGCGCCGACCGCCGCGCCGCGACCAGCACGTCCAGGTCGCCGACGGTCTCCCGCATCCGGCGCAGCGAACCGGCGTACGCGCACCGCTCGCAGCCCGTCACGGCGGACAGCTCGGCGACGATCTCCTCGGCGGTGTCCAGCGCCAGCGACAGCGGCACCCGCCCGCCCGCCCGCTGGAGCAGCTCGATCCCGTGCCGGATGTTCTCCTGGGTCTTCTCGCCGAAGCCCTTCAGATCCGCCAGCGCGTCCGCCTCGATGGCCGCGGCCAGCTCGCTCACCGACGAGATGTGCAGGTCCTCGTAGAGCCGCAGCGCCTTCTTCGGCCCCAGGGTCGGGATCGTGATCAGCTCCCGCACCCCCGCAGGGATCTTCGCCCGGCGCTCCTCCACCGCGGCCATCGTGCCCGTGCGCAGGTACTCGGCCACCTTCTCGGCGATCGACCGGCCCACGTTCGGGATCTCCCGCAGCCCGTCGGCGTCCAGCGTCGAGATGTCGACCGGATACCCGCCGATCGCCCGCGCCGCCTTCTCGTAGGCGCGCGCCTTGAACGCGTCGCCTCCGGTGATCGCGATGAGATCGGCGTACTCCTGCAGGAGCGCCTCGACCTCGTCGTTACGACGGGCCACCCCTCAAGTCTAGGAAGCGGCGCCGGGGCACGCGAAAGGCCCCTGCCGAGCAGGGGCCTCACTGGTGTCCGAGGGGGGACTTGAACCCCCACGCCCGATAAAGGGCACTAGCACCTCAAGCTAGCGCGTCTGCCATTCCGCCACCCGGACAAGGTGTCTGTCGCACGAGCTCCGCCTCTCGGCGGGGTTTCCCTCGCGGCGACGAAGGAAACATTACCAGGCTTTCCGGGGTGGCTGATCACCCCCCGGTGCCGGGGCCGCTCGCGCGTGAACGGCGTGTGACGGGCCGGGACCGGTCTTGGGCCGGGGGCGCCGCCGGAGAGAGGATGACAGGGACCACCAGCAGTGACAGTGGGAGGAAGCAGCGTGAGCGAGACGGACACGGCCAGGAGCGTCACCGGCGAGGACGAGGTCGTGGACCTCTGCCGCGAGCTGATCCGGTTCGACACCAGCAACTACGGCGACCACTCCGGCCCCGGCGAGCGCAAGGCCGCCGAGTGGGTCGCCGAGAAGCTCGCCGAGGTCGGGCTGGAGCCGAAGATCTACGAGTCGCACCCCGGCCGCGCCTCCACGGTGGCCCGCATCGAGGGCGAGGACCCGTCCCGGCCCGCGCTGCTCATCCACGGCCACCTGGACGTCGTACCGGCCAACGCGGTCGACTGGACCCACCACCCGTTCTCCGGCGAGATCGCCGACGGCTGCGTGTGGGGACGCGGCGCCGTCGACATGAAGGACATGGACGCCATGACGCTGGCGGTCGTCCGGGACCGGCTGCGCAGCGGGCGCCGGCCGCCGCGGGACATCGTCGTCGCCTTCCTCGCCGACGAGGAGGCCGGCGGCACGTACGGCGCCCGGTACCTGGTCGACCACCACCCCGAGCTGTTCGAGGGCGTCACGGAGGCGATCAGCGAGGTCGGCGGCTTCTCCTTCACCGTGAACGAGCAGCGGCGGCTCTACCTGATCCAGACGGCCGAGAAGGGCATGCACTGGATGAAGCTGACCGTGGCCGGGACCGCCGGGCACGGCTCGATGATCCACCGCGACAACGCCATCACCGAACTGTCCGAGGCCGTCGCCCGAGTCGGCCGGCACAAGTTCCCGGTGCGGGTCACCAAGACCACCCGGGCCTTCCTCGACGAACTGGGCGACGCGCTCGGCACCGAGCTGGACCCGGAGGACATGGAGTCCACCCTCGCCAAGCTCGGCGGCATCGCCAAGCTGATCGGCGCGACCCTGAGCAACACCGCGAACCCCACCCAGCTGAACGCGGGCTACAAGGTCAACGTCATCCCGGGCGAGGCCACCGCGCACATCGACGGACGGTTCCTGCCCGGCCACGAGGAGGAGTTCCTGGCCGACCTGGACCGGCTGCTCGGCCCGAAGGTCCGCCGCGAGGACGTGCACGCCGACAAGGCCGTCGAGACCACCTTCGACGGCGCCCTGGTGGAGGCCATGCAGTCCTCCCTGCTCGCCGAGGACCCCACCGCCAAGGCGATCCCGTACATGCTCTCCGGCGGCACCGACGCCAAGTCCTTCGACGACCTCGGCATCCGCGGCTTCGGCTTCGCGCCGCTGAAGCTGCCGCCGGAGCTGGACTTCGCCGGCATGTTCCACGGCGTGGACGAGCGGGTGCCGGTGGACGGCCTGCAGTTCGGCGTGCGGGTGCTCGACCGGTTCATCGACGCGTCGTGAGTCGGTGCCCCCGCCCCGGGCGCGCACCGCGGTAATCGGGCAGCCGTACGAGATCGACTGAGAAGGGTGAATGCGACGATAGGCTCGTAGCTTCATCGGCCCCTCCTCGTTGCATCTGATGTGACCCCGCGCCTTGGGGTCGCATTGCCAACAAGGAGGAAGAATGATCAAGAAGGTCGTCGCTGCTGCGGCTGCCACCGGTGGGCTGGTTCTCGCGGGCGCGGGCCTGGCCGTCGCCGACTCCGGGGCCCAGGGTGCCGCCGTGCACTCCCCGGGCGTCGCGTCCGGCAACGTCATCCAGGTGCCCGTGCACGTCCCGGTGAACGTGTGCGGCAACACGATCAACGTGATCGGGCTCCTGAACCCCGCCTTCGGCAACGCCTGCGTCAACAAGTGACGCCGGCTCCCTGAGGGGCGTCTTTTACGAGCCGTCGGCCTCGGAGCGCGCGCCATGCGCTCCGAGGCCGACCGGTCTTTCCGAACGAAGACATGGAAGGCAGGGGGGATCTCAGCATGCGACAGGGCACGCGCAAGGGCCTGATCACCATGGCCGCCGCGACCGGTGTCATCGCCGCCGCGGGCGGCTACGCACACGCCGACTCGGGCGCGGCGGGCTCCGCCGGGGGCTCACCCGGCGTACTGTCCGGCAACACGGTGCAGGTGCCCGTGCACGCGCCGGTGAACATCTGCGGCAACACCGTGAACGTCGTCGGGCTACTGAACCCGTCGGTGGGCAACAAATGCGCCAATCACGGTGGTGCCTCGGGGGGGCACCACGGCGGTTCCGGCGGTTCGCACGCGGGCGGCCACACCGGCGGTTCGCCGGGCGTCGGCTCCGGCAATACCGTGCAGGTGCCGATCGACGTCCCGGTGAACGTGTGCGGCAACAGCGTCGACGTCATCGGGGCGGGGAACGCCGCGGTGGGGAACGACTGCGCCAACGAGGGCGGGCACGGAAATCCGCCCGGGAAGCCGGGGCACCCTGGCCACCCAGGTCATCCGGGCCACCCGGGGGAGCCCGGGCATCCGGGGCACCCAGGTCATCCGGGCCAGCCGGGGGAACCTGGACATCCTGGCCAGCCCGGTGAGCCCGGCACCCCGGGGCACCCCGGCAATCCGGGCCACCCCGGTACCGGCACCGGCTCCCAGACCGGCAAGACCGGCTCCGGGACGCACGGTACGTCCCAGGTCAAGGCCGAGGTGGGCCGCTCCGGCCAGTCCCTGAGCACCGCCCAGCTCGCTCACACGGGCAGTGACGTGCCGCTCGGCATCGCCCTGCCGGCCGGCGCGGGCGCGCTGCTGGCCGGCGCGGTGCTCTACCGCAAGGCGCGCGCCGGGGCGTGACCCGAAACGGAGCGGGCCCCTGCCATGCCGGCGGGGCCCGCTCCGTTCATCTGTCCACACTCACCTTGTGATCACGGTCACCATGTCGCGCGCACCTGGCGGATGATCCGTCGGCGCAACCGCACCTTGCGGCTGCCGTCGCGCAACAGGCTCAGTCGGTCCAACTCCCAGTGTCCGTACTCGGCATGGTCCGTCAGCAGACGTGTCGTCTCCTTGCGGGAAACCCCGCGAGGCACGTACACGTCGACAAATTCGTATTCCGGCATCGCATCTATTGTGCGGGCTGGTGCCCGGTACGGATAGCGTCTGCACTATGTCTGATGCTGCGCAGCCCACCGCTGCCGAGGTACGCGCCGCCGCCGAGGCCGTCAAGACCGCGCTCGACCGTCATCTCGCCGCGGTCGAACGCAGGTCGGGGGAGGACGACCCGGCCGTGTCCGAGGCGTTCAACCAGCTGGCCGCTGCCGCCGAGGCGTACGACGAACTGCTCTACGACCACTACGACGAGGTCACCCCCTTCGAGATCCCCGGCGCGGAGGACGCGCTGCCGCCGTACGCGGGCCCCGAGGAGCCGAACGCGATCAGTGTGCTGATCCGCCGCGACTACACCGTGGCGGAACCCCAGCGACTGCTGGCGCAGGCCCAGCGGGTCGAGGCGGCGGAGTACGACGACGTCGTGGACGAGGACGATGCCGCCAGGACGGTCCCGGGGGCGCTGGGCATCCTCTTCGGCGAGTTCGAACCGGACGAGATCGCCTCCCGGCACAAGGAGTTCGGCCTGGAGGAGGGCGACTCCACTCTCTGGGTCACCGCGGCCGAGGAGCCGGCCGAGGCGGGGGAGTGGCTGGAGGCGCCGTTCGAGCACATCGATGCGCAGCAGGTGGTGTGCCGGTTCGACGTGAGCGCGGTGTTCGACGACGAGGTCTCCGACGGCGAGGACGACATCGACTTCGTCGACGAGGAGGAGGACGGGGAGCTGGAACCGGTCGACGCCGAGAAGTGACGGCCGGGAAGTGACGGCCGAGAAGTGACACAGGCGGACGTGACGGGGGTGAGGTGACGGCGGTGGCGGTGCCGTGGGCCTGGGGCCGGTACGGCACCGCCGGACTCCGCCGTCGCAACTGATCACCGGTCGCGGCGTCGGCGGACGCGCGGAGGCAGAGGCGCGGACGAAGACTCAGGTCGCCGGGATCTGCGTGCGCAGCAGCGTTTGCAGGCGGCTGGTGCGCGGCTTGGGCGGGACCTCCGCCACCGCCTTCGGCAGGGCCTGTTCCACGCCGTGCACGACGGACAGGTGCCGATCCGCCCGGCCGAACGCCGTGTACACCCAGGGGCGGCTGAGGGCCTGCGCTGCGTCGCCGGGCAGGACCACGACCGCCGCCGGCCAGCGGGTGCCCACCGCCTGGTGCGCGGTCAGCGCCCAGCCGTGCCGCACGCCGCCCTCCACCCGCTCGCGCGGTACGACGACGGTGGCGTCGGCGCACGACAGGTGCAGTCCGTCGGCGTCGGCCTTCACCACCACACCAGGCACCGTGCGCCCCGGCGCGGGGGAGTAGGCGATCCGGTCGCCGGGGTCGAAGCCGCCGAACCGGCCGGGGCCGGGGTTGAGACGCTCCTTCAGGGCGGAGTTGAGGGCGCGCGTGCCCGCCGCGCCGCCGTGGCCCGGGGTGATCACCACGGTCTGGTCGGCCGGGACGCCGATCGCCCGTGGCACCGAGTCCGCGACCAGCTGCACCGTCCGGTGCACGGCCTCGCCCGCGTCCCGCACCGGCACGATGACGACCTCCTTGCCCGGCGCGGCGACCTGGTTCAGCTCGCCGACGCCGATGCCGGAGACCAGTTCGCCGAGCGGACCGGGGTCCGGGACACGGGAGGCGATCTGCGGGCAGGCACGAGCCGCGAGCAGGTCGGCGAAGACCCGGCCCGGACCGGCCGACCACAGCACCCCGGGGTCGCCGCTGAGCAGCAGCCGGGCCCCGTCGGGCAGCGACTCCACCAGCATCGCGGCGCTCTCCACGTCGAGCTGGGGCGCGTCCAGCACGATCAGCAGATCGAGCTCCAGGGCGCCGTCCGCGTCGCGGCCCGGGCCCTCGGCGCCGGACAGCAGCCCCGCGACCGTGCCCACGCCGTGGTCCGCCGGCTCCCCGCCCAGCCGCTCGGCCAGTCGCCGGCGCCCGGCCGGGGTGTGGCAGGCGGCGAAGGCCCGCAGGCCCGCGGCACGGGCGGCACCGAGCAGGGCGGCCGGTTCGGCGCGGGCCGCCTCCCCGCCGGTGTGCAGCACCAGGCCGTGCCCCGCGAGCGCGCGGGCCAGCTCCGCGGCCCCGCCGGACACCCCGGCCGCGGTGGCCTCCCAGGCCTGCCCGGCCTCCTTGGACACGGAGTTGACCAGGCGGGCCAGGCCGTCGGCGAGGCTCTCCTCGGCCAGCGCGTACCGCTCCAGGCCGACCAGGATCCGGACCGGTCGCTCCCGCTCCTCCTCGTCGTCCTCGTCGCTCGCCTGGGGCGCGGCGGCGCCGGGCTCCTCCAGGGCGTCCTGGAACACCAGCGCCTCGCCCTCGGCGAGCGCGCCCTGCACCGCCGCGTCCGGGTCCGGTACGCCCTGCTTGCCGAGGGCCGCGGTGAGCGTGGCCAGCTCGAGGGCGGTGTGCCCGGCCACGGCCGCCTGCTCCAGCAGCCAGACGGTCAGCGCCCGGCCCCGCCGCTCGTCGTCCGGACCGCAGGCCGCGCCGAGCAGCGCCCGGGCGAAGCCGTCGGCCTGGTCCGGCCGTACGCCGCCGACCCGGAGGAGCTGCCAGGGGTCCTCCCGGAGCGCGGTGTCGGCGCCCTCGCCGAGGGCCGCGGCGACCTGGGGGGCCAGGGTGCCGGGCGCGCCGCCCTCGGTCAGCACACGGCCCACGGCGTCGACGGTCTCCGGCGCGGGGCCGCTGGGCGCGGGCGGGGCGGGGGCCGGCTGGGGCCTGCGCACCGGTTCCGGGGCGTGCGGGCGCGGTGCCGGTGCGGGCTCCGCGAACACCGCGGCCACCGGCTTCTCGCCGCTCTCGACGGCCCGGACCGCCGCGAGCAGGTCGGCCGCCTTGCCACTGAGCTTGGCGCCGCTGTCGATCGGGCCCCTCTTCTCGGCCTTGCGCCGCTCGATCCGCTCCCGCTCGAGCCGCTGCGCGGCCAACTCGGCCTCCGCCTCGGACAACTCGGCAGCGGCGGCACCGCCCTCACCGACGGCGCCCTCGGCACCGGCCGAGTCGCCGCCGGCATCCGCGCTGTCCGCGCTGCCGGTGACCTCGGCGCTGCCCGAGTCGGCACCCGCCCCGCCCGAGTCGGCACCCGCCCCGCCCGCGTCGGCTACGGCATCCGCGCCGACGGTGCCGGTCGTGCCCTCCGCCGTGGCGGCCCCGTCGGTGCCCTGCTCCGTGGTCCCCGGTGTGTCCGGCGTCCCCGGCCCGGCTTCCTCCGTGGTCTCCGGCTCCGTGCTCACAGCGTGCTCCAGTCGTGATCGGGATAGCGGTGCACGGGCGCCGACACATCGTCCAGCGCCCGGCAGATCTCGTCAGGAAGACTAAGGGCCTCCACTGACAACGCCGCCGTGAGCTGCTGTGCGTTGCGCGCGCCGACGATCGGCGCGGCCACCCCGGGCCGGTCCCGGATCCAGGCGAGGGCCACCTGGAGCGGGGTGACCGCGAGCCCGTCGGCGGCCGTCGTCACCGCGTCCACGATGCGGGTCGCCGTGTCGTCGAGATACGGCTCCACGAACGGCGCCAGGTGCTCGGAGGCACCGCGCGAGTCCGCGGGAGTGGTGTGCCGGTACTTGCCGGTCAGCACGCCCCGGCCGAGCGGCGAGGAGGGCAGCAGGCCCACCCCGAGGTCGAGCGCCGCGGGCAGCACCTCGCGCTCCACGCCCCGCTGGAGCAGCGAGTACTCCATCTGCGTGCTGGCCAGCCGGGTGCGGACGCCCGGCGCGGCGAGCTGCCAGGTGGCCGCCTTGGCCAACTGCCAGCCGCAGAAGTTGGACACCCCCGCGTACCGGGCCCGGCCGCTGCCGACCGCGAGGTCGAGGGCGTGGAGCGTCTCCTCCAACGGGGTGTCGGGGTCGTAGGCGTGGATGTGCCACAGGTCCACGTAGTCGGTGCCCAGGCGGGCCAGGGAGGCGTCGAGCGCGGCGAGCAGATGGCCGCGGGAGCCGTCGAAGCGGCGGTCGGGGTCGGGGACGCTGCCCGCCTTGGTGGAGACGACCAGGTCACGGCGGGGCACCAGGCCGTCCATGAGCTGCCCCAGCAGGTACTCCGCCTCCCCGTCGCCGTACACGTCCGCGGTGTCGACCAGGGTGCCGCCGGCCTCCCAGAACGCCTTCAGCATGTCCGCGGCGTCGTGCTCGTCGGTGTCCCGGCCCCAGGTGAGGGTGCCGAGTCCGATCCGGGACACGCGCAGGCCGGTCCGGCCGAGATGCCTCTGCTCCATGACGGCGAGATTACTGGCCAGAACCGGTGCGGTGGGTGGCCTGTGGACAACCCGTTCGGAGTGCCCCGAGGGGCCCGGGACCTGCCGCGACCGGCTCCAACGGCCCGCGATCGGAGAACCGCCGAAGATCCACCCACGAATCGCCGGCGAACCGCCGGAGCCGGGCACCCTGCCCCCGGCGCCCGACCCCGCGCTAAGGTCTGCCGCACAGGGACGTTACTCATGGGTAAGGGGATTCGGCCATGCAGCTCGGGATCAACCTCGGCTACTGGGGTGCCGGAATGGACGGCGACAACCTGGCCGTGGCGCAGGAGGCCGACCGGCTGGGCTACGCGGTGTGCTGGGCCGCCGAGGCCTACGGCTCCGACGCCGCCACCGTGCTCAGCTGGGTCGCCGCGCAGACCGAGCGCATCGACGTCGGCTCGGCCATCTTCCAGATCCCGGCCCGGCAGCCCGCGATGACAGCGATGACCGCGGCCACGCTCGACTCGCTCTCCGGCGGCCGGTTCCGGCTCGGCCTCGGCGTCTCGGGCCCGCAGGTCTCCGAGGGCTGGTACGGCGTCAAGTTCGACAAGCCGCTCGCCCGCACCCGCGAGTACGTGGAGATCGTCCGCAGGGCGATGACCCGGGAGCGGCTGACGTACGAGGGTGAGCACTGGACGCTGCCGCTGCCGGGCGGCCCGGGCAAGCCGATCAAGCTGACCGTGCACCCGCAGCGCGAGCACATCCCGCTCTACATCGCCGCGATCGGCCCGAAGAACCTGGAGCAGACCGGTGAGATCGCCGACGGCGCGCTGCTGATCTTCCCCTCCGCCGAGCACCTGGAGGAGACCACGGTCAAGTACCTGCGGGCGGGCCGGGAGAAGGCGGGGCTGACGCTCGACGGTTTCGACGTGTGCCCGACCCTGCCGATCGCGCTCGGCGACGACAAGGACGTGGCCCGGCTCGCCGACACCTTCCGCCCGTACACCGCGCTGTACGTCGGCGGGATGGGCAGCGCCAAGCAGAACTTCTACAACCAGCTCGCCCAGCGCATGGGGTACGAGAAGGAGGCCGCCGAGATCCAGCGGAAGTACCTGTCCGGGGACAAGCAGGGAGCCGCCGCCGCGATCCCGCAGGACCTCATCGACCGGACCACCCTGCTGGGCTCCGTCGACCGGATCGCCGACCGGATGAAGGCCTACGCGGCCGCCGGGGTCACCACCCTCAACCTGGTTCCGGCCGGCTTCACGCTGGAGGAGCGGATCGCCTCCCTGCGGGCCGGCAGCGAGGCCCTGGAGCGCGCGGGGCTCGCGTAAGGGATGTCAGCGGCCGTGGTGGGGGCTCGGGGGTCTTCCCCGCCACGGCCGTCACCGAGAACAACGCGCTGGACACCGTGCGGTTACGACCACGCCCCCTTCTTTCACGACCCCAACGGCACGCACCCTGCCAAGACTCCGGCGGCCCCCGCCGCCCGGCCCTTCACACCACCGGCGCCCCTCGGCGCCCCGGCGGCTTGCCGTACAGGCCCGGACGCCCCGCGCCGCCCACCTTGCGGGCCTTGCCCTCACGCCTCCGGCGCCGCTCGGCCACGCGCCTCGGCGTCCCGGCGGCTCGCCGCACACGCCCTTGCGCCTGCCCGTCGTGTCGTTCCCCCCGCCGGCCCCGCCCGTCACGCCGTCCGTCTTGCGGGCCTTGCCCTCACGCCTTCGGCGCCGCTCGGCTACGCACCTCGGCGTCCCGGCGGCTCGCCGCACACGCCCTTGCGCCTGCCCGTCGTGCCGTTGCCCCCCGGGCCCCGCCCGTCCCGCCGTCCACCCTCCGGGCCTCGCTCTCACGCCGCCAGCGCTGCTCGGCTACGCGCCCTCCGCGTCTCGGCGGCTCGCCGTACAAGCCAAGGCGCCCCGCCCGTTTCGTCGTCCACCCCCGCCGGCCCTGCCCGTTTCGCCGACCCCCGGCCGGGCCCCGCCCGTCGCGCCGTCCACTGCGGGCCCCGCCCTCCGCGCCCCGGCGGCTCGCCGTACACGCCCGGCGCCCTTCCCGTCGTGCCGTTGCCCCCCGGCCGGGCCCCCCGCGTCGCGCCGTCCACCCTCCGGGCCCCGCCCGTCTCGCGTTCACACCCCACCGCCCCGCCCGTCGCGCCGTCCACAGCGGGCCCCGCCCTCCGCGTCCCGGCGGCTCGCCGCACACGCCCCGGCGCCCTTCCTGTCGCGCCGTTACCCCCCGGCCGGGCCCTGCCCATCGAGCCGTCCACCCCCGGGCCCCGCCCGTCTCGCCGTCCCCCCAGCCGAACCCCCGCCCGTCTCGCGTTCGCACCCCCACCGCCCCGCCCGTCGCCTCCCGTCCTTCGTTCGGGTCAGTCCGTCCGCATCCCTGTTGCGGCCCCCTGCCCTGCGCACTTGACTCGTTCTTTGCGGGATCCGTTCTCGCGGAGCCGCGGAGCTGCGGAGAGGTGCCTGTCATGCTGTCGGCCAAGAGTCTGTTCCAGGAGATCCTCGACAACGACGAGTCCTTCCAGCTCTTCTGCTCCATCGCCGCCAGCGGAGAGGCCCAGGGCGGCTGGGAGAACGGCCGGATCGCCGCGCTGGTGCCGGAGAGCGAACGCGCGCTGGCCCCGAAGATCGCCCGGCACGGCGCCGACGAGGACAAGCACGGGCGCATTTTCACCGCCCTGCTGAAGAAACGCGGCCTCACCCCCGCCCCTGTCCCGCCCGAGACCGACTACACGATGCTCCTGGAGCGGCGCGGCATCGGCCTCGCCCACGACAAGCTCCGCCGGGACGAGCCGCTCACCGTGCGGGACGTCATCGTCTACCTCGCGCACAGCCGGGTCACCGAACAGCGCGCCGCCGAGCAGCTGGGGCTGCTCCGGACGTACTTCGCCGACCACCCGGAGATCGGCAGGGCCGTCCGCATGATCTCCGACGACGAGGACAACCACCTCGCCTACACCCACGAGGAACTGCTGCGCCTCGCCGCCGCCGGACACGGCCGGCTGATCCAGCGCACCCTGCGCGCGTGCGCGCTCACCGAGATCCGCGTCCACCGGGACGTCAGCCTCGCCGTCATGTCCCACATGGGCCGCATCCTCGGCTGGCCGAAGGCCAGGTCCGCGCTGCTCGCGGCCGGCATCCACGCCGTGTACGCCTACGAACGCCTCGCCGGCTGGCACCGCATGGTCACCCTCACCATGCCCGAGCGCCGCGACGCCCTCGGCGGACCGGCGGCACCCGCCCCCGAGTTCGCCTGAGCGGTGCTCACAGCCAGCCCCGCCGCTTGAACTGCCGGTACAGCAGCACCTCCAGTACGGCCATCACCACGATCACCGCCGGATACGCCCACAGCCAGTGCAGCTCGGGCATGTGCTCGAAGTTCATGCCGTAGATGCCCGCGATCATCGTGGGGACCGCGGCCATCGCCGCCCACGCGGAGATCTTCCGCATGTCGTCGTTCTGCCGCACGCTCATCTGCGCCAGATGGGCGGAGAGGATGTCCGACACCAGCCGGTCCAGTGCCTCCACGGACTCGTTCACCCGCATGAGGTGGTCGCCCACGTCCCGGAAGAAGGGCCGCGACGTGTCGTGCACGAACGGCACCGTGCCGCCCATCGGGCCGTTTCCGGCCAGCCGGTTCAGCGGCAGCGCCAGCGGCCCGGTGGCCCGGCGGAACTCCAGGACCTGCCGCTTGAAGGTGTAGATCCGGGACGCGGTGTTGCGGGAACCGCCGGTCTCCGGCTGGAACACCTCCGCCTCCAGCTCGTCCAGGTCGGTCTGCAGCTCCGTCGCCACCTCCAGATAGTGGTCGACGGTGGCGTCCGCGATGGCGTAGAGCACGGCGGTGGGCCCCTTCTCGAGCATCTCCGGCTCCTCCTCCAGCCGGTGCCGCACCGCCGCCAGCGGCGAGCACTCGCCGTGCCGGACGGTCACCACGAAACAGTCGCCGACGAAGACCATCACCTCGCCCGCGGACACCGCGTCGCTCTCCGGTTCGTACACGACCGGCTTCAGCACCATGAACAGCGAGTCGTCGTACACCTCCAGCTTGGGCCGCTGATGCGCCTTGAGGGCGTCCTCCACGGCCAGCGGATGCAGTCCGAACTCCTCGGTGACCAGGTCGAACTCCCGCTCGGACGGTTCGTGCAGCCCGATCCACACGAAGCCGCCGGCCGCCCGCGCCTCGGCGAGCGCGTCGGACAGGTCCTCCGGCCCCTCGGTGCGGTGCCCGTGCCGATAGATGGCGCAGTCCACGATCACGCCGCGCATTCTCCCTTCGCCCAGCCGCCGGTGCACACCTGCGTGCGCCTACCCTGGTCCGCATGCCCACGCTGATCCTCGTCAGGCACGGACGTTCCACCGCCAACACCTCGGGTGTGCTCGCCGGGCGGACGCCCGGCGTCGCCCTGGACGAGCGCGGCGCCGCGCAGGCCGCCGCGCTGCCCGCACGGCTCGCCGGCCTGCCGCTCACCGAGGTCGTCACCAGCCCGCTCCAGCGCTGCCAGGAGACCGTACAGCCCCTGCTGGAGGCCCGCCCCGGCCTGCCCGTCCACACCGAGGAGCGGATCGGGGAGTGCGACTACGGCGACTGGTCCGGCCGCAAGCTCGCCGAGCTGAAGGACGAGCCGCTGATGGAGGTCGTCCAGGCCCACCCGTCCGCCGCCGCCTTCCCCGGCGGGGAGTCCATGCGGGCCATGCAGACCCGCGCCGCCGAGGCCGTACGCGAGTGGAACGCGCGCGTGGAGCGCGAGCACGGCGCCGACGCCGTCTACCTGATGTGCTCCCACGGCGACATCATCAAGTCGCTCGTCGCCGACGCCCTCGGTCTTCACCTCGACCTCTTCCAGCGGATCTCCGTGGAGCCCTGTTCCGTCACCGCCATCCGCTACACCCGTCTGCGGCCCTTCCTGGTCCGCCTCGGCGACACCGGGGACTTCGCCTCGCTCGCCCCGCGCGAGGAACCCGGTGAGGGCGACGCACCGGTCGGGGGTGGTGCGGGCGCACCGTGATCGTCGGCCGCAGTAGGGTGAAGCGACTCACCCCATCGCGTATCCGCATGGCCCGCACCGCTGAAACGCTCGAAACCACGACATCAATGGAGACAGGACGTGTCCCGTCAGGTGTTCCTCTACGACCAGCCGGACCGCTTCGTGGCCGGCACGGTCGGACTGCCCGGGCGCCGTACGTTCTTCCTCCAGGCCACCGCAGGCCCCCGGGTGACCAGCGTGGTCCTGGAGAAGACCCAGGTCGCCGCGCTCGCCGAGCGCATGGACGAACTGCTCGACGAGGTCGTACGCCGTAGTGGCGGCAGCGCCGCGGTCCCCGCCGTGGCCCCCTCCGAGATCGCCGACACCGCGCCGCTGGAGACCCCCATCGAGGAGGAGTTCCGCGTCGGCACCATGGCCCTGGCCTGGGACGGCGAGGAACAGTGCATGATCGTCGAGGCGCAGGCCCTCGTGGAGCTGGAAGCCGACACCGAGGAGGACCTGGCCGAGGCCGAGGAGCGGTTGCTCCAGGACGAGGAGAACGGACCCCCGATGCTGCGGGTCCGGCTGACCGGCGCGCAGGCCCGGGCCTTCGCCAAGCGCGCCCTCGACATCGTCAACGCCGGGCGGCCACCGTGCCCGCTGTGCAGCCTCCCGCTCGATCCGGAAGGACATGTATGTCCGCGCCAGAACGGATACCGCCGCGGAGCGTGACGGCCGATCCCGACCCCGCCGAGCTGCTCGCGCGGGGTGAGCTGACCGTGCGCGGCCGGATCCGCGAGGCGTCCAACGCGGCGCTGTTCTGCACGGTCGCCCTGGACGGCCGGGAAGCCTCCTGCGTGTACAAGCCGGTGGCCGGGGAGCGCCCCCTGTGGGACTTCCCCGACGGCACCCTCGCGGGCCGGGAAGTGGCCGCCTACGAGGTCTCCCGGGCCACCGGCTGGGAGCTCGTGCCGCCCACCGTGCTGCGCGACGGGCCGTACGGCGAGGGCATGTGCCAGCTCTGGGTCGACGTCCACCCCGAGGCGGAGCTGCTCGCCCTGGTCGACGGCGAGGAGCCGGAGCCCGGCTGGAAGGCGATCGGGTTCGCCGAGGTCGGCGAGGGGCGCACCGCGCTGCTCGTGCACGCCGACGACGAGCGGCTGCGCCGGCTCGCCGTCCTGGACGCGGTGATCAACAACGCCGACCGCAAGGGCGGCCATCTGCTGCCCACCGCCGAGGGCCGCCTCTACGGCATCGACCACGGCGTCACCTTCAACGTCGAGAACAAGCTGCGCACCCTGCTGTGGGGCTGGGCCGGGGAACCCCTCACCCCGGAGGCCGTCGACGTCCTCAAGGGGCTGCGGGACGGTCTGGGGGGCGAGCTGGGCCGGCGGCTGGCCGCACTGATCACGGCGGCGGAGATCGACGCCACGCGCGCGCGTGTCGAGGCGCTGCTCACCTCGGGCCTGCATCCGGAGCCCAGCGGGGAGTGGCCCGCCATCCCCTGGCCGCCCGTGTGAGCACATCCGGCGTCGAGGTGCAAGACCGCGGAACCGGCCATCCGGCCCGGTCCCGTTCGTATCCGCAGCTCGGCGCCGGTTAGGCTCATGTACATGCATGCCTGGCCCGCTTCCGAGGTCCCCGCCCTGCCTGGTCAGGGCCGCGACCTGAGGATCCACGACACCGCGACCGGCGGCCTGGTCACCCTCGACCCCGGTCCCGTCGCCCGTATCTATGTCTGCGGCATCACGCCGTACGACGCGACCCACATGGGTCACGCGGCGACCTACAACGCGTTCGACCTGGTTCAGCGCGTGTGGCTCGACACCAAGCGGCAGGTCCACTACGTCCAGAACGTCACCGACGTCGACGATCCGCTGCTGGAGCGGGCGGACCGGGACGGCGTCGACTGGGTCGCCCTCGCCGAGAAGGAGACGGCTCTCTTCCGCGAGGACATGACCGCCCTGCGGATGCTCCCGCCGCGGCACTACATAGGCGCCGTCGAGGCGATACCCGGCATCGTCCCGCTCGTGGAGCGGCTGCGCGACCTCGGCGCGGCCTACGAGCTGGAGGGTGACATCTACTTCTCCGTCGGGTCCGACCCGAACTTCGGCAAGGTCTCGAACCTGGACGCCGCCGCCATGCGGCTGCTGTCCGCCGAGCGCGGCGGCGACCCGGACCGCCCGGGCAAGAAGAACCCGGTCGACCCGATGCTGTGGATGGCGGCCCGGCCCGGCGAGCCGAGCTGGGACGGCGGCTCCCTCGGCCGGGGCCGGCCCGGCTGGCACATCGAGTGCGTGGCCATCGCCCTCGACCACCTCGGCATGGGCTTCGACGTCCAGGGCGGCGGCTCCGACCTCGCCTTCCCGCACCACGAGATGGGCGCCTCGCACGCCCAGGTGCTCACCGGCGAGTTCCCCATGGCCAAGGCGTACGTGCACGCCGGCATGGTGGCGCTGGACGGCGAGAAGATGTCGAAGTCCAAGGGCAACCTGGTCTTCGTCTCCGAGCTCCGCCGTGACGGCGTCGACCCCGCCGCCATCCGCCTCGCCCTGCTCTCCCACCACTACCGCGCCGACTGGGAGTGGACCGACCAGGTCCTCCAGGACGCCGTCGCCCGCCTCGGCCGGTGGCGCGCGGCCGTCTCCCGCCCCGACGGCCCCTCCGCCGACGCGCTGGTGGAGGAGATCCGCGAGGCCCTGGCGAACGACCTGGACGCCCCCACCGCCCTGACCGCGGTGGACCGCTGGGCGGCCCGGCAGGAGCAGGAGGGCGGCACGGACACGGGCGCGCCCGGCCTGGTCTCGCGGGCGGTGGACGCGCTGCTGGGCGTGGCCCTCTGAGCACCGCGGAGGGCGGTGTCCCGTCAGCGGCGCGGGGAACCGCGCGACCGGCGACAACGGATCCGAAGCCGCCCGACGGCCCCGGCGGCACCGCCTGAGGCGTCGGCAACACGACGAAGGGGCGCTCCCCTGGCAGGGAAGCGCCCCTTCGTCGTCCTCTCAGTCCTCCGGGCCGTCCTCGTCGTCATCCTTGGACCCGCTCCCGGCCGCCGGGGGCCTCGGCTTACCGCCCGGAGGGCCCACGTCCCGGCGCCGCAGATACCGCTCGAACTCCCGCGCGATCGCCTCACCGGACGCCTCCGGCAGCTCCGCGGTGTCCCGGGCCTCCTCCAGCGTCTGCACGTACTCGGCGACCTCGCTGTCCTCGGCGGCCAGCTGGTCCACGCCCACCTGCCAGGCCCGCGCGTCCTCGGGCAGCTCGCCCTGCGGGATGCGCAGGTCGAGCAGGTCCTCCAGGCGGTTGAGCAGCGCCAGCGTGGCCTTCGGGTTGGGCGGCTGGGAGACGTAGTGCGGTACGGCCGCCCACAGCGAGACCGCCGGGACGCCCGCGTGCGTGCACGCCTCCTGCAGGACGCCGACGATACCCGTCGGCCCCTCGTACTTGGTCTCCTCCAGGTCCATCCGGCGGGCCAGGTCCGGGTCGGACGTGACCCCGCTGACCGGCACCGGACGCGTGTGCGGGGTGTCCCCGAGCAGGGCGCCCAGGATGACCACCAGCTCCACGCCCAGCTCGTGCGCGAAGCCCAGCAGCTCGTTGCAGAACGAACGCCAGCGCATGGACGGTTCGATGCCCCGGACCAGCACCAGGTCGCGCGGCTTCTCACCGCCGACGCGGACCACCGACAACCTCGTCGTCGGCCACGTGATCTTGCGCACACCGTTGTCCATGAACACCGTGGGGCGGTTCACCTGGAAGTCGTAGTAGTCCTCGGCGTCCAGCGCCGCGAACACCTCGCCCTTCCATTCGCGTTCCAGATGCGCGACCGCCGTGGAGGCGGCGTCGCCGGCATCGTTCCAGCCCTCGAACGCGGCCACCATGACTGGGTCGATCAGCTCGGGAACCCCCTCCAGCTCGATCACCCAGTGCCTCCTTCCGACGTGCCCTCGCTTGACTCACCAACCTTACGGCGTCCGGCGGGGGCGCCCGCAGCCCCCTTGCGTGGGGGCGTGAACGGATCACTGCCCCGTTCACCACCGCGGAACACGCGCGAACAGCCGAACTCGCGGAGCCGACCCCAGCAGGCCGAACTCACAGCGTGGAGCGCAGCCACTGCTCCACGCTCGCGATGTGCACGGTCGCCCAGGAGCGCGCCGCCTCCGCGTCCCGGTCGCGCAGCGCGCCCAGAATCGCCCGGTGCTCGCGCAGGGTGCGGCCGACCGCGTCCTCCTGGGTGAGTCCCCGCCAGATACGGGCCCGTGTGGTGGGCCCGGACAGCCCGTCCAGCAGCGAGCACAGCACCGAGTTCCCGGCGCTCTGCACGATGCCCCGGTGGAACTCCAGGTCGGCCGCGACCAGCTGCTCCACCGAGGGGTCCGCGCCCAGCGCGTCCAACTGGGCCTCCAGCGCGTCCAGTTGCCCGGCGTCTATCCGGGGGGCCGCCAGCGCGGTCGCGGCCGGCTCCAGGATGCGGCGCACGGCCAGGAACTCGAGCACCGTGTCGTCGCGGTGGAAGTCCACGACGAAGCTCATCGCCTCCAGCAGCAGCTGCGGATCGAGGCTGGTGACATAGGTGCCGTCGCCCTGCCGTACGTCGAGGATCCGGATCAGGGACAGCGCGCGTACGGCCTCCCGCAGGGAGTTGCGGGACAGGCCCAGCTCGGCGGCCAGCTCGCTCTCCTTCGGCAGCCGGTCGCCCGGGCGCAGCGCACCGGAGACGATCATGCCCTTGATCTTCTCGATCGCCTCGTCGGTGACTGCCACGGCCGGCCTCCTGTCGCCCAGACATCGGATGTCTCAGCACATTATGCGGCGGCGGCTCCGGGCCGAAGAGCGCTTCCGGGGCGCGGAGAAGCGGAAGGGGCGGCCCCGTCGGCGTGGGGCCGCCCCTCGAATGTCCCTCCGGATCCTGTCCCGCCGGATCCGGCTCGCTCGCCACGCCGTGCGCACCCGCCTGCTACGCCGTGCGCACCCGCTCGCTACTTCTTGTCCAGCAGGTCCTGGACCTTGGCGCGGACCTCGTCCGTGGCCAGGCCCCGGATGGTCAGCGTGGTGCGGCGGCGCAGCACGTCGTCCGCCGTCTCGGCCCACTCGTGGTCACGGGCCCAGACGACCTGCGCCCAGATCTCCGGGGCGTCGGGGTGGACGCGCTCGGCCAGCTCCGGGTCCTCGTTCGCCAGGCGGGCGATGTCGAAGGCCAGGGAGCCGTAGTGAGTGGCCAGGTGCTTGGCGGTGTCGGCGGCCATGCGCGGGCCCGGAGCCGGGCCGTCGACCAGCAGCCGGTGGGCGACCGCGCGCGGGTTGGCGACACCCGGCAGGGGCAGCTTCTTCGGCAGCGAGGAGATCGGCTCGAAGTCGTCGCCGAGCGGGTGGCCCGGCAGCGCCTCCAGCTTCTGCATGACCGTGCGGCCGATGTGCCGGAAGGTGGTCCACTTGCCGCCCGCGACGGACAGCATGCCGCCCTTGCCCTCGGTCACCACCGTCTCGCGCTTGGCCTTGGCGGTGTCGCCGGGGCCGCCCGGCAGCACCCGCAGACCGGCGAACGCGTAGGTGATCAGGTCGCGCTGGAGCTGCTGGTCCCGGACGGAGAACGCGGCCTCGTCCAGGATCTGGGCTATGTCCTCCTCGTTGACCGCGACATCCGCCGGGTCGCCCTCGTACTCCTCGTCGGTGGTGCCGAGCAGCAGCATGTCCTCCCAGGGGAGGGCGAAGGTGATGCGGTACTTGTCGATGGGGGTCGCGAGCGCGGCCTTCCACGGGGACGTCCGCTTCAGGACCAGGTGCGCGCCCTTGGACAGGCGGATGGACGGCGCCGCGTTCGGGTCCTCCATCCGGCGCAGGTGGTCGACCCAGGGTCCGGTCGCGTTCAGCACCAGGCGGGCGTTGACGCCGAACTCCTCGCCGGACAGCCGGTCCCTGAGGTCGGCGCCGGTGACCCGGCCCCTGGTGAAGCGCAGCCCGGTGACCTCGGCGTGGTTGAGGACGACCGCGCCCGCCTCGACGGCCGCGCGGACCGTCATCAGCGCCATGCGCGCGTCGTTCATCTGGTCGTCGCCGTAGACGGCCACGGCCTTGAGGTTCTCGGTGCGCAGCTCGGGCACGTCCTGCGCCGCCTTGGCGGGGGAGAGCAGGTGGCCGACGCCGTCGCCGAACGCGGAGAGCGCGGAGTAGGCGAAGACGCCCGCGCCGAGCTTCGCCGCGCCGTGCGGCCCGCCCTTGTACACGGGGAGGTAGAAGGTGAGCGGGTTCGCCAGGTGGGGGGCCACCTGGCGGGAGACCGCACGGCGCTCGAAGTGGTTCTCCGCCACCAGCTTCACCGCGCCGGTCTGCAGGTAGCGCAAGCCCCCGTGGAGCAGCTTGGAGGAGGCGGAGGAGGTGGCGCCGGCGAAATCGCCGGCGTCGACCAGCGCCACCCTGAGGCCGGACTGCGCGGCGTGCCAGGCGGTGGAGATGCCCAGGATGCCGCCGCCGATCACAAGAAGGTCGTACGACGCCTTGGCGAGCTGCTCCCTGGTCTCGGCCCGGCTCGGGTTGGAGCCGGAAGCCGGGTGCGTTCCCAGGGCAGGCACGGTCTGCAGGGTGGACTGACTGGTCATGTCGGGTACTTACTCCTCGTCAGAGATGGCTGAGCCGGGAAGGGCCGCTCAGCTCTCGTCTTCGAGCCAGCCCATGGTCCGGTCGACGGCCTTGAGCCAGTTCTTGTACTCACGGTCGCGGGTGTCCGCGTCCATGCGGGGGGTCCACTCGGCGGCCCGGCGCCAGTTGGCGCGCAGGTCGTCGGTGCTGTTCCAGAAGCCGACGGCGAGACCGGCGGCGTAGGCGGCGCCGAGGCAGGTGGTCTCGGCGACCATCGGGCGCACCACCGGTGCGTCGAGGACGTCGGCGAGGGTCTGCATCAGCAGGTTGTTGGCGGTCATGCCACCGTCCACCTTCAGGGTCACCAGCTCGTCGCCGGAGTCCTTGACCATGGCGTCGGCGATCTCCCGGGTCTGCCAGGCGGTGGCCTCCAGGACGGCGCGCGCGAGGTGCGCCTTGGTGACGTACCGGGTCAGGCCGGCGATCACACCGCGGGCGTCGGAGCGCCAGTGCGGGGCGAACAGGCCCGAGAAGGCCGGCACGAAGTAGGCGCCGCCGTTGTCCTCGACCGAGAGCGCGAGCGTCTCGATCTCGGCGGCGGTGGAGATCAGGCCCATCTGGTCGCGCATCCACTGCACCAGCGAGCCGGTGACGGCGATCGAGCCCTCCAGGGCGTAGACCGTCGGCTGGTCGCCGATCTTGTAGCCGACGGTGGTCAGCAGACCGGCGTAGGAGTTGATGATCTTGCTACCGGTGTTCATCACCATGAAGGTGCCGGTGCCGTAGGTCGACTTGGTCTCGCCCTCGGAGAAGCAGGTCTGGCCGAACAGGGCCGCCTGCTGGTCGCCGAGCGCGGAGGCGACCGGGATGCCGCCGAGCAGGTCGCCGAGCTTGCCGCCCGTGATCTCGCCGTAGACCTCGGCGGAGGAGCGGATCTCGGGGAGGATCTGCTGCGGCACGCCGATGGACTCGCAGATCTTCTCGTCCCACTGCATCGTGTGCAGGTTCATGAGGAGGGTGCGGGAGGCGTTGGTGACGTCGGTGACGTGCTTGCCGCCGTTGACACCGCCGGTCAGGTTCCAGATGACCCAGGTGTCCATGGTGCCGAAGAGGATGTCGCCGGCCTCGGCGCGCTCCTTCAGGCCCTCGACGTTGTCGAGCAGCCAGCGGGCCTTGGGCCCGGCGAAGTAGGAGGCCAGCGGCAGGCCCGTCTCGCGGCGGAAGCGGTCCTGTCCGACGTTGCGGCCCAGCTCCCGGCAGAGCGCGTCGGTGCGGGTGTCCTGCCAGACGATGGCGTTGTGGACGGGCTCACCGGTGTTCTTGTCCCACAGCACGGTGGTCTCGCGCTGGTTGGTGATGCCGATGGCCTTGATGTCGTCCCGGGTGATGCCGGCCTTGGCGACGGCTCCGGCGACGACTTCCTGGACGTTGGTCCAGATCTCGTTGGCGTTGTGCTCGACCCAGCCCGGCTTCGGGAAGATCTGCTCGTGCTCCTTCTGGTCGACGGAGACGATGCGGCCGTCCCGGTCGAAGATGATGCAGCGCGAGGAGGTCGTGCCCTGGTCGATCGCCGCGATGAAGGGGCCTGCGGTGTGGGCGTCGGTCACTGTGTGCTCCTGAAAGATCCGTGGTGATGGGGCTGTACGTACGGCGCGTGCTCGAAGACTCGGTGCTTCTTCAGGCTTCTCAAGAGGCTTCTCAGGCAAAGGCGACGTTGTAGATGCCTGCAGCGATGGCGCCGCCGATCAGCGGACCGACCACCGGGATCCAGGCGTAGCTCCAGTCGGAGCCGCCCTTGTTGGGCAGCGGCAGCAGGGCGTGCACGATGCGCGGGCCCAGGTCGCGGGCCGGGTTGATCGCGTAGCCCGTCGGGCCGCCGAGCGACAGACCGATCGACACCACCACGAGCGCGGTGATCAGACCGCCGAGGATGCCGAGGCCGTTGCCCTTGTCGTTCAGGCCCTGGGTGAGGACCGCGAGGATCAGCACGACGGTGCCGATGATCTCCGTGGCGAGGTTCTGCACCACGTTCCGGATCTCCGGACCGGTGGAGAAGATGCCGAGGACCGGGCCGGCGCCCTGCTCCTCGGCCTCGACCGCCTTGGCCGCCGTGGCCTGCGCGCCCGGACCGCCGACGATCTCCTTGTCGGTCAGGTGCGCCTGGAACTGGCCGTAGTAGGCGACCCACACCAGGGCCGCGCCGATCATCGCGCCGAGCAGCTGGCCGGCGAAGTAGACCGGGACGTTGCTCCAGTCGCCGTCCTTGATGGCGAGGGCGACGGTGACGGCCGGGTTGAGGTGGGCCCCGGACAGCGGTCCGGAGATGTACACGGCCGTCATGACGGCGAAGCCCCACCCGAAGGCGATGGCGAGCCAACCGGCGTTGCGGGCCTTGGAGGCCTTCAGCGTGACGGCGGCGCAGACGCCGCCGCCGAGCAGGATGAGTATGGCGGTACCGATGGTCTCGCCGATGAAGATGTCGGAGCTGGACACCCGCGACTCCTTTGTCCTTCGTCCAGGGGTAGCCGAACCCCGTCCCAGCGGGGGTTCTGGCGCCCTCAGGGGGTGAGAGCGATGCCGGCCCTTGGCGTTGTCACACTCTAGCGCGTATTGCCGCAAGGTGTTCGACAATGCCGACCGATGGACGGGAGTCTTGCTTCGGCGTTACGCGTGAGTCAAGGGTTCTGTTATCGAAAACAGGATCGTTATTGATCGCTGCGCGTTATCAACGTTCGTGCACGGACGTACGATCTAGCCGTTTTTGCCGATTTCAGGGTAGATCGACGACCGGAACGCCGCCTGGCGTCCCGGTCGTCGCAGTCCTTCCGGTCGTTCCCCGCTGCGCCCGGCGGTCAGAACCGCCCGGCGCCCAGATCGCGGGAGACCGCGCGGGCGCAGTCGCGCACCGCCGCGATCAGTTCGGAGCGCAGCTCGCCGTCCCGGCACAGCCGCTCCACGGCGCCGGTGATGCCCACGGCGCCCACGGGCATCCGGCGCCGGTCGTGGATGGGCGCGGCGATCGACGCCACGCCCTCCCAGGTCTCCTCCACGTCGGCCGCGTACCCACGCGCGCGCGTGATGTCGAGGAGGTGCTCGAAGTCGCCGGGGTCGCACACCGTGCGGTCCGTGAAGGCCTTCCGCTCGGTGTCCAGCGCCTCGCTGTGGGCCACCGGGTCGTACGCGGAGAGGACCTTGCCGAGGGCCGTCGAGTGCAGCGGCTGCATGGCCCCGATCTCCAGCACCTGCCGGCTGTCGTCGGGCCGGAAGACGTGGTGCACGATCAGGACGCCCTGCTGGTGCAGCACGCCCAGGTACACGCTCTCCCCGCTGGACCGGGCCAGGTCGTCGGTCCACACCAGCGCCCGCGCGCGCAGTTCGTGCACGTCGAGGTAGGTGGTGCCGAGGCGCAGCAGCTCCGCGCCCAGCTGGTAGCGCCCGGAGGCGTCGTCCTGCTCCACGAACCCCTCCTGCTGGAGGGTGCGCAGGATGCCGTGGGCGGTGCCTTTGGCGAGGCCCAGTGACGAGGCGATGTCCGACAGGCCGAGCCGCCGCTCGCCGCCCGCGAGGAGCCGCAGCATCGCCGCCGCCCGTTCGAGCGACTGGATGTTCCGTGCCATCGCCGTCCTGCCTCCGTCCCCTCGACTGCCCCGGTGCCGTTGCAAATCACCGTTCGGCAATGTCGAACACTACCGGTCCATGCCGACCTCCCGCTAATGGTCGGACGGCACCTGTTACATCACACGTGACCTGTGCGTGGCACCCGGGTCACCCGCGTCCGCCTCGTGGACGCCGCTGCCCATCCAAGCCGACTCCCGGTTACTCTGGCGCCGTGCGGCAACCCGGCCGGGCCGGGCAGCCGCATAGCCGACAGCCGTCGCACTCCAGGGAGCCCTTACATGGCCTCGTCGCCAACGTCCCCTTCCGCCGACAGCCGGACCCGTGCGTCCGCGCTCCGCGAGGCGCTCGCCACCCGAGTGGTGGTCGCCGACGGAGCCATGGGCACGATGCTCCAGGCGCAGGAGCCCACCCTCGAGGACTTCCAGAACCTCGAAGGCTGCAACGAGATCCTCAACCTCACCCGCCCCGACATCGTCCGCTCGGTCCACGAGGCGTACTTCGCCGTGGGCGTCGACTGCGTCGAGACCAACACCTTCGGGGCCAACCACGCGGCCATGGCGGAGTACGACATCGCCGACCGCGTCCACGAGCTGTCCGTGGCCGGCGCCCGCATCGCCCGGGAGACCGCGGACGAGTTCTCCGCCCGCGACGGCCGGCCCCGCTGGGTCCTCGGCTCCATCGGCCCCGGCACCAAGCTGCCCACCCTCGGCCACATCGGCTTCACGACCATCCGGGACGGCTTCCAGGCGAACGCCGAGGGCCTGCTCGCCGGCGGCGCCGACGCCCTGATCGTCGAGACCACCCAGGACCTGCTCCAGACCAAGGCGTCCGTCCTGGGCGCCCGGCGCGCCATGGAGCGCCTCGGCACCGAGGTCCCCCTGCTCTGCTCGATGGCCTTCGAGACCACCGGCACCATGCTGCTGGGCTCCGAGATCGGCGCCGCGCTCACCGCGCTGGAGCCGCTCGGCATCGACATGATCGGCCTGAACTGCTCGACCGGCCCGGCCGAGATGAGCGAGCACCTGCGCTACCTCACTCGGCACTCCCGCATCCCGCTGCTGTGCATGCCGAACGCCGGTCTGCCGATCCTCACCAAGGACGGTGCCCACTTCCCGCTCGGCCCCGAGGGCCTGGCGGACGCCCAGGAGAACTTCGTACGCGATTACGGCCTCTCCCTCATCGGCGGCTGCTGCGGCACCACCCCGGAGCACCTGCGCCAGGTCGTGGAGCGCGTCCAGGGTCTCACCCCGCCCGAGCGCGACCCGCGCCCCGAGCCGGGCGCCGCCTCCCTCTACCAGTCGGTGCCGTTCCGCCAGGACACCGCGTACCTGGCCATCGGCGAGCGCACCAACGCCAACGGTTCCAAGAAGTTCCGCGAGGCCATGCTGGCGGGCCGCTGGGACGACTGCGTGGAGATGGCCCGGGAGCAGATCCGCGAGGGCGCGCACATGCTCGACCTGTGCGTGGACTACGTCGGCCGGGACGGCGTGGCCGACATGGAGGAACTGGCCGGCCGCTTCGCCACCGCCTCGACGCTGCCGGTCGTCCTGGACTCCACCGAGGTCGACGTCATCAAGGCCGGCCTGGAGAAGCTGGGCGGCCGCGCGGTGATCAACTCCGTGAACTACGAGGACGGCGACGGCCCGGACTCCCGGTTCGCGAAGGTCACCCAGTTGGCGCGGGAGCACGGCGCCGCGCTGATCGCGCTCACCATCGACGAGGAGGGCCAGGCCCGCACCCCGGAGAAGAAGGTCGAGATCGCCGAACGGCTGATCGCCGACCTGACCGGGAACTGGGGCATCCGCGAGGAGGACATCCTCATCGACACCCTGACCTTCACGATCTGCACCGGTCAGGAGGAGTCCCGCAAGGACGGCATCGCCACCATCGAGGCGATCCGCGAGCTGAAGCGGCGCCACCCGGCGGTGCAGACCACGCTGGGCCTGTCGAACATCTCCTTCGGCCTCAACCCGGCCGCCCGCATCCTGCTGAACTCCGTCTTCCTGGACGAGTGCGTCAAGGCGGGCCTGGACTCGGCGATCGTGCACGCCTCCAAGATCCTGCCGATCGCCCGATTCAGCGAGGAAGAGGTCCGCACCGCCCTCGACCTCGTCTACGACCGCCGCAGCGAGGGCTACGACCCCCTCCAGAAGCTCATGCAGCTCTTCGAGGGCGCCACGGCGAAGTCCCTGAAGGCCGGCAAGGCCGAGGAACTGGCCGCGCTGCCCCTGGAGGAGCGGCTCAAGCGCCGCATCATCGACGGCGAGCGCAACGGCCTGGAAGCCGACCTCGACGAGGCGCTCCGGGACCGCCCGGCGCTCGACATCGTCAACGAGACCCTGCTCGACGGCATGAAGGTCGTCGGCGAGCTGTTCGGCTCCGGCCAGATGCAGCTCCCCTTCGTCCTGCAGTCCGCCGAGGTCATGAAGGCCGCGGTCGCCTACCTCGAACCGCACATGGAGAAGTCGGACGCCGAGGGCAAGGGCACGATCGTGCTCGCGACCGTGCGCGGCGACGTGCACGACATCGGCAAGAACCTCGTCGACATCATCCTGTCCAACAACGGCTACAACGTCGTCAACCTGGGCATCAAGCAGCCGGTCTCCGCGATCCTGGAGGCGGCCGAGGAGCACCGGGCCGACGTCATCGGCATGTCCGGGCTCCTGGTGAAGTCCACGGTGATCATGAAGGAGAACCTGGAGGAGCTGAACCAGCGCGGTCTCGCCGCCCGCTTCCCGGTCATCCTCGGCGGCGCCGCCCTCACCCGGGCCTACGTCGAACAGGACCTGCACGAGATCTACGAGGGCGAGGTCCGCTACGCCCGCGACGCCTTCGAGGGCCTGCGCCTGATGGACGCCCTCATCGGCGTCAAGCGGGGCGTGCCCGGGGCGAAGCTGCCCGAGCTCAGGCAGCGCCGGGTGCGGGCCGCCGCCGTGGAGATCGAGGAGCGCCCGGAGGAGGGCCACGTCCGCTCCGACGTCGCCACCGACAACCCGATCCCCGAACCGCCGTTCTGGGGCACCCGGGTCGTCAAGGGCATCCAGCTCAAGGAGTACGCGAGCTGGCTGGACGAGGGCGCGCTGTTCAAGGGCCAGTGGGGCCTGAAGCAGGCCCGCACCGGCGAGGGTCCGACGTACGAGGAACTGGTCGAGACCGAGGGCCGGCCCCGGCTGCGCGGCCTGCTCGACCGGCTCCAGACCGAGAACCTCCTGGAAGCGGCCGTCGTCCACGGCTACTTCCCCTGCGTGTCCAAGGACGACGACCTGATCATCCTGGACGAACAGGGCAACGAGCGCACCCGCTTCACCTTCCCGCGCCAGCGCCGCGGCCGGCGCCTGTGCCTGGCCGACTTCTTCCGCCCGGAGGAGTCGGGCGAGACGGACGTCGTCGGCCTCCAGGTCGTCACCGTCGGCTCGCGCATCGGCGCCGAGACGGCCAAGCTCTTCGAGGCCAACGCCTACCGCGACTACCTCGAACTGCACGGTCTGTCCGTCCAGTTGGCCGAGGCCCTCGCCGAGTACTGGCACGCCCGCGTGCGCGCCGAACTCGGTTTCGGCGGCGAGGACCCGGCCGGCATCGAGGACATGTTCGCCCTGAAGTACCGGGGCGCCCGATTCTCCCTCGGCTACGGCGCCTGCCCCGACCTGGAGGACCGCGCCAAGATCGCGGAACTGCTCAGGCCGGAGCGGATCGGTGTCCACCTGTCCGAGGAGTTCCAGCTCCACCCCGAGCAGTCCACGGACGCGATCGTGATCCACCACCCGGAGGCGAAGTACTTCAACGCACGGTGACGGGTGTCCCGCCCCGCACGCCGGGACGGGTGTCCCACCCCGCATGCCCGGACGGGTGTCCCACCCGCACACGGTGATGCGTGTCTCACCCAGCAGACTGATCGGACAAGTCGTACACTGGTCGGTCCACTGCAGGCCGGTTCCCCGCCCGGGAACCGGCCTGGTCGTCCCTCAAGGAGGTGCGCCCGGATGACCAGTACGGTCCCCGCGCTCGGAACCCGTACAGCCGAAGGCTCCGCCCTGCAGGCGGTGCTGCTCGACATGGACGGCACCCTGGTGGACACAGAGGGCTTCTGGTGGGACGTCGAGGTGGAGGTCTTCGCCACCCTCGGCCACGCCCTGGACGAGTCCTGGCGGCATGTCGTGGTCGGCGGTCCCATGACCCGCAGCGCCGGCTTCCTCATCGAGGCGACCGGTGCCGACATCACCCTCGCGGAACTCAGCGTGCTGCTCAACGAGGGCTTCGAGGACCGGATCGGCCGCACGCTGCCGCTGATGCCGGGCGCCTCACGGCTGCTCGCCGAACTGCACCTGCACGGCGTCCCCACGGCCCTGGTGTCCGCCTCCCACCGGCGCATCATCGACCGTGTGCTGTCCGTGCTCGGGCCGCACCACTTCGCCCTCTCCATCGCCGGGGACGAGGTCTCCCGCACCAAGCCCTTCCCGGACCCGTATCTGCTCGCCGCCGCCGGACTCGGTGCGGATCCGGCCAGATGCGCGGTGGTCGAGGACACCGCCACCGGCGTCGCCGCCGCCGAGGCCGCGGGCTGCCGGGTGGTCGCCGTCCCCTCCGTGGCCCCCATCGGCCCGGCCGAGGGGCGCACCGTCGTCTCCTCTCTGGAAGAGGTCGACCTGGCATTTCTGCGCGGTCTGATGACGGAAATGCGCTAGCCGTTCACCCAGCGTGTTAAGTCCATTGGCGACGCTGGACACATTTCCGGGGAAGTACACCCGAGGAGAATTCGCCGGGGGCGGTGCGGCCGAATTCCGCTGACCGACCGCACAGTTGACCGTGTGACGTTCCCCACGCCGACGGGGCTCGACAACGTTGGCCGAGTGTGCTGACCGGGGTCGTCCGGGGTGTTTCCGTGCGACCTTGTGTCCCGATTGATGGAAAGCTGCACTAATCCTGCCGCTGTCGGGTTCTCGGTGTGTCCGCGGCCGGTTCCACTGCGTGATGGGGGGTCAACTCACGCGGCTGCGAACCCCGCTGCGGGCGCGGACTAATCTCATCGCGAGAACATCGCCGAGAACCCCGTGATCCGCCGCGTCACCCCTGCATGCCGGATACACGGACCCGAACAGCTCTGGAGAAACTCCCGCATGAACCGCAAGACTTTGGTGCTGCCGGCGCTGGCCGGCCTGCTCACCCCGGTTCTCGCCGCGTGCGGCGGATCCGACAGCGGGAGCAAGAGCGGTGACGCCATCGTCGTCGGTACCACGGACCAGTTCACGGCCACCAAGGAAGCCCCGGCGCCCCTCGACCCGGCCTACGCCTACGACGTCGGCCTCTGGAACATCATGCGCCAGACGGTGCAGACCCTGATGGCCCAGCCCAAGGGCGAGGGCGACCCCGTCCCGGACGCCGCCGAGAGCTGCTCCTTCACCGACAGCGGCAGCGAGCGCTACGCCTGCAAGCTGCGGGAGGGCCTGAAGTTCGCGAGCGGTGACCCCGTGACCGCCGCGGACGTGAAGTACTCCATCGAGCGTGCGCTGCGCATCGACGTCCCCGGCGGTCCGGCCGCCCTGCTGAACACCATCGACACCGTCGAGACGCAGGGCGAGCGCGAGGTCATCTTCCACCTCAAGACGGCCGACGCCACCTTCCCGTACAAGCTGTCCACCCCGGTCGCGGGCATCGTGAACCCGAAGGACTACGAGAAGGACAAGCTGCGCGACGGCTTCCAGATGGACGGTTCCGGCCCCTACACCTTCAAGGCCGACGTCAAGGGCGACGTGATGGCCAGCGCCACCTTCACCAAGAACCCCTCGTACAAGGGCAGCGTGACGGTGAACAACGACAAGGTCGAACTGCGCACCTACCCCGACGCGGACGCCATGGGCGCCGCGATCGACAAGGGTGACATCGACGTCATGACCCGCGCCATGTCGCCCGCGCAGATCCAGAAGCTGGACGCCGGCACCGACGAGAACGTCGACCTGGTCGACATGCCGGGCCTGGAGATCCGCTACCTGGCCTTCAACACCGACGCCACCAGCGTCAAGTCCAAGGCCGTGCGCCAGGCCATGGCCCAGCTCATCAACCGCGGCGAGCTGGTCTCCAAGGTCTACGGCACCCAGGCCGAACCGCTGTACTCGCTGGTCCCGGCCACCGTCACCGGCCACTCCAACGCGTTCTTCAACAAGTACGGCAACCCCAGCGTCGACAAGGCCAAGTCGCTGCTCACCAAGGCCGGCATCACCACCCCGGTGAAGCTGACGCTGCACTACACGACCGACCACTACGGCTCGGCCACCAAGCAGGAGTTCGAGATCCTGCAGAAGCAGCTCAACGACAGCGGCCTGTTCGACGCCTCCATCGAGGGTCACCCCTGGAAGACCTTCCGGCCCGCCGAGCAGAAGGGCCAGTACGACGTCTACGGCATGGGCTGGTTCCCGGACTTCCCGGACGCCGACAACTTCCTCGCGCCCTTCCTCGACAAGGACAACACGCTCGGCTCGCCGTACAGCAACGGCACCATCCAGCGCACGCTGATCCCGCAGTCCCGCCGCGAGGCCGACCGGCTCGGCGCTTCCAAGAGCCTGAACCAGATCCAGGACATCGTCGCCGAGGACGTCCCGATCCTGCCGCTGTGGCAGGGCAAGCAGTACGTCGCCGCACGGGACAACGTCACGGGCGTGGCATACGCCCTCAACTCCTCCTCGACGCTTCAGCTGTGGGAGCTGGGCCGCGGTGTGAGCGGCTGACGGCTCTCAGACCCGGGGCCGAGCGCGAAACGGCCCCGGGGCCCGGGGCCAGGGACGGCGGTCCCGGGCTGACGAACCGACGACAAGGCACATAGCACGTGAATATGCGTAACCAGTGGCCAGTCCTGCCCATCGTGGCGGGGCTGGCCTCCGGCCTGTTGACCGGCTGCGGCTCCGAGACCGGTGATTCCGGGGGCACCGGCTCCTCCGTCGTGATGGGGATGTCGGACGACGTCCTCGCCACGGACCCGGCATCCGGCTACGACCCCGGCTCCTGGCTGTTGTTCAACAACGTCTTCCAGTCGCTGCTCGGCTTCCCGAAGGGCGCGACCGAACCCCAGCCCGAACTGGCGAAGCAGTGCGCCTTCACCGACTCCCGGGCCATGGTCTACAAGTGCGAGCTGAAGGACGGCCTGAAGTTCAGCAACGGTGACGCCCTCACCTCCGAGGACGTGAAGTTCTCCTTCGACCGCATGCTGAAGATCGACGACCCCGCCGGCCCCGCCATCATGTTCCCCATGCTCGACAAGGTCGAGACACCGGACGCGAGAACGGCCGTCTTCCGCCTGAAGGTCCCCGACGCCACCTTCCCCAGCAAGATCGCTTCCGGCGCCGGCTCCATCGTGGACCACCGCCAGTACGACGCGGACGGCCTGCGCACCGACCACCAGGCCATCGGCTCCGGCCCCTACAAGCTGGACTCCTTCGACAAGGACCAGGCGGTCTTCTCGGTCAACGACAACTACAAGGGCGCCGCCGAGGTCAAGAACTCCGGCGTCACCCTGAAGTTCTTCCACGGCGACCGGACCGCCCTGCGCAAGGCCCTCCTCGACGGCGACGTCGACATCGCCTACCGAGGCCTCGCCGCGTCCGACATCGCCGACCTCGACCAGGGGGCCGACAGCAAGGGCGTCGACGTCATCGAGGGCACCAGCGCCGAGGTCCAGCACCTGGTCTTCAACATGAAGGACCCGGTGGCCGGCAAGCTCGGCGTCCGCAAGGCCATCGCCTACCTCCTCGACCGCGACGCCCTCATCAAGGACGTGTACGACGGCACCGCCACCCCGCTGTACTCGATCGTCCCGGCGGGCATCGTGGGCCACAACACCGCGTTCTTCGACACCTACGGCGCCCGCCCCTCCCGGGACAAGGCCGCCGCCGCGCTGAGCGCCGACGGCATCACCGGCAAGGTCAAGCTCACCCTGTGGTCCACGCCGTCCCGTTACGGCCCCGCCACCGACGACGAGCTGAAGGCCGTCGCCGGCCAGCTCAACGCCAGCGGCCTGTTCGACGCCGACGTGCAGTCCGTCGCCTACGAGCAGTACGAGAAGGACATCGCCGCCGGCAAGTACGGCGTGTACGTGAAGGGCTGGGTGCCGGACTACCCGGACGCCGACAACTTCACCGCCCCGTTCTTCGGCAAGGGCAACGTGCTGGGCAACAACTACGGCAACGGCACCATCACCAAGTCCCTCCTGCCCGCCACCGCCGCGCAGAGCGACCGCTCGGCGACCGACAAGGACTTCGGGAAGCTCCAGGACATCGTCGCCGACGAACTGCCCGTCCTGCCGGTCTGGCAGGCCAAGCAGTACGCGGTCGTCCGCGAAGGGGTGTACGGCCTGGAGTACTGCCTGGACGCCTCGACGGTGTTCCGGTTCTGGGAACTCAGCAAGGGCTGACCCCGGCACCAGGGCTGACGCCCGGTACGACAGGGGCGCCCTTCCCCGCGCGGGAGGGCGCCCTTCACCGTCGTACCGTCCTCCTGGCCTACTGCGCGCCGGGGCGCACCAGACCGCTCTCGTACGCGTACACCGCGGCCTGCACCCGGTCCCTGAGGCCCAGCTTGGTGAGCACGTGGCCCACATGCGTCTTCACGGTGGTCTCGCTGACGAACAGATCGGCCGCGATCTCGGCGTTGGACAGCCCGCGCGCCACCAGCTTCAGCACCTCCACCTCGCGGTCGGTGAGGGTGTGCAGGGTGTCCGGCACCGGCTCCTCGCCGGACGGCAGATGCGTGGCGTACTTGTCGAGCAGCCGCCGGGTGATGCTCGGCGCGAGCATGGCCTCACCGGCCGCGACCACCCGGATCGCCTGCACCAACTCGTTGGCGGGCGCGTCCTTGAGCAGGAAGCCGCTGGCCCCGGCGCGCAGCGCCTCCACCACGTACTCGTCCAGGTCGAACGTGGTCAGCACCAGCACCTTGGCCGGACCGTCCCGGCCGGGCCCGGTGATCTGCCGGGTGGCCTCCACCCCGTCCATCCGCGGCATCCGGATGTCCATGAGCACCACGTCCGGCTGGAGCGCGCGCACCTGGTCGAGGGCCTGAAGGCCGTCACCGGCCTCGCCGACGACCGCGATGTCCTGCTCGGCCTCCAGGATCATCCGGAAACCGGTACGCAGCAGGGGCTGGTCGTCGACCAGTAGGACGCGGATGGCCACGTGACACTCCTTCGCTAGTCCGGCCCCATTCTGCCCTGCCCGGGTTTCCGGGTTCACACGGTCCCGGACCCGGGCGCCGTGACCGGCAGCGGGTAGGGCGGGGGAGTGCCGCCGAACTCCGGGCAGTGCGCCTGGTGGTCGCACCAGCCGCACAGCTTGGTGGGCCGGGGCCGCCAGTTCCCGGTCTCCGTGGCCTGCTTGATGGCCTCCCACAGCGCGTGCAGCTTGCGCTCCACCCGCTCCAGGTCGGCGGGGACCGGGTCGTACGTCAGCACGTCACCGCTGCCGAGGTAGACGAGCTGGAGCCGGCGCGGGACGACCCGCTTCAGCCGCCACACCACCAGCGCGTAGAACTTCATCTGGAACAGCGCCCCCTCGGCGTACTCGGGGCGGGGGGCCTTGCCCGTCTTGTAGTCGACGATCCGCACCTCGCCGGTCGGCGCCACGTCCACCCGGTCGATGATGCCGCGCAGCCGCAGCCCCGACTCCAGCTCGGCCTCCACGAACAGCTCGCGCTCGGCCGGTTCCAGCCGCGTCGGGTCCTCCAGCGTGAACCAGCGCTCCACGAGCCGCTCCGCCTCGGCGAGCCACCCGGCCAGCCGCTCCCCCTCCGGGTCGTCGGCGAACAGCTCGGTCACCTCCGGACGGCTCTCGCGCAGCCGGTCCCACTGCCCGGGGATCAGCGCCTTGGCGCGCGGTGCGGTCCGCTCGCCGGCGGGCGCGTCGAAGAGCCGTTCCAGCACGGCGTGCACCAGAGTGCCCCGCGTCGCCGCCTCGCTCGGCTTCTCCGGCAGCCGGTCGATCACCCGGAACCGGTACAGCAACGGGCACTGCATGAAGTCACCGGCCCGGGAGGGCGACAAGGAGGTCGGCGCCATGGCGCTCCGCTCCCCGCCCGTGCCGGCCGGGGCCGGGACGGGGACCGTCTCCGGCGCCGCTTCCCCCACCGGTTCCGCGGCCGCAGGCATCGCGGGGTCCGGCGTCCGGGGTGGGGTGGCCGGGGGCGTCTCAACGGCGCCGCCCGGCTGGGCCGCCGCCTCGTCGGTGCTGCTGTCCATGTCCACAGACCTTACGGCCCACCACTGACAGTGACCCAGCCGCCGCCCGCGTCGACCGCGCGACCTCGGGGCAAACACAGGGGGTGCCGGGGCGAAACGTGCCACCACGGCCGCATACCATCGACAGGAGACCCTTCCGCCCGGCAGGTGCGGAAGACGCATCGAACGAGGGGACACCGTGGACGTGAGCGGCGGGAGCGGGCAGCCGCGGTCCGGCAACGACGAGCCGGCCCAGCACTCCGCTGACCCTACGGCCCCGGCGACCGACCACCCGGGCCCGGAGCCCGAACCCCCGCGCCCCGCCGACCGGGCCGAGGCCGGCACCGAGGAGCCGGCCCCGACGCCCACCGGACGTGACGGCGCCACCGACCGGCCGGCGGAAGAGGCCACGGCGGGCAGGACCGACACGGACGGTACGGGCGACGGAAACAGCACGGACGACCGTACGGGCGGCAGTACCACCGCCGAGGTTGACGCAGCCCCCACGCCCGACGCGGCTGCCGGGTCCGACGCGGCTGCCACGCCCGGCCCCGCCGACACGCCCGGCACCCCCGCCCCGGCCGAGCCGGACCACCGAGCCCCGGACGACACCCCCCGGCGCGACCCGGCCCCGCCCCCCGCACATCACGCCGCCGCCCCCGAGCACCGTTCCCTCGCCCACTCCGGTATCGCCAAGGGGGAGCCGCCCGAGCCGCGGCCCAAGGAGCCCGGCGGCGGCATCCTCATGGGGCGCCCGTTCGGCGTGCCCGTCTACGTCGCGCCGAGCTGGTTCCTCGTCGCCGCGCTGATCACCTGGGTCTTCGGCGGACAGCTCGACCGAGTGCTGCCGGAGCTGGGCGCCGCCCGCTACCTGGTCTCCCTCTTCTTCGCGGTCGCCTTCTACGCCTCCGTCCTGGTCCACGAGCTGGCCCACACGGTCGCCGCGATCCGCTTCAAGCTCCCGGTCCGCCGCATCCAGCTCCAGTTCTTCGGCGGCGTCTCGGAGATCGAGAAGGAGGCCGAGACGCCGGGCCGGGAGTTCGTGCTGGCCTTCGTCGGCCCGCTGCTCTCGCTCGCGCTGGCCGGCCTGTTCTACCTCGCCATGAAGCCCGTGGAACCCGGCACCGTGCCCGGCGTGCTGCTGGCCGGGCTGATGGTCTCCAACCTCATCGTGGCGATCTTCAACCTCCTCCCCGGCCTCCCGCTCGACGGCGGCCGCATGCTCCGCGCCGTCGTCTGGAAGATCAGCGGCAAGCCGATGACCGGCACGGTCGCCGCCGCCTGGGTCGGCCGCGCCCTCGCCGTCTCCGTCCTGATCGGCCTGCCCCTGCTCAACCAGTCCGGCGCCCTCGGCGGTGGCGGCGAGGACGTGGGAGGCATGGACACCGTCACGGACGCCCTGCTCGCCGCCATCCTCGCCGCGATCATCTGGACCGGCGCCGGCAACAGCCTGCGCATGGCCCGGCTGCGCGAACACCTCCCCGAGCTGCGCGCCCGCACCCTCACCCGGCGAGCCGTGCCGGTGGAGAACGACACCCCGCTCTCCGAGGCGCTGCGCCGCGCCAACGCCGCCGGCGCCCGCGCGCTGGTCGTGGTCGACCCCGACGGCCAACCGCTCTCGCTGGTCCGCGAGGCCGCCATCGTCGGCGTACCCGAGCACCGCCGCCCGTGGGTCGCCGTCAGCGGCCTCGCCCAGGAGCTGACCGACGGCATGCGGGTCTCCGCCGAGCTGGCCGGCGAAGAACTGCTGGACGTGCTGCGCGCCACCCCGGCCACCGAGTACCTGGTGGTGGAGGAGACCGGCGAGATCTACGGCGTCCTGTCCGCGGCGGACGTCGAGCGGGCCTTCGTCAGGGCGATGGCTCGGCCGGCCTGAGCGCCCCCGCCCCCGCGTCGGTCAAGCGCCCGGCAGGGAACCGGTACGCTGGTCACATGTCCGAACCGACCGGTGCCGCCCGCAGGCGCGGGCCCTTCAAGGTCGGGGACCAGGTACAGCTGACCGACCCCAAGGGTCGCCACTACACGTTCACGCTCGAAGCCGGGAAGAACTTCCACACCCACAAGGGCTCCTTCCCGCACGACGAACTGATCGGCGCTCCCGAGGGCAGCGTTGTCCGGACCACCGGCAACGTCGCCTACCTCGCGCTGCGCCCCCTGCTCCCCGACTACGTCCTGTCCATGCCCCGCGGGGCAGCCGTCGTCTACCCGAAGGACGCGGGGCAGATCCTCGCCTTCGCCGACATCTTCCCCGGCGCCCGCGTCGTGGAGGCCGGCGTCGGCTCCGGCTCGCTCAGCAGCTTCCTGCTGCGGGCCATCGGCGACCAGGGCATGCTGCATTCCTACGAGCGCCGCGAGGACTTCGCGGACATCGCCCGGCAGAACGTGGAGCGCTACTTCGGCGGCCCGCACCCCGCCTGGCAGCTCACCGTCGGCGACCTCCAGGACAACCTGTCCGACACCGACGTCGACCGCGTCATCCTCGACATGCTCGCCCCCTGGGAGTGCCTGGAGGCCGTCTCCAAGGCGCTCGTCCCGGGCGGCATCCTGTGCTGCTACGTGGCCACCACCACCCAGCTCGCCCGGACCGTGGAGTCCATCCGGGAGATCGGCTGCTTCAACGAGCCGACCGCCTGGGAGACCATGATCCGCAACTGGCACATCGAGGGCCTGGCCGTCCGCCCGGACCACCGGATGATCGGCCACACCGGCTTCCTGCTCACCGCCCGCCGCCTCGCGGACGGCGTCGAGCCGCCCATGCGCCGCCGCCGCCCCGCCAAGGGCGCCTACGGCGAGGACTACGCCGGACCGAACGCCGACGGCGGCGCCGGCCGCTGACCGGCCGCACGCCGATACAACGCGAGGGCGCCGTGCCCGAGTTCCCGGCCGCATCCGGGAACTCGGCCACGGCGCCCTTTCGTTGACACGGCACCAGCACCGCAGCCTCCCCGCGCGCGTGCGGCTCGCGCATGATCCGGCCGCGAATCCCGGACCCCGCCGTTCCCGCGCACTGTGACGTGTGGCACCATGCAGCCCATCCCACCGGCACAGCCCTCACAGGAGACGCTCCTCGTGCAGCAATCCGCCGTTCCGGAGCTCGCGCACACCCAGACCCGGCCCATCCACTGGGTCGCCACCGCGACGGCCGTCGCGGGTGTCGTGGCCCTCTCCTCGGTCGTCCAGCCCGGATCGGCCACGGCCGCGCAGTCCGCCCCCGCCGCCCAGGGCAGGTCCGCCGCCGCGGCCGTCGCGCCGCCGGACACGGCCGGTGTGCGGTTCCCGCTGGACTGCGGCCCCGTGAAGGCGGTGGTCGCCAAGAAGGCCACCGGCGACCTGGACGGCGACGGCAGGCCGGAGACCGTCGCGGTGGTGCACTGCGACGCCCCCATGGGCACCCCGCCCGACGGGGTCTACGTCCTCACCCGCTCCGCGGACGGCGGCAAGCCCCGCGTGGTCGCCACCCTCGTCGAGCCGAAGGAACGGCTCACGGTCACCGACTTCACGCTCCGCGCGCGTGCGGTCTCCGCGACGCTGCTCGGCTACTCCTCGGACGCCGTGCCCAGTTGCTGCCCCGACGTGAAGACCCCCGCCTCGTGGCGGTGGAACGGCAGCGCCTTCCTCCGCTCCACCCCGGCCGGGTCCGAGAGCGTCTGAGCCGGGCTCACTCCGCGTCCGGCCCGTACACCTCGACCTTGTCCGAAACCCGGCGTACGTGGATGCACTCGCCGGGGCACTCCTTCGCCGAGTCCACCACGTCGGTCAGCAGCGGCAGCGGCACCGGCGTGGTCGCCCCGGGGGCCTGGAGCAGCTCGTCGTCCGCGCCCTTCACGTAGGCCAGCCCGTCGATGTCCAGCTCGAACACCTCCGGGGCGTACTGGGCGCAGATCCCGTCGCCGGTACACAGGTCCTGGTCGATCCAGACCTCCAGCGTCTCGCCGCCCGGGGCCTCCTGCTGCACGGTCATCTCTCCTGCCGTCGGTTCGCCGGGCGGTTCCGGCACCCCGAGGGCCAGCCGGGTCCGCTCCAGCGGCTGTTGGACACCCTCGACCCTACCTCCGCCCGGTTTGTTGCCGTGTGGGACCGGTCCGGGGTTTCCGGCCGGGCCCGCTCGGGTACCAGCGCCGGACCGGGAAAGGGGTTCCCCGGCGGCCGGGTCGATCACTTCAGGCCGCCACGGCGGTGACACCATCCGCCGCTGCCGTCGCTCTGCGTGATGATCGTGCGAGCGCGCTGCGTGCTGCCCGAATACGGGCCGATCGGTCGGGTGCGGACAACTCCGGTCAGTAATGAAGGGATTCGACCACGCCATGCATGGAACAAGCTGCTTTCCCTTCACGTTGAGTGGGTATCCCCTCCGTGCGAGGGAGTGTGCACCGGGTGACCGACGACACACCTTGACAGTCTTTGTGATCTAGGGGTTTCAATCGACACCAGCCCAGGTAGGGTCTGGAAGCGTCCAGCTCCCCTTGGAGGAGGTGAGGACCGTGGCAGCCCACGACGACGACATGAACCGCGGCATCCGCCCGGGACGCGGGTCCGACGACCCGGCCGGGCAGATCGCCTACCTTGAGCAGGAGATCGCCGTCCTGCGCCGCAAGCTCGCCGACTCTCCGCGCCACACGAGGATTCTCGAAGAGCGGATCGTCGAGCTGCAGACCAACCTGGCCGGCGTGTCCGCCCAGAACGAACGACTGGCCAACACCCTCCGTGAGGCCCGCGACCAGATCGTGGCCCTCAAGGAGGAGGTCGACCGGCTCGCCCAGCCGCCGGCCGGCTTCGGTGTCTTCCTCCAGGCCAACGAGGACGGCACCGCCGACATCTTCACCGGCGGCCGCAAGCTCCGGGTGAACGTCAGCCCCAGCGTCGAGGTCGACGAGCTCCGGCGCGGCCAGGAGGTCATGCTCAACGAGGCGCTCAACGTGGTCGAGGCCATGGAGTTCGAGCGCGTCGGCGACATCGTCACCCTCAAGGAGATCCTGGAGGACGGCGAGCGCGCCCTGGTACTCGGGCACACCGACGAGGAGCGGGTGGTACGGCTCGCCGAGCCGCTGCTGGACGTCACCATCCGCGCCGGCGACGCGCTGCTGCTCGAACCCCGCTCCGGCTACGTCTACGAGGTCGTGCCGAAGAGCGAGGTCGAGGAACTGGTCCTCGAAGAGGTCCCCGACATCGGCTACGAGCAGATCGGCGGTCTCGGCAACCAGATCGAGGCCATCCGCGACGCGGTCGAGCTGCCGTACCTCTACCCGGACCTGTTCAAGGAGCACGAGCTGCGCCCGCCCAAGGGCGTCCTGCTCTACGGCCCGCCCGGATGCGGCAAGACGCTGATCGCCAAGGCCGTGGCGAACTCGCTGGCCAAGAAGGTCGCCGAGGTCACCGGCCAGGCCGCGGGCAAGAGCTTCTTCCTGAACATCAAGGGCCCCGAGCTGCTCAACAAGTACGTCGGCGAGACCGAGCGGCAGATCCGCCTCGTCTTCCAGCGTGCGCGTGAGAAGGCCAGCGAGGGCACCCCCGTGATCGTCTTCTTCGACGAGATGGAGTCCCTCTTCCGCACCCGTGGCTCCGGCGTCAGCTCGGACGTGGAGAACACCATCGTCCCGCAGCTGCTCGCCGAGATCGACGGCGTGGAGGGCCTGCAGAACGTGGTCGTGATCGGCGCCTCCAACCGCGAGGACATGATCGACCCCGCCATCCTGCGCCCCGGCCGGCTCGACGTGAAGATCAAGATCGAGCGTCCGGACGCCGAGGCGGCGAAGGACATCTTCGGCAAGTACCTCACCGAGCGTCTGCCGCTGCACGCGGACGACCTCGCGGAACACGGCGGCGACAAGGGCTCCACGGTCCAGGGCATGATCCAGACCGCGGTCGAGCACATGTACGCCGAATCCGAGGAGAACCGCTTCCTGGAGGTCACCTACGCCAACGGCGACAAGGAAGTCCTCTACTTCAAGGACTTCAACTCCGGCGCCATGATCGAGAACATCGTGGGCCGCGCCAAGAAGATGGCGATCAAGGACTTCCTGGAGAAGAGCCAGAAGGGCCTCCGCGTCTCCCACCTGCTCCAGGCCTGCGTGGACGAGTTCAAGGAGAACGAGGACCTGCCCAACACCACGAACCCGGACGACTGGGCCCGGATCTCCGGAAAGAAGGGCGAGCGGATCGTGTACATCCGTACGCTCATCACCGGAAAGCAGGGCGCGGACACCGGACGCTCCATCGACACGGTGGCGAACACCGGTCAGTACCTGTAACGGCAGGGCGGCTGCGGGTGCCCTCAGCGGGTACCCGCAGCCGACTGTTTTTCGGGCCACGACCGGAGCAGCCAATGACGCAAATGATCTCCCCACCAGCGCAAAGGCGTTCTAGGCTCGTTCCTGCCGCCGTGTCGCGCCGTGCGGGGACGGGCACCGCACACGCACCGGAGCGCCAGCGGTACGTGAGCGGCGCCCACGACCGAGGGTGCCGCCGGGCAAGGAGGGCCGCATGACCGTACGGCGAGTAATGGGCATCGAGACGGAGTACGGGATCTCCGTCCCCGGCCACCCGAACGCCAATGCCATGCTCACCTCGTCCCAGATCGTCAACGCCTACGCGGCGGCGATGCACCGGGCCCGCCGGGCCCGCTGGGACTTCGAGGAGGAGAACCCGCTGCGCGACGCGCGAGGCTTCGACCTCGCCCGGGAGGCCGCCGACGCCAGCCAGCTCACCGACGAGGACATCGGGCTGGCCAACGTGATCCTCACCAACGGCGCGCGCCTCTACGTCGACCACGCCCACCCCGAGTACAGCGCGCCCGAGGTCACCAACCCCCGCGACGCCGTCCTCTGGGACAAGGCCGGCGAGCGGATCATGGCCGAGGCCGCCGAGCGGGCCGCGCAGCTCCCCGGCGCCCAGCCGATCCACCTCTACAAGAACAACACCGACAACAAGGGCGCCTCCTACGGCACGCACGAGAACTACCTGATGAAGCGGGAGACCCCCTTCTCGGACATCGTGCGCCACCTCACGCCCTTCTTCGTCTCCCGCCAGGTCTTCGCCGGAGCCGGCCGCGTCGGCATCGGCCAGGACGGGCACGAGCACGGCTTCCAGCTCAGCCAGCGCGCGGACTACTTCGAGGTCGAGGTCGGCCTGGAGACCACGCTCAAGCGGCCGATCATCAACACCCGCGACGAGCCGCACGCGGACGCCGAGAAGTACCGGCGGCTGCACGTGATCATCGGCGACGCGAATCTCTCCGAGATCTCGACGTACCTCAAGCTGGGCACGACCGCCCTGGTCCTGTCCATGATCGAGGACAGCTTCATCGCCGTGGACCTCGCCGTCGACCAGCCCGTGCGCACCCTCCACCAGGTCTCGCACGACCCGTCGCTCAAGCGCCTGGTCACGCTGCGCAGCGGGCGCACCCTGACCGCGGTCCAGCTGCAGATGGAGTACTTCGAGCTGGCCCGCAAGTACGTCGAGGAGCGCTTCGGCGCCGACGCCGACGACCAGACCAAGGACGTCCTCAGCCGGTGGGAGGACACCCTCACCCGGCTGGAGAACGACCCGATGAGCCTGGCCGGCGAGCTGGACTGGGTCGCCAAGCGGGAGCTGATGGAGGGCTACCGCCGCCGCGACGACCTGGACTGGGACGCGGCCCGGCTGCACCTGGTCGACCTCCAGTACGCCGACGTACGGGCCGAGAAGGGCCTGTACAACCGCCTGGTGGCCCGCGGACGCATCAAGCGGCTCCTGGACGAGTCCGAGGTCGACAGGGCTCGTACGAAGCCGCCGGAGGACACGCGCGCGTACTTCCGCGGACGCTGCCTGGAGCAGTACGCGGACGACGTCGCGGCCGCCTCCTGGGACTCGGTCATCTTCGACCTCCCCGGCCGCGACTCGCTCCAGCGCGTTCCAACCCTGGAACCGCTACGCGGAACGCGAAATCACGTCAAGGAGCTCCTGGACCGCTGCCGTACCGCGGAAGACCTGGTCAGGGTCCTGTCCGGCGGGTGAGCGGAGCCAGGGGGGTACCCGGTGCGCCCGGGCGGCCGGGGTGGAAACCCCGCAGCCCGGGAATCATCGGGATGGCCCCCGTACGTTGGAGAAACTGCGGGGCCGATGTCGGACCCGGCTTGTAGGGTCTGATCATCACCGATCGGCAGGCGAACTGAGCGGGGTGAGGGTTATGGCAACCAAGGACACGGGCGGCGGCCAGCAGAAGGCGACGCGCTCCACCGAGGAGGTCGAGGAGCAGGCGCAGGACGCGCAGGCCTCGGAGGACCTCAAGGAACGGCACGAGAAGCTGAGCGACGACGTGGACTCGGTTCTGGACGAGATCGACGACGTACTCGAGGAAAATGCCGAGGATTTCGTGCGGAGCTTCGTGCAAAAGGGTGGAGAGTAAAGGGCGCTACAGCCCAAGACCTTCAAATTGAAGGTGACAGGGGGCGAGGGTGGCTGGCGAAGTGGATGCGAAGCGATGCAGGAAATGCAAGCGAGGCCTGCCTCTGACCGCATTCGCACGGGACCGGAACCGGCGCGACGGTCTCCAGGTGGACTGCCGGGAGTGCGTGGCGGAATACAGCGCCGCGCACTACCGGCGGCGCCGGGAGGCTCTGGGGAAGCCGGTGCGGGAGAAGGTGGACGTTCCACCGGGGCACAAGCTGTGCCGGACGTGTGGGGAGATCAAGCCGCACAGCGAGTGGCACCGCAACGCCACCGCGTCCGACGGGTTGTCCACGCGCTGCAAGGCGTGCCGGGCGGCGCAGGGGCGGGAGCTGCATCTCAAGCGCCAGTACGGCCTCACCGCAGCCGAGCGGGACGAGTTGGTCAAGGCTCAGGGCGGAGTCTGCTGCATATGTCTTTCGGCTCCGCCCGCTCATGTGGATCACTGTCACGAGACGGGTAGGGTCCGTGGCGTACTGTGCTTCAGCTGCAACGCTGCACTGGGGCAGTTCAAGGATCAGCCCGAGGTCGTAAGACGGGCTGCTGCATATGTGGAAGGAAACGCGTGGAAGCCAACACTCGTAGCACCGGGCGTCTACCAGCTGCCTTCCTGACGCCAGGATCCTCTTCTTTCATGGACTTCCTCGCCGAGCACCAGCCCGAGCTGCTGCCCGGCAACCGGCAGCTTCCGCCCACCAAGGGCGTGATCGAGGCGCCGCACGGCACGACCATCGTGGCCGTGACGTTCCCCGGCGGCGTGGTGCTCGCCGGCGACCGCCGGGCCACGATGGGCAACGTGATCGCGCAGCGGGACATCGAGAAGGTGTTCCCGGCCGACGAGTACTCGGCCGTCGGCATCGCCGGCACCGCCGGCCTGGCCGTCGAGATGGTCAAGCTCTTCCAGCTCGAGCTGGAGCACTTCGAGAAGGTCGAGGGTGCGCAGCTCTCCCTGGAGGGCAAGGCGAACCGGCTGTCGACCATGATCCGTTCCAACCTCGGCATGGCCATGCAGGGCCTGGCCGTGGTGCCCCTCTTCGCGGGGTACGACCTGGACCGCGAGAAGGGGCGCATCTTCTCCTACGACGTCACGGGCGGCCGTTCCGAGGAGCACAACTTCGCGGCGACGGGCTCCGGCTCGATCTTCGCGCGCGGTGCGATGAAGAAGCTGTTCCGTGACGACCTTACCGAGGAGCAGGCCACCACCCTCGTGGTGCAGGCCCTCTACGACGCGGCTGACGACGACTCGGCGACCGGCGGTCCCGATGTCGCCCGCCGGATCTACCCGATCATCACCGTGATCACCGAGGACGGCTTCCGCCGGCTCACCGGGGACGAGGCGTCCGAGATCGCCCGCGCGGTGCTCCAGAAGCGCCTGGAGGAGCCCGACGGCCCCAAGGCCGCCCTGCTCTGAGCTTGGGCCCGGTTCTTATGAAGGTGATCCAGTGACCATGACAGAAAGGGACGGATAACCGGTGTCGACGCCGTTCTATGTCTCACCCCAGCAGGCCATGGCCGACCGGGCGGAGTACGCCCGCAAGGGCATCGCCCGCGGCCGCAGCCTGGTCGTGCTGCAGTACGCCGACGGCATCGTCTTCGTCGGCGAGAACCCGTCCCGCGCGCTGCACAAGTTCAGCGAGATCTACGACCGGATCGGCTTCGCCGCGGCCGGCAAGTACAACGAGTACGAGAACCTGCGCATCGGCGGTGTCCGCTACGCCGACCTGCGCGGCTACACCTACGACCGTGACGACGTCACCGCCCGCGGCCTGGCCAACGTCTACGCGCAGACGCTGGGCACGATCTTCTCCTCCGCCGCCGAGAAGCCGTACGAGGTGGAGCTGGTGGTGGCCGAGGTGGGGGAGACCCCCGAGGGCGACCAGATCTACCGGCTGCCGCACGACGGATCCATCGTGGACGAGCACGGCTCGGTCGCGGTGGGCGGCAACGCCGAGCAGATCAGCAGCTTCCTGGACCAGCGCCACCGCGACGGCATGAGCCTCGCGGAGGCCCTCAAGCTGGCCGTGCAGGCCCTGTCCCGGGACACCAACGGCAGCGAGCGGGAGATCCCCGCGGAGCGCCTCGAGGTCGCCGTGCTGGACCGCACGCGCCCGCAGAAGCGCAAGTTCAAGCGCATCGTCGGCCGCCAGCTCGCCCGCCTGCTGGCGGCGGACGGCGCGAGCACGGAGGCGGAGAGCGCGGACGGCTCCGAGGACACCGAGGAGGAGTAGCCGCCTCCCGCACGTGTCGCCGGGTGCCCCGGCCGGATCTCCGGCCGGGGCACCCGGCTTTCACGCGGTCGTGCGTGGCGGCGCCGTGGAGCCCCGGACGACGAGTTCGACGGGGATGTCCCCGCCCTGGGGCTCCCGGCCCTCCAGGACGGCCAGCAGGGCCCGCATGCCCCGTTCCCCGAACAGCTCGGCGTCCAGGCGTACCGTCGTGAGCTCGGGATCGATCGCTGTGGCCAGGGCCAGGTCGTCCAGGCCGGTGACGGACATGTCGTCCGGGACGCGCAGGCCCAGGCGGCGCAGCGCCTTGTAGGCGCCGGCGGCGAGCTTGTCGTCGTCGCAGACCACCGCGGTCGGCCGGGGGCCCGGCGCGGTGAGCGCGGCCTCCGTGGCGGCGAGCGCGGCCTCGATGGAGATCGGGGCCCGGACCGTGCGGACCTCGGTGCCCGGCACGGCGGCCATGCGCGCGGCCAGCTCCCGCGCGCGGACCTCGAAGGTCCAGGAGGGCACGTCGGCGGCGAGGTGCAGCACCCGGCGGTGGCCGAGGCCCAGCAGGTGCGCGGCGACCTGCCGGACACCGTCGGCGATGTCCAGGTTCACGGTCGCGGCGCCCAGGCTGCCCGCCGGGTCGCTGTCGAGCATGACCAGGGGGAGCTGGTCGCCCCGGATCGCGGTGAGGGCGTCGGCGGCCATCGAGGAGGCGAGCACGCCGTCCAGGGCGGACTGCGCGGAGGCGAAGGGGTCGCGGGCCGGGCCGATGCCCTCGGGGGAGGGGTAGAGCACCACACCGAAGCCGTGTTCGGCCGCGACGCGCGCGGCGCCGGTGTAGACGCCGGCGAAGAACTCCGTCGTCAGGGCGGGCACCACGAGCAGGACGGTACGGGTGCGGCCCAGGCGGAGGTTGCGGGCGGCGAGGTTGGGGCGGTAGCCCAGCTCGCGCGCGGCCTCGCGGACGCGCTCGGCGGTGGTCTCGGACACCCGGCCGCGCCATTTGTCGCCCAGGACGAGGGAGACGGCCGCCTGGGAGACCCCGGCCGCCTGGGCGACGTCCCGGCTGGTCGGGCGCGTGCTGCTGCGGGCCACCACTTGACTCCCGGTCGTCTGGACGTGCGAACAGCGCACATGGTACGTATGGCGAGGGACGTTATACGTAACACTTCGGGCCGTCACGGCGTCCCGGCGAGCCACGGAGGGCAGGACATGGCCACGGGATACCTGGACATCCTGAGGGCGAGGCACGCCCTGAGGCTGCTCACCGGCACCCTGGTGGGCCGGCTGCCCAACGCCAGCGCCGCCATCGCCCTGGTGCTCTTCGTCCGCGCCGAGGGCGGCACCTACAGCCTGGCCGGCACCCTCGCCGCCGTGTACGGCGTCGCGAACGCCGTCGGACAGCCCCTGCTGGGCCGTCTCGTGGACGTGTACGGCCAGCCGCGCGTCCAACTGCCCGCGGCTGTCCTCGCCGCCCTCGCCATGACCCTCTTCGCCTTCTCCGGCACCACACCGCTGCCGCTCGCCTACGCGGCCGTCGCGGCGGCCGGCCTGTTCGCCCCACCCCTGGAGGGCGGCCTGCGCGCGCTGTGGCCGTCCGTGCTGGGCCGCGAGGAGCAGGTGCACACCGCGTACGCCATGGACGCCATCGCGCAGGAGGTCATGTTCACCGTCGGCCCGCTGCTCGTGACCCTGTGCGTGGCCCTGTGGGACGAGCGCGCCGCACTGCTCGTGCTCAACCTGCTGGGCGTGCTCGGCGCGCTCTGCGTGGTGCTCTCGCCGCCCTCGCGCGCGTGGCGCTCGGCCCCGCGCGAGGCCCACTGGCTGGGCGCCCTGCGCTCGCCCGGCCTGCTCGCGCTGCTCGCCGCCTTCCTGTTCGTCGGCATCGCGCTGGGCTCCATCACGGTCGCCTCGGTGTCGTACGCGGACGGTCACGGCGGTGACGCGGTGTACGGCTGGCTGATGGCCGGAGTGGGCCTCGGGGCGCTGGCCGGCGGCACCGTCTACGGCGCACGCGCGTGGGGCGGCGTACCCGAACGGCGACTCAGAGTGCTGGTGGCCCTTCTGGCGGTGTGTTACCTGCCACTGATGCTGGTGCCGGGCGCGGTGGCCATGGTGTTGCTCAGCGTGCTCGCCGGTGTGTTCCTGGCGCCCTGCATCGCCTGCGCGTTCATCATCGTCGACCGGCACGCGCCGAGCGGGACCGTCACCGAGGCGTTCTCCTGGCTCGTGACGACGTTCACCGTGGGCGCCTCGGTCGGAACGGGCCTGGCAGGGCCGGTGGTCCAGGCCGGTGGCACCCTGTGGGGCTTCGCGCTGCCGGGTGCCGCCGGAGCCGTGTCGCTGCTGGTCCTGCTCGCCACCGGACGGGTCCTCGCAGCTCCCGCGCGAGGCGGGTTCGTTGCGGCTTCATCGGAAAATGATCCAAATCGTGCTGCCGAACCCCGTTTCAGCTCGGGGGATCGGGCGTAATGTTCCCTCATGGACCGCCGCATTTTCGGGCTGGAGAACGAGTACGGCGTCACGTGCACGTTCAGGGGACAGCGCCGCCTGTCTCCTGACGAGGTGGCGCGGTACCTCTTCCGCCGTGTCGTGTCATGGGGCCGCAGCAGCAATGTCTTTCTGCGAAACGGCGCCCGGCTCTATCTCGACGTGGGCTCACATCCGGAATACGCGACCCCCGAATGTGACAACGTGATCGAACTGGTCACCCACGACAAGGCCGGCGAGCGCATTCTCGAAGGACTCCTGGTGGACGCGGAACGACGCCTGCACGAGGAGGGAATCGCAGGCGACGTCTACCTCTTCAAGAACAACACCGACTCGGCGGGCAACTCCTACGGCTGCCACGAGAACTACCTGGTGGCCCGGCACGGGGAGTTCTCCCGGCTCGCGGACATCCTCATCCCCTTCCTCGTCACCCGGCAGCTGCTGTGCGGCGCCGGCAAGGTGCTCCAGACCCCGCGCGGCGCCGTCTACTGCGTCAGCCAGCGCGCGGAGCACATCTGGGAGGGCGTCTCCTCGGCGACGACCCGCTCCCGGCCCATCATCAACACCCGCGACGAACCCCACGCGGACGCCGAGCGCTACCGCCGGCTGCACGTCATCGTCGGCGACTCGAACATGTCCGAGACGACGATGCTGCTCAAGGTCGGCGCCACCGACCTGGTGCTGCGCATGATCGAGGCCGGCACCGTGATGCGCGACCTCACCCTGGAGAACCCGATCCGGGCGATCCGCGAGGTCAGCCACGACATCACCGGCCGGCGCAAGGTGCGCCTGGCCAGCGGCCGGGAGGCCTCGGCGCTGGAGGTGCAGCGCGAGTACTTCGACAAGGCCGTGGACTTCTGCGACCGCCGGGGCATCCGCACCGGCACGGTCGCGCAGGTCCTGGACCTGTGGGGCCGCACGCTCGAAGCGATCGAGAACGAGGAACTCGACCGCATCGAGACCGAGATCGACTGGGTCATGAAGTACAAGCTCATCGAGCGGTACCGGGCCAAGCACAACATGACGATGTCGCACCCGCGGGTCGCCCAGATAGACCTCGCCTACCACGACATCCACCGCCGTCGTGGGCTGTACTACCTGCTGGAGAAGAAGGGCCAAGCCGCTCGCGTCTGCAACGACTTGAAGATCTTCGAGGGCAAGTCGGTTCCTCCGCAGACCACTCGCGCCCGGCTGCGCGGCGACTTCATCCGGCGGGCACAGGAACAGCGCCGGGACTTCACGGTCGACTGGGTGCACCTCAAGCTCAACGACCAGGCACAACGCACCGTGTTGTGCAAGGACCCGTTCCGTTCGGTGGACGACCGGGTGGAGAAGCTCATCGCCGGAATGTAGTCACCGTGAGGTGAGTCAAGCGTTCCGGCACCGAAATGCCGGAGCGCCACACGGGCGCCGTACGTTTCCCGTACGGCGCCCTTGTCAGGTCGTAGAGTTGCGCGCACGCCATCCGCAAGATCGACCGATTACGAGGCTCTTCCGTGCGCCGACGCTCACTTCTCCTCGCCGCCGTTCCCGCAGGACTGGTCACGCTCGCCGGATGCGGTGACGACAAGTCCGACTCCAGCAAGACCGGCGCCTCACCGTCGGCCTCGGCGTCGTCCGCGCCCCCGCCCAAGATCGTGGACGGACCGCTGCCGGCGGTCACGGCGGGCACGAAGTTCGGTGAGAAGCCGACCGTCGCCAAGGGACCGGGCGAGCCGTCGAAGAACCTCGCGGTGAAGACGCTGATCGCGGGCAGTGGCCGCACGATCGCGGAGAACGACTTCATCCAGGCGAACTACCTCGGCCAGATCTGGAGCACGGCCAAGGTCTTCGACAACTCCTACGACCGCAAGCGCCCCCTCGTCATCCAGCTCGCCCAGGGCGGCATCATCGACGGCTGGCGGTACGGCCTCGCGGGCAAGAAGACCGGCAGCCGCGTCCAGCTGGCCGTCCCGCCCACCTGGGGCTACGGCAAGGAGGGCAACGCGCAGGCGGGCATCAAGGGCACCGACACCCTGGTCTTCGTCATCGACCTGATCGACTCCTTCAACTCCAAGAGCTCCGCCAAGGGCGCGCCGGTCCCGCAGGACGACGCCGCCCTGCCGAAGGTCGCCACCAACACCGACGGCCAGGTGCCCAAGGTCACCGTCCCCAAGGCCGACCCGCCGAAGAAGCTCGTGTCGGAGTACGTCCTGGAGGGCGACGGTCCCGAGCTGAAGGCCGACCAGGCGGTCCTGTGCCAGTTCCAGGGCCTGGTCTGGGAGGGCGGCAAGACCTTCCAGCGGACGTACGGCTCCGGCCGGCTCAGCCAGTTCTCGCTGGAGCAGATGCAGCAGGCGGTCAAGGGCCTCGCCCAGGGCCTGACCGGCAAGAAGGTCGGCAGCCGGGTCCTGATCGTCGTCCCGCCGGAGCTGGGCTACGGCGACAACCCGCCGAGCGGCGGAGTGATCAAGAAGGGCGCCACCCTCGTGTTCACCGTGGACATCCTCGCGGCGATGTAGCGTCCGGGACGCCCGGGGCGGGCGAGAGGCCCGCGATGATGAAAGACTGTCCACGTTTCGTGTCGTACACAAGCAGGAGCTTTTGACGTGAGCATCGAGAAGCCCGAGATCGACTTCCCGGGCGGCGAGCCCCCGGCGGACCTGGAGATCAAGGACATCTGGGAGGGTGACGGACCGGTCGCGCAGGCGGGCCAGAACGTCACCGTCCACTACGTGGGCGTCGCCTTCAGCACCGGCGAGGAGTTCGACGCCAGCTGGAACCGCGGCACCCCGTTCCGCTTCCCGCTGGGCGCCGGCCGGGTCATCAAGGGCTGGGACCAGGGCGTGCAGGGCATGAAGGTCGGTGGCCGCCGCCAGCTGACCATCCCCGCCCACCTCGCCTACGGCAACCAGAGCCCGACCCCGGCGATCAAGCCCGGCGAGACCCTCATCTTCGTGGTCGACCTGCTCGGCGTCTGATCCACCCCGATCGACCGGCCGGTTCCGACCGGAACCGATCACCTGGGGCCCATGCCTGCTCGGGCATGGGCCCTCGGCTTTTGTCACCGCCGCGCGGAGCGGTACGGTCATCGGTCAGAAGCACCATAGGGAAGGCGAAGGGCGTCGATGGCCATTGCCAAGGCCGAGCGGCTGATGAACCTCGCGCTGTGTCTGCTCGGGACGCGGCGGCCGCTCAGCAAGCGGGAGCTGCGCGAGTCCATCGAGGCCTACCTGGAAGCGGGCAGTGACGACTCCTTCAACCGCATGTTCGAGCGGGACAAGGACGACCTGCGGGAACTGGGCCTGGTCATCGAGACCGTCGAGAACCTCGACGGCGAGGTGGGCTACCTCGCCCGCCGCGACAGCAACCGCCTGCCCCCCATCACCCTGGACGCCGAGGAGGCCGCCGCTCTCGGCCTCGCCGCCAAGGTCTGGCAGCAGGCCCGGCTGGCCGGGGCCGCCAGCGGCGCCCTGCAGAAGCTGCGCGCCGCCGGGCTCCCCGAGGACGTCGACCCGTACGAGGCGCACGGCGCGCTGGAGCCGCGCATCCCGGTGCACGAGGCCGCCTTCGAGCCGCTGATGCTCGCCTGCCGCGACCGCCGCCCGGTGGTCTTCGAGTACCGCAAGGCCTCCGCCGCCCGCCCCGAGCCCCGGCACGTCGAGCCGTGGGCCCTGGAGTGCTGGCGCGGCCACTGGTACCTGGCCGGCTTCGACCGCGACCGGGGCGCCGAGCGCGTCTTCCGGCTCTCCCGGATCACCGGCAAGGTCCGCTCCCGGGGCACGGGCTTCACCGCGCCCGTGCCGGACGTCGTCACCGTGCGTGAGACCGTCGCGAGCTGGGCCGGAGAGATCGCCGACCGCTCCGCGCTGATCCGGCTGCGCTCCGGCTCCGGTTACCCCCTTCGGGCGAAGGCCACCAAGGTCCGGGAACTCGGTGACGGCTGGGACGAGTTGGAGATCCCGTACGGGCACGGCCTGGACGCCTGGCTGGTGGAGTTCGGGCCGGACGTGGTGGTCGTGGAGCCGGCCGAGCTGCGGGCCGACGTGGTGGACCGGCTGCGCGCCGTGGCCAAGGGCTGAGGGGGAGCAGGACTGTGGCAGGCAAACCGGCCAGGACGGTCAACGCCATCGACCAGACCCGGCGGATGCTCTCCCTGGTGACGTACCTGAGAGAGCGCCCCGGCGCCCGGATCGCCGATGTCGCGCGCGCCTTCGGCATCACCGAGGACGAGCTGGTCGCCGACCTCGATCTGCTGCCCATGTGCGGCACCAGCTTCCGCGGCGGCGACCTGCTGGACATCGACACCGACGGCGAGCGCATCTGGTGGCACAACCCGGCCGCGCTCGGCGAGGAGGCGGCCGAACCGCTCCGGCTCGCCGCCGACGAGGCCACCGCGCTGCTGGTCGCCGCCCGCGCGGTGTCGACCCTGCCGGGACTGCGGGAGAGCGACCGCCAGGCCCTGCTGCGGGCCACCGCCAAGGTGGAGGCCGCGGCCGGCGAGGCCGCCGGTGCCAGCTCCCGCCTGTCGGTGACCTTCGAGTCCGAGGGCGGGGTCTTCGCCGACGTCGACCGGGCGATCTCCGAGCGCCGCAGGCTGTGGATCCGCTACTACTCCCCGGCCCGGGACGAGGTCACCGAGCGCGAGATCGACCCCATCCGCCTGGTCAGCGTCGGCCACACCTATGTGGAGGCCTGGTGCCGCCGCTCCGAGGCCCGGCGCACCTTCCGCCTCGACCGGGTCGCCGAGATCAGGATCCTCGACGAGCCCTCGGCACCGCCCGAGATAGAACTGCGCGACCTCTCCGAGGGGCTGGTGCAGCCCGCCGCCGAGGACCCCGAGGTGGTGGTCGAGGTCGGGCCCGGTGGCCGCTGGGTCGCCGAGTACTACCCGCACGACAGCGCCGATGAGCTTCCCGACGGCGGGCTGCGTATCACCCTGCGCACCCCCGACCCGGCCTCGCTGCGCCGACTCGCCCTGCGCCTCGGCCGCGACGGCCGCATCGTCTCCCCGCCGGAGCTGGCCGAGAGCGCCCGGAGAGCGGCGACGGAGGCGTTGGCGGCGTACGACACGGAGCCGCCGGCGGGCTCCGGGCAGTGAGGCGCGCCCACAGGGGCGCGGGGAGCCGCCCGGCAGGCCCCCGTGGCGCCGCGGACGCGAAACGGCACGACGCGGCACCGCCGGCGGCGCTTGGCGAACGACCAGAAGAAGGAGCGAGGCTGTGAGCGAGTCTCCGGAGTCCGGTGGGCGTGAGATGACGGTGGCGACCGCCTTCGCCGGCATGAGAAGAGCGGTCCCGGTGATGTTCAGGGCCGGCTGCCCGGACTGCCGCGGCCGCTTCGAGCTCGCCGCCGGCGCGCTGCGCCTCGCCATCGGCGCCAGCAGCCGGACGACGTTCTACTCCTTCACCTGCCCCGACTGCGGTGCCGCCGTCCGCAAGCCCGCCGGGGAGCGGATCGTCGAGCTGCTCACCGGGGGCGGGGTCAGGACCCTGCGGCTGCACTCCACGGTGTAGCCGCCTGCGTTTCGCGTCGGCGGACGGTCTAGGCTCGGCGTCATGTTCTGGCCGATGTTCGCGGTAGCGATGGGTTTCCTGGGTGTCGCCGTCCTGGGGGTGCTCGCCGTACGGGTGTTCCTGGAGGCGCGGCGCCTCGGGGAGCAGGTCGCGGACTCCGCGCGCCGTATCAACAGGGCCGCCGAGGATCTGGAGCGGGCGACCGTGCGCGCGGCCGACGCCGTGGACGCGCTGTGAGCGGCGCCGAGCGGTGCCTGTGAGACCGGCGACGCAAGCGCTTTGCGTCACTTCGCCCTGTCATGCTGCCCTGTGGGGCAGGTACGCTGCTGGTCGTGGTGTGGAGAACGAGGCCCGCACCGTGGACCGGGAGTACGCACGGGGATTGCCTCACGTTTACCCCAGAGCGTTACGATCGCTGCCAGCACGGCCTTCGGACACATGTCCGACCGGTCGGACAGCACCCCACCCAGCCGCCTCGGTGAGAAGGTAAAGACTTATGTTCGGAAGGCTCGGAGCTCCCGAGATCATTCTCATCCTCGTCGTCATCATCCTGCTGTTCGGCGCGAAGAAGCTTCCGGACATGGCCCGCTCGCTCGGCAAGTCCGCGCGCATCCTCAAGAGCGAGGCCAAGGCGATGAAGGAAGAAGGAGGCAACGCCTCCGCCCAGGCGCCCAGCTCGGGCGAGCAGCCTCCGGCGCAGCGCACCATCCAGGCGGCCCCCGGTGACGTGACCAGCTCGCGGCCGGTCAACGAGCCGACGGACACCACCCAGCGCTGACGCACGGCCGGAAACCCCCGGCCTGCCGCACGAGATGAGGACGTGGGTTGCTCAAGCCTGCCCGCAACAAGGAGAAGGATCCCGAGGGGCGGATGCCCCTCGCGGATCACCTTCGTGAGCTCCGCAACCGGCTCGCGAAGGCCATGCTGGCCGTCGTCGTCGTGACGGTCGTCGCCGCCTTCTTCTACAACGACATCATCAACTTCCTGACGAGGCCCATCCTCGACTCGATCGGTTGCCCGGCGACCTTCGCGGAGCTGGCGAAGGCCAGCGGCAAGCACCAGTGCGCCGAGATCACGATCAACGGTCTCCTCGCCCCGTTCACGCTGGCCCTCCAGGTCTCCCTGACGGCGGGTGTCGTGCTGGCCTCGCCGATCTGGCTGTACCAGCTCTGGGCCTTCGTCGCGCCGGGTCTGCACCGGCACGAGAAGAAGTACGCCTACGCCTTCGTCTTCACCGGCGCCCCGCTGTTCTTCGGTGGTGCCTTCTTCGCGTACAAGGTGCTGCCCACCACCGCGAAGGTGCTGATCGACTTCACGCCGAACGGGTCCATCAGGAACTTCCTGCCGCTGGACGACCTGCTGCAGCTGGTCACCCGCATGGTGGTCGTCTTCGGCCTCTCCTTCGAGCTGCCGCTGCTGCTGATCATGCTCAACCTCACCGGTGTGCTGACCGGCCGGCGCATGCTCGGCTGGTGGCGCGCCATGATCCTCGGCATCACGGTCTTCGCGGCCGTGGCCACCCCGAGCACCGACCCGCTGTCCATGCTGGCCCTCGCCGGGCCGATCTGGGTGCTGTACTTCGGCGCGGTCGCCTTCTCGCTGCTCAACGACAAGCGCCGACGCCGTCGCGAGGCCGCGGGCCCCGCCGACGACGAGGCCTCCGATCTGGACCTCACGCCCGAGGACATCGGCGACGTCGAGCCCGTCTCGGCCACCCGGGCCCTGCCCGAGCAGGCGAGTACCGACCGGGTCAACGGATACGACGACGTGACCTGAGCCCTCACCGAGCCGCCACGCGATGCCCCCGCCCCCCTGAGGACGGGGGCATCCGTGTCTCACCGGCCGCCTGGCGTACTTTCTTCCGGTCTTCTTACCCTCCGTCTTTCGTCCGGAGGGTGATCCGGATAATGATCGTCCTGTTGTCGGTGGGGCCCGGTACGCTCGAAAGCACGATGACAGAGGACCTCTCACCGGCCGAGCGGTACGCGGCAGCCCGCAGGCGGGCAGCCGAGCAGGCCACCGCGCTCGCCTCCTTCCGCGAGATGTACGACTTCGGCCTCGACCCCTTCCAGATCGAGGCCTGCCAGGCACTCGAAGCGGGGAAGGGCGTTCTGGTGGCCGCCCCCACCGGCTCGGGCAAGACGATCGTGGGCGAGTTCGCCGTCCACCTCGCCCTGGGGCAGGGCAAGAAGTGCTTCTACACGACACCCATCAAGGCGCTGTCGAACCAGAAGTACGCCGACCTGTGCCGCCGCTACGGCACCGGGAAGGTGGGCCTGCTCACCGGCGACAACAGCGTGAACTCCGACGCCCCGGTGGTCGTGATGACCACCGAGGTGCTGCGGAACATGCTCTACGCCGGCTCGCAGACGCTCCTCGGCCTCGGCTACGTGGTCATGGACGAGGTGCACTACCTCTCCGACCGCTTCCGCGGCGCCGTCTGGGAGGAGGTGATCATCCACCTGCCCGAGTCGGTGACCCTGGTCTCGCTCTCCGCCACCGTGTCCAACGCGGAGGAGTTCGGCGACTGGCTGGACACCGTCCGCGGCGACACCGAGGTGATCGTCTCCGAGCACCGGCCCGTGCCGCTGTTCCAGCACGTGCTCGCCGGGCGCCGGATGTACGACCTGTTCGAGGAGGGTGAGGGCCACAAGAAGGCCGTCAACCCCGATCTGGTCCGGCTGGCCCGCATGGAGGCCACCCGGCCGTCGTACCAGGACCGCAGGCGCGGCCGGGCGATGCGCGAGGCCGACCGGGAGCGGGAGCGCAGACAGCGCTCGCGCGTGTGGACCCCGGGCCGTCCCGAGGTCATCGAGCGGCTCGACTCCGAGGGCCTGCTCCCGGCCATCACCTTCATCTTCAGCCGCGCCGCCTGCGAGGCCGCCGTCCAGCAGTGCCTGTACGCGGGCCTGAGACTCAACGACGAGGAGGCGCGGGAGCAGGTCCGCGCCCTGGTCGAGGAGCGCACCGCGTCCATCCCGCCGGAGGACCTGCACGTCCTCGGCTACTACGAGTGGCTGGAGGGCCTGGAGCGCGGCATCGCCGCCCACCACGCCGGCATGCTGCCGACCTTCAAGGAGGTCGTGGAGGAGCTGTTCGTACGCGGCCTGGTCAAGGCCGTGTTCGCCACCGAGACCCTCGCGCTCGGCATCAACATGCCCGCCCGCTCCGTGGTGCTGGAGAAGCTCGTCAAGTGGAACGGCGAGCAGCACGCCGACATCACGCCCGGTGAGTACACCCAGCTCACCGGCCGGGCCGGCCGCCGGGGCATCGACGTCGAGGGCCATGCCGTGGTGCTGTGGCAGCGCGGCATGAGCCCCGAGCACCTCGCCGGTCTCGCGGGCACGCGCACGTACCCGCTGCGCTCCAGCTTCAAGCCGTCGTACAACATGGCGGTCAACCTGGTCGAGCAGTTCGGCCGGCACCGCTCGCGCGAGCTGCTGGAGACCTCCTTCGCCCAGTTCCAGGCCGACAAGTCGGTCGTGGGCATCTCGCGTCAGGTGCAGCGCAACGAGGAGGGGCTGGCCGGCTACAAGGCCTCGATGACCTGTCACCTCGGCGACTTCGAGGAGTACGCGCGGCTGCGCCGCGAGCTGAAGGACCGGGAGACCGAGCTGGCCCGGCAGGGCGCGAACGAGCGGCGTGCCGAGGCCGCCGTCGCCCTGGAGAAGCTGAAGCCGGGCGATGTCATCCATGTGCCCACGGGCAAGTACGCGGGCCTCGCCCTGGTCCTGGACCCGGGCCTGCCGACGGGCCGGTCCAACGGCCACCGCGGCTTCGACCACCACGACGGGCCGCGTCCGCTGGTGCTGACCGCCGAACGGCAGGTCAAGCGGCTGGCGTCGATGGACTTCCCGGTGCCGGTCGAGCCGCTGGACCGGATGCGGATCCCGAAGTCCTTCAACCCGCGCTCGCCGCAGTCCCGTCGGGACCTCGCCTCCGCGCTGCGCACCAAGGCCGGGCACATCCCGCCGGAGCGGGCGCGCAAGAAGCGGTCCCAGGCCGCCGACGACCGCGAGATCGCACGGCTGCGGACGGCGATCCGGGCACACCCCTGCCACGGGTGCAACGACCGTGAGGACCACGCCCGTTGGGCCGAGCGCTACCACCGGCTGATGCGCGACACCTCGCAGCTGGAGCGGCGCATCGAGGGCCGCACCAACACCATCGCGCGGACCTTCGACCGCATCGTGGCCCTGCTGACCGAGCTGGACTACCTGCGCGGTGACGAGGTCACCGAGCACGGCAAGCGGCTCGCGCGGCTCTACGGCGAACTGGACCTGCTGGCCAGCGAGTGCCTGCGCGAGCGGGTCTGGGAGGGGCTGGCCCCCGCCGAACTCGCCGCCTGCGTGTCGGCGCTCGTGTACGAGGCCCGGGTCGGCGACGACGCGATGGCGCCGAAGCTGCCCTCCGGCAAGGCCAAGGCCGCGCTCGGCGATATGGTCCGGATCTGGGGCCGGCTCGACGGGCTGGAGGAGGAGTTCCGGATCCACCAGAGCGAGGGCGTCGGGCAGCGGGAGCCGGATCTCGGGTTCGCCTGGGCCGCGTACATGTGGGCGTCCGGCAAGGGGCTCGACGAGGTGCTGCGGGAGGCGGAGATGCCGGCCGGGGACTTCGTGCGGTGGTGCAAGCAGGTCATCGACGTGCTCGGGCAGATTTCCGCGGCGGCTCCCGCGGAGGGCTCGACCGTGGCCAAGGCCGCGCGCAAGGCTGTCGATCAGTTGCTGCGGGGTGTGGTCGCCTACTCGTCCGTGGGGTGACCTGTCCGGCAGGACCCGGACCGTCCTCGCCGGGCGGCCCGGGCCCAGCGGGCGTACCAGGCCCGCGGCGAAGGCGTTCCACCACGCGTGCGCGCATGCCTTTGCGTCTCGCGTGCCGGGCGCGTCCAGCAGGGTGGGGACATGCGAGTGCCGGCGCGGCGCAGGCGTGTTCGTGGGCCGCGCGGAGGGTGACGTCGTGGCTGCCGTCAGACCGGCCGGGGCGCGCAGGAAGGCCGGCGGCGGGAAGCGTCCGCGCGGGATCCAGGGGTGGCGGGCCGCCGGTTCCGATGGCCTCGCCGGGCGGCTCCGCCCGCTCCCGGAGGAGCGTGGCGGACAGGCCCGGGCGGTCGCCGGCGGATCGTCGGTCCGCCTCGCCGTCGTTCCGGACGGCGTCGCTCTCGCGGACACCGCCGCCCTGCCCATGGCCGGGATCACCGCGCCGCGCAGCCTGTTCGGGTGCCGGGTGCCGGGTGCCGGGTGCCGATGAGCGGAGCGTGTTCGCCGCGGGAAGCGCTCCGGAATCCGCGGCGGCCTGTTGGCGCCCGGCGAGGCGTGGGCTGAGCATCGGCCGGGCATCCGGTGGACCCGTCGGCCCTGGCCGTCTTCGCCCCGCTCGGGTGCCGGGGAAGGCGGTGCTCGGCGTGACCGGGTGATGGCGGTCACGGCGAAGGGAACGGGGACCGCGGCCGCCGAGGTGCGGCCGCGGTCCCCTTTTCACTCCGCACGGTGAGCGACTCTCGTACGCCCGTGCGCCGTTACGCCTCGTGTGCGAGCAAAAGCCCAGCGTGCAAAAGGAGTTGAGAGTACTCCCCCTCGCGGGGCGATTTCAGGTGCTTGCCGAATATGACACGGCGATGATCCGGTCGGACTAAGCTCGCCCGCGGCGCACCGAGTTGAGGTAAATCGTGCGTCTGTTCCCAAATGCGGAAACCATCCCGACAGTTCCCTGTACCTTCCCCCCGCAAGCACCCCCGACACCCAGCCGATTCGTCTCAGAAGGCATCCATGGTGAGTGTTCAGAAGCCTCCCGGTCGCCGTGAACGTCCCTATGCGCGCGTGCTGTTGCCACCGGCCATAGTGATGGCCGCGGCGGCCGGGGCCGCCGTCGCCCTGGTACCGCCCACGGCCCGGCTCGCCGTCGGCGTGTGCGGAGCACTGGCCGTCCTGCTGGTCCTCGGCACGGCCGGGGAGGCCGTCCGGCGCGGCCGTCTGCTCCGCGAGGCGCGGGCCGAACACGCCCGGCACGCCGCGTACCTGGAGCAGCGGATCGCCGCGCACAACGATCTGATGGAGCGCTTCGCCACCGATGTCCTGCCCGCCGGCTTCTACCGGCTGCGCCGCGGCCAGGTGCTCCGGGACGTCGTACGCGACGTGTTCGACGCGGATCCCGAACTGCGCGGCCTGCCCGAGGGCTACCGCGAGCTGGTGCGCATCGCGCTGCGCGGCGCGGACCAGGAGATCTCGATGCGCGACGCCACCGAGCGCTCCTTCGTGAGCGTCGCCCGCCGCGTCCAGGCCATCGTCCACCAGCAGGCCTACGAACTCCGCGAGATGGAGGAGGACCACGGCCGCAACCCCGAGGTCTTCGACGACCTGCTCCGCATCGACCACGGCACCTCGCTGATCGGCCGGCTCGCCGACACCATCTCCGTCCTCGGCGGCGGCCGGCCCGGCCGCCAGTGGCCCAAGCCGGTCTCCCTCTACAGCGTGCTGCGCGGCGCGATGTCCCGCATCCTGGAGTACCGCCGCATCAACCTCGCCTCGATCGTCAACATCAACATCAAGGGCACCGCGGTCGAGCCGGTCATCCACGCCGCCGCCGAACTCCTCGACAACGCCACGCGCTACTCGCCGCCGTCGACGAAGGTGCACGTCACCGCCGTCGAGGTGCAGGCGGGCGTCGTCATCGAGATCGAGGACTGCGGTGTCAGCCTCAGCGAGGAGTCCCGCGCCCGCATCGAGCGGATGATCGAGGACGCCAAGAACGGCGAGGACGCGCACAACCTCGGCGAGAACCCGCGCCTCGGCCTCGCCGTCGTCGGCCGCCTCTGCAAGCGGTTCGACATGGACGTCTCGCTGCGCTCCTCCGCGTACGGCGGTGTCCGCGCGATCCTCGTGGTGCCGCGCGTCATGACGACCACCGAACCCGGCGTCGGCGCCGCGCACGGCATCGGGGCCGCCGCCGCCCAGATCCCCACGGCGGACGCCGTCGAGGGCCCCAAGCGCCCGCCCAAGAAGCGCCGTCCCACCAGCCCCAAGATCCCCGCCGGGATCTCACTGGAGGACGACATCCCCGAGGTCACGGAGTGGACCGCGGGCGGCCTGCCGCAGCGCCGCAGCCGGGTGAAGACCCCGCTCAGCCAGCGGTACGCCGAACAGGCCGCCATCGAACGCGCCGAGCGCGAGGGCCGGCCGACCATCTGGTCCCAGAAGCAGGCGGAGCCGGAACCCGAGCCCGAGATCGACCCCGAGCGCAAGAAGCTCATGGAACGGCCGCCGGGCATGTGGATGGAGGCCTTCTGGGACGGCCTGCGCGAGGGCATGCCCCCGGACACCCCCACCTCCGAACTGACCGACTTCACGCTCCACCCCACCAAGTACCTGCATCTGCTCAAAGATTCGGCCGACCCCGCCCCGGGCGCCATGGAGGCCGACGACGAGGGGGACCTCAAGTGATCCAGCAGCGAGGCAACCTTGACTGGATGCTCAAGCAGCTGAACGACGGCGTGCCGGGCATCGAGATGATCGTGGTCCTCTCCGCCGACGGTCTGCGCATCGCCCGCTACGGCGGCGACCCCGACGCCGCCGACCGGGTCGCCGCCGCCTGCGCGGGCGTACAGAGCCTGGCCGGCGCCATCATCCAGGAGCTGCCCGGCGCCGGCGACATGAAGACCGTCGTCTTCGAGATCGACGGCGGCTACTTCTACCTGATGAACGCCGGCCCCAACGCCTACCTCGCCGTGCTCTCCGACGTGACCTGCGAACCGGGGCGCATGAGCGGCATGATGCGTGACCTCGTCGTCCGGATCGGCGCCCATCTCACCAGTCCGCCCCGGCGGAACGGGCAGACCGTATGACCCCTCCACGACGCACGCGGCGCCGGCCGCAGCCCCCGCCCGCCGCACAGCCCCCGCGGCTGCCGCAGCCTCCGTCGCCCGAGGCGGTGGAGGCCAAGGGGCCGGGCGACAACCCGGAGCGGCTGTACTCCGTCGCCGGTTCCGGCGACGGCGCCCGCGCCGAACTCGATCTGGTGACCCTGATCGTCGCGCGTTCCGCGCCCCCGGTCTCCGCCACCCCGGAGCAGGCGGCAGTGCTCCGGCTCTGCAAGGCCCCCCTGTCCGTGGCGGAGCTGTCGGCCTACCTCCGACTGCCGTTCAGCACGATGACCGTCCTGCTCACCGAGCTGATCACGGCCGAACTGGTGCAGGCGCGCGCCCCCATCGTCCGCCAGGCGCTTCCCGACCGTTCACTCCTCGAAGCGGTGATGCATGGACTTCAAAGGCTCTGACACCCTCCCCGGCCCGCGCACCGAGGACCACCTGCCGCACACCGCGCAGGCCGCGGTGAAGATCGTGATCGTGGGCGGGTTCGGCGTCGGCAAGACCACCATGGTCGGTTCGGTCAGCGAGATCAGACCGCTGACCACCGAGGAGACCATGACCCAGGCCGGCATCGGCGTCGACGACGACTACGGCTCCGAGTCCAAGACGGCCACCACCGTGGCCATGGACTTCGGCCGGATCAGCATCACCGAGAAACTGGTGCTCTACCTCTTCGGCACCCCCGGCCAGGAGCGCTTCTGGTTCCTGTGGAACGGCCTGTTCGAAGGCGCGCTCGGCGCGGTCGTCCTGGTCGACACCCGGCGCCTGGAGGTCAGCTTCGACGTCATGGGCCGGCTGGAGGAGGGCGGCGTGCCCTTCGTCGTCGCCGTCAACTCCTTCCCGGACGCGCCCCGTTATCCGATCGAGGAACTGCGCACCGCCCTGGACCTGAGCCCGGACATCCCGATCATCGACTGCGACGTGCGCCGCCGTGCCTCCAGCAAGGACGTGCTGATGACCCTGATGGGCTTCCTGCACTCGCTCGCCATGTCCGGCGCCCTCACCTGACCGGCAGCCCACCGACCCCGACCCCTTCCGTTCCGGAGCGACCACTGTGACGCCTGAATCCCCCTCACCGACCGGGACACCCGACACCCTCTCCGGTCCGCCCCCGGGCTGCCCCGCGCACGGCCTCGGCCCCGGCTTGCCGCGCCGGCTGTACGGCCCTGACGCGGAGGACCTCGGCGACCTCTACGAGCGCCTGCGGGAGGAGCACGGCCCCGTGGCGCCCGTGCTGCTCCACGACGACGTACCGATGTGGGTGGTCCTCGGCCACGCCGAGAACCTGCAACTGGTGCGCAACCCTTCGCAGTTCACCCGCGACAGCCGGGTCTGGACCCCGCTGCGCGAGGGCATGGTCAAGCCCGACCACCCGCTCATGCCGCACATCGCCTGGCAGCCCATCTGCTCCCACGCCGAGGGCGAGGAGCACAAGCGGCTGCGCGGCGCGGTCACCGCGGCCATGGAGACCATCGACCACCGCGGGGTGCGCCGGCACATCGGCCGCTACACCCAGATCCTGGTCAACAGCTTCTGCGAGCGGGGCCGGGCCGAACTGGTCGGCCAGTTCGCCGAGCACCTGCCGATGGCCGTGATGTGCGAGATCCTCGGCATGCCCGAGGAGTACAACGACCGGATGGTGCAGGCCGCCCGTGACGCACTCAAGGGCACCGAGACCGCCATCCAGAGCCACACCTACGTCATGGACGCGCTCAGCCGGCTCACCACCCGGCGGCGCGCCCGGCCCGAGGACGACTTCACCAGCCACCTCCTCACCCACCCGGCCGGGCTCAGCGACGACGAGGTCCGCGAACACCTGCGGGTCGTCCTATTCGCCGCCTACGAGGCCACCGTGAACCTCCTCGCCAACGCGCTGCGCATGGTCCTCACCGAGCCGGGGTTCCGGGCCCAGCTCAACGGCGGCCAGATGACCGTGCCGGAGGCGATCGAGCAGTCCCTGTGGGACGAGCCGCCCTTCAGCACGGTCTTCGGCTACTACGCCAAGCAGGACACCGAGCTGGGCGGCCGGCAGATCCGCAAGGGTGACGGGCTGCTCTTCGCGCCCGCACCGGGCAACGTCGACCCGCGGGTGCGGCCCGACCTGTCCGCGAGCATGCAGGGCAACCGCGCCCATCTCGCCTTCGGTGGCGGCCCGCACGAGTGCCCCGGCCAGGACATCGGCCGTGCCATCGCCGACGTCGGCGTCGACGCGCTGCTCACGCGGCTGTCCGACATCCAGCTCGACTGCGCCGAGGAGGACCTGCGCTGGCGGTCGTCCATCGCCTCCCGGCACCTGGTGGCCCTGCCGGTGCGCTTCGAACCGAAGCCGCAGCAGGACGTCGACATGCCGCCGCGGGCCATGCCGGTCCCGCCGCAGCGCTCCCACTGGCAGGTCGGCACCCTGAGCAGCGACCCGGCCCCGACCGCCGACCCGGCCCCGGCACCCGCCCGCGCGCCCTTCGCCCCGCCCCCCACCCCTCCGACCCCGGAACCGCCCCGCCCCCGGGGCCTGTGGGGCCGGCTGCTGCGCTGGTGGCGCGGAGAGTGACAACGGGGTGACTCCCGGGCGGCACCCGCTCCGGTGGGGGCGGGTGCCGCGGCCCGAGGAGGCGCTCCGTCGAGCCGGAGCGCCTCCGCTGCGGGCTCGGCTGTCTCTGGCAGGGGGCCGGGGCCGTCGTCCGGCGAGGTCTCGGCTGGCTGTTGCGTCGGCGCTGTCTGTGAGGGCGGGGTCGGCCTGCGCAGTGGGTTCGGCGTCGTGCGGTGGGTTCGGCCTGCCCAGTGAGGTCGGCTTGCCCGATGAGGTCGGCGTCCGGTGAGGTCGGCTCGTCCGGTGAGGCCGTCGCCCTCCGGTGGGGTCGGTTCTCCCCGGCGGAGCACACCTGGCGGGCTCGGCTGCCTCTGGCAGGTGACGCCGGGCGGCGAGGTCCCGGACGGCTGTGGCGCCGGCGCCCGCCGGGCTAGGTCCCGTCCGCCCAAGCCTCGTGGGACGTCCACGCGCGGAGGGTGCGGGTGCTGGTGAACGTGTGTTCCGTGCCGGTGACCGGGTCGGTGAACTCCAGCTCCCGCGCGAGCAGTTGCAGGGGGCGGCGGAAGTCGCCGGCCGGGACCGGAGCGGTCACCTCGGGGTACAGCGGGTCGCCGAGGATGGGCACGCCCAGGGCGGTCAGGTGCACCCGGAGCTGGTGGGTCTGCCCGGTGGCGGGCACGAGCCGGTAGCGGCCCAGCCCGGCCCGGTGCCCGATCAGTTCCACCCGGGTCTCGGCGTTCGGCTCGCCCGGCACCTCCCGCGCGGCCGGCACCCCGCGCTCCTTCACGATCCTGCTGCGCACGGTCCGGGGAAGGACGAGCGCGGGATCGTACGGCGCCACGGCCTCGTACTCCTTGCGCACCCGCCGGTCCCGGAACAGCGACTGGTACGCGCCCCGCTCCTCGGGCCGCACCGTGAACAGCACCAGCCCCGCGGTGAGCCGGTCCAGCCGGTGCGCCGCCGTCAGCGTCGGGATGCCCAGCTCGCGCCGGAGCCGGGCCAGCGCGGTCTCGGCGACATGCGAGCCGCGCGGGGTCGTGGCCAGGAAGTGCGGCTTGTCGGCCACCACGATGTGCTCGTCCCGGTACACCACCTCCACCGGGAACGGCACCGGCACCTCGGCGGGCAGCTCGCGGTGGAACCAGACGAACATCCCCGGCCGGTACGGCGCGTCCGGCGCCACGGCCCGCCCGTCGGCCCCGACCACCAGCCCGGCGGCGAACATCGACTCGACCACCCCGGGCGGGGCCCCCGTCAGCCGCTCCACCAGATGCTCCCGCACGGTGGCCCACGCCCCGGCCACGGGCAGCCGGACGCGGACGGGATCCACCCCCTCGCGCTGGGGGAGCGGGGCGGGCGGGGGCGGCGTACGGCGTCTCATCGGGGTCAAGGGTACGGGCGGACGGTCACCCCGGTGGCCGACGGAATGAGGCGGTCCGCCGGCCCCGCACTCGGCAGGATAGGGATCATGCCGTTTCTCACCAGCCCCGTCCTGACCCCCGGCACCCTCGTCCGCGCCCCGCAGCCCACCCTCCCCGCCGCCGACGGCATGCTCCTGCGCCCGTGGCGGGCCGAGGACGCGCCCGCCGTGCACGCGGCCTTCGCGGACCCGGTGCTGCGCCAGTGGCACGGCCGCTCCTGCGACTCCGCGGAAGAGGCCGCCGACTGGATCGCGCAGTGGCGGACGGGGTGGGCGGACGAGCGCGAGGCGCAGTTCGCCGTCGTGGACGAGGGCACGGACGCACTGCTGGGCCGGGTCGCGCTGCGCCAGATCCTGCTCGGCGACGGCGTCGCCGAGATCGCGTACTGGACGGTGGCGGGGGCGCGGGGCCGGGGCGTGGCCCTGCGTGCCGTGACGGTCCTGACCCACTGGGCCTTCGAGGAGATCGGCTTCCACCGCCTGGAACTCATGCACGCCATCGCCAACCCCGCTTCCTGCCGGGTCGCCGGCAAGGCCGGCTTCGCCCTGGAGGGCACCAAGCGCAGCGCCTACCTCCACCAGGACGGCTGGCACGACATGCATCTGCACGCGCGCGTACGGGGCGACTGATCCGCAGCCGGTCCTCGCCGGGGAACAGGGGCACCGGGCGCACGAAAGCGGCGGCACCCTCACCGGATGCCGCCGCCTCCGCGTCGCTCAGGCAGCCGCCACCGTGCCGCCCTCCTGCTCCGCCTCGATCCGGGCGTTCCACTCCCGCTTGGAGGCCTGCCAGCCGTCCTCGTTGTGGCCGAGCCGCCAGTAACCGGAGATCGACAGGTCCTCGCGGGGGATCTGGCGCTCGACCCGCAGCAGCCGGCGCAGCTCCTTCACGAAGCTCGCCTCGCCGTGCACGAAGGCGTGCGGCCGGCCCTCCGGGAACTCCAGCCCCCGCACGGCCTCCAGCAGGGCCTCGCCGACCGGCCGGTCGCCGCGGTGCAGCCAGACGACCGGCACCCCCGTGTCGATCTTCTGCTCCTCCTCGGGGCCGGAGACCTCGATGAACGCGTGCGCGCGGGCGCCGGCGGGCAGCGTCTCCAGGGCGCGTGCGATGGCGGGCAGCGCGCTCTCGTCCCCGGCGAGCAGGTGCCAGTCGGCCCCGGGGTCGGGCGCGTAGGCGCCGCCGGGTCCCATGAAGCGCACGGTGTCGCCGGGCCGCGCGCGCAGGGCCCAGGGGCCGGCCAGGCCCTCGTCGCCGTGGATCACGAAGTCCAGGGTCAGCTCGCGCTGTCCGGGGTCCCAGGCGCGCACGGTGTAGGTCCGGGTCACCGGCCACTGCTCGCGCGGGAACTCGGCGCGGATCCGCTCCAGGTCGAAGGGCTCCGGGTAGGTGACACCGGCCGCGCCGAACAGCAGCTTCACATAGTGGTCGGTGCAGGTGTCCGCGGCGAATCCGGCCAGGCCCTCGCCACCGAGCACCACGCGCTGCATGTGCGGGGTCAGCCGCTCGGTGCGCACCACCTGGGCGGTATGGGGCTTGCGCGGCTTTCGTCCCGGACGCTCTGCCATCACGGCCTCCTGCGGATTGGTTAGGGTTACCTAAGTTAGCACCTCGCCCGGATGCGACGCCTCTTCGATGAGCGTTCGATGAGATCCCTTTGCCGGAATATGGGCCGACCTCATTCCGCCAGCGTGTTCAGCAGCCGCTGCAACGAGCCGCCGAGGCCCCACCGGTGCGTCAGTGCCTCCAGTGCCGCCGGGTCGTGCGGGGTGCGCGGCAGGGCCGTGTCGACGTCCGGCAGCGGCACGTCGTCGGCGACCCGCACCACCTTCGGCGCGACCGCCAGATACGGCCGGGCCTCGGTGAGCCGCTTGCGCTGCGACGGCGTGAGCTTCGCCCGCGGGTCGTCGACCGCCGCCATGATCCCGGCCAGGTCGCCGAACTCGGCGAGCAGCTTCGCTGCCGTCTTCTCGCCGATGCCGGCCACGCCCGGCAGACCGTCGCTCGGATCGCCGCGCAGCAGCGCCAGATCCGCGTACCCGCGCCCGTCGACGCCATACTTCTCGCGCAGCGCCGCCTCGTCGGTCAGCTGGAGCGTGCCGACGCCCTTCACCGGGTACAGCACCCGGACCTCGCGCTTGTCGTCCACGAGCTGATACAGGTCGCGGTCGCCGGTGACGATGTCCACCGGGCCCCCGGCCCGCGCGGTGAACGTGCCGATCACGTCGTCCGCCTCGTACCCCGCGACGCCGACGCGGGCGATCCCGATCGCGTCCAGCACGTCCTCGATCACCGGCACCTGCGGGGCGAGGGCGTCCGGCACCTCCTCCTCGTCCGGCGCGCCCTCGTGCTCCTCGGCGACCCGGTGCGCCTTGTAGGTGGGGATGAGGTCCACCCGCCACTGCGGGCGCCAGTCGGCGTCCATGCAGGCCACCAGGTGCTCCGGGCGGTGGTCCTTGACCAGTCGGTCGATGAAGTCCAGCAGCCCGCGGACCGCGTTGACGGGCGTGCCGTCCGGCGCCTTCACGGAGTCCGGGACGCCGAAGTAGGCGCGGAAGTACAGCGAGGCGGTGTCGAGAAGCATGAGTCGTCCGGTCACGCTCGCATCATGCCGCACGGCACCGACAGCGGCCCCCGCCACCGGAACGCGTTGCGTCACGCGCATCGCCGTGAACCCGGCCACGTACGCGTTTGACCCGGCCCGGCCTGGGGAGGCGCGGCCTCTGTCCTGTCCCCGCCAGACGAGAGGTCCGCGTGTCAGCCAGGCTTGAGGTGGAGCACCTGTACAAGGTGTTCGGCAGACGACCCGACGAAGCAGTGGAACGCCTGCGCGAGGGCGCGGACCGGACCGAGCTGCGCGCGGACGGCACGACCGCCGCCGTGATCGACGCGTCCTTCCGCGTCGAGGCCGGCGAGATCTTCGTCGTCATGGGGCTGTCGGGCTCCGGCAAGTCCACCCTGCTGCGCACGCTCAACGGGCTGCTGGAGCCGACCGCGGGCACCGTGCGCTTCGACGGCCAGGACCTGACCGCGCTCACCGACCGGGCGCTGCGCGACCTGCGGTCCCGGAAGATCAGCATGGTCTTCCAGCACTTCGCGCTCTTCCCCCACCGCAGCGTCCGCGACAACGCCGCCTACGGCCTGGAAGTGCAGGGCGTGCCCCGCGCCGAGCGCGAGCGCCGCGCCGACGAGGCGCTCGCCCTGTGCGGCCTGGCCGGCTGGGAGACCTCCTGGCCCGACGAGCTGTCCGGCGGCATGCAGCAGCGCGTCGGCCTCGCCCGCGCCCTCGCCACCGACGCCGACGTGCTGCTGATGGACGAGTCCTTCAGCGCCCTGGACCCGCTGATCCGCCGCGACATGCAGGACCAGTTGCTGGAACTCCAGAAGACCCTGAAGAAGACCATCGTCTTCATCACCCACGACCTCAACGAGGCCATGCGGCTCGGCGACCGCATCGCCGTCATGCGCGACGGCCGTATCGTCCAGACCGGCACCGCCGAGGACATCCTGCTGCGCCCCGCGAACGACTACGTGGCCTCCTTCATCCAGGACGTCGACCGGTCCCGGGTGCTGACGGCGGGTGCCCTCATGGACACCTCGGTCACGGCCGACGCCCCGCTGTGCGGCTGCGAGACCGCGACCCCGGAGACCCCGTTCACCCGGCTGTGCGCGATCAGCGCCCGGTTGTCCCACCGCGTCTCCGTCGTGGACGAGGCGAACCACGTCATCGGTGTCGTCCCCAGACAGCGGCTGGTCGGCTTCCTCGGCGAGGAGACGGCCGGTCCCGCGCCCTGTGACAACCCGCGGGGGAAGGTGACCGGCCGTGCCTAGGATCCACCTCGGGGACTGGGTCGACTCCGGCGTGAACTGGCTGGTCGACCACCTCTCCTGGCTCTTCGACGCCATCAGGGCGGTCATGGAGGGCATGTACGACGGCATCGACGCCGTGCTCGCCGCCCCCGAGCCGCTGCTGATGGCCGGCATCCTCGCCGTGCTCGCCTGGTGGCTGCGCGGCCTGCTCGCCGGTGTCCTCGCCTTCGCCGGGTTCGCGCTGGTCGACTCGCTCGACCTGTGGGACCGGGCCATGTCCACCCTCGCCCTGGTCCTCGTGGCGACCCTGATCGCCCTGGTGATCTCCATCCCGCTGGGCATCTGGGCCGCCCGGTCCAGGGCGGTCGGCGCCGCCGTACGGCCGGTCCTGGACCTGCTCCAGACCATGCCGTCGATGGTGCTGCTGATCCCGGCCATGCTCTTCTTCGGCCTGGGCACCGCCGCCGGTGTGGTCGCCACCCTGATCTTCGCGCTCGCCCCCGGCGTCCGCATGACCGAACTGGGCATCCGCCAGGTCGACGCCGAACTGGTGGAGGCCGCCGAGGCGTTCGGCACCACCCCGCGCGACATCCTGTGGCGCGTCCAGCTCCCGCTCGCGCTGCCCACCATCATGGCCGGCGTCAACCAGGTGATCATGCTGGGCCTGTCCATGGTCGTGATCGCCGGCATGGTCGGCACCGGCGGGCTCGGCGGCGCCGTCAACGAGGCGATCGGCCAGCTCGACATCGGCTACGGCTTCGAGGCGGGCGTCGGCATCGTCGTCCTCGCCATCTACCTGGACCGCGTCACCGGCGCGCTCGGCACCCAGCTCTCCCCGCTGGGCCGCAGGGCCGCAGCGAAGGCCCGCACGCGCGCGTGGTCGTACCGCCCGCGCCCGGCCGTCGCCGTCGCCGGCGTGGTCGTCCTCGCCCTGGTCGCGGGCGGGCTCGGGATCTTCGGCTCCTCCGCCGGCACCTCCGAGGCCTCGGGCGCGGACGTCGGCAAGGGCAAGGAGATCCGGATCGGCTACATCCCCTGGGACGAGGGCATCGCCTCCACCTTCCTGTGGAAGGAGCTGCTGGAGGAGCGCGGCTTCAAGGTGACCACCACCCAGTACGCGGCCGGCCCGCTGTACACCGGCCTCGCCACCGGCCAGCTCGACTTCCAGACCGACTCCTGGCTGCCCACGACCCACGCCGAGTACTGGGCGAAGTACGGCAAGCGGCTGGACGACCTCGGCAAGTGGTACGGCCCCACGTCCCTGGAGCTGACCGTCCCGTCGTACGTGAAGGACGTGAACTCCCTGGCGGACCTCGAGGACCACGCGTCCGAGTTCCACGGGAAGATCATCGGCATCGAACCCAGCGCCGGCATGATGGGCCTGCTGAAGAACAAGGTGCTCGAGGAGTACGGCCTTCAGGGCACCTACGACGTGGTCGACGGCTCCACGCCCGCCATGCTCGCCGAACTGAAGCGCGCCTACGCCAGGAAGCAGCCCGTCGTCGTCACCCTGTGGTCGCCGCACTGGGCGTACAGCGACTACGACCTGAAGAAGCTCAAGGACCCCCGGGGCGCCTGGGGCCGGGGCGACGGCGTGCACACCCTCGCCCGCAAGGGCTTCGCCGCCGACAACCCGCGCGTCGGCCAGTGGCTGAAGGACTTCTCGATGACCGAGGAGCAGCTGACCGGCCTGGAGGCGCGGATCCAGAAGGCCGGCAAGGGCAAGGAGCAGGACGCCGTCCGTGCCTGGCTGCGGCAGCACCCCGGCCTCGTCGACAAGTGGGCCCCGGTCGGCAAGGAGGACGCCACGAGCCAGGCGGCCGGGTGACCTGACCGGCCCGGACCGCCTCCCGAGGGGCGGGCGCCGCCGGACGCCGACGCGCGTCCGGTGCCGCCCGCCCCTCGCGGTCTTCCGCCCGTCTCCCGCGGACGCGCTCCCACGGGACGGTTCCGGCCAATCACCCACCGTGAGGAGCCATGGCCCGCGCCCGGGGCCCCGGCCCAGCTGGACGGCATGTTCATCCTCCAGGGTGACCGGGTCCCGGAGCGCTCCGCGGCGCCCGAGCGCTGGCGCGAACCGTGAGGGTCGGGGATCACGGGAGTGTCAGGGATGTGACAGGCACGTGAAACGGTTTGCCGAACATGCGTAGGGTGCAGAGAAGTCATCGGAAGAGGTGTGCCCCGGAGCGGGCACCCGGAGAGCGGCACGACGAGCGAGGGAGGGAGCCGGAGCGATGGGCGACCACAAAGAGCAGCAGCCCGTGCGGGTGGGCGCGGCCGTCCGGCGGCGCCGTCGTGCGCTGGAACTGACCCTCGCCGTCGTGGCCCAGCGCAGCGGCCTCTCGGTGCCCTTCCTCAGCCAGGTCGAGAACGACCGGGCCCGCCCGAGCCGCACGTCCCTGGAGAAGCTGGCCGACGCCCTGCGCACCACGGCCGTCGAACTCCTCGCCGCCGCCGACCCGGCCGCCAGCGTGGACGTCGTCCGCGCCGAGGCCGTCACCGAGGGCGACTTCGACCCGCGGACCCGTTCCCTGGTGCGCGGCCACCACCAGCTGCACGCCTCCGAGTTCACCGGTGACCACGACGCCGGCCGCGAGTTCCAGCACCGCAACGACGAGCTGATGTACGTCGCCGACGGTGCGGTGGAGATCGAGGCCGAGGGGCGCGCCTACCGCCTCGGGCGCGGCGACACGCTGTATCTGACGGGCGGGGTACGGCACCGGTGGCGGGCGACCGTGCCGGACACGCGGGTGATCGTGGTGGCGGTGGCGGAGCACATCGAGGCGACGCACGACAGGTCTCGCTGAGAGCTCGACGGAAGGGGGTCACGGGATGGTGCGTCCGCCGTCCGCGGCGCCGTCGGGGCCGGTCACGCGGTTCCCCGCGCCCCTTCCGGGCGCCGCCCCAGCCGGAGCCGCCTAGTGCGCGTCGTCTCCCTCGTCCCGTCGCTCACCGAAGCCGTGGCCGTCACCCTGCCCGGAGCCCTCGTCGGTGCCACCGGCTGGTGCAGTCGTCCGCAGGAGCTGGACGTCGTCCGGATCGGCGGTACGAAGAACCCGGACGTGGAGCGGATCGTCGCGCTCGACCCCGACCTCGTCCTCGCCAACGAGGAGGAGAACCGCGCGCCCGACCTCGACGCCCTCCGTGCGGCCGGACTGGACGTGCTGGTCACCGAGGTGCGGAGCGTGCCGCAGGCCGTCGGCGAGCTGGACCGGGTGCTCACCGCGTGCGGCGCGCCGGGCAGGCCCGGCTGGCTGGCCGAGGCGGCGGACGCCTGGGCGGCCCTGCCCGAGCCGGCGGAGCGCAGGACGGCGGTCGTACCGGTCTGGCGGCGCCCCTGGATGGTCCTCGGCCGGGACACCTTCGCGGGTGACGTCCTCGCCCGCCTCGGCGTCGACCACGTGTACGCCCACCACCCCGAGCGCTACCCCCGCGTCCCCCTGGACGAGCTGCGCGCGCGGGCGCCGGACGTGGTGGTCCTGCCCGACGAGCCGTACCGCTTCACCGCCGACGACGGCCCGGAGGCGTTCCCGGGCCTGCCCTGCGCCCTGGTCAGCGGACGGCATCTGACCTGGTACGGGCCGTCCCTGGCGGAGGCGCCACGGGTGCTGGCCGGGGCGCTGCGAGCAGCACGCCGCTGAACAGGCCGCGCACGGTGCCGCGGGCCGCCGCGAGCCAGGCCGCCACCAGGACGCCGTACAGACCGGTCGCCAGGACGTCGTACACCGCGAGACCGGTGTGCCGGGCGAGGACCGCGGCGCCGGTGACGCAGGTGCCCACGGGGAAGGTGAACGCCCACCAGGTCAGCGTGAAGCCCATGCCCCGCCGCCCGGCCCGCACCACGTGCGCGGTCGCGAGCGCCAGCCACAGCAGGGCGAAGCCCATGAGGGGCACCCCGTACAGCACGGCGAAGACGGCGAGGCCGCGGTCGTAGGGGGCGGCTACGACGCCCGGAGCGGCGTCCGCGATCAGCCCGACGGCGGTGGTGGACTGCCCGAGCGGGCCGAGGACCAGGAACAGGGTCGGGGTCAGCGCGAGCGGCAGCGGCCCGGCGGTGATCAGCCGGGCGAAGACCAGCGGCAGCATCAGCAGTACGGCCAGCAGGCTCAGCCCGAAGAGCGCGAAGCAGCCCAGCAGCAGGGTCTCCCGGGGCTGCCCCGGCGGCAGATGCGGCACCAGCGGCGGGCCGGCCGAGGCCGACACCATGGGCGCGACCAGCGGCAGCAGCCACACCGGGGAGGCCTGGGCGGCGTCCACGCGATGCCGTACGGCCATCAAGTACGGCACGGCGACGGCGGCCCCGAGACCGATCGCCGTACCCGTGGTGAACAGCACGGCGTCCAGGGCGACGGCCGTACGCGTCCCGATCAGCTCCCGGCCCACCGTCAGGGCGCCGCCGCCCACCGCGAGCAGCGCCATGGCCAGACAGCCGTAGAAGGGAGCCATGCCCGGGTCGAGGAGATGGGCGCGGGCCTGGTCGCGGTGACGGCTCCAGTGCAGGGCCCGGGCGATCAGCAGGATCAGCAGCAGGAGCAGGGACAGGGCCCAGACGGCCGCGAAGACACCACGCGCCCCGTGCGCCGGACCGGGCAGCGCGGCACCGGCCGAACCGACGATCGCGGTGCCCATCACGGAGGCGTACCAGTTGGGGCCGAGGTGCCGGAGCCGGGCGGCGCGGGGGAGGGGCAGGGGCTGGACTGCGGTGACCATGCGTCCAAGATCCCGCCGGCGGGCGTCCCGGACCAGGGACCATGGACCTATGAGGGCATAAGCTGGTCTTATGAGGGAGGCGGAGGGGCAACGCACGGAATCGCTGGCGCACCGGGTGCCGGACCTCGCCGCGCTGGAGCTGCTGCTCGCGGTGGCGCGGCTCGGCAGTCTGGGCGCGGCGGCACGCGAGGTAGGCATCACCCAGCCGGCCGCCAGCAGCCGGATCCGCTCCATGGAACGGCAGCTGGGCGTGGCCCTGGTCGACCGCTCACCGCGCGGCTCCCGGCTCACCGACGCCGGCGCCCTGGTCACGGACTGGGCCCGGCGGGTGGTGGAGGCGGCGGCCGCCTTCGACGCGGGCGCGCGGGCCCTGCGGGACCGGCGGGACTCACGGCTCAGGGTCGCGGCGAGCATGACCATCGCCGAGTACCTGCTGCCCGGCTGGCTCCTCGCGCTGCACGCCGAGCGGCCCGACACGGCGGTCTCGCTGCTCGCCGGGAACTCGGCGAAGGTCGCGGAACTGCTGCTGACCGGCGAGGCGGACCTGGGCTTCGTGGAAGGCCTGACCGTGCCCACGGGCCTGGACTCCACGGTCATCGCCCGCGACCGGCTGATCGTCGTCACCGCGCCCGCCCACCCGTGGGCCCGCCGCCGACGGCCCCTGACGGCGGCGGAACTGGCCGCGACCCCGCTCATCCTCCGCGAACGGGGTTCCGGCACCCGTCAGGTCCTGGACGCGGCCCTCGGCGGCCTGGCCCGCCCGCTGATCGAGCTGTCCTCCACGACGGCGGTGAAGGCATCCGCCGTCAGCGGCGCGGGCCCCTCCGTCCTCAGCGAACTCGCGGTGGGGGAGGAGCTGGCGATGCGGCGCCTGGTCAGCATCCCGGTCGAGGGCGTCTCCCTCCGCCGGGACCTGAGAGCGGTGTGGCCGACGGGCCACCGCCCCACGGGCCCGGCCCGGGAACTCCTCTCTCTGACACGAGGCTGAACCGTCCCCTGGGCCGCGGGGAACCGCGCGACTGGCCACGAGGTGGCCGCACCGGAGAGGCGGCCGTAACGTCACCGGGGCTGAGCGACCGGCGGTGACGGCGTACCGGTCAGACGGCGGTGAGCTCATCGGCGTTGAGTCGGCAGGGTTACCGGCCACGAAGTAGCCGCGCTGGAGTGGCGGCCGTAACGTCACCGGGGCTCAGTGAACGGCGCGACGGGTCGTGACGGTGCACCGGGGAGACGGCCGCGAGCTCGGCGCTCAGCCGGCGGCGGATGAAAGGCCACGACGTAGCCGCGCCGGAGAGGCAACCGCAACGGCACCGGTGCTCAGCCCGCCGCGGCGATCAGGGCCGCCATCACCCGTGGGTCCTCGCCCATCTCGGGATGCCACTGCACGCCCAGCGCCCACCCCAGGTCCGCCGGCAGTTCGACGGCCTCCACCGTGCCGTCCGCCGCGTAGGCCGACGGGACGAGCCCCTCGCCGAGCCGTTCCACCGCCTGGTGGTGATACGTCGGGACCGTCACCTCCTCCGGCACGATCCCGGCGTACAACGTCCCCGGCACCGGCTTCACCGGGTGCTCGCCGAACGCGCCGACCACCTCCGCGTGCCCGTCCAGGTGCTGGACGAGCGTGCCGCCGCGGGCCACGTTCAGCAGCTGCATGCCCCGGCACACCCCGAGCAGCGGCACGCCCGCCGCCAGCGCCGCGTCGATCAGCGCCAGCTCCCAGGCGTCCCGCTCCGGCGCGGGCGGCCCCGTGCGCGGCGAGCGTTCCGCGCCGTACCGGGCCGGGTCGACGTCCGGGCCGCCCGCGATGACCAGCCCGTCGAGCCGGGCCACCGCCGCCTCGGCGTGCTCCGGCGCGTCCGGCGGCAGCAGCGCGGCCAGCCCGCCGGCCCGCTGCACCAGCCGCGGATAGCCGGCCGCCAGCAGCACCGCGTCCAGGTCCCACACCCCCCAGCGCACGCCGGACTCCAGGTACGTGCTCACACCGATCAGCGGCCGTGCGGTCATACTGCCCTCCTCGACGTCACAGGTTCATCCGATGTCAAAGGTCCACACGCTTACCTTTTCAGAGCCGGCTCACGCCAGAAAGCCCCGCAGCAGCGCCGCCGTGCCCGCGCAGTGCTCCCGCGTCATCTCCCGCGCCCCGTCCGCGTCCCCGTCCAGCACCGCCTCCACCAGCGCGGTGTGCTGCCGCTGCGAGTGCTCCAGGTTGCGCACCAGCAGGGGGATGCGGTCCAGCAGGTCGTTCACGGTGGCCCGGACCGCCGCGTACTGCGCGGTCAGCGACGGCGAACCGCACAGCTCCGCCAGCGTCAGGTGCAGCAGCGTGTCCGCCCGCCGGTAGTCCGTCAGCGGGGCCTCGTGCGTGCGGTGCAGCGCCTGACGCAGCCGCTCCGCCTGCTCCGGTGTCAGCCCGTGCGCCGCGCACAGCCCGGCCGCGCCCACCTCCAGCACCTCGCGGAAGCGCAGCACGTCCTCGATGTCGACCTCGGCGATCCGGCGCCGCAGCTCGTCCTCGCCGCCCGCGTCCGGGCGCGGCAGCACAAACGTTCCGCCGTACCGCCCGCGCCGCGCCTCCACCAGGCCCTGGTCCTGGAGCACCTTCAGCACCTCACGCAGCGTCACCCGGCTGATCCCCAGCCGCTCCGCCAGCTCCCGCTCGGCCGGCAGCCGCTCGCCGGCCGGCACCAGGCCCAGCCGTACGACCTGAAGGATCTGTTCCAGCGCCTCCTCGAAGCCGTTGCCCGCCCGCACCGGCCGCAGCACCGGAGCGAGCCGGTCGTCCACCGTCCGTGCATCCGTCCGCTGCGACATCCGGGCGCACCCCCTTCCCAAGCAATGGTTCGCGGCAATACCTTATGGCTCCCGGCCCGGCCGAAGAAGCGCGATGGCGCCGAAGGAGGCTCTCCCGTGGCAGACCGCACACCCCCGCTCGGCGTCGAGGAACTGCACGCCCTGGTCGCGAGCGGTGAGATCGACACTGTCGTCCTGGCCTTCCCCGACATGCAAGGGCGCCTCCAGGGCAAGCGGTTCGCCGCCCGCTTCTTCCTCGACGAGGTCCTGCACCACGGCACCGAGGGCTGCAACTACCTGCTCGCCGTGGACACCGACATGAACACCGTCGACGGCTACGCGATGTCCTCCTGGGACCGCGGTTACGGCGACTTCGCCATGCACCCCGACCTGTCCACCCTGCGCCGCGTCCCCTGGCACCCCGGCACCGCGCTCCTCATCGCCGACCTCGCCTGGAACGACGGCTCCCCGGTCGTCGCCGCCCCCCGGCAGATCCTGCGCCGCCAGCTCGACCGGCTCGCCGAGCACGGCTACACCGCCCAGGTCGGCACCGAGCTGGAGTTCATCGTCTTCAAGGACAGCTACGAGCAGGCCTGGGACGCGGGCTACCGGGGCCTCACCCCGGCCAACCAGTACAACGTCGACTACTCCATCCTCGGCACCGGCCGCATCGAGCCTCTGCTGCGCCGCCTGCGCAACGACATGGCCGGCGCCGGCCTCACCGTCGAGTCCGCCAAGGGCGAGTGCAACCCCGGCCAGCACGAGATCGCCTTCCGCTACGACGAGGCGCTGCGCACCTGCGACCAGCACGCCCTCTACAAGACCGGCGCCAAGGAGATCGCCGCCCAGGAGGGCGTCTCGATCACCTTCATGGCCAAGTACAACGAGCGGGAGGGCAACTCCTGCCACATCCACCTCTCGCTCGCCGACGCCGACGGCACCAACGCGATGGCCGGACCCGACGGCATGTCCGAGGTGATGCGGCACTTCCTCGCCGGACAGCTGGCCGCGCTCCGCGACTTCTCCCTGCTGTACGCCCCCAACATCAACTCCTACAAGCGGTTCCAGCCGGGCTCCTTCGCGCCCACCGCCGTCGCCTGGGGCCACGACAACCGCACCTGCGCCCTGCGCGTCGTCGGCCACGGCCGCTCCCTGCGCTTCGAGAACCGCCTCCCCGGCGGGGACGTCAATCCCCATCTCGCCGTGGCGGGGCTCGTCGCGGCCGGCCTGTACGGCATCGAGAACAAGCTGGAGCTGCCCGACCCCTGCCCCGGCAACGCCTACACCGCCGACTACGCGCACGTGCCGACCACCCTGCGCGAGGCCGCGGAACTGTGGGAGAACAGCCCGATCGCCGAGGCGGCGTTCGGTGACGAGGTCGTCGCCCACTACCGCAACATGGCGCGCGTCGAGCTGGAGGCCTTCGACGCCGCGGTCACCGACTGGGAGCTGCGCCGCTCCTTCGAACGCCTGTGAAAGGTCACCACGTGTCCGACCCGAACGAGCTGACCGTCGTCAACCCCGCCACCGAAGAGGTCGTCGCCACCGTCCCCGCCGCCACCGCCGAGGACGTGGACGCCGCCGTCGTACGCGCCGCCCGCGCCCAGACCCGGTGGGCCGCCCTCGCCCCCGCCGACCGGGCCCGGCTGCTGCGCCGCTTCGCCGACGTGGTCGACGCCCGCACCGAGGAACTCGCCCAGCTCGAGGTCCGCGAGGCCGGCCACACCGTCGCGGGCGCCCGCTGGGAGGCCGGCAACGCCCGCGACCTGCTCCTCTACGCGGCCGGCGGGGCCGAGCGCCTGGTCGGCAAGCAGATCCCGGTCCCCGGCGGCTGGGACGTCACCTTTCAGGAACCGCTGGGCGTCATCGGTGTCATCGCCCCCTGGAACTTCCCCATGCCGATCGCCGCCTGGGGCTCCTTCCCGGCGCTCGCGGCCGGCAACGCCGTCCTCCTCAAGCCCGCCGAGACCACCCCGCTCACCGCGCTCCGCCTCGCCGAACTGGCCCTGGAGGCGGGCCTGCCCGAGCACCTCTTCCAGGTGCTGCCCGGCTACGGCGACACCGCCGGACGCGCACTGGTGGACCACCCGGACGTCGCCAAGATCGTGTTCACCGGCTCCACCCGCACCGGCCGCGAGGTCATGGAGCGCTGCGCCCGGCTGGTCAAACCGGTCACCCTCGAACTCGGCGGCAAGAGCCCCAACGTCGTCTTCGCCGACGCCGACCTCAAGGCCGCCCTCGACCCCTTCTCCTTCCTGGACAACTCCGGCCAGGACTGCTGCGCCCGCACCCGCGTCCTGGTCCAGGAGACGGTGCTGGACGAGGCCCGCGCCTTCCTCGCCGAAGCGCTGGCCGCCGTGGTCGTGGGCGACCCGGCCGACGAGAAGACCCAGATGGGCCCCCTCATCTCCGGCCGGCAACTGGAGCGCGTACGGTCCTACGTCCCCGACGACGCCCCGGCCCTGCGCGGCACGGCCCCCGACGGCCCCGGCTTCTGGTTCCCGCCGACCGTGCTCACCGGCGAGCGGCCCGACAGCCCGGCGGCCCGCGAGGAGATCTTCGGCCCGGTCGCGGTCCTGCTGCCCTTCACCGACGAGCAGGACGCGATCCGCCTCGCCAACGACACCCCCTACGGCCTCTCCGGCTCCATCTGGACCCGGGACGTCGGCCGCGCCCTGCGCGTGTCGCAGGCCGTACGCGCGGGCAACCTGTCCGTCAACTCCCACTCCAGCGTCCGCTACTGGACCCCGTTCGGCGGCTACAAGCAGTCCGGCCTCGGCCGGGAACTCGGCCCCGACGCCCTGACCGCCTTCACCGAGACCAAGAACGTCTTCCTCAGCACGGAGGTCCCCGCACAGTGACCGACAACAGTGTCTGCCGCCGCCTGCTCGGCCGTACCGCCGTCGTGACCGGAGCCGGCAGCGGCATCGGACTCGCCAGCGCCCGCCGGCTCGCCTCCGAGGGAGCCCACGTCGTCTGCGCGGACGTCGACGAGGTCCGCGGCAAGGCCGCCGCCGAGGAGGTCGGCGGGCTCTTCGTGAAGACCGACGTCACCGACCCCGAGCTGGTCGAGGCGCTGTTCCAGGCCGCGTACGACACCTACGGCAGCGTCGACATCGCCTTCAACAACGCCGGCATCTCCCCGCCCGACGACGACTCCATCCTGGAGACCGGCCTGGAGGCCTGGAAACGCGTCCAGGAGGTCAACCTCACCTCCGTCTACCTGTGCTGCAAGGCCGCCCTCCCCTACATGCGCCGCCAGGGCAAGGGCTCCATCATCAACACCGCGTCCTTCGTGGCACGGATGGGCGCGGCCACGTCCCAGATCTCCTACACCGCCTCCAAGGGCGGCGTCCTCGCCATGTCCCGCGAACTGGGGGTGCAGTTCGCCAGGGAGGGCATCAGGGTCAACGCGCTGTGCCCCGGCCCGGTCAACACCCCGCTGTTGCAGGAGCTGTTCGCCAAGGACCCGGAACGGGCCGCGCGCCGCCTGGTCCACATCCCGCTCGGCCGGTTCGCCGAGGCCGAGGAGATCGCCGCCGCCGTCGCCTTCCTGGCCAGCGACGACTCCTCCTTCGTCAACGCCACCGACTTCCTGGTGGACGGCGGGATCGCGGGCGCGTACGTCACGCCGCTGTAGGGCTGCCCACGGGACTCAGAGGAACGTACGCCCCTCACCCCGGTAGGTGGGCACGGTGGCCGTCACCGTGTCGCCCTCGATCAGGTGCAGTGTGTCGAACCGCTCGCACAGCTCGCCCGCCTTGGCGTGCCGGAACCACACCTTGTCGCCGATGAGCAGGTCGTCGGCGGGCGAGCCGAGCAGCGGGGTCTGCACCTCACCGGGGCCCTCCTGCGGGTCGTACCTCAACCCCTCCGGCAGATACGGCACCGGCAGCCGGTCGGGGCCGGCGGCACCGGAGGCCGGGTAACCGCCGCCGAGCACGGTGACGACGCCGACGCCGGGCCGCCGGACCACCGGCTGGGCGAAGAGGGCCGCCGGACGGCCGGTGAAGGACGTGTAGTTGTCGAACAGGCGCGGCACGTACAGCCCCGAGCCGGCCGCGATCTCGGTCACCGCGTCCTCGGCGGCGGTGTGCTGCACACTGCCGGTACCGCCGCCGTTGACGAACTCCAGGTCCGGGGCCACCGCCCCCACCGCCCGGACGACCGCGGCCCGCCGCTCGGCCAGCTCCCGCCGGGCGGCGGCCTGCATCAGCCGGATCGCCCGCGAGCGCAGGGGCCGCCCGGCGACCGCGTCCCCGACTCCGGCGACGTGTCCCTCGTACGCCATGATCCCCACCAGCCGGAAGCCCGGCCGCCGGGCCACGGACCGTGCCAGCTCGGCGAGTTGGGCGGGGGAGTGCAGCGGCGAACGCCGGGCCCCGACCCGGACCCGGCCGCCGAGCAGCTTCAGCGAGGTGTCCAACTCCAGGCAGACCCGGACCACTTCACGCCCGCCGTCCCGCGACGCGTCGATCAGATCGAGGTGCGCCGGGTCGTCGATCATCACGGTGACGGCACCGGCCAGCTTGGGATCGGCGGCCAGCTCGGCGAAGCCCGCCCGGTCCGCCGACGGATAGGCCAGCAGGACGTCCTCGAACCCCGAACGCGCGAGCCACAGCGACTCGTCCAGGGTGAACGACATGATGCCCTGGAAGCCGTCCTTGGCCAGGACGCGTTCCAGCAGGGCCCGGCAGCGAACCGACTTGCTGGCGACCCGCACGGGCTTCCCTCCGGCACGGCGGACCAGGTCGTCCGCGTTGGCGTCGAAGGCGTCCAGGTCCACGATCGCGAGAGGGGCGTCGAGATGGGCGGTGGCCCGGTCGTAACGGGCCCGGTCGGCGGCGCGCGCAGTCATGACGGAAGCCTGCCAGACAGGATTACCGCAGGGTAGGGGGACGTTCCGGGCAGATGCCCCTGGCTCGTGGACTGGTTCTCCTTCACTCCCGGACAACCCGTAGAGTGACGCGCACGTACGGCGGAACGCGCCCGGCCACCGCGTGAACCGGGATGCCGGTCCGGCCGTACGGGTATGCGTGCCCGGAAGGAGCTTCCACACCCGGGTGCGGCCGAGCAGCAGACCGGCCCGCGTACGAGGAGACGGCCCGGGCACGAGGAAACGGGGGGTGCATGAGCACGGAAGCCCGCCACGCCCCGATCCCGCGGCGTCCGTCGACTCCTCCAGGACCCCCGGCCCAGCGCCCGCCGACGCCCTCCGCACCGCCACGCCTCGACGACGACCCGGACGAGGAGCCGTCGGTCTTCACCCCGCGCGGTGCACGGCCCGCGTCCGACGCGGTCCCGCGCGCCCACCGTCCGCGCCCGTCGGCCGTACCCGAGGTCTCCGACCCGGTGAGCCCGCCCCCACCGCCCGCCTCGGCCCGGTTCCCCGACGCACCCCCGAGCACCGGGTCCTCCGGCGCACCGGCCCGGACGCCGTCGGCGCCCCCCACGTCCCGGCTCCGTCCGGGCAGGGAGCCCGGGGGACAGGGCGCCCCCGCAGAAACCCCGTCGGAGACGACGGCACGGCTGCGCCCGATCCGCCCGTCGGCCTCGCCCGCGCCGACGTCCCCGACTCCGCCGGTGTCGTCGCGCACGCCGGATGCCCCGCGCCCTCCGGCACCCGCTCCCCGACACCCCGACTCGGCGCCCACCGACCCCGCTTCAGCCGCTTCCCCGGGAGCACCGACGGACCACCGCACCGGTGACGCACCGGCGCTTAGGCAGGCAACGAATCCCCGTGCGGGTGGCGTGTCCGCGTCTGGGCAGGCAGCGAATCCCCGTGCGGGTGGTGTGTCCGCGTCTGGGCAGGCAGCGAATCCCCGTGCGGGTGGTGTGTCCGCGTCTGGGCAGGCAGCGAATCCCGGTACGGGTGGCGTGCCGCTGCCTGGGCAGGCGGGGAACCCTCGCATGGGTGGGGTGTCCGCGCCTGGCCAGGCGGGCAGTCCCCGTGCCGATGGTGTGTCCACGCCCGGGCAGGCAGAGGCCCCTCGCATGGGTGGTGTGTCCGCGTCTGGGCAGGTACGGGAGCCTCGCGCGGGTGGCGTGTCCGCGTCTGGGCAGGTACGGGAGCCTCGCGCGGGTGGCGTGTCCGCGTCCGGGCAGGCAGCGAATCCTCGTGCGGGTGGTGTGTCCGCGTCCGGGCAGGCAGCGAATCCCGGTACGGGTGGCGTGCCGCTGCCTGGGCAGGCGGGGAACCCCCGCATGGGTGGGGTGTCCGCGCCTGGACGGACAAGCACCGCCCGTGCTGATGGCATGTCAACGCCCGGGCAGGCGGCGGAACCCCGTGGGGGTGTCGTCCCCCCGCCCGGGCCGGTGAGCGATCAGGCCGTGGCCGGGGCCTGGTCCCCCATGGCTCCCGCTCATCCCGTGCGTCCCGCGCCCGACCCCGCTCACTCCTGGGCGGCCGGAACTGGTGGGCGGCCGCTCGTGTCGTTCGGGGAACCCGAGGGGTTCGGGGGGCGGACGCGTCCCCGGGTCGGGGCGCGCACCGTCGCCGCCGCTGCCTGCCTCGTGCTCGGGCTCGGGCTCATCGGCGGTGCCGCGACCGGCACCTGGCTCACCGGCGACGGCGGGGCGGACGGCGCCGGGAACGCCTTCGGCACGGCCCGGACCCTCTGGCACAGCGTGCCGGTGGACGAACTGTTCCCGCCCACCGTCCAGGGCACGGGCGCCGGCCCCGGCGGCGCCGACCGCACCTGGACCCGCATCGCCGTGGCCCGGGACGGCGACTGCGCCCACGCCCTCGACCCGCTGCTGCACAAGGCCCTCGCCCCGGTCGGCTGCCAGCGGCTGCTGCGCGCCACCTACACCGACGCCACCCAGACCTACGTCACCACCGTCGGCCTGCTCTTCACCAAGGCCGACCCCGCAGCGATGTCCGCGCTCGCCGCCCGCTTCCGCGACGAACACCTGGACAGCCGAGCCGATCTGATGCCCCGGCCGTACGCGGCCGCCGGCACGGCCGCCGCCGGGTTCGGCGACCGGCAGCGGGCCTCGTGGACCGTCTCCGTCCTCACCGACGCCCCCGTCGTCGCCTACGCCGTCTCCGGCTGGGCCGACGGCCGTACCGTCGACACGCCCCAGCCCGCCGCCGACGCCGTCCGCTCCGGCGCCACCACGGCACCGGCCCAGGCCGGTCTCGGCAACGAGGCCCAGGGCCTGGCCGACCGCATCGAACGGCGCCTGCGCAAGACCGTCGGCACGGCCACGGAGAAGCCTTCATGAAGCACCCGGCCAGGCACGCCGCCAAGGCGGCGGTGAGCCTGCTGCTCGCCGTCCCCCTCGCCCTGCTGCCGTCCGCCGCCGCCCACGCCGACGGCATCCGCGCCCAGCAGTGGGGCCTCAGCGCCCTCCACCTGGACGAGGCCTGGCGGACCACCAAGGGCCGGGGCGTCACCGTCGCCGTCCTGGACACCGGCGTGGAGGCCGACCACCCGGACCTCGCCGGCAACGTCCTGCCCGACAAGGACATGATCGGCTTCGGCGCGGGACCAGGCGACCGCACCTGGGCCCGGCACGGCACCGCCATGGCCGGCATCATCGCCGGTCACGGCCACGGACCCGGCGGCACGGACGGCGTCATGGGCGTCGCCCCCGAGGCGAAGATCCTGCCCGTCCGGGTGATCCTGGAGGACGGCGACCCCGCCCGCGCCAAGGCCCGCACCACCCGCGGCAGCGCCCTCGCCGACGGCATCCGCTGGGCCGCCGACCACGGCGCCGACGTCATCAACCTCTCCCTCGGCGACGACTCGAACTCGGCCCATCCCGAACCCGGCGAGGACGAGGCGGTGCAGTACGCCCTGAAGAAGGGCGTGGTCGTGGTCGCCTCCGCGGGCAACGGCGGCGACAAGGGGGACCACGTCTCCTACCCGGCCGCCTACCCGGGCGTCATCGCCGCCACCGCCGTGGACAAGTACGGCACCCGCGCCGCCTTCTCCACCCGCCGCTGGTACGCGGCCGTCAGCGCGCCCGGCGTCGACGTCGTCATCGCCGACCCCGACCACAAGTACTACGCGGGCTGGGGCACGAGCGCCGCCTCGGCCTTCGTCTCCGGCGCGGCGGCCCTGATCAAGGCCGCCCACCCAGGTCTTTCCCCCGCCCAGATCAAGCAGCTCCTGGAGGACACCGCGCGGGACGCCCCGGTCGGCGGCCGGGACGACTCGCGGGGCTTCGGCATGATCGACCCGGCGGCGGCCCTCAGGTCGGCCGCCCGCCTGGGACCCCGGGGCCTGAAGGCCGCGTCCTACGGCGCGAAGTACTTCGGCGCCGGCCCCGACACCCCCAAGGCCACGAGCAGCCCCTCCGACTGGGCGGCCCCGCTCGCGGGCGGCGCGGGCGGGGTCCTGCTGGTGGCCGGGGTGATCCTGTGGCGGGGCCGCAGGCACCCGGCCTGAGCCGCTATCCGGCGATGTACCCGATCTCCGGGTAGCGCGGCGAAGCGCCGTGCAGCAGGTGCGCCGTGTCGGGGCGGCCTCGGAGTTGCAGGTCGAAGAAGGCCCGCACCGTGGCCCGTACGGCCGCCACCGCCCGGTCGGCGGGGATCGTACCGGCCTGCAACTGCTGCCGCACCACCACCGGGACCTGGGGCGCGATGGCCACGAGGTCCGTGTAGGAGTTGTGGTCGGCGTCCGCGAGCCGCAGGCAGCGGCGCCAGCCGCGCAGTCGCTCCCAGAACGGGTGCCAGGTCGGGTCCTGGTCCATGCCGTCGTGCACGGCTGTGTCCATCAGCAGGAACGGCCGGTCGAGACCGTGCTCGACCACCGGCCCGTACAGCGCGCCGTCCAGGTCGATGCCGGCCCGCACCCGCTCGTCCCGGTACATGACGGCCGCCGACGCGGCACCGCCCCGGGAGTGCCCGAAGGCGCCGGTCCGCGTGAGGTCCAGGCTCCCGCGCAGACCGCGGGGCAGCGGGCGCCGCTGTGCGTCGGGATTGCCGCCCCGGTTCACCACGGCCAACTGGTCGAGCACGAACCGCAGGTCGTCGGCGCGCACCGCGACCCCCTCCGCCCGGCCGGCCGGATCCGGCTCGGGGCGGGTTACGACGCGGCCGTCGGGGAACTCCACCTCGCCCGAGTCGTACGGGTGGTCCACCGTGACCACCACGTACCCCCAGGACACCAGGTCCTCGACGACGAGGGTGTTGAACGTGCGGTCCGAGGTGTAGCCCGGCGAGTACAGCAGCACCGGCCGGCGGCCCGGTCTGGCCGGCGCCCGGTCCGCGCTGTGCGTCCACGGCAGCGCGTAGCCGTCCACCGCGCCGCCGAAGCGGGCCTTCACCGCCCGCTCGGCACCGGACGGCAGCCACGGCAGCGGCGCGTGACCACGTACGTCGGCGGCCGGGTAGTGCACGGTCACCATCAGCTCACGCGGCGCTCCCGTGTCCGACCGGGGTTCGGTCCGCGACCGGTCGACCAGGTGCAGCTCCACGGCGCCCACCGGCGCGGGCCCGGTCGGTCCGGCCAGCCGGATGGGGATGAGGCCGGCCGCTGAGGCGTGTCCGGGAGCCGACAGGGGAACGGCGACGGCTGCGACGGCTTCTAGGCCACCGGCTATGAGGGATCGGCGAGTGGGGCGTACGGGAGGCACCGGGCTCCTTCCGCGGCCGGACGCCGGCTCGGCAAAGAATTGGTCGGCGTCCGGCCTGCTCATCGTCAAGTCCCTTGCACGCTAGATCAATTGCTCGACAGCCGCTGGATCCTTTACGGCCGAACGCGATGGATCATTTGTCGCCAAACGCCCCTACCGCCGCCCGCGCCGCCGCCTCCACCAGGGCGATCCCCCGCGTCCGGCTCGCCGTGCCGTCCGACAGCACCGCCACCAGGTAGTCGGTCCCGTCCACCGTCACCCGGCCGATGCTGTTGACGTCCCACAGCCCGGTCGCGCTGCGCGGCAGCCACCCGTTCTTCAGCGCCCAGGAGTTTCCTTCGGCGGCGGCCGACACCCCCCACCGCTGATCGGACTCGACGGACTTCATCAGCCCCTGGAGATACGCCCGCGAGGCCGCGCTCAGCTTCGACTCCGCCCCGAACACCTGCTGGAGCAGGACCAGTTGGTCCGCCGCGGTGGTCTGGGTCAGCCCCCACAGCTCACCGTCCCCGCCGGAGGTCCGCGTCAGCCCGAAGCGTTCGTTCGCCGCGTCCAGCCCGGCCGCCCGCCCGATCGTGTGCCACAGCGCCGTCGCGGAGGCGTTGTCGCTGTTCTCGATCATCGTCGTGGCGTACGCCCGCTCCCGCGCCGTCAGTCGCCGGCCCGCGTCCTGCGCCTGGAGCAGCAGCGCGGCCAGGATGTCGACCTTGACGATGCTCGCCGTGTCGAAGGCGGCGTCGCCGTACACGGCGCTCTCCCCTGACTCCGGGGCCAGCACCGCCACCGGCACCCGAGCGCCCGACGGCACCTCGGCCTTCGCCACCGCGGCGCTCACCACCGCTTGCCGGTCCACCGTGGCGGGCTCCGTCACGGACGCGTCCTTCCCCGCCCTGGCCGAGGCGGTGACCGAGGGCGCCGCCGCCGACGATACGGCCACGGTCCCGGAGCGCGCCCGGCCCTTCACGTAGACCGTGCCGCCGGCGGTGACCCCGCCCACGGCGACGACGGTGAGCGCGGTGCACAGGAAGGTGCGGCGCGTGGACGGGCGCGCGCGGCGGCGACGGCGGGCTCCGGAGGGCTCCATGCCCGCGATGCTCGGGGCGCCGGCTGTGCGGCCCGTTGGACGGACGTGAGAGCCGGGTCAGGGCAGACTGAGATTCCCGTGAACGCGGTGACGCCGTCGTTCCCGGCCCCCCACAGGGCAGGCGGCTTCCCCCCTATAGGGTCGGGGACCGTGGCGAACAAGAACATTCCCGACCCCGGCTTCTCCGACGACGACGGCTCCGCCGATCCCCGGCTGAGCGCCGCGCTCGCCGCCTGGGCCGAGGACCGCAGTGCCCTCGGGCCCGTCCTGGAGGCGCTCAGGGGCGCCCGTCTGCTGGTCCCCGTCGTCGCCGTGCTCGGCGAGGTCGAGGAGGACGAGAACGGCCTGCGCCGCGAGAAGACCAGCGACATGGCCGTACCCACGCTGAAGGCCGGCGACCGCACCGCGCTGCCCGCCTTCACCTCCACCGACTCCCTCGCCCGCTGGGACCCCGCGGCCCGCCCGGTCGCCGTACCCCTGCACCAGGCCCTCCAGGCCGCCGCGCACGAGAAGGCCGACACGGTCGTGCTCGACCTCGCCGGACCGGTGCCGTTCGAGCTGACCGGCCCGGCGCTCCTCGCGCTCGCCGAGGGCCGCACCAGCATCGACCCGCTCACCGACCCCGCCGTGGTGGGGGCCGTCCGTACGGCGGTGGCGGCGGAGCCCGCCGTGCTGCGCGCCCACCTCGGGCCCGGGCAGGCCGACGGCACCCTCGCCCTCGTCCTCGACCCGGCCGCGCCGCCCGCCGAGGCCGCCCGCGCGGTCGCCGAGCGGCTCGCGGCCGACGAAACGCTGCGGGCCCGCCTGGTGCGCGGCCTCGACCTGGCGCTGCTGCCGGCCGGGACCACGCCTCCGGGCGAGCCCTTGTACGTGAAGGAGTAGGTCAGCTGTAGAGGGGGCCGGTGTACTTCTCGCCCGGCCCGTGCCCCGGCTCGTCCGGGACGATCGACGCCTCACGGAACGCGAGCTGGAGCGACTTCAGGCCGTCGCGCAGCGGGGCGGCGTGGAAGGAGCTGATCTCGGTGGCGCTCGCGTCCAGCAGACCGGCGAGCGCGGTGATCAGCTTGCGGGCCTCGTCCAGGTCCTTGTACTTCTCGCCCTCCTCGCTCAGCCCGAGCTTCACGGCGGCGGCGCTCATCAGGTTGACGGCGACCGTCACGATCACCTCGACGGCGGGGACCTCGGCGATGTCCCGGGTCATCGCGTCGAAGTCGGGAGCCTCGGAAGACTCAGCAGGGGTGTCACTCATGCCCCACACCTTAGGTGGTCGCGCCGGGCACCCCTCAATTCGCCCTTGTCAAGCGATCCTGCTAATCTGGAGGACGACCGGCTGGACATAACTGTGTCCGGCCCACAAGTGGAGGCTCCGATCTCCCACCTGACCGTCCTCCGGGACGGCGGGTCATCCGGTCAGGCGGCCCCCATCGTTCCGTACGGACGATGGAGTCGCCCGAAAGTGCGCCCCGCGGCATCGCGGCGGTGCTCCGGTTGTTTGGAGCCCCGCCTGTGATCGTCCGGGGCATTTTTTGTGCTTCGGCGCGGTTAGGTCTAACGAAAAGAGACGTTACGCGGCTGTCCGCCAGACCGCCGTGTGGTGCTACCGAGGAGGATCCATCAGCGCCGAGCCCCGCATCAACGACCGGATTCGCGTTCCCGAGGTGCGACTTGTCGGTCCCAGTGGCGAGCAGGTCGGCATCGTGCCGCTCGCGAAGGCACTGGAGCTTGCGCAGGAGTACGACCTGGACCTGGTCGAGGTCGCGGCGAACGCCCGTCCGCCCGTGTGCAAGCTCATGGACTACGGGAAGTTCAAGTACGAGTCGGCCATGAAGGCCCGTGAGGCGCGCAAGAACCAGGCGCACACGGTCATCAAGGAGATGAAGCTCCGGCCGAAGATCGACCCGCACGACTATGACACCAAGAAGGGTCACGTCGTCCGGTTCCTCAAGCAGGGCGACAAGGTCAAGATCACGATCATGTTCCGTGGTCGCGAGCAGTCCCGCCCCGAGCTGGGCTACCGACTGCTGCAGCGGCTCGCGGAGGACGTCCAGGACCTCGGTTTCGTGGAGTCGAACCCGAAGCAGGACGGCCGAAACATGATCATGGTCCTCGGTCCGCACAAGAAGAAGACCGAGGCGATGGCCGAGGCCCGCCAGGCGCAGGAGGCCCGCAAGGCCGAAGCGAAGGCGAACCCCGGTAAGTCGCAGAACCCTGCCGAGGCTGAGGCGCCGTCCGAGGAGCCTGCCGAGGCGTGATCCCGGGGGATGTACGTCCCCGTACGTCCCCGAGGATGTAACCGAAAGAAGAGAGCGACGCTCCAACCGTGCCCGGTTTCACGACCGGGCACCGGAGCGCCACCGACGAGGAGATAACGGCGCTATGCCGAAGAACAAGTCGCACAGCGGTGCCAGCAAGCGCTTCAAGGTCACCGGCTCCGGCAAGGTGCTCCGTGAGCGCGCCGGCAAGCGCCACCTGCTCGAGCACAAGTCGTCCCGCGTCACGCGTCGCCTCACCGGCAACGCCGAGATGGCCCCGGGCGACGCCGCGAAGATCAAGAAGCTTCTCGGCAAGTGACGCGGCGGCGCTCTGAGCGCCGTGCGTCGGGACCGGGACCGAATCGATTCCGGGTCGTGTGAGTACCACCACGACCCCGCTACAAGGAGTTAACAAGTGGCACGCGTCAAGCGGGCAGTCAACGCCCACAAGAAGCGCCGGGCGATCCTCGAGCAGGCTTCCGGCTACCGCGGTCAGCGTTCGCGCCTGTACCGCAAGGCCAAGGAGCAGGTCACCCACTCGCTGGTCTACAACTACAACGACCGCAAGAAGCGCAAGGGCGACTTCCGTCAGCTGTGGATCCAGCGCATCAACGCCGCTGCCCGCGCCAACGGCATCACCTACAACCGCTTCATCCAGGGTCTGAAGGCCGCGAACGTCGAGGTCGACCGCAAGATCCTGGCCGAGCTGGCCGTGAACGACGCGAACGCCTTCGCGGCGCTCGTCGAGGTCGCGCAGAAGGCGCTGCCGTCGGACGTGAACGCTCCCAAGGCCGCGTGACGCCGCGCTGGCTCTGAGCCGACGCTCACTGTAGGACCCGCAGGCTGTTATGGCTTGCGGGTCCTGTCGTTGGGGCCCACCGCACGTGGTTCGGCCGCCGGTCCGTCGTGGTCGCTCGCGCCCACGCGGCGGAGCCGCATACCGACAGAGCCCCGCGCCCCCGAGGGGGGCGACAAGTCGCCGAAGGTAAAAGGATGCCCTCCGTCTCTCCCGAGCTGATTTCCCCCAGGTCCGCCCGTGTCTCCGCCGCCCGGCGTCTGGCCAAGCGGAACTTCCGGGGCAAGGATCGGCTGTTCCTGGCCGAAGGGCCGCAGGCCGTGCGAGAGGCTGCCGGGCACCGGGCCGGGGGACAGGCGACGCTGGTCGAGCTGTTCGCGACGGTCGAGGCCGCGGAGCGGTACGCCGACATCATCGGCGCGGCCCGCAGCGCCGACGCCCGGGTGCACCTCGCCTCCGAAGAGGTCATCGCCGACATCTCCACCACCGTCACCCCGCAGGGCCTGGTCGGCGTCTGCCGGTTCCTGGACACCCCGTTCGAGGACATCCTCGCCGCCCGGCCCAAGCTGGTCGCCGTACTCGCCCATGTGCGGGACCCCGGCAACGCCGGCACCGTGCTGCGCTGCGCCGACGCCGCCGGCGCCGAGGCCGTGGTGCTCACCGACGCCTCCGTGGACCTGTACAACCCCAAGGCCGTCCGGGCCTCCGTCGGCTCGCACTTCCACCTGCCCGTCGCCGTCGGCGTCCCCGTCGAGCGGGCCGTGGCCGGACTGAAGGAGGCCGGGGTGCGCGTCCTCGCCGCCGACGGGGCCGGCGACCGCGACCTGGACGAGGAACTGGACAAGGACACCATGGGCGGGCCCACCGCCTGGGTGTTCGGGAACGAGGCCTGGGGCCTGCCGGAGGAGACCCGCGCCCTCGCCGACGCCGTCGTACGCGTCCCCATCCACGGGAAGGCCGAGAGCCTGAACCTCGCCACCGCCGCCGCCGTATGTCTCTACGCGTCGGCCCGTGCACAGCGCGCCTCCGGAGGGTGCCGCTCCGTCACCGAGAGCTAGTAGGGTGACCAGCGCGGGGCCCTGCGCCGTCTGAGAGGTGGGGTACGGGGATGAGTGTGGCCGGCACGAGCACCGCGCCGGAAGGAGGGGACGCGCGCCGCGCGTCCGCGCCCCGGTGCGCCGGCTCCGGCGTCGATCCCGACCAGTTGCCCGACGGCCTCGTCGTCGCCGACGAACACGGCCGCGTGACCTGCTTCAGCGCCGCCGCCGCGCGGATCACCGCGGTGCGGCCCGCCGACGCCCTCGGACAGCCCCTGGAGAAGGCGCTGCCCCTGGAGGACCTGGAGGGGCGCCGCTGGTGGCAGCTCACCGATCCCTACGGCGGGCTCGCCATCCGGGTGCGGCAGCCGGAGCGCAATCTGCTGCTGCCCGGCGGCCGGGAGGTCCTCGTCTCCGCCCGCTACGTGCGCGACGAGCCGCTGGGGCCGGTGCGCAGCGTGGTCGTCTCCCTGCGGGACACCGAGGCCCGCCGCCGCACCGAGCGCAGCCACGCCGAGCTGATCGCCACCGTCGCCCACGAGCTGCGCTCCCCGCTGACCTCCGTGAAGGGCTTCACCGCCACCCTGCTCGCGAAGTGGGAACGCTTCACCGACGACCAGAAGCGGCTCATGCTGGAGACCGTCGACGCGGACGCCGACCGGGTCACCCGCCTGATCGCCGAACTGCTGGACATCTCCCGGATCGACTCCGGGCGGCTGGAGGTGCGCCGCCAGCCCGTCGACATCGGCGCCGCCGTCTCCCGGCACATCCAGGCCTACGTCGCCGCCGGCCAGCCCGCCGACCGCTTCCTGCTCCGCATCGAACAGCCGCTGCCCGCCCTGTGGGCCGACCCCGACAAGATCGACCAGGTGCTCAGCAACCTCATCGAAAATGCCGTGCGGCACGGCGAGGGAACCGTCACCATTGACGTCACGCCCACGCCGTCCCCGCGCGAGGGCGAGGAGAACGGCACGTCGGTCACCGTGAGCGACGAGGGGCCCGGCATCCCGGAGGAGTCCATGAACCGCGTCTTCACCCGTTTCTGGCGGGGCAGCAAGCGCGGCGGCACGGGCCTCGGGCTGTACATCGTCAAGGGCATCGTGGAGGCCCACGGCGGCACGATCACGGTCGGCCGGGCCGCCGGCGGCGGCGCCGAGTTCCGGTTTACGTTGCCCGTGAGCGCGCCGGCGTATCTCGCCTAGCGGCCCACGGGCCATTCGTCTACGTCCACCCCGTTAGACTCGGCCTTTGGCACCTTTGTGTCCTGCACGGCCCTCTACGCCGGTCACGGGGACCATCCGCCAGGGGGCACCTCCCAGCGTCAGCTGGGGGACAATCGGAAGCACGGGAAGAGATGTCGGCACCCAATAAGTCGTACGACCCTGTCGAGGTCGAGGCGTTGAAACCGGAAGAGATCGAGCGCATGCGGGACGAGGCGCTCGCCGCCTTCGCCGCCGCGGACTCCCTCGACGCGCTCCACGAGGCCAAGGTCGCCCACACCGGCCCGGCCTCCCCGCTGGCCCTCGCCAACCGCGAGATCGGCGCCCTGCCCCCGCACGCCAAGGCCGAGGCCGGCAAGCGCGTCGGCATGGCCCGCGGCGCCGTGAACAAGGCCCTCGCCACCCGCCAGACCGAGCTGGAGGCCGAGCGGGACGCCCGCGTGCTGGTCGAGGAGGACGTCGACGTCACGCTGCCGTACGACCGCGTCCCGGCCGGTGCCCGCCACCCGCTGACCACGCTCTCGGAGCGCATCGAGGACATCTTCGTGGCCATGGGCTACGAGGTCGCCGAGGGCCCCCAGGTCGAGGCGGAGTGGTTCAACTTCGACGCCCTGAACATCGGCCCGGACCACCCGGCGCGCGGTGAGGCGGACACCTTCTTCGTGCAGGGGCCCGACGGCGGCGCCGAGTCCGGCGTCGTGCTGCGCACCCACACCTCGCCCGTGCAGATCCGCTCCCTGCTCGACCGTGAGCTGCCGGTCTACGTGATCTGCCCGGGCCGCGTCTACCGCACCGACGAGCTGGACGCCACCCACACGCCCGTCTTCCACCAGGTCGAGCTGCTCGCCGTGGACGAGGGCCTGACCATGGCCGACCTCAAGGGCACCCTCGACCACATGGTCCAGTCGCTGTTCGGCGAGGGCATGAAGACCCGGCTGCGGCCGAACTTCTTCCCCTTCACCGAGCCGAGCGCCGAGATGGACATGCTCTGCTACGTCTGCAAGGGCGAGTCCGTCGGCAACCCCGACCGGCCCTGTCGCACCTGCTCCAGCGAGGGCTGGATCGAGCTGGGCGGCTGCGGCATGGTCAACCCGCGGGTGCTCACCGCCTGCGGCGTCGACCCGGAGAAGTACAGCGGCTTCGCCTTCGGGTTCGGCATCGAGCGGATGTTGATGTTCCGCCACAACGTCGAAGACATGCGAGACATGGTCGAGGGTGACGTCCGGTTCACCCGGCCGTTCGGGATGGAGATCTGATGCGGGTCCCGCTTTCTTGGCTGCGGGAGTACGTCGACCTGCCGGCCACGGAGACCGGCCGCGACGTCCAGGCCAAGCTCATTTCGGCCGGCCTGGAGGTCGAGACGGTCGAGCAGCTCGGCGCCGACCTCAAGGGCCCCCTGGTGGTCGGCCAGGTGCTGACCATCGAGGAACTGGACGGTTTCAAGAAGCCGATCCGCTTCTGCACCGTCGACGTCGGCCAGGCCAACGGCACGGGCGAGCCCCAGGAGATCGTCTGCGGCGCCCGCAACTTCCAGGTCGGCGACAAGGTCGTGGTGGTCCTCCCCGGCGCCACGCTGCCCGGCGGCTTCTCCATCTCCGCCCGCAAGACCTACGGCAAGACGTCCCACGGCATGATCTGCTCCAGCGACGAGCTGGGCATGGGCGACGACGGCACCCACGGCATCATCGTGCTGCCGCCGGAGACCGAGGTCGGCAAGGACGCCATCGAGCTGCTGGAGCTGGTCGACGAGGTCCTGGACATCGCCGTCACCGCCAACCGCGGCGACTGCCTGTCCATCCGCGGTGTCGCGCGCGAGACCGCCATCGCCTACGGCCTGCCGCTGCGCGACCCCGCGCTGATCGACGTCCCCGCGCCGAACGCCTACGGCTACCCGGTCCAGGTCTCCGACCCGTTCGGCTGCGACCGCTTCACCGCGCGCACCGTCACCGGCCTGCGCCCCGAGGCACGCTCCCCGATCTGGCTCCAGCGCCGGCTGCAGAAGGTCGGCATGCGCCCGATCTCGCTCGCCGTCGACGTCACGAACTACGTGATGATGGAGCTGGGCCAGCCGCTGCACGCCTACGACCGGTCCCTGGTCCAGGGCACGATCGGCGTGCGCCGCGCGCAGGAGGGCGAGAAGCTCGTCACGCTCGACGGCGTCGAGCGCAAGCTGCACGCCGAGGACCTGGTCATCACCGACGAGCGCGGCCCCATCGGCCTCGCCGGTGTGATGGGCGGCGCCAACACGGAGATCGCCGACCACGAGGACGGCGTCAACGGCACGACCGACGTCGTCATCGAGGCCGCCCACTTCGACGCCGTCTCCATCGCCCGGACGGCCCGCCGCCACAAGCTGCTCTCCGAGGCGTCCCGCCGCTTCGAGCGGGGCGTCGACCCGCAGGCCGCCGCTGCCGCCGCGCAGCGCACCGTGGACCTGCTGGTCCTCCTCGCGGGCGGTACCGCGGAGGCCGGCGTCACCGAGATCATCGCGCCCTCGGCCCCGCACACCATCGCCCTCCCGGCCGGCCACCCGGACAAGGTCGCGGGCGTCGACTACGGCCGGGAGACGGTCGTGCGCCGTCTCCAGCAGGTCGGCTGCGACGTGTACGGGCAGGACGAACTGGTGGTCACCGTCCCGTCCTGGCGCCCCGACCTGGTCGACCCGAACGACCTGGCCGAAGAGGTCATCCGCCTGGAGGGCTACGAGAACCTGCCCTCCACGCTGCCCAAGCCGCCCTCGGGCCGTGGCCTGACCCACCGCCAGCGGCTGCACCGCCGGGTCGGCCGCGCGCTGGCCGGCGCGGGCTACGTCGAGGCGCCGAACTACCCGTTCGTCAGCGAGCAGGTCTTCGACCAGCTCGGGCTGGAGGCCGCCGACCCGGCCCGCCGCGTCGTGAAGCTGGTCAACCCGCTCAACGACGAGGAGCCGGCGCTGCGCACGACGCTGCTGCCGGGCCTGCTCGGCGCGCTGCGGCGCAACGACGGCCGGGGCTCGCACGACCTCGCCCTGTTCGAGACCGGGCTGGTCTTCCTGCCGCGCGAGGAGTCGCGCGGCGCCACGCACCTGCCCGTCGACCGGCGTCCCACCGACGAGGAGATCGCCGCGCTGAACGCCGCGCTGCCCGAGCAGCCCCGGCACGTGGCCGTCGTCCTCGCCGGCGCCCGCGAGCAGGCCGGCTGGTGGGGCAAGGGCCGTCCGGCCGACTGGGCCGACGCGGTCGAGGCGGGGCGTGCCGTCGCCCGGGAAGCCGGTGCCGAACTGATCGTCCGCAAGGGCCAGTACGGTCCGTGGCACCCCGGCCGGTGCGCCGAGCTGGTGGTCGTCGCCGACGGCGCCGAGCAGGTCGTGGGCCACGCGGGAGAACTGCACCCGCGGGTCCTCAAGGCCCTGGGGCTGCCCGAGCGCACGTGCGCGATGGAGCTGAACCTGGACGCCCTGGAGACGGTGGGCGACGGTACCCCGCAGGCCCCGGGCATCTCCACGTTCCCGGTCGCCACGCAGGACGTCGCCCTCGTCGTCGACAAGCCGGTGCCGGCCGTGGAGGTCGAGGCGGCGCTGCGTGAGGGTGCGGGTGAGCTGCTGGAGTCCATCCGGCTGTTCGACGTGTACGAGAACGCCGAGCAGTTGGGGGAGGGCCGGAAGTCGCTCGCGTACGCGCTGCGGTTCCGGGCCGCCGACCGCACGCTGACCGTGGACGAGGCTTCGGCCGCGCGGGACGCGGCGGTCGCCCTCGCGGGCGAGCGGACCGGGGCGGTGCTCCGGGGCTGACGCCTCCGCAAGCCGCATAAATGCGGGTTGACCGGCGGGGACTCACTCATTCGGGTGGGAAGTGAGGGTGATCCTCCCCGCCCGGGTCATGCCGTCGACAGAATCGGACCGGCCTTTCGGGGTCGGTCCGATTCCTCTGTCAGGACCCACATGGGGGACCAGAGGCATGATCCGCATCAAGGCACGGGCGCCCACCGGGCGGGCAGCCGTACTGCCCACGGTCTGGGGAGCCGTCGCGGTCGGCTACAAGTTCGGCTGCCCGCTCGCCCAGCAGAACGGGCTCGGGGCCCGCATCGTCACCAGTGCCGTGTTCTTCGCCGTCGGCACCGGCCTCATAGTCCATGTCCGCCGCTCCCTGCTGCGGGAGCTGCGGCTCGCCCGGCGGGCGGCGAACGCCGCGCAGAACGTCGTCCTGCGTCCGCTGCCGCCACGACTCGAGGGGATCGACGTCGCCGCCGCGCAGCTCTCCGCAGACCGGGGTGCGAGCGTCGGCGGCGACCTGTACGAGGCCATCGCCACGGAACACGGGGTCCGGGTGGTGATGGGGGACGTACGGGGGCACGGTCTGGCCGCCCTCGGCACCGTCGCCGCCCTCCTCGGCAGTTTCCGCGAGGCCGCCCACGACGAGCCCGAACTCGGCCGCGTGCTCCGCAGGCTGGACCGCGCACTCGCCCGCCACCTGCGCGAACGCGCCCGCGCCGAGCACCCCGCGAACGGCCCCGCCGACTCGGACAACCCGGTCGCCGAGGAGTTCGTGACCGTGCTCCTCCTGGAGATCGGCAGGGACGGCGAACTGCGCGTCCTCAACTGCGGGCATCCGTGGCCGTACGCGCTCAGGGGAACCGGGGTCGAGCAGTTGGCCTGCGGGGACCCCCTTCCGCCGCTGGGACCGTTTCCGCTGCCGACGGAGCTGGACGTCCTGTCCTGCGGCCCACTGCATCCGGGGGAGTCCCTCGTGCTCTTCACGGACGGGGCGGAGGACGCGCGGGACGGCCAGGGCCGGTTCTTCTCGCTGCCGGACGCCTTGCGCGAGGCCGTACGCGACCACCCGGTCCCGCCCCAGGCGGTCCTGCGTGCCCTCTTCACGGGTCTCCTGCGCCACACGGTCGGCAGGACGACGGACGACGTCGCGGTACTGGTCCTGCGGAACGGCCGAAGAGGGGCACCCCGCAACTCCCCGGGAACCACGCACTCGGCCCTGACGCACCCGCAGCCGACGACGTACCGCTAGGCCCCGTGGCCCCCGGCCAAGCCGCCGTCGTTCGAGGGGGAGCCGGCGGCTTGGCCGGCCTCTTGCGAGGCATCTCAGTCAACCGGATCGACACGCTCCGCGACAGCGCGCGTACGCCGCGGATACGGGCACTCGGTTCACACCCCGTGTGAACGCGGAGCCACTACGCTGACCGCACCAGGCCACTCGGGGGGCATTCCATGCAGCCCAACACTCTGCTCGACGCCATCCTGGACGAGGCGGGGATCTCGCACGCCGGCCTCGCCGCCCACGTCAACCAGGCGGGCCGCGCCCGCGGACTCGCGCTGCGGTACGAACACACCGCCGTGGCACGCTGGTTGAAGGGCCAGCGGCCCCGGGGACAGGTGCCGGACCTGATCTGCGAGGTGCTCGCGGGACGGCTGCAGCGGCCCGTCACGCTCGACGACATCGGGCTCGGGGTGCCCGGCGAGCCCAGCACCCCGCACGCCGGTTCGCTGGGCGGGTTCGTGGAGCGGGCCACCGCGCTGTGGCGTTCGGACGAACAGCAGCGGCCCCATGTGCTGGGCGCCCCGGCCGTCACCGGGACCCCGGCGGTGATGCCGGTGTGGGAGTGGGAGAACCCGCCCGAGGACGTCGACGTCTCCCGTGGCGGCCGGCACCGGGTCACCACGGCCGACATCGAGATGCTGCGCGCCGCCCGGACGCACTACGAGCAGATGTACCGCAAGGCCGGCGGTATCGCGACGCGGACGCGGATCGTCGGGTTCCTCAACGCCGAGGCCGCGCCGCTGCTGCGCGGCAGCTACACCGATGCCACCGGCCGCCAACTGCACCGCGCCACGGGCGGGCTGGTGGCGATCGCGGGCATCTGCGCGTACGACTCCGACGCGCACGGGCTCGCCCAGCGCTACTTCCACCAGGCGCTGCGGCTGGCAAAGGCCAGCGGGGACCGGGGCCTTGGGGCGTACGTCATCGCGCTGCTGGTCAACCAGTCGCTGTTCATGCGGGAGTACCGGCAGGCCGTCGCCTTCGCCGAGGCCGCGCTGCGCGCCGCCGGCCGGCACATCACCCCGGCGCTCGCCTCCGACCTCTACGCGATGCAGGCCAAGGCGTACGCGCACCTCGGGGACAGCGGCAGCGCGCTGTCCTGCATCCGGCGGGCGGAGACGGCGGCCGAGCGGATCCGGCGGGGCCACGAGCCCGACGAGACCGGGTACGTGCAGCCGGGGCTGGTCAACGTGCAGGTGGCCGAGGCGCTGCTGAGCCTCGGGGAACTCGCCGCCGCCCGGGAGCACGCGGCGGCGGCCGTCGACAACCCGGCCCACGACCGGGGGAGGGTGCACCGGCTGGCCATGCTCAGCACCATCGAACTGCGCCAGGGCAACGCCGACAAGGCCGTCGTCACCGCCGTGCGGATGGCGGAGCAGGCACGGGGAATGGAGTCCCAGCGGCTGCGCGACAGACTGCGCGCGGTACGCGAGCACCTGGTGCGATGCGGCTCGGCCGGCACCGCCGAAGCCGCCGAACTCATCGACGGGGCACTGCGCGTACCGCTGTAGGCCCCCTGTAGGTGCACCGTCCCTGCTGCGATATTGCCACTTACTCGGCGGAAGGTGGCAGAACCGTGCAGTGGACGAAACAAAGCGAACAAACCGTGTATGCGAACCGCTGGTTCAGCGTCAATCTCGCGGATGTCGAGCTGCCGGACGGCCGGCACCTCGACCACTTCCTCATCCGGCTGCGCCCCGTGGCCGTGGCCACGGTCGTCAACGAGGCGAACGAGGTGCTGCTGCTGTGGCGGCACCGCTTCATCACCGACAGCTGGGGCTGGGAGCTGGCCGCGGGCGTCGTCGAGGACGGCGAGGACATCGCGAGCGCGGCGGCCAGGGAACTGGAGGAGGAGACCGGCTGGCGGCCGGGGCCCCTGCACCACCTCATGAGCGTGGAGCCGTCCAACGGCCTCACCGACGCCCGGCACCACGTCTACTGGTCCGACCGGGGCGAGTACGTCGGGCACCCCGTGGACGACTTCGAGTCGGACCGGCGGGAATGGGTTCCCCTGAAACTCGTCCCCGACCTGATCGCCCGTGGGGAGGTCCCGGCCGCCAACATGGCGGCCGCGTTACTCCTGCTGCACCACCTCAGGCTTGCCGAAGGTCAGTGAGCCGGCGGCTAGTGGGCCGCCAGCGCCTGCCAGACCGTCACCACGAGCGCACCGAGCGCGGTCAGCGCGGCGAGCGAGGGCAGCGGCCAGCGTGCGTGTTCCAGCGAGGCCATCCGGGAGTTCAGCTCGTCCAGTTCCTTGGCGGTCTCCTCGGTACGGTGACGCAGCAGCGCCAGTCCTCCCTCGACACGGGCGTAGGCCACGTCGAGGCGGCGCCGTAACTCTGCGAGTTCTCCATGGACCACGGGATGCTCCTGATCGGCGGTCACGGGTCCGCTCCCCTCTGTAGTCGAAATGGATGGTTCCGCATCCCTTGCATGCGCATGCAGAGTCAACTCGCCTGGTGGGCGCGTGGGGAGCGTGTGCGAAGGGCATATGCGTGCCCGGCGCGCACACGGTGTGTGAAACAGATGGGCCCGGCACCGAAATCCGGTGCCGGGCCCGCGGGCGTCGCTCTTCGTAATCAGCCGTACGTGTAGAAGCCGGAGCCGGTCTTCCGGCCGAGCCGGCCCGCCTCCACCATGCGCTGGAGCAGCGGGGGAGCGGCGTACAGCGGCTCCTTGTACTCGGCGTACATCGAGTTGGCGATGGAGACGATGGTGTCCAGGCCGATCAGGTCGGACAGCTTCAGCGGGCCCATCGGGTGGGCACAGCCCATCTCCATGCCGTTGTCGATGTCCTCACGGCTCGCGATGCCCGACTCGAACATCCGGATCGCGGACAGCAGGTACGGCACCAGCAGCGCGTTCACCACGAACCCGGAGCGGTCCTGGGCACGGATGGCGTGCTTGCCGAGCACCTTCTCGGCGAAGACCTGGGCGCGGCTGAGGGTGCCCTCGGAGGTGGTGAGCGCCGGGATCAGCTCGACCAGCTTCTGCACCGGGGCCGGGTTGAAGAAGTGGACGCCGACCACGTGGTCCGGGCGGGAGGTGGCGACCGCCAGCTTCACCAGCGGGATCGAGGAGGTGTTGGAGGCCAGGATCGCGTCCGGCCGGGTGACCACATGGTCGAGCACCTGGAAGATCTCGGTCTTCACCTGCTCGTTCTCGACGACGGCCTCGATCACCAGGTCCCGGTCGGCGAACTCGCCCAGGTCGGTGGTGAAGCTCAGCCGCGCCTGGGTGGCGTCCCGCTCCTCCTCGCTGATCTTGCCGCGCTCGGCGGCCTTGGCCAGGGAGTTGAACAGCCGGGTACGGCCGATCTCCAGGGCCTCGCCGGTGGTCTCGGCGACCTTCACGTCCAGTCCCGAGCGGGCGCACACCTCGGCGATGCCCGCGCCCATCTGGCCGCAGCCCACGACTCCGACGCGCTCGATGTCGGTCACATCGTTCCCTTCGCTGAGTTCTCCGGCTCGCTGGCAGACCTCCGGGTTCGGCGCCTGCTCCGATCGTGCACGTTACCGCCAAGTATCGATGATCGATCGCCGGGGTGGGGGCATCCTGAACCGCGGAACGATCCGTGACGGAGCGGATCCGGAGCGTATGGGGGTGTGCCGATGGGGCGCATGTCGCGGCGAACCCTGGCCCTGGGCGCGCTGTCCACGCTGGCGACGGTACCGGGTGTGCCGACGAGGGGCGCGGCGGTCCCGGCAGCGGGCCGGGCCGGTCCGGCTCCCGGCCCGCACCCCTCCGGACGCGCCTCACGCGCGGGCGCCGGGATGCGGGGCGTCTGGATCGCGACCGTCGTCAACCGGGACTGGCCCTCGCGGACCGGTCTCACGGCGAGCGCGCAGCGCAAGGAGCTGATCGCCCACCTCGACCGGGCGGTCCGCGACCGGCTCAACACGGTGATCCTCCAGGTGCGGCCCACGGCCGACGCGCTGTGGCCGTCGCCGTACGAACCCTGGTCCGAGTACCTCACCGGCACCCAGGGCAGGGACCCGGGCTGGGATCCGCTCGGCACGGCCGTCCGGGAGGCGCACGCCCGGGGCCTGGAGCTGCACGCCTGGTTCAACCCGTACCGGATCGCGCAGCACACCGACCCCGGCCGGCTGGCCGCCTCGCACCCGGCCCGCGAGCACCCCGACTGGGTGGTGCCGTACGGCGGCCGGCTCTACTACAACCCCGGCCTGCCCCAGGTCCGCGCCTTCGTGCAGCGGGCGATGCTCGACGCGGTCGCCCGGTACCCGGTCGACGCCGTCCACTTCGACGACTACTTCTACCCCTACCCGGAGGCCGGGCAGACCTTCGACGACGACGACGCGTACGACCGCTACGGCGGGGCCTTCTCCGGCCGGGCGGCCTGGCGCCGGGACAACATCGACACCCTGGTGCGGGAGATGGCCGCCGGCATCAAGCGGGTCCGGCCCGGCACCCGGTTCGGGGTCAGCCCGTTCGGGGTGTGGCGCAACGCGACGACCGACGCCCGCGGCTCCGACACACAGGCGGGTGTGGAGACGTACGACGACCTGTACGCGGACACCCGGGCCTGGGTCCGCAACCACTGGATCGACTACATCGTGCCGCAGCTCTACTGGCACATCGGCTACTCCGCCGCCGACTACGCCCGGCTCGTGGCCTGGTGGGCGGAGGTCGCCGAGGGCACCCCGACGCGTCTGTACATCGGCGAGGCCCTGTACCGGGCGGGCGCCGCCGGGCAGCCGTCGGCCTGGCGGGACCCGGTCGAGCTGTCCCGGCACCTGACCCTCGCCGCCCGGTACCCGCAGGTGCGCGGGCACGTGTTCTTCGCCGCGGCGGACCTGGCGGCCGATCCGATCGGGGCGATGGCACGGGTGGTCGCCGACCACTACCGCGGGCCGGCGGAACCACCGCGCTGACTACTGCTGTTGCTCGTCCTTGTGCTTGACCTGGCAGTCGGGTCCGGGGGACATGATCGCCTCGTGCCCGTCCTCGAAACGGACGCGGTAGGGCGGGCTGCCCTCCTGCCCGAGCACTTCTACGACTTCCGAGACGTGGTCGTGCTGACCCACCACCCTGCCGTGCTGGACCAGCTTGTCGCCCTTGGATGCGCGCATCTACAGGCCCTCCTCACGATCACGACCGCTGAGTGACGGCGATGCACACGAGCACGGCGACGGCGGTCAGGGGAGCGGCCGCCGTGAAGTGCTCGCCCAGCAGCAGCGCCGACCACACCAGTGTGAGCAGGGGCTGAGCCAACTGCAACTGGCTGGCCCGGGGGATGCCGATGGCCGCCATCCCCCGGTACCAGACGAGCAGCCCGAGGAACTGCGAACCGAGCGCCACCCACAGCAGGCCCGCGACACCGTGCGCGCTCAGGTGCACCGGCTCGTACGACAGCGCCAGCACCGAGGCCGGCAGGGTCAGTGGCAGGCACAGCACCAGCGCCCAGCCGATGACCTGCCAGCCCGGCATGACCCGGGCCAGCCGGCCGCCCTCGGTGTAGCCGGCCGCGCACACCAGCAGCGCCCCGAAGAGATACGCGTCGGCCGCGGTGAGCGCGCCGCCGCTCTGGGCGACCGTGAAGGCGAGCACGGCCGCCGCGCCCGCCACGGCCGCCAGCCAGAACCGGCGGGACGGCCGGGCGCCGGTGCGCAGCGCCGAGAACACGGCCGTGGTCAGCGGCAGCAGGCCCACCACGACGGCCGCGTGGGCGGTGGTGGACGTCTGCAGCGCGAGCGTGGTCAGCATCGGGAAGCCGAGCACCACGCCGGCGGCCACCACGGCGAGCCCGGCGAGATGCCGCCGCGCCGGGAGCCGTACGCGCAGGGCCAGCAGACAGCCGCCCGCCACGAGTGCGGCGAGGACACCGCGCACCGCCACCAGCGACCAGGGACCGAAGCTCTCCAGACCCCAGGCGGTCGAGGGGAAGGTCAGCGAGAAGGCGACCACGCCGAGGGCGGCCTGGACGGTGCCGAGCCCCCGGGACTCCCGCGGAGCGCTGACTGCTATCGGGCTCGCGGTAGTAGCGCTACTCTGTGTTCTCATGCAACAGCGTAGCAGCGTGGGCGAACTGGCAGAACAGTTGCGGAGGGAACTGGACCGCTACTCTCCGGGTGGAAAGCTCCCGTCGAGCCGGGCGCTGGTCGAGCGGTTCCGGGTGAGCCCGGTGACCGTCTCCCGGGCGCTCGCCCAGCTCGCCGCCGAGGGCCTGGTGGTCACCCGGCCGGGCGCGGGCGCCTTCCGGGCCCGGCCGCACCGGGGCGACACCCCCGCCGGGGACACCTCCTGGCAGGAGGTCGCGCTGAGTGCCGACGGCGCCGCCGATCTCGTACCGCGCACCGTGGACGCCTCGGGCGTCACGGTCTCGCTGGCCGCCCCGCCGCCCGGGGTCCTGGAACTCAGCGGCGGCTACCTGCACCCCTCCCTCCAGCCCGAGCGCGCCATGGCGGCGGCCCTCGCCCGGGCCGGGCGGCGGCCCGGCGCCTGGGGGAGACCGCCGCTGGAGGGGCTGCCGGAGCTGCGGGAATGGTTCGCGCGCGGGATCGGCGGCGCCGTCACCGCGGCCGAGGTGCTGATCGCGGCCGGTGGCCAGGCCGCGCTGGCCACCGCCCTGCGCGCGCTCGCCCCGCCCGGCGCCCCGGTGCTCGTGGAATCGCCCACGTACCCGGGCATGCTGGCCCTCGCCCGCGCGGCCGGGCTGCGGCCCGTCCCGGTGCCCGTCGACCCCGACGGGGTGCGCCCGGACCTGCTCGCGGACGCCTTCCACGCCACCGGTGCCCGCGTCTTCGTCTGCCAGCCGCTGTTCCAGAACCCGACCGGCGCCGTGCTGGCTCCCGACCGGCGCACCGAGGTGCTGCGCATCGCCCGCGAGGCCGGCGCGTTCGTCGTCGAGGACGACTACGTCCGCCGGCTCGTGCACGCCGACGCGGGACCGCTGCCCCGCCCGCTGGCCGCCGACGACCCGGACGGCGTGGTCGTCCACGTCGGCTCGCTGACCAAGGCGACCTCGCCCAGCTTCCGGGTGAGCGCCCTGGCCGCGCACGGACCGGTGCTGCAACGGCTGCGCGCCATCCAGGTCGTGGACAGCTTCTTCGTCCCCCGGCCGCTCCAGGAGGCCGCCCTCGAACTCGTCGGCTCCCCCGCCTGGCCCCGCCATCTGCGGGCGCTGTCGGCCGAGCTGAAGAGCCGCCGCGACGCCATGACGAGCGCGCTCGCCCGGCACCTGCCCGACCTCGCCCTGCCGCACGTCCCGTCCGGCGGCTACCACCTGTGGGTGCGGCTGCCCGACGGCACCGAGGAGTCTGCGGTGACCGCGGCGGCCCTCCGCGCGGGCGTCGCCGTCACCCCGGGCCGCCCGTACTTCAGCGCCGACCCACCCGCCGCCCACCTCCGCCTGAGCTTCGCGGCGGTCGCCGGCACCGGGGAGATCGCGGAGGGGGCGCGGCGGCTGCGGGCGGCGTACGACGAGGTCACCCGTAATCCGCTCGTCGCGCGGCAGCCCGGCCTGTGAGGATCACCGCATGACCGATACACCTGACCTCCCCGAGGGGTACGAGTTCTCCGCCGACTCCGCCCGGGTCGACGTCGACCGTGTGCACGGCTGGCTGTCGTCCGACGCGTACTGGGCGATCGGCCGCCCGCGCGAGAGGCACGAGCGGGCGATGGCGGCCTCGCTGAACTTCGGGGTGTACGCCACGACCTCGGGGGAGCAGGTGGCGTACGCGCGCGTGGTCACCGACCAGGCGCTGTTCGCCTGGCTCGCGGACGTGTACGTCGACCCGTCGGTGCGCGGAAAGGGCGTCGGCACGGCGTTCGTCGCCCGGATCCGCGCGCACCTGGAGCCGCTCGGCCTGCGCCGGCTGCTGCTGGCCACGCAGGACGCGCACGGGGTCTACGAGAAGCTGGGCTTCCGGCCGCTGGACCGTCCCGAGCTGTACATGGTGCACACCTTCGGGCAGACGGTCGACGCCTGACCGCACCCCGGCTCTTGACCTGTTGCTCGCCGGGGCTCACCATCACCGCATGCCACAGAGGGTGACGTTCGTCGCCGCCGCGCGCGGTGCCGCGCTGCTCGCGGAGCGCTTCGAGGACGACCGGCCGCTGGACCAGGGCGGCTGGGACGAGGTGCAGCGTGTCGCCGGGGACCTGCTGCCGCTGGCCGCTGCCGAGCTGCGCTACTGCTCGCCGACGCCGCGCAGCCGGGCCACGGGCGACGCCCTGGGGTACGCCCCGCTGGTCCAGCTCGCGCTGCGGGACTGCGACATGGGCCGCTGGCGAGGCCTGACGCTGGGCGAGGCGATGGCCCGGGAGCCGGAGGCGGTGGACGCCTGGCTCGCCGACCCGCGGTCCACCCCGCACGGCGGCGAGTCGCTGCTGGCGTTCATCTCCCGGGTCGGCGGCTGGCTGGACACCCGGCCGGCGGACGACGGCGGCCGGATCGTCGCGGTGGCCGAGCCGTCCGTGATCCGGGCGGCCCTGGTCTACGCCCTGAAGGCGCCTCCCTCGACCTACTGGAACATCGACGTCCGCCCGCTGTCCACGACGACGGTCACGGGCCGCGCCGGCCGCTGGAACCTCCGCTTCGACGGCGTCCAGGCCCAGGCCTCGCGCCGCTAGGGCCTGTCCGACGATTCCGGTCCGCTGCGCGAGGCCGTGCCCGCGCTCTCGCCGGTCGCTCCTTGGCGCACGTAGTCGGTGGTGAGGACCAGGTCCTTCGCCGGCCCGCCGACCCGCCACACCGTGCGCCAGTGGTCGGCGTCCCGGACGGTGAACTCGCCCCGGTAGAGGTCGGCCGCGCAGGGGTGGTCGGCGACGTACCGGCCCGTGGTCAGGTCCAGCTCGTGGAAGGGCCGCCCGTCGGCGAACCGCACCTCGGCCCGGCCCGGACCGGACCCCGGCAGGAACCGCAGGGTCCGGGTGGCGGGCCGCGCGATTCCCCGCCAGGTGAAGGTGCCGGACTCCTCGTGCAGCAGCCCACCGCCGTCCAGCGCGGTGAAGACGGTCGTCCCGGTGAAGTGTCCGTCGTCCCCGCTCGCCAGGTCCCGCACCTCGCGTTCGACGCGCCACCGCCCGGCCAGATGGGCCAGTACGTCGGGTACGGGCCAGAACTCGCCCGTCACCGTGCCCTCCCGGGCCGCCGGCGAGTGCCGTCGGGCGACTCGGCGGGTGACCTCCGGTCCGCCTGAGCCCGGATCTCGTGGTGCGCGGCATGACTCGTGGCGCGGAACGCCTCCTCGTACGCGGCCAGCGCCGCCCCCACACCCGCGCCCGCTCCGCCCCGGCGCCGGATCACGCGCGCGAGCCAGGTGAGGAGCCCCAGCACCCCGGAGAAGAAGCCGAACACGACCACGTACGGCACCCACCCATCCATGCCCCGGAGCTTACGCGGCCCTCCCGTCGGCCCATTGACGCGGTCATGCCCCTTCCCTATCGTGCGTTCGAAGTGCTGACCAATGTCTGATATTTCGAACAATGAGCCGCGGAGTATCCATGTCACGCACCGCCCGCTGGAGACTCGGCCTGGGAACGTGCGCCGTTCTGCTCGCCACGGCCGCCCTCCCCGCCCCCGCCCACGCCGAGGACGTCACCGACTACGCGATCACCGTCGATCCCGCCGCCACCGGGCCGACGATCGACAAGACGATGTACGGCGTCTTCTTCGAGGACATCAACCGCGCCGCCGACGGCGGCCTGTACGCCGAACTCGTCCAGAACCGGTCCTTCGAGTACTCCACGGACGACAACAAGGCCTACACCCCGCTGACCGCCTGGGCGGTCTCCGGCACCGCGCGGGTCCTGAACGACTCCGGCCGCCTGAACGACCGCAACCGCGCCTACCTCTCCCTGGGCGCCGGTTCGTCCGTCACCAACGCCGGCTACAACACCGGCATCGCCGTGCGGGAGGGCGAGACGTACGACTTCTCGGTGTGGGCCCGCGCCGAGGCCGGCGGCACGCTGACCGTGACCCTCCAGGACTCCGGCGGCACGCTCGCCACCGCCCGGCGGATCGCCGTGGCGAAGAACGGCTGGGCCCGGTACAAGGCCGTCCTCACCGCCATCCGCACCAGCACCACCGGCCGCCTCACGGTGGCCGCCGACGCCGCCACGGCCCTGGACATGGTGTCGCTCTTCCCGCGCGACACCTACCGGCACGAGCCCAACGGCCTGCGCAAGGACCTCGCCGAGAAGATCGCCGCCCTGCACCCGGGCTTCGTCCGCTTCCCCGGCGGCTGCCTGGTCAACACCGGCTTTATGCAGGACTACAGCGAGGCCTCCGGCTGGCAGCGCAAGCGCTCCTACCAGTGGAAGGACACCGTCGGCCCGGTCGAGCGGCGCGCCACCAACTCCAACTTCTGGGGCTACAACCAGAGTTACGGCCTCGGCTACTACGAGTACTTCCGGTTCGCCGAGGACATCGGCGCCATGCCGCTGCCCGTCGTACCGGCCCTGGTCACCGGCTGCGGCCAGAACAAGGCCGTCACCGACGAAGCCCTGCTCCAGCGGCACATCCAGGACACCCTCGACCTCGTCGAGTTCGCCAACGGGCCCGCCTCCTCGAAGTGGGGCAAGGTGCGCGCCGGGATGGGCCACCCCAAGCCCTTCCACCTCACGCACATCGAGGTCGGCAACGAGGAGAACCTGCCGAACGAGTTCTTCGCCCGCTTCCAGCGGTTCCGCGCGGCCCTCCAGGCGAAGTACCCGTACCTGAAGGTGATCTCCAACTCCGGTCCCGACGACGCGGGGGCGACCTTCGACACGGCCTGGAAGCTCAACCGGGACGCCGGGGTCGACATGGTCGACGAGCACTACTACAACAGCCCGCAGTGGTTCCTGCAGAACAACGACCGCTACGACTCCTACGACCGCTCCGGCCCGAAGGTCTTCCTCGGCGAGTACGCCTCCCAGGGCAACGCCTTCAAGAACGGCCTCGCCGAGGCGGCGTACATGACCGGCCTGGAACGCAACGCGGACGTCGTCAAGCTCGCCTCCTACGCCCCGCTGTTCGCCAACGAGGACTACGTCCAGTGGAGCCCGGACATGGTGTGGTTCAACAACCACGCCTCCTGGAACTCGGCCGACTACGAGGTCCAGAAGCTGTTCATGACGAACGTGGGCGACCGGGTGGTGCCGAGCACGGCCACCGGCACCCCGAGCCTGAACGGGCCCCTCACGGGCGCGGTCGGCCTCTCCACCTGGAACACCAGCGCCGCCTACGACGACGTACGGGTCACGGGGGCCGACGGCGGCACGCTGTTCAGTGACGACTTCTCCGGTGACGCCTCCCGGTGGACCCACACCGGCACCGGCGCCTGGACCGTCCAGGACGGCCGGTACGTCCAGACGGACGACGCCGCCGAGAACACCATGGCCCAGGCCGGCGACCCGTCCTGGCACGACTACGACCTGCACGTGGAGGCCACCAAGAAGTCCGGCAAGGAGGGCTTCCTCGTCGCCTTCGGCGTCAAGGACACCGGGAACTACTACTGGTGGAACATCGGCGGCTGGAACAACACCCAGACCGCCGTCGAGCAGGCCGTGGACGGCGGCAAGTCCACGCTGATCTCCAAGGCCGGATCCGTCGAGACCGGCCGTGCCTACGACGTCGACGTCAAGGTGCGCGGCCGCCAGGTCACCCTGTACCTCGACGGCGAGGAGTGGGGCAGCTTCACCGACGACAAGCCGGCCGAGCCGTTCCGCCAGGTCGTCACCCGGGACGCGAAGACCGGCGAGCTGATCGTCAAGGTCGTCAACGCCCAGGCCGCCGCGGCCCGCACGGCCATCGACCTGGGCGGCGCCGAGGTGGCGTCGAAGGCGAAGGTGACGACCCTCGCCGCCGCGCCGGACGCGGTGAACACCGAGACGTCCACGGCGGTCGCCCCGCGGACGTCCACGTTCACCGGGGTCGCGGGGAAGTTCACCTACACCTTCCCGGCGAACTCCGTCACCTTCCTGCGGATCAGGCAGAGGTAGTCGCGGGCGCGGGCTGCTGTCCCACCGGCAGCAGCCCGCGCTCGGCGAAGACCTTCTTCGCGGCGAAGGTGGCGTTGAGCGCCTTCGGCATGCCGCAGTAGACGGCGGAGTGCAGCAGCGCCTCCGTGATCTCCTCGGGGGTGAGCCCGACGTTGAGGGCCGCGTTCACGTGCACGTCCAGCTGGGCCTCGCAGCCGCCGAGCGCGGTGAGCATGCCCAGCGTGACCAGCTGGCGGTCGCGCGGGGCGAGCCCGGGCCGGTCGTAGATCTCCCCGAAGGCCCAGGCGACGACCTGGTGCCCCAGCTCCGGGCTGATGTCGGCGAGCGAGTCCACGACCCGCTGCCCGGCCTCGCCGTCGACCTTCCGCAGGACCTCCAGGCCGTGGGCGAAACGCTCGTCACGGGTGCTGCTGTGTTCGTTGCTCATGACCGCAACCGTAGGAGTTGGAGCACACTCCAAGGCAAGCGCGCTCCAACGCGGGCGCGCTTCGGTGGAAGCACGCGCCGACGCGTTCAGACGCCGAAGTAGCGCTGCGCCGCCCGTACCCCCGCCACCAGCGCGTCGACCTCCTCCAGGGTGTTGTAGACGTAGAAGCTCGCCCGGGTGGTGGCCGGGATGCCGTAGCGGCGGACGACCGGGCGGGCGCAGTGGTGGCCGACACGGACGGCGACGCCCCGCTCGTCCAGCACCTGACCGACGTCGTGCGGGTGGACGCCGTCGACCGTGAAGGAGACGGCCGAACCGCGGTCGGTGAGGTCCGCGGGGCCGACCACCCGGACCCCGGGCACCTCGGCGAGCAGTTGGAGGGCGCGGGCGGTGAGCGTGTCCTCGTACGCGGCCACCTCCGCCATGCCCAGCCGCTCCAGGTACTCCACCGCCGCCGCGAGCCCCACCGCCTGCGCGGTCATCGGCACGCCCGCCTCGAAGCGCTGCGGCGGTGGCAGGAAGGTGGTGCGGTCCATCTCCACTATCTCGATCATCGAGCCGCCGGTCAGGAACGGCGGCAGCCCGGCGAGGAGCTCGGCGCGGCCCCACAGCACGCCGACGCCGTTCGGGCCGAGCATCTTGTGCCCGGAGAAGGCGAGGAAGTCCGCGCCCAGCTCACCCACGTCGACCGGGCGGTGCGGGACGGACTGGGCGCCGTCCACGACCACGAGGGTGCCGTGCGCGTGCGCGCGGTCGGCGAGCGCGCGCACCGGGTTCAGCGTGCCGAGGACGTTGGACTGGTGGGCGAGGGCGAGCACTTTCGTGCGCTCGTCCAGCAGCTCGTCCACCCGGGACAGGTCGAGGCGGCCGTCGTCGGTGAGGCCGAACCAGTCGAGCGTCGCGCCGGTCCGCTCGGCGAGCTGCTGCCAGGGCACCAGGTTCGCGTGGTGTTCCATCTCGGTCACCACGATCCGGTCGCCGGGGCCGATCCGGCCGGCGTTGCCCAGCGCGTAGGCGACCAGGTTGATGCCCTCGGTGGTGTTCTTGGTGAAGACCACCTCGTCGTCGGCCGCGCCGATGAACCGGGCGACCGTGTGCCGGGCCTGCTCGTACGCCTCCGTCGCCTCGCCCGCCAACTGGTGCGCCCCGCGGTGCACGGCCGCGTTGCGCGTGAGGTAGAAGTCCCGCTCGGCGTCCAGCACCTGGAGGGGCTTCTGGGTGGTGGCCCCGGAGTCCAGGTAGACGAGCGGCGCGCCGCTCGCCACCGTCCGCCGAAGGATCGGGAAGTCCTTGCGCAGCGCGTCCACGTCGAAGCCCACCACGGCTCACCTCTCACGGTTTCATGCTCGGTTCTCCGTGAGACACGCTAAGTCCTCCTCACGGAGAACCGCAAGGATTACCATGAGAGCCGTGGATCACGAGGCCCCCGTCTACCTGCACCAGCTCCCCGTCCCCGGCGAGGACCGGTACGCCGCGCTGGCACTGGTCAACACGCGGTTCACGGTCAGCCACGGCCAGGTCGACCTGCTCGACGACACCGAGGCCGCGCACCTGTGGCTGGTCCGGCACGCGTTGCTGCCCGACCGGGTGAGCCTGAACGGCAGGCAGTCCGGCCGGCTGCGGGTCCTGCGCGAGGCGCTGCGGGCCCTCTTCGCTGCCCGGGCCGCCGGGACGCAGCCGCCCGCCGACGCCCTGGACACCCTCAACGCCACCCTCGCCGCCGCGCCCGCCACGCCCCGGCTGGCCTGGACCGCCGACGGCCCCCGCCGCGCCGACGTCCCCGACTCCGGCAACCCGGCCGCCGCCGCGCTCTCCCAGCTCGCCGAGGACGCCACCGACCTGCTCACGGGCGCCGACGCGGACCTGCTCACCGAGTGCGCCGCCCAGGGGTGCGCCCGCTGGTTCCTGCGCTCCCACGGCGCCCGCCGCTGGTGCACCACCAAGTGCGGCAACCGGGTCCGGGCGGCCCGGGCCTACGCGGCCCGCAAAGCCGGTTCACCTTGAGAACACCTACCGGAAAGCGAATGTTTTCCGGTAGGACATGTAATTCACGCGGTGTTTCCCGTATTCGGAAGATGTCGCCTCACTTTTCGGTGAGCGCACAACCATCCGGAATCACGCTCCGTCTAAGTCGGCGAATCGATGGGGCACACATTCTGCGAGGACCGCCGAAAATGCACCGCAATACAACGCCCGGCGAAAGTGACACAGCGCACGGGAACCCGCCGCGACACCCGGACAGGAACCGGGTGTGAAAACGATGTCCCGACCGCGGCAGGCCGCCGCCCTGCTCGCCGCGGCCGTCACGATCACCGCCTTCTGCGCCGGTGACGTGCTGGCGCGCAGCTATCCCTTCGGCCCCCGCACCCGGAGCGTCAACGACCTCGGCAACCAGTACGTGCCCTTCCACGCCCACCTGTGGGACCTACTGCACGGCAGGGCCCACGGCGGCCTCCTCGTCAACTGGCAGTCCGGCTACGGCGCCGCCTTCCTGCCCGACCTCGGCACCTACCTCGGCAGCCCCTACGCCCTGCTCGTCGCCCTCTTCCCGCGCGACCAGATCGACCTCGCCGTCTACGCCGTCACCCTCCTGAAGACCGCCTCCGCCGCCGCGGCCATGGCCTGGCTGCTGCTCACCCTGCGCCCCGGCCGCTGGTGGGCGGCGGGCCTGCTCGGCGCCTCGTACGCGCTGTGCGGCTGGAGCACGGCCGACGCCTCCTACAACCCGATGTGGCTCGACGGCCTGATCGCCCTGCCGCTGCTGTGCCTGGTCGGTGAGTGGGCGCTCACCGGACGCCGGCGCCTGACCGGCGTCCTGATCGTCGCCCTCGCGTGGACCGCCAACTTCTACACCGCCTACATGGCCACCCTCGGCGCCGCCCTCGTCCTGCTGCTGCGCCTGCTGCTCGCCCGTCCGCCGCGCCGGCAGGCGCTCGCCACGGCCGGTCGCGCCGCCCTGACCACCGTCCTCGGCGTGGGCCTCGCCGCCCCGCTCGTCACGGTCGTCTACTTCGGCACGAAGCACGCCTACCCCGGCCGCGTACGCCAGTTCGCCCCCGTACCCACCGAGGACGTGGCCGCCCGGCTGCTGCCCGCGACCTACGGCTTCGGCTCCCCGGCCCTCTACGTCGGCATCACCGCCCTGCTCCTCGCCCTCGCCCTGCCCTTCCACCGCGCGGTCCCGGTCCCGGTGCGCGCCGGCTGGACGGCGCTGGCACTCCTGGTGGCCCTCTCCCTCCAGTGGGGCCCCACCCACCTGCTCTGGCACGCCTTCGCCACCCCGCAGGGCAGCCCCTACCGGCAGGCGTTCGTGCTGTGCGGCCTGCTGGTCGTCGCCGCCTGGCACGCCGTGGCGTACGGCCTGCCCGACCGGCGCGCCCTCGGTGCCGCGACCGCGCTGCTCGTGCTGATCATCGCCGTCGCGAGCCGCAGCGCGCTGGTGCGGCCGTACACCTGGCCGGTGCTGCTGCTCGCCCTCGCGGGCGCCGTCGGCGGCCTGGTGCTGCTGGGCCGCGCCGGGCGGCGCACCCGGCTCGCCGGGCTGGCCGTCGTCCTGCTCCTCGGCGCCCAGGTGGGCGAGACGGCCGCCACCTCCGCTGTGGACACCCGGCTGCGCCTCGGGCACCTGGACGACTACACGCCCTGGGGCGAGCGGCAGGAGACACAGGCGGCGGCGATCGCCGGGGCCGACGACTGGCCGCGGTACCGCACCGACCCCGGCCGCGAGCAGACCGTCGGCAACGACCCGCTGCTGGTGGGCGGCGAGGGTGCCCAGTACTACAGCAGCCTCACCTCGGACGTCCTCAGCCGCACCCTCACCGCCCTCGGCGACGGCTGGACCTCGCGCGGCCGGAACGTGCAGAGCCTGGACAACGCCGTCACGGACGTCGTCTTCTCGGTCGGCGCCCGGGTGCACTCCCCGCCCGACCCGCACCAGAAGTACCTGTCCCCGCACGCCGGTCCGGTGACCGTCACCCGCCGGGACGTGCCGCCCCTGGTCACCGTCCGGGCCGCGCCCGACAGGAAGCCGTTCGGGCCGTCGCCGTACCGCAACCAGGAACTGCTGCTCGGCAGCCGCGTCTACACCGTGCCCCGTGTCACCGTGCACGACGACGACGGGCGGCCGCTACCGTCCCGCCGGGTCGGCACCGGGAACGCCCTGGCCCGGCCGACGATCACCGCCCGGTGCCCGGCCGGCACCCAGGTGCACCTGTGGGCCCCGCACTTCTCCGGCACCGCGCGGCTCGCCGGCGCCGGGGAACCCGCCCGGTTCCGGTTCGAGTTCCCGCGCAACCGCGCCGCCATGGAGCCGCTCGGCACCGCCCCCGCCGCGGGGTCGCTGCGGATCGAGCTGCGGCCGGACCGGCCCGGCCGCATCCCGTCCGCCGCCGTCGGCTGCCTGGACACGGCCCGGCTGGCCACCGCCGCCGCCCGCCTGAAGGCGACCGGTGCCACGGAGGTGACCGTCTCCGGCGCCACGGTGCGGGCCCGGCTGCGCCCCGGCAGCAAGGGCACCGCGGTCGTCGCGGCCCCCCGGATCGCCGGCTGGCGCTGCGCCACCGGCGACGGGCCCGAGCGGCCCGCCGAGGACTTCCACGGGCTGATCGCCGTGCCCCTCGACGGCACCGCCACCAGCCTGACCTGCACCTTCCACCCACCCGGCCTGCGGCTGGGCACGACCGTGGGCGCCGCCTCGCTGCTGACGCTCGCCCTGCTCACCGCCCTCACCGCCGTCCGCCGCCGGCGCGCCCCGGTGCCGCCCACGACCACTTCACCGCGCGAGCGCGTGACCACCGCTCTCTGACCGCGCCCAGGGGGGACCCGCATGCTGATATCGATCGTCGCGCCCTGCTACAACGAGGAAGACGTCCTCGCCCGTTTCCACGAGGAGGTCCAGAAGGTCGCCGAGGAACTGCTGCCCCTCGGCCACGACATGGAGTTCGTCTACGTCGACGACGGCAGCCGGGACCGTACGCTCGCCGTCCTGAAGGAACTGGCGGACCTCGACTCCCGGGTGCGCTACGTCTCCTTCAGCCGCAACTTCGGCAAGGAGGCGGCTCTGCTGGCCGGCCTGCGGCACGCCTCGGGCGACTCGGTGATCGTCATGGACGCCGACCTCCAGCACCCGCCGGCGCTGATCAAGCGGATGGTCGAGCTGCGCGAACAGGGCCACGACCAGGTCATCGCCAAGCGCACCCGCACCGGCGACCGGTTCACCCGGACCCTCACCGCCCGGCTGTACTACCGGCTCGTCAACCGCCTGGTCGACGTCGAACTCGTCGACGGCGTGGGGGACTTCCGGCTGCTGTCACGCCGGGTGGTGGACGCCGTGCTGGCCCTCACCGAGTACAACCGGTTCTCCAAGGGCCTGTTCGCCTGGGTGGGCTTCCCGAGCACCACCTTCGAGTACCAGAACGCCGCCCGCGAGGCAGGCCGCACCTCCTGGAACCTGCGCGGCCTGCTCAACTACGGCCTCGACGGCCTGCTCTCCTTCAACAACCGCCCGCTGCGCGCCGCGCTCTGGCTCGGTGTCGGGCTGCTGCTGTGCGCGGGCCTCTACACCGCCTGGATCGTGGGCGCCGCGCTCGCCCACGGTGTCCAGACCCCCGGCTATGTGACCATCATCACCGCCGTAACCGCCCTGGCGGGCGTCCAGATGGTCATGCTGGGAGTCATCGGGGAGTACACCGGCCGCATCTACTACGAGGTGAAGGGGCGCCCGCACTTCCTGGTGAAGGCGACCAACGTGGAACGGACGAAAGATCTCATCCCCTGATGCGGCAGATTCTGACCTTCGCGGCGGTCGGCGTCGTGAACACGGCGACCTACTACTGCCTTTACCTGTTGTTCCTGACCGCCCTTCCTTATCTGGCCGCGCACATCCTGGCTTTTCTGCTCAGCATGATCGGCTCCTTTTTTCTGAACGCGCGCTTCACCTACCGGACCCGGCCCACCTGGCGGAAATTCCTGCTGTTCCCGCTGACGAACGTGACCAATTTCCTGATCACCACGGCGGGCGTCTACGTGATCGTCGACCTCCTGCACGCCGGCAGCCGCTTCGCTCCGCTGCTCGCCTCCGCGGCGGCGATACCGGTCACCTTCGTCGTCTCGCGCCGGGTGATGCTGCCCAAGGCGATTGCATAAACGTGCAGCGATACGTATAGTCATGCCATCCAGGATGGAGGATGGACATGGCGGTACGTGCGGCGGTGGCCGGAGCGAGCGGATACGCGGGCGGTGAGGTCCTGCGCCTGCTCCTCGCGCACCCCGAGGTCGAGATCGGTGCCCTGACCGGGAACTCCAACGCCGGACAGCGGCTCGGCGCGATCCAGCCGCACCTGCTGCCGCTGGCCGACCGCGTGCTGACCGAGACCACCCCCGAGGGCCTCGCGGGGCACGACGTGGTCTTCCTCGCGCTGCCGCACGGGCAGTCCGCCGCCGTCGCCGAGCAGCTCGGCCCCGAGGTCCTCGTGATCGACATGGGCGCCGACTTCCGGCTCAAGGACCCGGCCGACTGGGAGAGGTTCTACGGCTCCCCGCACGCCGGCACCTGGCCCTACGGCCTCCCCGAACTTCCGGGTGCCCGCGCCGCGCTGGAGGGGTCCAAGCGCATCGCGGTACCCGGTTGCTACCCGACCGCCGTCTCCCTCGCCCTGTACCCGGCCTACGCCGCCGGACTCGCCGAGCCCGAGGCGGTGATCGTCGCCGCGTCCGGCACCTCCGGCGCGGGCAAGGCACCCAAGCCGCACCTGCTCGGCAGCGAGGTCATGGGCTCCATGTCGCCGTACGGCGTCGGCGGGGGCCACCGGCACACCCCCGAGATGATCCAGAACCTCAGCGCGGTCGCCGGACAGACCGTGAAGGTCTCCTTCACGCCGACCCTCGCGCCGATGCCCCGGGGGATCCTCGCCACGTGCAGCGCGTCCGCCGTCGAGGGGGTCACGGCCGAGGCGGTGCGCGCCGCCTACGAGAAGGCCTACGCCGACGAGCCCTTCGTCCATCTGCTCCCCGAGGGCCAGTGGCCCGCGACGGCGTCCGTCCACGGTTCCAACGCCGTTCAGGTGCAGGTCGCGTACGACGCCGCCGTGGGCCGCATCATCGCGATCAGCGCCATCGACAACCTGACCAAGGGCACCGCGGGCGGTGCCGTCCAGAGCATGAACATCGCCCTCGGTCTCGACGAGACCACCGGGCTTTCCACGATCGGAGTCGCACCGTGAGCAAGGGGCACCTCCCAGCGGTAGCTGGGGGAGTACGTGCAGCCGCCGGGCCGCAGACGACGACGATGGCCGCACCGCTGCGCTGCACGGGCGGAGAAGCGAACAAGGAGATGCAGTGAGTGTCACGGCAGCCAAGGGATTCACGGCGGCCGGCATCGCCGCCGGGATCAAGGAGAACGGCAACCCCGACCTGGCCCTCGTGGTCAACGACGGGCCCCGCCGTGCCGCCGCGGGCGTCTTCACCTCCAACCGTGTGAAGGCCGCGCCGGTCCTCTGGTCCGAGCAGGTCCTCAAGGGCGGCCAGGTCTCGGCGGTCGTCCTCAACTCCGGCGGCGCCAACGCCTGTACCGGCCCCCGGGGTTTCCAGGACACGCACGCCACCGCCGAGAAGGTCGCCGAGGTGCTCGGCCGGGGCGCCATCGAGGTCGCCGTCTGCTCCACCGGCCTGATCGGTGTGCTGCTCCCCATGGACAAGCTCCTCAAGGGCGTGGAGACGGCCGCCGCCTCCCTGAGCGAGCACGGCGGCGAGAAGGCCGCCATCGCCATCAAGACCACCGACACCGTCCACAAGACGTCGGTGGTGACCAAGGACGGCTGGACCGTCGGCGGCATGGCCAAGGGCGCCGGCATGCTCGCGCCGGGCCTCGCCACCATGCTCGTCGTCCTCACCACCGACGCCGACCTGGACGACGAGACCCTGGACAAGGCGCTGCGCGCGGCCACCAGGGTCACCTTCGACCGCGTCGACTCCGACGGCTGCATGTCCACCAACGACACCGTCCTGCTGCTCGCCTCCGGTGCCTCCGGCGTCACCCCGGAGTACGAGGAGTTCGCCGAGGCCGTGCGGCAGGTCTGCGCCGACCTCGGCCGGCAGCTCATCGGCGACGCCGAGGGCGCCAGCAAGGACATCAAGGTCGAGGTGATCAACGCGGCGAGCGAGGAGGACGCCGTCGAGGTGGGCCGCTCCATCGCCCGCAACAACCTCCTCAAGTGCGCGATCCACGGCGAGGACCCCAACTGGGGCCGCGTGCTCTCCGCGATCGGCACCACGAAGGCCGCCTTCGAGCCGGACCAGCTCAACGTCGCCATCAACGGCGTCTGGGTCTGCAAGAACGGCAGCGTCGGCGAGGACCGCGACCTGGTCGACATGCGCTACCGCGAGGTCCACATCGTGGCCGACCTCGCCGCCGGCGCCGAGACCGCGACCATCTGGACCAACGACCTGACCGCCGACTACGTCCACGAGAACAGCGCCTACTCCTCATGACCACGACGCGGAAACACACGGCACTGCCGAAGGCACAGATCCTCATCGAGGCGCTGCCCTGGCTGACCCGGCACCACGGCAAGATCGTCGTCATCAAGTTCGGCGGCAACGCCATGGTGAACGAGGAACTGAAGGCCGCCTTCGCCCAGGACGTCGTCTTCCTGCGGCACGCCGGCCTCAAGCCGGTCGTCGTGCACGGCGGCGGCCCGCAGATCAGCGCCGCCCTCGACCGGCACGGCATCGTCAGCGAGTTCAAGGCGGGCCTGCGCGTCACCACCGAGGACGCCATGGACGTCGTACGGATGGTGCTCGCCGGGCAGGTGCAGCGCGAGCTGGTCGGCCTGCTCAACCAGCACGGCCCGTTCGCCGTGGGGCTGACCGGCGAGGACGCGCACACCATCACCGCCACCAAGCACACCCCGGAGATCGACGGCGAGCCGGTCGACATCGGACGCGTCGGCGAGATCACCGCCCTCGACACGGGCGCGATCGAGGCGCTGCTGGCCGACGGCCGCATCCCGGTCGTCTCCTCGATCGCCCGCTCCCAGGACGACGGACATGTCTACAACGTCAATGCTGATACGGCGGCTGCGGCACTCGCTGCGGCACTGGGCGCCGAGACCCTCATGGTCCTCACCGACGTCGAGGGCCTCTACGAGGACTGGCCGAACTCCGACGAGGTGATCAGCCGGCTCACCGCTTCCCAGCTGGAGAAGCTGCTGCCGGAGCTGAGTTCCGGCATGGTGCCGAAGATGGAGGGCTGCCTGCACGCCGTGCGCAACGGCGTGACGACCGCCCGCGTGATCGACGGCCGGGTCCAGCACTCGATCCTGCTGGAGATCTTCACCGACGAGGGCATCGGCACCATGGTCGTGCCCGACGAGCTTGAGGGGGACGCGCAGTGACGGGCAACCAGGAGCTGACCGAGCGCTGGCAGGGCGCGCTCATGCACAACTACGGCACCCCGCGGCTGCCCCTCGTCCGCGGCGAGGGCACCAAGGTGTGGGACGCCGAGGGCCGGGAGTACCTCGACTTCGTCGGCGGCATCGCCACCAACGCGCTGGGCCACGCCCACCCCGCGATCGTCGAGGCCGTGACCCGGCAGATCGGCTCCCTCGGCCACATCTCCAACTTCTTCATGGCCGAGCCCACCGTCGCCCTCGCCGAACGGCTCCTGGCGCTGTTCGGCCGGGAGGGCCGGGTCTTCTTCTGCAACTCCGGCGCCGAGGCCAACGAGGCCGCCTTCAAGATCGGCCGGCTCACCGGGCGCACCCACATGGTCGCCACCGACGGCGGCTTCCACGGCCGCACGATGGGCGCCCTCGCGCTCACCGGCCAGCCCGCCAAGCAGGAGCCCTTCCGGCCGCTGCCCGGCGAGGTCACCCACGTCCCCTACGGCGACGCGCAGGCGCTGGCCGCCGCGGTCACCGAGGACACCGCCCTGGTGGTCATCGAGCCCGTCCAGGGCGAGAACGGCGTCGTCGTGCCCCCGGCCGGCTACCTCAAGGCGGCCCGCGCGATCACCGCCGCCACGGGTGCGCTGCTCGTCCTGGACGAGGTGCAGACCGGCATCGGGCGGACCGGCACCTGGTTCGAGTACCAGGCCCACGAGGGCGTGCTGCCCGACGTCGTCACCCTCGCCAAGCAGCTCGGCGGCGGGCTGCCGCTCGGCGCGACCGTGGCCTTCGGCCGGGCCGCCGAACTGCTGCGGCCCGGCCAGCACGGGACCACCTTCGGCGGCAACCCGGTCGCCTGCGCCGCCGGACTCGCCGTGCTCGACACCATCGAGGGCGAGGGCCTGCTCGACAACGTCAAGCGGCAGAGCGGGAGGTTGCGGGACGGCGTCGAGGCACTGAACCACCCGTTGATCGATCATGTCCGGGGTGCGGGCCTGCTCCTGGGTATCGTGCTCACCGGGCCGCGCGCACCGCAGGTGCAGCAGGCGGCCCAGGAGGCCGGGTTCCTGGTGAACGCGCCCGCCCCCGACGTCGTACGGCTCATGCCGCCGCTGAATCTCCGCGACGACGAGGTGGGTGCGCTGCTCCGGGCGCTGCCCGGCATCCTCGACGCGGCGAGCCCTGTGGACGGGGACGGACGATCCGGAGAATGAGACGACGATGAGCGAGGCGCAGGACCACGAGGCGGCCAACGGGGCCGGCCCCGCCGTGCCGCAGACCCGCACCGCACGGCACCGCCGGATCGTGGACATCCTCAACCGGCAACCGGTGCGGTCGCAGAGCCAGTTGGCGAAGCTGCTCGCCGACGACGGGCTGAACGTCACACAGGCGACGCTCAGCCGGGATCTCGACGAGCTGAACGCGGTGAAGATCCGCAACACCGACGGCGACCTGATCTACGCGGTGCCGAGCGAGGGCGGCTTCCGTACCCCGCGGGCTCCGCTGGGGGAGTCGGCCAAGGAGGAGCGGATGCGCCGGCTCTCCCAGGAGCTGCTGATCTCCGCGGAGGCCTCGGCGAACCTGGTGGTCCTGCGGACTCCTCCGGGGGCCGCGCAGTTCCTCGCCTCCGCCATCGACCAGGCGGAACTGCACGACATCCTGGGGACGATCGCCGGTGACGACACGCTGCTGTTGATCAGCCGCGATCCCAGCGGGGGCCAGGCCCTGGCGGACCATCTGCTGCGGCTGGCGCAGAACGGGCACTGACCGCGTGCGGGGCCCGGCCGACGGACGCAGAATGGGCATGTGATCTTCCGCGGCGAGCGGCCAGGGGGACGGTCAATCCCCTGGCGGCCGTCGAACGTATACAGAGGTGTGTCGGGATTTCGGTTCCCCGTCGGCCGCCTCCCGGACGAGGCTCTGCTGTCCGGGCTGGCCGCCGGAGATCCGGAGCTGGCCGTCATCTTCGTACGGAGGTTCCAGCACCGGGTCTTCGGCGTGGCCGTGGCCGTCACCGGGGACCAGCAGCTCGCCGAGGACGTCGCCCAGCAGACGTTCGAGCGCGCGTGGCGTCACGCCCAGATCTACGACTCCCGTCGAGGCTCGGTCATGACCTGGCTGACGACCATCGCGCACAACCTGGCCGTCGACGCGGTCCGGGCCCGGCGGACGGAGCCGCTGGCGCCCGAGGACCTCGAAGAGCTGCTGGACGTCGTCACCGAGACCCCCGAGCGGTGGGCGCTGGCCGACGAGGCCTCCGCCCAGGTCCGGGCCGCCCTGGCACGGCTGCCACGGGAACAGGCCAGGGCACTGATGATGGCCGGCATCTACGGCATGACGGCCCAGCAGGTCGCCGACGTGGAGCGGATCCCGCTGGGTACCGCCAAGACGCGGATCAGGACGGCGATGGCACGGCTGCGCACCACCGTCGCTTCTCCGGAACGAGGCGACCATGTCCAGTGACGCGAACTGCGAGAAGCTGCGGGAGATCGGTCCCGAGCTGGCGCTGGGCGTGCTGCCCGGCCGGGAGCGGGCCGAGGCGGTCGCCCATCTGGACCGGTGCGCGGACTGCCGGGAGTACATCCGGCAACTGACGCTGGTCGGCGACCGGCTGGTCGGCCTGCTGCCGGACCGCGAGCCGCCGCCCGGTTTCGAGACCCGGGTGGCGCGTGGCCTCGCCCAGTCGATGACGGCGCCCGAGGGGCAGCGGCGGCCGGCGGGCGTCTTCGGCCGCTCGCGCCGGGGCCTGCGCCACGGCGCCCGGCGGGCCCGGGTACGGGTCGCCGCGGTCGGCGCCGCGTTCGCCGTCGCCGTCGGATTCGCCGGCTGGGCGGTCGGCACCGCCGTCGAGGAGGTCACCGCCTCGCCGCCGCCCGCCGTCGAGTCGGAGCCGGTGCTGGTCGGGGACATGACCCCGGTCGGGCGCGGCGGGGAGCCCGTCGGCGAGGTCTACGCCCACCCCGGCAGCCCCGGCTGGATCTTCGTGTCCGTCGCCATGACCCGCCCCGGCACCCGGTACACCGGAACGGTCAGCTGTCTCCTGGAGCGCACCGACGGCACGCGTGTCCGCGTCGGCGACTTCGCCGTGCGCGACGGACACGCCAACTGGGGCGTGGCGGTCCCCGTCGACCTCACCCGGTACTCCGGCGCCCGTCTGACGTCGCCCGACGGCACCGTCCTCGCCACCGCGCAGCTACGGAAGGGGGAGGTCCGCACTCCGGAGGCGTGAACCGGCCGCTCAGCCGCCGCGGGGCTGGACGGGCAGCGCCGCCTCCAGGGCGGCGGCCAGCGCGGCGACGGTGGGCCGCGCCGCCGGATCGGCGCGCAGACAGCCGTCGACGGCGGCGGCGAGAGGGGCCGGCAGGCGCCGCCGGGACGCGATCGGCGGCGCCGCACGCTCCAGTTGCGGGTACCAGTCGCCCGGGTCACCGGTGCCGGTGCCGTCACCCGGCTCGTCCCCGGCGTAGGGCCGGTGTCCCGTCCCTCCGGTCGTGCGGCACTCGAAGGGCAGGTCACCGCACGCGACCTCGTACAGGGTGACCCCGATGCCCCACACGTCGGCGGCGGCCGTGAGCGTCCCGCCGCGGGCCTGCTCCGGGGCGAGGTAGCAGCAGGTGCCCAACCCCGCCGGAGCGGGCCCCGGAGGCCGCGCGACGCTCAGGTCCAGCACCTTCGCGAGACCGCGGTCCACCACCACGTTCGACGGCTTGAGGTCCAGGTGCAGCAGGCCCCGGCCGTGCAGATAGTGGACGGCGGAGCAGAGCTGCGCCCCGAGGAGCGCCACGTCGGCCGCGGACGGCCGGCGCCGCAGCCGGTGCAGCAGGTGGGACAGCGTCTCGCCGGTCAGCGTCTCCAGGACGACGAGCGGCTCGGGCTCGGTGAAGACGTCGTAGGCGCGGACCAGATGGGGATGGGTGAAGTCGCGCAGCCACCGTCCCTCGCGCAGCAGCCGCTCACCGAGCCGCCGTTCGCCCCGCCGGTCGGGACGCACGGTCTTGAGCACACACCGGCAGTGCCGTTCCTCGCTCCAGGCGTCGTAGACGTCGAGCCAGCCGGTGCGCGTGAGCCCCGCCAGGACCCGGTAGCCAGGGACCGGCTGTGCGCCGGGGGCCAGGGGCGGCATGGCCGTCCCGGTGGTGACGCTCATGACCGCGCCGCCCCCGAGTGCAGCCGGTGCAGCCGGGCGTAGGTGCCGTCGTGCCCCAGCAGGTCGTCGTGGGTGCCGTGCTCGATGATCCGGCCGTGGTCGAGCACCAGGATGCGCGTGGCGTCGCGGACGGTCAGCAGGTTGTGGGAGATGACGACGGTCGTCCGCCCGGCCATGAGCCGGCGCAGCGGGTCCATGATCCGCCGGCCGGAGCGGACGTCGAGCCCGGCCGTCGGTTCGTCAAGGAGCAGCACGGGCGCGTCCCGGATCATCGCGCGGGCGATGGCCAGGCGCTGGCACTGTCCGCCCGAGAGGGTCCGGCCGCGCTGGCCGACCAGGGTGTCGTAGCCCTCCGGGAGCAGCTCGACGAACGCGTGCGCGTCGGCCGCCCGTGCCGCCGCGACGATGTCCGCGTCCGTGACGCCCGGCCGCCCGTAGGCGATGTTGTCCCGGACGGTGCCGTGGAAGACGAGCGTCTCCTGCAGCACCACCGCCACGCTCTCCCGCACGTCGGACAGGCTGATCCGGCGCAGATCCGTCCCGTCGAGGCGGACCGCGCCCCGGTCGGGGTCGTAGAAGCGGAGCTGGAGCTTGGCGATCGTCGACTTGCCCGCCCCGCTGGCCCCGACCAGCGCCAGCGTCTCCCCGGGCGCCACGTGGAAGGACACGTCCGCGAGCGCCCAGGAGGAGCCGCCCGGGTAGCGGAACCACACGCCGTCGAACTCCACGTCCCCGCGGGCGCGGCCGGTCCGCCGGGCGTCCGGGGCCTCGGTCACCTGGGGCCGCTGGTCCAGCAGTTCGATGATCCGTTCCGCCGAGGCGGAGGCCGTGTAGAAGGTCGTGCCGAGGTGGGACAGGCCGCGGACCGGGCCGTACAGCTTGCCGATCAGCGCGAGGAAGACCAGCAGTCCGCCGAGCGTGAGCTGCCCCTGGGCCAGCTTCCAGGTGCCGAGGCCCATCACCGCGAGGCCGCCGGCCACCTCGATGACCTCCACGACGGGTCCGTACACGGCACGGATCCGCGCCGAGGCCATCGCCGCCCGGAACCGGCCGAGGTTCTCCCGCTCGAACCGGTGCTCCTCCCAGCCCTGCCGGTTGTACGCCTGCACGAGGGCGACATTGCCCAGCGACTCCTCGGCGATCGCGCTGAGCGAGCCGCTGCGGCGCCTGCGCTCCCGCGACGCCTCCTTGAGCAGCCGCGAGAAGTGCCGGGCGGCACCCCAGAACAGGGGCACGATGACCAGGGCGAGCACGGTCAGGTCCCAGCGCAGGTAGAACAGCAGGCCGAGGAAGACGGCGAGGCGGACGACGTAGTAGAGGGCGTCCGCCACCCCCGAGAGCAGGAACGTCTCCACCGCGTCGACGTCGCCCGTGACCCGGGACAGCACGTCACCGAGCCTGCGGCGCTCGAAGAAGCCCAGCGACAGCCCCTGGACGTGCCGGAACACGTCGGAGCGCAGCGCGAGCAGGAAGCGCTCGCCGACCCAGGTGGACGTCACGTCGTCGGCGAAGCCGAGGATTCCGGAGCAGAGGACCAGGCCCAGGTAGGCCGGCGCGATCCACAGGAAGGGGTGCAGGTCCCGGGGGACGAGCACGTCGTCCACGAGGACCTTGAAGAGCCACAGCTCCGCGGCGTCGACGGCGGGACCGGTCAGGCTGAACAGGACGACGGGCGCCAGCCAGCGCCGGCCGCCGCGGGTGTACGGCCAGAACCGCCGGAACACCTCGCGCGGCGGCACCGGGGGCGCGGCCGCGACGACGGCGTCGGAGGTCTCGCCCGCGGAGAGCAGACGCCGCAGGACGTGCGCCATGGCAGCGTTCCTCGTCGCGTTCTTCGGTGCGTTCCCCGTCGCGTCTCGGGGATCGGCCGAGCGGACCGGGTCCTTGGGCCCGCGGTCCGCTCAGCGTCGTACGCGATCAGTAGTTGTCGTGGCCGTGGCGGTCGCCGTGGTCATTGCCGTGGCCGTGGCCGTGGCCGTGGCCCCGGCCGGTGTGGCGGTCGCCGTGGCCGTGACGGTGCCCGTGCCCCGAACTGTCGTGCCGGGACGTGTCGTTGTCGCGGTCCCGCATCGCGGGCAGCAGGCTGCTGAAGATGGCCATGTCGTTTCCTCCTGGAACTTGCCTCACAGGGGATACGTCCCAGGGCGGAAGTCGGATGGCGTCACGGAGGAAAAACTTCCGGACGGTCGACCGGGAGCCGCGTGAACCAGGAGCCGGCCGCTCTCAGCCCAGCCGTGCGGCCAGCCCCCCGGTGCACCGCACCTCGTCGCCCGCGGTGATCAGCAGGGCCTCCACGTCCGGCAGGGACTCCAGCCACGCCAGCCCCGCCCGCGAACCCATCGCGAACGCGGCCGTGGCCCAGCAGTCGACGAACGTCAGACGCGGCCCCACCACCGTGACCGCCACCAGGTCCGTCACCGCGGACCGGCCGGTGCGCGGATCCACGATGTGCGCACCCCGCTCCGCCGTACCCGAGGTGGCCACGGCCAGCTCCTCGGTGCCGGCCGCCGAGACCACCGCCGCCAGCCCGCCGGGCCGGAGCGGATCGGACACGCCCACCCGCCAGGGGCGCTGCGGCTCCGGCGCGCCCAGCAGCTGCACGTCCCCGCCCCCGTTGACGCTCACCCCCCGCACCCCGGCCACCGCCGCCAGCACCCGCGCCGCACGCTCGGCCGCCCAGCCCTTGACGATGCCGGTGGGGTCGAGCGACCCCCGGTAGCGCGTGCTGAACCATCCCTCGCTCACCCGCTCCGCCTCGGCCGCCAGCTCCAGCACCTCGGCCACCTCGGGAGCGCACCGCGAGACGTCCAGCTCACCCCGGGCCAGCCGCGACACCTCGCTGTCCTCGCGGTAGGTGCTGAAGAGCGCGTCCGCCCGGTGCAGCCCGGCGACGGCCTCGGCGAGCGCCGCCCGTACCGCGTCCGGATCCCCGCCGCGGACGTCGAAGGAGAAGACCGTCCCCATGACCTCCTCCGCGTGACGCACCGCGGCGGGTGCCTTCGCCGGCTCGGCCACCGTGTCAGCCACCGCCGCCACGGCTTCCTGGTTGAGCCTGGGGACGGCGAGCTGCGTCTTCTGGTCGCTGAGGCCGCCCTTGGGCGCCTGCACCGCCTCCGCCTTCGTGATCTTCCCGCCGCTGACCGTGATCCGCACCTGGACCGGCCCGTACTGGGTCCGCACGGCCTTCCCGGTGACGGTCCGCGCCTGCGCCGCGCCGGAGGAAGCCGGGGTACCGGACGAGGCCTGCTTGCCGCCACGGCTTCCTGGTTGAGCCTGGGGACGGCGAGCTGCGTCTTCTGGTCGCTGAGGCCGCCCTTGGGCGCCTGCACCGCCTCCGCCTTCGTGATCCTGCCGTCACTGACGGTCAGCCGTACCTGCACGGCCCCGTACTGCGTCTGCGCCGCGTCACCGGTCACCGTGCCGGAACCGGCCCCGGCGGCGCCCCGCGTTCCGCCCTGCGGCGACTCCTGCCCGGCCGCCGTCGCCTGCGGGGCCGCGCCCGCCGCCGACGCGGCGGCCGGATCCGACGCCGGCTTCAGCGACAGCAGCAGCACGACACCGGACACGGTCGCGGCGGTGGCCAGCACGACCCGCCGCACGGGGTGGCTCTTCCTCATCGCTTCGCAGCTCCGCTCACATCTCGAACGACTCGTGGTGGATACGGCGGGCGGGCACACCCGCCTCGCGCAGTGCCTCGTACACCGACTGCGCGAACCCGGGCGGACCGCACATGAAGACGTCGTGCCGGTCGATGTCCGGCATCTTCCGCCGGAGGTTCTCCGCGGAGATGTCCGGCCGTTCGCCCTCCGGGCTGTTCACCGCGTACATCAGCCGGGCCCCCCGCTCCTCGGCGATGGCCGCCAGCTCGTCCCACAGCGCCAGGTCCTGGGTGGTGTTCGCCCGGTACAGCAGCGTGATGTCACCGGCGGCACCGGGCAGTGTCTCGAACAGCGCCCGCATCGGCGTGATGCCCACCCCGCCCGCGACCAGCAGCACCTTGCCCCGGCTGCGGCGCTGCGCGGTGAGCGCGCCGTACGGGCCCTCCGCCCACACCTTCGTCCCCGGCGCCAGCTCGCGCAGCCGGGCGCTGTGGTCGCCGATCGCCTTCACCGTGATCCGCAGCATGCCGGGACGCGGGGCGGCCGACAGGGAGTACGGGTGCGAGCTGAACCGCATCCCCGGGGCGAGGAACCGCCAGCGGAAGAACTGGCCCGCCTCCGCGCCCATCCGGTGCAGCTTCCGCCCGCCGATCAGCACCGACACGATGCCCGGCGTCTCCTCGATCACCGCCTCCACGTACATGCGGTGCCGGAGGTTCAGCCGGATCGGGGTGAGGACGCGGTACCAGACCACCAGCGCGGTGACCGCGCCGTACAGGCCGTACCAGAAGGTCTTGGCGGCGGGCTCCACCGCGAAGTCGTTGCCGGTGGTGATCTGGTGCCAGAACGTCAGGAACACCGCCGCGTAGGTCAGCAGGTGGACGTGGTACCAGGTGTCGTACGGCAGCCGGCGGCGGATCCCGCTGACGGACGTCAGCCCGATGACCACGAACAGGCCCGTGCCGATCGCCGCCTTGCCCATGTCCGGCAGCTGGCCGATGGAGTCGGTCGTCTGCTGGACGATGTCGCCGAGCGACCGGCCGGCCTGGCGCGCGTACCCCCACATGACGAGGAAGACGTGGGCGACGACCAGGCACAGCGTGTACCGGCCGCTCATCGCGTGCCAGCGGGCCACCCGGTCCGAACCGACCCGCCGCTCCAGCGCCGGGACGCGCGCCATCTGGAGCACGACCAGCGCCATCAGATAGCCGGCCAGCAGACCGGTGATCCGGCCCGCACCGAGGATGCGGCCGGTGTCGTCGGCGATGGAGGGGGTGTTGTGCCACCAGAGCCACAGCACGGCCACCGCGCCCGCCCAGACGGCGAGCAGCAGCGGGACGGCCGGGGAGCGGCGCGGGCGGATGCGGCGCATCGTCTGTCGTCGGGCGGCACGTCCGCCTGCGAGCGTGGTGGTCACGGTTCCTCCGTGGGGACTTGACCCTTGGCCCACAGATACGTGCCACAGGGCGGGAGTGTTCAGAGCCCCGCCGAGTCCAGCGCGGACTGGAGTGACTGCCGGTAACCGTCACTGGTGTACGTCGCTCCCGACACCGTGTCGATCTCCGCGCTCTGCGCCGCCAGCGCCTCGCGCCGCAGTTGGGGCAGGGCGTAGCTGTTGATCTCCTCGTCGCGCGGGTTGTCCTGCGGGTAGGCGACGGCCGTGACGTCGGTGAGCCGGCCGTCCCGCACGGTGACGCGTACCTGGACCGGGCCCCAGCGGGTCTGCGCGGTGTCCCCGGTGGCCGTCCTGGTCCCGGAGGCGGAGCCGGGCGCCGAACTGCTTGACGCGGCGTGGGACTTGGCGCTCGCCGTCGCCACCGTGGGCGCCGTGTGCGGCTTCAGCGCCAGCAGCAGCACCATCCCGGAGACGGTGGCGGCGCTCGCCAGCACGATCCGGCGCAGGGGACGATTCTTGTTCAACGCGTGCATGTCCGGCCCTTCTGGCGTCTGTGACGGCTCACAGCTCGAACGACTCGTGATGGATACGGCGGTCCGCCACCCCGGCCCCCCGCAGCGCCCGGTACACGTCCTGGGCGAAGCCGTGCGGCCCGCAGAGGAAGACGTCGAGGTCGTCGAGGCCGGGGAAGGTGGCGCGCAGGGAGTCCGCCGTCAGGGGCGGGCGCTCCCCGCCCGGACCGTTGAGCGCGTACAGCACCCGCCCGCCGCGCCAGCGGGCGATCGCCTCCAGCTCGCCGCCGAGCGCCAGGTCCTCGGCGGAGCGCGCCCGGTACAGCAGGGTGACCTCGCCGGGCAGTGTCTCGAACAGCGCCCGCAGCGGGGTGATGCCGACGCCGGCCGCGATCAGCAGGGTGCGCCGGCCGGTGGCCCGGTCGGCGGTCAGGGCGCCGTACGGGCCCTCCGCCCACACCCGGGTACCGGGACGCAGCAGGGCCACGGCCGCGCTGTGGTCGCCGAGCGCCTTGACCGTGATGCGCAGCAGGTCCGGGCGCGGCGGCGCCGACAGGGAGTACGGCGTCGACGTCCGGCGCATGCCCTCGGCGAGGAACCGCCAGCGGAAGAACTCGCCCGGCCGCGCCCCCAGTTCGTCCAGGCGGCGCCCTCGTACGACGACCGAGTACACACCCGGCGCCTCCCTGTGGACCGACTCCACGCGCAGGCGGTGACGCAGGTTGAGCCGTACCGGGGCGAGGATCCGGAACCACAGCACCAGGCCCGCCACGCCCAGGTACAGCGCGTACCAGGCGGCGGTCGCGACCGGCTCGCCGTTGAACTCGTCGCCGAGGGCGAGCTGGTGCCCGAAGGCGAGGAATACCGCCGCGTACGTCAGCAGGTGCATGTAGTACCAGAACTCGTGGCTCGTCCGGCGGCGCACGGCCCGCGCCGACGTCACGCCGACCGCGAGGAGGATCACCGTGCCGGCGGTGGCCTTGAGCATCTCCGGGTAGTCGAGGACGACGGTCACCGCCTCGCGCCCCAGGGAGGCCCGGTCCTGGGCGGCGTACCCGGCGAGGATCAGCACGACGTGCGCGAGCAGCAGGCACACGGTGTACCGGCCGGCCAGCGCGTGCCAGCGCGCCACCCGGTCCGAGCCGACGCGCCGCTCCAGCAGCGGCACCCGCGCCATCAGGCCGACCAGCACCGCGCAGGCGTACCCGCACAGCAGTCCGGCGATCCGCCCGGCCCCCGTCAGCCACCCGGCCGCCCCGACCACGGACCCGGTGTCCGCCCACCAGAGCGCGAGTACGGCCGCCGCCCCCACCCACAGCAGGGCCAGCACGGGCCCGGCGGGGGAGCGCCGCGCGGTCACGGGCAGCGGCGGGGCCGGAGCCGCCCGCCGCGCATCCACGGTGGTCATCTGATGTCGCCATCCTTTCGTCCGTCGGCCAGCCCACTGTGCGGGGCGAAGCTCTGAGACAGCTCTGAGCGGGGCCCCGGCCGGACGGACTCAAAGGAAACTCAGAGGTTCCCGGGACGCCGGGACCGCTTCGGACCGGCGATGCTGGAAGGCGCGATGAACACCACCCGCTCCGGCCGCCCCGCCCTCACCCGCCCCGACGGCACCCCGCTGCGCGTCCTCGTCGTCGACGACGACCCCGACCTCGCGGAGGTGCTCACCGGAGCCCTGCGCTACGAGCGCTGGGAGGTGCGCGCGGCCGGCGACGGCGCCGCCGCCGTCGCCGCCGCGCGGGAGCTGCTGCCCGACGCCGTCGTCCTCGACGTGATGCTCCCGGACACCGACGGCTTCGCCGTGCTGCGCCGCCTGCACGAGGTGAAGCCCGATGTGTGCGTGCTCTTCCTGACCGCCCGGGACGCGGTCGAGGACCGCATCGCCGGGATCACCGCGGGCGGCGACGACTACGTCACCAAGCCCTTCAGCCTGGAGGAGGTCGTCGCGCGGCTGCGCGGCCTGCTGCGCCGGGCCGGCATGGCCCGCACGCAGGAGGAGGGCCCGCGGCTGGTCGTCGGCGATCTGGTGATGGACGAGGACGCCCGCGAGGTCACCCGGGCCGGCGAGCTGATAGAACTCTCGCCGACCGAGTTCGAACTCCTCCGCTTCCTCATGCGCAACCCGCGCCGCGTGCTCAGCAAGGCGCAGATCCTCGACCGGGTCTGGTCCTACGACTTCGGCGGCCGGGCCCATGTCGTCGAGCTGTACATCTCCTACCTGCGCAAGAAGGTCGACGCGGGCCGCGAGCCCATGATCCACACCATGCGCGGCGCCGGGTACGTCCTGAAGCCGGTGACCAGGTGACCCGGCTCGGCCCCCGCACCCTCCGGACCCGGCTCACCGTGGGGCTGGTGACGCTGCTGGCGGTGAGCTGCGCGGCCGTCGGCCTGGCCGCGGTCGTGGAACTGAACGGCTTCCTCACCCAGCGCCTGGACGAACAGCTCACCCAGGTCGGCACCCGCTTCCCGGAGAGCCTGGAACACGACGGCCGGCTGCCCCACGACCGCGACGACCACGACGGCGACGAACAGGGCGACACCCGCCGCATGGCCACCGGCACGTTCGGCGCCCGTCTGCTGAACGGCGAGGTCACCCACAAGGGGCTGATCCGCTCCGGCGACCCCGCCGCCGACCTGGACGTGGACCTGACCGCGCGGGACGCCGAGCGGCTGGCCCGGGTTCCGGCCGACGGCAGGCCGCACACCGTCGACCTGTCCGCCCTGGACGACTACCGGGTCGTCGCCTCGCCCGGCCGGGACGGGGACGTGCTGCTCGTCGGCCTCCCCCTGGAGCCGGTCCAGGCGACGGTCCACCGGCTGGAACTGGTGGCGGGCGTCGTCTTCGGCCTGGCCCTGGTCGTCACGGGCGTGGCCGGAGCCTGCTGGGTGCGCTGGTCGCTACGACCGCTCAGCCGGGTCGCCGCCACCGCCACCCGGGTCAGCGAACTGCCGCTGGCCAGCGGGGAGGTCGCGCTGCCGCCACGGGCGCCGGACACCGACCCGCACGGCGAGGTCGGCCAGGTGGCCACGGCCTTCAACCGCATGCTCGGCCACGTGGAGGACGCGCTCACCAAGCGGCACGCCGTGGAGGAGCGGCTGCGCCGCTTCGCCGCCGACGCCAGCCACGAACTGCGCACCCCGGTCGCATCGGTCCGCGGCCACGCCGAACTGGCCCTCCTGCACCCCGGCCCAGTGCCACCGGAGGTGACCCGTGCCCTGCGCCGCATCACGGCCGAGTCCGCGCGCATGGGCGACATGGTCGACGACCTCCTCCTCCTGGCCCGCCTCGACGCGGGCCGCCCGCTGGAACGCCGGCCGGTGGACCTGACCCGCCTGGTCCTGGACGCGGTGACGGACGCCCGCGCCGCCGGCCCCGCCCACCGCTGGACCCTGGACCTGCCCGAGGAACCGGTGACGGTGCCGGGCGACGCCCACCGCCTCCACCAGGCGCTCGCCAACCTGCTGGCCAACGCGCGCCTGCACACACCGGCCGGCACGAAGGTGACGATCACCCTGGAGGCCGACGCGGAACAGGCCACCCTCTCGGTCCACGACGACGGCCCCGGCGTCCCGGAGGACGTCCGGCCCACCGTCTTCGAACGCTTCACCCGGGCGGAACACCGCCGCCGGGCCGACGCCTCCGGCGGGGGAGCGGGCCTGGGCCTGTCGATCGTGGCGGCGGTGACGGAGGCGCACGGGGGGAGCGTGGAGCTGGAGAGCCGGCCGGGGGCGACGACGTTCACGGTGATCCTGCCCACGGCACCCTGAGGGGCCCGTCACCGAGCGCTTCAGTAGCGGCTGACCGCCGTCGCCCCCTTCTCCGTGCCGATCGCGATGTGCGGCCTCGCCGCCGGGTCGGTCCAGGTGAGGATCCGGCGCATGGCGTCCTCCGGCACCGACACGCACCCGGCCGTCGCCGCCCGGCCGTTGACGTGCAGGAAGATCCCGGCTCCGCGTCCCCGTACGGGGCGGTCGTAGTTGAAGGCGATGACGAGGCCGTGCGCGTACTGGGTGCCGTAGTCGATCAGGTGCTCGGCCTCGGCGGCGCGGCAGTCGGCGGGGAGCGGGTCGACCCAGCGGTTGTAGGAGCGCGAGTCGTTGTCCTGGCACCACCAGGAACTCTTGCGGACCGGACGGTACGTGACCTGTGTGCCGGCCGGCGCGGCCTTGATCCCGAAGCCGAACGGGAGGCCGTACAGCCCGGTCGGGGTCGAGTTCGTGCCCTGCTCGCGGGTGGCGCCGTCGACCAGCCCACCCGCTCCGAACCTGGCCGGTGCGGAGCCGGCCCGGACCCACTGGCCGTCCCGCAGGTCCCACCAGCTCACCGTGCCCGTCGTGGCCTTGGTGTCCGGGGCCTGGGCGACGATCAGCTGGCGGCCGCCGCCCGTGTCCGCCATCCCCGCGGGCAGCGGCACCGGGCCGCGGCCGGGCGCGGCGCCGAGCAGGGCGAGGGCGGAGGCGGAGACGAGGGCGAGGACCACACCGGGGCGCATGGCTCAGACGGTAGAGGGCGGCAGCGGCAACGGCAGCCCGGGTAGGCCGTCCAGGCTAGTCGCGATGTGCTCCTTCTTCTCGAAGTACGCGCTCAGCGAGGCGTCGTCCTCGCGGGCGAAGCGCCTGCCGTGCACGTCGCGGTCCTCCTCGTACGCCATGTGGGGCACGGCGTATCCGCAGCTGTCCCGGACCAGTTCGGCGCGGACGACGATGACCGCGCGCAGCCCGTGCGGGCTCGGGTCGATGTCCGGGAAGTGGGTGAGCAGTTCCGGGAAGCGCGGGTCGTCGCGGAAGACGGGCTCGCCCCGGCCGTGCACGCGCACGATGTTCGGCGGGCCCTGGAAGGCGCACCACATCAGCGTGATCCGCCCGTTCTCCCTGAGGTGCGCGACGGTCTCGGCGTTGGACCCGGCGAAGTCCAGGTAGGCGACGGTGAGTTCGTCGAGCACGGCGAAGGAGCCCTTGAGGCCCTTGGGGGAGAGGTTGACCGTGCCGTCGCCGGAGAGCGGGGCGGTCGCGGTGAAGAAGAGGGGCTGCTCCTCGATGAACGTGCGCAGCCTGCCGTCTATGCGCTCATAGGTCTTTCCCATGACTGCGAGTATCGGCGGAAGTTCTTCGGCCGTCTAAGTAATTGGCGGATCCGGCACAGGGGGGGCGCCGTGGCCGCCCCGGCCGGCGCTTCCCACGGGGCGGCCACGGCTTGCCTGTCACCTCACTGGGTGAGGGTGCAGGCGGCCAGCGAGTCCAGGCCCGTGGGCCTGGCGGAGGTGCGGCCGATGGCGATGGCGATGCGGTCGATGGTCGAGGCGCGCTTGCCCTTCAGCGGGCCGAGGATCGCGTTGTCGACGAAGTTGGGGCCGCCCTGGCCGACGGTGTCGGCCAGCCGGGTGTTGGCCTCCTTGATCTGGGTCTGGAGGAGGGTGAGGTTCCGGTCGACCTCGGCCTTCGCGGAGGCGGGGACGGCGGGCAGCTTCGAAGCGATGTCGGGGCAGGTGATCGTCCCCGCCCCGGTGTTCCCGCCGGTCGCGCCGCCCCCGCCCGCCGCCGCACCGCCCCCGCCCGCCGTGCCGGCGCCCGGCTGCTGGCTCGCCGGGGCGTCCGGGGCGGCGCCGGTGGATGCCCCGCCGCCGTTCGCGTTCAGGGTGCAGGGCGCCAGCGCGTCCAGCCCGGCCGGCTTGGCCGCCGTACGCCCGATCGCCGTGGCGATGCGGTTGACGGTGGCCACGCGCTTGTCCTTCAGCGGTCCCAGGATCGCGTTGTTGACGAAGTTGGGGCCGCCTTGGCCGACGGTGTCGGCCAGCCGGGTGTTGGCCTCGTTGATCTGGGTCTGGAGGAGGGCCAGATTGCGGTCGACCTCGGCCTTCGCGGAGGCGGGGACGGCGGGCAGCTTCGAGGCGACGTCGGGGCAGGTGATCGTCCCGGGGCTCGCCAGGGTGCGGGCACCGGTCGCGCCGTCGCTCTCGGCGGGGGTGCCGGCGAGGGCGGAGCCGGCGATCACCGCGCCGGACAGCACCACGGCCGCGGCGCCGCCGATGATCGCCACGCGGCGCTTGTCGTACTTCGGAAGAGCCCTGGACATGCGAATGCCTCACTCGGGTCGGGAGTGTCGTCGTCGGACGAACGCGGCGCCTGCGTTCGGCGAGGAGTACGAGAAAGCGGTTGCACGCGTTCAACCGAAAGGGAGATTGACGAATCATGCAGAGTTCTGCATACTCATGCATGTCAGCGAATGCACTGTGAGGAGAAACCCGTGACCGAGCGCGTCGTACTCGCCTACTCAGGCGGTCTGGACACCTCCGTCGCCATCGGCTGGATCGCCGAGGAGACGGGCGCCGAGGTCATCGCCGTTGCGGTCGACGTCGGCCAGGGCGGCGAGGACCTGGACGTCATCCGCAAGCGCGCCCTCGCGTGCGGCGCCGTCGAGGCCGAGGTCGCGGACGCCAAGGACGAGTTCGCCGACGAGTACTGCCTCCCGGCGATCAAAACCAACGCCCTCTACATGGACCGCTACCCGCTGGTCTCCGCGCTGTCCCGGCCGACGATCGTCAAGCACCTCGTCGCCGCCGCCAAGAAGCACGGCGCCACCACGGTCGCCCACGGCTGCACCGGCAAGGGCAACGACCAGGTCCGCTTCGAGGCCGGCATCGTCGCCCTCGCCCCCGACCTCAAGTGCATCGCCCCGGTCCGTGACTACGCCATGACCCGGGACAAGGCGATCGCCTTCTGCGAGGAGAAGCAGCTCCCGATCGCCACCACCAAGAAGTCCCCGTACTCCATCGACCAGAACGTCTTCGGACGCGCGGTCGAGACGGGCTTCCTGGAGGACATCTGGAACGCCCCGATCGAGGACATCTACGAGTACACCTCCAACCCGGCCGTCGCGCGCGAGGCCGACGAGGTGGTCATCAGCTTCAAGGAGGGCGTCCCGGTCGCCATCGACGGCAAGCCCGTCACCGTCCTGCAGGCCATCCAGCAGCTCAACGAGCGCGCCGGCGCCCAGGGCATCGGCCGGATCGACATGGTCGAGGACCGCCTCGTCGGCATCAAGTCCCGCGAGGTGTACGAGGCCCCGGGCGCGATCGCCCTGATCACCGCCCACCAGGAGCTGGAGAACGTCACCGTCGAGCGTGAACTCGCCCGCTACAAGCGGCAGGTCGAGCAGCGCTGGGGCGAACTGGTCTACGACGGCCAGTGGTTCTCCCCGCTCAAGCGCGCCCTGGACGGCTTCATCAACGAGGCCAACCAGCACGTCACCGGCGACATCCGGATGACCCTGCACGGCGGCCGTGCCGTCGTCACCGGCCGGCGCTCGACGGAGTCCCTGTACGACTTCAACCTCGCGACCTACGACACGGGCGACACGTTCGACCAGTCGGCGGCCAAGGGCTTCATCGACATCTACAGCCTGTCGTCGAAGATCGCGGCCAAGCGCGACCTCGCCTGACGCCGTACGGGTCACCTCACCCGCAACCGCCTGACAGCCGCCTCCCCGCCTGGAAGTGTGGGGAGGCGGTGGCACATCCGTACCTTCCCTAGGAGCAACGCAGTGAGCAGCAACAGCGGTGACGTACGGCTCTGGGGCGGCCGTTTCGCCGACGGTCCGGCCGAGGCCCTGGCGAAGCTGTCCGCGTCCGTCCACTTCGACTGGCGGCTCGCCCCCTACGACATCGCCGGATCGCGCGCCCACGCGCGCGTGCTGCACACGGCGGGACTCCTCACCGAGGACGAGCTCCGGCGCATGCTCGCCGGACTCGACGAGCTGGAAGCCGACGTGGCCGCCGGCACCTTCACGGGCACGATCGCGGACGAGGACGTGCACACCGCCCTGGAGCGCGGCCTGCTGGAGCGCCTCGGCCCCGACCTCGGCGGCAAGCTCCGCGCCGGCCGGTCCCGCAACGACCAGGTCGCCACGCTCTTCCGGATGTACCTGCGCGACCACGCCCGGATCATCGGCGGCCTGATCGCCGACCTCCAGGACGCCCTGATCGGCCTCGCCGAGGCCCACCCCGACGTGGCGATGCCCGGCCGCACCCACCTCCAGCACGCCCAGCCGGTGCTCTTCGCCCACCACGTCCTGGCCCACGTCCAGTCCTTGTCCCGGGACGCCGAGCGGCTGCGCCAGTGGGACGAGCGCACGGCCGTCTCGCCGTACGGCTCCGGCGCCCTCGCCGGTTCCTCCCTCGGCCTGGACCCGGAGGCCGTCGCCAAGGACCTCGGCTTCGAACGCGGCAGCGTCGGCAACTCCATCGACGGCACGGCCTCCCGTGACTTCGTCGCCGAGTTCGCCTTCATCACCGCGATGATCGGCGTCAACCTCTCCCGGATCGCCGAGGAGATCATCATCTGGAACACGAAGGAGTTCTCCTTCGTCACCCTGCACGACGCGTTCTCCACGGGCTCGTCGATCATGCCGCAGAAGAAGAACCCGGACATCGCCGAGCTGGCCCGGGGCAAGTCCGGCCGCCTGATCGGCAACCTTACCGGGCTCCTGGCCACCCTGAAGGCCCTGCCCCTCGCGTACAACCGCGACCTCCAGGAGGACAAGGAGCCGGTCTTCGACTCCTGCGACCAGCTCGAGGTGCTGCTCCCCGCCTTCACCGGCATGGTCGCCACCCTCACCGTCCACCGCGAGCGCATGGAGGAACTGGCCCCGGCCGGCTTCTCCCTCGCCACCGACATCGCCGAGTGGCTGGTCAAGCAGGGCGTGCCGTTCCGCGTCGCGCACGAGGTCGCGGGGGAGTGCGTCAAGGTCGCCGAGGCGGAGGGCAAGGAGCTGGACGACCTCACGGACGAGCAGTTCGCGAAGATCTCCGCGCACCTCACTCCGGATGTCCGCTCCGTCCTCAACGTCCCGGGCGCCCTCGCCTCCCGCGACGGGCGTGGCGGTACGGCCCCGAGCGCGGTCGCGGTCCAGCTCGCGGAGGTCAAGGCGGACGTGGCGGCTCAGCACGCGTGGGCGGCGGCCAAGGAGAAGCGGTAGGGAGCGCCCCCTGGCCGGCGCGGGGAACGGCGCGGGGAACCGCGGCGCACCCGCACTCGCCGGGACATCGCACCGACCGAGTCCTGAGGCGAAGGTCATCAAGGGTTACGTTGGTCGCGAGCCCCACCGGAGCCGACCGAACGGAGCCCGCGATGCCCTTCGCGCGACTGGCCACAGCGACCACCCCCACCTGCCACATCGGACTGGGCCTGGCCGCAGTGGGTCGCCCCGGCTACATCAATCTCGGCCGCGACGAGGACCTCGGCGAGAACCGCAGCGTCGAAGCGCTGCGCACCCGGACCCACGAACTCCTCGACGCCGCCTACGCCCAGGGCGTCCGCTACTTCGACGCCGCCCGCTCCTACGGCCGCTCCGAGGAGTTCCTCGCCGACTGGCTGAACGCCCACCCCGAGGCCGACGACGTGGTCGTCGGCAGCAAGTGGGGCTACACCTACACGGCCGGCTGGTCCACCGACGCCGAGCGGCACGAGGTAAAGGACCACAGCCTCGCCACCTACGAACGGCAGCGCGCCGAGACCGACGCCCTGCTCGGCGACCGGCTCGACCTCTACCAGATCCACTCGGTGACCCCGGACAGCCCGGCCCTCACCGACAAGGACCTGCACGCCAGGCTGGCGGAAGCCGCCGCCCAGGGCCTCACCGTCGGCTTCTCCACCAGTGGCCCCGCCCAGGCCGACGCCATCCGCGCCGCCCTCGCGGTCACGGTCGACGGCGAACCCCTCTTCCGTACCGTGCAGTCGACGTACAACGCCCTGGAGACGTCGGCCGGGCCCGCCCTCGCCGAGGCGCACGACGCCGGGCTCACCGTGATCGTCAAGGAGGGCATGGCGAACGGCCGGCTGGCCGAGCCGCACGCCCCGGACGCGCTGAAGGCCGTGGCCGCCGCGACCGGAATGGGCTGCGACGCGGTCGCCCTCGCCTGGATCCTGCGCCGGCCCTGGGCCGGAGTCGTCCTCTCCGGCGCCGCGACCGTCCCGCAGCTCGTCTCCAACCTGCACGCCCCCGCCGTCGACCTCGACGAGGACCAGCTGACGCGCCTCGACGCGCTGGCGGAGGACCCGCGCGCCTACTGGGAGCGCCGCGGACAGCTGCCCTGGCACTGACGAGCACCCGCCCGGACCGGCACCGACGAGACGACCGTGCCCAGTGTGAGACATCAATGTCTCACATGGGCTACTGTTGTCTCATGGCCCTCGATCGTGACCACGTGCTGCGCAGTGCCGCCGCCCTGCTGACCCGCAAGTCCACCGCGACCATGGACGAGGTCGCCAAGGCCGCCGGGATCAGCCGGGCCACGCTGCACCGCCACTTCGCCGGCCGGGACGCGCTCGTCCGGGCGCTGGAGCAGCTCGGCATCGCGGAGTGCGAGGGCGCGCTGGACCGGGCCAGGCCGGAGGAGGGGTCCGCCGCCGAGGCCGTCCGCAGGCTCGTCCGCGAGATCCAGCCGGCCGCCGGACTGCTCGCGTTCCTCTACGGCGAGAACCAGCTGTGGGAGGGCGACCGGCAGAACGAGGGCTGGCAGCGCCTGGACGCCCGGATAGGCGCCCTTTTCCAGCGCGGACAGCGCGACGGCGAGTTCCGCATCGACCTCAGCCCGGTCTGGCTCACGGAGGCGCTGTACGGGCTGATCGCCTCCTGCGCCTGGGCCACCCTGGACGGCCGTGTGGCCTCCCGGGACTTCCCGACCATGATCGCCGAGCTGTTGCTCGGCGGCGCCCTGCGAAGAGAGGAAGCATGACCAGCACCCTGCGGCCGGCCGACGCGACCGAGGCGGTGAAGCGCCCGGGCCGCTGGCTCGCGCTGTCCGTCCTCGTCCTGGCCGTGCTGCTGGTGGCCGTCGACGCCACCGTCCTCGGCCTGGCGACCCCCTACATCAGCGAAGACCTGAACCCCTCCGGCACCCAGCTGCTGTGGATCGGCGACGTCTACTCCTTCGTCATCGCCGGTCTGCTGGTCTCCATGGGCAGCCTCGGCGACCGCATCGGCCGCAAGCGGATCCTGCTGTGCGGGGCCACGGCGTTCGGCGCGCTGTCCGTGCTGGGCGCCTACGCGACGACACCGGAACTGATGATCCTGGCCCGGGCGCTGCTCGGCGTCGCCGGAGCGACCCTGATGCCCGCCACCCTGGCCCTGATCCGCAACATCTTCCACGACCCGCGCGAGCGCAGCCTCGCCGTCGGCGTCTGGGGCGCCACCGCCTCCGCCGGTACGGCCGTCGGCCCGATCGTCGGCGGACTCCTCCTCGAGCACTTCTGGTGGGGGTCGGTCTTCCTGATCAACCTGCCGGTGATGGCGGTCCTGGTGCTGGTCGGCATCCGCACCCTGCCCGAGTCCCGCAACCCCGACCCGGGGCCCTGGGACCTGAGCAGCGTCCTGCTCTCGCTGGTCGGCATGATCGCCCTGGTCTACGCGGTCAAGGAGGCCGCCACGCACGGCCTCACCGGGACGACCCTCGGCACCGCCCTGCTGGGCGCGGCGGCCCTGTACGGCTTCGTCCACCGTCAGCTGACCATGCCGGTCCCGCTGCTGGACATGCGGCTGTTCCGGCGCCGTGGCTTCAGCGGAGCGGTCCTCGCCGACCTGCTGACCGTCCTCGGCATGTCGGGCCTGGTGTTCTTCCTCTCCCAGTACCTGCAACTCGTCCAGGGCCGACGCCCGTTCGAGGCCGGACTTGCGGAACTTCCCGCGGCGGTGGGCGCGGTGACGGCCGGTCTGTTCGCGGGCCGCGCCGCCCGGCGCTTCTCGGTCCGCGCGGTGGTCTCCGGCGGCCTGGCCGCGGTCGGCATCGCCCTGGCCGCGCTGACGACGCTCGGCGCGTCCACCGGCTACCCGGTCCTCGGCGCCGCCCTGCTGGTCGTGGGCGTCGGCGCGGGCTTCTCCTTCACGGTGACCGCCGACGTCATCCTCTCCAGCGTCCCCAAGGACCAGGCGGGCGCGGCCTCGGCGGTGTCCGAGACGGCGTACGAACTGGGCGCCGCCCTGGGCATCGCGCTGCTGGGGTCCATCGTGACCGGCGTCTACCGCGGCTTCACGGGCCCGTCCGGCACCCCGGCCGGCGCCCACGAGTCCCTGGGCGCGGCGGTGGAGGCGGCGGCGCACCTCTCCCCGCCCCAGGCGGCGGCCCTGCTGGACGCGGCCCGGGACAGCTTCGTCCACGGCCTCCACCTGGCCTCCGGAGCGGGAGCGGCGGTCCTCCTGACGGCGTCGGCGGCGGCGTGGTTCCTGCTGAACGACCAGACGCTGGAAGGCGCAGGGTGATCCGGCCGACCAGGAGCGCGACGAGCCGCGGCGCGGCCGCCCCCGCAACACGTCCGGACCACCCCGCGACTCAGCGCTTGTAACCCAGCACCGTCATCATCCCGCTCTCCGAGTGGTACTGGTTGTGACAGTGCAGCATCCACAGCCCCGGATTGTCGGCGTCGAAGTCGATCACCAGCTTCCGGTGCGGCAGCACCATCGCGGTGTCCTTGCGCGCGCCCACGGAATCCAGGCCCGTCATCGAGAACGTGTGTCCGTGCAGATGCATCGGATGCCACATGCCCGTGGCGTTGATGAGGGTGAGCCGCACCCGCTCACCGGCGCGGACCGGGTGGCGCTGCTGCGGGGAGTAGGGCTTGTGGTCGAACCCCCAGTCGAACTTCTGCATGGTGCCGGTGATCCTGATGCGGATCTCCCGGTCGGGGTCCCGGTCGGCGAGGGCCACGGAGTCGTCGGGCAGGAGACGGCGCGCGGGCAGGGTGTTGCCGTCGAGTTCGTCGGGGTGGACGTCGGCCGGGGGAAGGTTCTTGCTCCCCTTGCCGGTGCGCAGGACGGCGACGGCCCTGCCCTTCTTCCCCTCGGGCAGTGCGACCAGGGGGAAGACCCCGTCCCGGGCGGTGATCAGCACGTCGTACCGCTCCGCCATGCCGACGAGGAGTGCGTCGGTCCTCTTGTGCTTCACGGGATAGCCGTCGGTGTGGGTGACGGTCATCGCGTGGTCGCCCAGCGCGACCCGGAAGGCGGTCTCGGAACCGGCGTTGATGATGCGCAGCCGCACCCGGTCGCCGGGGCGGCAGCGGAACACCGACGGGTTGTCGGGCAGGCGCCCGTTGACCAGGTAGTACGGGTAGGCGACGCTGCCGCCCTCGCCGTGCAGCATGCGGCTGTGGGAGTCGTGCAGCACCCGGTTGGGGCCCGTGGACTTCCCCGCGGACTTCTTGGACGCCGACGCGTGCGCGTCCGACCGGTGAGCGCTCGGGCCACCGTGGCCGGGCCCCATGGCCATGCTCCCCATGTCCATGGCGCCGCCGGGCTTGAGCTGGCTCAGGACGCCCTCGGGCGTGGAGCCCTCGACGCCGTCGAGCCAGTCGTCCAGGACCACGACCCACTCCTTGTCGTAGGCGAGGGGCTCCTTGGGGTCGTCGACGATGAGCGGCGCGTACAGTGCCCGGTCCGGCTGCATGCCCACGTGCGAGTGGAGCAGGTAGGTGCCGGGATGCTCGGCGACGAAGCGGTAGCGGAAGTCGGTCCCGGGGTGGATGGCCCGCTGGGTCAGGTCCGGCACGCCGTCCATGTCGCAGCGCAGCCGCACCCCGTGGGAGTGCAGCGTGGTCGTGGCGGGCAGCCGGTTGGCGAGCGTCAGGTCGAGCACGTCACCGGCCGTGACCCGCACCAGCGGGCCCGGTACCTCCTCGTTGTACGCCCAGGTGCGGACGGCCCGCCCGCCCAGGTCCAGCTTGGCCTCGGCGGCGGTGAAGCTGAAGGTGCGTTCGCGGCCGGACCCGCGTTTCCGCTCGGCGGCCAGCACTTCCGGATCCGACGGGTTGACGTACCCCCGGGGTCCGGCCGGGACGAACTTCTCCCCGCCGTTCATGTGTTGGGGGCCGGAACTGGGCTCGGAACCGGAGCTGGTGCAGGCTGCCAGGAGTCCCGCGCCGGCGACGGCGATCGGGGTACGGAGCAGAGTACGCCGAGAAGGTTTGGACATGTCTGAATCAGACATGTTGTGTGGTCATATGGCCGCCTGATACGGCCGAATGCCCGATGTGTCGGCGGCAGATTCCACCGGCAGGCGGACGCAAGCGGGTGCCACGCCGGTCCGTCAGAGGGTTTAGGCGGCCTTGGCCTTCGTGGCGTACATGTCCACGTACTCCTGCCCGGACAGCCGCATCACCTCGGCCATCACCGAGTCCGTCACCGCCCGCAGCACGTACCGGTCCCGGTCCATGCCGTCGTACCGCGAGAACTCCATGGGCTCGCCGAACCGGACGGTGACCCGGCCGGGCCGCGGGATGCCCCGGCCGCCGGGCTGGAGCTTGTCCGTGCCGATCATGGCGAACGGCACCACCGGAGCGCCGGTCATCAGGGTGAGGCGGGCGATACCGGTACGGCCCCGGTACAGGCGCCCGTCGGGCGACCGCGTGCCCTCCGGGTAGATCCCGAAGATCTTGCCCTCCTCCAGGATCCGCCGTCCGGTCATCAGCGCGGCGACCCCGCCGCTCGCCCCGTCCCGGTCCACCGGGATCATGCCGACGCCGGTGAAGAACCACGCCATCAGCCGGCCCTTGACGCCCTTGCCGGTGACGTACTCGTCCTTGCCGATGAAGAACACCTGCCGCTTGGTGACCAGGGGCAGCACGATCGAGTCGATGAACGTGAGGTGATTACCGGCCAGAATCACCGGGCCGTCCCCGGGGATGTGCTCCACGCCCTCCACCTGTGGGCGGAACATCAGGCGCATGATCGGTCCGAGCACTGCCTTGATGAGCGCGAAGCGGGACAACGGGTCCTCCGATGTCAAAGGGGGCGATATGAGTCTGTGCAGGTGAGGACATTACTCGCGGCGCCGGGCCGTGCGCACATCGGGGACGCGCGGTTCACCGAGGTCTTACGAACTGTTGACGCGGGTTTACCTGCGGTGGCGCGCGGAGGACGGCGGGTAACGGCCTTGCGACGGTGTGACGGACATCGCGCCGGCCGGGGGGCGGCCGCCTCCGACGGCCCGTCACCTTCCGCCGTTCGCAGGACATCCGACCGCACCCGGGTGTTCGGACCGGGGCCTCCCTCTCGTCATGTGCACGCCCCTACGATCGGGCCGCACCGACGGACGAAGGCGGCAGGAGGGTGCTCATGGACAGCGACCAGGCGAACGAGCAGACGCGGGGAACGGGACGGCGGGCGCTCCTCGGCGCCGCGGTGCTCGGCGCGGGCGGAGCGGTCCTCGGACTGTCCGGCACGGCCCGGGCGGCCGAGGCCCGGACGGCCGGACACGGGGGCGGCGGGCTGAAGAGCCTGCCGGTGCCGACGATCATCGGCCACCGGGGTGCCAGCGGCTACCGCCCCGAACACACCTTCGGCTCGTACGAGCTGGCCCTGGACCTGGGCGCCGACGTGGTCGAGGCGGGCGACCTGGTGCCCACCAAGGACGGTCACCTGGTCTGCCGGCACGAGCCGGAGATCGGCGGCACGACGGACGTCGCCTCCCACCCGGAGTTCGCCGACCGCAGGACCACCAAGGTGCTCGACGGGGTCCCCACCACCGGCTGGTTCACCGAGGACTTCACGCTCGCCGAGCTGAAGACGCTGCGCGCCGTCGAGCGCATCCCGGCCAACCGGCCGCACAACACCCTCTACAACGGCCGCTGGGAGATCCCCACCTTCGAAGAGGTCCTGCGGTGGCAGGACGAGCAGACCCGCAAGCGCGGCAAGCAGGTCTGGATCTACCCCGAGACCAAGCACCCCACCTACTTCCGCAAGCTGGGCCTCGGCCTGGAGGAGCGGGTGGCCAAGCTCCTGCGCAAGTACGGCAAGGACGGCCGGAACTCCCCGGTCATCCTCCAGTCCTTCGAGCCCACCAGCATCGAGCGGCTGAACCGGCTGGTCGACAACCCGCTCGTCGTCCTGCTCTCCTCGGCGAACAGCCGCCCGTACGACTTCGTCGAGGCGAACGACCCGCGTACGGTCGCCGACCTCGTCACGCCCAAGGGCCTGCGCGAGATCGCCGGTTACGCCCAGGGCATCGGCCCGACGCTGGACCTGATCATCCCGAAGAAGGCGGACGGCACGCTGGCCGAGCCGACCACGCTGGTCTCCGACGCGCACAAGGTCGGCCTGATCCTGCACCCGTACACGATGCGCAACGAGAACCCCTTCCTGCCGGCCGAGTACCGCAAGGGCACCGCGGCCGACGCCTACGGCGATGTCTTCGGCGCATTCAAGACGTACCTCGCGACCGGGATCGACGGCGTCTTCACCGACAACGCCGACACCGGACTGCTGGCCCGCGCCGACTTCCTGAAGGACTGACGGCCCGTCCGGACGTCCCTTGGCGCCCTGGCCGTCAACCGCAGCACCTCCCGGCACTCCGTTCGGGCTGACTGCACGCCGCCCCGGCAACCCGCCGCCGGGGCGGCTCGTCGTTCCGCATATGACGCACGACCTGGTAGCCGCGCTGCATCCCCTGCTCACCGCCGAGGCCTCCGCCGAGGCATATGCCGGGGGAGGCGAACCGGGCGACCTGGAGCAGGCCGTCTGGCTCCGGCTCCTGGAGCGGCTGGAGACCGACGGGCCGCCGCCGGACCCGCACGGCTGGCTGCGCAAGGCCGTCCGCGCCGAGGCCCGCCGCACCCGCCGCACCGTCCGCCTTGAACGGCCGTACGGCACCGACCCGGCCGACGACCTCCGGCCCGGGCCGGAACAGCACGTCCTGACCGCCGCCCGCTACCGCGCCCTGCGGGACGCGGTCCGCCGCCTGCCCGGCCGCTGCCCCCGTCTGATCGAGGCGCTGCTCTCGCCGAAGGACCTCACCTACCGGGAGATCGCGGGGGAGTTGGGTATCTCACAGGGCAGTCTCGGCCCGGAACGTTCCCGATGTCTGGGATGTCTGCGCCGATTGCTCACGCCGGAGGTTGCGGCGTGCGAAGCGCGGGGATAGGAGTGGGGGACGACAGATGATCAGGTGAGCGGGAGGCATGCGCACATGGGCATGAGCGTGACCATCTCGGTGGCGACCGAACAGGACGCGGAGCAGATCTTCCGGCTCCAGTACCTGTGCTTCCAGAGCGAGGCGGCGCTGTACGGCAACTACCGCATCGACCCGCTCGTGCAGAGCCTGGAATCAGTCCGTCAGGAGGTCGCGGCCGACTGCGTCTTCGTCGCCCGGCTCGGCGACGAGGTGGTCGGCTCGGTGCGCGGCAAGGTCACCGAGGACGGCGCCGCGGCCATCGGCAAGCTCTGCGTCCACCCCCGCCTCCAGGGCCACGGCATCGGCGCGAGGCTGCTGCGCACGGCCGAGGCCGCGCTGGCGGACGAGCGCGGCGCCACCAGGTTCCGCCTCTTCACCGGCCACCGCAGCGAGGGCAACCTCCGGCTGTACCGCCGGTCCGGCTACGAGACGGTCGGCCGGGCCAAGGGCGCCGACGGCGTGGAGATGATCATCCTGGAGAAGCAGGCGGGCGCGTACGCGCAGACGGCGTGAGGCGAGGCGCCCGCCGACAGCCCTCAGGCACCCCGCAGGGCGGGCGCCTTCCGCAACCAGTACATCGCGGAGAGCGGCAGGAGCACGGGAATGAAGACGTACCCCATCCCGTACTTCGACCACACCGTCGCGTCCGGGAACGCGGACGGCTCGATCAAGGTCCACGTACCGACGATCAGCACGCCCGCGAGCTCCGCCGCACAGCACACCAGTGCCGCCCGGCGCGCCGTCTCCCCGCCGCGCACCAGCGTGTACGTGATGAACCCGTAGACCACGCCGGCCACGGCGGACAGGGAGTACGCGAGCGGCGCCCGGTCGAACTCCGTGGAGATCTGGTAGGCGGACCGCGACACCGCGCCGACCACCATCACGCCGTAGAACCAGACGAGCAGCATGCCCGGCCCGCTGATCAAACGGGCCGGCTTCTCCTGTGCCGCCGTCACCTCAGCCTCCCCAGATGTCGAAGAGCCGCACTTCCAGCACGGCCAGCACCACACCGCCGGCGGCCACCGTCACCGAACCCCAGCGGGTCCGCTCGGCCAGCGACATGAAGCCCGCCGCCGGAACGCACGCGAACGCGCCCAGCAGATAGGCCACGAAGATCGTCGTGCCCTGCTCCGGCTTCTCGCCCCGCGCCAGCTGCACGACCCCGATCACCAGCTGGACCAGGGCCAGCAGCGACACCACGGCCATGCCGATGAAGTGCCAGTCCTTCGTCGGCTGGTCGCGATACGCGGCCCAGCCGCACCAGGCGGCGAGCAACAGCGCGGCGACCCCGGTCACCAGCGTCAGGGCATTGAGCATGCCGTGACCTTATTACGGCGGAAACAGCCCATCGCCGCCGCCCCCGCCGTACGCGGCGGGGTCCCGCCCGCCCGGTGCCGGAAGGCAGTGGCCCGGCCCGTCGCGGCCGGCGTGACCACCGTGGCATTGGCCACAGCCCACCGGGCGGCCGGGCCGGACGCCGACCTGGTGCAGAGGCCCCCTCGGCCTTGTCCGCGCTGGTGAAGGGCGGGAGAGCGCAGGTCACCGAGGGTGGCCGGGCATCCCGTCACCCCTGTCCGCGGCTGTCCACCATGCGGACAGAGGCGGCGGGTCAGGACCGTTCGTCTGCTTTACTTCTCACATGACCACGACGAGCTGCCGCACCTTTGCGACCGAGGCGACCCTGACGCCCGGTGCTCGTTGTATGTGTCGCCTGATGTGTCGAATGTGCGCCTTCTAGAGGGCCCCCGCATCAGCTGAGCCTCGCGCCCCGAAGCGAGACCCGTGGCATGTCCGTGCGCCGTAGGCCGTACGAGACGCACATCCATCTCCCCATGCCGGAACCGCATGCACCCGTGCCCGGGCACACCCACGCCCGCGCACTCGACAGTGACGGAAACCCACGTGATCACCACCTCGGGCCTGACCAAGGTCTACCGCTCCCGCGGCCGTGAGGTCACCGCCCTCGACGGCGTCGATCTTCACGTCCGCGAAGGCGAGGTCTACGGCGTCATCGGCCAGTCCGGCGCCGGAAAGTCCTCGCTCATCCGCTGCGTCAACCTGCTGGAGCGCCCCACCTCCGGCACCGTGACCGTCGCCGGGCAGGACCTCACCGCCCTGGCCGGGCGCGGCCCGCGCGCCGGCCGGGAACTGCGCCGGGCCCGCAGCCGGATCGGCATGGTCTTCCAGCACTTCAACCTGCTGTCCTCGCGGACCGTGCAGGACAACGTCGAACTGCCGCTGGAGATCCTCGGCCAGTCCGGCCGGACCCGCTCCCGCAAGGCGCTGGAGCTGCTCGACCTGGTCGGCCTCGCCGACAAGGCGAAGGCCTACCCCGCCCAGCTCTCCGGCGGCCAGAAGCAGCGCGTCGGCATCGCCCGCGCCCTCGCCGGCGACCCCAAGGTCCTGCTCTCCGACGAGGCCACCAGCGCCCTCGACCCGGAGACCACCCGCTCCATCCTCCAGCTGCTGCGCGACCTGAACCGGCAGCTCGGCCTGACCGTCCTGCTCATCACCCACGAGATGGACGTGGTGAAGTCGATCTGCGACTCCGCCGCCCTGATGGAGAAGGGCCGGATCGTGGAGTCCGGCACGGTCAGCGAGCTGCTGGCCACCCCGGGCTCGGAGCTGGCCGCCGCGCTGTTCCCCGTCGGCGGCGAGGCCACCGGCACCGACCGGACCGTCCTCGACATCACCTTCCACGGCGAGGCCGCCACCCAGCCCGTCATCTCCCAGCTCTCGCGCACCTACAACATCGACATATCGATCCTCGGCGCCGCCATCGACACCGTCGGCGGCCTCCAGATCGGCCGCATGCGCATCGAACTGCCCGGCCGCTACGAGGACAACGTGGTGCCGGTCGGCTTCCTGCGCGAACAGGGCCTGCAGATCGACGTGGTGGGCCAGGAGGCCCTGCTGGTGAAGGAAGGTGCCAAGTGACCTGGTCCGAGATGCAGCCGCTGCTGTCCCAGGCGTGTTCCGAGACGCTCACGATGGTGCTCTGGTCCACCCTGATCGCCGTCGCGGCCGGCCTCCCGCTGGGCCTCCTCCTCGTCGTCACCGACCGGGGCGGCCTGGTCCAGAACGTCGTCGCCAACAAGGTGGTCGGCCAGGTCGTGAACATCGGCCGGTCCATGCCGTTCATCATCCTGATGGTCGCGCTGATGAGCTTCACCCGCTGGGTCACCGGCACGACCATCGGCACCACCGCCGCGATCGTGCCGCTCGCCATCGGCGGCATCCCCTTCTTCGCCCGCCTGGTCGAGACGGCCGTCCGCGAAGTGGACCACGGCCTGGTCGAGGCGGTGCAGTCCATGGGCGGCAACACCTGGACGGTCGTCCGCAAGGTCCTGATCCCCGAGGCCCTGCCCTCGCTGATCGCCTCCACCACGACCACGCTCATCGCCCTCATCGGCTACTCCGCCATGGCCGGCACCGTCGGCGGCGGCGGCCTCGGCGACCTCGCCGTCCGCTACGGCTACCAGCGCTTCGAGACCGAGCTCATGTGGATCACCGTCGCGGTCCTCGCCGTCGCCATCTCCCTCATCCAGTTCGCCGGCGACTTCGCGGCCCGCACCCTGCACAGCCGGGGCGGCCGGTCGGGCCCGGCGCCCAAGCTCCGCCTGCTGAAGGCCCAGGAGCCGGCGGCGGCCGACGTCAGCAAGGTCGCCTGAGCTTCCGCAGAGTTCCCCGTTCGCCCACCCGTCACCCGACCACCACCCCTCAACGACGGCGCTTCGCGCCGACAGCCCCTGAATCCGGGGTCGCACCACCCTTAAGGAAAGGCACTTTTCGTGCGTAACACCGCCAAGTTCACCACCGCCGTCCTCGCCGCCGGAGCCGTCACCTTCGGGCTCACCGCCTGCGGCTCGGACAAGGACTCCGCCTCCTCCGACTACAGCGGCCCGCTCGTCGTCGCCGCGAGCCCGACCCCGCACGCCGAGATCCTGAACTTCGTCAAGGACAAGCTGGCGAAGAAGGCGGGCCTCGACCTGGAGGTCAAGGAGTTCACCGACTACATCACGCCGAACACGGCGACCGAGGACGGTTCGGTGGACGCCAACTACTTCCAGAACCAGCCGTACCTCGACGACTTCAACAAGAAGCGCGGCACCCACATCGCGCCCGTCGTCACGGTGCACCTGGAGCCGCTCGGCCTGTACTCCCACAAGGTCAAGAAGGCCGACGCCCTCAAGAGCGGTGCGACCATCGCCGTCCCGAACGACGCCGTCAACGAGGCCCGCGCCCTGAAGCTGCTCGCCGCCAACGGGCTCATCACCCTCAAGGACGGCGTCGGCACCGAGGCGACCCCGCAGGACATCACCAAGAACCCCAAGGACCTCAAGTTCAAGGAGGTCGAGGCGGCCCAGACCGCGCGCTCCCTGGACGACGTGGACGCGGCCGTGATCAACGGCAACTACGCCATCTCCGCCGGCATCAAGCCCGCCCAGGACGCCCTGGTCCTGGAGTCCGCGAAGAACAGCCCGTACGGCAACTTCCTCGCGGTCAAGGAGGGCAACGAGAAGGACCCGCGCGTGAAGAAGCTCGCCAAGCTCCTCACCTCGCCCGAGGTCAAGAAGTTCATCGAGGACAAGTACCAGGGCTCGGTCATCCCGTCCTTCTGAGCCCCGAGGGGACCGAACCGATGCGCATGTCCGTCATCGCCGTCGCGGCCCTGGCCCTCGGCCTGACCGCCTGCGGCTCCGGCACGGACTCCGGCAAGGGCGGTGGCGAGGACGACACCCTCGTCGTCGGCGCCACCGCCGTCCCGGCCGGCGAGGTGCTCACCTACGTCAAGGACCACCTCGCCGCCAAGGCCGGCCTGAAGCTGGAGATCAAGGAGTTCACGGACTACGTCCTGCCGAACACCGCCCTCCAGGAGGGCGAGCTGGACGCGAACCTCTACCAGAACCAGCCCTACCTGGACGACTTCAACAAGTCCAAGGGCACCGACCTCGTCCCCGTGGTCAAGCCCTACCTGCCGCCCATGGGCGTCTACTCCCACAAGGCGAAGAAGGTCACCGAGCTCGCCGACGGAGCCACCGTCGCCGTGCCGAACGACATCACCAACGAGGGCCGCGCCCTCAAGCTGCTGGCCGCGGGCGGCGTCATCGGACTGAAGGCCGGCGCCGGCACCGACGCGTCCCCCGCGGACGTCACGTCCAACCCCCGGCACCTGAAGTTCCGGGAGCTGGAAGCCGCGCAGCTGCCCCGCTCGCTCGACGACGTGGACGCCGCGGTCGTCAACAACAACTACGCCCAGGACGCGGGCCTCAGCCCCACCAGGGACGCGGTCCTCCTGGAGTCGGCGAAGGACAACCCCTACGCCAACCTCCTCGCCGTGAAGCGCGGCGACGAGGACGACCCACGGGTGAAGAAGCTCGCGAAGCTGCTCCTCTCGCCCGAGGTGCGGACGTTCATCCAGGACAAGTACCACGGGTCCGTCCTGCCGGCGACCGGCGGCTGACGGCGCGCACACGGCGTTTCGCGACGCACGGGGTCCACTCCCTCACCGGGTGTGGACCCCGTCGTGCGGTTCAGTGGTTTCATGCTGCATGCTGGGCAGTTCAGCAGACCTGACGGTCCTGACGGTCTTTCGAGGAACTTCCGAAGGTTACGGAGCGGCGCATGACGAGCACCTTCCCCAACATCTCCATCAGCACGGAGCGGTTGGTGCTGCGTCCCCTCGACGAGGACGACGTGCCCGCCCTGGCCGACATGATGAACGACGAGCAGGTCGTCGCCTGGACCACCGTCCCCCACCCCTACACCGAGGCCGACGCCCACCGGTGGATCACCCGCGTCGCCCCGGACGAACGCACCGAGGGCCGCGGCATAGTCCTCGCCGTCACCGAGTTCCTCACCCAGAGGCTCGTCGGCATCGTCCACCTCAGGAACACGGACTGGCGCGTCCGCGCCAGCCAGATCGCCTACGTCATCGCCCCCTGGGCGCGCGGCGAGGGCTACGCCTCCGAAGCCGTCCTCGCCACCGCCCAGTGGCTCTTCCACGACCAGAAGTTCGAACGGCTCGAACTGCGCACCGCCGCCGACAACACCGCCTCCCAGCAGGTGGCCCAGAAGATCGGCTGCATCAGCGAGGGCGTCCTGCGCAACGCCTGGATAGCCCGCGCCAGGACCGAGGACGGTGCCTGGACCGAGGTGCGCACGGACGTCATCGTCTGGAGCCTGCTCCCGGAGGACCTCGCCGGGGTCGGCGAGCAGCTGGCCGACACCGGGGGTTTCACGTCGTACTCGGACTGGAACTGAGCCTTCCGAGCTTCACCAGGTACCCTCACGGAGCCCGCCCCGGGCATTCCCCCCTCGAAGACCTGCGCAGAACCACGGGAGACTGACGACGATGGCCGACCGGGTCACGGTGATCGGCTGGGACGGCTCGCCGCTGACCGACGCGGGACGGGCCGCCCTCGGCGCCGCCACCCTCGTGGCCGGCGCCGCCCACCACCTGGCGCTGCCCGAGGTCCCGCCCACCGCCGAACGCGTCCGCCTCGGCAGCCTCGCCCTGGCCGCCCGCCGCATCGCCGCCCACCGCGGCACCGCGGTCGTACTCGCCGACGGCGACCCCGGCTTCTTCGGTGTGGTCCGAACCCTGCGCGCGCCGGAGTTCGGCCTGGAGGTCGAGGTCGTCCCCGCCGTCTCCTCCGTCGCCGCCGCCTTCGCCCGCGCCGGCATGCCCTGGGACGACGCCCAGGTCGTCGTCGCCCACCCGCGCACCCTGCGCCGGGCCGTGAACGTGTGCCGCGCCCACACCAAGGTCGCCGTCCTCACCTCGCCGGGCGCCGGCCCCGCCGAACTCGGCCTCCTCCTGGAGGGCGTGCACCGCACCTTCGTCATCTGCGAGGAACTGGGCACCGAACGCGAACAGGTCAGCGTCGTCACCTCCGACAAGGCCGCCGACCACAGCTGGCGCGACCCCAACGTCGTCATCGTCATCGGCGGACCGGCCGCCGCGCAGGAGGGCGGCGGCTGGATCGCCGGACGCGACCCCGGCGCCGGCCCGCGCGGCTGGGTGCAGCCCGACCAGAGCTACGACGCAGGACCGGCCGGCGGTCTCGGCGAGGGCGAGACCCAACTGCTGCGCGCCGCCCAACTCGCGCGCCTCGGGCCCCGCGTCGGCGACCTCGTCTGGGACATCGGCTGCGGCAGCGGCGCGTTCGCCGCCGAGGCCGCGCGCGCCGGCGCGGCCGTCATCGCCGTCGACCACGACCCGGCTGCCTGCGCCCGCACCGAGAGTGCCGCGCGCCGCTTCGGCGTCCAGCTCCAGATCGTGCACGGCAGCGCCCCGCACGTCCTCGAAAACCTTCACGAACCGGACGTCGTACGGGTCGGTGGCGGGGGACCGGCCGTCGTCTCCGCGGTCGCCGACCGGCGCCCGCAGCGCATCGTCACGCACGCCGCCACCCGGGACGCCGCCGAACGCGTCGGCCGCGACCTGGCCGAGCACGGATACCGGGTCGAGTGCGCCCTGCTCCAGTCCGTCGAACTCGACACCCGGGCCTGGACCGAGACCGAGCGGAACGTTGCGTTCCTGCTCACCGGGGTGCTTCCGGACCGCGCCCCGTGATCCTGTTGTCGTACCGCGCGCGGTAGGCTGGCCGATCGTTGTACCGCACCGGTGGGCCGAACTTCGTTCACCAATGTCCGGAACGCGCGCCCGTTTTGGGGTGGGTGTGGTACGGCGGAACCGGAGGACGCGCAACGTGGCGCAGTCCACAGCGGGCTGTCGCGGATCTTGCTGTCGCGACGGTGCGACGACCGGGACAATGCCACTGAATGGCTTTGTCGCCTTTTCCGGCGGGTCGTCGTGCCGCTGGGCACGGACGCTCGTTCTTCACTGCGGGCGGTCGGTGCGCCGTTCCGGGTGAGCTGGTCGTAGGAGCACTAACCGATGGGCGAGGGGTACGCATGACCGACACCGGCCAGGTCCCGGGCGAGGGGCAGCCGGAGAGCGCAGGCATGGTGGAGCAGCCGGGCGTCCCCGCGCACGGTGCGTACACCTACCTCTCCGAGGCTCCCGCCGAGGACGAAGACCTGCTGCTGCCGGGTGCCCAGGGCGCGTGGGGCAACGAGGTGCCGCCACCCGCTCCGGAACCGGTGGTGGAAGCCGTCCACGAGCCGGGCCCGCACGAGACGTCCGGCCGTGACAGCGGCTCCGTCGACCTCAGCGGTGTCCGCCTGCCCGACACGGGCCCGGCGTCGGTACCGCCGTCACCCATCCTCTCGGCGCCGCACGACCCGACGGCCGCCCCGCAGCCGCCGCGCCGCCCGCTGCACCTCGGCCCGCCGATCCCCGACACCTCCGCCAGCCCGGTCCGCTCCCTCGCCGACCGCGGCCCCGCGGGAGCGCCGGTGCGGCAGCCCGGACCGGCGGCGAGCGGCCCCGAATACCTCGACGCCCAGTCCCAGGCAGCCCCGCAGAGCGCTGCCCCCTGGGGCGCGGCCCAGGTCGCCACCCAGGCCCCGGCTGCCGAAACGGTTGGCCCGTCCGACGCGGCCCAGGCGGCGGTGGCCCGCCTCACCAGCCAGGCGTCGTCCCCGACCGGCGACACCGGCCACGTGCAGGTCGTCCACGGCCACGACGGGGTCCAGCCGGTCCACGCGCACGACGGGGTGTACACGGCACCGGCGACGCAGGGCACCGAGGCCGCGCAGGCTCTAGGGGAGCCGGGTGCGGAGGCTGCCCAGATGAGCGTGACCGGGGCGGACGTGGCTTCCGGTGAGGGCGGTGCCGTCGCCGACGCGGCGCCCGCGGCCGAGGCGAACCCGGCGGGTCAGGCCGTACAGACCGCTGACGCCGAGTCCGGGCCGGCGCAGGTCGCCGGGGTTCCGGGCGGTGTGCGGGGAGCTGAAGCGGGCGCCGAGCAGACCGCGGCCGGTCAGGTACCCCCGCTGCCGGAGGCCGCCGGGGCGGACTCGGCGGACCAGAGCGCTCCGGCCGAGACGGCGCCGGAACAGGCCGCACCGGCCGGCGCGCTGCCTTCGGAGACCACCGGTGCCGAGGGGGCTGCGGACGCGGCTCCGGTCGCCGGTGCGCCTGCCGAGGCGACGGCTCAGCCGCCGGCGCCGGCGGAGACAGCCGATGGCGCACAGCCGGGCGAGGCTTCGCAGCCCAGCGATGCCGGGCCGGCCCCGGCTGCCGGGGAGGTGGCCGCTGTGGACGCTACGGACGCGGCGCAGCTCGCCGACCCCGCACAGGCTGCTGTTGTCGGGCAGGCTGCCGACGTGGCGCAGGTTGCCGACGTGGCGCAGGCTGCCGGTGGTGCCCGGAGTGTCGAGGCTCCGCAGGCTGCCGCGCAGCCCGCCGACCCTGCGCAGGTTCCTGTTGCTGAGCAGGCTCCCGACGCGGTACAGGCCGTCGACGGTGCGCAGTTTGCCGAGGCGCCGCAGGCTGCCGACGCGGCTCAGGTCGCCGGCGACGCGCAGCCCGCCGAGGCGCCGCAGGCCGTCGATGCCGGGCAGGTCGCCAGCACGTCGCAGGCCGCCGATGCCGCGCAGCCGTCCGGCGCCGAGCAGATTGCTGGTGCTCCGCAGCCGGCCGACGCCCCGCAGGCCAACAGCGGCGCGCAGACGCCCGAAGGGGCGCAGCAGGTTGCCGGCGACGCGCAGCTCGCCGAGGTGCCGCAGCCCGCCCACCCTGCGCAGCCGACCGGCGCCGAGCAGAGCGCCGAAGCCCAGCAGGCTGCCGCCGCGCACGCCGCCGGCGCCGCCCAGCCCCACCTTCCCGCCGAGGCCCACGCCCCCGTCGCTCCCCAGGGCGCGGTCGAGTCGCCCGATGCGGTCGCCCCCCACGGCGCGGGCGAAGCCACCGCCGCGGCTGCCGCCCGGAACGAGGTCGCGGCTCCCGACGCGGCCACCGCCCAGGTTCTCGACGCGCCGGTCGCCCAGGTGGCGGTCGACGGCGCCGACCCGGCCGCCCCCCAGACGCCGCAGCCCGCCACCCCGGCCGCGGAGGTGCCCCACGCCGACGGCACCCAGGCACCGGTCCCAGCCGTACCCGTGCCCGCTGAGGCCCCCCACGCCGATGCGGCACGGGCGAACCCGGCGCAGACCGCCGTACCCGCCCCCTCCGTGGGTGCCGGCGCCCCCGAGGCCGTCGAGGTGGTCGAGCCGGTCGTGCTCCAGGGTCCGCAGCTCGCCGAGAGCGTCCCGCACGCCACCGACGCCCCGGCCGCACAGGCCGTCCCGCACCCGGACGCGGCGCCGGGGACCGACGTACCCGACGCCCCGCACGCGCAGCACCCGGAGCAGCCGCTGCCCTCCGGGCTCCCCGTGGGGGCGGATCCGCGGCCGCTCGGGGAGTTCGTGCCGGTGGAGGGCCAGGTGCCGACCACCCCGCACCTGGCGCCCACCCCGCCGCACCCCCTCGTCGTGCCCGCGCCCCGCGAGGGCGAGCCGGCCGGGGTGCCCACCCCCGATGTCGTCCAGCACGCGGAGGACCTGCAGACCAGGGCCGCCGACCAGGAAGAGAGCGCGGTCCCAGTGGCGGAAGCACGACAGTCCCCGGGCCCCGCCGCACCCGGCTACGCCGACGCCGAGCGCGAGGCCGTCCTGAAGGTGATGCGCGAGCGCCGCGACATCCGCAACGGCTTCCGCAGCGACCCCATCCCGCACGAGGTGCTGCTCAGAGTCCTGGAGGCCGCGCACACCGCGCCGTCCGTGGGCCACTCGCAGCCCTGGGACTTCGTCGTCATCCGGTCCGCCGAGACCCGGCGGACGATGCACGAACTGGCGATGCGGCAGCGCGAGGCGTACGCCAAGTCGCTGCCGAAGGGCCGGGCCAAGCAGTTCAAGGAACTGAAGATCGAGGCCATCCTCGACACCCCGGTCAACATCGTCGTCACCGCGGACCCCACCCGCGGCGGCCGGCACACGCTCGGCCGTCACACCCAGCCGCAGATGGCGCCCTACTCCTCGGCGCTCGCGGTGGAGAACCTCTGGCTCGCCGCCCGTGCCGAAGGCCTCGGCGTCGGCTGGGTCAGCTTCTTCGACGAGCGGGAGATGGTCCGCGCGCTCGGCCTGCCCGAGCACCTGGAGGTCGTCGCCTACCTGTGTGTCGGGTACGTCGACGAGTTCCCGGACGAGCCCGAGCTGATGCAGGCCGGCTGGTCCAAGCGACGCCCCCTGTCCTGGGTGGTGCACGAGGAGACGTACGGCCGCCGCGCCCTGCCCGGAGAGGAACCCCACGACCTGCTTGCCGAGACCGTCGCACAGATCCGCCCGCTCGACGCCAAGGCGCTCGGTGAGGCATGGGAGCGCCAGAAGCGCATGACCAAGCCGGCCGGCGCGCTCGGCATGCTGGAGATCATCTCCGCACAGCTCTGCGGGCTGTCCCGGCAGTGCCCGCCGCCGATCCCGGAGCCCGCCGCCGTCGCCATCTTCGCCGGCGACCACGGCGTGCACGCCCAGGGCGTCACCCCCTGGCCGCAGGAGGTCACCGCCCAGATGGTGGCCAACTTCCTCGGCGGGGGCGCCGTCTGCAACGCCTTCGCCAGTCAGGTCGGCGCCGAGGTGTGCGTCGTGGACGTGGGCGTGGCCGCCGACCTGCCGGCCACCCCGGGCCTGCTGCCCCGCAAGATCCGCGGCGGTACGTCCGACATGACCACCGGACCCGCGATGACCCGTGAGGAGGCCAGGGCGGCCATCGAGGTGGGCATCGAGACCGCCCGCGACCTGGTGGCGGCCGGCAACAAGGCGCTGCTCACCGGTGAGATGGGCATCGCCAACACCACCGCGTCCGCCGCGCTGATCTCCGTGTTCACCGGCGCCGACCCGGCGGAGGTGACGGGGCGCGGCACGGGCATCAACGACGAGACGCTCGCCCGCAAGACGGAGGTCGTGCGCCGTGCCCTGGAACTCCACCAGCCGGACCCGGCCGATCCGATCGGCGTCCTCGCGGCGATCGGCGGCTTCGAGCACGCGGCCATGGTGGGCCTGCTGCTCGGCGGCGCCTCGCTGCGTACGCCGGTGATCCTGGACGGTGTCAGCGCCGGCGCGGCGGCCCTCGTGGCCCGCGCCATCGCCCCGGAGGTCCTCGCGGCCTGCATCGCCGGCCACCGCAGCGCCGAGCCTGGCCACGTGGCGGCCCTGAACAAGCTGGGCCTGCGCCCCCTGGTCGACCTGGACCTCCGCCTGGGCGAGGGCACCGGCGCCCTGCTCGCCCTGCCGCTGGTCCAGAGCACGGCGCGGGCGATGCACGAGGTGGCCACGTTCGATTCGGCGGGGGTCACGGAGAAGTAGGCCCCGCGGGACGGGTGGTCCGGTGTTCAGCTGTCGGACCACCCGTGTCCTGTGCCCTGCCCACAGCTTAAAATCTGCACGTCAGGGCCGCTCCGAAGGTGCAGCGCGCCCATCGCACCGCTGCACGAGGAGCCGCCCCTCATGGCCGAACACCCCGCATACCCCGTAGGCCTCCGCCTCTCCGGCCGTCGCGTGGTCGTTCTCGGCGGCGGCCAGGTCGCCCAGCGCCGCCTCCCGGCGCTCATCGCGGCCGGCGCGGACATCGTCCTCGTCTCCCCGGAGGCGACCCCCTCGGTCGAGGCCATGGCGGACACCGGCGAGATCACCTGGGTGCGGCGCGGGTACGAGGACGGCGACCTCGCCGACGCCTGGTACGCCCTCATCGCCACCAGCGACCCCGCGGCGAACGCGGCCGCCTCCGCCGAGGCGGAGCGCCACCGCGTCTGGTGCGTCCGCTCCGACGACGCCGACCAGGCGACGGCGTGGACCCCGGCGACCGGCCACAGCGAGGGCGTCACCGTCGCCGTACTCACCACGCACGCGCGGGGCCGCGACCCCCGGCACACCGCGGCCATCCGGGACGCGGTCGTCGAGGGCCTGCGCGACGGCACCCTCGTCGCCCCGCACCACCGCACCCGCACCCCCGGCGTGGCCCTGGTCGGCGGCGGCCCCGGCGACCCCGACCTGATCACGGTCCGCGGCCGGCGCCTGCTCGCCGAGGCGGACGTCGTCATCGCCGACCGGCTCGGCCCGCGCGACCTGCTCGCCGAACTCCCGCCGCACGTCGAGGTGATCGACGCGGCGAAGATCCCCTACGGCCGCTACATGGCCCAGGAGGCCATCAACAACGCGCTCGTCGAGCACGCCAAGCAGGGCAAGGCGGTCGTGCGGCTCAAGGGCGGCGACCCGTTCGTCTTCGGCCGGGGCATGGAGGAGGTCCAGGCGCTCGCCGAGGCCGGCATCCCGTGCACGGTGGTCCCCGGCATCTCCAGTTCGATCTCGGTGCCGGGCGCGGCCGGCATCCCGGTCACGCACCGGGGAGTCGCCCACGAGTTCACGGTCGTCAGCGGCCATGTGGCGCCGGACGACGAGCGCTCGCTGGTCGACTGGCCCTCGCTGGCCAGGCTCACCGGCACCCTGGTGGTCCTGATGGGCGTCGACAAGATCGGGAAGATCGCCGAGACGCTTGTCGCGCACGGCAAGTCGCCCGCGACACCGGTCGCCCTGGTGCAGGAGGGGACGACGGCCGCGCAGCGGCGCGTGGACGCCACCCTGGCCACGGTCGCCGAGACGGTCCGCGCCGAGGACGTGAAGCCCCCGGCGGTCATCGTCATCGGCGAGGTGGTGCGGGTCGGCCCGGAGCCCTCGGCGTGACCTTGGCCTGATCACGCGTAACCCGCCGGTAACCCACCCCTTCCCAGCCGTTGGCACCACACCCAGGACAAGGCAGTATCACCCTGTGGCCGATCTCATCACCGTCGAGGACCCCGACGACCCGCGCCTCGCCGACTACACGGGCCTGACCGACGTCGAGCTGCGCCGCAAGCGCGAGCCCGCCGAGGGCCTGTTCATCGCCGAGGGCGAGAAGGTCATCCGCAGGGCCAAGGAAGCCGGCTACGAGATGCGGTCGATGCTGCTCTCGGCCAAGTGGATCGACGTCATGCGCGACGTCATCGACGAACTCCCCGCGCCCGTCTACGCCGTCAGCCCGGAACTCGCCGAACGGGTCACCGGCTACCACGTCCACCGCGGCGCCCTCGCCTCCATGCAGCGCAAGCCGCTGCCGACGGCCGGCGAACTCCTCCGCTCCGCCCGCCGGGTGGTGGTCATGGAGTCGGTGAACGACCACACCAACATCGGTGCGATCTTCCGCTCGGCGGCGGCCCTCGGCATGGACGCGGTGCTGCTGTCGCCCGACTGCGCCGACCCGCTGTACCGGCGGAGCGTCAAGGTCTCCATGGGCGCGGTGTTCTCGGTGCCGTACGCCCGGCTGGAGACCTGGCCCAAGGGCCTGGACTCGGTCCGCGAGGCCGGTTTCACCCTGCTCGCGCTCACCCCGGACGAGAAGGCCCGCACCCTCGACGAGGCCGCCCCGCACAGGATGGACCGGGTGGCGCTCATGCTCGGCGCCGAGGGCGACGGGCTGTCCACGCAGGCGCTGGTCGCCGCCGACGAGTGGGTCCGCATCCCGATGTCCCACGGCGTCGACTCGCTCAACGTGGGCGCGGCGGCCGCGGTGGCCTTCTACGCGGTGGCCACGGGCCGGCCGGAGTCCTGACCGGCCTTAACCCGCGCCCGCTGAACCCTCGCGGACGGCCCTCAGTTGCCGGCGTCGCGGCTCACGGCCGACCTGTTCGGGTTCGGTACGAACGTCACGTCGCCCAGCGGCGAGTGCTCCGGCCGGGTGTGCTGCTGCTGGGGGACGCCGTCGTCGCCGAGACCGCGCGCGGGGCCCTGGCAGCCCTGGGCCACCGCGATCCCGAGCGCCACGAGCAGCGTCACCACCACGAACACGAACAGCCGCTGCCGCAGCAGCCGCGGATTGGCCGGCCGCCGTAGGCTCCCCGTCGGGCGCTGCCCCGGCCGACCGGAACCGCCGCGCTGAGCGGGCCGGCCGCCACCGGAGCGCGGGCCGCCGCCGCGCGGCACCGGGGTGGGGCGCGCCGTACCCGGCCGGGAGGTCGCGGCACCGCCACCGCGCGCACCGCTGCCACCGCGTGAGGGCACCCCGCCGCGCGAGGACGCTCCGCCACGGGACGGCACATCGCCGCGCGCGGACACCCCGCCCCGGGAGGACACGGAGGGCGCACCGCCCCGGGCGGGGGTGCCGCCACGCGGCAGCGGCGTACCGGGGGAGGCGCGCCGCTGGGTGCGCTGCTGCTCGGGGTAGGTGTCGGCGAGCCGCCCGGTGGGCCGGTCCGCCTCGGCGGCACGCGGCGCGGGCGGCCGTACGCCGTCCAGGCCCTGCGCCTCCCGGGCGGCGATCTCCTTCAGCCGCAGCGACAGCTGGAGCGTGCTGGGCCGTTCGTCGGGGTCCTTCGCCAGGCAGGCCCGGATCAGCGGGGCCAGCGCGTCCGGTACGCCGTGGAGCTGCGGCTCCTCGTGCACCACCCGGTACAGCATCACCTCGGAACTGCCGTGCCCGAACGGCGAGTCGCCGGTCGAGGCGTACGCCAGGGTCGCGCCCAGCGAGAAGACGTCGGTGGCCGGTGTGACCGCCGCCCCGCGCACCTGCTCCGGGGCGAGGAAGCCGGGGGAGCCGACGGCCGTGCCCACGTGGGTGAGCGTGGAGGCCCCGGTGGCCCAGGCGATGCCGAAGTCGATGATCCGCGGCCCCTTCGGGGACAGCAGGATGTTGGAGGGCTTCAGGTCCCGGTGGACGACCCCGGCCTCGTGCACGGCGACCAGCCCCTCGGACAGGGCCGCGCCGATCGCCGCCGTGTCCGCCGCGCCGAGAGCGCCCTCCTCGGCGACCTTGTCGTGCAGGGACGGTCCCGGTACGTACTGGGTGGCGAACCACGGCCGCTCGGCCTCCAGGTCCGCGGCGACCAGCCGGGCCGTGCACCCGCCCCGGATCCGCCGCGCCGCCGACACCTCGCGCGCGAACCGCGACCGGAACTCCTGGTCCTCCGCCAGATCGGGCCGGATCACCTTCAGGGCGACCCGCTGCCCCTTCTTGTCGGAGCCGAGATAGACCACGCCCATCCCGCCCGCGCCGAGCCGTCGGTGAAGCCTGAACGAGCCGACGACGCGCGGGTCCTCGCGCCTCAGGCGCATCATCGCCATGTTCATCCCCGCTGCCCGGTCCCTGTGACGTGGCACAGCTTACGTTTCCACGGCCGCCTGCGCGCAGAGGCCGCGCCCTCTGGGCCGGATGGATTGTGTCGGCCGTCCGGGGGAGGTGAAACCCGGTCAGCAAGCTCCCGCCCGCGGCGACTTCGCGCCACCGGTGGCCTCAACCGGTCGGCGCGGCAGGGAGGTTGCCGTCCTGCTGGGCTGCGGTGCACGGGTACGCACGCCCACCGGCCCGTGGCCGGCGGCGACCTGCCGCCGCGCCCGCGCCCCGGAACTCGATCCACCCCCGGCACCCCCGCCGACCCGGACGGGAGTGATCGAAGTCACTCAACTCACCCCATAGAGCGCGTCGGAAATAACGGGACAGAGTGGGCTACCCCTCCGGGAAGACCCCGAGACACCGGCCCGCGCCTCCACCCAGGGGAGTACATCGCAGGTCATGGCTCATCCTCATGGAGGCCCGGCAATCGGTACGCGGGCATGACGCCCGGTGGTCGCCGCGCGCCTAGATTTGAGGTCAAGCGGCGGGTGCAGCACTCGTCCCCCGAGGTCAGACACCCGCCGCTGCCGACGACAACCGACACGGTCAGGAGAGGGACCATGGCCTACACGGCACCGCGACGCACGGCGTTCGCCCCCCGCCGGACGGGCCGTCGCCACCCCTTGGTGGCGACGCTCATGGCCCTTCCCCTGGCGGCCCTGCTCCTGCTCGTCTTCGACGGCTGGGAGACGGTGGCCACACAGGCGTCGTCCGTGGGTGCGATGCTGGGGCGCTGAGCGGCGACCCCAGGCCCGGAAGAGCGGTCCGGGCGGGGACATCCATCCATGAAACCCCGTGGGGACGGGGGTACGGCGGACGGCACAAATGCCGGCGCAGCTGGGGAGCTGCGCCGGCATTGGCCGTTTCCCAGGCGCCGTCGGCACGCGGGTCGCATGCCGGCTGCGGACGCGTGGGGGCACTCCGCGCGGTTCCCCGCGCTCCTGGGGAACCGCAGCGCGCCGCGCCGCACAGCCGTGAGCCCCAGCCGCCCCGGTACCCTCGCCCCGACACCCCACCCCGCCCGAGGCCCCCTTGACCGCAGACACCGACACCGGCAACCCCGCCCTCATATCCGCGCTGGCCGACCAGGCCAAGGCCGCGGCGCACCCCCGTACCCCCACCACCCCCTGCTCCTGCCGCAGCACCCCCCTCGCCGACCGCCAGGACGCCACCGTCGTCCGTCACGACGCCACCGTCGCCAAGGCCCACGCCCCGGACACGGACCCCGTCGCGCTCGCCCTCCGCGTCACGACGGCAGCCGGCGTTCCCGACCTGCTCCTGCCCCCGCTCACCCGGGACACGGCCACCCTGTACGACCGCCCGGTGACCTTCTGGCCGTACGGCGTCCCCGTGGACCCGGACGACCCGGACGCCGCCCCCTGGGAGGCCGCCGCCACCCTCCTCGCCCGCCTGCACCGCACCCCCGTCCCGGCCGGCCTCCCCCCGATGCGCGGCCCCGCCAAAGCCGCCCGCGCGCTCGACCGCCTCCGCGCGGCCCTGCGCGGAACGCCCGGAGCAGCCGCGCACCCGGTCGCCCGTCCCGTCCTGGACGCCTGGGCCGCCCTGCCCGCCTGGGCCCGCGCGGAGGCGCCGATGCCCGGCCCGTCGGCCCTGTGCCACGGCGACCTGCACCTCGGCCAGCTCGTCCGGCACCCGGCACCGGACGGCCCGTGGAAGCTGATCGACGTCGACGACCTCGGTGCCGGCGTCCCGGCCTGGGACCTCGCCCGCCCCGCCGCCTGGTACGCCTGCGGACTCCTCCCGCCCGACGAGTGGACCCGCTTCCTGACCGCCTACCGCGAGGCCGGCGGCCCGGCCGTACCCGTGGACGGCGACCCCTGGACCGCCCTGGACGTCCCGGCCCGCGCGCTCACCGTGCAGACGGCCGCCCTGGCGGTCACCAAGGCGCTCGCCGCCGGCCGCCCGCTGGACGAGGTGGAACAGGCCGTGGTGGACGCCTGCGCGCGCATGCCGTCCGTCCCCGCCGGCCTGCCGCGCCCCCCTCGGTCCGCGCCCGGATTCCGGGACTAGGCTGCAACCGCCCGGGGCCGGACGGAGTCTGTCCTGGGGAAACACCTGAGCAGGACCGACCGGCGAGGAGTTGAGCCGACCATGCAGTGTCCGAAGTGCCATGCGCCGATGCACACCTACAACCGCAACGGCGTCCAGATCGAGCAGTGCAGCGGCTGCCGCGGCATATTCCTCGACTACGGCGAGCTGGAGGCGCTGACCCGCCTGGAGGCCCAGTGGTCGCAGCCGGCCGCGCCGCCCCCGCCCGCCGCCCCGCAGGCCTATCCGGCGGCCCCGCCCGCGCCCGCCTGGGGCGCCCCGCACGGCGGCCACGGCGGTCACGGTCACTACGGCCACCAGCGCCACAAGAGCTTCGGCCACATGCTCTTCTCCAGCTGAGCACACGCAGAAGCCCCCGGCCGTGCGAGACGGCCGGGGGCTCCTTGCTGTGTGGACGATACTGGGATTGAACCAGTGACCTCTTCCGTGTCAGGGAAGCGCTCTCCCGCTGAGCTAATCGTCCGCGGGCTGTGACCCGAGAGTCACAGGCAGTGCGCGATACTGGGATTGAACCAGTGACCTCTTCCGTGTCAGGGAAGCGCTCTCCCGCTGAGCTAATCGCGCGGGTGGGATCTTCGAGAAGACCCAGGATCCGAAGATCCAGTGGACGATACTGGGATTGAACCAGTGACCTCTTCCGTGTCAGGGAAGCGCTCTCCCGCTGAGCTAATCGTCCTTGGAGGTGGAGACGGGATTTGAACCCGTGTAGACGGCTTTGCAGGCCGTTGCCTCGCCTCTCGGCCACTCCACCAGGAGTGTAAGGGGATCGGGACGACCCCTTCTCCTTCGAGCGGACGACGAGGCTCGAACTCGCGACCTCAACCTTGGCAAGGTTGCGCTCTACCAACTGAGCTACGTCCGCTTGTCGTTTCGGTCCGCTCCCGCGTCCCGGCGACGTGTTGAACTCTAGCGGATTCCCGGGCCAGTACAAAAACGCGTTTGCGCAGCGTGCTGCGGTGCACCCGGCGGACCCCGTGGCCAGGACCTCCTCCGGGACATCCCGGAGCCACCTCCCGGACACCCGCCCTAGACTCGACCACGTGCTCCACCACCCACCCGGACTCCCCCCGCTGGCCCGCTTCGGCGACCGCGTCGCCACCGGCCTCCTCGACGTCACCAGCGATCCGGCGGCCCTCGACTCCACCGGCTTCTGGGCCGTCTGCGCGGACTTCGAGGGCCGTTTGACCTGCGCGCGCTTCGCGGACGTACGCGAGGAGCCGGTGCCCGCGCCGGTGCCCGGCGGCTGGCGCGGCCCGCGGCCGGGGGGCTGGACCTCTTCCCTGGACCGCGCCGCGTACACGGCGGCCGTCCACCGCATCCGCGAGCACATCGCGGCCGGCGAGGTCTACCAGGCCAACCTCTGCCGCGTGCTCAGCGCGCCGGTCGGCCCCGACGCCGACGTGGACGCCCTGACCGCCCTGCTGGCCCGCGGCAACCCGGCGCCGTACGCGGGAACGATCCGGCTGCCGGAGCACGGCGTGGAGATCGCCACGGCCTCGCCCGAGCTGTTCCTGCGCCGGGACGGCCGTACCGTCGAGTCGGGACCGATCAAGGGCACCGGACGCACCGAGGCGGACCTCCTGGAGAAGGACCACGCCGAGAACGTGATGATCGTGGACCTGGTCCGCAACGACATCGGCCGCGTCTGCGCGACCGGCAGCGTGACCGTCCCCGACCTGTGCGCCGTGGAGAAGCACCCGGGGCTCGTCCACCTCGTCTCCACCGTCCGCGGCGAGCTGCGGGCGGACGCCGGCTGGCCGGAGCTTTTGGCCGCGGCTTTCCCGCCCGGCTCGGTCACCGGCGCCCCCAAGTCGAGCGCCCTCAGGATCATCGAGGCGCTGGAGACGGCACCGCGCGGCCCGTACTGCGGCGGAATCGGCTGGGTGGACGCCGACCGCGGCACCGCCGAGCTGGCCGTGGGCATCCGGACCTTCTGGATCGACCGCGCCGCGGGCGCCCTGCGCTTCGGCACCGGAGCCGGCATCACCTGGGGGTCCGACCCCGAAGGGGAGTGGCGGGAGACCGAGCTGAAAGCGTCCCGGCTGCTCGCGGTAGCGTCGGGGACGTACGACGAGACCGAGGGGGCGCTGCTGTGAGGATCTGGCTGGACGGCGAGCTGCGGGACATGGAGTCCGCCAGGATCTCCGTCCTCGACCACGGGCTGACCGTCGGCGACGGCGTCTTCGAGACCGTCAAGGCGGTCCACGGCACACCGTTCGCGCTCACCCGGCACCTGGACCGGCTGACCCGCTCGGCCCGCAGCCTCGGCCTGCCCGACCCGGACCACGACGAGGTGCGCCGCGCCTGTACGGCCGTCCTGGAGGCGGACCCGGTGCCGCTCGGCCGGCTGCGGATCACCTACACCGGCGGCCACGGCCCACTCGGCTCCGACCGGGGCGAACAGGGCCCGACCCTCGTGGTCGCCGTCGGCGGGACCAGCCGCCGCCCGGACTCCACGGCGGCGATCACCGTCCCGTGGACCCGCAACGAACGCGGCGCCCTCGCCGGCGTGAAGAGCACCTCGTACGCCGAGAACGTCGTCGCCCTGGCCCGCGCCCACCAACACGGCGCCTCCGAGGCACTGTTCGGCAACACCGTCGGACAGCTCTGCGAGGGCACCGGGTCCAACGTCTTCGTCGTCCTGGACGGCGAGATCCACACCCCGCCGGTCACCTCCGGCTGTCTGGCCGGCATCACCCGGGCCCTGGTGATCGAGTGGGTCGGCGCCAAGGAGACCGACCTGCCGCTGGACGTCCTCCAGCGCGCCGACGAAGTCTTCCTGACCTCCACCCTGCGGGACGTACAGGCCCTGCACCAGATCGACGACCGCGAACTGCCCGGCGCCGGGGGCCCGGTGGCCGCCGAGGCCATGCGGATCTTCGACGAGCAGGCCGGACGGAACCTGGAACCCTGAGCCGGAAAACGGGCTGACGCGGGCGGTCGTCGTGGGTAGAACACCTGTGATGACCACGACCCTGCGGCCGGCCGAGCCGCTCCAGCAGCACCCCGACGGATCCCGTTCCCGCCGTTACGCGGTGTGCGTGAACAGCCGTCCCGTCGGCGAGATCCACCTCGGCACCTCGCCGTCCCTCGGCGCCTCGGTGGCCCGCCTCATCGACCTGCGGATCGCCGAGCCCGACCGGCGGCGTGGCCGGGGCACCGTGGCCGCGCTCGCCGCGGAGGAGGCGGCCCGCGCCTGGGGCTGCGTACAGATGGAGGCGGTGGTGCCCGCCACGGCGGACGCCGCGCTGCGCCTGTTCGGAGCTCTCGGTTACACGGTGCGCAACCGCGGCATGGAGAAACGCCTCGGCAGCACCCCGCCCGCGCTGCCCCCGGGCAGCCACGCGCGACCCATGACCGAGGCCGAGTTCGCCGCCTGGCAGGAGGCGGAGAGCGAGCGGTACGCGCGCGGGTGGATCGGGCGGGGCATCCCCGAGGCCGCGGCCCGGGCCAAGGCCCGCGACGACCACGCGCGGCTGTTGCCGCACGGGCTCGCGACCGAGGGCGTGCTCTTCAGCGTGCTGGAGCACGCGGGCGTCCGGGTGGGCACCCTCTGGCTGGCCCTGGAGGAAACCAAGGCGTTCGTGTTCGACGTGGAGGCCGACGCCGCCCACCGCGGCCGAGGACACGGCCGCACGCTCATGCTGCTGGCGGAGCGCCAGGCGATCGAGGCCGGCCGGACGGTCCTCGGCCTCAACGTGTTCGCGGGCAACACCCCGGCCGAGCGGCTGTACGCGTCGCTCGGCTACGAGACGGTGACCCATTCCCTGAGCAAGCCGCTGCTGTAGGACTGCGAGCAAGCCGCTGCTGTAGGACTGCGCGTGCCCGTTCCCGCGCCTGTGCCCGTGCCGCTGCCGCGTGCCGTGGAGCGACGGGGCGCGAGCCGCCGGGCCCTCGTCAGCCGCCCGGAGCCTCGCCCCGCCCTCCGTCAGGCCTCCCGGCCGGCCAGCAGCCGGTCCGCGATCTCCTCGATGCGCTCGCGCAGGCCCTCCTGGCTCTTGCCCCCGTCGAGGCGCTCGCCGTCGATGACGTACGTCGGGGTGCCCGTGACGCCGATCGCCTTGCCCTCGGCCTGGTCGGCGTCGACGGCCAGGATGTGCCGGCCGTCGATCAACGCCGTGTCGAACTCCTCCGCGTCCAGGCCGAGTTCCCGGGCCACCTCGACCAGGAAGGGTTCTCCCTGACGGTCCAGCTCCTCCACCCGCTCCAGCACGGCCTCCACGTACGGCCAGCCCTTGCCCTGCTCCAGCGCCTCCTCGGCGGCCTGGGCGGCGGCGAAGGCGTGCTTGTGCTTCTCCAGCGGGAAGTGCCGCAGCCGCAGCTCCAGTCGGTCGCCGTAGCGGGCGCGCAGGGCGCGGACGTCTTCCAGGGCGGTGCGGCAGTCGGGGCACTGCAGTTCGCACCAGACGTCGAGGACGAGGGCTTCGGTGCGTGCGGGGGAGGAGTCGCTCATGGCCACCAGTCTTCCAGGCCGGGGCCGGGCGACCCAATCGGGACCTGGGCCGGCCCGCGGGGGCCGAGGACCGGTACTCCGGGCTTTGACCTGGAGCACTCCGGGCTTTGACCAGGACCGGCACTTCCGTAGGAGGTGACCCGGAGATGTCCCTGATGTCTGGCTGGGGCATGGCATCGCGGGCACGGGGCGGTGCACGATGGAAGCGACGAACGAGCCCGCCAGGAGGACGGATGATTGCCGAGACAGTCTGCTCCGCCGTGTCCGCGGCGGGCCTGGGTATCGCGGTGGTCACGGCCTACCGCAAGCGTTTCCTGGCGGCGGCCCGCCTCGCGGCCTACTCGCTGGTGCCGATCGGCCTGGTCATGACCGGGGTCGTCGGCTGGCTGGCCGACACCGCCCTCAGCCCCACCGCCTGGGCGGGCTTCGGAGTGCTGGGCGCGGCCTGGCTGCTGTTCGCCGGCACCCGCGCCGTGGAGCGACGGCGCGGAGGTGCGGGTCGCGAGGCGGCCGGGCGGGACGCGGTGGCACCCGCGGCCTCGGCGCCGTCCCTGGGCGAGGCTCCCCGGCCCATGGCGCGCCCCACGGCCGGGCCGCGGACCGGCACGCCCCGGGCCGCCGACTCGGCCGAGGACTTCAGCGACATCGAGGCCATCTTGAAGAAGCACGGCATATGACAGTCACATGACTCGCTGAAACGACACAGTGGGTCAGTGGACGTCCGGAATCGTTCACGACCCGAACGAGACCTCACGGTATTCGGCGAACTCCCCAAGATCCGTGAGCGTTGATCGCGGACGGCCCGTCGGGTGCGCCATCATCGGCCGCGAGATGCTGGACACGCAACAGAGCGAGGCCGCGCCGCCGAAGGACGAGCCGCGCGGGTGCCTCTTCGCCCTTTCCCAGCCACCGCTGATGATCTTCCTTGCGGTGATCGGGTGTCTGCTGCTCATGGCTGCGCTGCACGACCTGCTGTTGCTGTGAGCCGTACACGTCCGTCCCGGCGCCACCCGCCGGGACCGACGTCGCACCGGGGCGGGCGGAGAACACCTCGGCCCGCCGCCTTCTCGGCCCGTCGTCTTCTCAGCCCGCCGCCTCCTTGCGCCGGGCCCGGTAGGCGGCGACGTGCAGACGGTTGCCGCAGGTGCGGCTGTCGCAGTAGCGGCGCGAGCGGTTGCGGGACAGATCCACGAAGGCGCGCCGGCAGTCCGGTGCCTCGCAGCGCCGCAGCCGTTCCTGCTCGCCGGCCACGACGAAGAAGGCGAGTGCCATCCCGCAGTCCGCGGCGAGATGGTCCGCCACGGAAGCACCCGGGGCGAAGTAGTGCACATGCCAGTCATAGCCGTCGTGGTCGGTCAGACGGGGCGTGGTGCCCGCCGCGGCGACCAGTTCGTTGATCATCATTGCGGCGGACCGGGCGTCCGGGGCCGCGAAGATCGCCGCGAACCGCGCCCGGACCCTGCGCACCGCGGAGAGGTCGAACTCCGAGAGCAATCCGACATCGCTCATCTTGTGGCTTCGTACGAAATCCGCAAGAGCCGGGACATCGGGCAGTCCGTCCGCCGCCGCGTCGTCCTCCGGCGCGGTGTTCACCAGATCCACCACGGTGTCGAGGGCGCACCGGGTGTCGTGGGTGATCAGCACGTTTCGCTCCCTGGCCTGGGGGTCGGGCGGGCGCCCGCCGATGCTGGCCGATGGTAGCGACAACCGCGCCCACCGCACCCGTGTGTGCCCGACCTCTCGCTCGCCGGTGGAACGCGGCCCGTCCCCCGGGAGTTCCCGCGCCGGGCCACCCGGACGGAGCGCGGTCGGACGCACACGGAGCGCAGCCGGGCGCCCACAGCTGGACGCCGCCTCCGTGACGCTCACGGTGACGGCGCCGGCCTGTGCCGTATGCGGTTGTCTTGGCCCGAGCCGTCTCCCCGAGTGGACGGCGCCGGGCTGCTCGGAAGGGCCGCGACCTAGCTCTCCGCCAAGATGTGCGAGAGCTCCTGATCCAGGTCGAAGTGCCGGTGTTCCGTGCCGGGCGGCACGGCGGCGTCGGTTCGCTTCAGGAAGGACTCCAGGGCCCGCGCGGGGGCCTCAAGCAGGGCTTCCCCCTCCGGGGAGCTGAGGGCGATGCACACGACGCCCTGACCATGACTGCGGGATGGCCAGACGCGGACGTCGCCGGTGCCGGTGGGCCGGTGAAGCCCCTCGGCGAGGAGGTCGCGGGCGAACACCCACTCGACGGTCTCCTCGGCTCCGGTGTGGAAGGTGGCGTGCACGGCGTAGGGGTCGGCCGTGTCGTACCGCAGGCCTGCGGGGACAGGCAGGGAGGACTCGCTCGACACAACGAGGCGCAGGTGCAGCTCGCAGCTGACCGTGGTGTTCATAAGCGCCAGGGCCTTTCGCTCAGTGTGCGCTCGGGGATTCGCACGTCGGCGAAATCGACATGCCACCTACGGTGCCGTTGTAAACCCCTCTGAGGGTTTTGCGTGTGTTTACGTAACTCTTCCGGCCGAGAACTCGTACCAGACCTACGACCATTCCAGTGACTGGATTCACTCGGGTAGGGTTTGTCTGTATGAATACGGGGAGTGACGAGCCGGGCGAGGTCGCCGTGGCAGCGGACGAGGCGAGGACGGACCGGCCCGAGGGCGAGCAGCAGGCCGGGCACGAGGCCGAGCGCGGGCTCGGCTCACGCGCGCCGGAATTCATCAAGGCCCGCCGGCTCCTGCACCTGAGCTGGCAGGTCGGGGTCTTCGTGGTCGGCCTCGCGGTGGTCGGCGCGGGGATCGTCATGCTGCCGCTGCCCGGGCCCGGCTGGGTGGTGATCTTCGGGGGCATGGCCATCTGGGCGACCGAGTTCGTCTGGGCCCAGCTCGTGCTCCGCTGGACCAAGCGCAAGGTCACCGAGGCGGCCCACCGGGCCCTCGACCCCAAGGTGCGCCGCCGCAACATCGCACTGACCGTGATCGGGCTGGTGATCATCGGCGTGCTCGCCGGGATCTACCTGTGGAAGTTCGGCTTCGTCATGCCGTGGAAGATCAAGGACCAGTGACGGAACTTCCGGGGCGGACGGCCCTCGCCGCCCCGCTCCGGTCGGAGGCACCCCCTGACATGGGGTAATGTTCTTCCTGCGCCCGGGCGATTAGCTCAGTGGGAGAGCGCTTCGTTCACACCGAAGAGGTCACTGGTTCGAACCCAGTATCGCCCACCCGGACCGACGGCCCACCTGCGACCAGCAGGTGGGCCGTCGGCGTGTGCGGGCGCCTTCGACGGCGACCCAGAGGCGGCCGGCCGCGGTGCCCTCGCACACCGTCGCCTTTTGCCGAACGGGCAACAACCCTCGTGCTCGCCGGACCCGTCCAGCGGATCATCGTCGCGCGGGCCCCGACCGACCGTCCGAGCGCGAGCCGTCGGACACCGGCGCGCCCGCGCACACCGTCCCGACGGGCGGCCCGCCCCCAGAGCCACGAGCCCGGCACCGACGGCCCGCCCACACCGCTGGGCCGCGGCCCGGCGCCGACGGTCCGCCCGGCTCCGTCACCGACCGCGCGCCCCGACCGATGATCGTCCCCGTCACCGACTGCACGGAACCGGCGCCCCACCCGGGCCGACCACACCGGCACCACCCACACCGCAGATTCGGCTCGCGCAGGCACACCATCACCAGAAGGCCCCATGCCGCCCACCACCCCCAGCGCCGCCCCCGCAGCCTCCGCCGGGACTCCGGGCGGCACCGCCCTCACCCACCACCTCCTCCCCACCGCCGCCGGCCGCACCCACGCCGTGCAGCAAGGCGATCAGGGCCCCCTCGTGCTGCTCCTGCACGGCTTTCCGGAGTCCTGGTACGCATGGCGTCACCAGTTGCCGGTGCTCGCCGCCGCCGGTTACCGGGCGGTGGCGATCGACGTGCGTGGGTACGGGCGTTCGTCCAAGCCGGAGTCCGCGGACGCGTACCGGATGCTGGACCTGCTCGCGGACAACGTCGCCGTGGTGGAGGCGTTGGGTGAGCGGTCCACGGTGGTCGTCGGGCACGATTGGGGCGCGTCGATCGCCGCCGTGTCCGCGCTGACCAGGCCGGACGTGTTCCGGGCCGTGGGTCTGCTGAGCGTGCCGTACACCCCGCCGGGCGGCCCGCGGCCCAGCGAGGTCTTCGCGACGATGGCGGGGGACGGGACCGGAGACGGCGGCGGGGAGGAGTTCTACGTCTCGTACTTCCAGCGGCCGGGCCGCGCGGAGGCCGAGATCGAGCCCGACGTGCGGGGGTGGCTCGCCGGCTTCTACGCGGCCCTGTCCGCCGACACCATGCCCGCGCCGGGCGCCCCCGCCCCCTACTTCGTCAGCCCCGGCGGCACTCTGCGTGACCGTTTCCCGGTCGGCGTACTGCCGTCCTGGCTGGGGGAGCGGGACCTCGACGTGTACGCCGGTGAGTTCGAGCGGAGCGGGACGACCGGGGCCCTGAACCGGTACCGGAACATGGACCGGGACTGGGCGGACCTGGCCGATCACGCGGGCGCCCCGATCACGCAGCCGTCGCTGTTCATCGGGGGTGAGCGGGATGCCTCCCCGGCCTGGCCGGCCGGCGCCCTGAAGGCCTCCGCCGAGACCCTGCCGGGGCTGCTCGGCTCGCACATCCTGGACGGATGCGGGCACTTCGTGCAGCAGGAACGCCCGGACGAGACGAACCGAATCCTGCTCGACTGGCTCGCGTCCCCGCCGGCCTGATCGGCCTCGGCCTGGCGGATTCTCCGGTCTGTGGTCCGCCGGCCTGATCTGTCCCGGCCTGGCGGCTCTGCGGTTTGCGGTCCGCCGGCCTGATCGGTCCCGGCGTCGCGGATCTGCGGTCGCCGGCCTGATCGGCCCGGCCTCCGGGTACGGAGTCTGCGTGGATTGGCCCCTGCCTGGGGGCCACGGTCTGCCGGGCTGATCGGTTCAAGCCTGGCGGGTCTGCGGTTTGCGGTCTGTCGGCCTGCTCGGTCCCGGCGTCGCGGATCTGCGGTCGCCGGACTGATTGGCCCCTGCTTCGGGGTCCGGAGTCTGCCACGTTGATTGGCCCCTGCCTCGGGGGCGGGGGGCGCGGTCTGCCGTCCTGATCGGTTCAAGCCTGGCGGGTCTGCGGTCTGCCACGCTGATTGATCCCTGCCTCGCGGGGCCGCGGTCTGCCTTTCTGATCGGTTCAAGCCTCACGGTCTGCGGTCTGCGATCTGCCGGCCTGATCGGCCCCAGCCTCGCGGATGCCATCTGTGGTCTGTCGGCCGGACCGGTTCCAGCGGCACGAGTTCGCAGCGTGTCGGCCTGACTGGCCCCAGCCTCGCGGTCTGCGGTCTGCGGCCGACCGGTTGCGTCCTGAGAAGTGGTGTACGGGTTCCCACCTGATCCGGGCGTTTGCCCCGGCGTCGGAGTGAGAGTCCGGATACAAGAACGGCCACCGGCTG
>NZ_JNWV01000026.1 GCF_000716535.1 Streptomyces flaveolus | reverse complement strand
GGCGCGTTCCACTTCTGGTTGGCGCCGCCGGTGCAGCTCCAGATCTGTATCCGGGTGCCGTTGGCGGAGTTGTTGTCGGTGACGTCCAGGCACTTGTTCGCCTGCGGGTTGACGATGTCGTGGGCGGTTGCCGAGGGCGCGGATGGTGCCGTCGCTGCCGACCGTCCACTGCTGGGCGTTGGTGCCGTTGCAGTCGTAGAGCTGTACGGGTGTGCCGTCGGCGGAGTTGGCGCCGACGACGTCGAGGCACTTGCCGGCGAGGCCGGTGATCGTGCCGGTGGCGGCCTGCGCGGGGGAGGCGGCGAAAAGCCCGGCGGACAGGGTGAGAGCGGCGACCGCCAGCGCGGCGGACACGGACGCGGGGAAGGACCTAACTCTGGGCATCGTGGGGGCACCCTTTCGTGGGGTGGGTGGTCGCCCGGCGAAACTAGAGGTACAGACCACTTCCGTCAAGGTGTGAAGTAAGAAGTGAGGGAAGGGAGTTGCCGAGCCGCCGACCGGCGCGGACGCTGGCCGGAAGTCGTCACCGGTCGCAACGGCGGGTCCTAAGCTCGGTCGCGTTTGACGATCTCGGTGATTCTCGGCGATCTCGGTGAAGGGGCCTGAACTGCGGTGAAGGACAAGCGTGTTGTCGTCGTGACCGGCGGCGGCTCGGGCATCGGGCAGGCTACGGCGCGCCTGCTGACGGAGGCGGGTCACCAGGTGGTCGTGTCCGGCCGCCGGGCGGAACCCCTGGAGCGCCTGGCGCGGGAGACGGGGGCGCTGGCGCATCCGTCCGACGTCGGGGACCCCGACGCGGTCGAGGGACTGGTCCAGGCGGCCCTGGCCGCGTACGGACGGCTCGACGGGCTGGTGCTGAACGCGGGCATCGGGCGCGGCGGAGCCGTGGGCGACATGTCGCTGCGGGACTGGGACGAGGTGATGCGCACCAACGTGACCGGTCCGCTCCTCCTGCTGCGCGCCGCGATCCCGCACCTGCTGGAGTCCCGGGGAGCGGTGGTCGCCGTCGCTTCGGTGTCCGCGCTGCGCAACGGCACGAGCAACGCGCCGTACGCCACCTCCAAGGCCGCGCTGCTCCAACTCTGCCGTTCCGTCGCCGTCGACTACGGGCGCCAGGGGGTGCGGGCCAACGTCGTGTGTCCCGGCTGGGTGCGCACCGAGATGGCCGACCGGCGCATGGCCCGCTTCGCCGCGGAGGCGGAACTGCCGGGCGACGGGGTGGAGGCCGCCTACGCGGAGGCCACCAGGCTGCTGCCGCAGGGGCGCCCGGGTGAGCCGCGCGAGGTCGCGGAGGCGATCGGCTGGCTGCTGTCCCCGGCGGCGTCGTACGTCAACGGCGCGGTGCTCACCGTGGACGGCGGCGCGACGGCCCTCGATCCCGGAACGCTCGCGTTCGACTACCGGATCGTGCCCCGCGACGACGAGACCGGCCCCACCGCTCCGCACTGACCGGCGTTCAGAACGGCGGGGGGCGGTTCTTCGGCGATGCTGACGAGGCTTCGGCGCCACTTGAACGCCGGTGTTCAGCGCAATGACCAGGGTTCGGCGCTGTTCGGCCGATCTTCAGCACGGTTCGCGAGGACTCGGCGCCGGTGGCCCGTCCTCGGTACGGCCGGCCAGGCTCCAGCGCTGCTCGGCCGGCGCGGCGGCCAGGCTTCAGCGTCGCTGGGGCGGTGAGGCCCGGTCGGGGCAGGGGAGGGCGTCGGTCATGGCGGGCCACATCCGGGCGATCCCGAGCAGCGTCTCGGCACTGCCGTGCGTGACCCCGGGCAGCGGGTGCGGCTCGGCCGGTGGCACGCCGGCGAGGAGGGCCCGCCGAGCCTGGTCCACGGCACCGGCGAGCGCGGCGGACGCCAGACGATCGTCGCGCACCCCCGCCCGCCCGGCGTACCGGTGCGCACTCTCGTAGGCGTCCGGCCGCACGTACTGCTGGAGCGTCAGAAGGGCGTCGTACGTCTCGACGGTCTGTCGGTGCGCCTGCAACGCCGGCGGAAGCCGCGGCCACAGCACCTCCTGGACCCGGGACCGCCGGGGCCTGGCGAGGGCCACATGGGGCACCGCCGTCACCAGGTCGCGCCACAGCGGCCACAGCAGCCAGATCGTCCGCAGCGCGCCGGCCGACCGGGCGAGGGCACTCGCGCTGGGGACCAGCAGGGACGCCGCTCGCAGGAAGCCGTGCACACTCATGATCACGGTCAGGTAGGGCAGCAGGCGCGGGGCACGGTCGTAGAGGTGCCAGAGGTAGCCGGACCAGAAGACGAGGGCGAGCACGCTGCCCGCCGCGAACAGGCGCAGGGACCATACGAGATCGCGCTCGGTCGTCCGCAGGCTGAACCGCCAGCAGACCACGAGGGCGGCGGCGTCACCGGCGAGGTGGGCGGCGATGAGGATCAGCCAGTAGGCGGACGCGGTGGAAGCGGGCCCCTGGGCGGACGCCGTTCCCGTGCCGATGTGCAGCAGATCCAGGGCGAGCAACGAGACCAGGGCCGCCGTCATCCCCACCGCCGCGCAGCGGCGCAGCCGCGGAGGGCCGCTGGAGTCGACCACGAAGAGCAGGACCAGTCCCGCGCTGAGCACGCCGATCAGATTGCGGGCGAGGGACACCGTGTGGACATCGAGGCCGGCCGACGTGAGCGGGCCGACGATCCCGGGCTGGAAGAGGGTGATCGCGACGGTTGCCGCCAGCACGGTGAGCCAGAGTCCCCGCTGCTGGGACTGGCGCAGTGCCGGCCGGGCCCGCCAGACGAGCGCGAACCACAGGGCGACGACGCCGGCGAGTCCGACACGGGCCGCCAGCTCATTCACCGGCGTCGGCCGTCACCCCGAGGAACGCGCCGAGCCGTCCCAGGGGTCCGGCCACCCGGCCGGCGGTTCCGGCGCTCTGGATCAGAGTGGCGATCATCTCGGCTTCTCGTTCCTCGGTGTTCGTGTAGCTGGTCCTGGCCATCAGCCGGGTGACGAGATGGGGCTGGAGGCCGACCAGGAGGTCACCGGGCGGCTGCTCGCCGTCGTCCGTGAGGCTCCGGTGGTGGTCGCACAGCACGTGACCGATCTCGTGGAGGATGATGTGCTCCCGGTGCAGCGGGGCGGTGCGGGCCTCGTAGAAGACGTAGTCGGCCTTGCCGGTGGCCAGCCAGAGTCCGCAGGCTCCGGTGGCCGCCGCCTCCTCGGGCAGTTCCCTCAGCACGAGCGGACGGCCTCTGAGTTCTTCCACCCGCTCCCGGACCGCGTCCAGGGACAGCGACCGACGCACCCCGAGATCGCGCAGGATCGCGGTGCATCGGCGCCGTAGCGCGGTGTACTCGCCCGTTCTCCTCACCTGCCGTGTCACCCCGTTCGGGGCGGGAGAATCACTTCCCGTCCCCAGCGGACAAGCCGTGGGTCACACCTAAGCAGGTCGCCCGCCCTCTTGCACACGCCTGCCGGGACTTTCGGTCGCCCTTTGGCGAAAATCTTCTCCCGAAACCCCTCTCTGTACGCGGCCGGCTCACGATCCCGTCGTGGGCCGGCCGCGCGAGGCCGGGACAGTCGCCCGAAGCCCCGGCTGTCGGTGAGGTGGGGCACGGCCGGTCCGGGTCAGGCGTCGAAGTCGACGTCGCGGCTGACCGGCTCCCAGGCCAGCAACTCCTCACGGACGCTGTCCAGATGGCTCTTGAGCGCGTCCACGGAATCGTTGCCCAGCGGCAGGCGCAGCGGCGTCCTGTCGCTGTCGAGGGCGCCGAGGATGGCCGCGGCGGCCTTGGCGGGATCGCCGGGCTGCTTGCCGTGCCCGCCCTCGACGCCGGCGCGGGTGGGACCGACGGTCGCCTCGTACGCGGGCAGGGGCGCCGACTCGTTCATGGCGGCTCCGAAGAAGCTGGTGCGGAACGCCCCGGGCTCGACGATCAGCACCTTGATTCCCAGTGGGGCCACTTCCTGGGCGAGCGCCTCGGAAAGCCCCTCGAGAGCGCACTTGGTCGCCGAGTACGCGCCGAATCCCGCGACGGACAACTGCCCGCCGAAGCTGCTCATCTGCACGATGGCGCCCGACTTCTGCCTCCGCATGTGCGGCAGCACGGCGCGGACCAGCGCGGCGGGCCCGAAGAAGTGGACGTCCATCAGGTCCCGCAGCTCGCGGTCGGTGGTCTCCTCGACCGCGCCCACCTGACCACGGCCCGCGTTGTTGACCAGGATGTCGATCCGCCCGTACCAGAGGACGGCCTCGGCGACCACTTCGGCGATGCGGGCGGTGTCGGTGACGTCCAGCCGGACCGCGACCGCACGGTCCGGGTGGGCGGCGATCAGGTCGTCGAGCGCCTCCGTCCGGCGTGCGGCGGCGATGACGGTGTCTCCCGCGGCCAGCGCCGCCTCCGCGATGGCCTGTCCGAAGCCGGACGACGCACCGGTGATCAGCCATACGCGGCCCTCGGCTTCGCGGGTGGGCGAAGGGGTGTCGGTGGTGGTCACTGCATCCTCCAAGTCGGTGTCTACAGCTCCCAGTTGTGTCAGGCGCCGGGGCGCCCTGTCCAAGACATGAGATCACTCGCCCGATAGAGACGCTTTATGATCCCAGCGTGGACCTACGCCAGCTGCGCTATCTCGTGGCCATCGCGGAGGAGGGAAACCTGAGGCGGGCGGCCGAATCGCTGTACGTGACCCAGCCCTCCCTCTCCTACGCCCTCAAGTCCTTGGAGTCCGAGCTCGGCGTACGGCTCTTCGACCGGCACGCAGGCGGGGTGACGGCCACCGCGGCCGGGCGGGACATCGTGGCGGAGGCCCGCCGTACGCTGCGCCAGGCCGACCGCGTCCGGGTGCTCGCGGAGCGCCACCGGCAGTCGGGCACCCAGGTGCTGCGGGTGGGCTTCGAGGCCAGCGGCGCCGGTGAGCTCACCACCCGGGCCCGCAGCGAGTTCGCGCGTCGCCGGCCCGGCGTCCGGGTCGAACCGAAACGCTTCGACTGGGGCGAGGAGGTGGCGGCACTGCGCGACGGCCGGGTGGACGTCGCCTTCGTCTGGCTGCCGGCCGACCTCACCGACCTGCACAGCGAGGTGGTCCACTCCGAGCCCAGGGTCGTCGGCTTCCCGAGGGGACACCGCCTGGCCGCACGTGACGGCGTGACCCTCACCGACGTCGAGGACGAACCCCTCACCTGGACGGAGCGGGCGCCCCGCCCCTGGGTGGACTGGTGGGCGGTGAACCCGAGGCCCGACGGTTCGCCTCCGCGCTGGGGACCGACCAACGACAACGTGGAGGAGATGCTGGAGCAGGTGGCGTCCGGGGAGGCCATCTGCTTCGCCCCGGCCGGCATGGCCCGGTACTACGCCCGGCCCGACCTCGCCTGGGTCCCGCTGCTGGGCGTCGAGCCCATGTGCGTCGCCATGGCCTGGGTGCGGGGCACGGAGACCGACCTCGTCCAGGGGTTCGCGGACACCGTACGGGGACTCGTCGCGGACACCCCTCCTGAATGCCCGGGAGGCCGGCCCTGAGACCGCGGGCCGCCAGGGCAGCGGTCGCCCCCTCCGGGACCGCCTACCCTTGACGCATGACCAGCAGCAGCGACCGGAGCCCGGCAGTGGACGTTCAAGGATCCAAGAGTTACGAAATCCGCACCTACGGGTGCCAGATGAACGTCCACGATTCCGAGCGATTGGCCGGGCTGCTCGAAGAGGCCGGGTACGTGCGGGCCCCCGAGGGCTCCGACGGCGACGCCGACGTAGTCGTCTTCAACACCTGCGCGGTCCGGGAGAACGCCGACAACCGGCTCTACGGCAACCTCGGCCGGCTCGCGCCGAAGAAGGCCTCGCGCCCCGGGATGCAGATCGCGGTCGGCGGCTGTCTCGCGCAGAAGGACCGGGACACCATCGTGAAGAAGGCGCCCTGGGTGGACGTCGTCTTCGGCACGCACAACATCGGCAAGCTGCCCGTCCTGCTGGAGCGCGCCCGCGTCCAGGAAGAGGCGCAGGTCGAGATCGCCGAGTCCCTGGAGGCCTTCCCCTCCACGCTGCCGACCCGCCGCGAGAGCGCGTACGCGGCCTGGGTGTCGATCTCCGTCGGCTGCAACAACACCTGCACCTTCTGCATCGTCCCGGCGCTGCGCGGCAAGGAGAAGGACCGCCGCCCCGGCGACATCCTCGCCGAGATCGAGGCCCTGGTCGGCGAGGGCGTGTCCGAGATCACCCTGCTCGGCCAGAACGTCAACGCCTACGGCTCCGACATCGGCGACCGCGAGGCCTTCAGCAAGCTGCTGCGCGCCTGCGGCGGCATCGAGGGCCTGGAGCGGGTCCGCTTCACCTCCCCGCACCCGCGCGACTTCACCGACGACGTCATCGCCGCCATGGCCGAGACGCCGAACGTGATGCCGCAGCTGCACATGCCGCTCCAGTCCGGCTCGGACACGGTCCTGAAGGCGATGCGCCGCTCGTACCGCCAGGAGCGCTACCTGGGGATCATCGAGAAGGTGCGGGCCGCCATCCCGCACGCCGCGATCACCACCGACATCATCGTGGGCTTCCCCGGCGAGACCGAGGAGGACTTCGAGCAGACGCTGCACGTCGTCCGCGAGGCCCGCTTCGCGCAGGCCTTCACCTTCCAGTACTCCAAGCGTCCCGGCACCCCCGCCGCGACCATGGAGAACCAGATCCCGAAGGAGGTCGTCCAGGCGCGCTACGAGCGGCTGGTCGCCCTCCAGGAGGAGATCTCCTGGGAGGAGAACAAGAAGCAGGTCGGCCGCACGCTGGAGCTGATGGTCGCGGAGGGCGAGGGCCGCAAGGACGGCGCCACCCACCGCCTCTCCGGCCGCGCCCCCGACAACCGCCTCGTCCACTTCACCAAGCCGGACCAGGAGGTGCGCCCCGGCGACGTCGTCACCGTCGAGGTCACGTACGCCGCCCCGCACCACCTCCTCGCCGAGGGTCCCGTCCTCGGCGTGCGGCGCACGCGCGCGGGCGACGCCTGGGAGAAGCGCACCGCCGCGGCGGCCGCCAAGCCGGCGGGCGTCATGCTCGGCCTGCCGAAGATCGGCGTCCCGGCGCCGCTGCCGGCCACCACGGGAAGCGCCTGCGGCTGCGACTGAGGTCCTGGCACACTGCGGGGCGGGAGGGAGCAGCACGCTCCTGGTACACCGCGCGGGGCGAGAAGGAGCACCACGTGTTGCCGTACGGCGTCGAGTTCACCGAGCGGGCCGCCCGCGTACGCGACAGCCTGCCCGCCGACCGGCGGGACGTGCTGGAGCGCGGACTGGCCATCCTGGTCACCGACCCGCGGCACAAGCTCTCCCACCCCGTCGGGAGCGACGAGGCGACGCGGGAGATCGCGCTCTCCCGCAACCTCTTCGTCGAGTACGTGATCAGCGACGGCAAGCTCGTGGTGCTCGTCCTGACGGTGATCGACCTGACGGACGTGCTGATCGAGGAGTGACACGCGCCCCGCTCACGGGGTTACGCTGCCGATCATGCTTGTCGCCGCCGCAGTCTGCCCCTGCCCACCGCTGCTCGTACCCGAGGTCGCGGCGGGCGCCGCACCAGAAATGGACGCCGCCCGCGCGGCCTGCACGGACGCGCTGGGCGTGCTCGCCGCCGCCCGCCCCGACCTGCTGGTGGTCGTCGGCACCGCCGAGGAGAGCGGGCACGGCCCGTTCCCGCAGGGCACCCCGGGCACCTTCCGCGGATTCGGGGTGGACCTGGACGTACACCTGGGGCCCGCCGGTCACCCCGCCCCGGAGCGCCGGCTGCCGACCTCGTTGGCGGTCGGCGCCTGGCTGCTGGAACGGACGGGCTGGTCCGATGCGCCCGTCGAGGGACTCGGCGTCGCCGAGACGCTGGAGCCGGAGCGGTGCGCCGAGACCGGACGGGAGCTGGCCGGCCGGGCCGGGCGGGTGGCCCTGCTGATGATGGGGGACGGCAGCGCCTGTCGCACCCTCAAGGCGCCGGGCTACCTGGACGAGCGGGCGGCACCCTTCGACGCGGAGGCCGCCCGGGCACTCGGCGCGGCGGACCTGGCCGCGCTGCGGGCACTGGACCCGGCCCTGGCCCACGAACTGAAGGCCGCCGGCCGCGCGCCCTGGCAGATCCTGGCCGGCGCGGCCGAGAACGCGAACCTCGGCGGGGCACTGCTGTACGAGGACGCTCCGTACGGCGTGGGGTACATGGTCGCGACCTGGTCCTGAGCCGGTCAGCTCCTGCGCGCGCTGGGGTGGGCCCCTGCTTGCGGCGCGTGCTGACGTACGTCCCGGTCACGCGCGTGCTGACGCACGGCCCCGCTCCCGCGTGAGTTGATCCACGGCGCCACCTGTGCCGCGGGTGGGCGGGGAAACCCTGGCTCTCGGGGAAGCGCACGCCGCCGGGGCGCCCCGCAGTCACGGGACGCCCCGTGCGCACGGCACCAGGAACGACCGTCGGCTTCTCACGAAGCCGGTGGCGGGCCCTCCGGGTGGGTCGGACGGGTCGGGGTCATCGGGTCGTGGGGCGCCGCATCGGGTCCGCTCTTGTGCGCGAGGCGGTCCATCGCCTCCTTGGCCTTGCCCGTGCCCGCCTGGATCTTGTCGCTGTACTTGCCCTTGGTCCGCTCGTCGACGGCCTTGGCGGCCTTGTCGATCCCGTGCTGGACCTTGTCCCCATGCTGCCGCGCGAGGTCCGACACCTTGTCCTTGGCCGGGCCCAGCTTGGCCTTCATGTTGTCCAACAGACCCATGGTCCACCTTCCCTCGCGGGACAGTTACCTGCGGGCGCCCTCGCCGGCCTGGCTGTCGGCGGCCTCGCCTGCGGCCTGCTGCCGGGGGATTCCGGCACCCTCGGACGCGTCGTCCGTACCCGAGTCCGAGCGTACGGCCACGTCCTCGTGCCCGACACCGGACGCGTCCTCCGCCTCCGCCGACCCGGCTTCCCTCGCCTCCACCGACTCCGCCTGCTCCGCCTCGGCTTCTTCCGGCTCCGTGCCGGTGCTCACCGCCGTGGTCGACGTCTCCGGAGTCGCCTTCGATCGGCCGAGAAGCCGTGCAAACACGCCCATATCCACTCCATACGGTACTCGTGCGGGCGAATTCCCGCGTCACCCGGTGCGTAAGGTTGCGCCGCCCGGGTCACCGCCCCCGGCAGCCCGGCGGGCGGTACCTCGCACGGGCAACGACCCGGGACGTACACCGTCACGTAACTCGTTCGAGACCTCGCCGGAAGGTTTGCGAGACTGTTGCGGTGAGCAGTGCACCCCCCGCCCCCCGCGTCATCGCCGTCGTCGGACCGACCGCGGCCGGAAAGTCCGATCTCGGCGTCTTCCTGGCCCAGCAGCTCGGCGGCGAGATCGTCAACGCCGACTCCATGCAGCTGTACCGAGGGATGGACATCGGTACCGCCAAGCTGACGCCCGAAGAGCGCGGTGGCGTCCCGCACCACCTGCTGGACATCTGGGACGTGACGGTCACCGCGTCGGTCGCCGAGTACCAGAAGCTGGCCCGCGCGCGGATCGACGCCCTGCTCGCCGAGGGCCGCTGGCCGATCCTGGTCGGCGGATCCGGTCTGTACGTCCGTGGCGCCGTCGACAATCTGGAGTTCCCGGGCACCGACCCGGAGGTCAGGGCCCGCCTGGAGGAGGAACTGGCGCTGCGCGGCTCGGGCGCGCTGCACGCCCGGCTGGCCGCCGCCGACCCCGAGGCCGCCCGCGCGATCCTGCCGAGCAACGGCCGCCGTATCGTCCGCGCCCTGGAAGTGATCGAGATCACCGGCCAGCCCTTCACGGCCAACCTGCCCGGTCACGACTCCGTCTACGACACCGTCCAGATCGGCGTCGACGTGGCTCGTCCGGAATTGGACGACCGCATCGCGCGGCGCGTCGACCGCATGTGGGAGGCGGGCCTGGTGGAGGAGGTGCGCGCACTGGAGGCGCAAGGCCTGCGCGAGGGGCGCACGGCGTCGCGCGCGCTCGGCTACCAGCAGGTGCTCGCGGCACTCGCCGGGGAGTGCACCGAAGCGGAAGCGCGGGCCGAGACCGTCCGTGCCACCAAGCGCTTCGCGCGCCGCCAGGATTCATGGTTCAGGCGCGATCCCCGGGTGCACTGGTTGAGTGGGGCCGCGGTGGACCGCCGGGAACTTCCGGAGCAGGCCCTGGCGTTGGTCGAACGACCGGTTACAGCCTGATCACGTCATGGCATCGGGATGCGCCGCCGGTCATCTCGGCCTTGGGCGCCGTGCCATCATCGAGCTTCGATCGACCAAGTGGAGCCTAGTTGGGAGGGCGCGTGGCGATGGAGGCCGGCCCTCGCGACACCGCACGAAGTGCCGAGCACGTCACCACAGAGGGTGACGATCCGGGCCGGGGCGGCCCGGGCCAGGACGTGGACCGCCCGCGGGTGAACGGCCGCGCCGACGGCCGTCCGCGCGGGAACGGCCTGCTGGACGCCGCCGCCTCCGACGACGGCTTCGAAGAGGACCGTCTGACAGAGACCGGCCTGTCCGAGGGGCGCCTGTCCGACACCGCCCCCTCCGAGGACCATCTGTCCGACACCGGCCTGCCCGGCACCGGCCTCTCCCGTGACGGCCTCTCCGACGACCGCCTCTCCGAGGACCCTCTCGCCGATGACGGTTTCGACGACACCGTGGACGGTGTGACCGCCGACGGTCCGGCGCCCGAGGAGATGTACCCGGGCGGCCCGGAGGTCGAGGTCGAGCTGCGCCCGCAGCGCCGGCTGCGCATCTGGCAGCTCGCCCCCATCGTGGGCCTGGCCGCCGTCGGCTCCCTGATGTTCGCCTTCCCGCTCGCCTTCGACTTCGGCGACAGCGGTGCGGTCATCGCCATGCTCGGCCTGCTGATCTGCTCCTGCGCCGCGGGCTGGGGCATGATGGCCGCCCGCCGGGTGGGCTACACCTGGCCCGGCCTCCCCCCGCGCGGCTCCGGCCGCCGCCCCGACTGGCGGGTGGTGCTCGGGTACGCGCTCCTGGTGGTCGTGGTCGTCGTGCTCGCGGTGTGGCGCGTCGCCCGCCTGCGCTAGACCCGCCGGAACGGGCACTGTCGTACCCACCCCGTACGATCGAGGGATGAGCACACGGATCGCCTTCCTCAAGGGTCACGGCACCGAGAACGACTTCGTGATCGTCCCGGATCCCGAGAACGCCCTCGACCTGTCTCCGGCCGCCGTCGCCGCCCTGTGCGACCGCCGGGCGGGCATCGGAGGCGACGGTGTGCTGCACGTCGTACGGTCAGCGGCGCACCCGGAGGCCCGGGCGATGGCCGCCGAGGCCGAGTGGTTCATGGACTACCGCAACGGCGACGGCTCGGTCGCCGAGATGTGCGGCAACGGCGTCCGTGTGTTCGCGCGCTACCTCCAGCACGCCGGACATGTGGCCGAAGGAGACCTCACGATCGCCACGCGCGCGGGCGTGAAGACCGTCCACATCGCGAAGGACGGTGACATCACGGTCGGCATGGGCCGCGCCCGCCTCCCCGAGGGAGACGTCACGGTCACCGTCGGCGAGCGGAGCTGGCCCGCGCGCAACGTGAACATGGGCAACCCGCACGCGGTGGCCTTCGTGGCCGACCTGGCACACGCCGGCGACCTCTACACCGCTCCGCCGGTCAGCCCGGCGGCCACCTACCCGGACGGTGTGAACGTCGAGTTCGTGGTCGACCGCGGCCCCCACCATGTCGCCATGCGCGTGCACGAGCGCGGCTCCGGCGAGACCCGCTCGTGCGGCACGGGCGCGTGCGCCGTCGCCGTGGCCACCGCCCGGCGGGACGGCACCGACCCGGCCGTCACCGGCACCCCGGCGACGTACACCGTCGACGTGCCCGGAGGCCGCCTCGTCATCACCGAGCGGCCCGACGGTGAGATCGAGATGACCGGTCCCGCCGTGATCGTCGCCGAGGGCGAGATCGACGCCGAGTGGCTGGCTCACGCGTTCGGCTGACCCACGACCCTAAACCTCGATTTCGTCGCTCGAAGGGGTGATCCGTTTCACGCTCGGCGAGAGGCGGTCTGTCGCACGTGGTGGGCTCGGTAGCATCAAGCACCGGCACGGACGGGGGAACGTCGCCATCCCTGAGCCGCGTACGCCCCGAGGCCCCGTCCGCCGGTCCACGAGCCGGAGGTGCCCATGAGTGCGGAGGCCACGAATCCTGCGACCGCTGGCCCGGTAGCGCCCACAGCGCCACAAGCGCTCACAGCGTCCGCGGCGCCCGCGGCGGCGCGCAGAAAGTCCCGGCCCCGGATCGATCTGCGCCGGCTGGGCCGGGCCGCGCTGCTCGGTCCCGCAGCCCGCGGCAAACTGCCCGACGCGATCAGCCATGTCGTGGAGGCGCACCGCGCCCACCACCCCGACGCCGACCTCGAACCCCTGCGCCGCGCCTACGTCCTGGCGGAGTCCTCGCACCGCGGCCAGATGCGCAAGAGCGGTGAGCCGTACATCACGCACCCGCTCGCCGTGACCCTCATCCTCGCCGAACTCGGCGCCGAAACCACCACGTTGACGGCCTCTCTGCTGCACGACACGGTCGAGGACACCGAGGTGACGCTGGATCAGGTGCGGGAACAGTTCGGAGAGGAGGTTCGTTATCTGGTCGACGGCGTCACGAAACTGGAGAAGGTCGACTACGGAGCCGCCGCCGAGCCGGAGACCTTCCGCAAAATGCTCGTCGCCACCGGCAACGACGTGCGCGTGATGTCGATCAAACTCGCCGACCGCCTGCACAACATGCGCACCCTCGGCGTGATGCGCCCCGAGAAACAGGAGCGGATCGCCAAGGTCACCCGTGACGTCCTCATCCCGCTCGCCGAACGCCTGGGTGTGCAGGCCCTGAAGACAGAGCTGGAGGACCTGGTCTTCGCCATCCTCCACCCCGAGGAGTACGAGCACACCAGGGAACTCATCGCGGAGAACGCCGCCCGCCCCGGCGACCCCCTCGCCGAGGTCGCCGACGAGGTGCGCGGGGTGCTGCGCGAGTCCGGCATCCCGGCCGAAGTGCTCATCCGCCCCCGGCACTTCGTCTCCGTCCACCGAGTGGCCCGCAAACGCGGACAGCTTCGCGGCACCGACTTCGGCCGCCTGCTGGTGCTGGTGAACGAGGACGCGGACTGTTACGGCGTCCTCGGTGAACTGCACACGTGCATGACGCCGGTGGTCTCGGAGTTCAAGGACTTCATCGCCGTACCGAAGTTCAACCTCTACCAGTCCCTGCACACCGCCGTCGCCCGCCCCGACGGCCAGGTGGTCGAGGTCCTCATCCGCACCCACCAGATGCACAAGGTGGCGGAGGCCGGTGTCGTGGCCCTCGGCAACCCCTACGCACCCGCCGCCGACGCCCCCGCGTCCGACACCGCCACGGCCGGTGGCTCCGCGGCCAACGCCCCCTCTTCCGGCGCCCTGGCCGACGGCGAGCGCGCCGATCCCACCCGCCCCGGCTGGCTCTCCCGCCTCCTCGACTGGCAGCGGGCAGCCCCCGACCCCGACACCTTCTGGTCCACCCTGCGCGAGGACCTCGCCCAGGACCGCGAGATCACCGTCTTCCGCCCCGACGGCGGCGCGCTCGGCCTGCCCGAGGGCGCCACCTGCGTGGACGCCGCCTACGCGCAGTACGGCGAGGACGCGCACGCCTGCATCGGCGCCCGCGTCAACGGCCGGCTGGCCACCCTCAGCACGGTCCTGCGCGACGGCGACACGGTCCAGCTGCTGATGGGGCAGGACCCGGCCTCCGAACCCTCCCGCGAATGGCTGGAGCACGCGCACACCCCGGCCGCCCGCATCGCCATCCAGCGCTGGCTGGCGACCCACCCCGCCTGCGGCACCGACGAGTCCGAGCCGGCCGAGCCGGGCGACACCCGCGCCGAGGCCGCCCGGGCCACCGCCGGGAGCACCGAGGCCACCGGGTCAACCGAGGCCACCACCGAGCCCCGCACGGCGTCGGCACGGACCGGCGAGGCCCTCTCGGTCGGCCCCGCAGCCACCACCGCCCGTCCGGCGGACCCCTCCGCGGCCCGTCCCGCCGGGCCGTCCGGCACCCGCCCCGCGGACTCCTCCCGCCCACGCCCCTCAGACCCTTCCGCCCCCCGCCTCCCGGCCGACCAGGCCGCCCCGGGCGCTGCATCGGCGCGCCCGGCCACCGGTGCCGCCGCCCCGCGGTCCCGGCGCGCCGACGTCCTCGCGGACCGGCCCGGAGCCGCCGTACGGCTCGCCGGGTGCTGCACGCCCGTGCCGCCGGACGAGATCACCGGGTTCGCGGTGCGCGGGGGAGTGGTGACCGTGCACCGCGTGGAGTGCGCGGCGGTGGCGCACATGAAGAGCAGGGGGCGCGCGGAGATCGGCGTGCGCTGGGGGGAGACCGCCGAGTGCCGGGTCACGCTGGTCGCTGAATCGTTCGGCCGCCCCCATCTCCTCGCCGACCTCACCGAGGCGATCGCCGTGCAGGGCGTCGAGATCGTCTCCGCCACCGTCGAACCGCCCACCCAGCAGCGGGTGCGCCACACCTACACCCTCCAGCTACCCGACGCGGCCCACCTCCCGGCCCTGATGCGCGCCATGCGGGACGTGCCGGGTGTGTACGACGTGAGGAGGGCGCAGCACCAGCCGAGGGCGTCCTGACGACGGCGTCCACGGGCGTCCTCACTACGGTCGTCCTGTCGAAGGCGTCCGGCTTACCCGTTCGGGTGGGCCGGTCGCGCGTCGCCGCCGCGGGGCGGGTGGCCACTGGTAGCGGTGGTCCATGCTGCTCACCCCCCGCTCCCGGCCCCGGACCGCCCGCCCCCGGACCACGCGCAAGGTCTCCCGGCACCGGAAGGCGGCCCTGCTCGCCTCCGCCGTCTCCGTCTGCCTCCTGGCCGCCGCGGCGCCGCCTGTACCCCTCGGCGTCGGCGACCGGCTCTTCCCGTACCTGGGCAACCCTGGCTACGACGTCGCCTCGTACGACCTGTCCCTCACCTACCCCGGCACCAACGACAAGCCGCTCCAGGCCGTCACCACCATCGACGCCTGGATCACCGACGACCTGGAGCGCCTCAACCTCGACTTCGCGCACGGCACCGTGCGGTCGGTCGAGGTCGACGGTCGTCCCGCGGACTTCACCAGCGCCGGCGAGGATCTGGTCGTCACCCCGGAGCACCCCCTTGACGAGGGCAGCCTGACCAGGATCACCGTGCGTCACACCAGTGACCCCGTCTACGGCAAGGACCAGCAGGGCGGCTGGGTGCGCACCTCCGACGGCCTCGCCATGGCGAACCAGGCCGACGCCGCCCACCTGGTCTTCCCGTGCAACGACCACCCGTCCGACAAGGCGATGTTCACCTTCCGGATCACCGCGCCGAACGGCTACACGGCCGTGGCCAACGGCCTGCCCGGCGGCGCCGACCAGGTCGGCGGCACCACGACCTGGACCTACCGCACCCTGCACCCCATGGCCACCGAACTCGCCCAGGTCTCGATCGGCCGCTCGGCCGTACTGCACCGCGAGGGACCCCATGGCCTGCCCGTTCGGGACGTCGTACCCGCGAGCGACCGCAAGGCCCTCGAACCGTGGCTCGCGAAGACGCCCGACCAGATCGCCTGGATGGAGAGCAAGGTCGGCCGGTACCCGTTCGAGACCTACGGCCTGCTCATGGCCCAGGCCTCCACGGGCTTCGAACTCGAGACACAGACCCTCTCACTCTTCGAGAAAGGCCTGTTCACCGAGCCCGCCTACCCCCAGTGGTACATCGAGTCGATCATGGTCCACGAGCTGTCCCACCAGTGGTTCGGGGACAGCGTCACCCCCCGCGACTGGTCCGACGTCTGGCTGAACGAGGGCCACGCCACCTGGTACGAGACGCTGTACGCCGAGGAGACGGCGCACCGGCCGATGGAGGACCGGATGAAGGCCGCCTACGGCGCGTCCGACCGCTGGCGCGAGGCCGGCGGCCCGCCCGCCAGGCCCAAGCCGCCCGTCCCGGGCCAGAAGATCAGCATCTTCCGGCCCAGCATCTACGACGGCGCCGCCCTCGTGTTCTACGCCCTGCGGCAGGAGATCGGCCGGCCGGCCTTCGAGCGGCTGGAGCGGATCTGGGTCCGGGAGCACCAGGACGCCACCGCCACCACCGCCGACTTCGTCCGGCTGGCCTCGGCCATCGCCGGCCGCGACCTGAGCGGCTTCTTCAAGGCCTGGCTGTACGGCGAGAAGACCCCGCCGATGCCCGGCCACCCGGACTGGAAGCAGACGGCGTCGGCCCAGCCCACCCCGCCCCGCGCCCGGCGATGACCCGGTGACGCCTGGCGATAACCCGGTGACGAGACGCGTCGTACCGTGCGACCATCTAGGGGTGGGCGCGCACGGGACACGGGAATCTCCCGGGGCACTCGTGCGTTGAAGACCGTGAGCAGTGCGGGCGACCGCCCGCCGTGCCGAGGCCGTGACGCCGACGCCGTGACGGCACTCTCACCGACGTATCTCATCGACGTAAGGATCCAATGACCTCCTCTTCTTCCCCTTCCCAGGACACCAAGCGCCTCGCGCACGCCTATCCCGAGGGTCTTCGGGCCGATGCCCTGATGGAAGAGGACGTCGCCTGGAGCTACGAGATCGACGGCGATCGGGACGGCGACCAGTTCGACCGCTCCGAGCGCGCGGCCCTGCGCCGCGTGGTGGGCCTGTCCACCGAGCTCGAGGACGTCACCGAGGTCGAGTACCGACAGCTCCGCCTGGAGCGGGTCGTGCTCGTCGGCGTGTGGACCACCGGCACGGCGCAGGACGCCGACAACTCCCTCGCGGAGCTGGCCGCCCTCGCGGAGACCGCGGGCGCGCTCGTGCTCGACGGCGTGATCCAGCGCCGTGACAAGCCCGACGCGGCCACCTACATCGGCTCCGGCAAGGCCGCCGAGCTGCGCGACATCGTCATCGAAACGGGCGCGGACACCGTCATCTGCGACGGTGAACTGAGCCCCGGCCAGCTGATTCAGCTGGAGGACGTCGTCAAGGTCAAGGTCATCGACCGTACGGCCCTGATCCTGGACATCTTCGCCCAGCACGCCAAGTCCCGAGAGGGCAAGGCGCAGGTCGCGCTCGCGCAGATGCAATACATGCTGCCGCGGCTGCGCGGCTGGGGTCAGTCGCTGTCCCGGCAGATGGGTGGCGGTCGCGGCGGCCTCGCCACGCGTGGTCCCGGTGAGACCAAGATCGAGACGGACCGGCGCCGGATCCGCGAGAAGATGGCCAAGATGCGCCGGGAGATCGCGGAGATGAAGACCGGCCGCGAGATCAAGCGACAAGAGCGCCGGCGCAACAAGGTGCCCTCCGTCGCCATCGCGGGCTACACCAACGCCGGCAAGTCCTCCCTGCTCAACCGCCTCACGGGCGCCGGCGTCCTGGTGGAGAACGCGCTGTTCGCGACCCTGGACCCGACCGTCCGCCGGGCCGAGACCCCGAGCGGCCGGCTCTACACCCTGGCGGACACCGTCGGCTTCGTCCGGCACCTGCCGCACCACCTGGTCGAGGCGTTCCGCTCCACCATGGAGGAGGTCGGCGACTCCGACCTGATCCTGCACGTGGTGGACGGCTCGCACCCCGATCCGGAGGAGCAGCTCGCCGCCGTACGCGAGGTGATCCGGGACGTCGGCGCCACCGACGTGCCCGAGATCGTCGTCATCAACAAGGCGGACGCGGCCGACCCGCTGGTCCTCCAGCGGCTGCTGCGGGTCGAGAAGCGCTCGATCGCCGTCTCGGCACGCACCGGCCAGGGCATCGAGGAGCTGCTCGGCCTGATCGACGACGAGCTGCCCCGCCCCTCGGTCGAAATCGAGGCCCTCGTGCCGTACACCCACGGCAAGCTCGTCGCCCGCGCCCACACCGAGGGTGAGGTGATCTCCGAGGAGCACACCGCGGAGGGCACCCTGCTCAAGGTCCGGGTGCACGAGGAGCTGGCGGCGGACCTCGCGCCGTACGTACCGGTCTCCGCGGGCTGACCCACCCCGTCACGAGGGCCCGCCACCCCGTTCGGGTGGCGGGCCCTCGTCATGCCCCCCGCGTGCTCACCGTCCGGCGAACTGCTTGCTCACCGACTCGTACACGCTCTTGGCCACCTCACCCAGCCGGGGACCGGCGAGCCAACCGGAACGCACCGGGCCGATGGACGTGTTCGACACCAGCGCGGGCTTGCCGTCCGCGCCCGTCTCCACCCAGCCGCCTCCGGAGGAGCCACCGGTCATCGTGCAGCCGATCCGGTACATCGTCGGGTCGGACTGCTCGATGGAGAGCCGGCCCGGCTTGTCCTGGCACTGGTACAGCAGCTGACCGTCGTACGGCGCCGCCGCCGGGTAACCGGACGCCGTGATGCTCTTCACCTGGGGCACGGCCGGCGCGTCGAAGTTCACCGGCAGCGCCCCGCCGACGGTCTCCTCCAGCGACTTCCCGCCGCTGCCCTGCTCGGGCGTCACGTGGATGACGGCGAAGTCGTACGACGCTCCGTCACCGCCCGTCTCGCCCCCCTTGCTGATCCACTGCTGCGAGGTCTTCGCCGCGTCGGCCCACCACACGCCGTACGGCGCGATCTCGGACCGGCTCGCGTTCTCCAGCTCGGCCGACGACTTGCCCTGGTCGTTGTACGACGGCACGAACGCGAGGTTGCGGTACCAGCCGCCCTTCTTGCCGGCGTGCACACAGTGCCCCGCCGTCCAGACGAGGTTGGACTTGCCCGGGTGCGCCGGGTCCGCCACCACCGTCGCGGAGCAGACCATGGTGCCCCCGGGAGCGTCGAAGAGCAGCTTGCCCGAGGTGGCCGCGCTGGTGTGGTACGGCGGGGTGACCGCACGTGCCTGCACCGGCTGCGGCGTCGGGTCCGTCACGCCCTGGTCACCGGAGATGTCGTTGTCGTCGACGCCCTGGTCCGGGTCGTCGGCGCCACGCATCCGGTCCGGGTCCCACAGGCCCTTGATGATCGGGTTGATGAAGTCGTTGGCCTCGCGCAGCCAGTCGTCCCGGTTCCAGTTCTTCCAGGCGCCGTTCTTCCACTTGTCGATGTCGATCCCGTGTTCCTTGAGCCTGTGCTTCAGGTCGCCCGGGATCGTGATCTTTCCGTCGCCGGTGCTCACCGCGGACGGCTTGCCGTCGGCGTTGTCGTCACCGTCGCCGTTGCAGGCGGTGGCGGTCAGCGCCAGCGCCGACACGAGGGCGACCGCCGTCAACGAGGTGGAGGTGCGACGACCACCCCTTCCTCGCCGAGCGGTGAACGACGGCCGTATGGATCGCATGTTGTGACTCCCCCTGCTGTGAAAGGAACTCGGCGCTTCGGCCCCGACACCGGCGGCGAACTCATGGAAGGTTCATGCCGGTCTCACGACCTTCTGGGAACGGCATCACACACTATGCCGTCGCCGTGGGGGAGTTCCGACGGGAGGGCAACGGTTCCGTCACAGGGCGTCTGAACAGGCAACGAGCGTCGGCCGGTCCGAGGTTCGCCTCACCGTCCACGGCGATCCGTGACGACCGACGACCTGTCACCCGGCGTCGCCCTCCGGGTCTTGCACGCGTGCCCACTGGGGCGGTGCGGCGGGACACACCGTGCAGTGCGTGGGCCGGAGGAGCGCGTCCCCGTGCCGCCCGGCCAAGGTTCTCCAGGCGAGCCCGTAACCGCCCGAACGGTCCGCTGTTGTAGCCGGTGGGGCCTGCTGCCAATGTCCGGTCCCCGACGATCAACTCGCCTTTGAGCAGCGGGGAGGACAGCGCGCCGTGGCGGTTACGGAGTCGATGGCCGGAGGCACGTCCGGGGAAGCGCGGGCCGTGCACGAGGGGATCCTCAGACGCCAGTCGGCGCGTGAGTCCTCGGCACGCACCTATGCCCGGGCCCTGCCCATCGTGCCCGTCCGGGCGCGAGGGCTCACCATCGAGGGCGCCGACGGCCGCCGTTACCTGGACTGCCTCTCCGGCGCCGGCACCCTCGCCCTCGGCCACAACCACCCGGTCGTGCTGGAAGCCGTCCGCCGGGTCCTCGACTCCGGCGCCCCCCTCTCCGTCCTCGACCTCGCGACCCCCGTCAAGGACGCCTTCGTCACCGAGCTGTTCCGCACGCTCCCGCCCGGCCTGGCCGACCGCGCCCGCGTCCAGTTCTGCGGGCCGGCCGGCACCGACGCCGTCGAAGCCGCCCTCAAACTGGTCAGGACCGCCATCGGCCGCACCGGCATCCTCGCCTTCACCGGCGCCTACCACGGCATGACCGCCGGCGCCCTGGCCGCCTCCGGCGGTGCCCCCGACGTCCAGGTCGCCCGCCTGCCCTACCCACAGGACTACCGCTGCCCCTTCGGCGTCGGCGGACCGTACGGCGCCGAACTCGCCGCCCGCTGGACCGAGTCCCTCCTCGACGACCCCAAATCCGGCGTCCCGCTGCCGGCCGGGATGATCCTCGAACCCGTCCAGGGCGAGGGTGGAGTGATCCCCGCGCCGGACGACTGGCTGCGCTGCATGCGCCGCCTCACGGCGGACCGGTCCATCCCGCTGATCGCCGACGAGATCCAGACCGGAGTCGGCCGCACGGGCGCCTTCTGGGCCGTCGACCACAGCGGCGTCACCCCCGACGTCATGGTCCTGTCCAAGGCCATCGGCGGCAGCCTCCCACTGGCCGTGATCGTCTACCGCGACGATCTCGACGTCTGGCAACCCGGCGCCCACGCCGGCACCTTCCGCGGCAACCAGCTCGCCATGGCCGCGGGCACCGCCACCCTCGCCTACGTCCGCGAGAACGCCCTCGCCGAACGCGCCGCCGCCCTCGGCTCCCGCATGCTGAACCAACTCGCCGAACTCACCCGCGCGTTCCCCTGCGTGGGAGACGTCCGGGGGCGCGGACTGATGATCGGGGTCGAGCTGGTGAACCCCGACGCCGACCACACCGCGCCTCGCCCGGGACGCCCTGCCGGTGGCGTGGGTGGCGTCGGTGATATCGGTGACGCTGCTGACGTCGATGACGGTGGCATGGGTGGCCTCAGTGGCACGGCGGCCCGGCCGGAGCCCAGGCGCACGCCGTGTCCGGCCGCTCCCGAACTCGCCGCCGCCGTGCAGCGGGAGTGCCTCCAGCGCGGACTGATCGTCGAACTCGGCGGCCGGCACGCGTCCGTGGTCCGGCTGCTTCCGCCCCTCACGATCAGCGACGAACAGGCGACGGCCGTACTCGACCGGCTGACCGACGCGGTGGCGGCGGCCGTGCGCCACCACCCATCCCATGGCCCACACCAGCAACGCCAGCCCTGCCCGGCCCAGCACGCGGGCTGAACACCACCCGCGCCGGACCCGGCCCCCGGCGCCGGGCTGTGGACGAACACCGCTTCCCCTCACCGTTCAACCCCCTTTCCTGGCACCCAGGCCGACGACCACCACCGCCGACCACCACCTCATCGCCATCCCGCCCCACCGACCGCCGACCACGAAGGAACGGCACTCGAGCGGACGACGGAACGAGCCCGCACCACCTCACTCCAGCCCCAGAGGAGCCGTCATGAACGCCACCCGCACCCCCGACGACCAGGGAGGATCCGGCGCCCCGTCCTCTGTCGCACCGCTCATCGAGTCGGTCCCGCGGCAGAAGAAGCGGGAGACGGATCCCGTCCGGCGGACAGCTCCCGGCGCCGATCCGCTGGAGCACCCCGATCCCCGCGCCGCGGCCCAGGCCGCCGCCGTCGAGAACCTCCTGCGGTGCTGGGTCCGCGAGACCGGCCTCACCGCTCCCACGACCGGCAGCCTCCGCATTCCGCTGCCCGCCAGCGGCGCCGCCCTGATTGCACCGGTCCACCACTGGTCCCCGACGGGCTGGCACCGCTTCGGCCTTCCGCGCCTCGCCGACGCGCCCGACACGGCGCCACCCCTCGACGCCGTCACTCTCGCGGCCCTCCTCGCGAGGGAAACCGCCACCGAGCGGGCCGACATCAACGCCCCCTCGCCCCGCACCTCAACAGGCTCCGGTGACGGCACCGGTCCCAACAGCACCGGTTTCACCCGGATCGGTCCCATCGGCACCGATCCCACCGGCACCGGACCTGTCGACACCGGTCCCCACAGCCCCAGTCGCCATGACACCGGCCCCCGTTCCGACACCGGCGTCGGTGACCGAGCCGACGGCCCCGACGTCGTGGCCAGAGTCGCCGACTCCGTCCGCCGTACCGCGGCCTTCATCCGGCACCGGCGCGAGCACCCCACCGACACCTCCGACCTCTTCCTCAGCGCCGAACAGGCCCTCCTCCTCGGACACCCCCTGCACCCGACCCCGAAGAGCCGGGAAGGCCTGACCGAAGCGGAAGCCGACCGGTACTCACCGGAGTCGCGTGGCTCCTTCGCCCTGCACTGGCTGGCCGTCGCCCCCTCTCTCCTCGCGACCGACTCGGCCTGGACCGAGCGTGGCCGTCCCGTGCCCGCCGGCCACCTCGCCCGCCGCCTCGCCGGCACCGGACTGCCGCTGCCCGACGGTTACACCGCCCTGCCACTGCACCCCTGGCAAGCCCGCGAGGTCCGGCACCGCGCGCCCGTCACCGCGCTGCTCGACTCCGGACTCCTCCGCGACCTCGGTCCCCTGGGCGCTCCCTGGTACCCCACCTCCTCCGTACGCACCGTGCACCGATCCGGTGCCCCCGCGATGCTCAAGCTGTCGCTGGCCCTGCGCATCACCAACTCCCGCCGTGAGAACCTCCGCAAAGAACTCCACCGCGGAGTCGAGGTGCACCGGCTCCTGCGCACCGGTCTCGCCCCCCGGTGGCAGGCCGCGCACCCCGGGTTCGACATCGTCCGCGACCCGGCCTGGCTCGCCGTCGACGGCCCGGACGGTCTGCCCCTGCCGGGACTCGACGTGGTGATCCGGCACAATCCGTTCACCCCTGCCGACGACGTCGGCTGCGTCGCCGGACTGGTCGCCCTTCGCCCGTTCCCCCAGCCGCCCGCCGGCACCGCGCCGCACCACCCCACTCGGCCGATGCGGTCCCGGCTGGCCCACCTCGTCGCACGCCTCGCCGTACGCACCGGCCGACCCGCCGCCGCCGTCGCCGTCGAGTGGTTCCTGCGCTACCTGGAACAGGTCGTCCGGCCCGTCCTGTGGCTGGACAGCGAGGCGGGCATCGCCCTCGAAGCGCACCAGCAGAACACGCTGGTCCTGCTCGACGGTGACGGCTGGCCCGTCGGCGGCCGTTACCGCGACAACCAGGGGTACTACTTCCGCGAGTCCCGGCGAGCCGAACTGACCGCGCGACTGCCCGGCATCGGCGAGCACAGCGACACCTTCGTCCCGGACGAGGTCACCGACGAACGCTTCACCTACTACCTCGCCGTCAACAACGTGCTCGGCCTGATCGGTGCCTTCGGCTCCCAGCGCCTCGCCGACGAGCGGCTGCTGCTCGCGGGCTTCCGCCGCTTCCTCACCGACCTCGCCTCGGGGCCCGCCCCGCTGCGCACCTCCCTGCCCGGCCGCCTCCTCGACTCACCCGTACTGCGCTGCAAGGCCAACCTGCTGACCCGGCTGCAAGGTCTCGACGAACTCGTCGGCCCGGTCGAGACCCAGTCCGTCTACGTCACCATCGCCAACCCCCTCCACTCCTGAGCGAAGTACCTCTGCGCACCACCTGAGCGGACCGCCCTCAGCGAGCCGCACACCACCTCCGCACATCCGAGGAACATGACCCACCACGTCTCCTGAGAGGAGCGCACCGTGCCTCCCACCGACGCGAGCGCCGGAACCGGCCCCGTCCCCGCCCAGCCGGGCAGCGCCGCCCCCCACGCGGCCATCGCGGGGCCCCGGAACTCTTCCTTCGGGCGGTTCAGCGTCGAGGACGAGGACCCGGACAGCGAGGACACGCTTGAGCTGTGCCTGCCCGCGGAGTTCGTCGCCCTCTGCGCGGCCGGGGCGACGACCGGCCTCCTCGGCCGACTCGCCACGTGGGGCCCGGTCGCGACCCCCGCCGGCTCCTTCCAGCTGGTGCCCGTACGCCTTGATCAGGACCTTCCGCTCGTGCACCGCTGGATGAACGACCCCGCCGTCGCCGAGTTCTGGGAGCTGGCCGGGCCCCGGGACCGGACGGAGGAGCACCTACGGACGCAACTCCACGGTGACGGGCGCAGCGTGCCGTGCCTCGGCGTACTCGACGGCAACCCGATGAGCTACTGGGAGATCTACCGTGCGGACCTGGATCCACTGGCCCGTCACCACCCGGTCCGTCCGCACGACACCGGAATCCACCTCCTCGTCGGTGACGCCACCGACCGAGGGCGAGGGCTGGGATCCGTCCTGCTCCGAGCCGTGGCCGACCTGATCCTCGACCGGCGTCCCACGTGTGCACGTGTCGTGGCGGAACCCGATCTTCGCAACACCCCCTCCGTCGCCGCGTTCCTGAGCGCGGGCTTCCGGTACGCGGCGGAGGTCGACCTGCCCGGCAAGCGGGCCGCCCTCATGATCCGGGACCGAGTCCTGCGCGATGTTCTGTAGCGCCACGTGATCGGACGCTCACAGATAGATACGAGTGGCGGATCCGTGGTGTTCCCGCGTCGAAGAAAAAAGTTCGTGGGCGACCGCGCCACCCCGACGCCGGGACCGTTGCGACCCGGTGCCGACCACCCGCTCCCACTCGCGCCCGGTGCCCACCCCCGGCCCAGCCCGACGCAGATCCCTGAACTCGGCCCCACCCCACCCCACCCGACCCAGGAGCCCCGCTCGTGAGCCCTCCCCCTGTCCCGGCGACGACCCCCCGTTTGTCAGTGCAGGGTCGTAGGGTGGTCAGGCTATGACGAAGCCCTCCCTCCCCGAACTCCTGCATGCCGCCGTAGCCGCGGTCGGCGGCACGGAGCGCCCCGGCCAGGTCACCATGGCCGAAGCGGTCGCCGAGGCGATCGACGACGGATCCCACCTGCTGGTCCAGGCCGGCACCGGCACCGGAAAGTCGCTCGGCTATCTCGTGCCCGCGCTCGCGCACGGAGAACGGGTGGTCGTCGCGACGGCCACGCTCGCCCTGCAGCGCCAGCTCGTCGAGCGGGATCTGCCGCGCACGGTCGACGCCTTGCACCCGCTGCTGCGTCGCCGCCCGGAGTTCGCAATGCTCAAGGGCAGGTCGAACTACCTGTGCCTGCACCGCTTGCACGAGGGCATGCCGCAGGACGAGGAGGAGGGGCTCTTCGACCAGTTCGAGGCGGCGGCGCCCACCAGCAAGCTGGGCCAGGACCTGCTGAGACTGCGCGACTGGGCCGACGAGACGGAGAGCGGTGACCGGGACGATCTCACTCCCGGTGTCTCGGACCGTGCCTGGGCTCAGATCTCCGTGTCGTCGCGCGAGTGCCTGGGCGCGTCGAAGTGCGCGTACGGCGCCGAGTGCTTCGCGGAGATGGCCCGTGAGCGGGCCAAGCTCGCCGAGGTGGTGGTCACGAACCACGCACTGCTGGCCATCGACGCCATCGAGGGCGCCCCGGTGCTGCCCCAGCACGAGGTGCTGATCGTGGACGAGGCACATGAACTCGTCTCCCGGGTCACCGGCGTCGCGACCGGCGAACTCACGCCCGGCCAGGTCAACCGCGCGGTGCGCCGTGCCGCCAAGCTGGTCAACGAGAAGGCCGCCGATCAGCTCCAGACCGCCGCCGAGGGCTTCGAGCGGCTCATGGAGCTCGCGCTGCCGGGCCGCCTGGAGGAGATCCCGGAAGACCTCGGCTATGCCCTGATGGCGCTGCGGGACGCCGCCCGCACGGTGATCTCCGCGATCGGCGCGACGCGCGACAAGTCCGTCCAGGACGAGGACGCGGTCCGCAAGCAGGCGCTGGCTTCGGTGGAGACGGTGCACGACGTGGCGGAGCGGGTCGTGAACGGCTCGGAGTGGGACGTCGTCTGGTACGAACGGCACGACCGTTTCGGCGCGTCCCTTCGTGTCGCCCCGATGTCGGTCTCCGGTCTGCTCAGGGAGAAGCTGTTCGCCGACCGGGCCGTGGTCCTCACCTCGGCGACGCTCAAGCTGGGCGGCGACTTCAACGGTGTCGGCGCATCCCTGGGGCTCGGCCCGGAGGGCGTGGAGGGCGAGGACCTGCCGAAGTGGAAGGGCGTCGACGTCGGTTCGCCCTTCGACTACCGCAAGCAGGGCATCCTGTACGTCGCCAAGCATCTGGCGCGGCCCGCGCGTGACGGCGAGCGCTCCGACATGCTGGACGAGCTGACCGAGCTGATCCAGGCGGCCGGCGGGCGGACCCTCGGCCTGTTCTCGTCCATGCGGGCCGCTCAGCTCGCCGCGGAGGAGTTGCGTTCCCGGATCCCCGAGTTCCCCATCCTGCTGCAGGGCGAGGAGACGCTCGGCGAACTGATCAAGAACTTCGCGGCCGACCCGAAGACGTGTCTCTTCGGCACGCTTTCGCTGTGGCAGGGCGTCGACGTCCCGGGCCCCAGCTGCCAGCTGGTCGTCATGGACAAGATCCCGTTCCCGCGCCCCGACGATCCGCTGATGAGCGCGCGCCAGAAGGCGGTGGAGGAGGCGGGAGGCAACGGCTTCATGGCCGTGGCCGCGACCCACGCGGCCCTGCTCATGGCCCAGGGCGCCGGCCGTCTAGTCCGGGCGTCCGGCGACCGGGGCGTGGTCGCCGTACTGGACCAGCGGCTGGCAACCGCGCGCTACGGCGGCTATCTGAAGGCGTCACTGCCGGACTTCTGGTACACCACGGACCGTAACCAGGTCCGCAAGTCGCTCGCGGCGATCGACGCGGTGGCGAAGCAGGCGGAGGCGCAGCCGGCTGCGGCCAAGTGATCGCGGGGTGGTCCGGCCGGCGCCGGTCGGACCACCCCGCGATGCGATCCGGCCCCATGGCCATCCCCGGTGCCCAGGACCACACGCAGGGTTGCCGGACCTACCCGGGGCTGCCGGACACGCGCAGGGCCTCGGGCCGTACACGCACAGGGCCCCGGACATAAGCAGGGCCCCGGAACCGGCGCAGGGGTTCCGGGGCCCGGTCAGGGAGCGAGCCGGCCGGCCCGCCCGCCGCGGCTGTCACACGCGGCGCAGCACGGCGACGACCTTGCCGAGGATGGTCGCGTCGTCGCCGGGGATCGGCTCGTAGGCCGCGTTGTGCGGCAGGAGCCATACGTGGCCGTCCTCGCGCTTGAAGCGCTTGACGGTGGCCTCGCCGTCGAGCATGGCGGCGACGATGTCGCCGTTCTCGGCGACCGGCTGGCGGCGGACGGTGACCCAGTCGCCGTCGCAGATCGCGGCCTCGATCATCGAGTCGCCGACGACCTTGAGGACGAACAGTTCGCCGTCACCGACGAGCTGGCGGGGGAGGGGGAAGACGTCCTCGACGGACTCCTCCGCGAGGATCGGGCCACCGGCGGCGATGCGGCCGACCAGCGGGACGTACGACGCGGCGGGCTTGCCGGCGGTGTCCGTGGGTTGCACGGTGACGGCCTGGTCGGATCCGCGCACCTCGTACGCGCGCGGGCGGTGCGGGTCGCGGCGCAGGAAGCCCTTGCGCTCCAGCGCCATCAGCTGATGGGCGACCGAGGACGTGCTGGAGAGGCCGACGGCCTGGCCGATCTCCCGCATCGACGGCGGGTAACCGCGCCGCTGTACGGAGTCCCTGATGACCTCGATCACCCGGCGCTGCCGGTCGGTGAGTCCGGAACTGTCCGCCCGGATGCCTGGAGGTCGTCCCGGCAGGGAGCGCTTGTGTCCCTCGGGATTCGTGGCTTCGTTCATCGCGTGTACCGGCTCGACTCGGCCCATGGAGCGGTCCTGGGCGGTGATGGTGGCACTGTCTGCGGTGGTGGTCACGTCGGCCCCTCTCGATGGTCTCCCTGCTGGACAACGGTAGTTGCTTTCGAAAGGTTGCGCCAAACACACGTTCGAGTGAAAAAGTGCGTTTCGCCTGACGCGATCATGTGTCTGGGTGTATTGCTAACGCGACACTTGGCGGACAAAAGCGCCCATTGTTGTACTCTTCACCGCCGGAGTGCGTCGGCCTCGTGGGCCGCGCCCCAGTCTGCCATCCGGAATCCCGCGGTCCGGGATCCGGGGCCCTTTCTGCGCGGGAGTGCCACGTCTCCTCCCTGTGGCGCCCACGGTATCCCCGCAAGCGCCGCGGCGACACTGCCCGGCGCCCGCGTGTCCCCGCCGGTCGCCCGCGGCGCTCGGGGCCGGCCTTCCGGCGCGACACGCGTATCTGCCTCGCTGTATGAGCCAATCCCCACATCTAGTGGTTGGATGGCTACCGCAGCCCAGAAGTTGTGGTCCCCCGGGTCCAAGACGCCTCGGCGATCCCCTATGCTTAGGGCTGCTTCGCGGGGCCTGTGGGTCCAGTGAGGCCGACGAGTCTGCTGTGAGGAGGGTTGGAGAACATGCACTGCCCCTTCTGCAGGCATCCCGACAGCCGTGTGGTCGACAGTCGGACGACCGACGACGGCACGTCCATCCGCAGGCGCCGCCAGTGCCCCGACTGCTCCCGTCGTTTCACGACCGTGGAGACGTGCTCGCTGATGGTGGTCAAGCGGTCCGGGGTCACCGAGCCTTTCAGTCGTACGAAGATCATCAACGGTGTGCGCAAGGCGTGCCAGGGACGGCCTGTCACCGAGGACGCGCTCGCCCAGCTCGGCCAGCGGGTCGAGGAGGCGGTGCGTGCCACCGGAAGCGCCGAGCTGACCACCCATGACGTGGGTCTGGCCATACTCGGCCCGTTGCAGGAGCTCGACCTCGTCGCCTATCTGCGGTTCGCCTCCGTCTACCGGGCGTTCGACTCGCTCGACGACTTCGAGGCCGCCATCGCGGAGCTGAGGGAGGCGACGGGAGGCCCCGGCGTGCACGAGGAAGACGCGGGAACCGGGAGCCAGGAAGACGATCGCGGGCCCGGCGGGACCACTCAGGTCCCCGTGCCCGCCCGCGCCGCCGACTGACCGGAGGGCCGGAAACCGGGAGGAGACCCGGGTTCCGGCCGGGAGGCGGCGAACGAAGACCTGTTGCGGGCGTAGCTGAGGGTGCCCGCAACGTATGACAGAAACACGTGCCCATGGGAATAAATGGGCACTTCAGGGCGTTTTTGCCCGTACAGGGAGGCGGCATGACAGAGACGGCGAGCGGTCCGGCACGAGGTTCCCGAGCGAAGGGCGCCAAGGCCACCAGGGGACTGCGTATCGAGCGCATCCACACCACCCCCGGAGTGCACCCGTACGACGAGGTGTCGTGGGAGCGCCGTGACGTCGTCATGACCAACTGGCGCGACGGCTCGGTCAACTTCGAGCAGCGTGGCGTCGAGTTCCCCGACTTCTGGTCGGTGAACGCGGTCAACATCGTCACCAGCAAGTACTTCCGGGGCGCCGTGGGCACCCCGCAGCGCGAGACCAGCCTCAAGCAGCTGATCGACCGCATCGTGAAGACGTACCGGAAGGCCGGTGAGGACTACAAGTACTTCGCCTCGCCCGCCGACGCCGAGATCTTCGAGCACGAGCTGGCGTACGCCCTCCTGCACCAGATCTTCAGCTTCAACAGCCCCGTGTGGTTCAACGTCGGCACCCCGCAGCCCCAGCAGGTCTCCGCCTGCTTCATCCTGTCCGTCGACGACTCCATGGAGTCGATCCTCGACTGGTACAAGGAAGAGGGCATGATCTTCAAGGGCGGTTCGGGCGCAGGTCTGAACCTCTCCCGCATCCGCTCCTCCAAGGAGCTGCTCTCCTCCGGCGGCAACGCCTCGGGTCCGGTCTCCTTCATGCGCGGCGCCGACGCCTCCGCCGGCACCATCAAGTCCGGTGGTGCCACCCGCCGCGCCGCCAAGATGGTCGTGCTCGACGTCGACCACCCCGACATCGAGGACTTCATCGAGACCAAGGTCAAGGAAGAGGAGAAGATCCGCGTCCTGCGCGACGCGGGCTTCGACATGGACCTGGGCGGCGACGACATCACGTCCGTCCAGTACCAGAACGCCAACAACTCGGTCCGTGTGAACGACGAGTTCATGACGGCGGTCGAGAACGGCGGCAAGTTCGGCCTGCGCGCCCGTATGACCGGCGAGGTCATCGAAGAGGTCGAGGCCAAGGCCCTGTTCCGCAAGATCGCCGAGGCCGCCTGGGCCTGCGCCGACCCGGGCATCCAGTACGACGACACCATCAACAACTGGCACACCTGCCCCGAGTCCGGCCGGATCACCGCGTCGAACCCGTGCAGCGAGTACATGCACCTGGACAACACGTCCTGCAACCTGGCCTCGCTGAACCTGATGAAGTTCCTGAAGGACGACGGCAAGGGCAACCAGTCCTTCGAGACCGAGCGCTTCCAGAAGGTCGTCGAGCTGGTCATCACCGCGATGGACATCTCGATCTGCTTCGCGGACTTCCCGACCCAGAAGATCGGTGAGAACACGCGCGCGTTCCGCCAGCTCGGCATCGGCTACGCCAACCTCGGCGCCCTGCTGATGGCCACCGGCCACGCCTACGACTCCGACGGCGGCCGCGCCCTGGCCGGTGCCATCACCTCCCTGATGACGGGTACGGCCTACCGCCGCTCCGCCGAGCTGGCCGCGGTCGTCGGCACCTACGACGGCTACGCCCGCAACGCCGACGCCCACAACCGCGTCATGAAGCAGCACGCCGACGCCAACGGCACGGCCGTCCGCATGGACGACCTGGACACCCCGGTGTGGGCCGCCGCCACGGAGGCCTGGCAGGACGTCCTGCGTCTCGGCGAGAAGAACGGTTTCCGTAACTCCCAGGCGTCCGTCCTCGCGCCGACCGGCACCATCGGCCTCGCGATGTCCTGCGACACCACTGGTGTCGAGCCCGACCTGGCGCTGGTGAAGTTCAAGAAGCTGGTCGGCGGCGGCTCGATGCAGATCGTCAACGGCACCGTCCCGCAGGCCCTGCGCCGCCTGGGCTACCAGGAGGAGCAGATCGAGGCGATCGTCGCCCACATCGCCGAGCACGGCAATGTGATCGACGCCCCCGGCCTCAAGCCCGAGCACTACGAGGTGTTCGACTGCGCCATGGGCGAGCGCGCCATCTCCCCGATGGGCCACGTCCGCATGATGGCCGCGATCCAGCCGTGGATCTCCGGCGCCATCTCCAAGACGGTCAACATGCCGGAGACGGCGACCGTCGAGGAGGTCGAGGAGATCTACTTCGAGGCCTGGAAGCTGGGCGTCAAGGCGCTCGCGATCTACCGCGACAACTGCAAGGTCGGCCAGCCGCTCTCCGCCAAGAAGAAGGAGACGGAGAAGAAGCCCGAGGAGACCGCGGCCGTCGAGCCCAAGGTCGAGAAGGTCGTCGAGTACCGCCCGGTCCGCAAGCGCCTCCCGAAGGGACGTCCCGGCATCACCACGTCCTTCACCGTCGGCGGCGCCGAGGGTTACATGACCGCCAACTCCTACCCGGACGACGGTCTCGGTGAGGTCTTCCTGAAGATGTCCAAGCAGGGTTCCACCCTCGCGGGCATGATGGACGCCTTCTCCATCGCCGTCTCCGTCGGTCTGCAGTACGGCGTGCCGCTGGAGACGTACGTCTCCAAGTTCACCAACATGCGCTTCGAGCCGGCCGGCATGACGGACGACCCGGACGTGCGGATGGCGCAGTCGATCGTCGACTACATCTTCCGCCGCCTGGCGCTGGACTTCCTGCCCTTCGAGACCCGCTCCGCGCTCGGCATCCACTCCGCCGAGGAGCGCCAGCGGCACCTGGAGACCGGCTCCTACGAGCCGTCCGAGGACGAGGTCGACGTCGAGGGCCTGGCCCAGTCGGCCCCGCGCGCCCAGGAGCTGAAGGCGGTCGCCACGCCGAAGGCCGAGGTCGAGGCGGCCAAGCCCGCGCCGCGGCAGGCGCACACCAGCGCCGAGCTGGTGGAGATGCAGCTGGGCATCCAGGCCGACGCCCCGCTGTGCTTCTCCTGCGGTACGAAGATGCAGCGGGCCGGTTCCTGCTACATCTGCGAGGGCTGCGGCTCGACCAGCGGCTGCAGCTGATGACACGCCGTTCCTGAAGTAAGGGGCGCCGGCCCATGGCCGGCGCCCCTTACCCGTGCGGTCCCCAGGGCCCTCAGGACTGGTGTGCCCGGCCCATCACCCGGGTGAAGGTGGCCGGGTCCTCTTCGAAGCCGCGCACGCCGGGACGGAACGTCCACTCCTGCGAGTCGTCCCGGACGAACTCGGCGATCGTGGCGGCCGTCGACCCGAGGACCGAGGCGAAGCCGTCCTCGGCGAGCACGGTGTACCCCTCGCGGATGCGTACGGCGGGATTCAGCACGTGGGCGAACGTCTTGTGTCCGGGGCGCTGTTGGATGACGACACCCACCACCACGCGCGCGTAGCGGTCGCTGAGGCGGTCCAGTTCGAGCGTCATGACCTCGTCCCAGCCGAAGCCCTTGCCGTCCGTGCTGTCCCGGTTGAGGAGGATCGTCCCGTCCGGCGAGCGACTGTCGAAGTGCACCAGATAGGCCGGATCCCCGTACGGGGCGCCCGTCACGAACGTCGCGGCGACGATGTCCAGATCCGTCGGCGGCCGACCCGCCGGACTGGGGTCCCACTTGAGCGCGACCTCGACCTTGCGGATTCCCTTGCTGAAGCCGGTCACCAGGCCTTCCCTTCCCCCTGTGGCTCGCTCGACCCCAACTCCCCATGGGCCGGGGTTCCTTGCCGTCCATCGTCCCACGCGCGCGGGGGCGCGTGCGCGGGCGATCTCCGCCGGAGCGAGACCGGCGCCACGCCCGGTGGCCTTACGATGGCGCGGTGCTGGTCAAGTGGATTCGCTGCACCGTGGTGGACCGCCGGGGGTTCGAGCGGGGACAGCGAAAATGGGCGGGGCTTCTGGGGGAGCCGGGTTTTCGGGGACAGGGCGGGGGCTGGAGCCGGCAGCGGGCGGGGGTGGCGCACACCTTCACCTTCTGGGAGAGCCGTGCCTTCTACGACTCCTTCATGGCGCGTTCCCACGACCGCCTGGCCGCCACCCAGTCCGGCACGTTCAAGGACACCCAGGTCAAGTTGTTCGAGTACCGCTTCGACGTGAAGACGGGCTTCGAGCCGCGGTTCACCGACGCCGATCTGATCCGCGTGGCCCTGTGCCGGGTCCACGAGGAGCGCGTGGAGCACTTCACGCTCATGCAGGAGAAGGTCTGGAATCCCGCGATGGCCGGTTCGCCCGGGATGATCCGCGGCATGTTCGCGGAGGCTCCGGAGCAGGAGTTCCTGATTCTGTCGATGTGGCGGCAGGCGGCCGAGCACGGAAAGTACCGCACGGAGCGTGTGGAGCGCCTCGCCCTGCGTGCCCAGACCGAGGCGGACGTCGCGGCGCTCTCCGGTGACATCGTGGACCTGGAGCCGTCCTGGACGGTCTGACGTGGTACTCCGACAGCCAGCGCACAGCTTGAAGCCGCCCCGGTGCGGCGGGTCCGGAAAGCGGCCATGGACACGGCAGGCGTGTGACCTACGCCGTACAGGACCCCATGAGTGCTCGACTCTCCACAGTTCGAACTAGGGTTTTGGCATGGCACGACCACGGCGCATCGTCCTTGTCCGGCACGGCGAGTCCACGGGCAACGTCGACGACTCCGTGTACGAGCGCGAGCCCGACCACGCCCTCGCGCTGACCGAGCGCGGCTGGCAGCAGGCCGAGGAGACCGGCAAGCGGCTCCGCGAGCTCTTCGGCCGGGAACGCGTGAGCGTGTACGTCTCCCCCTACCGCCGCACCCACGAGACGCTCCGCGCCTTCCACCTCGACCCCGATCTCATACGCGTCCGCGAGGAACCCAGACTGCGGGAGCAGGACTGGGGCAACTGGCAGGACCGCGACGACGTACGCCTGCAGAAGGCCTACCGCGACGCGTACGGCCACTTCTTCTTCCGGTTCCCGCAGGGCGAGTCCGGCGCCGACGTGTACGACCGGGTCGGCGGCTTCCTGGAGAGCCTGTTCCGCAGCTTCGAGGCCCCCGACCACCCGCCGAACGTCCTTCTGGTGACCCATGGGCTGGCGATGCGGCTGTTCTGCATGCGCTGGTTCCACTGGACGGTCGCGGAATTCGAGTCGCTGGCCAACCCCGGGAACGCCGAGATGCGGATGCTCGTTCTGGGGGAGGACGACAAGTACACACTCGACCGGCCCTTCGAGCGCTGGCGGAAACCATTGCCGTACTGGGCGAACGGATAGAGTGGCAGAGCGATGACCGCTGACTCCTCTTTCCTCGTACGTCTGGAACGCGCCCTGGCGAGCCTGCGCGGACTGGCCGTGGGGGACGCGCTGGGCTCCCAGTTCTTCGTTCCCGTGAACTACCCCCTGCTGAAGCGCCGCGAGCTGCCCGCGGGCCCCTGGCAGTGGACGGACGACACCGAGATGGCCTGCTCCGTGGTCGCCGTTCTCGCCGCCCATCACCGCATCGACCAAGACGCGCTCGCCCGCTCCTTCGCCGAGCACCACGACTTCGACCGGGGGTACGGCCCCGCGGTCAACCGGCTGCTGCGCCTCGTCCGGGAGGGCGAGGACTGGCGCCGGCTGGCCGCCGGTCTCTTCAACGGCCAGGGTTCCTGGGGCAACGGCGCGGCGATGCGGATCGCGCCTCTGGGCGCCTGGTACGCGGACGACCCCGAGCAGGCGACCCACCAGGCGGAGATCTCGGCCTACACCACGCACCAGCACCGGGAGGCCGTGGTCGGGGCCATGGCCGTGGCCGCGGCGGCAGCCATGGTGGGCTCGCCCGACGGTCCGCCCGCCCCGGAGGCACTCCTCGACGGCGTCATCGCGCTCGTCCCGAAGAGCGCGGTCGGCCAGGGTCTGCGCCGCGCCCGCGACATGCTCGACTACGGTGACGCCGCCACCGTCGCCGCCGTCCTGGGCTGCGGGCGCCGTACGACGGCCCATGACACCGTTCCCTTCGCCCTCTGGTCCGCCGCGCGTTCCCTCGGTGACTACGCATCGGCGTTCTGGACCACCGCCCAGGTCGGCGGGGACGTCGACACGACCTGCGCGATCGTGGGGGGCGTGCTGGCCGCCGGCAAGGCCGGGGCGCCGCCCGCGGAGTGGGTGCGACACACCGAGGCACTGCCGGACTGGGTGCCGACGGGCGGCTGACAGCTCCCGTCAGGTGCCTTCCGTCCAGCGGCTTCCGCTGGCTTTTGCTGGCCTGCGGAGACTCTCCGTGCTCGCCGGGAACTCTGCGTGACCGTCGTCCGTTCTTCCGTTATCCGTCGTCCACCTTGTCTGTGGCCGGGTGGGCGGGCGGAGGCGTGACCGTGACGAGGAGGGGCGGAGGGGTGGGAGATGGCGTTCGCTTCGTTGGTGCCGGTGCCCATGTCCGTGCCGGAGTTGGTTCCGGCTCTGGCTCTGTTCGTCCTGTTTCTCGGCCTGCCCGGGATGCTGATGGCCGGGCTGCGGCCGACCGGATCGCCGTGTGCGCCATCGGTCTCCTGGCGACGGTCCGGTCGGCCGCGGCATCGCGCGGCGCGGCCTGCATCAGCCGAGGTGCGGCCCCGCCGTGCCCGCGAGCGAGTCGAGGTCTTCCTTGCGCACCCTGAGTACCAGCCAAGCGGTGAGGAAGGCGAGTGCGGCCATCGCCGCGGCCGGTATGAAGGCCGTGGAGATGCCGTGGGCGAGCACGTCGTGACCCCAGGGCGCGGGCAGCTGGTGGGTCTTGGCGAACTCAGCCTTCTGCTCGGGCGAGGCGTCGGTGAGGAACTTCGGCAGTTGCTTCTTCGCCTCGTCCGTGCTGGCCGATCCGAAGACGGTCGTCAGGATGGACAGCCCGAGCGAACCGCCGACCTGCTGCATCGCGTTGAGCAGCCCGGAAGCCGCTCCCGCCTCGTGCGGGGCGACACCCGACACGGCGGTGACGGTGGCCGTCACGAAGTTCAGGCCCATGCCGAAGCCGAACACCAGCATGGGACCCAGCACCCCGCCCACGTAGGTGCTCTCGGGCCGGATGAAGGTCTGCCAGACCAGCCCGACGACCACCAGCGCGGAACCGCCCATCATGAACGGCTTGGGGCCGAGCACCGGCAGGAGGCGCTGGGACAGGCCCGCCCCCACCGCGATCGCGACGGTCACGGGAAGAAAGGCGAGACCGGCCTTGATGGCGCTGTAGCCGAGCACGTTCTGCACGAACAGCACGATGTAGAAGAACATGCCGAACATCGCCGCGGCCAGGCTCAGCATGATCACGTACGTGCCCCAGCGGTTGCGGTCGGCGAACATCCTGAGCGGGGTGATCGGCTCCTTCGCCCGCATCTCGGTGAAGACGAAGGCGAACAGGAGGACCACGGCCGCGCCGAAGGAGCCCAGGGTGAGGCCGTCCCGCCAGCCGTCCTCCGCGGCGCGTATGAACCCGTACACCAGCGACGCCATGCCGAGCGTGGAGGTCAGCGCGCCGGTGAGGTCGAAGCGTCCGGGATGCCGCTCGGACTCGTTGATGTACAGCGGTGCGAGCGAGGCGATCAGCACACCGATGGGCACGTTGACGAACAGCACCCACCGCCAGTCGAGCCAGTCGGTGAGCATGCCGCCCGCGAGCAGGCCGATGGCGCCACCGCCCGCGGAGACGGCGGCGAAGACTCCGAAAGCCCGGTTCCGTTCGGGTCCTTCGGGGAAGGTCGTGGTGATCAGGGCCAGCGATGTGGGCGATGCGATCGCCCCACCCACGCCCTGCAGGGCCCGTGCGGCCAGCAGCTGCCAGGGCTCCTGGGCCAGTCCGCCCAGCAGCGACGCGAAGGTGAACAGCAGGATGCCGGCCATGAACACCCGGCGGCGGCCGAGGATGTCACCGGCCCGCGCACCGAGCAGCAGCAGACCACCGAACGTGAGCGTGTAGGCGCTGACCACCCAAGTCAGGTCCGTCGTACTGAACTTGAGCGCTTCTTGAATGTGTGGGAGCGCGATATTCACAATCGTCGCGTCGAGTACCACCATGAGTTGGCAAGCCGCGATGACCGTGAGTGCGATGCCGGGATGCCCCTCCCGGCGGGCCACGCCCGGTTTCTGATCGTCTTTGAGCAGCTGAGAGGTCGTCACTGTGGATCCCCCATAAAGGCTTTAGTGAACGCATGCGTTCACTTCCGCGTCCACGGTAGTGAGTCCCCAACAGTGAACGCAAGCGTTCACTTAATCGTGAGCCACGTTCCGCGTCCCCCTGTTGCTGCGGTGTGGCGTCACTCCCCCCGGAACCCCCCGCTTCCCTTGCATGTTGGAGAAACTCAGATGGTTACCTCGCGCTGGACGGCCGCCCCTGACCGGACGGCTTCCCCTCGTCGGCGCGGTGCGGTGCTGGAGCGCGCGATCCTGGACGCCGCTCTGGAGCAGCTCAGCACGGTCGGCTGGAAGGGGCTGACCATGGAGGGCGTCGCGGCCGGCGCCCAGACCGGCAAGGCCGCGGTCTATCGCCGCTGGCCCTCCAAGGAGGATCTGGTCGCCGACGCCCTGGTGTCCGGACTGCCCCGGGTGGAGAAGGCCCCGGACCTCGGGAGCGTGCGCGAGGACCTGCTCACCCTGTGCCGATTGGTGCGGCAGATCATGTACTCGCGGCCCGGCCTCGCGCTGCGCTCGGTAATTCACGAGTGCGATCACGTGCAGGTGGGGCGCTTCGAAGGAGTGATCGTCGGGACCGTGGTGGAGCCGACCGTCAAGCTGCTCCGCGAGGTCATCACTCGTGGAATAGAGCGAGGGGAGGTTCGATCGGACGCGGCCAACGGGTACGTCTTCGATGCCATCCCGGCCATGATGATGTACCGGTCGAAGATGTGCGCCAGCGAATGGAGTGATGGAGATCTGGAAGAGATGATCGACCAGTTGATGCTCCCGCTGCTGCGGCCCTACAAGGCCTGAGCCGCCGCGTCGGTACTCCCGGTGTCGGCCGGAGGGCCGGGGTGTCGCGAGGCGATCCCGGCGGCGTACGCTAAGGGCGCCATGCCGTACGAACCACCTACTCACACCGTCGAGCGCTCCCTGCGCGCCACGACCGGAGCGAAGGTCATTGCCGGTGTCGACGAGGTGGGGCGCGGCGCCTGGGCCGGGCCCGTCACCGTCTGCGCGGCGATCACCGGACTCCGCCGACCGCCCGAGGGGCTGACGGACTCCAAGCTGCTGACCATCAAGCGGCGTACGGAACTCGCCCTGATCCTGCAGTCATGGGTGACGGCCTACGCGCTGGGGCATGCTTCCCCGGAGGAGATCGACGACCTGGGGATGACGGCCGCGCTGCGGCTCGCCGCGATCCGCGCCCTGGACGCCCTGCCTGTCCGACCCGACGCCGTGATCCTCGACGGGAAGCACGACTACCTCGGCGACCCCTGGCAGGTACGCACGGTGATCAAGGGTGATCGGTCGTGTGTGGCCGTCGCGGCGGCGTCGGTGATCGCCAAGGTCCAGCGCGACAAAATGATGGCCGAACTGGGTATCGACCATGCAGACTTCGGATTCGCGGACAACGCCGGGTATCCGTCGCCCGTGCACAAGGCCGCACTGGAGGAGTGGGGGCCCACCCCGCACCACCGATTGTCGTGGGCGTATCTTGATGCGTTGCCTCAGTGGCGGCACCTCAAGAAGGTCCGCAGCTGGGCGGACGGAAGCGTTCCGGAAATCGAGGGCCAGCTCGCTCTCGAATTCTGACGGTTCCGCTCGCACTGATGTGCCACCCGGTCATCCGCACCGCACCAACGTTTGATAAATATCAGCTCATGCCTCTCATTCCCGAGGAGCCTCAGATTCACGAGAGTGCCCAGGGTCCCCGCGCCACTCCGGCCAGCGGCCGTACCGCGCCGACCCCCCGCCCCGTACCCGGCCCCCGCCCCGCGGCTCCGTCCCGCCCCGGTCGTCCCGGCCCTCTGCGGCCCACGCCGCCGGTGCAGCGCACGCCGCGTGACGTGGCTCCGGCCAAGCCTGGCCCCTCCGGCCCGGCCGCTCCCGCCGCCACCGCGGCGAGCCCCCAGATCCAGCTGATCCCGGCCTCGGCCGAGGGCGCGCTCGACGCCGCGGAGGAGGCCGTGGACCTGCTCCTGGACTCGGGCCGTGCCCCCGGCGACGTGCTCGTGATCACCACTGGTGCCCAGCATCCGTGGGCCGAGCACGAGCTGTCGTTCGGCGAGACGTCCTACTGGGCGCAGCATGACGCCGGTGACGACGTCTTCTACGCGGATGCCACCGTGGCCTCCCGCGCCGCGTCCCGCCCGGTGGTCGTCGTGGCCGTCAACGGAGGACCCGCCTCCGCCGCTGCGACCGCCCTTCCGCTGGCCCACTCCCGGGCCGGTGCCCTGCTGGTCGTCTGCGGCGACCCGCAGCAGATCAACTCGGTGCTGGGCACCGGCGTCTGAGCCGCGTCCGGCACCTCAGGGCACCAGGGTGCCGAGGGGCCGCTCCGGCGGGATCCGCACGGTGCGGCATTTGGCGTGCCCGCGGGCGGGCCGCGGCGGCGCTACTGACGGCGCGGCTCTCCGGGTGACCGCTTGAGGGCGGGGCACGCCAGAGAGGGGCGCGGAGGGTCCGGCATGCCTGGTCCAGGTCGTCACAGCGGCGGACGCATGTAGGTCGGACGGCGCGTTCCGGCCTGTGTGGCCGTAGCCGTGGCCGAGGCTGTAGCCGTGGCCAAGGCGACCGCGCCGGGCTGCTCCTGCAGTTGATCCGGCTGGAGTGGGCCTCGTGTGCCCCGGCTCAACGCGTGGCCCGCGTGTGTTCTCGGCACCGCATGCGACGGCCGACGGCTCGGCTCGGGCATCGCACCTCGGGCATCCTGGGCACTCTGCGCACCGACTGCCGATAGGTCACATGCTTCGTGCGGCCCGGCCGGCCGTTGCGTTGGTGCGGCCCGGCTGGATGTGGCGTTCGTGAAGCCCGGTCGGTCACGGCGATCGGGCGCCCCGGCTGTCGTACGTTCGTGCCGTTCCGGTCGGCGGCAGGAACCGTCAAACCGCCGCCGGCGCACGGCGCAGTCGAACTCAGCGAGCCGCAGCTCGGCGCAGCACCTCGGAGACCGGGCCACCGCTGCGCGGTATGAGCGGCGGGGCCTCCGACGTGGCGAAGGGCTCGGGTGCCGAGTGCGCGTTGGGCCGGCGTCCGCCGCGCCCCTCGCCGAGCACCTGCCAGCCGTCATGCGTCAGCGTGATGTACGCCCCGCAGCGCAGCCCGTGCAGTGTGCAGGCATCGCGCAGCCCCCACATCCAGGCGCCGTCCTCCTCGGTCCAACGCGCGTCGCCTTCACGGCAGTAGAGCAGGACGGCCGTGCGCACGGGGGTGCGGCGGCGGAGGTCGTGCGGAATCACCCGGCGCAACTGCGCCAGCAGCGCGTTGCGGAACATCCAGCCGTCGGCAGCAGCCGGACGGCGTATGAACGAGGCGCTGGCCCGCAGCCGCTCGTCCGGGTCCAGAACCGCCACGATCGCCGTGAGCGGCTTCGGATGATGGCGGGCGTGCAGCCCGCTGACGACCTCACGGGGGTTGCGCAGCAGAGGGATACCGGCAGCGGCCCACTCGGCCGGCTCGAGCAGGCGACTGGCGGAAGTGGTGGACGTGGACGTCGACAACGAGGCCGCCGAGGACGAGGCGAATCCGAAGGTCACGTTCCTCCCTTCGGCTACGCGCCCACACTGCGGGCGAGGTCGGATTCGGGGGAGCGCGCACCGCAGCGGAGCCCAACCGGACCACGGACGAGCCGTGCGGGGAGCGGACCTCAATTCTTCCTGTCGAACTTGGCTGCGGCAACGAGCAATTGGCACCGCCGACTGTTATCTGGTGGTGCGTGGCTTATATCCCTACCCAAAGGTTCGGCTGATGACGCCCGAGGTGTCCGGCCGCCGCCTGCCGGGCCGCCGTGAGAGCTGCGCGGACGTTCCTGAGCTGTGGAGTCCGGTGGCAACACGCCGATCAGCCCGGGGAGGCGAGAGCGGGCGGTGGCACGTCGGTCATCCCCGGATGGCGAAAATCGGTGGCGACACCACGCTCATCCCTGGCCGGCGAGACGTAACACCGGTACGTCGGGGTCCCCGGAGGGCGAGAAGTGGTCGTGGGGTGTCTGTACCCCCGGATGGCGACAGGGGTTGTGGGGCCTCTGTGTCCCCGGATGGCGAGAAGTGGTTGTGACGCGTCGGTGCCCCCGGATGGCGACAAGTGGTCGTGATGCGTCTGTATGCCCCCGGACGGTGACAGGTGGTCGTGACGCGTCTTTACCCCCGGACGACGAGAAGGGGCCGCGGCACGTCTGTACCCCGGGACGACGAGAACCGGTGCCGACACGTCTGTCACCCCTGAACCGCGAGGACCAGCGGCAACACCCCGCGCGCCCCGGACTTCCGGAGCAGGCGTGCCGCGACCGCGAGTGTCCAGCCCGTCTCCGTGAAGTCGTCGATCAGCAGCACCGGACCGTTCGCCTCCGTGAGTGCCGACGCCAGTTCGGGCGGCACCGTCAATGCGCCGTCGAGGGCCTTGAGCCGCTGCGCGCTGTTACTGCGTGAGGACCGAGGAACGTCCCCGGCGTACTCCACGGAGCCGAGCAGGGGGAGCCTGCCGACCTCGGCGATCCGGGCACCCAGGGAGTGGATCAGCCGGGGCCGGCTGCGCGAGGCCACGGTGACGACGCCGACCGGCCGGGGCGGGGCGTCTGACGCACCGGAGGCCCAGCCGCCCGGTCCTCGGGCCCAGTCGGCCAGGACATCCACCACAGCTCGCGCCACGTCGTCCGGCACCGTGGCGTCCGGCGTCTGGGGCGCGAGCAGCGGACGCAGGCGGTTGCCCCAGCCGATGTCCGACAGACGCCCCAGCGCCCGCCCGGGCGAGGCCTGTTCCCCGGCCGGAATGCGTCCCTTGAGGTCGATGCCGATGGCCGGGAGGCCGGTCGGCCACATGCGGCGGGGCTCCACTTCCACTCCGGCGCGGCCCAGGTCGCTCCGCGCCGCGTCGAGGGCCGCAGGGGACAGACCGGAGGTGAAGCGCGGACCGGCACAGTTGTCACAGCGGCCACAGGGTTTGGCGCCCTCGTCGTCCAGTTGGCGTTGCAGGAACTCCATCCGGCACTCGGTGGTGGTCGCGTACTCGCGCATCGCCTGCTGTTCGGCCGCTCGCTGCCGGGCCACCCACGCGTAGCGCTCGGCGTCGTAGGACCACGGCTGCCCGGTCGCGATCCAGCCGCCCTTGACGCGACGCACCGCTCCGTCCACGTCGAGGACCTTCAGCATGGTCTCCAGGCGTGAGCGCCGCAGCTCGACCAGCGGTTCCAGAGCGGGCAGGGACAGGGGCCCGTCCGCCCGGGCGAGGACATCCAGGGTGCGCCGGACCAGATCCTCGGAGGGGAAGGCCAGCGAGGCGAAGTACTGCCAGATCGCCTCGTCCTCCTTGCCCGGCAGCAGCAGTACCTCCGCGTGGTCGACACCACGGCCGGCCCTGCCGACCTGTTGGTAGTAGGCGATGGGGGAGGAGGGCGAGCCGAGATGGACCACGAAACCGAGATCCGGCTTGTCGAAGCCCATGCCGAGCGCCGAGGTGGCGACCAGGGCCTTGACGCGGTTGGCGAGCAGGTCGTCCTCGGCCTGCTGCCGTTCGGCGTTCTCCGTCTTGCCCGTGTACGAGGCGACGGCGTGCCCGCGCTGCCGCAGGAAGGCGGTGACCTCCTCGGCGGCGGCCACGGTGAGCGTGTAGATGATGCCGGAGCCCGGCAGGTCGTCCAGGTGGTCGGCGAGCCAGGCCATCCGGTGCGCGGCGTCCGGGAGCCGCAGCACGCCGAGGCTCAGACTCTCCCGGTCCAGCGGGCCGCGCAGGACCAGCGCGTCGGACGTGCCGCCCGTGCCGAGCTGCTCGGCGACGTCCGCGGTCACTCGCGCGTTGGCCGTGGCGGTGGTGGCCAATACGGGGACCCCGGGCGGGAGGTCGCCGAGCATGGTGCGCAGCCGGCGGTAGTCGGGTCGGAAGTCGTGGCCCCAGTCGGAGATGCAGTGGGCCTCGTCCACGACGAGCAGGCCGGTGGCCGCGGACAGCTTGGGCAGGACCTGGTCACGGAAGTCGGGATTGTTCAGCCGCTCCGGCGAGACGAGCAACACGTCGACGTCGCCCGCCGCGATCTCGGCCTGGACGGCCTCCCACTCCTCGGTGTTGGCCGAGTTGATGGTCCGGGCGTGGATACCGGCCCGGCCGGCGGCGTCCACCTGGTTGCGCATGAGCGCGAGCAGCGGCGAGACGATCACCGTCGGCCCGCTTCCTCTGGCCCGCAGCAGCGAGGTCGCCACGAAGTACACCGCGGACTTGCCCCATCCCGTGCGCTGCACGACCAGGGCGCGGCGCCGGTCCGCGACCAGTGCCTCGATCGCCCGCCACTGGTCCTCGCGCAGCCGGGCCGCGCCCGTGGCATCCCCGACGAGCCGGGCGAGGACGGCGTCCGCCTGTGCCCGGAGATCCGCGTTGCTCGTGTGCTCCATGCGACCCATACAACAGGACGGGACCGACAAACGGGCGGGCCCGGGCCGAGGCTGTGGACAACGAGGGGCGGCTTTGTCGTGTCCCTGATTCGACTTATCCACAGGCTCAACCGGAATCTCAAGATCCGCGAGATCGTCGGCGCATGACGAATCACAGCGAAACCACAGGACCCTTCGAAAGCAACGACATCTCGGGGCAGGAGCCGTCGATCGGACCGTCCGACCACGCCACGCAGGTCACGCTGCGCACCCCGGCCGAGCTGGCCGACGCCCTGCCCTACCTCCTCGGCTACCGCCCGGAGGACAGCATGGTGCTCGTCGCCCTGCACGACCACGCGGGCCGCGGCAGGTTCGGAGGCCGGGCCCGGCTCGGCATCCCCGCGCATGAGGAGGACTGGGAAGCCGCCGCCCGGCAGCTGGCCCGTGGCCTGGTCACGGGCAGCGAACGGCGCGGTGCCCGGCCCGAGCGGATGGTGGCCTACGTGTGCCAGGAACCGGGCCCGGGAGAGTCCGGCCGGGACGTCAAACGGCGGCTGGAGAGGCTGGCCCACCTGATGCGCGTCGAGTGCGGCAACCTCGACGTGCCGGTCATCGAAGCCCTGTGCATCTCCGACGGCCGTTACTGGTCGTACTGCTGCCCGGTCAAGGGCTGCTGCCCCGAAGACGGCTCGCCGATGGGCCTTCCCGGCACGTCCGTGCTCGCCGCGGCAGCCACCTACGCCGGCATCCAGGTGCGCGGCACACTCCGGGAGCTGCGCGCCAGGTTGCAGCCGTGGGAGAGCACCGCGGCGCTGGAGCAGGAGATCGCCCTGGACGCGGCCGGCATGAGCCTGGTGCCCCGCCTCCTGGACGAGACGGCCCGCCAGGAGGTGGCGGAGGAGACCCTGGACCTGGCCGAGCGGATCATTCGTCGCTACGGCACAGCGGCTCCGGTCTCCGGCGCGCATCCGGCGGACGTGCGCGACGACAACCTCCTCGCGCACGACGAGGCGGCCACCCTGATCCTCGGGCTCCAGGACCGTACGACCCGCGACAAGGCCGCCGCCTGGATGGAAGGGGACGAGGCCGGTCCGGCGCTCCGGCTCTGGCGCGCCCTGGCCCGCCGCTGCGTCGGTCCCTACGGTGAGCACGCCGCCGCACCACTGACCCTCGCGGGCTGGGTCGCCTGGTCCATGGGGGACGAACTGGAGGCGAGGGAGGCGCTGGCCATGGCCCTGGCTGCCGATCCCGAGTACCTCTTCGCCCGCCTGCTGCACCAGGCCTGCAACGAGGGGCTCGACCCCGAGGCGGTCCGCCGCTGCCTGCGCACGGAGAGCGCACGGCACACGACGACGGGGGCCACGGAGCGAACGGATCCGGCACCGCGGACCGCTCTCACCGACCCCCCGCGGACCGCCCTCACCGAACCCCCGCAGGCTCCGACCCCGGCACCCGCAGCCGGCATCCAGGCGGACGAACCGAGCGCCGAGCCCGGCTCCCGGACGGGCAGGCAACGACGGCGCCGGGTGCGCAACGCGGGCGGCGACGACGGCCGTCAGGCGGCCCGCGCGAAGGGAGGCCGACGGAGGCCGACCGACACCCGCCCCCGGCCGTCCGCCACCGAGGCCTCCGGGCCCGGGACCCACAGCCGGATCACCACGCGCACGCGTGCGGCGGGGTCAGGTGAGGCCACGAACGGTGGTGCCCGTTCGGACACCGGGCGTCCGCAGCCCGAGGAGAACGGGTGAGCGCCGACCGGTGTGAGACCGGGCAGGCACCGGCCCGCACGGGTACGGCCGCCGATCCACCGGGCCTGAACGGAGGCTCCGGACACCGTAGGCGTGCACTCCCGGCGAGGAACCGGAGCCGATCGGCTTCGGGCGCCCTGACGGCCACCCCTGCCGACCGGTCGCGTCACCATTCGGTCGGCTTCATCGGGGCGAGCCGTGACCCGGACGAGTCCCCTTCCGTTCACCTGAGTGGCGGAAAGCCTGGACGGGCTCTGCCGCCGCACCTCCCCTGTCCTCCGGGGCGACCGTCCGGCCGCCCAGCACGTCCGAGGCACACCGAGCGCAGAAGAAGCCAGCCCATGCACCAGCAGCCGACTCCGCCCTCCGCCGCCGGCGAACGTCCGCCCCGGAGCAGGCCCGAGCCGTTCCTGACGGACGGCGCGGGTCCCCGCACACCGAAGACAGCCGACTTGCGACCGGCCCCCTCCGCGGACATCCGTCCCCTCGCCGCGGCCATCCAGGGCAGCCCCCCGTCCCCCGTCACCGCCCGTCCCCGCCGCCCCGCCGCGGCCGCGCCGCCCCGCACACCTCCGGTCAGCCGCCCGGTGCCGGAGCTGCCGCCCACGCACAGCGCGCTGATCTGCGTGGCCCTGCCAGGCCTCGCCATCTCGGGCGAGCCGGGGCAGTTGGCCGGCCGGGGACTGGACGGGTTCTACCGAGGCGGCAGGCGGCTGCTCTCCCGGTGCCAGGTCCGCGTGGCAGGCCGCGAACCGCTGCCGGTGCAGGCCAGGATGACCGGAGCCGACAGCGCCCGCTTCGTGGGGACGCTGCGCACTTCACCGGCCGCCGGCCCCGATCCCGATGTCGTCGTCGAACGGACACGCCACGCCGACGGAACCGAAAGGATCACATTCCGCAACGCGGCTCCGCGTCCGCTGCGCCTGCCCGTCGAGGTCGCCCTCGGCAGCGACCTGGCGGAGCTCGGCACCATCGCCGCCGGGGCGGCAGGCCCCGAACTCCCGGCCAGCGTCCACGACTCGGGTCTGCGGTGGGCCAAGGCCGACGCCGCCGCCTGCGTCACCGCGGACCCGCCGCCCGCCGACGCCCTGGCGTCCGCCGGACTGCTGCGCTGGGAGCTGGAACTGCCACCGGGCGGGACGGCAGCCGTGGAACTGCGGGTACGGCCCGATGGCACGGGCCCCCTGCGGGCCGCGGGACACACCGCCACCAGCCCTCTCGCCCCGGCCCGGGCTACGGGCGACGACCCCCGGGTGGGCCCGCTGCTGCACTCGGCCGTCGCCGACCTCCAGGCACTGCTCCTGCGTGACACCGCACACCCCTCCGACACCTACCTCGCGGCGGGTGCCCCCTGGCGCTGCGGGATGGCCCCGGCAGAAGCGCTCGCCGCCGCCCGCATGGCGCTGCCCTTGGGCACCCGCTTGGCCGCGGGCACCCTGCGCGCTCTGGCCCGTACCCAGCTCCCGGGTCCGGGCCTCCGGGCCGGCATGATCCCCGGCCCGCGACGCGACGCCGGCCCGCACCTCCCGCCGAGCTGCACGGGAACGGAGGCCACACTGCTCTTCCCCGTCCTGCTCGCCGAGGCCCGCCGCTGGGGGCTGCCCGACCAGGAGACACAGGAACTGCTCCCCGCGGCCGAGCGCTGTCTGACCTGGCTCCGGACCACCGTCCGCGACAGCACCTACCTCTCCGACCCGCACCCCGCAGGACCGGTCCGCTGCGAGACCCAGGCCCACGCGCATCGCGCCGCCCTGCTCGGTGCCGACCTTCTCGACGCCTACGAAAGACCGGGCGCCACGGAACTGCGCCAGTGGGCCCAGACCCTGAGGTCGGCTTTCCGGGCCGACTTCTGGGTGGAGGACCGCGGAGGTGGGCGCCCGGCCATGGCCCTGACACCGGACGGCCGACCCGTTCCCCACCTGGCCGCCACGGCCGTCCACCTCCTCGACACCGGTCTCCTCGGCGCCGGCATGTTCGCACCGGGCCTGCTCGACAAGGTGCACACCGCACACCTCGCCCGTCTGCTCGGCACCCCCGCCATGGACGCGGGCTGGGGACTGCGCGGCCTCGGCACCAAGGAGACGGCACACAATCCGTTCGGCCACCGGACCGGAGCCGTGCGCGTCCAGGAGACCGCGCTCGCGGTCGCCGGGCTGGCGTCCGCCGGATACGAGAAGGAAGCGGCCGGACTGCTGAACGGGCTGCTGGAAGCGGCGGAACACTTCGGTCACCGCCTGCCTGAGATGTTCGCCGGCGAACAACGCTCCGCCGGCACGGCGCCCCTCCCGCACCCCGCCGCCTGCCGTCCGGCGGCCACCGCCGCTGCCTCCGTGGTCCTGCTGCTCACCGCTCTCGCAGGCATCCGTCCCGACGCCCCCGCCCGCACGGTCACCCTGCGCCCCGTCCGCAGCGCCCCGCTCGGCGAACTCGGACTCAGCGGCCTGCGCGTCGCGGGCGCCCCTTTCGCCGTGCGGATCAGCCGACTGGGACTGGCCATGGTGGAGGAGGCGGCGGACGGTCTGCAACTGGGAGCCTGACACTCGCGGAACAGGCGGTGACCTCGTACGACACCACTGGATCGACGGACGGCGAGCCGGTCCCGCGCCCCGTACCGGAACGAAGGGGAATCACCATCGCCGCGACCGGCGAAGGGAGTGTTTATCGTCAGGAAGACGACTATGATCGCGGCATGCCCTACGACCCGTCAGCCTTTCCGCCCTTCGCCGTCACCGTGGACCTGGTCGTGCTGACCGTGCGCCGCCATTCCCTGTGCGCGCTGGCGGTCCGCAGGGGGGAGCCGCCCTTCCAGGGGCGCTGGGCGCTGCCCGGCGGCTTCGTACGGGCCGACGAGGATCTGTCCCAGGCGGCGGCGCGCGAGCTGGCCGAGGAGACCGGGCTGTGCGCTCATGACCCCGCGACCCCGGCCCAGGACAACGGGGCTCACCTGGAGCAGCTCGCCACCTACGGCGATCCCAAGCGGGACCCGCGCATGCGTGTGGTCAGCGTCGCGCATCTCGCGCTCGCGCCCGACCTGCCGGCGCCGCGCGCCGGCGGCGACGCCAGCAACGCGCGCTGGGCCCCGGTCGAGGAACTGCTCCAGCAGGGTGGCTATGGCCGTGACGGCGAACCCGTGGCACCACTCGCCTTCGACCACGCGCAGATCCTCGCCGACGGTGTGGAACGCGCCCGCTCCAAGATCGAGTACTCGTCTCTGGCCACCGCCTTCTGCCCGCCCGAGTTCACCGTCGGAGAGTTGCGCCGGGTGTACGAGGCGGTGTGGGGCGTGGCCCTCGACCCGCGCAACTTCCACCGCAAGGTCACCGGAACCCCCGGATTTCTCGTCCCCACAGGGGGTACGACCACACGACAGGGCGGCAGGCCGGCCCAGCTTTTCCGAGCGGGCGGTGCCACCTTGCTCAACCCGCCGATGCTGCGCCCCGAGGTGTGAGACCAGGGGCGGACCGCCCCTCAGGGCGACCGGCGCGCCGGCTGCCCGTAGTCAGCCTCGACTCCATCGAACGGCGGACAAGATCGGGGCTAGACCACGCGGCATGTTTGCGCAAGTCGTCTTATACCGGGAAAAGCGGACATCTCGCGCTATCTTGCTGCAGGTGATCCAGGCCTTCGGACTGACCAGCAACCCCCGCAAGGCGCATCCGCCCGCTGTCGACGACGTCTCCTTCGAAGCGCGCGCCGGGCATGTCACCGCGCTCCTCGGGGCCGCCGGTGCGGGCAAGACGACGGCGCTCAAACTGATGCTTGAGCTCCAATCCGGGCGCGGCATCACCTACTTCAGAGGGCGCCCCCTGCACCGGATCGCGCATCCGTCGCGGGAAGTCGGCGTGCTCCTCGGCGACGTACCGGGCCACCCGTCCCGCTCGGTCCGTGGCCATCTGCGCATGCTGTGCGCGGCGTCGGGAGTTCCCGCGCGGCGAGCCGACGAGGTCCTCGAAGTGGTCGGCCTCGTCAGCCTCCGTGAGGAGCGCCTCGGCACGCTGTCGCGCGGCATGGACCGCAGACTCGGCCTGGCCTGCGCCCTGCTGCCCGACCCGCACACGCTCGTCCTGGACGAACCCGCCGACGGCCTCTCCACGCGCGAGGCCCAGTGGCTGCACAGCATGTTGCGGGCCCATGCCGCCCAGGGCGGCACGGTGCTGTACACCACGGCCGACACGAAGGAGGCCGCGCGCGCCGCCGACCGGGTCGTCACGCTCGACGCCGGCAGAGTCGTCGCGGACCAGGAAGCACGGGCGTTCGCCCGTACCCGGCTACGCCCCCGCGTGGTCGTCCGCAGCCCCCACGCCGCACGCCTCGCGGCTCTGCTCACCAAAGACGCGCGCACGGCTCGCCGCTCCGTCGAGGTCGTACGCGAGGGTGGCAACCGCCTTTCGGTGTACGGCAGCACGACCGCCGACGTCGGCGAGATCGCGTTCCGTCACGGCATCCTCGTCCACCAACTGGCTGACGAAGTCGGCGACATGGGGCCGGGAGCCGGTCCTGAGGTCGATGCGGGGATGTGCTCCACCGAGCCCCTCCCGGTCGTCGTGGACTCACCGTCGGCAGACCAGGATCCCCGGCAGGACCACAGCCCGGCCGGACCGGAACCGGAGGCGCCCCACGCCCCGCGCGAGGAGCCGGGACAGGCCTCGACAGGCCCTTCGTGGGCGCGCCGCCGACGCACCGTGCCGGACTTCTCAGCGCCGGAGCCCGCCTCGGGCTCCCCACTGGGATCCGGCTCGGCCACGCCCGGCGACCCACCGGAGAACCCGGGCGAAGCCGTGGACGAATCACCGACGGCGCCCGAACACGCGAGGCCGACGGTGTTCGAGGAGACCGCGACGCTTCACCCCCACGCGGCGGACTCGCGCGCAATGGAGCCGCCGACGGGGTCACGCGCTCCGGCGACCGATGCGGCAACGGCCGCATCCCGCGCGACGACCCCCACCCGATCCGAGACCGAGCCGGACACCGCGTCGCCCGGGCACTCGTCGGTCGACACGACCATCGCCGGGCGGCCGTCGGGGCGCCGGGAACACCCCCTCGACTCCTCGGCACCGGAGTCCGAGCGGGCCGTGGTCGGCTTCTCCCCGCTCCGTGCAGGCCAATTGGCCCCTGGGCTTGCGGCGCGGGAACGCGCGCGGACCGCCGACGGCGAGCGGACCGCGCCCGGCCACGGCCTTGACCAAGGCAGCGCGGCGGAACGTCCGCTGATCATCTCCGGTGCTACGGCGCACGACGCGCCGTCGGCCGGTTCAGCCGACGACGGCACCCGCGACCAGGACGGAGGCGCCGCATCCGGCGAGAAGAGGACGGCCGGTGCCGACGCCGGAGATGCGCCGGCCAGGGCCACCGGCGGCCGGTCCACCGACGCGGCGTCCACCCTGGACACCGGCCTCGGCGGAGTCGCCACGGCCTGCGGACCGCAGACCGGAAGTACCCGCACATCCACGACGACCGTCGCCGGCCCCCGTACCCTCCTCCCCGGGGCCAGAAATGCGGGCGCCCGGCAGCAGACCGGCCGCGCCGCCCGGCCCGACGGAGTCCGCCCCGCCCGCAGTCCTCTCCGCCCCCTGCGGTACGAGATCCGGCGCGCCGCCGGAATCGGCACCGGTTTCCTCACCTGCGGTGCCGTACTGGTGGTGTCAGCGCTCACCGCCGTACTCCTGGCGCGCCTCGGTCACACCCCACAGGCGCGGCTGTTCGCTGCGTGGCCACGGGAGCTGCCGCTGCCGCCCGCGGCGCTCGCGGCCGGGCTGCTCGGTGCGCTGGCCTTCGGGGACGAGTTCCGCCACCCCGCCCTGGCGGCGGACCGCGGCACCGTCCCCCGCCGGCTGGGGCTGCTCACCGCGAAACTGCTCGTCTCCGGAGCCACCGCGGTGCTGCTCGCCTTCCTCACCGTGGGCTGCGACGCCGAAGTGCTCTACATCGTCTACGGACGGGAGCTGACGCAAGTTCCCACGGACTGGCTTTCGCTGACCGCGAGTTGGTTCGGGTTGGTCGTCGGTTGCGCCTGGGCCGGTGTGCTGGCGGCCGGTGTGTTCCGGTCCACGACGGCCGGGCTGGCCGCCGTCCTCGCCGTGCCCGTCCTCGTCGTGCCCCTCGTGCACAAGGCGCTGCAGGGCCCGGCCGTAAGGATGGCGGCCGACTTCCCGGTGCGGATGCGGGAGGTCTTCCTGCTGCAGTGGCCCTTCGGAGGGGAGCGGTACCTGGTCGCGGCCGCGCGGGTGCTCGCTCAACCCGTCGGGGGCGCACTGGCGTTGTCGCTGGCGGCGCTGCTCTGCGCGTACCTGCTCACAGCGCTGCGCACCCGGTTCCGATGACAACCGTCCGTACGCTTCCGTTCTCCCTGTGTGCACAACTCCTCGAAGAAAGCCCATTTCTTTTCGATAAGGCGTCAATTGCGACGCCGTGAGCGATCACCCTTTCGTGTGCTTTTCACCAAAGACCTCAAGGGAGTTGGAGGGGGCGCCGACAAAGGATCCGTGAGTACCCTTGCGCACACCATGATGACCGCCGCCCGCTCCGCAGACTCTGGTCTGGCCGGCCCGGGCGAACTCGACCGCTACCCCTACGCCGAGGCCCCGGTGGCCGACCGCGTCGGCGCGCCCGCCTGGGACGGCGGGGATCCCGAACTGGGCCGTGTCGGCAGGCGGGCCTCGGGCAGCCGCGGACGCGGACTGCACGGCCAACTCGTACAGCAGCTGGGACAGATGATCGTCTCCGGTGACCTGGGCGCCGACCGCCCGCTGGTGCCGGAGGAGATCGGCCAGCGTTTCGAGGTCTCCCGCACCGTCGTCCGCGAGTCCCTCCGCGTCCTGGAGGCCAAGGGCCTGGTCAGCGCCCGTCCGAACGTCGGCACGCGCGTGCGTCCCGTCAGCGACTGGAACCTTCTCGACCCGGACATCATCGAGTGGCGGGCCTTCGGGCCGCAGCGCGACGACCAGCGCCGGGAACTGAGCGAGCTGCGCTGGACGATCGAGCCGCTCGCCGCCCGTCTCGCCGCCGGACACGGGCGCGAGGAGGTGCAGCAGCGCCTCTGCGACATGGTAGAGATCATGAGCCATGCGCTGGCCCAGGGTGACGCGCTCACCTATTCGCGGGCCGACACCGAGTTCCACGCGCTGCTCATCCAGATCGCGGGCAACCGCATGCTGGAGCACCTGTCCGGCATCGTCTCGGCGGCGCTCCAGGTCTCCGGCGGCCCGGTCACCGGCTGTGACCGGCCGAACGAGGCGTCCCTCGCGCAGCACGCGCGGATCGTCGACGCGCTTGGTACCGGGGACGGCACGGCGGCGGAGACCGCCATGCGCCAGCTCCTCACCGTCCACCCCGAGGTGGAGCGCGTGGTCCCCGCCCCGCGCGAGCACTGACCTCGCGAGGAACGCGGTGCGGTCGCCGGTGTGCGGCGTTCTCGTGGTACTCGTGGCGGCACCAGGCCCGGGTACCGGCCGCCGCCGGACCCCGCCGGACCATCTGGAGTCCGGCCGGGTCCGGCGGTGACGGGAAGCCCTGGTCGTGGGTGAGGCCGGTCCGAAGGCCAAGGACGATCTCATTTGCACATGTCTGATCGCCTTTGACCGTATACGGGGTGTGACTCGGGCCACGCAGATTGGGCGTAACGCTCGTGGAGACAGCGCGATGACCTAAGAGGTGACAGCCGCGGAAGGAATACGGACGCCGATCCAGGCGCTGTGAATCTTCCCGGCCCCCGCCCGCGCCGTCGGCCCATCCCCAGGCCGGTGGTCGGCTCCTGTCCGCAGTGGACGGTGCCGGAAGCCGTTTTCCAACGTTCCGAGAGGTTGTTCGTGTCGGCCAGCACATCCCGTACGCTCCCGCCGGAGATCGCCGAGTCCGTCTCTGTCATGGCGCTCATTGAGCGGGGAAAGGCTGAGGGGCAGATCGCCGGCGACGATGTGCGTCGGGCCTTCGAAGCTGACCAGATTCCGGCCACTCAGTGGAAGAACGTACTGCGCAGCCTCAACCAGATCCTTGAGGAAGAGGGTGTGACGCTGATGGTCAGTGCCGCAGAGCCCAAGCGCACCCGCAAGAGCGTCGCAGCAAAGAGCCCCGCCAAGCGCACCGCCACCAAGACGGTCGCGGCGAAGACGGTGACCACCAGGAAGGCCACCGCCACCACGGCCGCCCCCGCGGAGCCCGCCGCTCCGGACGCAGCCGATTCCGCCGAAGAAGCCGCACCCAAGAAGGCCGTCGCCAAGAAGGCGACCGCCAAGAAGACGGTCGCGAAGAAGGCAGCCGTTGCGAAGAAGACGGCCGCCAAGAAGACCACGGCCAAGAAGGACGACGTCGAGATTCTCGAGGAAGAGGTTCTCGAGGACACCAAGGTCGCCGACGAGCCCGAGGGCGCCGAGAGCGCCGGCTTCGTCCTGTCCGACGAGGACGAGGACGACGCGCCCGCGCAGCAGGTCGCCGCGGCCGGTGCCACCGCCGACCCGGTCAAGGACTACCTGAAGCAGATCGGCAAGGTCCCCCTGCTCAACGCCGAGCAGGAAGTCGAGCTGGCCAAGCGCATCGAGGCGGGTCTGTTCGCCGAGGACAAGCTGGCGAACTCCGACAAGCTCGCCCCGAAGCTCAAGCGCGAGCTGGAGATCATCGCCGAGGACGGCCGTCGCGCCAAGAACCACCTCCTGGAGGCCAACCTCCGTCTGGTGGTCTCCCTGGCCAAGCGCTACACGGGTCGCGGCATGCTCTTCCTGGACCTCATCCAGGAGGGCAACCTCGGTCTGATCCGCGCGGTCGAGAAGTTCGACTACACCAAGGGCTACAAGTTCTCCACGTACGCCACCTGGTGGATCCGTCAGGCGATCACCCGCGCCATGGCCGACCAGGCCCGCACCATCCGTATCCCGGTGCACATGGTCGAGGTCATCAACAAGCTCGCGCGCGTGCAGCGCCAGATGCTCCAGGACCTGGGCCGCGAGCCCACCCCGGAGGAGCTGGCCAAGGAACTCGACATGACCCCGGAGAAGGTCATCGAGGTCCAGAAGTACGGCCGCGAGCCCATCTCGCTGCACACCCCGCTGGGCGAGGACGGCGACAGCGAGTTCGGTGACCTCATCGAGGACTCCGAGGCCGTCGTCCCGGCCGACGCGGTCAGCTTCACGCTCCTGCAGGAGCAGTTGCACTCCGTCCTGGACACCCTGTCCGAGCGCGAGGCGGGCGTCGTCTCCATGCGCTTCGGTCTCACCGACGGTCAGCCGAAGACCCTCGACGAGATCGGCAAGGTGTACGGCGTGACGCGTGAGCGCATCCGCCAGATCGAGTCCAAGACCATGTCGAAGCTGCGCCACCCGTCGCGTTCGCAGGTGCTGCGCGACTACCTCGACTAGGTCGCGGTCGTCCGACGGCGAAAGGCCCGGTCCCCCTCGTGGGGGCCGGGCCTTCGTGCTGCGCGCTTTCGTGACGTGGATGACTCTGGGTGTCCCTGGAGGACCCAGAGTGAGGAGCATGCATGCGCCGTTCCGTTGTCCGGGCACTGATCCGGCCGCTGGCCCTGGCGGCCACCGTGACCGCGATACCCATGGTGAGCGCGGTTCCCGCCGTCGCCGACAGCGTCGTCGTCGGAGGGTTCCCGATCGACGTCTCCCAGGCTCCGTGGACGGTGGCGCTGGCCAGCCGTGACCGGTTCGGAGGTATGAGGGCGGGCCAGTTCTGCGGCGCTGTGGCCGTCGGGCGCACGACCGTCGTCACCGCGGCCCACTGTCTGTCCGAGGAGGTCCTCGGGGCACCGCCGAACCGTGTGCGCGACCTCAAGGTCATCGCGGGTCGCACCGACCTGCTGTCGGAGCAGGGCGAGGAGATCGCCGTGCGGGAGATCCGGCTGAATCCCGCGTACGACGTCACGACCAACTCAGGGGACTTCGCGGTCCTCGGGCTCGCCGGACCGCTGCCGCAGAGTGCGGTCGTGGCCATGGCGGGCGCCGGCGATCCGGCGTACGCACCGGGCACGCAGGCCATGGTGTCCGGGTGGGGGGACACGACCGGCGGAGGCGCCTACGCGCACCGGCTCCATGCCGCGCGCGTACGCGTACTGCCCGACGAGATGTGCGCCCGCGCCTTTCCCGGTGGCCCCGACGGCGCCTACCGGGCCACCACCATGCTGTGCGCCGGTGAGGCCGGCGGCGGCCCCGACGCCTGCCAGGGGGACAGCGGCGGGCCTTTGGTGGCCGGGGGACGGCTGATCGGTCTCGTGTCGTGGGGGAGCGGCTGCGGGCAGCCCGGGCTCCCCGGCGTCTACACGCGCGTCTCGGAGATCGTACGAGCGCTGCGGCCGGACGCAGGGACACAGCCCTCCGCGAGCTCGTAAGCGCGCGTATGCGGGTATGAGCACGGGCGGCCGCTCCTGGTGAGGAGCGGCCGCCCGTGCACCGGCCTGTGCCGGGGCTGGCTCGTCGTGGTGCGAGATTCAGCGCTCTTCGTCGGAAACGGTGTTCGGAACGGACGTCAGCCGCTCCGTCTCGTCCTGTATCTCAGCGGCGATCTTCTTGAGTTCCGGCTCGAACTTGCGACCGTGGTGGGCGCAGAAGAGCAGTTCTCCGCCGCTGAGCAGGACGACGCGCAGGTATGCCTGGGCGCCGCAGCGGTCGCAGCGATCGGCGGCCGTCAACGGGCTCGCGGGGGTCAGAACAGTAGTCACGTCGCCTCTTCTCTAGCTCGACGAGCTGTCGTACCAGGGTCAACATCCAACCAGCCCGAAAACGTTCCCGCTCGTGGCTTTTCCTCGAAAAAATCTTTCCGGGGCGGCTGTCTGCTGCCGGTTGGCGGCGAATGTGCCGTATTGCGTCTCTTGTATGCGTACGGGTTCGCGCTGTCTTGCTGTCTCGGTCCTCCCGGCCGGGTTGCCGGTTGTTCATGAGGACGTGCCCGGAGCCTAAATGGTTCATGCCTCGAAGGGAACGTGATGTGTGCTTCACTCCATCGAGGGATCGAACGTGCATACGAGCCTGGACTAGTCTGACTTGCCGACGAGGGTGGCGTTACACCGGCTCTACCAGGGCTCGGTACCCTCTGTGCGGCGACCGAAGCCGCCCCCTTACCCAAAAGGGGGCCACCTGAAATTCAGCGAGGAGCGAACCGCGTGACCGCCGATACGTCCGTGCCGTCCACAGCGCTGCTGGCAGGAGCAGACCGGGACGGTTCCAACTACACCGCGCGGCACCTGCTCGTCCTCGAGGGACTTGAGGCCGTGCGCAAGCGCCCCGGTATGTACATCGGTTCGACCGACAGCCGCGGTCTGATGCACTGCCTGTGGGAGATCATCGACAACTCGGTGGACGAGGCCCTCGGCGGCTACTGCGACCACATCGAGGTGATCCTCCACGACGACGGCTCCGTCGAGGTGCGCGACAACGGCCGCGGGATCCCCGTGGACGTGGAACCGAAGACCGGCCTGTCCGGCGTCGAGGTCGTCATGACCAAGCTGCACGCCGGCGGCAAGTTCGGAGGCGGCTCCTACGCGGCCTCCGGCGGTCTGCACGGCGTCGGTGCCTCCGTGGTCAACGCCCTCTCCGCCCGCCTCGACGTCGAGGTGGACCGGGGCGGCCACACGCACGCCATCAGCTTCCGGCGCGGCGTGCCCGGAGCCTTCGCCGCCGAGGGGGCCGACGCGAAGTTCGAGGCCAAGAGCGGTCTGCGCAAGGCCAAGAAGATCCCCAAGACGCGCACCGGCACCCGCGTGCGCTACTGGGCCGACCGGCAGATCTTCCTCAGGGACGCCAAGCTGTCCCTGGAGAACCTGCACCAGCGCGCCCGGCAGACCGCGTTCCTGGTGCCCGGCCTGACCATCGTCGTCCGTGACGAGTTCGGCCTGGGCGAGGGCGGCAGCAAGGGCGAGGAGTCGTTCCGCTTCGACGGCGGTATCAGCGAGTTCTGCGAGTACCTGGCGAACGACAAGGCGATCTGCGACGTCCTCCGCTTCTCGGGCAAGGGCACCTTCAAGGAGACTGTCCCGGTCCTGGACGAACACGGTCAGATGACCCCCACCGAGGTCACCCGCGAGCTGGGCGTCGACGTCGCGATGCGGTGGGGCACGGGCTACGACACGACCGTCAGGTCTTTCGTCAACATCATCGCCACCCCCAAGGGCGGCACCCACGTCACCGGTTTCGAGCAGGCCCTCACCCAGACGCTGAACGATGTGCTGCGCGCCAAGAAGCTGCTGCGCGTGGCCGAGGACAACATCGTCAAGGACGACGCCCTGGAGGGCCTCACCGCCGTCGTCACGGTCCGGCTGGCCGAGCCGCAGTTCGAGGGACAGACCAAGGAGGTCCTCGGTACCTCGGCGGCCCGCCGGATCGTGAACAGCGTGATCAGCAAGGAACTGAAGGCGTTCCTCACGGCCACCAAGCGGGATGCCGCCGCGCAGGCCCGGGTGGTCATGGAGAAGGTGGTCGCGGCTGCCCGCACCCGGGTCGCGGCCCGGCAGCACAAGGACGCTCAGCGCCGGAAGACGGCCCTGGAGTCCTCCTCCCTGCCGGCCAAGCTCGCCGACTGCCGCAGCGATGACGTCGACCGCAGCGAGCTGTTCATCGTCGAGGGCGACTCCGCGCTGGGTACGGCCAAGCTGGCGCGGAACTCCGAGTTCCAGGCCCTGCTGCCGATCCGCGGCAAGATCCTCAACGTGCAGCGGTCGTCGGTCACCGACATGCTCAAGAACGCCGAGTGCGGCGCGATCATCCAGGTCATAGGAGCGGGCTCGGGCCGCACCTTCGACATTGACCAGGCCCGCTACGGCAAGATCATCATGATGACCGACGCCGATGTGGACGGCTCCCACATCCGCTGTCTGCTGCTCACGCTGTTCCAGCGCTACATGCGGCCCATGGTCGAGGCCGGCCGGGTCTTCGCCGCCGTGCCGCCGCTGCACCGCATCGAGCTGATCCAGCCGAAGAAGGGGCAGGAGAAGTACGTCTACACGTACTCCGACCGTGAGCTGCGCGACAAGCTCATGGAGTTCCAGAGCAAGGGCATCCGGTACAAGGACTCCATCCAGCGCTACAAGGGTCTGGGCGAGATGGACGCCGACCAGCTGGCCGAGACCACGATGGACCCGCGTCACCGCACCCTGCGCCGCATCAACCTCTCCGACCTGGAGGCCGCCGAACAGGTCTTCGACCTGCTGATGGGCAACGACGTGGCACCCCGCAAGGAGTTCATCTCCAGCTCGGCGGCGACGCTGGACCGGTCACGCATCGACGCGTAGCCGCTGCGCTGGACCTTGGCCGACGGGGCTTCCGCCGATGGGGGTGGTCGTCCGGGATGCGGTCTAGGTCAGGGCAGGCGTTCCGTGTGGGTGTCCGTTGCCGGGCGGGGCAGTGGCGTAGGCGGGGCTCGCTTGGAAGCGGGTCCCGCCGGGCAGGCGGGCCGGGGCTGGGTCAGGGTTTGCCCGGTGGCGTCCGAGTGGACGCCTGCCGGGGCATTCCGGGATGAGCCCCGGGCCGGACGGCGTGAGTGGACCGGTGGGAGGCAGGGTGTCCGCTGTTGCCAGCTCGCCAGCTCGCCAATACCGCTGGCCGCGGGTCGTCCGTCGGCCGGCGGCCCAGGGGCGACCCCGAGCGGCCACCGCCCGATTACCCCACGAGAGCCCACGCTGCCCCCAGCCCAGTTGCTGCACGGCGGCCCCTCCGGCCGTGTCCCGCCTGTTCAGCACGAACCCCACTGGCCTGATCCGCCTGTCCGGACCCACCGCCCGGTAACACCGTCACCACCACCGCCACCCCGCCCCTTACGACCACCCACCATCCGCCCCCGAGGATCTCTCCACCCCTGGGTGGAGGCGGGCCGATTCCAGGTTCCACCCGTGATCCACCCCTGCTCCGATCCCCTGGCCTGCGGACTTCCGTAGCTTCGAAGGCGTCGGCAGCACTCGCTTCCGGCACAGCCCTCTCGCTCACGGAGGTCCAGATGCCCGGGCTCGTCAACGCGCTGGTGATCGTTGCCGTGGTCGCCATAGTGATCGCGCGGCAGTTCCGCGCCCGGGCGATCGACACGGACCGGCGCTGGTGGCTGCTGCCGGTGATCCTGGCCGTCGTCTCACTGCGCGAGCCCGGCATCCTCGACGCCCACCACCGCGCCGAATCCGTCGGCCTGCTCGTGGTCGAGCTGTTCATCGGCCTGGTCACCGGCATCGGCTGGGGCTGGACCACCCGCATCTGGACCGCGCCGGACGGCGTCGTATGGGCCAAGAGCAGCAAGGCGAGCGGCGCCGTATGGATCGTGGGCATAGCCCTGCGAGTCGGCGTCTTCGCCCTCGGCTCCGCTCTCGGCGTGCACCAGGACAGCTCCGCGCTGATGCTCGGCCTCGCCGGCACCCTGTTGGTCCGCGGCGGGATCCTGGCCTGGCGGGCCCAGTCCATCGCCGCCCCCAGCCAGTCCAGCGGCGCCCCGATCCAGTCCGTCGGCGCCCCGAGCCGCCCCGTCCCGAGCCGTCCCGCTCCGGCGTACGGTGACGACGAGCGGTCGGCGTGGAAGGAGCGCGTGTGACAGAGAACGCCTGGACACGCTGGCCGTCACGCGAAGCGCTCGGCCGCTCGGGAACCACCTTTCCCCGGCGCACGCTCGTCTGGGCCGTCCGACTGCTCGTGCTGGCCGTGCTCCTGTGGGGTGCCTTCAGCCAGAGGCACGTCGGTCTCTGGGAAGCACTCGCGGCAGCGGCGGCGATCCTGCTCGCCGCTCTCGTCTCCTGGGCCTTCTTCCGGACCACCTATGAGCACCGGCTGGTGCCCTCCCTCGCACTCATCGGTGTGCTCCTGGGCATCGCGGTCGCCGCCGAGGCCACGGGATTCAGGGGGCCGGCGCTCGTGATCTGGTGCGGTTGCGGGGTCGGCGCGCTGGAGCGGCTGCCACTAGGGGCGGCGGTTCCCGTCGCGTCGGTTGCCCTGGCCTCGTACTCCGCGTTCACCAACGACGTCTGGCTCACCACGGCCGCCACCGTGGCCGGCATGGCCCTCGCCGGGTACGTCCTGCGGCTGGACGCGGAAGCCCGGGGCAACGCGCAACGGCTTCTCGCCCAGGAGCGGGCCGCCCGCGCGGCCGAGGCCGAGTCCGCGGCACTGGCCGAGCGGGCCCGCATCGCACGGGAGATCCACGACGTGCTGGCACACAGCCTTTCGGCGCAGCTGGTGCACCTGGAGGCGGCCCGCCTGCTGATCGAGAACGGCGCGGATCGCGAGCGGATCCTGGAGCGGGTGGTGGCCGCCCGGGGCATGGCCCGTGACGGCCTCGCCGAGACTCGGCAGGCGCTGTCGGCGCTGCGGGGCGAGCTGACCCCGCTGGAGGAGTTCCTGACCGAACTCGTCAGCGCGGCCGACGGCGCCGGGGTCACCGTCACAGGTGAACGCAGACCCCTGCCGGCCGAGGTGTCCCAGGCCGTGCGGCGGGTCGCCCAGGAGGCACTGACGAACATCCGCAAGCACGCGCAGGGCGCCAGAGTGGCCGTACGGCTCGACTACAGCGAGCACGAAGTGACGCTGAACGTCCGGGACTCGGGCGGCGAAGCGGGCGAACTGAACGGATCCGGAGGCGGGTACGGTCTGCTGGGCATGCGTGAGCGCGCCGAGCTGCTGGGCGGTTCGCTGGACGCGGGACCGGACGAGGAGGGGTTCGCGGTGACACTGAAGGTGCCCGTATGACGGAGACGGAGGGGGAGCGGAAGCCCGCACGGGTGGTGGTGGCCGACGATCAGACCGTGGTCCGTGAAGGCATCGTGATGCTCCTCGGGCTGTTGCCGGGCGTGGAGGTGGTCGGGGCCGCGGGTGACGGGGAGGAGGCGGTGCGGCTGGTCGGGGAACTCGCCCCGGACGTCGTGCTGATGGACCTCAGGATGCCCCGCTGCGACGGCGTGGAGGCCACCCGGCGGATCCGGTCGCAGTACCCGGGCACGCAGGTCGTGGTGCTCACCACCTACGCGGACGACGATTCGCTGTTCCCCGCGTTGCGGGCCGGGGCCCGGGGCTACCTGACCAAGGACGCGGGCGGTGACGAGATCGTCCGTGCCGTGCACAGTGTGCTCTCGGGGGACGCGGGGCTGTCGCCGAGTGTGCAGCGACGGTTGCTGGAACGGCTGTCTCAGGCCGAGCCCGTGCCGGCGCCAGCGGCCGGCGAGGCGCCCGACGGGCTGACCACGCGCGAGACCGAGGTCCTGGTGCTGATCGGCGAAGGTCTCAACAATCAGGAGATCGCTCGCCGGCTGCATGTGTCGACCGCGACCGTGAAGACCCACATCAACAACCTCTTCGCCAAGACGGGGCTGAAGGACCGGGCACAGGCCGTGCGGTACGCCTACAGCAAGGGGCTGGTGCGGCCACCGACCGGGTGAATCACCTGATGGGGTGAAGAGCCGGAAGAAGAAGAGTCAGGGATCACCCCGTTCTGTCCATCCTTGGGCATGCAGTCAAGCAACGGTCGTCCTCGTGGAGTCGGGGACGGTCCCGAGAGATCGGCCGGGAACCAGGAAGGCGACGGCGCGCCCTCCCGTGACATGACGTACGAGGACCCCTGGGACGACACGTTGGCCTCGGGCTGGGGCGAGGTGGACAGTGCGGGCATGCCGGCGCCGGCCGTGCCGCCCGCACGCGCTGAGCCCGGCGCGGCGGCGGCGCGCGCCCGCGATGTGTACGTCGAGGTTCAGCGGAGTGAGGCGTTCCAGGAAGTGCGCGGCAGATACCGGCGGTTCGTGGTGCCTGGGGTCACGGCCTTCCTGGCGTGGTATGTGGCGTACGTGGTCGCCGCGACCACCGCGCCGGGGCTCATGGCCCGGCCCGTGGTAGGCGCGGTGAACGTGGCGATGCTCGCGGGGCTAGGACAGTTCCTCACCACGTTCCTGTTCACCTGGGCCTACGCCCGGCACGCGCGGCTGCGCCGGGACCGGGCCGCGCTGGAACTGCGCTGGGACACCCAGGAACTGGCCCGCGGAGCGCAGGGAGGGGCCCCGTGACCGGTGACCATCAGACTCTGGCGCTGCTGCTGTTCAGCGGATTCGTGGCGGTCACCCTCGGCATCACGACGTGGGCGAGCCGCAGGCGGCACGGTTCGGCGGAGGAGTTCTACGCGGGCGGGCGGCTGTTCTCCCCGATGGAAAATGGTTTTGCCATCGCGGGCGACTACATGTCGGCGGCCTCCTTCCTGGGGATCAGCGGGCTCATCGCGCTGTACGGGTACGACGGGCTGCTGTACGGGGTGGGATTCCTCGTCGCGTGGCTGGTCGTGCTGTTCCTGGTGGCCGAACTGGTGCGCAACTGCGGGAAATTCACGCTGGCCGACGTGGTGGCCGCGCGGATGAACGAGCGGCCGGTGCGGATCGCCGCGGGAGCGTCCTCGGTCACGGTTTCCGTGCTGTACCTGGTGGCGCAGATGGTCGGCGCGGGCAGCCTGGTGGCGTTGCTGCTGGGGCGGACGGGCGGCGCGGCACAGGCCTGGACGGTCATCGGTGTCGGCGCGCTGATGGTGATCTACGTGTCGTTGGGAGGGATGCGGGCCACCACCTGGATCCAGATCGTGAAGGCGGTCCTGCTGCTGAGCGGGACGGTCGTACTGACCGTCCTGGTCCTGCTGCGCTTCCACGGCGATGTCGACCGGCTGCTGCTCACGGCGGCGGAGCGCAGCGGTCATGGCAGGGCGTTCCTGGCGCCGGGGCTGAAGTACGGCGGGGACTGGAACGCCCGGTTGGACTTCATCAGCCTGGGGCTCGCGCTGGTGCTGGGCACGGCCGGGCTGCCGCACATCCTGTCCCGCTTCTACACCGTGCCGACCGCGCGGGCGGCCCGCCGCTCCGTGGTGTGGTCCATCGGTCTGATCGGCAGCTTCTACCTGATGACGATCGTCCTCGGCTTCGGGGCGGCGGCGGTGGTGGGGCCGCAGACCGTACGCGGATCCAACGCGGCCGGGAACACGGCGGTGCCTCTGCTCGCCCTCGACCTGGGCGGCGGATCGGGCTCGACCGGGGGCACCGTGCTGTTCGCGGTCGTCGCCGCCGTGGCCTTCGCCACGATCCTCGCGGTGGTCGCGGGCATCACCCTCGCCTCCTCGGCCTCGGTGGCCCACGATCTGTACGCGTCACTGCGCCGCCGACGCGGCAAGCCCCGCAGCGAGGTGGCCGTGGCCCGGTGCGCGGCGGTCGGCATCGGCGTCGTGGCGATCGGGCTCGGCCTGCTGGCCCGCGATCTCAATGTGGCCTTCCTCGTCGGCCTCGCCTTCGCGGTCGCCGCCTCGGCGAACCTGCCGGTCCTGCTCTACTCGCTGTTCTGGCGCGGCTTCACCACACGGGGCGCGGTGTGGGCGGTGTACGGCGGGCTGCTCCCGGCGATCGGGCTCGTGTTGCTCTCCCCGGTGGTGTCCGGCAGTCCGGAATCCCTGTTCCCCGGCGTCGACTTCCAGTACTTCCCGCTGGAGAACCCGGGCATCGTCTCCATCCCGCTCGGCTTCCTCGCCGGCTGGCTGGGCACGGTGACCTCGGACGAGGTTCCGGACGAGGCCAAGTACGCAGAGACGGAGGTGCGTTCGCTGACCGGGGCCGGAGCCGTGTAGCCGGGCGGCGGACCCGCTACGGCGCCACCCAGGCGTACCGGTGTTCCGGACGGCCGGTGTCGCCGTACTTCAGGGAGAGGCGGAGACGGCCCGCCTGTTCGAGGTGGCGGAGATAGCGCTGGGCGGTGGAGCGGCTCAGGCCGGTGCGGGCGGCCACCTCGTGGGCCGAGAGCGGATGGTCGGCGCGGTGCAGGACACCGCAGATGAGGTCGGTCGTGGGCTCGGAGTGGCCGGTCGGCAGGCCGGGCGCGGAAGGGGCGGGGGCGGTGCGCAGGGCGCCGAAGATCCGGTCGACCTGTTCCTGACCCGTCAGGCCCCGGCCGCCCACCCGGTCGACCGTGCGGCGCAGGGCGGCGTAGGAGTCCAGGCGGGTCCGCAGCGCGGCGAAGGTGAAGGGCTTGACGAGGTAGTGCAGGGCGCCCAGGCGCATCGCCTGCTGGACGGTCGTCACATCGCTGGCCGCCGTGATCATGATGACGTCGGTGCCGTGGCCCTGCTCGCGCATGCGGTGCACGAGTTCGAGGCCGGTCTGGTCCGGCAGGTAGTGGTCGAGCAGGACCAGGTCGATGGAGCCGCGTTCCACGGCGGCCAGGGCCTGGGCGGCGCTGTGCGCGCGGGCGGCCACCCGGAAGCCGGGAACCTTTCCCACGTACTTGGCGTTTATCTCAGCGACACGGAAGTCGTCGTCGACCACCAGGACGTCAATCATCAGGCCTCTCCTCACAAGGCCGGCGAGCGTTCAGCCCGTGTTTCGGCTCCGCAGTTGTAGCGCGAGCAAAACGAGCACAACAGGTTCTTGCGAGCAAAAGAACGGCTTGTGCTCACAAGACTCCTGCCGTGGCCGGGGCCACACCTACCGTCCCGGCCCATGAGCGCACACACCAGCCCCGCCATCGAGCTGCGGGGCGCTAGCAAGATCTTCAGAACCCCGTCCGGGGGACTGCACACGGCGGTGCGCGGCCTGGACCTCACCGTGGAGCGCGGCGAGTTCGTGGCCGTCGTAGGACCGACCGGATGCGGCAAGTCCACCACGCTGACCCTGGTCAGCGGCCTGGAGGAGCCCACCGAGGGCGAGGTGCTGGTGGCCGGGGAACCGGTCGACGGGGTCGGTGACAAGGTCGGCTTCGTCTTCCAGCAGGACGCCACCTTCCCCTGGCGGACCGTGCTGTCGAACGTCATGGCGGGCCCGCGCTTCCGGGGCGTGCCCAAGGCGGAGGCCAAGCAGAGGGCCCGTGACTGGCTGGCGCGGGTGGGACTCGCCGCCTTCGAGGACCGCTATCCGCACCAGCTCTCCGGCGGCCAGCGCAAGCGGGTCGCCCTGGCGGCCACCTTCGTCAACGACCCCGAGATCCTGCTGATGGACGAGCCGTTCTCGGCGCTCGACGTGCAGACCCGGGCGCTGATGTCGGACGAGCTGCTGGAGCTGTGGGAGGGCACCGGCGCCTCGGTCGTCTTCGTCACCCACGACCTGGAGGAGTCCATCGCGCTGGCCGACAAGGTCGTCGTGATGACCGCCGGACCCGCGACCGTGAAGCAGGTCTTCGACATCGACCTGCCTCGCCCGCGCAAGGTCGAGTCGGTGCGGCTGGAGCCGCGGTTCATCGAGATCTACCGCGAGATCTGGGAGTCCCTCGGCGAAGAGGTCCGCATCACCCGTGAGAGGGGTGCCGCCCATGTCGCCTGAGGTTCTCAGCACCCCGGTCGTGGACACCGTCAAGACACCCGATCGCGCGCGGACCCGCGCCCAGGCCGCTCGCCGGCGCAAGATCCTCGTCAACGTCGTGCGCGTGGTGCTCCTGGTGGCCGTCCTCGGACTGTGGGAGGCGCTGTCCCGCGCCAAGGTCATCGACCCGTTCAACTTCTCGATGCCCTCGAAGATCTGGGACCAGATTTGGACCTGGGTGACCCACGGGACAGCGCTCGGCTCCCTGGGCGAGCAGATCTGGTACACGCTGTACGAGGCCCTGCTCGGCTGGGTCATCGGTGTGGTCGCCGGTGTGCTGCTCGGCATTGCGCTCGGGCGGATCAGATTGCTCGCCGAGGTTCTTGGTCCATACATCAAGGTGCTCAACTCGATTCCCAGGATCGTGCTGGCGCCCATCTTCCTGATCTGGTTCGGACTCGGGCCGTCCTCCAAGGTTGCCTCCGCCGTGGTGCTCGTCTTCTTCCCGGTGTTCTTCAACGCCTTCCAGGGCGCCCGCGAAGTGGACCGCAACCTCGTGGCCAACGCCCGCATCCTGGGCGCGAGCGACCGCAGGGTGACCCTCCAGGTGGTCATCCCGTCGGCCACCTCCTGGATCTTCACCAGCCTGCACGTCAGCTTCGGCTTCGCGCTCATCGGCGCCATCGTCGGCGAGTACATCGGCGCGACCAAGGGCATCGGCCTGCTCGTCTCGCAGTCGCAGAACACCTTCAACGCCGCCGGCGTGTACGCCGCCATGGTCATCCTCGCGGTGGTCGCCCTCGTCGCCGAGGGGCTGCTGACCTTCGCCGAGCGCCGCATCTTCCGCTGGAGGCCCACCGGTTCCGACAGCTGACCGGTCCCCTCGCCACCCCCCGCTCCTTCCCGCACAGCCCTCTCACAAGGACGTGACCCGCATGCGCAAGACCGCCAGATACGCCTCCCTGGCCGCCGCCGGACTGCTCGCCCTCTCCTCGCTCACCGCCTGCGCCAACGACGCGGCAAGCTCCACGGCCGACACCGGCAGCGGTGGGGGCGGCGGAAAGGGCGAGTCGGTCAAGATCATGGTCGGCGGCCTGGACAAGGTCATCTACCTGCCCGCGATGCTCACCCAGCGCCTCGGCTACTTCCAGGCGGAGGGGCTCGACGTGCAGCTCCTCAGCGAGCCCGCCGGGGTCCAGGCCGAGACCGCGCTCGTCTCCGGCCAGGTGCAGGGAGCGGTCGGGTTCTACGACCACACCCTGGACCTCCAGGTGAAGGGCAAGTCGGTGGAGTCGGTCGTGCAGTTCTCGCACGCGCCCGGCGAGGTCGAGGTCGTCTCGAACAAGGCCGCCGGCGACCTCACCTCGCCCAAGGACTTCAAGGGCCGCAAGCTGGGCGTGACCGGGCTCGGTTCCTCGACCGACTTCCTCACCAAGTACCTCGCGGTCAAGAACGGAGTGAAGATCAGCGACTTCACGCCGGTCGCGGTCGGGGCCGGGCCCACGTTCATCGCGGCGCTCCAGAAGGGCGCGATCGACGGCGGCATGACCACTGACCCGACCGTCGCGACGATCCTGGACAAGAAGGCCGGGAAGATCCTCATCGACATGCGCACCCCCGAGGGCTCGCAGGAGGCGCTGGGCGGGCCGTACCCCTCGTCAAGTCTGTACATGCAGACGGACTGGGTGAACGGACACAAGGACACCGTCCAGAAGTTGGTCAACGCATTCGTCAAGACGCTCAAGTGGATGTCCACGCACAGCGCCGACGAGATCGCCGCCAAGATGCCCGCCGACTACTCCCAGGGCAACAAGGCGCTGTACGCGCAGGCCATCAAGAGCACCCTCCCGATGTTCACCGACGACGGCGTGATGCCCCAGGGCGGCCCCGAGACCGTCGAGAAGGTCCTCAAGGCGTTCAACCCCAACATCAAGAACGCGAAGGTCGACTTGAGCAAGACGTACACGACGGAGTTCGTCAAGGCCGTCAAGTGACCGCCGCATCGATGTGAAGCGCGCTCAGGCGCGGGTCGCCCACACGTAACGGTGTTCCGGGCGGCCCGCGTCGCCGTACTTGAGGGTCAGCCGGGCCCGGCCCGTGCGCTCCAGGAGCTTCAGGTACCGCTGGGCGGTCTGCCGGCTCACCCCCGTACGCTCGGCGATCTCCTGTGCGGACAGGGGGCGTTCGGCGTTCAGCAGTGCCTGGCGCACCAACTCGGCCGTCGTGGGGGAGTGGCCCTTGGGCAGCCCGGGCTCCGACGGGGCCGACAGGGCACCGAAGATGCGGTCCACCTCCGCCTGCTCGGCCTCCCCGCCGCCGTCCAGGGTGCGCCGCAGCTCGGCGTACGCCTCCAGCTTCGCCCGCAGACCGGCGAAGGCGAACGGCTTCACCAGGTACTGCAGCGCGCCCTGGCGCATGGCCGCCTGCACCGTCGACACGTCCCGCGCGGCCGTCACCATGATCACGTCGGTCTGGTGGCCGCGCCGGCGCATCTCCTGGACCACCGCGAGACCCGTGTCGTCGGGCAGGTAGTGGTCCATCAGGACGAGGTCCAGCCGGGGCAGCGCCTCGACCTGGCGCAGCGCCTCCGCCGCGTTGTGCGCCTCACCGGCGACATGGAAGCCGGGTACCTTCTCCACGTATGCGGCGTTGACCCGGGCGACACGGGTGTCGTCGTCCACGACCAGGACCTCGATCATCGCGCTTCCTCCTCGGCGACGGCAGCAATCTGCACGGACCCCTCGGACACCGCCGGTTCCAGCTCCGGCTCGGTCAGCGCCTCGGGAAGGACCACGGTGAACTCCGCGCCCCCGCCGGCCGCCGCGCCCACGGTCGCGCTCCCGCCCTGCCGCTCGGCGAGCCGGCGCACCAGGGAGAGCCCGATGCCCCGCTTGCCGTGCGCGGGCGGCTTCTTGGTGGACCACCCGTCCGTGAAGATCAGCTCCCGCTGGTCCTCGGGGATCCCGGGGCCCGTGTCGCGCACCCGCAGGACGACCGTACGGCCCTCCGCGCGCAACTCGACCTCCACGCGCGCGTGCGGTGTGCCCGCGACCGCGTCGAGAGCGTTGTCCACGAGGTTGCCCATGACCGTGACCAGGCCGCGGGGATCGATCAACCGGTCAGGGAGCCGGGTGCGCTCCGACACCCACAGGGCGACCCCGCGCTCGGCCGCCACGGTCGCCTTGCCCACCAGAAGCGCGGCCAGCAGCGGGTCCTGGATCTTCTCCGTGACCTGCTCGGCGGTGGCCCGGTGGTCCCCGACCACCTCGCCGACGAACTCCACGGCGTCGTCGTACATCTCCAGCTCCAGCAGCCCCAGCAGGGTGTGCATGCGGTTGGCGTGTTCGTGGTCCTGGGCGCGCAGGGCGTCGATCAGCCCGCGCGTGGAGTCGAGTTCGCGTCCCAGCTGTTCCAGTTCGGTGCGGTCGCGCAGGGTCGCCACCGCGCCGCCGTCGTCGGTGGGCATGCGGTTGGCGACCAGGACACGATGGCCGCGCACGGTGAGCAGGTCGGTGCCGGTCACCCGGCCGGCCAGCACGTCCGTCGTACGGCCCGCGCCGAGCGCCTCGTCCGGGGTCCGTCCGACGGCCTCGTCGCCGATGCCCAGCAGCCGCCGTGCCTCGTCGTTCAGCAGGCGGACACGGCCGCCCCGGTCGAGGGCGACCACGCCCTCCCGGATGCCGTGCAGCATCGCCTCGCGCTCCGCCAGCAGCGCCGAGATGTCGGAGAAGGCCAGGTCCCGGGTCTGCCGCTGGACCCGGCGCGAGATCAGCCAGGCGGCCAGCGCGCCCACCGCGAGGGCTCCACCGGCGTAGGCGAACAGGCCCGGGATCGCGTTGATCAGCCGCGCCCGCACGCTGTCGTAGGCGATGCCGACGGAGACCGCGCCGACGATGTGGTGACCGGCGTCGTACAGCGGCACCTTGCCGCGCGCCGAGCGTCCGAGGGTGCCCCTGTCGATCTCCATGACCTCCCGGCCGGCCAGGGCGTCGGTGGGGTCGGTGGAGACGCGCCGGCCGATCTCCGAGGCCGTGGGATGCGACCAGCGCACCCAGTCCCGGTCCAGCACCACGATGTACTCGGCGTGCGTGGCCCGCCGGATCCGCTCGGCCTCCTCCTGCACCGGGCCGTTCCGGGTCGGCGGGGTGGTCAGGACGCCCTCGGCGATCTGCGGGTCCTGGGCGGTGGTCTCGGCGATGGCCAGCGCGCGGCGCATCGCCTCCTGGTCGAGCTGCTTGCTCAGCGGGGCGAGGAAGAGCCCGGTCGCGAGCACCGCGACTCCCGCGGCGATCGCCACCTGCATCAGCAGCACCTGGGAGAACATCCGTCGTGGCAGACCGAGGCGCAGCCGGCGGGCGGGGGGAGTGGGGCTCATACCCATGACCGTACGTGGGGCGGCCGGACGCACCCCAGCGGGTGTGGTGTGGATCTCTTGATCCATACGTTGATCAAGGGTGGACGCCGCCCATGCCCAGGACGGCACCCACGCCGGCGACGGCACCCGCACCGGCTAGCTCGCCAGCGCCGTCGGCCTCAGCTCGCGCACCTCGACCACGTCCATCCGCGCGGGCGCGCCGAGCACCTCCGCGCCACAGCTCTCCGGGCGGGGCGGCAGCGACGTCCCCCGCGCCACGGTGACCCGCCACCGGCGGCCGTCGGCGTGCCGGACGGTGACCTCCCAGCCCGGAGCCGTGTCGTCGGTCCGCACGACACTGAGCACACCCGCCCGGTACTCGCCCGCCGCCGACCGGACGGCCAGCTCCGCCGCCTGGCCGGGTCGTTCCCACGCCGAACACCCCCGGCACCCCTCCACGACCACGCGCCCCTCCTGGACGCCGTGCAGGGCCTCCTTGACGGTGTGCGCCTCCGCGCGGCCGTAGGCGTAGCCGTACGGCAGGACGAGCACCGTGGGCGCGAACCGATGTCCACCCAGATGGGTGACCTCCCAGACGCCGCGCACCCCCGAGGCGACCAGCTCCGTGGCGAGCGGGCGGCCCAGGAGGGCACAGCAGCGGTCGCGCTTGCCGTTGGTGCACACGAGCGCCAGCGGATCACCCCGGTGCGGCCGTCCGCCGAGCACCGTGTCGAAGGAACGGTGGTCGCCCGCCCCGAGGCCGGCGAAGTCCAGGTCGAGCAGCGGCCGCGGATCGCGCGTGGTGGCGTCGCGCAGCCACACGCGACCGGGCACGGTGTGCGCGGCGTACACCTGCCGGACCGGGGGCGTGCCGGGGTCGGCGTGGCGCCCGGGGCGCCGGATGAGCGCGATCCGCACGCCGGTTCCGTCGGCCGCCGCCTCCAGCGCCCGGCCCAGTGCGGGGTCCAGGTGGCTGGACGTGAGCGCCTTGGCGCCCCAGGGGCCGGGCTGCTCCAGCAGCAGCCACGTCGTCGCCGTCGCTGCCGTACCGGACACCGGCTCGTCGAGGCTCCGGGAGACGGTCGCACACCTACTCACAGAGGTGAGCCTAACCTGACTTTCCCCGGGGCGACTTCCGGCCCGCCCGTGTCCTAGTCCGGCAGGGGCTGCGGCGGGCGCGGACCGACGTAGTGGCCGCTGGGGCGCATGCGCAGCGGGCGCTCGCCGTACTCCTCCAGAGCGTGGGCGATCCAGCCCGCGGTCCGTGCGACGGCGAAGATCGTCTCACCGGCGGTGGCCGGCATGCCGCTGGACGCCGTGAACACCGCGAGGGCCAGGTCCACATTGGCGTGCAGCGGGGTGTGCCGGGCGGTCGTCGCGACGATGTCACGGGCCGCGAGCAGCGCGGACTCCGCGCGCGGGACCTGCTCCAGGAGGCCGAACAGGACCCGCGCGCGGGGGTCCTCGCCCGCGTACAGCCGGTGGCCGAGACCGGGGACGCGGCGGCCCGCGCGCAGTTCGTCGGCGATCACGGGGACCGCCGTGCCCTGGTCGAGGACGTCCAGGAGCATCCGGTGGGCCAGGCCGCTGGCGGCGCCGTGCAGCGGGCCCTCCAGCACGCCGAGCCCGGCGGAGACGGCCGCGTACGCGTGCGCCCGGGCCGAGGCGGCGACCCGGACCGCCAGCGTGGACGCGGCCAGGTCGTGGTCGGCGAGCAGCGCGAGCGCGGTGTCCAGGACGCGCAGGGAGGCCTCGTCGGCCGGGTGGCCGGTCAGCCGCCCCCACAGGCGCTGCGCCAGCGGCCCGCCGTCCTTGTGGTCGGCACGGACGGGTGGGAGCGCGGCGACGAGGGTCGGGATGAGGACGCGCGCCGTGTTCAGCACGGAGTCCTCGGACAGGTCGAAGCGCAGCGGGTCCTCGGCCGCAGCGGCGATCGCGGCGACCCGCAGCCGGTCGACCGGGGAGGCGTGTTCGGACAGGGCGTCCACCGCGCGGCGGGCGACCTCGACGGTGGCCGCGGGCGCGGAGAACGTCACCCCGGGGGCCGGCCGGCCGGTCCACAGCCACTCGGCGACCTCCTCGTAGGAGCGGCTGGTGGCCAGGTCGACGGCGTCCACGCCCCGGTAGAAGTACCGGTCCTGCTCGATGAGCGTGATCCGGGTGCGGACGGACAGGTCCCCGCCGGATCCCGGGCTCCCGGCCGCCTCGCGCCGGTTGCGGCGGGCGAGGGCCTCCACCTCCTTGGCCTCGAACGTGCTGGACCGGCCGCCGGGTTCGCGTCTGCTGCTGAGCAGGCCGCGGCTCACGTACGCGTAGACCGTCTCGGGCTTCACGCCGAGCAGTTCGGCGGTCTCCTTGGTGCTCAGCCGGTGCCCGGGACGGTGGGGAGCGGTGTCGTGATCGCGCATGGGGGTCACCGTAGTCGCCTCTGCACACCTTGATGACTAGACATTGATTCAATCAACGTTGACACGGAACCAGTCAAGCATGGACAGTCGGATCAAGTTCAGAGACAGAACCGGGAGGGAAATCATGGCCGTCCACACGACCGCCACCCCGCTCATCGACGCCCCGCGCGGACTCGCCGGCGTCGTCGTCACCGAAACCGAGATCGGTGACGTCCGGGGCCGGGAGGGCTTCTACCACTACCGCCAGTACCCGGCCGTCGACCTTGCGCGCACCCGGAGCTTCGAGGACGTCTGGCACCTCCTGGTCCACGGCACCCTCCCGGACGCCCGGCGCGGTGCCGCCTTCGCCGCCGAGACCGCCGCGCTGCGGGGCCTGCCCGATGACGTCCGCGCGGCCCTGCCCGCCATCGCCGCGGCCGGGCGGAGCTCCGGACCACTGGCCGGACTGCGCACGGCGCTGTCCCTGCTCGGCGCGGCGCGGGGCTTCCGGCCGGTGTACGACATCGACGCCGACCGGCGCCGCGCCGACACCGTGGCCGCCTGCGCGGCCGTACCCACCCTGCTCACCGCGCTGTACCGGCTCGGTCGCGGCCTCGACCCGGTCGAGCCGCGTGAGGACCTCTCGTACGCGGCCAACTACCTGTACATGTTGACCGGTTCGGAACCGGAACCGCGCCGGGCGCGTGCGGTCGAGCAATACCTGATCTCAACCATTGATCACGGATTCAATGCGTCAACCTTCACCGCACGCGTCATCGCCTCCACGGGCGCCGACGTGGCGGCCTGCCTGACCGGTGCCGTCGGCGCCCTGTCCGGGCCCCTGCACGGAGGCGCGCCCAGTCGGGCCCTGGACACCCTGGACGCGATCGGCACGCCCGACCGGATCGACGCCTGGATCCGCGAGCGGGTGCTCGCCGGCGATCGGATCATGGGCTTCGGGCACGCCGTCTACCGCACGGAGGACCCGCGGTCCCGGATGCTGCGCGAGATCGCCCTCGGCTTCGGCGGTCCGCGGGTGGACTTCGCGGTGGAGGTCGAGCGCCGCGTGGAGGCCATCCTCGCCGAGCTGAAGCCCGGCCGCGAACTCCACACGAACGTGGAGTTCTACGCCGGCGTGGTCATGGAACTGTGCGGCCTGCCACGGGAGATGTTCACCCCCACCTTCGCGGCGGGGCGGGTCGTGGGCTGGAGCGCCAACATCCTGGAACAGGCCGCCGACCCGAAGATCATCCGCCCGGTGGCGCGGTACGTGGGACCGGAGCCCCAGGCGGCGGTGCCCGCCGCCGAGTGACACGGCGGACCACCGTGCCCTCGCGTCGGCCGCCGTGCCCCCGTGCCGACCGCCGTGTCCCGGCACCGACCGCCATGTCCCCGCACCGACGGCCGCACACCTTCGGGCCCGGCCCCGCTCGTATCCTTGACGGGCAGTCCATACCCGTCCGCGCACCGGCCGCGAACCGGTGCGCTCCGGTACGTCAGAGAGGTCGCCCGTTGGGGAACAGCCTGGCACGCAGCGGCAGTCCGCAGCAGATCCCGGTCGTCGTGCTCGCCGGTTTCCTGGGCTCCGGAAAGACCACGCTCCTCAATCACCTGCTGCACCGCAGCGGAGGCAGCCGGATCGGGGCCATCGTCAACGACTTCGGGGCCATCGAGATCGACGCGATGGCCGTCGCCGGCGCCCTGGGCGACTCGACCGTCTCGCTCGGCAACGGCTGCCTGTGCTGTGCCGTCGACGCGAGCGAACTCGACCTCTACCTGGACCGGCTCGCCGCGCCCGGCGCCGGGATCGACGTGATCGTCATCGAGGCCAGTGGGCTGGCCGAGCCCCAGGAACTCGTGCGCATGGTGCTCGCCAGCGAGCACCCGGGCATCGTCTACGGCGGCCTGGTCGAGGTCGTCGACGCCGCCGAGTTCGACGGCACCCGGGCGAAGCACCCCGAGATCGACCGGCACCTGGCCCTCGCCGACCTGGTCGTCGTCAACAAGCTGGACCGCGCGGACGACGCCGAGCGGATCCTGGGGGTCGTCCGTTCGCTCACCGACCGCGCCGCTGTCGTCCCCGCCACCTACGGGCGGATCGACCCGGAGTTCCTCTTCGACTGCCGACCGAGCGAGGAGCGCCTCGGGCAGCTCTCCTTCGACGACCTGGACGACCACCACGGCGACGACCACGACGGCGACGGCCACGGCACCGACGGCCACGCCGGGCATCTGCACACCGGCTACGACAGCCTGTCCTTCACCTCCGGCGTGCCCCTGGAGCCCCGTCGCCTCATGCGGTTCCTGGACAGCAGGCCCGAGGGGCTGTACCGGATCAAGGGGTACGTCGACTTCGGGCCGTACGACCCGCTCAACCGCTACGCCGTGCACGCCGTCGGCCGGTTCCTGCGCTTCTACCCGGAGCCCTGGGCGCCCGGCGAGGACCGCCTCACCCAGCTCGTGCTGATCGGTGCCGGCATCGACGCGGACACTCTCGGCAAGGAACTGGAGGCGTGCGGCGACGACGCCCCACACGCCGACGAACACGGCATGTGGGGCGTCCTGCGCTACGTACAGGGCCCGGACGAAGCGGAAGCCGACGTGGAGGAACCGCCCGCCTAGAGACCCGGGCCGCCCCATGGAGCCCGGCCGGAGACCGCTACAGCCTCCGGCCGGCCCCTTGGGGCCCGCCCGGAGCCCCCTACAGCACCGGCCCCGCCACCACCGCCACCGTCTTCGGCAGCGACGTGCCCGAGCCGTCCCGGCGCGGGTCCGGCTCCGGCAGGTCCGCCGGGGTGCCGTTCTTCTGCGCCGCGAGCGCGGGCACCGGCCCTGCCCAGGCCAGCGACAGGCAGTCCTCGCCCTTCAGGAACCGCTGGCAGCGCACGCCGCCCGTGGCCCGGCCCTTGCGCGGGTACTGGTCGAACGGGGTGAGCTTGGCCGTCGTCTGCACCGAGTCGTCCAGCGTGCCGCGCGAGCCCGCCACGGTGAACACCACCGCGTCGGCGGCCGGGTCGACCGCCGTGAAGGAGATGACCTTCGCGCCCTCGGTGAGCTTGATGCCCGCCATGCCGCCCGCCGGGCGGCCCTGCGGGCGGACGATGGAGGCCTGGAAGCGCAGCAACTGCGCGTCGTCCGTGATGAACACCAGGTCCTCCTCGCCGGTGCGCAGCTCCACCGCGCCGACGATCCGGTCGCCCTCCTTGAGCGTGATGACCTCCAACTCGTCCTTGTTGGACGGGTAGTCGGGCACCACGCGCTTGACGACGCCCTGCTCGGTGCCGAGCGCGAGACCCGGGGACGACTCGTCCAGCGTGGTCAGGCAGACCACCGTCTCGTCGTCCTCCAGGGAGACGAACTCCGCCAGCGGGGCCCCTCCGGAGAGGTTCGGCGCGGTCGTCGACTCGGGCAGCTGCGGCAGGTCGACCACGTTGATCCGCAGCAGCCGGCCGGCCGAGGTCACCGCGCCGATCACTCCGCGCGCCGTCGCCGGCACCGCCGACACGATCACGTCGTGCTTGACGCGCTTGGCGCCCGCCGCCTCCGGGAACGGCTCGTCGGTCGCCGTACGGGCCAGCAGCCCCGTCGAGGACAGCAGCACCCGGCACGGGTCGTCGGCCACCTGCAGCGGGACGGTGGCCGCCGGGGCGCCCGCGGACTCCAGCAGGACCGTGCGCCGGTCGGTGCCGAACTTCTTCGCCACGGCGGCCAGTTCGGCCGAGACCAGCTTGCGCAGCTCCGTGTCCGACTCCAGGATCCGGGTCAGCTCCTCGATCTCCGCGGTGAGCTTGTCCTTCTCCGCCTCCAGCTCGATCCGGTCGTACTTGGTGAGCCGGCGCAGCGGCGTGTCGAGGATGTACTGCGTCTGCACCTCGCTCAGCGAGAAGCGCTCGATCAGGCGCTCCTTGGCCTGCGCGGAGTTCTCGCTGGACCGGATGATCCGGATGACCTCGTCGATGTCGATCAGCGCGGTGAGCAGGCCCTCGACCAGGTGCAGCCGGTCGCGCTTCTTGCCGCGGCGGAACTCGCTGCGGCGCCGGACCACGTCGAAGCGGTGGTCCAGGTAGACCTCCAGCAGCTCCTTCAGACCCAGGGTGAGCGGCTGGCCGTCGACCAGGGCGACGTTGTTGATGCCGAAGGACTCCTCCATCGGGGTCAGCTTGTAGAGCTGCTCCAGGATCGCCTCCGGCACGAAGCCGTTCTTGATCTCGATGACCAGGCGCAGGCCGTGCTCGCGGTCGGTGAGGTCCTTGACGTCGGCGATGCCCTGGACCTTCTTCGCGTTGACCAGGTCCTTGATCTTCGCGATGACCTTCTCGGGGCCGACCGTGAACGGCAGCTCGGTGACCACCAGGCCCTTGCGGCGGGCGGTGACCGGCTCGACCGAGACCGTCGCGCGCATCTTGAAGGTGCCGCGGCCGGTCGCGTACGCGTCCCGGATGCCGTCCAGGCCTACGATCCGGCCGCCGGTGGGCAGGTCCGGGCCCGGGACGTGCTTCATCAGCGCGTCCAGGTCCGCGTTCGGGTTCCGGATCAGGTGGCGGGCGGCGGCGATGACCTCGCGCAGGTTGTGCGGCGGCATGTTCGTCGCCATGCCGACCGCGATGCCCGAGGAGCCGTTGACCAGCAGGTTCGGGAAGGCGGCGGGCAGCGCCACCGGCTCCTGCTCCTGGCCGTCGTAGTTCGGCGCGAAGTCGACCGTGTCCTCGTCGATCGACTCGGTCATCAGGCTCGTCGCCTCGGCCATCCGGCACTCGGTGTACCGCATGGCGGCCGGCGGGTCGTCGTTGCCCAGCGAGCCGAAGTTGCCGTGGCCGTCGACCAGCGGCACGCGCATGGAGAAGGGCTGCGCCATGCGCACCAGGGCGTCGTAGATCGACGCGTCGCCGTGCGGGTGCAGCTTGCCCATGACCTCGCCGACGACACGGGCGCACTTCACATAGCCGCGCTCGGGGCGCAGGCCCATCTCGTTCATCTGGTAAACGATGCGGCGGTGCACCGGCTTCAGGCCGTCACGGGCGTCCGGCAGGGCGCGCGAGTAGATGACCGAGTACGCGTACTCCAGGTAGGAGCCACGCATCTCGTCCACGACGTCGATGTCGAGGATCCTCTCCTCGAACGAATCGTCGGGCGGCGGGGTCTTCGTGCTGCGGCGGGCCATCGCTGCCGGCTCCTTGCTGAAAGGATGGACGGAACTGACGCCGACCATTGTGGACCGAGGCACTGACAACCCGTGCCACGACCCGGTTCCCCACGACCTGCCGGGAGCCGGGCCGGGGCCCGGGCGGGTCGCGGAATCCGCTGTGGGCGTACGTCCCGCGGGAACTTCGCCGAGGCCCCGCACGCTTTGCATACAGTGGCAGGAACGGCAGGAAAACCGCGGTTTCCATCAACCGCCTCCGCTCGCGAAGGGACGTACATGCCCATGGGTCACACGACCACAGCCGAGGCAGGCTCCGGGGGCCTGACAGCGACCGAGCACCGCCTGGCCAACGGTCTGCGCGTGGTGCTCTCCGAGGACCACCTGACCCCGGTGGCGGCGGTCTGCCTCTGGTACGACGTCGGCTCCCGCCACGAAGTCAAGGGCCGTACCGGTCTGGCTCACCTTTTCGAGCACCTGATGTTCCAGGGCTCCGCGCAGGTCAAGGGCAACGGCCACTTCGAGCTGGTGCAGGGCGCCGGCGGCTCGCTGAACGGCACCACCAGCTTCGAGCGGACCAACTACTTCGAGACCATGCCCGCCCACCAGCTGGAGCTGGCGCTCTGGCTGGAGGCCGACCGCATGGGCTCGCTGCTGGCCGCCCTGGACGACGAGTCCATGGAGAACCAGCGGGACGTCGTCAAGAACGAGCGCCGCCAGCGCTACGACAACGTGCCGTACGGCACCGCCTTCGAGAAGCTGACCGCGCTCTCCTACCCGGAGGGCCACCCCTACCACCACACGCCGATCGGCTCCATGGCCGACCTGGACGCGGCCACCCTGGAGGACGCCCGCCAGTTCTTCCGCACCTACTACGCGCCGAACAACGCGGTGCTCTCCGTGGTCGGCGACATCGACCCCCAGCAGACCCTCGCCTGGATCGAGAAGTACTTCGGTTCCATCTCCTCCCACGACGGCAAGCCCGCCCCCCGTGACGGCTCCCTGCCGGACACCATCGGCGAGCAGCTGCGCGAGGTCGTCGTGGAGGAGGTCCCGGCGCGCGCCCTGATGGCCGCCTACCGGCTCCCGCACGACGGCACGCGCGCGTGCGACGCGGCCGACGTCGCCCTGACCATCCTGGGCGGCGGCGAGTCCTCCCGTCTGTACAACCGGCTGGTGCGCCGGGACCGGACGGCCGTCGCGGCCGGCTTCGGCCTGCTGCGCCTGGCCGGCGCGCCGTCCATGGGCTGGCTGGACGTGAAGACCTCCGGTGACGTCGAGGTGCCGGTCATCGAGGCCGCCATCGACGAGGAGCTGGCCCGGTTCGCCGCGGAGGGCCCCACGCCGGAGGAGATGGAGCGCGCCCAGGCCCAGCTGGAGCGCGAGTGGCTGGACCGGCTCGGCACGGTCGCCGGCCGCGCCGACGAACTGTGCCGGTACGCGGTCCTGTTCGGTGACCCGCAGCTCGCCCTGACCGCCGTCAAGCGCGTCCTGGAGGTCAGCCCGGAGGAGGTCCAGGAGGTCGCCAAGGCCCGCCTGCGGCCCGACAACCGTGCCGTCCTCGTCTACGAGCCGAAGTCGCCGGAGGCCGTCGAGGACGCCAAGGTCCCCGAGGACCCCGAGCAGGAAGCGACCGTAGAGGCGGGCCGCGACGAGACCGAGAACGAGGAGACGGCCAAGTGACCGAGCTCGCCACCATGGACTTCCACCCCCAGCCGCAGCCCGGCGAGGCCAAGCCGTGGGCGTTCCCGGCGCCCGAGCGCACCGCGCTCGACAACGGTCTGACCGTGCTGCGCTGCCACCGCCCGGGGCAGCAGGTCGTCGCCGTCGAGGTGCTGCTGGACGCGCCGCTGGACGCCGAGCCGGCCGGCCTGGACGGCGTCGCCACGATCATGGCGCGGGCCTTCTCCGAGGGCACCGACAAGCACTCCGCCGAGGAGTTCGCCGCCGAGCTGGAGCGCGCGGGCGCCACCCTGGACGCGCACGCCGACCACCCCGGCGTGCGGCTCAGCCTGGAGGTCCCGGCCTCCCGCCTGGCCAAGGGCCTCGGCCTGCTCGCCGACGCCCTGCGCGCGCCCGCCTTCGCCGCGAGCGAGGTCGAGCGGCTGGTCCGCAACCGGCTGGACGAGATCCCGCACGAGCTGGCCAACCCCTCCCGCCGGGCCGCCAAGGAACTCTCCAAGGAGCTGTTCCCTGCGACCTCGCGCATGTCCCGTCCGCGCCAGGGCACCGAGGAAACGGTCGAGAAGATCGACGAGGCGGCCGTCCGCGCCTTCTACGACCGCCATGTGCGGCCCGCCACGGCCACCGCGGTGGTCGTCGGCGACCTGACCGGTACGGACCTGGACGCGCTGCTGGGCGACACCCTGGGCGCGTGGACCGGTACCCCGGGCGAGCCCCGGCCGGTGCCGCCGGTCACCGCCGACGACACCGGGCGCGTGGTCATCGTGGACCGGCCCGGCGCGGTCCAGACGCAGCTGCTCATCGGCCGGATCGGCCCCGACCGCCACGACCGGGTGTGGCCCGCCCAGGTGCTCGGCACGTACTGCCTCGGCGGCACCCTCACCTCCCGCCTGGACCGCGTGCTGCGCGAGGAGAAGGGCTACACCTACGGCGTGCGCTCCTTCGGGCAGGTCCTCAGGTCCGCGCCGGACGGCACGGGCGCGGCGATGCTCGCCATCAGCGGCTCCGTGGACACGCCGAACACCGGCCCGGCGTTGGACGACCTGTGGAAGGTGCTGCGGACCGTCGCGGCGGAGGGCCTGACCGACGCCGAGCGGGACGTCGCCGTGCAGAACCTGGTCGGTGTGGCGCCGCTGAAGTACGAGACCGCGGCGGCCGTCGCGAGCACGCTGGCCGACCAGGTCGAGCAGCACCTGCCCGACGACTTCCAGGCGACGCTGTACCGGCAGTTGGCGGCCACGGGCACGGTGGAGGCCACCGCGGCCGTCGTGAACGCCTTCCCGGTGGACCGCCTGGTGACCGTCCTCGTCGGTGACGCGTCGCAGATCAAGGCGCCGGTGGAGGCGCTGGGCATCGGTGAAGTGACCGTGGTGGCGGCCGAGTAGACGTGACCGTCGTGGCGGCCGGGTGACGGCACGCGCGCGTGGGGCCCTGACGACCTACGGGTCGTCAGGGCCCCACGCTGTTCCACTCCGTTCCCCAGATGCCCGATTTGGGGCGGAGGTTGCCTGTCTGCCCTGTGGGATGCGCTACAAAAACCGGGTTGCGTTTGAGGATTGACAGCGTGCCTGCGTAGCTTCGTCCGGGCTGTCCGTCAGGCAGTGCGCCGCACCCGCGGCACCGGACAGCCATCGCCGAGTCCCCGTACGGCGCGAGCCAGGGGAGCCGGGGACCCACCGTCCCTGGGGTGAATCGGGCGCCCGCGCGGCAGCGAGGGGGCCCGTAGGAGACCTTCCTGCTCCGAACCCGTCAGCTAACCCGGTAGGCGAGAGGGAAGGAAAGGACCAGCCACTTCATGGCGTTCATGTGCGCCACCGGCAAGCACCGCAAGCCCGGCCGGGTCAAGCGGACCACCGCTCAGGCGGCCGGCGTCGCGGCCCTCACCACCACCGGCGTGATCGGCACCCTCGCCGCCTCCCCGGCGCTCGCCGCCGAGAACTCCACGGAGCAGACCGGCCTCACCCCGGTCGTCGCCGTGTCCGAGGACGTCGCCGACGAGATCGGCGCGCAGGCCGCCGCGCAGCAGCAGGCCGCCGAGCAGAAGGCGGCCGAGGAGGCCGCGGTCAAGGCGGCGGCCGAGCGGGCCCAGGAGATCCGCGCGGCCAAGGCCCGGGCCGCCCGCGAGGCCGAGCGCAAGCGGCTGAACGCCTTCGTCGCCCCCATCGCGCACTCGTACGTCTCCACCGCTTACCAGGCGAGCAGCTCCCTGTGGTCCTCCGGTTCGCACACCGGCATCGACTTCCACGCGGCCAGCGGCACGGTCGTCCACGCGGTGGGTTCCGGCACGGTCGTCTCCGCGGGCTGGGGCGGCGCGTACGGCAACCAGGTCGTGATCCGCATGGCCGACGGCATGTACACCCAGTACGGACACCTGTCGTCCATCGCGGTCGCGGTGGGCCAGAAGGTCGTCGCGGGCCAGCAGATCGGCCTGTCCGGCGCCACCGGCAACGTCACCGGGGCGCACCTGCACTTCGAGGCGCGCACGACTCCCGAGTACGGCTCGGACGTCGACCCCGTCGCCTACCTCCGCAGGCACGGCGTGAACATCTGACACCGACCGCACGACGGTCCCAGGCCCCGGCTCACCGAGCCGGGGCTTTCGCCGTTTTTCACGGTGTCCGCCGGATCCGCTGCCCAAAAAACGACCATGAATTAGGGGCCGCCGTCGGAAATTCCGGCTCATTGGAATAGAGTCACGGAACACGCGTCCATCGTCGGCGTTTCACGGGGATTAAGACGGAGGTCGGTCATGCGTATTCCGGCGCACTCGGTGTGCACGGCCATCCGGGACGACATCGTCGCGGGTGTCTACGAGCGCGGCAGCCGCCTCACCGAGGAAGTCCTGGCCCGCCGCTACGGCGTCTCGCGCGTCCCCGTGCGCGAGGCCCTGCGCACCCTTGAGGCCGAGGGGTTCGTGGTGACGCGCCGGCACGCGGGCGCGTGCGTGGCCGAGCCGACCGAGCAGGAGGCCGCCGACCTGCTGGAGATGCGGACGCTGCTGGAGCCGCTGGGCGCCGCCCGGGCCGCCCAACGGCGCACCGAGGCCCATCTGAAGGTGTTGCGCGGTCTGGTCCGGCTGGGCCAGGAGCGGGCCCGCAGGGGCAGCAACGAGGATCTGCGCTCGCTGGGCGGCTGGTTCCACGAGACGCTCGCCCAGGCCTCCGGCAGCACCTCGCTGACCGCGATGCTCACCCAGCTTCGGCACAAGATCGCCTGGATGTACACGGTGGAGGCACCGGCCAGTCCGGTGGATTCCTGGACGGAGCACGGTGCCATCGTGGACGCCGTCGCGCGCGGCGACGCCGAGCGCGCGCGGGCGCTCACGGCGCTGCACGCCGAGCATGCGACGGGCGCGCACCGGTTGCGCTTTTCCCCTGCCGCGGAGCGCGTGAGGACTTCGCAACACGCCGTAAACATGCCGGGCCCGCGGCATTAACAAGCGCACCGTATACAAAGAGGAGTTATTTCCGGGCGGGGTATTTCCTGCTGCCCGAATTCACTGTGCCGAATTCCCACCGCACACAGCGAAGCCGCGCCGCCCCGAAAGGCGAACGCGGCTCCGGCGCTCTGTGCGGTGGTCGCTCAGACGGTCTCGGGCAGCTCTTCCAGACCCTCGGAGACCAGCTTGGCCAGACGGTCCAGGGCGGCGTCGGCGCCCTCGGCGTCGGAGGCGAGGACGATCTCCTCGCCACCCTGGGCGCCCAGGCCCAGGACGGCCAGCATGGAGGCCGCGTTGACGGGGTTGCCCCCGGCCTTGGCGATCGTCACCGGGACGCCTGCGGCCGTGGCGGCTCGGACGAAGATGGAGGCGGGGCGGGCGTGGAGGCCCTCGGCCCAGCCGACGTTGACGCGGCGCTCAGCCATGTGTTGCTGCCCTTCGGTGTTCAGGTTGTCTAGACCAGTTTCCCATATCGTGAAGCGTGTCCGGAGCGGACCTTCGTCCCCTCCGGCGTGGCACCGGACCGCGGCCTCGGTCCGGCTTCCCGTCCTCCACAGACTGCCTCGCGCCCTTGTCGGACGCGAGCCGTACGCTGGGGCCCATGCAGACCCCGGCGGACCGGCAGGACCGGCACCACTACCCCGCCCACTGGGAGGCGGACGTGGTGCTGCGCGACGGTGGCACCGCGCGCATCAGGCCCATCACCGTTGATGACGCCGACCGCCTGGTCAGTTTCTACGAGCAGGTCTCGGACGAGTCGAAGTACTACCGCTTCTTCGCGCCGTACCCACGGCTCTCCGCCAAGGACGTCCACCGCTTCACGCACCACGACTTTGTGGACCGGGTGGGACTCGCGGCCACCGTCGGCGGCGAGTTCATCGCCACCGTACGCTATGACCGCATCGGCACCGACGGCATGCCCGCGTCCGCGCCCGCCGACGAGGCCGAGGTCGCCTTCCTGGTGCAGGACGCCCACCAGGGCCGCGGGGTCGCCTCCGCCCTGCTGGAGCACATCGCGGCCGTCGCGCGCGAGCGGGGCATCCGCCGCTTCGCCGCCGAGGTGCTGCCCGCCAACAACAAGATGATCAAGGTGTTCACGGACGCCGGCTACACCCAGAAGCGCAGCTTCGAGGACGGCGTCGTCCGCCTGGAGTTCGACCTCGAACCCACCGACCGCTCCCTCGCCGTGCAGCGCGCGCGGGAACAGCGCGCCGAGGCCCGTTCCGTACGGCGGCTCCTCGCGCCCGGCTCCGTCGCGGTCGTCGGTGTCGGCCGCGCCCCCGGCGGGGTGGGCCGCGGTGTCCTCGGCAACCTCCGCGACGCCGGCTACCCCGGCCGCCTCTACGCCGTGAACAAGGCCTTCCCGGAGGACCTCAAGGAGGTCGACGGGGTGCCCGCGCACCGCTCGGTGCGGGACATCGACGGGCATGTCGACCTGGCCGTCGTCGCCGTACCGGCCGCGCACGTGCCCGCCGTGGTCGCCGAGTGCGGGGAGCACGGCGTCCAGGGGCTGGTGGTGCTCTCCGCCGGATACGCCGAGAGCGGGCCCGAGGGGCGCGAGCGGCAGCGGGCCCTCGTCCGGGCCGCGCGCGCGTACGGCATGCGGATCATCGGTCCCAACGCCTTCGGGATCATCAACACCGCCCCGGACGTCCGGCTGAACGCCTCCCTCGCTCCGGAGATGCCCCGGCCGGGCCGCATCGGGATGTTCGCCCAGTCCGGCGCCATCGGCATCGCCCTGCTGTCCCGGCTGCACCGGCGCGGCGGAGGGGTCACCGGGGTCACCGGCGTGTCCACCTTCGTGTCCGCCGGCAACCGCGCCGACGTCTCCGGCAACGACGTCCTCCAGTACTGGTACGACGACCCCGAGACCGACGTCGTCCTCATGTACCTGGAGTCGATCGGCAACCCCCGCAAGTTCACCCGCCTCGCCCGGCGGACGGCGGCGTCGAAGCCGCTGGTCGTGGTGCAGGGGACCGGCACGGCACCGCAGGGGCACGCGGTACGGGCCACCCGACTGCCGTACGAGACCGTCTCGGCGCTGCTCCGGCAGGCCGGCGTGATCCGGGTCGACACGATCACCGAGCTGGTCGACGCGGGCCTGCTGCTCGCGCGGCAGCCGCTGCCCGCCGGGCCGCGCGTGGCCATCCTCGGCAACTCGGAGTCGCTGGGCGTGCTGACGTACGACCGGTGTCTCGCCGAGGGACTGCGGCCGGCCCGGCCGGTGGACCTGACGACCGGGGCGACGGCGGAGGACTTCCACCGGGCACTCGCCGCCGCACTGGCCGACGGCACCAACGACGCCGTCGTCGTCACGGCGATCCCCGCCATCGGGGAGGGCTCGCCGGGGGACGCGGAGCTGGCGGAGGCGCTGCGGTCGGCCGCGGCGACGGTGCCGGGCAAACCGGTGCTCGTGGTGCACGTGGAGCTCGGGGGACTGGCGGCGGCGTTGTCGGCCGCGGCGAGCACCGCACCGGGGGCCGTCGAGAAGGCACCCGGCACCGGGGGAGCGGGGGCCCCCGCCCCACTGACCACCCCGCCCGAAGGCACCCACCCCATCCCCGCCTACCCCGCCGCCGAACGCGCCGTCCGCGCCCTCGCCGAAGCCGTGAAGTACGCGCGGTGGCGGCGGGAGGCGGCCGATCCGGGGAAGGTGCCGGAGTACGACGACATCGACGAGAAGGGGGCCGCCCGGCTGATCGGCGAGCTGCTCGCGCGCGGGCAAGGGCTCACCATCTCCGACGCGGAGACCTGTGAACTGCTCGCCAAGTACGGCATACCCGTGCGCCGCGCCCTACCCGCCCTCACCCCGGACGCCGCCGTCGAGGCCGCCCGCGCGCTCGGCTACCCGGTCGCCCTCAAGGCCACCGCCCCGCACCTCAGGCACCGCGCCGACCTGGGCGGCGTACGCCTGGACCTCGCGGACGAGGAGCAACTGCTGCGGGCGTACACCGAGTTGACCGAGATGTTCGGGCAGCCGGAGGAGCTGCGGCCGGTGGTGCAGGGGATGGCACCGCGCGGGGTGGACACGGTCGTACGCGCGGTGATCGATCCGGCGGCCGGAGCCGTGCTGTCCTTCGGCCTGGCCGGGGCCGCCTCACAGCTGCTCGGTGACATGGCCCACCGGCTGATCCCCGTCACCGACCGGGAGGCGACCTCGCTGGTGCGGTCGATCCGGACGGCACCGCTGCTGTTCGGCTGGCGCGGCTCCACCCCCGTGGACACCCCGGCTTTGGAGGAGCTGCTGCTGCGGGTGTCCCGGCTGGTCGACGACCACCCGGAGGTGGTCGCGGTCACCCTGGAGCCGGTCGTCGTCGCCCCCCACGGAGCCAGCGTCCTCGGCGCCACCGTACGGCTCGCGCCGCCGCCCGCCCGTGACGACCTGGGCCCGCGCACCCTGCCGGCCTACTGAGCGGCACGGGGGGACCACATGGAGATCGCCGGAGGGAAGCCGCCCGGGGGCAGCCGGCGGGACGGGGAGGTCATCGCCTGCGACGCGGGACGGCCGGGCCCGGCCGCCGGGTACGGCCTCGCCCGTCACCACGGCCTGGAAGTGATCCTCACCGGCCCGCCCTCCGTCCCGGGCCCGCCGGGCTTCCAGGACCCCTTCTTCCGTCCGCCCGCGCCCGAGGAGACGGCACCTCTCACGTGCGGCCCGGGGGACGAGGCACCCCTCGTCGTCGCGTCCGAAGCGGACGCCGGGGGCCCGGCGGCCGTCCCCTGCCGGGCCGCCGCCGAAGGGCCGGGGGTCCGGCCGGGGTTCGTGCCGGGGCGCCCGCGCGCGGGCGAGCGGACCGCCCCCGGTACGCGCGACTGGCCCGGACCGCCCTTGCCCACGGATTAGGATGGACGCCATGGCCAAGACCAGTACGACGACCCAGGGGCTGCGCGCGGCGATCGAGCGCAGCGGCTACTACCCGGCCCTCGTGGCCGAGGCGGTGGAGGCCGCTGTGGGCGGCGAGCCCATCCGGTCGTACCTGGTCCACCAGGAGACCACCTTCGACCAGAACGAGGTGCGCCGGCACGTCACGGTGCTGGTCCTGACCGGCAACCGCTTCATCGTCAGCCACACCGACGAGCAGGCCGCCGACAGCACGTCCCCGACGCCGTACGCCACCACCTCCACCGAGTCCGTGAAGCTCGACCGGATCTCCTCGGTCGTGGTCAGCCGGGTGGTCGCGAACCCCGAGCAGTACACGCCGGGCACGCCGCCCCGCGAGGTCGTGCTGACCATCGGCTGGGGCGCGGTCAGCCGCATCGACCTGGAGCCCGCCGCCTGCGGCGACCCCAACTGCGACGCCGACCACGGCTACACGGGCAGCTCCACGGCGGACGACCTCAGCCTGCGCGTCAGCGAGGCCGGGGACGGCCCGGAGACGGTGCGCCAGGCACTCGCCTTCGCGCAGGCCATCTCGGAGGCGACCGCGGACGTCACACGCTGATGTCCCAGCTCTCCGCCTGGGACCACCCGGAACCCCTCGCCCTCGACACCGCGCCGCTGCCCGAGTACGGCACCGGCTCCCTCGCCGACCTGCTGCCCACCCTGGCCGCCGGCATGGGCGTGCCCGGCCTGACCGCCACGATCGAGGAACTGACCCCCGCCGACCGGGTCTGCGTCTTCCTGATCGACGGCCTCGGCTGGGAGCAGCTCAAGGCCCACCCGGACGAGGCCCCGTTCCTGGCCTCCCTGCTCGGCAGCTCGCGCGGCGGCACCGGCCGCCCGCTCACCGCCGGCTACCCGGCGACCACCGCGACCTCCCTCGCCTCCGTCGGCACCGGCCTGCCGCCCGGCGCCCACGGCCTGCCCGGCTACACCGTGCGCAACCCGGACACCGGCGCGCTGATGAACCAGCTCCGCTGGCAGCCGTACACCGAACCGCGCTCCTGGCAGCCCCACCCCACCGTCTTCCAGCTCGCCCACCAGGCCGGGGTGCACGCCGCCCAGGTCTCCTCGCCCGCCTTCGAGCACACCCCGCTCACCAAGGTGGCGCTCAGCGGCGGCAGCTTCCACGGACGGCTCACCGGCGAGGAGCGCATGGACCTCGCGGCCGGGCAACTGGCCGCCGCGGACCGCGCGCTGGTGTACACGTACTACGCCGAGCTGGACGGCGCCGGACACCGCTACGGCATCGCCTCCGACACCTGGCGCGGCCAGCTCATGTACGTCGACCGGCTCGTCCAGCGCCTGGCGGAGCAGCTGCCGCCGCGCAGCGCCCTCTACGTCACCGCCGACCACGGCATGGTCGACATCCCGTTCGACGAGCAGCACCGCATCGACTTCGACGAGGACTGGGAACTGCGCGCCGGGGTCGCCCTGCTGGGCGGCGAGGGCCGGGCCCGGCACGTGTACGCGGTGCCGGGCGCCGAGAACGACGTCCTGACCTGCTGGCGGGAGGTGCTCGGGGAGCAGTTCTGGGTGGCGTCGCGGGACGAGGCGATCGCGGCCGGCTGGTTCGGGCGGCCCGGCGAATGCGACGAGCGCGTGTACCCGCGGATCGGGGACGTGGTCGCCGCCGCGCACGACGACGTCCTGATCATCGCCTCCGAGCGGGAGCCCAAGGAGTCGGCGCTGGTCGGCAACCACGGCTCGATGACCCCTGCCGAGCAGCTCGTCCCGCTGCTCGAAGTACGCTCCTGAACCGTCCGCCCTCCTCAGCGACTCGCCGAAAGGTGCTCAACTCCTCATGCCCGAGCTGGTGTTCTTCTCCGGAACGATGGACTGCGGGAAGTCGACGCTGGCTCTGCAGATCGAGCACAACCGCTCCGCGCGCGGCCTGGCCGGCATGATCTTCACCCGGGACGACCGGGCCGGCGAAGGCAAGCTGTCCTCCCGGCTGGGCCTGGTCACCGACGCGGTGGAGGTCGAGGACGGCCAGGACCTGTACGCCTATCTCGTGGACCACCTCTCGCGGGGCGGCCGGGCCGACTATGTGATCGCGGACGAGGCGCAGTTCCTCGCCCCCGAGCAGATAGACCAGCTCGCGCGCGTGGTGGACGACCTCGGCCTGGACGTGTTCGCCTTCGGCATCACCACCGACTTCCGCTCCAAGCTGTTCCCCGGCTCCCAGCGGCTGGTGGAGCTGGCCGACCGGATCGAGGTGCTTCAGGTGGAGGCGCTGTGCTGGTGCGGCGCACGCGCCACGCACAACGCCCGCACGGTGGACGGCGAGATGGTGGTCGAGGGCGCCCAGGTGGTCGTCGGCGACGTCAACCAGTCCGCGGGCCACGTCGGGTACGAGGTGCTGTGCCGGCGCCACCACCGGCGCCGGATGACCGCGGCGACGGCCCGCGCGGCGGCCCTGTCCCCGGACGTGCTGCCCGTCCCGTCCTACGGGACCCCCTGAGCGCTCAGCTCGGATCCTGGACCACCGTGAACTCGGCGCCCTCCGGGTCCGCCACCGTCGCCAGCCGCCCGTGCGGGCTGTCGTGGGCCGGCTTGAGGATCCGGCCGCCCAGGCCGGTGACCTGCCGCAGCGTTTCGGCGAGGTCGGCGACCTCGAAGTACGTCCGCCAGTACGGGCCCCGGTCCCGGGGCAGGCCGTGGCCGACGCCGTGCAGCCCGGCCACCGGACGGCCGTCGAGGCGCAGGGTCAGATAGTCGAAGTCGGCGGAGACCACCGGCTCCTCCTCGTAGCCGAACACGCTCTTGTAGAACTTGGCGACGCTCTCCGTCTCGAAGGTGACCAGTTCGTTCCAGACGGGCGTGCCGGGTACGCCGGTGATCGACGTGCTGAGATGCGCGGAGCCCTGCCAGATCCCGAACACCGCCCCGGAGGGGTCGGAGGCGATCGCCATCCGCCCGGCCTCGGCCGCGTCCAGCGGCCCGACGGCCAGCGTGCCGCCGCACAGCCGTACGGTGTCCGCGGTCTGGTCCACGTCGTCCGAGGCGAAGTACGGCGTCCAGGCGACCGGCAGCCGGCGGTCCGGCGACAGCTGGCCCATGCCGGCGACCTCCCGCCCGTCCAGCAGCGCCCGCACATAGGGCCCGAGCTGCTGCGGGCCCGGCAGGAACTCCCAGCCGAACAGCTCACCGTAGAACTCCTCGGTGGTGTCCAGCGCGTGCACCATCAGGCTCACCCAGCAGGGCGTGCCGGGCACGCGCCGCGCGTGCGGACCGGCCGACTCCCGTTCGGTCATCGATCACTCTCTCCTCGGCCCCTCGTGGTGGCCGTGTCGCTTCCGCTCCCCGGAAGGGTGTCCACGCCGCCGGCGCGTACGCCCGTGCCGGTGCCCGCATCCTCCGCGGTGCCGCGGGGCCGTACCGCGCCGCTCGGCCGTACCTCCGGGAGGATGCCCGGTCTGCCGTCTCTCGCCGCTTCCTGACGATGGCCGACGGGTGTCCGTCGGCTGTACAGCATGTGCTCGATCACGTACACCCGGTGATCGAGCGTGTCCGGCCGAGCAGAGTAGCGGGACCTGGACGCCGCGGCCACCCCTGGCGTAAGGATGGACGCCATGAGAGCCATCATCACCGCATCCGAACTCGCACACGAGCTGACCGGCGGCAACCCGCCGGTGCTGCTGGACGTGCGCTGGCAGCTGAGCACGGCGAAGGCCGCGGGCGCGCCGGCCTTCGACGGGCGCGCCGAGTACGCGGCCGGCCACCTCCCCGGCGCGGTCTTCGTCGACCTGGACCGGGAGCTGGCCGCCGCGCCCGGCGCGCACGGCCGGCATCCGCTGCCCGACCTGGCGGAGTTCGGTGCCGCGATGCGCCGCGCGGGCGTGTCGGCGGCCCGGCCGGTCGTCGTGTACGACGGCGGGCAGGGCTGGGCCGCCGCGCGCGCGTGGTGGCTGCTGCACTGGACGGGTCACCCGGACGTGCGGGTCCTCGACGGCGGGTTGCCGTCCTGGGAGGGCGAGTTGTCCACCGGGACGCCGGTCCCGGCCGAGGGCGACTTCGAGCCGACGCCGGGCGCGGCGGGGTTGCTGGACGCGGACGGGGCCGCGGCCCTCGCTCGCACGGGTGTGCTGCTGGACGCCCGCGCGGGGGAGCGGTACCGCGGTGAGGTGGAGCCGATCGACCGGGTGGGCGGGCACATCCCGGGCGCGGTGTCGGCACCGACGACGGAGAACGTGGGCCCCGACGGCCGCTTCCTGCCCGCGGCGGAGCTGAGGGACCGCTTCAAGGCCCTGGGGGTCTCCGAGGACGCCGAGGTGGGCGTGTACTGCGGTTCGGGCGTCTCCGCCGCCCACGAGGTCCTCGCGCTGGCCGTGGCGGGCATTCCGGCGGCCCTGTACGTCGGTTCCTGGTCCGAGTGGTCCGGGGACCCGTCCCGGCCGGTGGCGGTGGGGGCCGATCCGCAGTAACCGGGCAGCCGGACGAGGGGGCACGCGCGGCGTGCCCCCTCGTCCGTCGTTACGACAGTCCTACTCCTGCTTCTTGCGGCGCGTGCCGAACACGATCTCGTCCCAACTGGGCACGGCGGCGCGGCGGCCGGGGCGTACGCCGTCGGCCTCGGCCTGCCGGTCGGTCGCGCCGATGAGCCGGTCACGGTGGCTGCCGACGGAGCGCGGCATGAGGACGTCCGCGTAGGCGGAGCCGGCGGACGCGGCGGGCGCCGGCGGCTCCTCGGCGGCGGGCTCCTCCTCGGTCTCCTCCACGGGCTCCGACGGGCGTTCCGGGACCACCAGGTCGCCCCGGAAGCTCGGCACGGCCTCCAGCAGGCTGGTCAGCGAGTCGCGTTCGCCCGTGCTCTCCTCGGCCGGTTCCGACGACGGCGCGGGCAGGCTGGGCCGTTCCCGGTCGCTCCGGTCGAGGGCGCGGTCCATGGAGCGCTCGCGCGGCAGCCGGGCGATCCGCGGGACGAACGGGAAGCTCGGCTCCGGAACGGCGAGGTCGTCGGACTCGCCGATCAGCGAGCGCGCCTCGTCGTCGACGGCCTGGACGAGCCGCCGGGGCGGGTCGTACGTCCAGCTCGCCGAGTGCGGTTCGCCCGCGACCCGGTAGACGAGGAGGACCTCCCAGGTGCCGTCGTCGCGGCGCCAGGAGTCCCACTGCACGGTGTCCTTCTCGGCGCCGCGCAGCAGCAGCCGCTCCTGCACGGCCTCGCCGAGCAGCGGGCCGGAGTTCTCGCCGGGGCGGCGGACCGGGGTCTTGCGGGCCCGCTCGGCCATGAAGGCGCGTTCGGCCAGTACCGGACCCTCGAAGCGCCGTACCCGGTCGACGGGGATGCCGGCGAGCTGCGCGACCTCTTCCGCCGTGGCACCGGCTCGTATCCGCGCCTGGATGTCCCGCGGGCGCAGATGGCTCTCGACCTCGATCTCGATCTGGCCGAGGCGGGGCCGGTCGCCGCGGACGGCGGCGCGGAGCCGTTCGTCGATCGGAAGCGTGTACTCCGTAGAGTCGGCAGCCTTCAGCACCAGCCGTGTGCCGTCATTCGAGACGGCCACGACACGCAGTTCGGGCATGGGGACCTCCCGGGTGGTGCCTGCCGACGTCACGTGCGTCGCTGCTTCCGCTAGTCGAGTGTGGCCTGCCCGGGTGCAGCCTGCCACAACCTTGCCGAGTTGCCCGGCGTGTCGGGCACGGGCCCGGGACCGCCGTTATGGCACGGTTACCTGTTCGCAACGCTAAGTGACCAACTCCGTCACCCTGTGCAACTAGCCCCCTCCCGGCGATCCTGCAAGGCCGCGGGCACCCTGGTGGGAGACCGGACCCAGGGCTCGCAACAGTACTCCATTTGGACCACGTGCGTGGATTGGCGCGCCGCCCAACTTCTGGCAAGGCGTGCGACTTGGCCGTCCGCAACCGGTTTTGTGGATCATGAACGTGGCGAACTTCACGCAATCACCAGAAACGGAACTAATGGTTTCGTCCGTACGTCCCTTTCTCGTGCAGTCGGTCGGTCAATGTCGTCGACTGCGGCAAGTGTTCAGTGAGGCATGGGAAAGGCAGGCAAGTTCCGGGTATGCGTGAGACGCCCGATACGGGTCGGAAGCGGATCGACCTGAACGTCCCCCAGGTCGCGGGCAGCGCCCTGGCGGCGGTGGTGGCGGCCAAACTGGCTTCGTACTTCGGGGTGTACGGCACGATCCTCGGCGCGGGTGTCGTCAGCGTCGTCGCCACCTGCGGCGGCTCGGTCTTCCAGCACTTCTTCAAGCGGACCGGGGAGCAGCTCCGGGAGAAGACCGCGGTGGCGGCCCGGCCGCCGGTGGAGCGGGAGGCGTGGGCACCGGGGCGGCAAGGGTCCCCGCCGCCGGGTGAGTTCACCGAGGGCACCGTCTACCGCGCGCGGGCCAGGAGCCGGCGCCGCCCGCTGGTCGCCGCCGCCCTGGTCTTCGGGGTCACGCTGGCCGGCATCACGGCCTACGAGCTGGTCTCCGGGAACAACTTCAGCGGCGGTACGGGTACGACGGTCAGCGACGCCGTCACCGGCCGGGGCTCCGCCGGCGCCAAGTCCGAGGAGACTCCCGCCCCTTCGGGTACCCCGTCCCCGGAGCGCGCGCCCTCCACCGGCGGTGGCACGAGCCACAGTGCGCCCCCGGCGCCCGGCGACTCGCCCGGCGGGCAGCCGACCGGGCAGCCGGACTCCGGGCGGAGCGGAGAACCGAGCGGCGTCCCCACCACCCCGGTCCCCACGCCCAGTGCGCCCAGCCCGTCGGCCGCGACGTCTACGCCCCCAGAACCCTCCGCAGATAGTCGTTCTGGAACAGCCGGTCCGGGTCCAGACGATCCCGCAGCGCGGTGAACTCGCCGAAGCGCGGGTACACCCGGTCGAAGTACTCCGCGTCCCGCGTGTGCACCTTGCCCCAGTGCGGACGCCCCTCGTGCGCGGTGAAGATCCGCTCGGCGGCGGTGAAGTACGCCTGGTACGGCGTGCCCCGGAACATGTGCACGGCGATGTAGGCGCTGTCCCGGCCGGAGGCGGTGGACAGGGTGATGTCGTCGGCCGGGGCGGTGCGCACCTCGACCGGGAAGCTGACGCGCAGCCCGGAGCGGTCGACCATGGCCTTCAGCTCGCGCAGCGTCTCCACCAGGGCCGCGCGCGGGACGGCGTACTCCATCTCCACGAAGCGCACCCGGCGCGGTGAGGTGAAGACCTTGTAAGGGATGTCCGTGTACGTCCGCGCGGACAGGGCCCTGCTGGCGATCCGCGCGATCGCCGGAACGGTCGCGGGGGCCGCGCGGCCGACCCACTGGGCCACCTGGAAGACGCCGTTGGAGAGGAACTCGTCCTCGATCCAGCCCGCCAGCGGTGCCACCGGCTGCTCGGGGCCGGCGCTGCGGTTGTTCCGCTTGGTGTTGGTGTTGCCGGTGTGCGGGAACCAGTAGAACTCGAAGTGTTCGTTCTCGGCCCAGAGCTCGTCGAACTCGGCGAGGACCCGCTCGAAGGGCATGGGTTCCTCCCGCGCGGTGAGCAGGAAGACCGGCTCCACGGCGAAGGTGATCGCGGTGACGATGCCCAGGGCGCCGAGGCCGATGCGGGCCGCCGCGAAGACCTCCGGGTTCTCCTTCTCGGAACAGGTGAGCACCGAGCCGTCGGCCGTGACCAGTTCCAGTGTCTTGATCTGGGCGGCGATGGAGCCCGACGCGCGGCCGGTGCCGTGCGTGCCCGTGCTGGTGGCCCCGGACACGGTCTGCTCCATGATGTCGCCCATGTTGGTGAGCGAGAGGCCCTCGCGCGCGAGAGCGGCGTTGAGTCTCTTGAGCGGGGTGCCCGCCTCCACCGTGACCGTCATGGACGCCCGGTCGATGGTGCGTATACCGGTCAACAGTTGAGGGCGTATCAACACACCGTCGGTGGCGGCGATCGAGGTGAAGGAGTGCCCGGTGCCGACCGCCTTCACCTTCAGGCCGTCCTCCCGGGCCCGGCTCACCGCACCGGCCAGCTCTTCCACCGAGGCCGGCGTGACCTGCCGGGCGGGCCGGGCGGAGACATTGCCGCCCCAGTTACGCCAGGTGCCGTTCTTCCCGTTCGCTGTGCTGCTCAACGGTGCCTCCCCGACCCGAGGCCGGCCTGCGCAGCCGGCGGTACCCGAGGAAACCGACCGCGACCGCGACGGCCCCGGACACGGCCGGAACCCCGTACCCGGCCCGTGCCCCGGCCGCGTCGATCACCCAGCCGGCCACGGAGGAACCGACCGCGATGCCGACGGCGAGGCCGGTGCTCACCCAGGTCATGCCCTCGGTGAGCTGCGCGCGCGGTACGTGCTCTTCGATGAGGGACATCGTCGTGATCATCGTCGGTGCGATGGACAGTCCCGCCACGAACAGCGCCACGGCCAGAAGCGGCAAGTTTCCGACCAGTAGGAGGGGGATCATACTCACGGCCATCGCCGCCACGCCCAGCAACCAGCGACGTTCCGGCGCACCGCTGAAACGCAGCAGTCCGAAGACCACTCCCGCGACACAGGAACCGGCCGCGTACACCGCCAGGACCACGCTCGCGGCGCCCTTGTGACCGCGCTCGTCGGCGAAGGCGACGGTGACCACGTCCACGGCTCCGAAGATCGCGCCCGTCGCCACGAAGGTCGCCACCAGCACCTTCAGCCCCGCCGCGCGCAGGGCGCTGCCGCCGCCCTGCGGCTCGCGCGGATGCGGGGCCGGCTCGGTGGCGCGCTGGGTGGTCAGCCAGAAGACGCCGGCCGCCAGGAAGCAGGCGGCGAGCAGGGGGCCCGCCTCCGGGAACCAGGCCGTGGACAGGCCGATGGAGATGATCGGCCCGAAGATGAAGCACACCTCGTCCACGACCGACTCGAACGAGTAGGCGGTGTGCAGCTTCGGGGTGCCCCGGTACAGCGCGGCCCAGCGGGCCCGGATCATCGCGCCCAGACTCGGCACCGAGCCGATCCCGGCCGCGCAGACGAACAGCACCCAGTCCGGCCACCGGAAGTGGGCGGCGAGCAGCAGCCCGGCCGCCGCCACCAGGGCCACCAGGGTCGCGGGGCGCAGCACCCGGCGCTGGCCGTGCCGGTCCACCAGCCGGGAGATCCGCGGGCCGATCGCGGCGGCGGACAGGGCGATGGTGGCCGACAGGGCGCCCGCGAGGCCGTACCGCCCGGTGAGCTGGGAGACCATCGTGACGACGCCGATGCCCATCATCGACAGCGGCATCCGCCCGATGAATCCCGCGGCGGAGAAGGCCTTGGTGCCGGGCTCGGCGAACAGGGCTCTGTAGGGGCTGGGCACGTGGTCTCCGGAGCGGCTCGGTAAGGCGCGAATGCGGCTGATACAGCTTACGAGTGAGGGCATCCTAATTGCACCCGTTATGACATCCGGAGAAACCGCATCAAACCGATTTGAACCTGACTCTTCACCCCGGCGTTTCCCCGCTGTCAGTGCCGGGTGGCAGGATCGACTCATGCCAGACGCGCTCGATCCCACCCCGTACGACGCCCTGCTCCTGCTCTCCTTCGGCGGCCCCGAAGGCCCGGACGACGTGGTCCCGTTCCTGGAGAACGTCACGCGCGGGCGCGGCATCCCCAAGGAACGCCTCAAGGAGGTCGGGCAGCACTACTTCCTGTTCGGCGGGGTCAGCCCCATCAACGCCCAGAACCGCGCCCTGCTGGACGCCCTGCGCAAGGACTTCGCCGACCACGGCCTGGAGCTGCCGGTCTACTGGGGCAACCGCAACTGGGCGCCGTACCTGACGGACACGCTGCGCGAGATGGTCGGCGACGGCCGCCGCCGCATCCTGGTCCTCGCCACCAGTGCCTACGCCTCCTACTCGGGCTGCCGCCAGTACCGGGAGAACCTCGCCGACGCGCTGGCCGCCCTGGAGGCCGAGGGCCTGGAGCTGCCGAGGATCGACAAGCTGCGGCACTACTTCAACCACCCCGGCTTCGTCGAACCCATGATCGACGGTGTGCTGCGCTCCCTCGCCGACCTTCCCGAGGACGTCCGCGCGGGCGCCCACATCGCCTTCACCACCCACTCCATCCCGACCTCCGCCGCCGACACCTCCGGCCCCGTCGAGTCCCACGGCGAGGGCGGTGCCTACGTCGAGCAGCACCTGGACGTGGCCCAGCTGATCGCCGACGCCGTCCGCGAGCGCACGGGCGTCGACCATCCCTGGCGGCTCGTCTACCAGTCCCGCTCCGGCGCCCCGCACATCCCCTGGCTGGAACCGGACATCTGCGACCACCTGGAGGAGCGGCACGCCGCCGGTGTCCCGGCCGTCGTCATGGCCCCCATCGGCTTCGTCTCCGACCACATGGAGGTCCTCTACGACCTCGACACCGAGGCGAAGGCCAAGGCCGAGGAACTGGGCCTGCCAGTGCGCCGCTCGGCAACCGTTGGCGCCGACCCGCGGTTCGCCGCGGCCGTCCGCGAGCTGATCCTGGAGCGGGCCGCCGTGGAGCGCGGCCAGGAGGTCACCCCCTGTGCCCTGGGCGCGCTCGGCCCCAGCCACCAGGTCTGCCCGGTCGGCTGCTGCCCGGCCCGCGCCCCGCGCCCCGCCGCCGCGGGCGCCGACAGCCCCTACGCGTGAGGAGACCCGTGACCGACGCCCTGCACCAGGACCTGCTCGAACTGGCCAAGGAGGCCGCCCGCCGCGCCGGCGAGCTGCTGCGCGACGGCCGCCCCGCCGACCTGGCCGTGGCGAAGACCAAGTCCAGCCCCATCGACGTCGTCACCGAGATGGACATCGCGGCGGAGAAGCTGATCACCGAACTGATCTCCGGACAGCGCCCCGACGACGGCTTCCTCGGCGAGGAGGGCGCCTCCCTCGAGGGCACGAGCGGCATCCGCTGGGTGATCGACCCGCTGGACGGCACGGTCAACTACCTGTACGGCCTGCCGACCTGGGCGGTGTCCATCGCCGCCGAGCAGGACGGCGAGACCGTCGTCGGGGTCGTCGCGGCTCCGATGCGCGGCGAGACGTACCACGCGGTGCGCGGCGGCGGCGCCTGGGCCACGGGCGCGTGGCAGGGCGAGCGGGCGCTCGCCTGCCGCCCCGCGCCCCCGCTGGACCAGGCCCTGGTCTCCACCGGCTTCAACTACGTCACCGAGGTCCGCACCCACCAGGCCGAGATCGCCGCCCGGCTGATCCCCGTGCTGCGGGACATCCGGCGCGGGGGCTCGGCGGCGGTGGACCTGTGCGACGTGGCCTGCGGCCGGCTCGACGGGTACTACGAGCGGGGGCTGCACGCGTGGGACTTCGCGGCGGGTGACCTGATCGCCCGGGAGGCCGGCGCGCAGACCGGCGGGCGGCCCGGAGAGCGGCCGTCACGGGACCTGACCGTGGCCGGGTCGCCGGGCGTCTTCGAGCCCCTCCAGCGGCTGCTGGAGGACCTCGGCGCCTGGCACGACTGACCCGGAGAGCGGGCACGCGAAGGGACCCCGGCGCTGGATTCGCCGGGGTCCCTCCTTGCGCTTCGGGCCGATCAGACGCGTGACGCGCCGACCTCCACACCGTGTTCGGCGGCGAGGCGTCGCAGGTCGTCGAGCTCTGCCTGCTCCACCTCGACGAGGAAGTCATCGCCCTCGTCACGAGCCCGCGACAGGTCGGACTCGGTCGCCCTTATGCGCTGCAGAAGTCCTGCGGTGAAAGCGTCCATGCTGCGCCCCCTCGTCCAGGGTCGTGGGTAGGTGGCACGGGGGTGTGCCGTAGGAAGGGGCGATCACGGCTCTCGCAGGTGCCCAGCGCTGCCCGGCCGGGCGGCGACGGTGCCGGACACCCACGCCCGCTCTGCGAAGCGGAGGCCGAAGTACCGCATGGTGCTGCGGCACATGCAGAGCGTGATCGCGGGGTGTAAAGCCGTCCTCCCCCCGCTCCCCTCCGGGGAAACCTCAACCGGAGGAGAAATTCTCGTATTCCCCGCCCACGGACCCCCGTCCCTGCGGTCCGGACCCCGTCTTACAGCCGACTTATGGCCGAAAAGGGCAGGATGGGGGTCACATCCACGGACACCCCTGCCCGCACGCGCCCCCGGCGCGTCTTCGCGGGTGGACACAGGAAGGACAAGCGACGTGCGCGTACTCGTCGTCGAGGACGAGCAGCTGCTCGCCGATGCGGTGGCCACCGGACTGCGCCGGGAGGCCATGGCCGTCGACGTCGTGTACGACGGTGCGGCCGCCCTGGAGCGCATCGGCGTCAACGACTACGACGTGGTCGTCCTCGACCGCGACCTCCCGCTCGTCCACGGCGACGACGTCTGCCGCAAGATCGTCGAGCTGGGCATGCCCACGCGCGTGCTCATGCTCACCGCCTCCGGCGACGTCAGCGACCGCGTCGAGGGCCTGGAGATCGGCGCCGACGACTATCTGCCGAAGCCGTTCGCGTTCAGCGAGCTGATCGCGCGCGTCCGCGCCCTCGGCCGCCGGACCAGCGTGCCGCTGCCGCCCGTCCTGGAGCGCGCCGGCATCAAGCTCGACCCCAACCGCCGCGAGGTCTTCCGCGACGGCAAGGAGGTCCAGCTCGCGCCCAAGGAGTTCGCCGTGCTGGAGGTGCTGATGCGCAGCGAGGGCGCGGTCGTCTCGGCGGAGCAGCTCCTGGAGAAGGCCTGGGACGAGAACACCGACCCGTTCACCAACGTGGTGCGCGTGACGGTGATGACCCTGCGCCGCAAGCTGGGCGAGCCGCCCGTCATCGTCACCGTCCCCGGCTCCGGCTACCGGATCTGATCCCCGTGGCCACGACACCCGCGCCGCCCCAGGCGCCCCCGAAGCCCACATGGGACCCCAGAAGGCCGCAGCCGCCCTTCCCGTGGCTGCGCCCGACCATCCGCATACGGCTGACGCTGCTCTACGGCGGCATGTTCCTGATCGCCGGCATCCTGCTGCTGTCGATCATCTATCTGCTCGCCGCACAGGCGATCAGCACCGGCAACCAGCCGCTGTTCAAGATCGTCAGCGGTTCGGCGATCAAGGTCACCAGCGACAACTGTCCCGCGGTCACCGCGATCAACTCCGGCCCGGTGCCGCTGTCGGACTTCAACGAGGCCATCGCGCACTGCGTGGACCAGCAGCGCCAGGCGGCCCTGGACAACCTGCTCAGCCGCTCCCTGCTGGCGCTGCTGGGCCTCGCCGTGATCGCCTTCGCGTTCGGCTACGCGATGGCCGGCCGTGTGCTGTCCCCGCTCGGCCGGATCACCCGCACCGCCCGCCAGGTCGCCGGCTCGGACCTGTCCCGCCGGATCGAGCTGGACGGCCCGGACGACGAGCTGAAGGAACTGGCCGACACCTTCGACGACATGCTGGAGCGGCTGGAGCGGGCCTTCACCGCCCAGCAGCGCTTCGTCGGCAACGCCTCGCACGAGCTGCGCACCCCGCTCGCGATCAACCGCACGCTCCTCGAGGTGCACCTGTCGGATCCGAACGCGCCGATGGAACTCCAGCAGCTCGGCAAGACCCTGCTCGCCACCAACGAGCGCAGCGAACAGCTCGTCGAGGGGCTGCTGCTGCTCGCCCGCAGTGACAACCAGATCGTCGAGCGCAAGCCGGTCGACCTGGCCGAGGTCGCCACGCAGGCCATCGACCAGGTGCACGGCGAGGCCGATGCCAAGGGCGTGAAGGTCCGCGGGGAGCGCAAGCCCGCCGTGGTGCAGGGCAACGGCGTGCTGCTGGAGCGGATCGCGCTGAACCTCGTCCAGAACGCCGTGCGGTACAACGTGCCGGAGGACGGCTGGGTCGAGGTGAACACCGACATCCAGCACGGGCAGGCGGTGCTGACCGTCACGAACACCGGGCCGGTCGTGCCGGCGTACGAGATCGACAACCTCTTCGAGCCCTTCCGGCGGTTGCGTACCGAGCGGACGGGCAGTGACAAGGGGGTGGGCCTCGGCCTGTCCATCGCCCGGTCCGTGGCCCGCGCGCACGGCGGCCACATCCTGGCCCAGCCCAGGGAGGGCGGCGGTCTGGTGATGCGCGTCACCCTGCCGCTGTGATCAGGACGGACACACGCGGAGGTTGTTCGCTTCGCGCGGAATTTTTCGACCGCCGTACGTGGTTCTTCCTGTGTGATCGATCACATGGGCGGATTTCCGGCCATGTACGCACGGTGATCATGACAGAAGGTGGAAAGCCGGGAAAGTCCGGGTTTTCAGGGCTCTTGATCACGGGAAGTACACGGTGAGGCGCCTTTGAGGTGCGGCATTCGAACCGTGTACGGTCCTCACCGCCATCCAAGCCGATCACTCTTGAGGGGTCGGGTTGGGTGTCGATTGAGTAACAGACCTTGATGTGAGGCAAAATCTCCGCCTCAGGTCGGGCACAAGTCCGGCCTCTCACGCGTTACGTGCGCTGGAGACACCGCAGACACCCAGAGGGGGAGAGCGACTATGGCAACCGATTACGACACTCCACGCAAGACCGACGACGACGTCGACTCGGACAGCCTTGAAGAGCTGAAGGCCCGGCGGAACGACAAGTCCACCTCGGCGGTGGACGTCGACGAGTTCGAGGCCGCCGAGGGCCTCGAACTGCCCGGCGCCGACCTCTCGAACGAGGAGCTGGCCGTCCGGGTACTGCCGAAGCAGCAGGACGAGTTCACCTGCATGAGCTGCTTCCTGGTGCACCACCGCAGCCAGCTGGCCAGGGAGAAGAACGGCCAGCCGATCTGCCGCGACTGCGACTGAGGACGGGTCGGCCGTGTCTGGCTCGACCCCTCCTCGGAAGCGCCGCTTCCCCCTGCGGAAAGCGGACCCAGGGCCGACCGACGGCCCGCACGGCGCGCGTGACGACGAGCGGGGCTCCCCGGGAGCGGGAGCCCCGCTCGAACCGGCGGCCGACCGGGAGAACCTGCCCGCGCCGGCGCAGCACCCCGCACCCGTCGCCCGTCGCCGGGCGGCGGTGATCCGCGAGAAGGCCCGGGATCTGGCCCGGGAAGGCACCCGTAAGGGCGGCAGCCGGGCCCGCGCGGGGCTGGCGTACCTCGCGGACCGGATCATCGAGATCGCCCCGCGTATCCCCGTACGCGACCTCGCGACCCTGCGCAGGCAGTTCCCCGGTCTCGGACCCGAGGAACTGGCCGACAAGCTGGTGGCGGGCGCGGCGGCCGGCACCTCGACGGTCGGAGCCGGGATCGGAGCGGCGGCCATGCTGCCGGTGCCGCCCGCCATGCCGACCGAGCTGGCCGCCGAGATCACCGGGGTCGCCGCGATAGAGCTCAAGCTCATCGCCGAACTGCACGAGGTCTACGGCGTACGCCCGCCGGGGAACCTCAAGACCCGTTCCTCCGCGTATCTGTCCTCCTGGTCGGGGGAGCGCGGGATCGACGTGATGAAGCCGTCGACCTACGACACGGCCATGGGCGGGCACATGAAGCGCCAGCTGCGCCAGCAGATCATGAAGCGGATGGTCCGCGATCTTCCCAACCTGATGCCGTTCATGGTCGGGGCCACGGTCGGGGCGGTCATGAACCGCCGGGACACCAAGAGACTCGCGGCCCGCATCCGGGCCGACCTGCGCAAGATCCAGGTGCCGTGGGACGAGCTGCCCGAGCTGCCGCCGCTGGAGAAGCCGGCGGAGCCGCTGAGACTGCGCGAACTGCCCGGCGAACTCTAGGCGTGCGCCTTGCGGGCCGCCTCGATCGCCGCGGCCAGCTTCTCCGGTTCCCGCGTCGACAGGTACAGGTACGGCGTCGGGTCCTGCGGGTCCGTGACCTCCACGCGCAGCGCCGTCGGAATGTAGGCGCGCAGCAGCAGGAACGCCCGGGTGTCGGCCTTGTACGTCCGCCAGGCGCGGGCCTCCTCCGCGTCCAGGACCTCCGCCTCACCCAGGGCCGCCACCGGGAGCTTCGCCTCGCCCGCGATCAGCAAGTCGCCCACGACCCGGATGCGCGGGGAGCCGTAGGCGCTGGCCACCACCGCCGCCGCGGCCGTACCGCCGACCAGGCCGCCGAGCAGCGGCAGGGTGCCGAAGGGCAGCAGGATCAGGGCGAACGAGACGCCCACGAGGAAGCTGATCAGCCACCACGAGCGGGGGGCGGTGAGGCGTTCTTCGTACGGGGTGGCGGAGAGCTGCATGAAGCCAAGCTTGGCACGGGATCCGGAACCGGCCGGAGTCGGGGCAGTCGGCGCGAAGCGCCGTCGAGTGGGGCGCCGTCGAGCAGGGGCGGTGGTGGGTGAGGGACGGGCGGTAAGGTCTGCGGCTGTGAGTGGTAGTTCCGCAGCTCTTCAGCCTCCCGCCGACGCGGGAAAGCCCGTACGGCACCCCGACGCGCCCGCGCCCGGGGAACTCCTCGGTGCCCACTACGAACACTGTTTCGGGTGCGGCCCCGGACAGCCGCACGGACTGCACCTGGAGGCCCGCGCCGGCGAGGGCGTCTCGCTGACCGCGGAGTTCACCGTGCAGCCCGCCCACCAGGGCGCCCCCGGCCTCGCGCACGGCGGAGTGCTCGCCACGGCCCTGGACGAGACCCTCGGCTCGCTGAACTGGCTGCTGCGCACCATCGCCGTCACCGGACGGCTGGAGACCGACTTCGTGCGGCCCGTGCCCGTCGGCACCACGCTGTACCTGGAGGCCGAGGTCACCGCCGTCGCCGGGCGGAAGATCTACTGCACGGCCACCGGGCGCATCGGCGGCCCCGACGGGCCGGTGGCCGTCCGCGCCGACGCCCTCTTCATCGAGGTCAAGGTGGACCACTTCATCGACCACGGACGCCCGGCGGAGATCCGGGCCGCCATGGACGACCCGGACCAGATCCGGCGCACCCGCGCCTTCGAGGTGAACCCGTGAACCGAGACCCGCTGGACGTCCTCATCCGGCGCGTCGATGCGGACGTGCCGCTCCCGGCGTACGAGCACCCCGGGGACGCCGGAGCCGATCTGCGCACCACCGAGGCGTGCGAGCTGGCGCCCGGAGAACGGGCCGTCCTCCCCACGGGTGTGTCGATCGCCCTGCCCGAGGGGTACGCGGCCTTCGTGCATCCGCGTTCCGGCCTCGCCGCCCGCTGCGGTGTCGCCCTCGTGAATGCCCCGGGGACGGTTGATGCCGGGTACCGTGGGGAGATCAAGGTGATCGTGGTGAATCTCGACCCGCGCGAGAGCGTGCGGTTCGAGCGCTTCGACCGGATTGCCCAACTGGTCGTCCAGCAGGTCGAGAGGGTCCGCTTCCAGGAGGTCGCGGAACTTCCCGGCTCGGCGCGGGCCGAGGGGGGCTTCGGGTCCACCGGTGGCCATGCCGCGGTGGGCGACGACAGCGGCACAAGCGGTCAGGCCGCCGAGGGCGGTCCGACGGGTGGGAATCGATACGCTTCGGTCGTATCCGACCGGGAAGGACAGTGACGTGTTCGGACGTCGCAAGAAGAAGGGTGCCGCCGAGGACGCGGCCGGCGAGGCCGAGCAGGTCGTCGACAGCGTCGACACCGAGGCGGACGAGGAGGAGGCCGAGCGCGAGCGCGTCCGGCTGGAGCCCGGGCCCCGGCCCGACGGGCCGTGGGACAGCAGCGAGGTGCGCGACCCGGCAGAGGGCCGCGTGGACCTCGGCGGTCTGTTCGTACCGGGCGTCGACGGCATGGAGCTGCGGGTCGAGGTCGCCGGTGACGCCATCGTCGCCGCGACCGTCGTGCTGCGTGACAGCGCCATCCAGCTCCAGGCGTTCGCCGCGCCCAAGCGCGAGGGCATCTGGGGCGAGGTCCGCGAGGAGATCGCGTCCGGCATCACCCAGCAGGGTGGCATCGTCGACGAGGTCGAGGGCCCGCTCGGGTGGGAGCTGCGCGCGCAGGTGCCGGTGCAGTTGCCGGACGGGACCGGCGGTTTCCAGGTCGTCCGGTTCGTCGGCGTGGACGGCCCGCGCTGGTTCCTGCGCGGAGTGATCTCCGGCCAGGGCGCGGTGCAGCCGCAGGCCGCCGGGCTGCTGGAGCAGATCTTCCGGGACACCGTCGTGGTCCGCGGCGAGGGCCCGATGGCCCCGCGCGACCCGATCGTCCTCAAGCTGCCGAACGACGCGCAGATGGTCCCCGAGGGGGTCCAGCAGGAGGAGGGCTCGCGGTTCTCCGGCGGGATGGGACAGTTGCAGCGGGGCCCCGAGATCACGGAAGTCCGCTGACGGCTTCAGCAGCGATACACGGGCCGTGCCCCCCGGGGGTGCGGCCCGCTTTTGCGGGGTCGAGCCGTTGGGGGCCTGTCAGTGCCGAGTGCGGGTTACTCGTGGTCGCTCGCGCAGTTCCCCGCGCCCCTTCCGGGGCGCTGTCCCCTCCGGTGATACTGGCGGCCGGTCGATGGGGGAGGGGCATGAGCGGTCAGGTCGTCACCGAGACCATGGTGCGGGTCGAGGGCGTGCACAAGTCGTACGGCGTGGGAGCCGCCGCCGTGCACGCGTTGCGCGGGGTGTCGTTCGAGGTGCCCCGGGGAGAACTCGTCGCCCTGAAGGGGCGTTCCGGGTCGGGCAAGACCACCCTGCTGAACATCGTCGGAGGGCTGGACACCCCCGACCAGGGCCGTGTGGAGGTCGAGGGACGGGACCTCGCCCAGCTCGGCGAGAGCGAGCTGCTACGGCTGCGACGGGACCGGGTCGGGTTCGTGTTCCAGTCCTTTGGGCTCATCCCGATCCTGAGCGCCGCCGAGAACGTCGGCGTACCGCTGCGGCTGCGCCGTGCCGACCCGCGTGAGCGCGAGGAGCGGGTCGAGCTGCTGCTCTCCCTCGTGGGACTCGCCGGGCACGCGGCCCAGCGGCCGGGCGAGCTGTCCGGCGGCCAGCAGCAGCGGGTCGCCATCGCGCGGGCCCTCGCCAACCGGCCCGCCCTGCTCGTCGCCGACGAGCCCACCGGTCAGCTCGACGCCGAGACCGGGCACGCCGTCATGGAGCTGCTGCGGGCCGTCGTCCACAGCTGGGGGCACCTCCCAGGCCCTTTGGGGCACTGGGGGAGGGTCACGGCGCTGGTCGCCACGCACGACGCGACCCTGCTGGACCTGGCCGACCGGGTGCTGGAGCTGCGCGACGGGGAGATCACCGAGCACTGAGCCGTGCGGCCCGGCGGCGGTCCCATCAGGGTTCCGTCAAGGTTGCCCGCTGCTCCCGTTCCCCGTCCCGTTCGCCGTGATCGTGGCCGTAAGGTCGACGCTGCGTAGGCGACGGGCACGGGAAGACAATGGGGCCATGGCACGCGGCAAGCTTCGGATCTACCTCGGTGCGGCACCGGGTGTGGGCAAGACCTACGCCATGCTCGCCGAGGCGCACCGCCGGGTCGAGCGGGGCACCGACTGCGTGGTCGCGTTCGTGGAGTGCCATGGCCGGCCGCGCACCGAGGTGATGCTGCACGGTCTGGAGCAGGTGCCGCGCAAGGAGCTGGAGTACCGGTGCGCCGTCTTCGGCGAGATGGACGTGGACGCCGTCCTGCGCCGGGCGCCCGCCGTCGCCCTCGTCGACGAGCTGGCCCACACCAACGTCCCCGGCTCCCGCAACGCCAAGCGCTGGCAGGACGTCGAGGAGCTGCTGGCCGCCGGCATCGACGTGGTCTCCACCGTCAACATCCAGCATCTGGAGTCACTCGGCGACGTGGTCGAGTCGATCACCGGGGTGCGGCAGCGGGAGACCGTCCCGGACGAGGTCGTACGGCGGGCGGACGACATCGAGCTGGTCGACATGTCCCCGCAGGCACTGCGCCGCCGCATGGCCCACGGCAACATCTACCAGCCGGACAAGGTCGACGCGGCCCTGTCCAACTACTTCCGCCCCGGCAACCTCACCGCCCTGCGCGAGCTGGCGCTGCTGTGGGTGGCCGACCGGGTCGACGCCTACTTGAACGCCTACCGCAGCGAGCACCGGGTCTCGACGATATGGGGCTCCCGGGAGCGGATCGTGGTGGGCCTGACCGGTGGTCCCGAGGGGCGCACGCTGATCCGCCGGGCCGCCCGGCTCGCCGAGAAGGGCGCCGGCGGCGAGGTCATGGCCGTCTACATCGCCCGCAGCGACGGGCTGTCCTCGGCCTCCCCGAAGGAGCTGGCCGTCCAGCGCACCCTGGTCGAGGACCTGGGCGGAACGTTCCACCACGTGGTCGGCGACGACGTCCCGGCCGCCCTGCTCGACTTCGCGCGCGGGGTGAACGCCACCCAGATCGTGCTCGGCTCCTCCCGGCGCAAGGCCTGGCAGTACGTCTTCGGGCCCGGCGTCGGCGCCACGGTCGCCCGGGACTCCGGGCCCGACCTGGACGTGCACATCGTCACCCACGAAGAGGTCGCCAAGGGCCGGGGGCTGCCCGTGGCACGAGGCGGCCGGCTCGGGCGGGCGCGGATCATCTGGGGCTGGGCGGTCGGTCTGGCCGGCCCCGCGATCCTCGCGGTGCTGCTGAACAACGTCGACCTCGGCCTCGCCAACGACATGCTGCTGTTCCTGTCCGTCACCGTCGCGGCGGCCCTGCTCGGCGGTCTGCTGCCCGCGCTGGCCTCGGCGGCCTTCGGCTCGCTGCTGCTGAACTACTTCTACACCCCGCCGCTGCACCGGCTGACCGTCGCCGACCCCAGGAACATCGTCGCCATCGCGATTTTCTTCGGGGTGGGGATGGCGGTCGCCTCGGTCGTCGATCTCGCCGCCCGGCGCACCCACCAGGCCGCCCGGCTGCGCGCCGAGTCCGAGATCCTCTCCTTCCTCGCCGGGAACGTGCTGCGCGGCGAGACGAGCCTGGAGGAACTGCTGGAGCGGGTCCGCGAGACCTTCGCCATGGAGTCGGCCGCCCTGCTGGAACGCGCGAGCGACGTGACGCCCTGGACGTGCGCGGGCCGCGCCGGCCTCGGGCCGCCGCTGGAACGCCCCGAGGACGCCGACGTCGACATGCCCGTCGGCGACCACATGGCGCTCGCCCTCACCGGCCGGGTGCTGCCCGCGGCGGACCGCCGGGTGCTCGCCGCGTTCGCCGCCCAGGCCGCCGTCGTGCTCGACCGCAGGCGCCTGAAGGAGGAGGCCGACCGGGCCCGCACGCTCGCCGAGGGCAACCGCATCCGCACCGCCCTGCTGGCCGCCGTCAGCCACGACCTGCGCACCCCGCTGGCCGGCATCAAGGCCGCCGTGTCCTCCCTGCGCTCCGACGACGTCGCCTGGTCCGAGGAGGACCAGGCGGAGCTGCTGGAGGGCATCGAGGAGGGCGCCGACCGGCTCGACCACCTCGTCGGCAACCTCCTGGACATGTCCCGCCTCCAGACCGGCACGGTCACCCCGCTGATCCGCGAGATCGACGTCGACGAGGTCGTACCGATGGCGCTCGGCGGCGTACCAGAGGACAGCGTGGAGCTCGACGTGCCCGAGACGCTGCCCATGGTCGCCGTCGACCCCGGGCTGCTGGAGCGGTCGGTGGCCAACCTGGTGGAGAACGCCGTCAAGTACAGCCCGCCCGGGCGGCGGGTCCTGGTGGCCGCGAGCGCCATCGCCGACCGCGTGGAGGTGCGCGTGGTGGACCGCGGCCCGGGTGTCCCGGACGACGCCAAGGACCGCATCTTCGAGCCCTTCCAGCGGTACGGTGACGCTCCGCGCGGTGCCGGCGTCGGGCTCGGCCTCGCGGTCGCCCGGGGCTTCGCCGAGGCCATGGGCGGCACCCTCACCGCCGAGGACACGCCGGGCGGCGGGCTCACCATGGTGCTGAGCCTGCGCGCGGCAGGACAGCGTCCCGAGCCGCTCCCTGCCGGGGAGTCCCGTACAGAACCGGAAAGGCAGGCCACATGGTGAGCCCGGCTGGGGGGTCCCCCCAGACCCCCACGAGGGTGCTCGTGGTCGACGACGAGCCGCAGATCGTGCGCGCCCTCGTGATCAACCTCAAGGCGCGCAAGTACGAGGTCGACGCGGCCCCCGACGGCAGGACCGCGCTGGAACTCGCCGCCTCCCGCCACCCCGACGTGGTCGTCCTCGACCTGGGCCTGCCCGACATGGACGGCGTCGAGGTGATCAGGGGGCTGCGCGGCTGGACCCGGGTGCCGATCCTGGTGCTGTCCGCCCGCCACTCCTCCGACGAGAAGGTGGAGGCGCTGGACGCGGGCGCCGACGACTACGTGACCAAACCGTTCGGCATGGACGAGCTGCTGGCCCGGCTGCGGGCCGCCGTCCGCCGGGCGGAGCCGGCCGGGCCGGGCGAGGACGACGTGACGACCGTGGAGACCGAGGGCTTCACCGTCGACCTCGCCGCCAAGAAGGTCAACCGGGCCGGCAAGGACGTCCGGCTCACCCCGACCGAGTGGCATCTGCTGGAGGTGCTGGTCCGCAACACCGGCCGGCTGGTCAGCCAGAAGCAGCTGCTCCAGGAGGTGTGGGGGCCGTCGTACGGGACCGAGACCAACTACCTGCGGGTGTACATGGCCCAGCTGCGGCGGAAGCTGGAGTCGGACCCGTCGCACCCGAAGCACTTCATCACCGAGCCGGGGATGGGCTACCGGTTCGAGACGTGAGCCGAGGCCGCGGGGACGGGCCGTGCTGCGGAAGTGAGCTGCGCTACGGCCCTGTCGGCGCACCCCGGTACGCTTCAGGTATGACTGCTGTTCCTCGTTCCGAAAAGCCGGCCGGCCGGTTCCGGCGCATGCTCGACCGGCTCTCCTCGTCGCAGGAGGACCTGGAGTCGGAGGAGCTGCGCGAGGACGCGGAGACGGCCGGATGTACGAAGATCGGTGACTGTCACGACCGCCAGATCGTCACCGTAACTGGTACCTTGCGCACGGTCACCCTGCGCCCGCGCGCCGGAGTCCCGGCCCTGGAGGCCGAGCTGTTCGACGGCTCCGCCGCGCTGGACGTGGTGTGGCTCGGCAGGCGCTCCATCGTGGGGATAGAACCGGGGCGCAAGCTGATCGCATCGGGCCGGATCTCGATGAGCCGGGGCCGCCGGGTGCTGTTCAACCCGAAATACGAACTGCGACCCCTCGGACGGGAGTAGCCGGTGACGTCCCTCGACAAGCCGACCCAAGACACCGACCAGACTCAGCCCGACGCCCGCGCGGTGACCGAGGCGGCGCTGTTCGAGGCCTTCGGCGGGGTCCGCGGCATGGTCGAGACGGTCCTGCCGGGCCTGCTCTTCGTCGCGATCTTCACGGTCAACAAGAACCTGCACATGGCGGCGATCGCCGCGCTGGCCCTGTCACTGATCCTGGTCGTCGTCCGGCTGGCGATGAAGGACACCGTCAAGCACGCCTTCAGCGGTGTCTTCGGTGTGGCCTTCGGCGTCGTGTTCGCGATGTTCACCGGCAACGCCAAGAACTTCTACCTCCCCGGCATGCTCTACACGCTGGGCATGGCGCTGGCCTACATCGTCACGACCCTGGCCGGTGTGCCCCTGATGGGTCTCATCCTCGGCCCGATCTTCAAGGAGAACCTCTCCTGGCGCACCCGTAACCCCGGCCGCAAGAAGGCGTACACCAAGGCCAGTTGGGCCTGGGGCCTGATCCTGCTCGCCAAGTGCGCGATCCTCTTCCCGCTGTACTGGTGGGCCGACACCACGCAGCTCGGCTGGGTCCTGGTCATCCTGAAGATCCCGCCGTTCCTGCTGGCGGTGTGGCTGACCTGGGTCTTCCTGGCGAAGGCGCCCGCGCCCATCGACGTGTTCGCGGAGATGGAGGCGGAGGAGAAGGCGGCCGAGGAGAGGAAGGCCGCCGCCGAGGCGGCCGGCGGCCGGCACCGCAGGGAGAGCTAGGCAGGCTCCGCGAGGAGAGTCGCTCGGGCTCCGCCGGAAGACGCGGGCGGGCCTACGACGGCCAGGCGGGCTCACGACGACGAAGGGCGCCCTTGTCACCAAGGGCGCCCTTCGTCGTCGTGCGGTCAGTCCTCCCGCCGCACCGACAGCAGGTCCTCGAGCTGCTCCTCCCGGGCCTGCGCGGCCACGAAGAGGAGTTCGTCGCCCGGCTCCAGGGAGTCCTCCTTGGAGGGGGTCAGCACGCGGGTGCCGCGGATGATCGTGACCAGGGAGGTGTCCTCCGGCCACTGCACGTCCCCGACCTGGGTGCCGGCCAGCGCCGACTCCTCCGGCAGGGTCAGCTCGACGAGGTTGGCGTCGCCGTGGCTGAAGCGGAGCAGCCGGACCAGGTCGCCGACGCTCACCGCCTCCTCCACCAGGGCGGACATCAGGCGCGGCGTGGAGACGGCGACGTCGACACCCCAGGCCTCGTTGAACAGCCACTCGTTCTTCGGGTTGTTCACCCGGGCCACGACGCGCGGAACGCCGTACTCCGTCTTGGCGAGCAGCGAGACGACCAGGTTCACCTTGTCGTCGCCGGTCGCGGCGATCACGACGTTGCAGCGCTGCAACGCCGCCTCGTCCAGGGACGTGATCTCGCAGGCGTCGGCGAGCAGCCACTCCGCCTGCGGCACGCGCTCGACCGAGATGGCGGTCGGCGCCTTGTCGATCAGCAGGACCTCGTGGCCGTTCTCCAGCAGCTCGCCCGCGATCGAGCGGCCGACGGCGCCGGCTCCGGCAATGGCGACCCTCATCAGTGACCGCCCTCCTCTTCCGGGCCACCGGCGAACGCCGCCTCGACCTTGTCCACGTCGTCCGTCCGCATCATCACGTGCACGAGGTCGCCCTCCTGCAGCACCGTCTGCGAGGTGGGCAGGATCGCCTCGCCCAGGCGGGTCAGGAACGCGACCCGGACGCCCGTCTCCTCCTGGAGCTTGCTGATCTTGTGGCCGACCCACTTCGGGGAGGCGTGCACCTCGGCGAGCTGCACCCCGCCGGTGGGATCGCGCCACAGCGGCTCGGCACCGGAGGGCAGCAGCCGGCGCAGCATCTGGTCGGCGGTCCAGCGGACCGTCGCCACGGTGGGGATGCCCAGGCGCTGGTAGACCTCGGCACGGCGGGGGTCGTAGATGCGGGCGGCCACGTTCTCCACACCGAACATCTCGCGGGCCACGCGCGCGGAGATGATGTTGGAGTTGTCACCGCTGGAGACGGCGGCGAAGGCGCCGGCCTCCTCGATGCCCGCCTCGCGCAGGGTGTCCTGGTCGAAGCCGACGCCGGTGACCCGGCGGCCCCCGAATCCCGGGCCCAGCCGGCGGAAGGCGGTGGGGTCCTGGTCGATCACGGCGACCGTGTGTCCCTGTTGCTCCAGGGTCTGGGCAAGAGCGGAACCCACTCTTCCGCAGCCCATGATGACGATGTGCACGACCGTCCTTCCGGTGTCCAAAAGCTACTGCTCAGCATCAGGGTCTCAGACCGACGCCCAAAGCTACACACGGGCGCCACGCGGCGGGCACCCCTGTGCGGCGGGTGGCGGCGGGAGCCGTCGGCGAGTGATGCTGCGCACGCTGCACAGGGTCAGGATTCCGAGGCCGCCGAGGGCGAGCAGCGCCCCGATCAGCTCCGCGGTCGCGGGCATGGAACCTCCGAAGTGCGATGACAAGCGGGGTTTGCCATCTAGGCACGGCGGGCACACGAAGCACGGATTCCGTAGTTCCGTGCGCCCCCGATTTCACTCGTGAGGCAGATCCAGCACGCCGGGTGGGCGGGTGCCTGTTCGAAGGCTTACGATCCTCTCTCGTGTCCAAACTGACCGACGTGCCCAAACGGATCCTGATCGGGCGCGCACTGCGCAGTGACCGGCTGGGTGAAACGCTCCTGCCGAAGCGCATCGCACTCCCCGTCTTCGCTTCCGACCCGCTGTCCTCCGTCGCCTACGCGCCGGGGGAGGTCCTGCTGGTCCTGTCCATCGCGGGCGTGTCGGCGTACCACTTCAGCCCCTGGATCGCGCTCGCGGTCGTCGTGCTGATGTTCACGGTGGTCGCCTCCTACCGGCAGAACGTGCACGCCTACCCGAGCGGCGGCGGCGACTACGAGGTCGCGACCACCAACCTCGGCCCCAAGGCCGGCCTCACCGTGGCCAGCGCCCTGCTGGTGGACTACGTCCTCACCGTCGCCGTCTCCATCTCCTCCGGCATCGAGAACCTCGGCTCAGCGATCCCCTTCGTGGTCGAGCACAAGGTGTTCTGCGCGGCCGCCGTGATCGTGCTGCTGACGCTGATGAACCTGCGGGGCGTGAAGGAGTCGGGCAAGCTCTTCGCCATCCCGACGTACGTGTTCGTCGGCGGCGTCTTCATCATGATCGCGTGGGGTGCCTTCCGCGGCCTGGTCCTCGGGGACACCATGCGGGCACCGACGGCCGGCTACCACATCAAGGCCGAGCACCAGGGGCTCGCCGGCTTCGCCCTCGTCTTCCTGCTGCTGCGCGCCTTCTCCTCCGGCTGTGCGGCCCTCACCGGCGTCGAGGCCATCTCCAACGGCGTCCCGGCCTTCCGCAAGCCCAAGTCGAAGAACGCGGCCACCACGCTCGCCATGATGGGCCTGCTGGCCGTCACCATGTTCTGCGGCATCATCGTGCTCGCCATGACCACCAAGGTGCGCATGGCCGAGAAGCCGGCCACCGACCTGCTGCACAACGGCGTCCCGCTCGGCTCCGGCTACGTCCAGAACCCGGTCATCTCCCAGGTCGCCGAGGCGGTCTTCGGCAAGGGCAGCTTCCTGTTCGTCCTGCTCGCCGCAGCCACCGCGCTGGTGCTGTTCCTGGCCGCCAACACGGCGTACAACGGCTTCCCGCTGCTCGGCTCCATCCTCGCCCAGGACCGCTACCTGCCGCGCCAGCTGCACACGCGTGGCGACCGGCTCGCCTTCTCCAACGGAATCGTGCTGCTCGCGGGCGCCGCGATGCTGCTGGTGTTCATCTACGGCGCCGACTCCACCCGCCTGATCCAGCTCTACATCGTCGGCGTGTTCGTGTCCTTCACGCTCAGCCAGACCGGCATGGTCCGGCACTGGAACCGCCACCTCGGGGTCGAGAAGGACCCGGCCAAGCGCAGCCACATGATCCGCTCCCGGGCGATCAACGCGTTCGGCGCCTTCTTCACCGGCCTGGTGCTCGTCGTCGTCCTGGTCACCAAGTTCACGCACGGCGCCTGGGTGGCCCTGCTCGGCATGTGCATCTTCTACGCGACGATGACCGCGATCCGGAAGCACTACGACCGGGTCGCCGAGGAGATCGCGGCCCCCGAGGGCCCGGCCGACGACATGGTCCGCCCGTCGCGGGTCCACTCGGTCGTGCTGATCTCCAAGATCCACCGGCCGACACTGCGCGCCCTGGCCTACGCCAAGCTGATGCGCTCGGACACCCTGGAGGCGCTGACCGTCAACGTGGACCCGGCCGAGACCAAGGCGCTGCGCGAGGAGTGGGAGCGGCGCGGGATCGACGTACCGCTCAAGGTCCTGGACTCGCCGTACCGCGAGATCACGCGGCCGATCATCGAGTACGTCAAGGGCCTGCGCAAGGAGTCCCCGCGCGACGCGGTCTCCGTGATCATCCCCGAGTACGTGGTCGGCCACTGGTACGAGCACCTGCTGCACAACCAGAGCGCGCTGCGCCTCAAGGGCCGCCTGTTGTTCACGCCCGGCGTCATGGTCACCTCCGTCCCCTACCAGCTCCAGTCCTCCGAGGCCGCCCGGGCCCGCGCCCGCAAGCGGCAGGAATGGAACGCACCGGGCGCCGTCCGGCGCGGTCCGGCGGTGGAACGGCCGAAGGAGCCGTCGGGCAAGGAGTGAGAGGACCGGTGTGGGGTGGATGATGCCCGCGGGGTGAGGGCTGGGGTGGGGCGGAGATGCCGCGGGGGCCCGCGGCGTGAAGGCTGAGGTGGGGTCGAAGGAGCCCACGGGCGAGGTCTGGGGCGGGGCAGGAAGGCCGTAGACTGGTGGGCTGTTGTCGGGCCCGCCGGTGCGGGCCGCCCCCTTTCCCCGATTTCCAGGTCTGGAGTCACCCCACCATGCAGGCAGAACCGACCAAGTCTCTGGTGGGCGAGGAGTACGAGGTCGAGATCGGCCCCGTCGCCCACGGCGGCCACTGCATCGCCCGTACGCCCGAGGGACAGGTGCTGTTCGTCCGGCACGCGCTGCCCGGCGAGCGGGTGGTGGCGAGGGTGACCGAGGGGGAGGAAGGCGCCCGCTTCCTGCGCGCGGACGCCGTACGGGTCCTGGAGGCGTCCAAGGACCGCATCGAGGCCCCCTGCCCCTTCGCCGGCCCCGGCCGCTGCGGTGGCTGCGACTGGCAGCACGCCAAGCCGGGCGCCCAGCGCCGGCTGAAGGCGGAGGTGATCGCCGAACAGCTCCAGCGGCTCGCCGGCCTCACCCCCGAGGAGGCGGGCTGGGACGGCACCGTGGTCCCGGCCGAGGGCGACAAGCTGCCCGCCGGACAGGTCCCGCAGTGGCGCACCCGCGTCCAGTACGCCGTCGACGCCGAGGGCCACGCCGGTCTGCGCCGGCACCGCTCGCACGAGGTCGAGCGCATCGACCACTGCATGATCGCGGCGGCGGGCGTCAGCGAGCTGGGCATCGAGAAGCGTGACTGGACCGGCATGGAATCGGTCGAGGCCATCGCGGCGACCGGATCCCAGGACCGCCAGGTGATCCTCACCCCGCGCCCGGGTGCCCGCCTCCCGCTGGTCGAACTGGACCGGCCGGTGTCGGTCCTGCGCGTGGACGAGAAGTCCGGCGGAGTGCACCGCGTCCACGGCCGCCCCTTCGTCCGCGAACGCGCGGACGGCCGTACGCACCGGGTGGGCAACGGCGGCTTCTGGCAGGTCCACCCGAAGGCGGCGGACACGCTCGTCACCGCCGTCATGCAGGGACTGCTGCCCCGTAAGGGCGAGACGGCCCTGGACCTCTACTGCGGTGTCGGCCTCTTCGCCGGCGCGCTCGCCGACCGCCTCGGCGAGAAGGGCGCGGTCCTCGGCATCGAGTCCGGCAAGCGGGCGGTGGAGGACGCGCGGCACAACCTCGCCGACTTCCCCCGCGTCCGCGTCGAGCAGGGCAAGGTCGAGTCGGTCCTGCCGCGCACGGGCATCACGGAGGTCGACCTGATCGTCCTCGACCCGCCCCGCGCGGGCGCCGGCCGCGAGACGGTGGCCCACCTCTCCTCCCTCGGCGCCCGCCGCATCGCGTACGTCGCCTGCGACCCCGCTGCGCTGGCCCGGGACCTGGGGTACTTCCGGGAGGGCGGCTACCGGGTGCGGACGCTGCGGGCGTTCGATCTGTTTCCGATGACGCATCATGTGGAGTGCGTGGCGATTTTGGAGCCTGCTGCGAAGGGCATCTGACCTGCTCTTGTCCCGAGTTGCTCGGGCGTGTGTGGGTGCTCCCGATCTGTTTCCGACGACGCATGACGTGGAACAGGCGGCATGCCGGACGATGCTGTGTCCGCGCCGGGCAGCTTCGACGCGGCACCCGGACCCCGGCTTCGCCTACGACTTCTCCCGGCACCTGTTCCACGACTGGAGGCCGCTGAACGCGTCGGCGCCACCATGCTCGGCCGACGTGGGCCACGAGGACCCCGGTACGATGCGCCGGTGGACACCGACACCAGCGGAGCGCGTCCGCGGCATGCGCCGGGCGGCCCCTCCACGGGTGACCAGCCCCCCGCCTTCGCCGGTGACTTGGCCGCCTTCGCCGTCCAACTGCGCCGTATGCACGGCGAGGTCGGCCGGGTCGTGCACCAGTACGCGGTGCGGCAGAACCTGCACCCCACCGACGTGCAGGCGCTCGCCGCGATCCTGGACGCGACCGAGCCGATGACCCCCGGTCGGCTGCGCGCCGTGCTCGGCCTCACCTCCGGCGCGGTCACCGCCTGCATCGACCGGCTGGAACGCGCCGGACACGTCCGCCGGGTCCGGGAGGACGCCGACCGCCGCGTCGTCCACCTGCGCTACGCAGCCGACGCCCGCGCCGCAACCCGCACCCACTTCCGCCCCCTCGCGGAGGCCCTGCGCCGTGCCGGGGCCGCGTTCGACGAGCGCGAGCTGGAGGTGGCGCTGCGCTTCCTGACCGCGCTCAACGACGCTCTGGGAGAGATGCCGGAACTGGGCGACGGCTGAGCCGCGCCCGGATTCCTCCAGGCCCCTGCATCCGGATTCCAGGGGCAGACGGAAGCATGAGGGATACCCCGGGGAGATCTCCGGCGCCGCAAATGCTTCAATCATTGAGATTGTTGATTGTCGAGCAAACGGGCCGAGTCGTCGAAGGAGCCCGATGAAGCCCCAGCACCAGCGAGCCCACCGGTTCGTACCCTTCGCCATGATCGCCGCCTGGCTCGTGGTGGGCGCACTGCTCGGCCCCTTCGCCGGGCGCCTCGGCGAGGTCGCCACCAACGACCAGGCCGCCTTCCTGCCGCGCAGCGCCGAGTCCACCCGCGTCCTGCGGGAACAGGCCGCCTTCCAGCAGCGCGAGACCCTGCCCGTGATCGTGCTGTGGACCGCCGACGGCGGCGGCGAGGTCACCGGCCGGCAGCAGCCGGCCACCGCGGCCGTGGCCGGGCTCACCGGCGCGACAGGCACGGTCGGCACGCCGTCCCCCGCCCTGCCCTCCGACGACCGCGAGGCCCTCCAGGCCGTCGTGCCGCTCCGCCCCGACCTCGGCGATCAGCTCGCACCCACCCTGGAGAAGGTGCGCGCCGCGGCCGAGCGGGTCCCCGGCACCCGGGTGCAGCTGGCCGGCCCGGCCGCCACGCAGGCCGACCTCGCCGACGCGTTCTCCGGCATCGACGGGGTCCTGCTGGCCGTCGCCCTGCTGACGGTCCTGGTCATTCTGCTGCTCGTCTACCGCTCGCTGCTGCTGCCGCTCGCCGTCATCACCGGCTCCGTCTTCGCACTCGGCCTGGCCTGTGCCGTGGTGTACGCGCTGGCCGACCACGGCCTGGTGCGCGTCGACGGGCAGGTGCAGGGCATCCTGTCCATCCTCGTCATCGGCGCCGCCACCGACTACGCGCTGCTGGTCACCGCGCGCTGCCGCGAGGAACTGGCCGCGGGACGGGACAGCCGTGCCGCCGCCTGGACCGCCCTGCGCCGCTCGGCGCCCGCCGTCCTCGCCAGCGCCGGCACCGTCGCCCTCGGCCTGATCACCCTGTTGCTGAGCGACCTGACCAACAACCGCGCGCTGGGCCCGGTCGGCGCCATGGGCATCGCCGCCGCCGTGCTCAGCGCCCTCACCTTCCTGCCCGCGGTCCTCGCCCTGCTCGGCCGGGCCGCCTACTGGCCGGCCCACCCGGAGCGCCACGCGGGCGCCACGGGACTGTGGCGCCGTGTCGCCGCCCTGGTGGACCGGGCACCGCGCCGCGTGTGGGCGCTCGCCCTGGCGGGCCTGCTCGTCTGCTCGGCGGGCGCCCTCGCCCTCGACTCCCGCGGCGTGCCGCTCGATGAGACGTTCGTCCGGGACGTGCCGTCCGTCGCCGCCCAGCAGACCCTGGCCCGCCACTTCCCGGCTGGTGCCGGCACCCCCGTGGTGGTCCTCGCCGACGCCGCCGCGGCCGGTGAGGTGGCCCGCACCGTGCGCGCCACCTCCGGCATCGCGGTGGTGACTGCCACGGGGGCCGAGGGCCGTCCCGGGGCGAAGCCGCGCGTCGTGGACGGGCGGGTGCGCTTCGAGGCGACCGCGAAGGCCGCCCCGGACACCCAGGCCGCCCGCGACACCGTCGCCCGGCTGCGCACCGCGCTGCACGCGCTGCCGGACGCCCGCGCCCTGGTCGGCGGCTACACCGCCCAGCAGTACGACACCCTCCGTGCGGCGGAGCGGGACCGGACCGTCATCGTGCCCGTGGTGCTCGCGGTCGTCCTGGTCATCCTGGTGCTGCTGCTGCGCACCCTGGCCGTGCCGCTCCTGCTCGTGCTCACCGTCGCCCTCAACTACACCGCCACCCTCGGCGTCGCCGCGTTCGTCTTCCGCGACCTGTTCGGCTTCAGCGGCACCGACCCGTCCGTGCCGCTGTACGGGTTCGTCTTCCTTGTCGCCCTCGGTGTCGACTACAACATCTTCCTGATGTCCCGGGTCCGCGAGGAGACCCTGCGCCACGGCACGCGGGAGGGCGTGCGGCGCGGACTGGTCGCCACCGGCGGGGTCATCACCTCCGCGGGGGCGGTCCTCGCCGCCACCTTCGCCGCGCTCGGGGTCATCCCCCTCGCTTTCCTGGTGCAGATCGCGTTCATCGTCGCCTTCGGCGTGCTCCTGGACACGCTGGTGGTGCGCTCGCTGCTGGTCCCGGCCCTGGTGCGGGACGCTGGGGACCGCGTCTGGTGGCCCACCCGGCCGGGTTCCGGGCGACAGGAAGAGACCTCGCCCGCGGTGGCGGGCGCAGGCGTCCCCTCCCGCACCGGCCGCAGGGACGGCTGAAAGCCGGCCTCAGCCGCCGTGCACCGGTGCCGTGGTGCGGCCTTCGGGCCATACGCCGTGCCTCGGCGCAGCCCCGCAGGCACTCGCTTCACGGTGTGGTACCGGTCCGCCGCCGCTCCTCGCGCAGCACTTCCTCCAGGTCGCGCAGCCGGTCCAGGCCCTGCACCGCCCGGCGCATGCGGGCGTTGCCGGACAGCATCCGCCGGTGGCGGTGCAGGAAGGCCCAGTACCCGGAGGTGTAGGGGCAGGCGTGCGGGCCGGTCCGTTCGGCGGGCCGGTAGGCACAGCCGTCGCACAGGTCGCTCATGCGGTGGATGTAGGCGCCGCCCGAGGTGTACGGCTTGGTGGTCATCCGGCCACCGTCCGCGTACTGGGACATCCCGACCACGTTCGGCAGCATCACCCAGTCGTAGCCGTCCACGAAGCAGCGGTGGAACCAGTCGGTGACGGCGGCCGGGTCCCAGCCGCGCTGCAGGGCGTGGCTGCCCAGCACCATCAGCCGGGGGATGTGGTGCGTCCAGCCGGTGTCGCGCACCTGGGCGAGCGCGGTGGCCAGACAACGGGCGGTGACCGCGTCGGCGTCCAGCTCGGCGAAGTACTCCGGCAGGTCCCGCGTGTGGCCGAGCGCGTTGCCGTGCCGGTAGTCCTCGCCGAAGTGCCAGTACAGCTGCCAGACGTACTCACGCCAGCCCGCCACCTGCCGCACGAAGCCCTCCGCGCTGTTCACCGGGACGGCGCCCGCCCGCCACGCCTGCTCGGCGCGCTCCACGCACTCCGCCGGGTGCAGCAGCCCGAGGTTCAGCGACGACGACAGCAGGCTGTGGCTCATCACCGGGTCGCCGGCCAGCATGGCGTCCTCGAACGGCCCGAACGACGCCAGGCGCAGCTCCACGAAGCGGCGCAGCGCCGACAGCGCCTCGCGCCGGGTGGCGGGGAAGCGGCGCGGGCCGTCGCGGCCGACGAAGCGCACGCCGTCCTCGCGCTCCCACCGGTCGAGGTCGTCGCGCACCCCGGCGTCGATGTCGTCCTCCCGTGGCCGGTACGGCCCCGGCACGTCCAGTGTTCCGGCGCCGCGCGGTGGCGGTTCGCGGTTGTCGTGGTCGTGGTTGTACCGCCCGCCGGCCGGCTCACCGCCCTCCATCAGCAGGTCGTGCTCGCGGCGCACCCAGCGGTAGAAGTCGTCCTGGAGCAGCCGCCGTCCCCCGCGTCCACCGGCCCAGCGGACGAAGTCCTCGTGCGACACCAGGAAGCCGCGCGCGGGCAGCAGTCTCACCCGCGGCAGGGAGCGCACCAGCCGCAGGGCCGCGTGAGAGGTGGGGTGGCACACCGTGACCGGTGCGTCCCCCACGGCGCGGCGCAGTCCCTCCCGGTAGGTCTCCGCCCTGACGTACGTCACCCGCTCGCCCAGCTCCGCCGCACGGTGCCGCATCGCGGAGAGCACCAGGTGCGCCTTGGCGCGGTGGAAGCGGCGGCGCCGGAAGACCGACCGGGCCTCGACCATCACCACGGGCGCCCCGTGGCCGGGCCCGTCCCCGCCCGCCGGAGCGAGGAAGTGCGGGCCGAGCTGATCGCCGAAGAGCCAGTGCGCGGTCGTCATACCGGTTGTCTCTCGTTCGCTCGGGGGTGTTCGTCAGCGGCCGCGGGCCCGCCGGAAGCGGTGCAGACCCTCGGAGCCGCCCGGACGCAATGGGCATACATCATTGTGGTACACACACATCAGCGAGGCAGAGATCATCCGCCAGGGCGTCCCTCTCGCGGCCATGGCCAACCGTGTAGGGGACGGGCCTCTTGTCTCCCGCATCTTCCGGGGAGGGGGACGCACTCCTGGCCGGCATGACGTGCGTGACGCCGTTGCCGAGGCGGTGCGCCGCGGGACCGGGACCGCTGCGTGATCGTCGTCGTCGCGGAGACGACCGGGCTGCTTGCGGCGCTCGACTCCGCCCCCCGAGCATCGGGCGGAGATCGACCACGCCGCCACGCGCGAGCTCCGCCGTGAGCGGCGCTCAGCGCGGTCGACGGCATCCGCCACCGAGTGCGACGGGGCCGTGTCGTTCTGCCCGAGATCACGGAGGACCATCCGGGTGTCGCCCAGTCGGTGCGTGCCCGCTGTCGCGACCTGGACCCGGGCCTCGCGGATGCGGTGAACGTGGCCCTGGCCGCTGACTACGACACCGACGCTGTGCTCACGCTCGACCGGCGTGAGGGCGGCGCGGCCATTGCCCTGCACGCCCACAACCGCCCGGAGAGCGTGACCGTCCTGGAAGGCGACGCCGTCGTCGAGATCGACGGCACCGAACACCACGTCACCCGCTTCGACGCCACGTACGTCCCCGCCGGTGTGCCTCACCGCTTCCGCAACGCCTCCGCCACCGAGCCCATGCGCATCCTGTCGATCTACGCCTCCGCCGACGTCACCCGCACCCTCGTCGGGACCGGTGTCACCGCACGGGTCGATGCCGAGCACGTCAAGGCCGCCTGACGGTACAGGCGGTATTGATCCGACCAGTACCCGTAGGTTGGGGAAGCCGTTATAGGCAGGAGTTTCAATGGACCAGTCAAGCGCCTTCGTGCTCGGGTCCTGGAGCACCGGTTGGGAAGATCGCCACGCGGATGGCCGCTGACCTGAGAAGCCGCTGACCTGCGGTGCCTTACAGGATTTCCCCATGGTCCAAGGAGCGTTCCATTCCGTCAGTACCAGCAGACCTGGCCAGCCGCACCCTGCCCGGTACGGGCGGCATGGCGGAGAACGCGCAGTGGGCCGTCAAGGAGTTCATCGACGTCATGGTCGGGATCGTCGCCCAAGCCGGTCATCCAGGCATGGATTCGCTCGACGGCGTCCCGCCGCTGGGTTCCGGTCAAGGCGAGGGCTTCCTCCGCCGCGGGGAGCTGGGCGCGGACCTGTGCGGCGTCGAGCAGGAAGTCTCCGAACCAGCCTGGTAGTCGCAGCACCGCATCGGGACCGAGCGCGTACGCCAAGGCCGAGAACGGACTGGCCTTGCGTGCCACTGCCGTGAACAGGCCCTCGTCTCCCTCGGGCGGGAACTGGTCCATGACGGCGTCGCGCAGCGCCTCCACCGGATCGGAGTCGTCATAGCAGCTGTCGAAGAATGCGCTCAGCCGGAAGGCGTCGTCGTCAGCCACCCAACCGCCGGCAGCGGTCTTGGAAGAGCTGAACAGAGACGTCCGTGCCGTGCTCCGCCACCAAGCCAACCCTCTGGTCACATCAGCGTGCGTTGACGCCGGTGGCGACGGCGAGGCCTGAACCGCGGCGGACAGCAGGTCCCTTGTCCGCTCGTCAGGCACCGCCCCGACGACCCACACACCCATGACACTCACGCCCCGCCCCCGCCCTGGCACGCCCTCGGCACCCGATCATGCACCACTCGACGCGCATCGATTCCGCATGGCCACCGCCGGTGGCGAAGAGCCTAGGTCGGCGGAGTCCTCATGACTGAGTCAAGCAGGTTGTGCGAGTGCAGGGGATCCGGGGGTGGCCGGAGGCTACTCGGGGTGCAGGACCACGTCGGCAGCGTGGAGTAATTGTCAGAAGTTGTGGATCAGCGGGGTTGTTCAGGCTGCGGTGACTTCGGTGAGCCGTCAGGTCCCTCCGTACCGCCTCACTCGTTTGCTGTTGCTCTCACTCCAGCGAAGCAGGGGCGGACGCGAACGCCAGCAAGATCCTCGCCGAGGCTTGCACGCCACATCGTGCCCCCGGGTTCCGCCCGCCCGAGGCCGATCCGTTCCGCTCCACTTGAGAGCGATGCCGGGTGACCGTGGCGTCGGGCCGGGACGCGTGGCCGGCCCGGGATGCATGCGCTGCCTTCCCGGGCCGGCCACCATACCCCCGTCGAACGCCTCGTCGAACAACCCCGGGCCACTCATGGCGCACGGCACGGGCGTGCCGGCCCGTCCCCGCGCCCGGGGGCGGGCGCCGGGAACCGTGGCATCGCCGTGCGCACGTTGCACGGTTGCACCGACCAACCGGGTCCGGCCGGTCTACCCGGTCAGACCATCACGGACCGCGGCTCGAGGAAGCCCTCGAGACCGTAGACGCCGTACTCCCGCCCGATGCCGGACTGCTTGAACCCGCCGAAGGGGGACCGATTCTCGAAGCCACCGTTGACGGAGACCCGGCCCGCTTCGATCCGCGATGCGATGCGGCGCGCCCGCTGGGCGTCCGATCCGAACACGTAGGCGTGCAGGCCGTAGGTGGTGTCGTTGGCGATCTCGATGGCGTGGTCGTCGTCCCGGTAGGTGATGACCGAAAGCACCGGGCCGAAGATCTCCTCCCGGGCGATCGTCATGTCGTTGGTGACGTCGGCGAACACGGTCGGGCGCACGAAGTACCCGTTCTGGAGACCGTCGGGGCGGCCGGGGCCGCCGACGATGACTCGGGCGCCTTCCTCGATACCGCGACGGATGTAGCTCTGGACGCGCTCCCACTGCCGCTCGCTCACCATCGGGCCGATCGCGGTCGCCGGATCGCGCGGATCACCGGCGGGCCACTCCTCCGCCACCTTCTTCGCGATGAGGGTGAGCGCTTCGTCGAGCCGGCTCTCCGGGACGAGGATGCGGGTACCGGCGACGCACGCCTGGCCGCTGTTCCAAAAGCCGGCCTGGAGCGCACCAGGGATCGCTTCCTCGAGGTCGGCGTCGTCGAGGATGATCGACGGAGACTTGCCGCCGAGTTCCAGCGTCAGGCGCTTCAACGTGTCGACCGCCTCGCTCGCGATGACCTTGCCCGTCGCGGTGGAGCCTGTGAACGAGATCTTCGCGACGTCGGGGTGGCGGTTGATCACGGAGCCGACGACGTCGCCGCGTCCCGTCACGATGTTGAGGACGCCCTTGGGCAGTCCGGCCTCGTGCAGGGCCCGGGTGAGGACGTGCGTCTGCGTCGCGCTCATCTCGCTGGGCTTGACGACGACGGTGCAGCCGGCCGCCAGAGCGGTCGCGAGTTTGTCACTGACGATGAACGCATCCGCGTTCCACGGCGTGATCAGGCCTGCGACACCGACCGGGGCCAGTTCCACGGTGGCCCGGCCGATCTGCCGGGTGAAGTCGAACTCTTCCAGCGTTTGGATCATGTCGGCGAAAGCGCCGATGGTTGCGTCCGTTATGTTGGCCAGCTTCAGCGGCGCGCCGTACTCCAGGATGACAGCTTCCAGTAGTTCGTCCCGGTGAGCGGTGACCGCGGCCTGAAGCCGCTTCAGCGCGTCGATCCGCTCTTCCTTGGACGTCGCGGACCACGCCGGCAGTGCACGCTTCGCCGCCGCGATGGCCGCCTGCGCGTCGACCTCGTCGGCGAGCTGGACCTGCCCGATCACTTCACCTCGGGCAGGGTTGTACAGATCGAAGAGTTCCGTGCCGTGTGGGGTCACGAACTCGCCGTCGATGTAGACCTTGTCGATGATGTTGCTCTGCATTGTTGCCACTTCCTGAATTTTCCTCGCTCAAACCGGTGTCGGCGAATTTCTGGAAACAGTCGCCGTGCCAGTACGAGTGCGCGTCACATCAAGCCCGCGCAGAACGAAAGACGCGCTAGTCGGCGTCGCTGACCGGCATATGTCCGGTTCAGGCCGAATGCTGCTCGTCCTCTTTCTGTGTGCACCAACGGCTACCTTTCAGAATGTGATCGGCGACCGTCGCGACCCGAATCTTCCGGTCGCAGGGCTCGAATGCCTTCTTGCGCTTTGACAACTTCATCAAACCAACGGCGCGTGAGTCCGGCCAGCAAGATTCTCGCGCATGGTTGCACGATCCTCCTGGTCTTACCAGGGCCGTCCACGGGTGCCGAAGTCGGCGTCGCACACCCGCCAGGGATTACGGGACAACCCTTGAGGTGCCGTTCAGGGCAGTGCGGGCACTGCCGCACCGGCCTCATGGCGCAAGCGCACCGCATCGCGACTGGGCGGCTCACCGAAAAGCCGCCTGTATTCCCGGCTGAACTGGGACGGGCTGTCGTAGCCGACGGAATGTCCCACGCCGGTGACGTCGCTCGGGCGATTTGCCAGGAGTAGCCGTGCCGTCTGCAACCGGATGTGTTTCTGGAACTGGATCGGCGTCATCCCGGTCACTGCCTGGAAATTTTTGTGAAACGCGGACACGCTCATTCCTGACAGTCGCGCCAGTTCCTCGACTCGGAATTGCCGGGCGTAGTTCTGTCGAATCCACCGCACCGCTCGTGTGATGTGACTCAAGCTGCTGTCGGCAAGACCGAGTTGGCGCACCACGTCGCCTTGCTCCCCGGTGATCAGGCGCCAGAGGATTTCGCGTTTGATCAATGGGGCCAGTACGCCCCGATCCCGTGGCCGGTCGAGCAGTCGCAGCAGCCGCACAATGGCGTCGAGCAGTTCGTCGGACGCGTCACTGACCGAGATCCCCAGCCGTGCGGGACCGGGCGGCCGTGGCAGGTCGCCCGCACCGGTCTGCAACAGCAGCTCCGCGATGGCCGCGGGCTCCAACGTCATCGCGAAACCGAGTCCGGGCCGTCCCGGGGCGGCATCGACAAACTGTCCCGTCACCGGAAGGTCCACCGAGGCGATGAGATATTGTCCGGCCCCGTACTCGTAGAGGTGGTCACCCAGCGCCAGGCGCTTGTTGCCCTGGGCGACAACGGCCACGACCGTACCGGACATCGAGGCCCCCGGCGACACCACGCGGTCCGCCCTGCATATACGAACGCCGTCGATGGACGTGGTCAGATCGGGTCGGCCATGCTGCCTCAGCAGGTCACGTAGCTCGTCCAGTGGCATACCACGATTGCAGCACAGGGGTCGTGACGGGTGCCGCCCGGCGAGAGGATCGTGCAAGGACGGGCGACTTCCGTGCCAGTCCCGAGGCAGGCGCCGGAGCCAGCGCCGGCGTCCTCACACGGTGACCATCAATCGATCACTCGGGAAGGTACGTCCTCCGTATTCCGCGAGGCATACCTCCCGAGGCCGATCCGCAGGTCTTGAACATTGCTCGGCAGCTGCGCGAACGAATTGGGGTCGTCGACTGAGACGCGGACCTGCCATCGCTGCGGGCCTCCGATGTCCTTGGCGAACCGGCTCTCGCCCATGACGTCACCGATCTCGAAGCGCTGATCCGCCGAGTGGAGGGTGCCGTCGAAGACGCGAAACCATCGCGACAGCGGTGCGGACCAGTCGTAGGCAGGTGTCCGGTTTCGACCTCGGCCGCGTCCGCCCCAGGCCGGCGAGCAGGAGTGCGTCTTCCGCAGGGACGGGTCGGTCAGTGGTGGAAGGCCAGGAGTTTGGCGATGCCGTTGCGCTGGATCTCGGAGGTGCCGGTGAGGATGCGGAACATGCGGATCTTGCGGAAGAGGTACTCGATCTCGTTGCCCTGGGTGAGCCCTTCCTTGCCGTGGATCTGGACGGCCTCGTCGAGGACGCGGAAGGCGGACTCGGCGACGAAGAGCTTGCACATGAACGCCTCGGCGTGGACCTCCCGGCCCTCGTCCAGCGCGGCCAGCGCCGCGTAGGTCATGGAACGGGCGGCATAGAAGTCGGTGGCCATGTCGGCGACCTTGTGCTGGATGGCCTGCATCATCAGCAGGGGCTGTCCGCCGGCGACCTTGCGGGTGCGGGTGCGGTCGAGGGTCAGGGCGAGGGCGCGGCGGGTCGCGCCGAGGACGGTGGGGCAGTGCAGGAGGCGGTTGGTGGTCACCCGGCCGAGCGCGATGCGCATGCCCTTGCCCTCCTCGCCGAGGAGGTTGGCGGCGGGGACGTAGCAGTCGTCGAGGACGATGTCGCTCTCGATGTGCTCGCCGGACATCGGGGTCGCGCCGTCCTCGACGCGGCAGCCGGGGCTGTCGAGGTCCACGAGGAACGCGGAGAACCGCGGCTTCTCACCGTCCTGCTCACCGGTGCCGGCCATGCGGGCGACGACGATCGCGAAGTCGGCGAACGGGCCTGCCGAAGAGAACACCTTGTGCCCGGAGAGGCGGTAGCCGTCGCCGTCAGGGACCGCGACGGTGCGCATGGAGCGCACGTCGGAGCCCGCGTCGGTCTCCGTGAGGGAGAAGCAGCAGGCGCGTTCGCCGCGCAGCAGGGGCAGCAGGTAGGTGTCCAGTTGGTGCGGGGTGGCGTGCTTGAGGATGTCGCCGGCGCGCAGCGGACCGCCCATGTCCCCGAGCACGCTGTGCGAGAGAACGCGCCCACTGGCGCCGATCTCCTCCTTCAGGGCTGCCAGTTGGGTGTACGAGAGGTTCTGCCCGCCGTACTCCTCGGGCAAGTGGATGCCGTAGAAGCCGAGTTCGCGGCTGCGGCGCCAGACCGGTTCGAGGTCGGCGCGGGTGAGGCGGCTTGCGGGGGTGATGCCGCGCTCGCGTTCGTAGTCGGCGAGCTCGCCGTCGAGGTAGTCACGCAGCCGCTCCACCAGTTCGGCGGTGCGCGGGTCGTGGTAGGCGGGGCGGAGGGAGAAGGTCACCGGAAGCTCCGTAGGGGGGTGGGTCAGTTGACGCGGCGGGCGGCGTTCGCCCAGTACGGTTCGCGGACGGCCTTGCGGTCGAGCTTGCCGTTGCGGTTGTGGGGGAGTTCGGCCACGAAGTCGACGGAGCGGGGCTTCTTGAAGCGGTCCAGCCGGTCCGCGCAGAAGGCGATCAGATCGTGGGTCGTGACGGTGGTGCCGGGGTGGGGGACGACGACCGCCTTGACGGCCTCACCCCACTGCTCGTCGGGCACACCGACGACGCAGGCTTCCTGGACGGCCGGGTGCTCGTACAGCGCGGCCTCGACCTCGGTGCAGTAGATGTTGAAGCCGCCCGAGATGATCATGTCCTTCTTGCGGTCGACGAGGAAGAGGTAGCCGTCCTCCCGCATCCAGGCCAGGTCACCGGTGTGCACCCAGCCGTCGCGGAAGGTCTCCGCGGACAGCTCCGGCTCCTGCCAGTACGCGCGTACGCAGTCGGGGCCGCGCACGATGACCTCCCCGACCTCGCGCGGGCCGAGTTCCCGGCCCGCCTCGTCGACGACGCGTATCTCGGTGTCGTACGAGGCCCGGCCGCACGACTGGAGCAGTTCCGCGTCCTCCCGCACCGCGCGGGCTATCTCCTCGCTGCTCAGGCCCGCGACCACGCTGGTGGTCTCGCCGAGTCCGTAGCCCTGGGCGACGACGGGCCCGAAGAACGCGACCGCGTCGCGCAGGCGTTGCGGCGAGATGGGCGCACCGCCGATCCGAACGCTCGTCAGGGAGGAGAGGTCGTACTCCCGGGCCCCGGGGTGGGCGAGCACCATGTTCACCATGGCCGGCACGAGGAAGGTGGCGGTGATGCGCTCCTTCGCGACCGTCTCCAGGAAGCTCCGCGGACTCCAGGTGGGCAGGACGTACGTGGTCGAGCCGCCGAAGACACCGGCCAGCAGGCCCATTCCGGTGGCGTGCGTGATGGGTCCGCAGGCCAGGTAGCGGGTGCCCGGGCGGGGCCGGGAGTCCTCGGTCATCAGGAGCTTGCGCATGTTCGCGAGGCGGTTGCCGACCGTCTGGACCGCCGCCTTCAGGGCCCCGGTGGAGCCGGACGTGAAGTTCAGGACGCAGGGCTCCGACTCGTCCACCTCGACGCGGAACGGGGCCTCGTCGCCCTTGGCGAGCAGCGCGTCGTAGGACACCTCGCCCGGCCCGGACTCGTCCGGGGCGGGGGAGTCGAGCGGAACGGGCAGGCAGTCGGTGCCCGCGGCGGCGATCGCGGCCAGGGCGTCCTCGCGGTGGGCCGCGTCGAAGACCAGGGCCCGTACGGGGGCGTAGCGCAGGATGTGCTCGATCTCGCCGCGTCCGAGACGTGCGTTGATCGGGGCCCGCGTCAGCCCTGCCTTGTACAGGGCGAATTCGACCTCCACCAGCTCGCCCCGGTTCCAGGCCAGGGAGGCCACCGCGTCGCCGGGGCCGAGGCCCCGGGCGGTCAGGGCGGAGGCCAGCCGATTGGTCGCGCGGTCGAGTGCGCCGAAGCTCCAGGAACGGTCCCCGCACACGAGTGCCGGGGCCTGGGGCCAGTAGCGAGCGCTGCGCGCAAGGTAGGTGCCGAGGTTCATGAAGGGACCTGTCTCCCGAACGGAAGGGGATGAGGGAGTGGAACGAGGGGCTTGCGGACCGGCCGGGGTGACGAGCCCACCGGCTGCGCAAGTAGACTACTCAATCAATTACATACAGCTTGTTCAGTAACGTGGAGGGTGTCAAGAGCCTTCTAGACTGAGTGGGCCTGCGCCGCACGACCGAGGAGGGGGCCGAATGGCCGAGGACAGACGGACGAGACGGTCACGCCGTGCCCTCGGGGCGGCTCTGGTCGCGCTGGTCCTGGAGCGCGGCTTCACCGCGCTGACCGTGGAGGACATCACCGAGCGGGCGGACGTGGCCCGCGCGACCTTCTACGCCCACTTCCGGGACAAGGAGGACCTGTTCGCCCGGGTGACGGCCGACCTCCTGGACGAGCTCGGCCAGCGGCTCGCCCCCGCCGTCGCGGACAGCGCGATCGGCTTCACGGGCAAGCCGGTCCTGGAGATGCTCCGGCACGCGCGTGAGGAACGCGACCTGTACCGGATCGTGCTGCGCGGCGAGGGCGACGGCAGACCCCTGCAGATGTTCACGGACGCCTGCGCGAGGGCGACCGCGGAGGAGTTCCGTGCCCGCGCGGAGCGCAACGGGGTCCGGCCCCGCATCGACCCCGATCTGCTCGCCCGGGTGTGGGTGGGCGAGCAGATCGCCGTACTGCGCTGGTGGGTCGAGCAGGACACCCCGTCCCTGCCGGCCGAGGAGGTCGTGCGCATGCTGCTCGACCTGGCACTGCACGGACGGTACTGGGCCAGCGGCTTCGAGACGCCGGCCTGAGCCTTCGACCAGAGCCCTCAGGGCGTGGGGCCGGTTCCCTCGGTCACGCCCAGTCGTCGCGCGTCGCGTTCCGGCCGGATGGCGACCAGGGCCGTCAGACCGCAGGCCAGCATGACGGCGGCGGACAGCAGGAAAGCGTGGTCGTACCCGGTGCCGGGTGAGGCGGCGGAGTCCAGCAGGCGTCCGGTCAGGTACGGGGCGATCAGCCCGGGCAGGGTGCCGGTCGCGGCGACGATGCCGAAGACCGCACCTCGCCGGGGCGGAGGCACGACCGCGGACGCCGTCATGTAGTGCAGGGGGAACACGATGGCGTGGCCGCCGAAGGCGACGGCGAGCAGGGCGATGTGGGCCCAGCCGGTGGCGAGCGGGAGTGCGGCCATGGCCAGCGCCGCGACGGCCACCGCGATGCCCTGCGGGGCGCCGCTCGACCACCGGCGCGAGAGGCCGCGCCGGTGCAGCCGGTCGAGGAGGGGTGGCGTCGCGAGCAGCAGGACGAGGCTGAAAGCGGAGATGGCGCTGATGAGCGTGGCCGCGGTGCTCGGCCTCATGCCGAGCTGCGTCCGCAGGTACACGGGCAGCCAGGCGTGGCTCAGGGCGAGGGCCCAGGATCCGCCGAAGGCCGCGGCGATGCTTCCGAGCACCGTGCCGTTCAACAGCAGGCGCCGGTACGGCAGCCGCTGCGTGTGAAGCGCTGCCCGCGCGGTGCCGTCGGCCGGCCGTGAGCGCCGCGCGCGCCCCTCCCCGTACGGGCCGTCATGTCCCACCCGCCACCACACCAGGCTCCACACCAGGCTGGTCACGGCGAGCACCGCGAAGGCGGAACGCCACCCGAAGCCGGTGATCAGCCATGTCACCACCGGCGCCGCGATCAGCGTGCCCAGCGCGGCACCGCTGATCTGGAGCGCCGAGGGCAGGCCCCGGCGGTCCGCCGGGAACCACTTGTACAGGGCGTGCATCGACATCGAGGCCGCGGGTCCCTCCGCCGCCCCCAGCAGCACCCGCCCCGCCACGAGTGCGGGCACGGAGGCCACGAACAGCACCGGCAGCTGGGCCACCGCCCACAGAGCGGCCATCGTGAACAGCAGGACCCGGCTGGAGACGCGCGCCGAGGCAAAGCCGACGATCAGACCGGAGAGGCTGAACAGCAGCGCGAACGAGCTGGAGATTAGCCCGTAGGTGCTGTTGCTGATGCCCAGCTCGTCCATGATCGGGACGGCCGCGAGTCCCAGGACGGACTTGTCGGCGTAGTTGATGAGCATGAACGTCACGATCAACGCGGTGATCAGCCAGGCCCGCCGGCGGTCGAATGCCGGACGGGAGGGGGCGTCAGCCCCCGCACGGGGTGGCGCGGGCGAGGACGGTTCGACCATGGGGCACTCCTGCGGCTCGGAGGGGAAGCGTGCGGGGAACGGCGCGGCGGCCGGCGACCGAGGCCGGCCGGGCCGGCGGTCGCGGGGCATGACGGACGCGTGACTGCTGCCCCAGGGCTTTCCGTCGGCGAGGGGCTGTCATCCGGTGTTGAACAGGTTGTACGTTAATTGCGCTCATGTTCAAGACCTTTGCAGTGACGGAGTTGCCCGTGAACGACTCGACCCGCCTCGGTGACCTCCCGTGGACCCGCGGCTACACCGACCCGGCATGGATCCGCCGCTTCACGTCCGCGGGCCGCGAACTCTCCCCCAGCCGCCGGGTGTGGCGCGGACCCGAACCCGCCCGAGCCCTACCGGGGGAGCCCGACGCCCTCGACGGGCTCGCCCTCGACATCGGCGGGGCCGAGATGACGCTGCCGGACCTGTTCGCCGCCGCGCAGACGGACGCGTTCCTGGTGCTGCACCGGGGCAGCGTCGTCCACGAGACGTACCGGCACGGCACCGAGGCGCACACCCCGCACTTCAACGCCTCGGCGGCCAAGTCCTACATCGGACTGATGGCGGCGACACTGGCGCATCAGGGCCTGCTGGACCGGTCGGCCCAGGCCTCCGCCTACGTCCCCGAACTCGCCGGAACCGCCTTCGGTGACGCCCCGGTCGAGGACCTGCTGCACATGGGCACCCAGGTCGGTTACGCGGGCCGGCCCTTCGACAAGGCGATCGAGGCCCAGCGGTACTACGCCGTGCTCGCACCGCAGCTGCGGCCCTACGGCTACAACGGTCCGACCACCATCCGTGAGCACCTCCTGACCGCCCGCGCCACCGGCCGGCCGGGGACCGGGTTCCGCTACGAGAACGGCAACGTCGAGGCACTGGCCGAGGTCCTGCGCAGGGTCACGGGCCTGAGCACCTCGGCGCTGCTCAGCGAGATGATCTGGTCGAAGATCGGCGCCGAGGAGGACGCCTACTACATCCTCGACGGCGATGGGGTCGAGGCGGCCTGCGGCGGCTTCAGCGCCACCGCGCGCGACGTCGCCCGCGTCGGCGAGATGCTGCGCCGCGGCGGGGCGGTCGGCGACCGGCAGGTCGTGCCCGAGGAGGTGGCCACGACGATCACCAGCGGTGTCCCGGACGGCTACCCCCGCCGCGTGCGTTTCCCCGCCGCGCCCCCCGACTCGCCGGCCACGCTCTCGTACCACGACCTGTGGTGGATTCCGAACGACCCCTATGGCTCGTACATGGCCAGCGGAATCCATGGCCAGCGGCTGTTCGTCTCGCCCGGCCTCGACCTCGTCGCCGTCCACTTCGGTTCCCAGGTGATTTCGCCGGAGGTGCGGGTCGCGCCGCTCGTCCAGGCGTTCCTGCGGATCGGCGACCACCTCGCGGCGACCCGGTGAGTTTTCTGTGAATCGGGCCGCGCCGGCGGTGGTCTCGGCGCGGATCCCGCCGTCCGGCCGCGCCGTGGCGGCGGATCTCTCAGAAGACTCCCAGGAACTCTCCGAGTGCGTTCAGGCCGGGGTGACAGCGTCGGTGATTGTTCCGACGAAGCCTCGACCTGACTAGGAGCCCTCGCTGTGGCCACGTTCCTTTCCAGGCTGGGCCGGTTCTCCTTCCGGAGGCGCCGGCCGGTCGCGCTGCTGTGGGTGGTGCTGCTCGTGGGCACGGGCGTGCTGGCCGGGAGGGCTCCCGCCGCGCCGCCCAACGACTTCTCGATGCCCGGCACGCAGGCACAGCAGGCGTACGACGTGCTGGAGGAGAGCTTCCCGGAGCTGAAGGCCGACGGCGCGACGGCCCGGGTGGTGTTCCGGGCGGAGGACGGCAAGGTCACCGACCCCGAGGAGAAGAAGGCCGTCCGGGAGACGGTCCGAGAACTCGGGGACGGCCCCCAGGTCGTACGCGTCACCGACCCGTACGCCACCCGCTCGGTGAGCGAGGACGGCTCCAGCGCGTACGCACAGGTGTCGTACGAGGTGCCCGCCTCACAGCTCGAGGAGAGCTCGCGCGACGCGCTGCAGGACACCGTCGAACGGGCGGGCTCGCAGAAGCTGACCGTCGAGGTCGGCGGCAACGCCGTCAACGCGATGGCCGGCGGACATTCCTCCGAGGCCCTCGGCCTGGCCGTCGCCGCCGTGGTACTCGTCATCACCTTCGGCTCGCTACTCGCGGCCGGCCTCCCGCTGCTCACCGCCGTCCTCGGCGTCGGCATCGGCGGCCTGGCGATCAAGGTGCTCGCGGAGCCGCTCGGGCTCGGCTCGACCACCAGTGGTCTCGCCACCATGATCGGCCTGGCCGTCGGTATCGACTACGCGCTGTTCGTCGTCTCCCGCTACCGCGCCGAACTCGCCCGGGGCAGGGACCGGGAAGCGGCGGCCGCTCACGCGGTGGGCACCGCGGGGTCCGCGGTCGTCTTCGCCGGTCTCACCGTGATCATCGCCCTCGCGGGACTGAGCGTGGTCGGCATCCCGCTGCTCACGCAGATGGGCCTCGCCGCCGCCGGCACGGTCGTCATCGCGATGCTGATCGCCGTCACCCTGATCCCCGCGCTGCTCGGCCTCCTCGGACGCCGCATCCGTCCCACCCGCCCGCGGCGCCTCGGTAAGGACGGCCGGCCGAAGCAGGCCATGGGCGTGCGCTGGGCCCGGTTCGTCGTCCGGCGCCCGGTCGCCGTCCTGTTGGGCGGCGTCGCCCTGCTCGGCGTGGTCGCCGTACCCGCGGCCTCTTTGGACATGGGGCTCCCGGGCGACGAGTCCAAACCCGCCTCGACCACGCAGCGCCGCGCGTACGACCTGGTCGCCGACGGCTTCGGTCCCGGCTACAACGGCCCCCTGACGGTGGTCGTCCAGGCCGACGGCGGCGGCAGCGCCCAGGAGGCCGCCCGCGACGTCGCCGCGGAGATCCGGGGCAGGAAGGACGTCGCCGCGGTCGGGCAGCCCCGGCTGAGCACGGCGGGTGACACCGCCGTCCTCACCGTCGTACCGGTCACCGCGCCGGCCGGCGCAAAGACGGCCGACCTGGTGCACGCGCTGCGCGACCCCGCGGTCGCGAGCGAGCACGGCGCCCGCGTTCTGGTCGCCGGGTCGACGGCGATGAACGTGGACGTGTCGCAGAAGCTGTCCGACGCCCTCCTCCCGTACCTGGCACTCGTGGTCGGCCTGGCGTTCCTGCTGCTGATCGCCGTCTTCCGGTCCCTCCTCGTCCCGCTCAAGGCGGCCCTGGGCTTCCTGCTGTCGGTCCTGGCCGGCCTCGGCGCGGTGGTCGCGGTCTTCCAGTGGGGCTGGCTGTCCTCCCTCTTCGGGGTCGCGGTCCCGGGACCGGTGATGTCGATGACCCCGATCTTCATGGTGGGCGTCGTCTTCGGCCTCGCCATGGACTACGAGGTGTTCCTCGTGACCCGGATGCGCGAGGCGTACGTGCACGGGCAGTCGCCGAAGGACTCCGTGGTCAGCGGCTTCGAGCACAGCGCACGGGTGGTGACCGCCGCCGCCGTGATCATGATCTCCGTCTTCGCCGCCTTCATGGGATCCGACGAGCAGATGCTCAAGACCATCGGCTTCGGGCTCGCCGCCGCCGTCCTCTTCGACGCGTTCGTCGTCCGCATGGCGATGGTCCCGGCCGTCCTGGCCCTGCTCGGCCGGCGCGCCTGGCGCCTTCCCCGATGGCTGGACCGGCTCGTGCCCCACCTGGATGTCGAAGGCGAGCGGCTCGAACGAGAGGCGGACGGTGCCGCGACGGCGCCCGCCGCCGTACCCGGCGCCGGCCCGGACCCCGCCGTCGGGACAGCGGGCAGCGGCGGCCGCCGGGGCTCCGCCGTCTGATCCGCCTACGTCAGGGCCCGTGCCGCTTCCTCCCCCTCTTCCGTCCACAGGAGCCTGCCCATGTCCTCCGCCCCATCTCGCCCTGCTCCTCCCGGTTCACCGTCGCGCCACGGTCTCGAAGGCGCCCTGTCCGTCGCGACCGCGGTCGTGGCGATGGCCGCCGCCGCGTGGGCGGCACTCGCCGCCCTGGGCGCCGGAGCGATCGCCCCGGTCTCCCGCCTCGTGCCGATGATGGTGAGCACGGCCGTCGGTGGCGGCGTCACGCTGGAGTCGGCCCCCTCTGCCTGGTCGGCCGACGGCGGTGGGCAGGGCGGCGGCCTCGGCGGGCTGCTCGGCGGTCTCGGCGGCGGTGGCGGGTCGAGCCTCGGCCTGAGCGGTGCGGTGGCGGTGACGCCGCTGACGCTGACGTTCCTCGGCACGGCCGTCCTGGGGGTCGGCTTCTTCAGGCCCTTGCGCCGACGGCAGCGGCCCGCCGCGGCGCTGCTGTGGGCCCGGTGCGGCGGCGCGCTGGTGACCGCGGCCGTGGTGTTCCCCGTCCTGGCCGCCGTGGCTCAGGGCACCGCCCGGCTGCCCGAGTCCGCGACGGAACGGTTCGGCAGGGGAACGGCGTCGGGAGCGTTCAGCCGGTTCACCGGAGGGGGCGAGGGCGGAGGTGTCACCAAGGCGTTGTCCTCGGTGGTGTTCGAGACCGACGCGGCGGCGACCGCCTTCCTCGGCGTGCTGTGGGTGGGTGCCGTCCTCGCTCTCGGTTGCCTCGCGGCCCGCCGTACGACACTCCCGCGCCCCCTCGCCCTGGGCCGCCCGCGACTGAAGTGGAACCCCGTCACCTCCACCCTGACCGGACTCGCCGCGGTGCTGTGCCTCTCGGCCCTCGCCGTCGCGCTCCTGGCCGGGGCCGCGGCCCTGACCGGACGGGAACAGGCGGCCCGAGCGGCCGGTCTGCTGCTGCTGATCGGCCCCAACCTGATCGGCGTGCTGTTCACCGCCGGCCTCGGTACCTCCTGGGAGGCGGGCGTACACCGCATCCAGCCGGACGGCGGCGGGATGCTCGGCATGCTCGGCGGCGGCGCCCAGGACGGTACGCAGGGTACGGACAGGTCCGTCGACCTCGGCGGCTGGTCGGGCGCCGGCGTGCCCCTGTGGGTCCTCGGCCTGCTCCTGACGCTGCTCCTGCTGGTGGCCGCCGGGTATGCCGCCGCCTCCCGCACCCCGGCGCGCACCCCGAGAGAGGAGTCCGAGTCCCCACTCGACCGCCATGCGGAGACCGCGCTGCGGATGGGCATCGCCGTCGGCGCCGTGACCCTGGTGTTCCCTCTCCTGGCCCGCGGGTCGCTGCGGATCGGCATCAGCCTCATGGGCAACGAGATGGGCGGCGTCACGGCCGGTCTCGACGCCACTGCGGGACTGTCCGCTCTCACCGGGTTCGTCCTGGCCGCCCTCGGGGGCTACGGTGGCAGCCGCCTGCAGAGCCGAAGGGCCCGCCGCCGGGGCCCGGCGGCGGGCCAGCCGGGCACGGCACCCCGACGGCCGGCCGGCGCACGGTCCACGCCGTCCCGGGTGACGTCCGACTCGGCGTCGTGAGCGCCGTGTGATCTCCTCAGAAGTCCAGTCCTGCTCGTGAAGGCGGCGATCCACACCATGGCGGCACCGACACCCCCCGCGCACCACCCCGCGGGTCGCCCCAGCCACCTGCTCGTCGTCGACGACGAGCCCACGGTCCGGGAGTTGCTGCGCACCGCTCTGCGCTACGCCGGCTTCGAGGTGGAGGCCGCCGCCACCGGCCAGGAGGCCCTCGACCTGGCCGCGCGGCACACGCCCGACCTCGTCCTGCTCGACGTCATGCTCCCGGACATGGACGGCTTCGAGGTGATCCGCCGTCTGCGGGCCCAGCCCCGCTCACCCCTTCCCGGCCAGGGCGGGGACGTTCCGGTCCTCTTCGTCACCGCACGGGACGAACGCCAGGACCGGCTGCACGGCCTGCATCTCGGAGGCGACGACTACGTCACCAAACCCTTCGACCTCGAAGAGCTCATCGCCCGCATCCATGCCGTCCTGCGCCGTACCCGAGGCGAGCAGCCCGTCCGGCTCGTGGTCGGCGACCTGGCGCTCGAACCCGGCAGCCACCACGTCACCCGGGCCGGCCGCACCGTGCGACTGTCCCCGACCGAGTTCCGCCTCCTGCACTTCCTGGTGGCCAACACGGACCGCACCATGACGAAGAACCAGATCCTGCACAGCGTGTGGGAGTACGACTTCGGCGGCGACCCCAGCATCGTCGACACATACATCAGCTATCTGCGCCGGAAGGTCGACACGGGTGAGCCCAAACTCATCCACACCGTCCGAGGCGTGGGCTACGTGATCCGCGAGCCCCGGCCATGAAGCGCCCGGCCCGGTGGCCGACCGGCGGACGGCCGAGCCGGGTTTCCCTCCGCACCCGCCTGCTGTGCCTCTCCGTCGCCCTGGTCGCCGTCGGCCTCCTCGGCACGGGGGCGATCGTCACCACGGCCCTGCGCGGCTACCTGGAGAACCGCGTCGACGACCGGCTCGTCCTGACCGGCCAGATCGCGGCCCGCCTCGCACCGCCCGCCGGTACGGGCACCCCGCCGAGTGTGCGGGCCCTGAGCGTCCTGGGCGACACCACCGTGACCTACCTGGACGACGAGGGTGCCACCCGCAGCGTGTTCGACGCGAGCACCGCGCCACCCGGCGGCGGTCCCGAACTCCCCGCCCTCGACCACGCGGCCGTCCTCGCCAGAGAGGGCCGCCCGTTCACCGTGACCGCCCGGGACGGCGACCACAAGTGGCGGGTCATCGCCCTCGCCCAGCCCGCCCAGGTCTTCCCGCCCGAACGGACCGACACCCGCGGCAGTGTCCTCGTCGCCACCTCCCTCGACGAGGTCGACCGCACCGTCACCCAGGCCCGGAACCTCTCCCTGACCGTGGGCGCCGGCCTTCTCGCGCTCCTGACCGCCGCCGGCTGGTTCGCCGTCCGCTCCGGACTGCGCCCCCTGACCCGGATCGAGGAGACCACCACGGCCATCACCGCTGGCGACTACTCCCACCGCGTCCCCGAACTGGCCGCACCGCACACCGAGGTGGGACACCTGACGGCCTGCCTCAACCAGATGCTCGCCCAGATCGACACGTCCTTCCGGGCGCGCGCGCAGGCCGAGGCGAGAACCAGACGCTTCTTCGCCGACGCCAGCCACGAACTGCGTACGCCGCTCGTCGGCATCAAGGGCTACACCGACCTGTACCGCATGGGCGCCCTGCCCACCCGCGACGACGTCGACCAGACCATGACCCGCATCGCCGAGGAGTCCGAACGCCTCACCCGGCTCGTCGAGGAGATGTTCCTGCTCGCCCGCCTCGACGAGGACACCGCGGACGCGGGCCCGGACCGGGCACCGGCCTTCGCCCTCGACCTCGCCCCCATGGACCTGCGCACCCTCGCCGCCGACGCCCTCCACGACGTTCGTGCCCTGGACGCGGCCCGCCCGGTGAGCCTCACCGGACCCGGCGGCGGCAAGCCGGCCACCGCCCCCGCCGTCGCCGACGAGGCGCGTCTGTGCCAGGTCGTCACCAACCTCATCGGCAACGCCGTCATCCACACCCCGCCCGGCACGCCCATCAGAATCGGCGTCGGCACCATCGGCGGCAAGGCCGTCATCGAAGTCGCCGACGAGGGTCCCGGCCTCACGCCCACCGAACGCGAACGTGTCTTCGACCGCTTCTACCGCACCGACGACTCCCGCACCCGCGCCACCGGCGGCTCCGGCCTCGGCCTCGCCATCGCGCACGCCCTCGTCACCGCACACGACGGCCGTATCACCCTCGACACCGCACCCGGCCAGGGCTGCGCCTTCCGCATCGAGCTCCCGCTGCCCGACCCGTCACACCGAGGGGTCGCCGACGGGAAGGCGTGAGGCGGACGCCGGACCAGGCCTTGTGGTTCCGTGCGCGTGCCCGGAGCCGATGAGTTCTCTCAGGCGCGTTTGGATGAGTTCCTGGAGCATCACGGGGGCGGCAAGGACAGCGTGTTCAGACAGGACCTGCACGAATCAATGCGGCCGAGGACACGGTTGCGTCCTGAGAAGTGGTGTACGGGTTCCCACCTGATCCGGGCGTTTGCCCCGGCGTCGGAGTGAGAGTCCGGATACAAGAACGGCCACCGGC
>NZ_JNWV01000025.1 GCF_000716535.1 Streptomyces flaveolus | reverse complement strand
TTGCCGAGGGCGCGGATGGTGCCGTCGCTGCCGACCGTCCACTGCTGGGCGTTGGTGCCGTTGCAGTCGTAGAGCTGTACGGGTGTGCCGTCGGCGGAGCTGGCGCCGGCGACGTCGAGGCACTTGCCGGCGAGGCCGGTGATCGTGCCGGTGGCGGCCTGCGCGGGGGAGGCGGCGAGCACACCGGCCGAGACGGCGACCGCGGCGGCGAGCGCGGTTCTGAACAGGACGGAACGACTGGAGGGTTGTGCGGACAAGGGAGGAGATCACTGCCTTTCGCATGGATGAAGGAAAGGGAGGGCCTCGCCGAGCGGAGCGCTGCTTGTGGAGGCCCATCCGGCAACCGGGAAGGTAAGAGGTCTGAACCAGTGCCGTCAAGATGTGAACACACGACCAGGCGCGGGGAGTTGGTCGATCAGGGGTCCTGAATCCAGGTCACGGGATCGGCGGGAGTGATCTCTTGCTCGGTGTTCACTCGTTGGTTTCGAGGGCTTGGGCGTGTCGTTCCCGACCCCTTGACGGGTATCTGGTCCGTACCTATGGTCTCGTCAACTCGAACGTTCAATCATCCGTATTGCGTTCACGTATGAGGACGGAATCAGATGCAGGACACACCCGCTCGGCGCCGTCGCAAGTCCCCCCGTTCCGCTCTCGCTCTCACGGCGGCGGCCACCCTGCTCACCACCGGACTGCTCTCCTGGCCCGGCAGTCAGAGGGCGGAGGCCGCCCCCGCCACCTTCACCCACCCCGGCGTCACCGTCTCCCGCGCCCAACTCGACTTCGCCCGCGACAAGGTGCTCGCCGGCGCGCAGCCCTGGAAGAGCGCGTACGACCAGATGATGGCGAGCAAGTACGCGAGCCTCAGCCGTACGCCCCAGCCGCGCGCCGTCGTCGAGTGCGGCTCGTACTCCAACCCCAACTACGGCTGCACGGACGAACGCGAGGACGCGATCGCGGCGTACACCGACGCGCTCGCCTGGTACATCACCCGGGACGAGCGCTACGCCAAGAAGGCGATCGAGCTGATGGACGCCTGGTCCGCGGTGCTCCAGGACCACACCAACTCCAACGCCCCGCTGCAGACGGGCTGGGCGGGTTCCTCCTGGCCGAAGGCCGCCGAGATCATCAAGTACACGTACACCGGCACCTGGGCCAACTCCGGCCGGTTCGCGACCATGCTCCGCAACGTGTACCTGCCCGAGATCATCAACGGCTCCAACTCCAACGGCAACTGGGAGCTGTCGATGATGGAGGCGGCCGTCGGCATCTCCGTCTTCCTGGAGGACAAGGCGTCGTACGACACCGCCATGGCGAAGTTCCGCACCCGCACCGCCGCGTACGTGTACCTCGCCTCCGACGGTGACCTGCCGAAGACCGTGCCGAGCCAGAACCTGAACACCCGCGACAAGATCGTCTCCTACTGGCAGGGCCAGTCCACCTTCGTCACCGGACTCACCCAGGAGACCTGCCGGGACTTCACCCACACCGGATACGGCATCTCGGCCATCTCCCACGTCGCCGAGACCAGCCGCATCCAGGGGCAGGACCTGTACGGCACCGACGTCGGTGAGCGTCTGCGGCAGGCGCTCGGCTTCCAGTCCAAGTACGAACTGGGGGCGGCCGTCCCGAGCTGGCTGTGCGGCGGGTCGGTCAACCGGGGGCTGGGCCCGGTCACCGAGGTCGGCTACAACGCCCTGCACAACCGTCTGGGCATCGCCATGACCAACACCCAGGCACTGACCGAACAGAACCGCCCGGCCGGCAGCAACAACCTGTTCGTCGCCTGGGAGACCCTCACCCACGGAGACAACCCGAACTAGGCAGACCGGTCCCGGCTGGACGTCACCGCCCGTACGGCTTCACAGCCTTGTGACGGCCAGCCACAGGTCCAGGTCGGTGAGCATCAGGCGGCCGGGGCGTTGGGCGGCGGTGTCCGGGACGGTCGTCCGTACCAGCGGCCGCTCGCCCTGCCGCACGGTGACCTCGGCGCCGTCGTACCGTGGGGACTTTTCGCGGATCACCGAGCGCAGCCCGGCCGCCAGGCGCCGGGCGGTCGCCTCGTCCTTCACCACGACGCACAGCACCTCGGTGTTCTTCCCCGTGGAGTCCGCGTGCTGGCCGAGCGCGGACAGGCGTACCGGCTTCGTGGCGGTGAGCGGGTTGAAGTCGGCGCGGTAGACGTCGCCCAGACACCCGGCCGCGCGCTGGTACTCCTCGACGTCGGCCAGCGAGGCGCCCTTCTCCGGGTGCACGGCCGACAGGCGGGCGGTGCCCGGTACGGCGTAGGAGATCGTGTCCTTCGAGACCTGGAGGGCCACGCCCTTGCCGTGGGGACGGGTCCAGGTCTCCCTGCCGTCCTGGTCACCGCGGGTGTAGCCGTTCGCCTTCAGCGAGGCGGTGATGGCGGCCGCGTCGAACGAACCCTCCCAGTGCCCCGCCGCCTTGGTGTCGACCGCGGTGTCGATCTGGTCCGCCTTGAGGTGTCCCGCCCACGGACCGGGGGTGTACGCGTTCAGCAGGCTGCTGCTCGGCCGGCCGACGGCGGTGAACCGCTTCCCCGCGTCCTTGTCCAGCCCGCGCACCGCGGCGGCGTCGAGATAGGTCACCGGGCCGCTCCCGCCGCTGTCGGCGGCCACCGCGCGCAGCCCCTTCACCAGCGGGGAACCGCCGTCGGACGCGTCGTGCCCGGCACCGGAGGAGCAGCCGGTCGCCCCGGTCAGGCAGACGACGGAGAGGGCGACGGCGCCGACGACGGATCGCACGGTTGTTGTGACCATGCCCGGCAGCCTAGCGGTACCTCCCGCGGCGTGGAGTGTCCACGGGATGCCGCCGGCGGATGCCGAGCACGGGCGTCACCTCGCTCAACGGGCCCGCGAGCCCCGGCCGTTGCCGTGTGCGTGGGCCCGGCGTGTGGCCAGTGGTCCGGACGCGGTGCGCTGTCCCGACTCGATCTGGTCGGCGAACGCCTGGAGCGCGGCCGAGCTGTTCGGCGGCAGGACCGCCATCAGCCCGCGGTCCTGCGCCTCGGCCAGCGCGTCCGCGGCCTGGCTGCCCTCGGGGGCGAGCACCAGGCGCACATGCCCGTCACCGGAACCGCGGCGGTCCACCGGCGCCACGGCGCCGTGCGTCCCGTCGGGCAGGGTCACCCACAACTGGAAGTCGTCGTACCGGAAGAAGTCCGCGCCCTTCACGGGCCACGGGTAGTGGTGCTCACCGGGCACCTTCGGCAGGATCCCCTGGTGGTTCCCACGGCTCATCGGCACACAGGCGTTGAACAGCGAGTCGGTCCACGCCTCGACACCGTCGGCGTCCGTGACCGGCGTGCGCAGCAGCTCCTCGGCCTCCTCGTAGCCCAGTTCCGCCAGTGCGGGCAGCGTTTCGGGGAACGCCGCCACGAGGACGGCCGCGTCCTGGCGCAGCCGGTCGACCTTGGACGGCTCGGCACAGAACTGCATGCTCCACTCGATGCCCGCGCGGGCCCGGTACATCCGCCAGCCGCCCGTCGTCTTCACCCACAGGCTGCCCCCGTGGTGCATCTCCCAGTGTTCGGGTGCCACGGGCCGGGGCCCGTAGGGCAGATCGGCGTCGTCGATCTCGTCCAGGATCTTGTGTGCCGTGCGTTTCGCGGCCTTGAAGAACGACGACTCGAAGCGCTCCGGATGCTTGACCAGCCGGATCCTCCAGGGATGGTTCTCCGATTCGACGCCGCCCGGCTGGATCGTGTCGGGTATCCGGGCTGCGGTGACGGTGTCGGCGCGGGCCATGACGACCTCCTCCTGCCGCCCACGGCCCGGAGCACGGACCGTGGTCCGAGTGCCCCCTGTGATTATCGTGCGCTGTGGGGCGGGAGTGTGCGAGCGGAGCGCGGCGCCCACGTCAGCGGCCCCGCGTACCGTCACCGGACCGGTTCCGACGGCCCCGCCGACCGCTGCCGGGAACGCGCTGTACGCGGCGCGGCAGCAAACGGCCGCCGAGCCCATGTGCTCGGCGGCGTATGCGTCACGGCCGCGTCCGGTCAGAGGGCGGAGCCGCTGTCCCCGGGCCGGACCCGGCCGCGCCAGGAACCGGACTCCCCGCCCCGTTCCTCGATGTAGTGCTTGAACCGCTTCATGTCCCCCTTGACGCGCCGGTCGATCGTGCCGATCAGATCCGCGGCCTTCTCCACGGCTCCGCTGGGCTCGATGTCCATCACCAGCTCGACCTTGGTGTGCATGTCGTCCAGGCGCTCGAACCGGACGGAGCCCTTCTGGCTGGTGTCGCCGCTGGTGCTGCGCCAGGTGATGCGCTCGTCGGGCAGCTGGTCGACGATCTCGGTGTCGAACTCGCGCCGTACCCCGCCGATCTTCGTGGTCCAGTGATTGTGCCGGTCGTCCAGCTGACGGACCTCCTCGACGCCTTCCATGAAGTTCGGGAAGTCCTCGAACTGCGTCCACTGGTTGTAGGCGGTGTGCAGCGGAACGTCGACTTCCACAGCTTCCCTGACCCTGCTCATCTCTGTACCTCCGTTGTCCTTGCTCGACTGACGACGGCCCCGGACCGTTGCCCGGGCCCTGGAACCGGCGAGTACCCGGGGAGCCGGTGGTTATGAGCACCGGCCGCGGCAACGGCACTGGTACGGCTGTGTCGTTCCGCAGCGTGAGAGACTGACCACGCTGGGCGTCGGCGCTGTGGGCTCCCCCGTACAGGCGGACGCGCAGGGTGCGGATCCAGCCACCGCCCGCTCTTTCGGCCGCCGCGCTGACGTGGTGTTTTACAGTGGCTCCACCAGTTTCGGCGACAGGACCTGTGAGGTATTCGCGAACATGCCGACCGAGACCTTCGAGTTTCAGGTAGAGGCCCGTCAGCTACTGCAGCTGATGATCCACTCGGTCTACTCGAACAAGGACGTCTTCCTGCGGGAGCTCGTCTCCAACGCCTCCGACGCGCTGGACAAGCTCCGCCTGGAGAAGCTCTGGGACGACTCGCTCGACGCCGACGTGTCCGACCCGCACATCGAGATCGACATCGACAAGGACGCCCGGACGCTCACCGTCCGGGACAACGGCATCGGGATGTCGTACGAAGAGGTCGGGCAGCTCATCGGCACGATCGCCAACTCGGGCACCGCCGAGTTCCTGCGGGAGCTGCGCGAGGCCAAGGACGCGGCCGGCGAGGAAGGACTCATCGGCCAGTTCGGCGTCGGGTTCTACTCCGGATTCATGGTGGCCGACGAGGTCACCCTGCTGACCCGGCGCGCCGGCGAGAGCCAGGGCACCCGCTGGACGTCGCGCGGCGAGGGCACGTACACGCTGGAGAAGGTGGACGACGCCCCGCAGGGCACCTCGGTCACGCTCCACCTCAAGCCGGCCGACCCGGAGAACCAGCTCCACGACTACACCTCGCCCTGGAAGATCAGGGAGATCATCAAGCGGTACTCGGACTTCATCACCTGGCCCATCCGGATGGTGCCCGAGCGCTCCGCCACGGCCGACGAGGGCGACGAGGCACCCGAGCCGGAGACGCTCAACTCGATGAAGGCGCTGTGGGCGCGGCCCCGCGACGAGGTGTCCGACGACGAGTACCACGAGCTGTACAAGCACATCGCCCACGACTGGCGCGACCCGTTGGAGACGATCCGGCTCCAGGCGGAGGGCACCTTCGAGTACCAGGCCCTGCTGTTCCTCCCCGAACACGCCCCGCACGACCTGTTCACGCGGGACTTCAAGCGCGGCGTGCAGCTCTACGTCAAGCGCGTGTTCATCATGGACGACTGCGAGGCGCTGCTGCCGCCGTACCTCCGCTTCGTCAAGGGCGTGGTCGACGCGGCCGACCTCTCGCTCAACGTCTCCCGCGAGATCCTCCAGCAGGACCGCCACATCGAGATGATGCGGCGCCGGCTGACGAAGAAGGTCCTGTCCACGGTCAAGGAGATGATGACCAAGGACCAGGAGCGGTACGCCACCTTCTGGCGGGAGTTCGGCACGGTCCTGAAGGAGGGACTGGTCACCGACTCGGAGAACCGCGACGCCCTCCTCGCCGTGTCGTCCTTCGCGAGCACCCACCACGACACCGAGCCGACCACGCTCAAGGGGTACGTGGAGCGGATGAAGGACGGTCAGGAGGACATCTACTACCTGACCGGCGAGTCCCGGCAGAGCGTCGAGAACTCCCCGCACATGGAGGCGTTCCGGGAACGGGGCATCGAGGTGCTGCTGCTCACCGACCCCGTGGACGAGGTGTGGGCCGACGCCGTCGGCGAGTACGAGGGCAAGAAGCTGCGGTCCGTCGCCAAGGGGCAGATCGATCTCGACGCCAAGGACGAGGACAGCGCCGACGACGAGCGGGAGAAGCGGACCGAGGAGTACGCCGGTCTGCTCGACTGGATGAAGGAGCAGTTGGACGAGGACATCAAGGAGGTGCGCCTGTCCTCCCGGCTCACCGTGTCCCCGGCCTGTGTCGTCTCCGACGCGCACGACCTGACGCCGGCCCTGGAGAACATGTACCGCGCCATGGGCCAGGAGGTGCCCCGAGCCAAGCGGATCCTGGAACTCAACCCGGACCACCAGCTGGTGAGGGGTCTCAACCAGGCGTACAAGGAGCGCGAGGACCGTTCGGCACTGGCCGAGACCGCCGAGCTGCTGCACGGCCTGGCGGTGCTCGCCGAGGGCGGCCAGCCGAAGGAACCGGCCCGGTTCGTGAAGCTCATGGCCGACCGCCTGGAACGCGCGCTGTAACGCGGCTCCGCCGGGAACCGGCGGCCTGCGCCCGTGCCCGGGGCCACGTCCGGGCACGGGCGCAGTGCTCGTCGCGCGGTACGAGTACCAGGGTGGTGACGCGCGGATCCTCCACGAAGCCGTCGCGGCGGCCCCGGCCCCGGTGTCGGTCTTGCGGCCGCCGCCGAGCGCTCGGCCCACGTCATCGGCATCGACCCGTCCGACGTCATGCGCGCCATGGCCCAGCGCCGCTGCGCGCCGCTGATCGCCCGTGACCGCGTCCGCCTCGCCGCCGGCACCGGCCGACCGGACACTTCCGTCGACGTCGTGATCGCCGTGAACAATCTCCAGCTGTGGCGCGGCATCCCCGCGGCCCTCGCCGGGTTCCACCGCGTCCTGCGCCCCGGCGGTCGTCTCCTCCTCTCCACCCACGAGAGGTGGCTCCCCACCGACCTCACGACCCTCGCCACCACGGTCGAGGCGGCCGGCTTCACCTCCGTGCGCACGGGGACCTGGCAGCCCCCGACCCGCAGCACACCTGGCCCTGCTGAGCGCGATACGCGGCCAGGCGTCCGTCGAGGCGGACCGACTCCGGACCGGAACAGGTCGGCCTCGTAACTCCCCACTCGCCCCGTGCATTGGCATGGACCTGACGGCCCGGGAGGGCTAAGCTCTGCCCCGCCACGCATGAGAGCGCTCTCAGAACTCGGCTGTTCCACCCCACCCCTGGAACGACGAAGGGCAAGTCCCATGAGACGCACAAGACTTACGCATGTCGTCCTGACCGCCCTCCTGATCCTCGGCGGCTCTGGAGCGGCGGGGGCGGTCCCCGCAGCGGCGAGCGGCGCCCACACCGCACCCGGCCCCGCGACCGAACCCGGCGGACACACCGCGCCCTTCGGGGCCGGGTCTTCCGGAGCCACCCCGACGTCCCGAAAGCCCGCATCCGACGGGATCCTGACCGCCATGCAGCGCGACCTCGGCCTCACGCGGAAGCAGGCCGAGGCGCGGATCGCGGCCGAGCGGTCCGCCGCCACCCTCGATCCGAAGGTGCGCCGGGCAGCCGGTGACGCCTACGCGGGCTCCTGGTTCGACGCGGCGAAGGGACGCCTGACGGTGGCCCTCACCTCGGACGCCTCGCCGGGCACACGCCACGCCATCGAGGATGCCGGGGCCAGGATCCGTACCGCCACGCACACGGCCCGGCAGCTCGACGCCGTGAAGGCGCGCATCGACCGGCTCTCCGCCCCGTCCGGGGTGAGCGGCTGGCACGTCGATCCGAAGGCCAACACGGTCGTCGTCGACGTCGTGCGGAAGGACCGTGCCGACAACGATGTCCGGCGCTTCGTGTCCCGGGCCCGCGAGGCGGGTCCCGTCACCGTCCGGACCGTCTCCGCCGCCCCGCGCACCTTCGCCGCGGGAACCGTCGGCGGGGACCCCTATTACACGGGCAACGTCCGCTGCTCCATAGGGTTTTCGGTGTACGGCGGCTTCGTGACCGCAGGGCACTGCGGCTCGCCCGGCGCCGGAGTCAGCGGCTGGGACGGCTCGTACATCGGCACGTTCCAGGGCTCCTCGTTCCCGGACAACGACTACGCTTGGGTGAGCGTGGGCAGCGGCTGGTGGACGGTTCCGGTGGTGCTGGGCTGGGGCACGGTGCCCGACCAGCTCGTGCGCGGCTCGGCCGTGGCGCCCGTCGGCTCCTCCGTCTGCCGTTCGGGATCGACGTCGCACTGGCACTGCGGGACCGTGCTGGCGCTGAACGAGACCGTCAACTACAGCCAGGGCGCGGTGCATCAGCTGACGAAGACGAGCGCCTGCGCCGAACCCGGTGACTCCGGGGGCTCCTTCATCACCGGGGACCAGGCACAGGGCGTCACCTCGGGCGGCTGGGGCAACTGCGCCGGCGGCGGCGAGACCTGGTTCCAGCCCGTGAACGAGATCCTCAACCGGTACGGCCTGACCCTGCACACCTACACCGGCTGACGCCGTACCGATCCGTGGTGCCCCCGGAACAGCCGGGGGCACCCGTCCCTGGACAGCGGCGCGCCGTCGACCCCCCGTACAGAACACCCTTGCATCCGCGGCACATCGACGCCGAACCGCGGCCGGCCCAGCCGGTGCGGGCGGTGTACTCCGCGCCGAGTACACCGCATTGCTCCCCTGGCCGGACGGCACGGACGGGATTCTCCGGCACCGTGTCGGACATGAAGTTGAGCCGACCCGCGCGCCGGGCCTCCCTCGTCGTCCATGTGGCCGCCTCCGCGAGCTGGCTCGGGCTCACGCTCGGGCTGCTCGCCCTCGCGGTCACCGCCACCACGACCGGATCGGCGGTGACCGCCGAGGCGTGCGTCCGCGCCATGAAGCTCTTCGCGGACTGGCTGCTGCTCCCCCTCGCGTTCCTGACCCTCCTCAGCGGTGTACTGCTGTCCGTGGGCACGCCGTGGGGACTGGCCCGGCACCGGTGGGTCTTCACGAAGTTCTGGCTGACCCTCGCCACGACCGCCGCCACGGCGTTCGCGCTGCGCCCGGGCGTGAACTCCACGCTCGCCGGCATGACGGCGGGCGGACCGGCGCCCGGCCCCGGCGACCTCCTGCCCGGACCGATCGTGTCGCTGTGCGCCTACGTCTTCATGACGGCGATCTCGGTCCTCAAACCCTGGGGACTCACCAGGCGGGGGAGGAACCACCGAGCTGCCGCGGGAGCGGCGGCCGAAGCCGAGCGGCGGCCCACCAGCCGGCGGCCTAGTCCGGTGCGGGGCGTGCCGAGCGGACGATGAGCGAGCGGAGTTCTTCCACGGCCCGGACGCGGGCTCCGGACAGTTCGGGCGAGGACAGGGTGGCCGCGGTGACGGGGACGGGGCGCGGGGTGCGCTGGAAGTGCTTCTCGATGGCAGTGATCATGGCGGGGTCCGGTCCCCAGGCGCCGCCGATGACGATCATCCGCGGATCGGAGAGGGAGACGGCCGCGGACAGCACCCCGCAGACGGCCCGGGCGAGCGCTGTACGGATCCGCTGGGCCGGCTCGTCGTGTCCGGCGAGCAGTCGCCGGAGGGCCGGGACGTCGATGGCGGTGGAGGAGGGCCGGCGCAGGCCTAGGGCGGCGAACACCTCGGTGAAGGCCATGGCCTCGCCGTCCGGGCCGCAGGTGCACAGGTGCGCGATCTCTCCGACCAGGCCCCTGTGCCCGCGCCGGACCGTGCCGTCGTTCACCACGGCGCAGCCGAGGCCCTCGCCGAGGTGGAGGTAGACGAAGTCGTCGACGCCCCGGGCGCAGCCCGCCCGGTGTTCGGCGCGGGCGGCCCAGTTGACGTCGTTGTCCACCAGCACGGGGCCGGTCACGCGGCCCGCGAGGACGGCGGGCGGGTCCAGGTCGCCGACGAGGAACGGGGCGTCGGGCAGGTGCACGAGCCGGCCCGTCCCGCGGTCCACCGGGTCGGCGGCGCTGATCACCGCGAGGCGCAGCGGGCCGGTGGTCCGCTCGGCCAGCCGTCCGGCGGCCCCGGTGAGGGCGTCGGCCGCCGCCTCCGGACCCGCGTCCGCTTCCAGGGCGGTGCGGACCTGTCCGTGCACGTGGCCGAGGGCGTCGACCGCTTCCGCCGTCACACCGTGCGGGGTGATACTCGCCACCAGCGCGGCGCCGAGCTGCGGGGCGAGCGCGTAGTAGGAGCCGACCCGTCCGCGTCCGGTGGTGCGTTCGCCGGTGTCGATGACCAGGCCGGCCCCGGTGAGGCGCTGGACGCTGTCGGAGATCGTCGGCTTCGAGATCCCGGTGTGAGCGGAGATTTCCGCCCTGGTCAGGCGCGGGCGGTCCATGAGCGCGCGCAGCACGTTCTCGTCGGTCAGCGCGCGCAGCATCTCCAGTGACGGCTTCGGCTGGGTCATGCGGCCATTCTAGTAAGGACTCTTGCCTAAATATGGCGGGCATGCCTACCGTCGGTTCTAGTAAGGAGTCCTCACCAAAGGAGCCGGGCCATGACGCTCGCCGCTGACCCCCGCCACCCCGCCGCCCTGCCGCACTGGGAGGAGACCCCGGCCGACCTCGCGGCCGCCATCCGCGAGATCAAGCCCGCGCTGCGCGCCCGGATCGAAGCCTCGGGCCGCAGCGTCCAGGAGGTGTTCGCCGCCGTCGAGCAGCGCATCGAGGCCCGCATCGCCGAGATCGAGGCCGACCGGGCGCGCGGCGAGGAGGTGTGGCCCGTCCTCGACTACGCCGCGATCGCCGGCGGAACGGTGACGCCGGCCGAGACGGCCAAGCTCAGGAAGCGCGGCTGTCTCGTCGTACGCGGTCACTTCCCGCGTGAACAGGCGCTGGCCTGGGACGCCGGCATCGTCGACTACGTCGAGCGCAACGAGTTCTTCGAGAACTACACCGGCCCCGGCGACGACTTCTTCGGCAGCGTCGGCTCCAAGCCGGAGATCTACCCCGTCTACTGGTCCCAGGCCCAGATGCAGGCCCGCCAGTCCGAGCGCATGGCCACCGTCCAGTCCTTCCTCAACTCGTTCTGGAAGCACACCGCCGACGACGGCACGCGGTGGTTCGACCCGGACCGCGACGCGCTCTACCCCGACCGTATCCGCCGCCGCCCGCCGGGCACCGACTCCGCGGGCCTCGGCACCCACTGCGACCCGGGCACCCTCGACCTGTGGATGACGCGCGAGTACCAGCAGGCCTTCCGCCACCTCTTCGACGGCACCGCCGAGCAGTACGACCCCTGGGACGCGGCCCACCGCACCACCGGCCCGCAGTACCCCGGCTCCACCATGTGCTCCGCGTTCCGCACCTTCCAGGGCTGGACCGCCCTGTCCGACATGGACGCCGACCAGGGCGTGCTGCACACCGTGCCGATCCCGGAGATCATGGCCTACCTGCTGCTGCGCCCCCTGCTTCCGGACGTCCCCGAGGACTCCATGTGCGGCGTGCGCACCAACCAGGTCTTCCCCGTCACCAAGCGCTGGCACCCGGTGCTCTACCGGGCCCTGACTCCCATCCCCGACGTCCGGGCCGGCGACTCCGTCTGGTGGCACTGCGACATGGTCCACAGCGTCGCCCCGGTGGAGAACCAGAAGGGCTGGGGCAACGTCATGTACATCCCCGCCGCCCCCTGGTGCCCCCGCAACGAGACCTACGCGGCGTCCGTCCGCGAGGCGTTCCTCACCGGGTCCAGCCCGAGCGACTTCCCCGAAGAGCACTACGAACGTTCCTGGACCGGCCGGTTCACCCTCGACCAGCTCAACGACACCGGCCGCCGGGGCCTGGGCCTGGACTGACCGAGGGGCCGGTGTCGTGTACCGGGACCAGATGGGAACCGCCAGCGGGGCGGGGTGGTCCTCGCCGCGAGGGATTCCGCCGAGTTTCGCCGGCGGTTCTAGTCGGTGTCGCGCTCCAGGACGCGGCGGGCCGCCTCGGCTTCCGCCGCCGGCGGGGACAGTTCGTCGAGCGTGTCCAGCTCGTCGTCCGCTTCCAGGTTCTAGTCGGTGTCGCGCTCCAGGACGCGGCGGGCCGCCTCGGCTTCCGCCGCCGGCGGGGACAGTTCGTCGAGCGTGTCCAGCTCGTCGTCCGCTTCGAGTTCCCGCTCCCAGGCGGCCGCGAGGCGTTCCTGCTCCTCGCGCGGCCGCGCGCCGACGACCTCCCGGTGGTGGGGGTCCAGCGCCGCCAGGAATCGTTCAACCGGGTCCGTCGGCATGCGGTGCTCCTTGTCGCCACTAGGTGCCGCTCCGGCCCAGCATGGCCAACCCCGGCCGAGTCGGCTGCCCGACACGGCCCGGCACCACCCTGATGGCTCTGTGGGTGCGGGTCGCGCCGCAGGGCGCCGACCGGCGGTCGGCCGTGCGCGGACGCGGATCGGTCAGGGGCACCGGGCGTGCAACGGGTCGTGGGCGACCTCGTCCGGGCACTTGCGGTGCGGGAGGCTCAGCCGCCGGTCGCGCTGCCAGTCGAACGTCGCCAGCGCCAGGGACGCCACCATGCCGAGGAGGGCGGCGCACAGCGCGGTCACGAGGGCGCCCCGGTAGTCATGGCTCCGGCCGAGCACCAGGTAGAAGAGGCCCGGCAGGGCGGCGGTCCCCAGGGTGGCGCCCAGCCGCTGCCCGGTCTGCAGGGCGCCGCCCGCCGCGCCCGCCATCCGCACGGGCACGTCCCGCAAGGTCATCGTGATGTTGGGGGAGACCACGAAGCCACCGCCGATGCCGCCGAGGAACAGCACCGGGGCGGCGACCCACGGTGCGATGTGCAGGGGCACGAAGCGGAGCAGCAGGGCGGTGCCGCCCAGACCGGCGATCACCCCCGTCAGGCCGCACACGGTGAGCAGGCGGCCGAACCTGTCCACCAGCCGACCGGACACCACCGCCGCGCTCGCCGAGCCGAGGGCGAACGGAGTCACGGCGAGGCCGGACCGGAGCGGGGAGAAGCCGAGGCCGTGCTGGTAGAAGAGGGCGAACACCAGCCAGACCCCGCTGAATCCGATGAAGTACAGCGTGCCGATGCCCGCGCCGACGGCATAGCCGCGCACGGTGCTGAACAGGCGAGGGTCGAGCAGCGGCTGGCCGTGCCGGGCGACCAGGCGACGCTGCCACTGGGCGAAGCCGACGAGCACCGCCGCACCGACGAGGAACAGCCACCACAGGTGGTCGAGACCGCCGGACTCCGCCTGGACCAGCGGATACATGAGCGCGAGGACACCGAGGCCGAGGAGCAGGACGCCGGGCACGTCCACGTCGCCCCGCCCGGAGCGCCGGGTACGGGGCAGCAGACGGCGGCCGAGGAGGACGGCGAGGATGCCGATGGGGACGTTGACGTAGAAGATCCACCGCCAGCCCTGGGCCCCGGAGGCGAGGGCGAGGATCACGCCGCCGGTGAGGGGGCCGGCGGCGGAGGAGATGCCGACGGTGGCGCCGAAGAAGCCGAAGGCCCGGCCGCGTTCGGCGCCGCGGAACATCTGCTGGATCAGCGCGGAGTTCTGCGGGGCCATGAAGCCGGCGGCCAGGCCCTGGGCGAGGCGGGCCACCACCAGCAGCATGATGTCGGGGGCCGCGCCGCAGACCGCGCTGAAGATCACGAAGCCGCCGAGGGCCAGCAGGAAGATACGGCGCCGGTCCAGCGCGTCGCCGAGACGGCCGGCGGTGACGAGGGCGAGGGCGAAGGTCAGGGCGTATCCGGAGACCACCCACTGCACCTGTGCCGGGGAGGCGCCCAGATCCCGCTGGATGGTGGGCAGGGCGACCGCCACGATCGTCACGTCGAGCAGGCTCATGAAGCCCGCCACCAGGGTCACCCACAGGGCGCGCCACCGGCGCGGATCAGGCTCGTGTCCGGCCTCCTGAGCACCCGGGTCCCGACCGCCTGCCGCCGACGTCGACACTGTCACCCGGGACTCCTCTCACCAGGGCCGCACCCGGTCGGACCAGGTTCCCGCACCGGGCACGGGCACACATACCCCAGCTTGCAGCATCACGTCGTATCGCCCGCGTCAAGCCGTCTGCCCCGGCCGGTCCCCACGCCCGCCGTCCGCTCGCTCACCCGGTCCCGGTCCCGGCCCCGGCCCCGGCCAGGACCAGTTCGCGGAACGACGGCACGACCGGTCGGAGATCCGTCCGGTGCCAGGCCGCCCAGAGGCGCACGGACGCCTCGTGCCACGGCAGTTCGCGTACGGTGATGCTCTCGCCGGCGCCCCGCAGCATGCTCTTCTGGATCAGCGCGAGGCCCAGTCCGGAGGCGACGAGTCCGAGGGCGGTCTGCGGCTCGGCGGCGTCCAGCCGCACGTCCGGCGTGAACCCCGACGCCGCGCAGGCGGCGATGAAGACGTCACGCCAGGCCGGGTGCTGGGAGTCGGCCACGGCGATCCAGGGCTGCCCGTCGAGGTCGGCGGCGGTGATGGCCTCCCGCGCGGCGAGCGCATGCCCGTGGGGGAGCGCGAGCATTAGAGGGTCCTCCAGCAGCAGCGCGGAGCACAGGTCGGGGTCGTCGTCGGCGGGCGGCTCGTGGACGAGAGCGATGTCCAGGCTCCGCTGCCGCAGACCCTCGAACTGCTCGGCGGGGCTCAGGCGGTACAGGGCGACGTGGATGTCGGGGCTGCGCTGCTGGAGGGCGCGCAGCGCGCCGGGCAGGATGCCGGTGTGCAGGGCGTGCGGGACGTACCCGATGCACAGTCCGCCCTCCTCGCCCCGGCCGAGCCGCCGGCCGAGGTTCTCCAGTCGCTCGGCGTGCCGCAGCAGCGCGCGGGCCTCGCTCAGGAACACCCGGCCGTCCGCGGTGAGCCGGATCCGCTGCTGGCTGCGCTCGAAGAGCGTCAGACCGAGCTTCTGCTCGAGCTGGGCGATCTGCCGGCTGAGCGGCGACTGGGAGATGTGCAGGGCCTCCGCGGCCCGGCCGACGTGTTCGGCCTCGGCGACGGCGACGAAGTAGGTGAGTTGGCGCAGATCAAGCATGTAAGACCTCTGGGGACTCAAGTCTGTCCAACTATGTCTTGGACAGTCTCAACTCCTCGATCCTAGCCTCGGTGGCACAAGGACGACGGCCCGCCGGACACCCCGCGCGGCACCCGTCACATCCCTCACCGAAAGACCCCCCATGAGCATCAAGAACCTGCTTCCCGGACGTCTCGGCTTCGGCACCGTCCCGCTGGGCAACATGTTCCGCGCCATCCCGGACGAGGAGGCGGCGGCCACCGTCCAGGCCGCCTGGGACCACGGCATCCGCTACTTCGACACCGCCCCCTTCTACGGCGCCGGGCTGAGCGAGATCCGCCTGGGCGAGGTGCTGTCCGGCATGCCCCGCGACGCCTACGTCCTGAGCACCAAGGTAGGCCGCGTCATCCTGGACGAGGCCGAGGACCCGGCCGCCCGCGACCTGGGCGAGAAGGGCGGCCTCTTCGCACACGGACGCCCCAACAAGATGGTCAACGACTACTCGGCCGACGCCACCCTGCGTTCCGTGGAGGACAGCTTGAAGCGCCTGCGGACGGACCGGCTCGACATCGTGTGGGTGCACGACGTCGCGCAGGACTTCTACGGCGACGAGTGGCTGGCCATGTACGAGTCGGCCCGGACCGGAGCCTTCCGGGTCCTCGACCGGCTGCGGGACGAAGGCGTCATCAAGGCCTGGGGCCTGGGCGTCAACCGCGTCGAACCCCTGGAGGTGACCCTCGACCTGGACGAGCCCAGGCCGGACGCGTTCCTCCTCGCCGGGCGCTACACCCTGCTCGACCACGAGCGGGCCCTGCAGCGGCTGCTGCCCGCCGCGGCAGCGCGCGACGTCGACATCGTCGTCGGCGGTCCCTACAGCTCGGGCATCCTCGCGGGCGGCACGCACTTCGAGTACCAGCAGGCCCCCGCGGAGATCGTCGCCAAGGTCGAGCGGATCAAGGAGCTCGCCGCGCGGCACGGCGTCGGCATCAAGGCCGCCGCGCTGCAGTTCTCCCTCGCCCACCCGGCTACCGCCGCGGCCATCCCCGGCGCCACCCGCCCCAGCCGTGTCGCCGAGGACGTCGCCGCGCTCGCCGAGACGGTCCCGGCCGCGTTCTGGACCGCGCTGCGCGAGGAGGGCCTGATCGCCGGGAACGCGCCGCTGCCCGCCTGATCGGCCTCCGGCACACCCCTCTGATCCACCCGTCCGATCCACCCAGGAGACACCCGTGGCCACCACCACCGCGTCCCTAGACATCCCCGTGCCCGCCGACCGCGTCTGGCAGCTCATCGGAGGCTTCGACTCGCTGCCCGACTGGCTGCCGTACATCCCCGGCAGCGAACTCGGCGAGGGCGGCCGGGTCCGCACCCTGACGAACGAGGAGGGCGGCGTCATCGTCGAACGGCTGGAAGCGTTCGACGACAAGGCGCGCACCTACACCTACTCCATCGTGCGGGCCCCCTTCCCGGTCACCGGCTACCGGTCCACCCTCACCGTGCGCGAGACCCCCGACGGCCAGGGCGCCCGCGTCGAGTGGTCCGGCACCTTCACGCCCGTCGGAGTACCGGACGAGGAGGTCGTCGACCTCTTCCACGGCATCTACGCCGACGGACTGGCCGCCCTCCGCCGGACCCTCACCGGCTGACCGCGCGGGCGCCGCGCACGGGGCGCGGCGCCCGGTCAGGCCGAGGTGAGCCCATGGGCCTTCGCGTACGCCCGGGCCACCCGGTCGGGGTCCTTCTTGTCCTTGTCGACCTGGCGGTTCAGTTCCGTGAGGTCGGCCGTGGTGAGCACGTTGCCGAGGCGGGCGAGAGCCTTGCGCACGGTGTCGTCCGCCTTGCGGTCGGCGATGAGCGGCACGATGTGCTGGCCGGGGACGAGGTTCTCGGGATCGGTCAGGACCACCCAGTGGTTGGCCTGGATGTCGGTGTCGGTGGTGAAGAGGTTGGCCACGTCGACGTCGCCCTTCTTCAGGGCACCTTTGACGAGCGGCCCGGACGAGTCGAGCGACTTGAACTCCTTGAACTCGACCCCGTAGACCTTCTTCAGGCCGACCACACCCACCTCCCGCGTCTTCACTTCCGGCGCGGCGCCGATGACGAGTCGGCCGTTCTGCTTCCGCAGGTCGGCCAGGGAGGTCAGACCGTACTTGTCGGCCGTCTCGCGGGTGACGACGAAGGCGTCGGAGTCCTCGGCCCGGCCGTAGGGCAGGATCTGCAGCCCGCGGGGGAGGGCCATGGCCAGGGCGTTCTGCATCTCGCCCTCCTCGGTCGCCGTGGCCTTCGGGTCGACGTAGTGCAGGAGCGCGCCCTGGTACTCGGGGAGCAGGTCGATGTCCCCGCTCTTCATGGCGGGGATGAGGATCTCCCGCGTGCCGAGGTTGGCCCGGACGGTGGTCTTCACGCCCGCCGCCTCCAGCACACAGGCGTACAGGTGGCCGAGGATCTGGTTCTCGGTGAAGTTGGCCGTGCCGATGGTGAGGCCGTCGGCGCCGGCCCCGCCACCGCCGCCGAGGCCCGAACCCTGGCTGTCGAGCGAGGTGACGCCGCCGCAGGCGGCGAGAGCGGGGAGGGACGCTGCGGCCAGCAGGCCGCCGAGGACGGTACGGCGATTCATGGCGAAGCTCCTAGGCGGTGCGGGTGGACGTCCTGCCGCTCGGCCGGGGCCGCGAGCGGGACGGGAGGATGAGCCGCTGCAGGGCGGACAGCGCGAGGTCGAGGACGACGGCGAGGACGGCGACCAGCACCGCCCCGCCGAGCACCTGCACGAGGTCGCGCTGGGCGAGGCCGTCGAAGACGTAACGGCCCAGGCCGCCGAAGCTCACGTAGGCGGCGATGGTGGCCGTCGCGACGACCTGGATCAGCGCCAGCCGCAGCCCGGTCATGATCAGCGGGGCGGCCAGCGGAATCTCGACCTGGAGGAGCACCTGGTGGCCGCGCATGCCCTGGCCGCGCGCCGCGTCCCGGACGTCCGGGTCGACGGCGGCCATGCCGGCGTAGGTGTTCGTGACGATCGCCGGCACGGCCAGCGCGACGAGCGCGACGTACACCGGCCACATGGACAGCCCACTGGCCAGGAAGACCAGCACGACCAGGCCGACGGTGGGCAGCGCGCGGCCGAAGGACGCGAGGTTGACAGCGAGGAACGCGCCCTTGCCGGTGTGCCCGATGAGCAGGCCGAGCGGGAGGCCGATGGCGGCGGCGACCAGCGTGGCGACGAGCGAGTACTGGACGTGCTCGGCGAGACGGTGCGCGATGCCGTCCGGCCCCGCCCACTGGGCGCCGCTGAACAGCCACTTCACGAGGTTCTGCAGGAGTTCGTACATCAGGCTCGCCGCCTCGTCCACGGGGTCAGCAGGTACTGGAGGGCCACGAGCAGCGCGTCCGCCACGACGGCCAGCAGCAGGGTCAGGGCCACGCCGACGACGACCGGGGTCGGGAAGTTGCGCTGGAACCCGTCGGTGAAGAGCTGGCCGAGGCCGCCGTCGCCGATGTACGTGGCCACGGAGACCAGCGAGATCGACATGACGGTCGCGATCCGCACGCCGGCGAGGACGACCGGGAGGGCCAGCGGGAGTTCGACGGTGAGCAGCGTCCGCAGCGGACGGGTGCCCATGGCCCGCGCGGCCTCCTTCACCCGGGCCGGTACGGCGTCCAGGCCCTCGACCGTGTTCCGCAGCAGGACCACCAGCGTGTAGATCGTCAGGCCCACCACCGTGGTCGTACGGGTCAGGCCGGAGACCGGGAGCAGCAGCACGAAGACCGCGATGGACGGGATCGTGAACAGGACGTTGGACATGCCCAGCAGGACACCGCGCAGGGCGCGCACCCGGTGGGCCAGCACGGCCAGGGGGAGGGAGATCACCAGGCCGAAGAAGACGGCGGAGAGGGCGGCCTGGAGATGGGAGAGGGAGAGCGCGGCCAGGTCGCTCGCGTGGTCGGCGATCCACGCACGGTCGATCGTCATGCCGCCACCCTCGCCGCGGAGTGGGTGCGGCTGGCATGGCGGTGGATGTCGTCGTGCGAGGTCACCCCGGTCACCGCGCCGTCCGCGCCCACCCGTACGACGAGGCCGTTGGGGGAGGCGACGGACTCGTCGAGGGCGGCCAGCAGGGAGTCGGTGTCGCGCAGCGGCCGTACCGGCACCCGCTCCTCACCGTTGCGCCACACGACGGGCCGGCCGGCCTCGTCCGGCACGAGTTCCCACGGGCCACCTTCGGGAACCGGACTCTGCGCCACGTCGGCGAGGGTCTCCAGCGACAACAGCTTCAGGCCGCGCTCGGATCCGAGGAAGCTCGCGACGAACTCGTCGGCCGGGCGGGCGAGGAGTTCGCCGGGCGGGGCGCACTGCACCAGGTGGCCGCCGGAACGGAACACGGCGATGCGGTCACCGAGCCGGACCGCCTCGTCGATGTCATGGGTGACGAAGACGATGGTCTTGCTCAATTCCCGTTGCAGTCGTAGAAGTTCGTCCTGAAGCTGGGTCCGCACGACAGGGTCGACCGCGCCGAACGGCTCGTCCATGAGCAGGACCGGCGGATCGGCGGCGAGCGCGCGGGCGACGCCGACGCGCTGCTGCTGTCCGCCGGAGAGCTGGTGCGGGTAGCGCTTCCCGGTCTCGGCGGCCAGGCCGACCGTCTCCAGCAGCTCGGCCGCACGGGCACGTGCCTTGCGGCGGCCCCAGCCGAGCAGCAGCGGCACCGTGGCGATGTTGTCGAGGATGGTGCGGTGCGGGAAGAGGCCGCCCTGCTGGATGACGTAACCGATGGAGCGCCGCAACTCGGCGGCGTCCTGGTCGCGGACGTCACGGCCGCCGACGAGGATCCTCCCGGAGGTCGGCTCGATCATCCGGTTGATCATGCGAAGCGTCGTCGTCTTGCCGCAACCGGAAGACCCGACGAGCACGGTGACGCCACCGTCCGGGATCTCCAGGCTGAGATCGTGCACGGCGGTGGAGCCGTTCGGGAAACGCTTGTGGACCGACCTGAATTGGATCATGTGATGGCCCCTTGCCTGGGCTGCATAGTGTCATGCAGAGTTCTCGGTGCCTGAATAAGTTGTCAATGGTCTGGCGGGAATCGCTCGCGGTGAATGACCAACAGGCAAGAAGAACTGTCCGATTCAGGGAGGGTTTGCGCTCTATGTCGACTCGGATAGTGGATGGTGTGGCGGAAGCCGAAGCACCGTCCGCGCCTGCCAAGCCCGACGCCCTCGTCCTCGACGGCTCCACGCTCGGCGTCGACGAGGTCGGGAAACTCGCGGACGGCCTGGTGCGCCCGCTCCCGGACGCCCGGGCGATGGAGCGCGTGACGGCCTCGTGGGAGGCCGCGCGGCGGATCGCCGCGCAGGGCCGCGTCTACGGACGCTCCACCGGAGTCGGCGCCAACCGGAACCAGACGGTGCCCACCGGCGCCGCCGCGGAACACGGGCTGCGGCTGCTGCGCAGCCACGCCGGCGCCATCGGCGAGGAACTTCCCGCCCGTCAGGTCCGCGCCATGCTGGCGGTGCGGGCCAACCAACTCCTGGCGGGCGGGGCGGGGCTGCGTCCGGGCGTCGTCACCGCCCTGTGCGAAGCGCTGTCGACCGGCGCCCGTCCGGCCGTCAACGAGTTCGGCTCCGTCGGCACGGGAGACATCGCCGCCCTCGCGCAGGTCGGTCTCACCCTGGCCGGGGAGCGGCCGTGGCACGAGCGGCCCGGCCCCGCCCCGCTCGCGCTGGACAACAACGACGCCCTCGCCCTCATCAGCAGCAACGCCCTGACCCTCGGTCAGTCCGCCCTCGCCCTCGCCGAACTGCGCGGACTCCTCGCCGCCACCCAGGCCGTCGCGGCCCTCTCCCTGCTCGCCGTCGACGGCTCCCACGAGGCCTACGCCGCCCCGGTCCACGCCGCGCGCCCGCACCGCGGCAGCGTACGGGTCGCCCAGGTCATGCGGGAGTTGATCGGGGCGGCGGACCGGCCCGCCCCGCCCGCCGGCCGGATCCAGGACCCCTACGGCTTCCGGTGCCTGCCACAGATCCACGGACCCGCGCTCGAGGCGACGGACGCGCTGGAGGACGTCCTCACCGTCGAGATCAACGCCGCCGCCGAGAACCCCCTGATCGCCCCCGACGACATGGCCGCCTACCATCACGGCGGCTTCTACCAGGCCCAACTCGCCATCGCGCTCGACCACTTCCGGCTGGCCCTGATGCAGGTGGCCCGGCTGTCCACCTCACGGCTCGCCGCGCTCAACGAGCCGGCCTGCACCGGGCTGAGGCCCTTCCTCGCCGACGGCGAGCCCGCCTCCTCCGGCGTGATGATCCTCGAGTACGCGGCCGGAGCGGCGCTCGGTGACCTGCGGTCGTTCTGCGCGCCCGCCTCGCTCGGGCACGCCGTGCTCTCCCGTGGCGTCGAGGAACAGGCGAGTTTCGCCTCGCTCGCCGCGCGCCAGGCGCTGCGAGCGTGTGGCGCGTACCGGCTCGTCGTCGCCTGTGAACTCGTCGCGGCCGTACGCGCGTTGCGGCAGCGCGGCCTGCGTCCCCCCGCGCGGCTGCCGGTCGGCCGCGTCTTCGCGCTCGCCACGGAGAGCCTCGACGCGGACGACACCGACCGCCCCCTCACCGACGATGTCACGACCGCCGGCGCGCTCTTGGAACGGCTGGCGGAGGCGGTACCTGATCGGGGTTCGCGGTACGGGGACGCGCGGTGACTCCTGCCGCCGACCTGGGTGCGGTGATCCGTACCGCCGACACCGCTGCCGCCGGCCCTGGCGCGTCTCGCCGGGACCCCTCGACCGGGCCCGAGGGGCGCGGTCAGGTGGCCGAGGATTGCAGGCCAAGCCCGGTGAGGTAGGAGGTGAGGACGCGGTTCAGGCGGGGTTCCACCTCGACGACGGCATGGCCCAGCCGGGGGTCCGTCGCGTACAGCTCCCGCAGGCGCGGCCCCGGGCTGGCCATCTGCCACAGCGCTCCCGCGAGGCTGGTCGCCGTGGCGATCGTGTCGACGGCCTGCTGCTCGGTCAGCCCGAGCAGCCGGTGCAGCTCACCGCCGATCCGCTCGACCTCCCCGAGCGTCACCAGCTTGAAGGACCGCACCGACTCGGCCGACACGTTCCGTTCCAGGTTCAGGGGCGCCTGGGCGAGCAGGTCGCAGAACATGGGGCGGGCCGCGAGGGTGCGGGCGATGACCTCGGCGATCTCGGCGGGCGTGGCGTGCGGCCGGCCCGCGAGGTCGCCGCACAACTCGGCGGACCACTGCCGCCACTCCTCCGCGGTCAGCTCGAGGAAGATCTGCTCCCTCGTCTCGAAGTAGCGCAGCAACGCCGACTTGTGCATGCCCACGGCCGCCGCGATGTCGGTGAGGGTGACGTCCCTCACACCACTCCGGCGACCGAGCGCGCGGGCCGCGTCCAGGATGGCCCGTTCCCTGGCCTGTTTGGCCTCGGCGCTGCGCGCACGCTGAAAGGCAAGCTCACTCATGGAGGACATCATAGGAGCAGATAGTGAAACGGGGTTGCCTTAATTAAGAGAACGGTGTTGTATTAAAGGCATGACTCAACAGCACCCGCAGGTCTGGTTCATCACCGGTTCGTCGCGCGGTTTCGGCCACGCCCTGGTCGCCGCCGCCCTGGAGGCCGGCCATCACGTCGTGGCCACCGCCCGCCGCCCCGAGGCGCTCGCGGAGGCGTTCGGCGAGTACGGCGACCGCGTCCTCCCCGTCGCCCTGGACGTCACCAGCCCCGACGCGGCCCGCGCGGCCGTCGACGCGGCGGTCGAACGCTTCGGACGCATCGACGTGCTCGTCAACAACGCGGGCTACGCGAACGTGTCGCCCATCGAGACGGCGGACGACGACGACTTCCGCGCCCAGTTCGAGACGAACTTCTGGGGCGTCTACAACGTCACGAAGGCCGCGCTCCCCACCCTGCGCCGGCAGGGGGCGGGCACCGTCGTGCAGTTCTCCTCGATCGGGGGCCGGGTCGGCGGCTCGCCGGGCATCGCCTCCTACCAGGCGGCCAAGTTCGCGGTCGACGGCTTCAGCCGCGTGCTGGCCAGGGAGACCGCACCGTTCGGCGTGCGGGTCATGGTGGTCGAGCCGAGCGGCTTCGCCACCGACTGGGCCGGCTCCTCCATGACGGTCCACGACATCCCCGAGGCCTACGACGCGACCGTGGGCGAGATGAACCGGCGGGTGCGGCAGAGCACGGACGGCGCGGCCGGGGACCCCCGCCGCGCGGCCGAGATCATCGTGCGGACCGTGGGGCGCGAGCAGATCCCCAGCCACCTCCCCCTCGGCGTGAACGCCGTGACCATGGCGCTGGACTACTCCCGCCGCCAGGTCGCGGAGGCGACCGCCTGGGAGAAGGTGAGCAGGTCGGCGGACTTCCGCGAGCCCTACCCCGTGGAGCTCCCGCCCGAGCCGCGTCCCTGACGTCCCGTCCCTGACCTCCCGTTCCAGACTTGCCGTCCCCGACCTCCGTCCGGCCCTCGGCCAGGCGTGACGGCTCCTGCCGCGTGTGCCGGTTGCGGCCGGGTTCATCGGGTACTCACGCGAGGTGAGGAGGCATCGGCACGGCGCGGACACGAGGAAGGCGGCCCTCTCGTGACGCGGCTCGGCGGCGCCGGGGAGGACCAGGTGAACGTGGGTGACGGCGTGGTGGCGGCCGCCCTGGGGATGGGCGACGCCGTGGAGCTTCTGGCGGCCCTGTGGTCGTCGGCGGCCCAGGACGGTGAGTTACACCTGTCGCCCCATCAGTTACGGGCGCTCCGGGCGCTGGAGACGGCGCCGGGTCTGAACCTCACCGCCCTCGCGGAGCGGCTGGACATCGGGCTCCCCACGGCCAGTCGGCTGTGCGACCGGCTGGAGGCGGCCGGTCTGCTGGAGCGCTCGCCGCGTCCACGCGACCGGCGCGAGGTGCGGCTGGAGCTCACGGCGCAAGCGCGGCGCGTCCTCGGAGACGTGGCGCGACGCCGGGCGCTGGCACTGGCTACCGCGCTCGGACGCATGGAGCCGGATGACCGGGCGGCGCTGAGGCAGGGCCTGCGGGCCCTGCGGGCGGTGCTGGACGGGGCAGCGCCGGTGCCGGGCGGCGAGGCGGAGTGACCGGCCCGGGGCCCGCCGACGGCGTCGTCGCTCGCGGCCCGGGCCCCCGCGCGTCAGCGTCCGTGCCAGTCCAGGCACACCACCAGGGCGTCGTCGTCCGGGGCGGGCCGGCCGCGGTGGCCGGACAGTTCCCGCAGGACGGCGCGCGGCACGTCGGCGGCGGGCAGCAGGCGGGTCGACTGGATCGCCCGTGCCAGCGCGGCGTCCCCGTATGCCTCGCCCTGGGGGTCGGCGACGGCGTAGACACCGTCGCTGACGAAGACCAGGCGGTCGCCCGGCCGCACCTGGAACTCCTGGGCCACGTAGTCGGTCTCCTCGAACATGCCGAGCGGCAGCTGGGCGTCGAAGGCGACGCGCTCCACGGTCCTGCCCCGCAGGCGCAGCATCTGCGGGGACCCGGCGTCCACCACCGTCACGCGTCCGGTGGCGAGCTCGAAGTCGAACATCAGCACCGACAGGTAGCAGCGACCACGGTAGTGGGCGTAGACCGCCTGATCGGCCAGAGCCGCCTGGTCCGCGAGGGAGAGACCGGCCCGCCGGGCGTTGCGCAGGGCGTTGATGGCCAGGTTCGTGAGCAGGGAGGCCTCTATGCCTTCGCCCATCCCGTTGGTGACGTACAGCATGAGGTGGTCGGCGGTCGCGGACCAGTCGAAGTTGTCACCGAAGATCGTGTACGCGGGCTCCAGCTGGGCGCCCAGCTCGTACTCGGGGCGGGCGCACGAACAGCCCGGCAGCAGCTGCCACTGCATCTCGGCGGCCAGGGTCAGCCGGTCCTTGCGGCGAGCCCGCAGATACAGGTCGGTGTCGCGCCCGGCGACGACCACCTCATGGGCGAGTACTTCCGCGATCTCGGCCAGCTCCGCGAGCCCCTCAGAGGTGAGTCCGCCCTCCGCCAGCGTCACCGACAACACGCCGAGCCGGTCGCCGCGCACGGTCACCGGCAGATGCACGCGCAGCAGCCCCTCCCGCTCCGGCTCGACGAACGGCTCCTGGGCGCCGAACGCGCGGCCGGCCGCACTGGCGTGGACCGCGAGCGGTTCGGTCGAGTGCGGCGGCACGGGAACCGGCTGCAGCACCGTCATCCCGTAGTCCGCCATGAACAACTCGACGGACCGGGCCGCGTACTCCTCGGCGAGCACACGGTGCACGGCGTCGAGCAACTCGTGCGGTGCCGCCGTCCGCAGGGCGCGTTCAGCGGCCACAAATCTGTTCACGATGGGAAGAACACCAATCCTTGGTCGGACCTCGGTCGCACGCGGCACCCGATTCGTCCGCGTCGGTCGTGCGGGGCATCTGTCGTCGGCCTGCGTCCCTAGTAGGCTGCCAACCGTCCCGAAGCCTGCGAGAGTGTGACAGTGACCGCCTTCCGACACCTGCCACAGCCCGACGAGGTCGCCCGTGTGACCTCCACGGCCGGTGAGCTACTGGAAGTGCTCTGGGGCCGGGCCTCCACCGCGCCCGCCTCCGCGTCCCAGTTGCGCGTGCTGCTCATCCTCGAGCACCACGAGGGCATCAACCTGCGCACCCTCGCCGACTCCCTGGCCTCCACCCCGCCGTCCACCAGTCGGCTGTGCGACCGGTTGCAGGCCGCCGGTTTCGTCGACCGCGTGGTCAGCGCCGCCGACCGGCGGGAGGTGCGGCTGCACCTGAGCAGCCGGGGGCGTGCCTTCCTCGACGACCTGCGGGCCCGCAGGGAGAGGGAACTACAGGAAGTCCTGACGCTGATGCCCGCAGTCAAACGGGCCGCCCTGCTCGAAGGGCTGGAGGCTTTCTGCGCCGCTGCGGCCACGCAGATACACGAAGACGCCGAGGGGTCCGGCAGCCGGACCGCCTGATGCGCCGGGCGCGGTGCCCGGCCGTTCGGCGCCATGGGGCGACGGCGGCTGGGACAGGCAGCGGCCCGCGTCCACCGGAACATCACAGATCCTTCCCCATGCCCGTCCGACACGGTTACTTTGTTGCCTCATGGCTATAGTTGTCAAACGACAACTGCCGCTTCCGGTTTCTCTCCCGTCCACGGTTACCCCGAACGCCGCCGAGCGTGTCCGAACCTCGGCGCGAACGGCTCACATGCCATGCGCTGCCCGGCGAAAACGCGCCGGAGCCGTGGCGCCCCACCGCACCGGCCGAACCCGGCGCCGACGCCACCGGATATCGTTGGGCGGCACGGGGCATGTCTGGACCTTCGGCGGGTAGACGTGGGCCCATGAACGGGGGAACGCGCATGGACCCGGTCACGTCGGGGCCCGGTGGTGACGGTGTGACCGGTCCCGAACCGATGAACGAGATCGTCCCGCTGGACGGTGGTGGCGCCTGCATCGCCGAGGCACGTCGGCACGCGGCCGACTTCCTGGCCCGGGTGCAGCGCGAGTACGGGCTGCCGGTGTCGGCGCGGGCGATGGATCTGACCCGGCTGGTGGTCAGCGAGCTCGTCACCAACGCCCGCAAGTACGCGCCGGGTCCGGTGCTGCTGGAACTACGCCTCGTCGGCGGTCTCGTCGAGGTCGTCGTGTGGGACGGCGATCCGGCGCTGCCGATGGCACGGCCGGCCGATCCGGGCCGCGTCGGGCAGCACGGACTGGAGATCGTGATGGCGGTCGTCCAGGGCTTCGAGGTGCAGAGGGAGCCCGTCGGCAAGCGCGTCACCGCCCGTATCGCCCTGGCCGACGACCCGGACGACACCCTCTCCGGCCGCTCCCCCCGCTAGCCTCACGTGGCCTCGTCCGCGCGCAGGGCCCTGGCGCGGGAATCGGTGAAGGTGAAGTGATCCCGGGTGCCGGTGAGGTAGAACAGCCGCTCGACCGTCGGGTGGAGGGGGCCCAGCAGGACCAGGGTCCGGCTCGTGTCCTGGTGGCGGCGCCAGGCGTCGAGGAGGGCGTTCAGCAGTCCGCTGTCGGCGAAGGTGACCTGGGAGAGGTCCACCAGGGTCACGGGCCGCGCCGAGTCGTCGGCCTCGGCCCAGGCGGCCTGCAGCAGATCGCTCTCCTCGTAATCGATCTCGCCGCGCACCGTGATCTCGAAGACTCGGTCATGGCAGGTCAGCCTCACGGTAGCCCTGCGTTCCCACTGCATCGCGTCGTCCCCGTGCACCGTCGGTCGGTGGCCCGCGCGACTCGGTGCCGCCGGGCCTTGCGTGATTCTCCTACCCAGCCCCGATCATAAGTTGCCTATCGACAAGTATTCGTCGGGGAAAGAGAACGCCCGGTCAGGGCGGCGGTGCCACACCGGAGCAGGCGCAGCGAGCGGGGAAGTCGCGCAGTTGGTGGCTCAGAACGCCGAGTGCGGCGACCACGGAGCGGGCCGGCACGCCCCGCGCCTCGAGGACGCGGGCGGTCCGGTCCAGGAACGTGGTGAACAGCGCCGGGCCGTCGACGTACAGGGCGGTGGCCAGGAAGTCCACGATGTGGGAGAGGTCCTCCGCGGTCCGCTCGCGCTGCTCGTCACCGTAGGCGCGCAGGGGCGGGAACCGGTCCTCCAGGCCTGTCAGGGTCTGCCTGACGAGAGGGACGCGGGACCGGGTGACGAACGTGTACTTCTGGTCGGTCAGATGGGGCAGATCGTCCACGACCTGCCGGACCGCCGCCGGGTCCGGCGCGGGCAGGCCCTCGTCGAGTACGGCCGCCGCGGCGCGGGCGTCGGGCGCCCACGCGTCGGCGCCCAGTGCGTGGGCGTGGCGCCCGTCCGGTCCGAAGGCCCGGCCACCCGCCATGACGGGGACGCCCATGGCCCGGCAGGCGGTGACGGCGGCGTGCGCCGCGGGCAGGCGCGTGGGCAGGGTGGCGGACAGCAGCACGGCCTCGGACCCGGTGTTGTGCAGGTGCGACACGAGATGCCGGGTCGGCGTGTGGGCGCCGAGGTAGTCCACGCGCCAGCCCCGCAGGCGCAGCACCTCGGCGACCAGACGCGTCGGCAGGGCATGCCACTCGCCGTCGGCACAGCCGACCGTGACGCGTCCCCGGGGCGTTTCGCCCGAACCGGTCCTACGGTGCCCGTAGTGGGCGAGGCCGCTGATCACCCGTTCGTTGAGCGCGGTCGCGGCGTGCTCCTGCGCCACGGTGAGGCGGTCGGCAGCCCACTCCGCGCCCACCCTCTCCTGAACCGCGGCGATCACGTCCTGCAGCAGCGTCTCCTCGTCGACCCCGTCGGCCCGGGCACGGCGGACGACGTCGACCGCCGTGTACTCGTCGCCGTGGACCACGGCCTGCCACAACGCGTCCACGAGGCGCACGTCGTCGCCGGGGGAGCGGTCACGGGTTCCTCCCGCGGGCCGTGGAGCGGGGGCGGCCCTGACCTTCCGCCGTCGTCCGGTCCACCGCGCGTGGCGCGCCGATGGCCACGGTGGCGATGTCGTCGTGGCTGCCCGGACCGAGCCACTGGGCGGTCAGTATCTGGATCCGCTCGACCACAGCCTCGGCCGGCAGCCCCGCGCACTGCGCGAGGGCCAGCTTGAGCCGGTGCTCGCCGAACAGTTCGTCCCCCAGCGGACCGCCCCGGGCCTCGGTGACGCCGTCGGTGTAGAGCAGACAGGTCTCGCCGGGGCGCAGGGTCGCCCGGGCGGTGGCGGCGGTGACCTTCGGGAGGGCGCCGATGAGTGATCCGCGCGTGGCGGCCTCCTCGACGGTGCCGTCGGCACGGACGATCAGCGGGGGGAGGTGTCCCGCGCTGGTGAGCCGCAGCTCCACCTCGCTGCCGCGCCGGCGGACGGAGGCCAGGACCAGGGTGGCGAACCGGGTGTGGGGGGAGGACAGCAACGCCCTGTTGAGCAGGGTCAGCAGGCGTGCGTGGTCGGTGGCCAGCGGCAGCAGCGCGTGCAGCGTGTTGCGGATCTTGCCGGTCAGCACCGCCGCGTCCAGGCCCTTGCCCGCCACGTCGCCGAGCGCCACCAGACTCTCCTCGGCGGGGTCCGCGCCGGGATGGACGTCGTAGAAGTCGCCCCCGATGTGTTCGTTGTCCCGCGCCGGGCGGTAGGCGCCCGCGTACTCCACCCCGTGCACGCTCTCCAGCCGCGGTGGCAGCAGTTCCCGCATCAGCGTGGCGGTGATCGAGGATTGCTCCGTGTACAGACGGGCGGCCGACAGCGCGGCCCCGGCCCGGGCCGCGAAGAGCCGGGCGAAGAGTTCGTCGTCGTCGCTGAAGGCCTGTTCACCGCTGGAGCGAAGGAGGACCAGCGCGCCGGCGGACACACCGTGCCCGGGCAGCGGGGCGACGATGACAGAGCCCACCGGTTCGCGGAAGCCCGCCGGACGCGACCAGCCGGGCAGGCGGGCCGGGTCGATCCAGCGCGCCGGTACCGGCGGGAACCCTTGCAGGGCCTCGGCCAGGCCGGGGACGTCGCACACATCGACCGACGCGGTGACCCGGGTCACCGGCCCGCCACGGAAGGCGTACGTGAGCGGGTGCCGGCGGCCCAGCGGCGGGGCGACGAGCACGGCCGCCTCGGCGAGGTGATCGGTGGCCATGCGGGCCGTGGCCTCCATGCACCACGTCACGTTCAGCGTCGACAACAACTGGCTGGAGACATCGGCCAGGAGGGCGGCGCGTCGGCGTGTCCCGGCCAGCGCGGCCTCCGCCAGCCGGCGGTCGGTGTCGTCGACGAGCCACCACACCACGTCGCCCTCGTCCGTCGGGGTCGGGTGCGCCTCGAAGAACCGGTCCGCGACGGCGCCGGCCGACCGGCCCGCGGCACCGGGCGTCCCGTCCGTGAACCGTCCGTGGGCCTCCGCGAGCCAGGACGGCACGGTGTCGCGGAGCTTGTCCCCGCGGACGGCGTCGCACCACAACAGCCGGGCCGCGCCGTTGAGTTCGACCAGGCCGCCGTCCCGGTCGGCGACGAGCACCGGGTACGGGGCATGCGCCCAGGCCGCACCGGGGCCGGCCGCGACGCAGCGGGGATCGACGGGGGAGCCGCTGGAACCGTACACACGCGGGGGCGCGTCCGGGACGCGCCCCACCACCTCTCTGCGACGGAAAACAGATGTCTTATGGCAACAGTCCCGCATGACGCCCGAGGGCGCAAGCGCCCCTCGCCGTTCCCGGTTGACGCGGCCCGGGACTCCGAAGAGGGCACCACCCGGGACGGGCAAGGCCCCTGCGGCCACGCCGACGCGGTCGCTCAGGCTCCCGGGGAGCTCGCCGGGCGTGAAGGAGCGCGGCGGGGGAACCCGGGCGTGTCACGAATGGATCGGAGGACGGCCATGACGGGACACACCGACGAGCCCGCCGACCGGTTCGCCCGGGCCCGCGACGAGGAGGAGCCCGGAGCGCACTCGGGCAGCGAGAGCCAGGCCCGCGACCGGACGATTCCGGGTACGGCCAGTGCCAAGGAGGGCTACCAGCCCGAGGAGGGCACAGCCGCCGGCGAACCCCTGCGGGGCGTGGGCGGCGAGGAGCGGCCGGGGGAGCGCCGACAGGGAGACGAGGAGACCGGTTCCGGCCGGTAGGGCTCACCGGGCCGGACGGCAGGGTCTCACCCGGCGGGGCCGCCCACGGCGGCGGCCCCGCTGTGCTCACCACCGACGTCCCCCTCGTCCCTGCCGTCCGCACCCGGACGCCGTACGACGAGACTGCTCACCTCGAAGCTCATCTCGGTGGTGTCGGCCTCGGGCGGCGGATGGTAACGCCCGGCGCTCACCGAGAGATTGACGATCAGATAGGCGTGCCAGGCGCGGCCCACGCCCCGCCCGTCCGAGAACACCCGCGCGCCGTTCAGCCACCAGACCACCGAACGGCGCCCGAAGTCGGTGCGCAGGTCCACCCAGGCGCCGGGGCGGACGGCGTCGTCGTGCACATAGCGGTCGGCGCCGCGCACGTGGTTGGTGAGTTCCAGCAGGTCCGGGTGGTCCGGGTGGTACTCGAAGACGTCGATCTCCTGGTCGCCGTCCCGCCAGGTCCAGATGGCCGGCCAGGCGCCGATCTCCAGGGGCAGCCGTACGCGGGCCTCCAGCACGTCACCCGGCCGGACCGTGAACCCCTCCTCGCTGCCCTCGGTGGTCAGCAGTCCGGTGTTCCATCTGCCGTCCGGCCGGCGGGTGGCCCGGAAGACCCCGGAGCGGCTGTGGTCGGCGTCGGGCACCAGGTAGTCCAGTTTGTCGTCGTCCGGATTGACCGGGCCGCCGTCCGGATAGGCCCACGAGCGACCCGCGACCCACTGTGTCTCCGAAGCGAAGTCCGCCGTGAACACGACGTCGGATCCGGTCGGGCGGCGCGGAGCCGGTAGCCGGCCGCCCGGTGCGAGTTCCTCCATGCCCGATGTCTCACCGGCGGTCGCCCGGTTATGCGCCCGGGCCCCGATCCGGCGCCGAGATTGAGCCGTCCGGGTGAACGGCGGGCGGCTCAGCGCAGACTGGCGCCCTGGGCGCGCAGCTCCCGCTGGACCGCGCTCACCGAGACGTCCCGCGGCTGCCGGCCCTGGGTCGCCGCCAGGGCCGCGCACACGCCCGCCGCCTGTCCGGTGGCCATGGAGATCGGCATGACGCGGTAGGAGGAGTGGGCCACGTGGTCCCCGGAGATGCAGCGGCCCGCGACCAGAACCCGGTCCACCCCCCGGGGGAAGAGGCAGCGCAGCGGGATGTCGTACGACTCCCCGCGCGGCAGCCGTCTCAGCGTGGTGCCGCGGCCGCTCGGGTTGTGGATGTCCACCGGGTAGGCACCGCGCGCGATCGCGTCCTGGAAGGTGCGGGCCGTGAGCACGTCGTCGCCCGTGAGCTGGTACTCGCCCACGATCCGGCGCGTCTCCCGCACGCCGACGTGGACGCCGCTCTGCACGACGTAGGAGTCCGCGAAGCCCGGCACCCGCTCGCGCAGGAAGCGGGCGATCTGCGCCATCTGCCGGTGCGCCGTGAACTCCGCCCGGGTCAGGTCCCACACGCTGGTGCCGAGGACTTCGGTGATGCGGGTCGAGTTCACCGCCACCTCACCGGCGTTGGGGGTGGCGAAGAAGAGCACGTCCTCGCGGGGCAGGTCCAGCTCCCCGGCGTCCGTGGCGGCGCGGACCAGGTCCCACAGCCCGTGCACGCCCCGCCACTGGTCCGGGTGGGCGCGGGTGTAGGCCGTGAAGTCGTCGTGGTCGAAGCGGACCATGCGGAACATCAGCGACATGGGCTGCGTCCAGCCGTCCTCCGGCCGGCCGATCTCGTACGCGGCCCCCGCCGCCGCGGCGATGTCCCCGTCCCCGGTGCAGTCGACGATGACGTCGGCGTCCATGACGAGGGGCCCGGACTTCGTCTCGAACACCGCACGCGCCCGGTCCGGCAGGCTGAGGACGTCGGAGGCGAAGGCGTGCAGGAGCGTACGGACCTCGTGCATCTCCAGCAGCTCGTACACCACCAGCTTGAACAGCTCCGGATCGAAGGGCACGGTGTAGCCGGTCTCCAGTGAGGGCCGGATCGCCGCTCCCGCGCGCACCAGGTGGTCGAGCAGCACCCACAGCACCCCGCCGACGACCGGCTCGCCCTCGCCGTGATCGGGCGGCAGCAGGCGGGTGGTGTCGCCGGCCACGGCCTGCTTGACCTCGTTGTGGAAACTCATCAGGGGCATCACCAGCGCCGCCGTGGCGTTGCCGCCGAGGAACCCGTAGCGCTCCACGAGGACCACCTCGGCGCCCGCGTTGGCGGCACCGAGGGCCGCGCCGATGCCGGCCGGGCCGCCGCCGATCACCAGTACCTGCGTCGACCCCGCGTGCAGAGCCTTGCGCGGCGGAAGCTCCACCGTGCGGGGAACGCGCGGCGGCATCAGGTAGGACACGTCTCACTCCCCTCGGAGAACCGGTGGCCGTCTGCCTCAGCCCGCGGCGGAGGCCGTCACGGGCATGCCGCGGCGTACGACGTCGTGCGCGGCGACACTGTCCAGATAGGCGAGGAGCCGCTCGGCCGTCTGGGCCGCCCGCAGCCGCATCGCCGCCGTACGCACGGCCGTGTCCGCCACCCGGGCGCGCCGCTCGTCCCACAGGCGGTCCACCTCCGCCAGCAGCAGCCCCGACGTCTCCCGGACCACACCGCGCAGGGCCGGCGCGCCGACCTGCTGGGCGAAGTCGAAGACCTTGCCCGCGTAGGGCAGGGGCAACAGGGGGATCCCGGCCAGCGCGGCGAAGATGAGAAAGTGCAGCCGCATGCCGACGGCCAGATCGAGCTGCTTGACGATGTCGAGGACCTCCTGCGGCCCGTGATCGCCGTGCAGCACGGTGCAGCGGTCCGCCTCCGCCATCCGTGACGCCACCGCGTGCGCGTGCCGGATGTCGCCGCGTTCCATGGAGACGAAGACGACATGCGCGTCCAGCCGGTGGACGAGGAAGTCACCGACACTGGCGAGGAGCTGGTGGTACCCCTCCTCGTCCAGGTGCTCCGCCGCTCGCCCGGGTTCCCGCACGCTCATGCCCACCAGGCGCACGCCGCGCGGTACGGCCTCGGCCCGCAGCAGCGCCGCGCCGCGGCCGCCGGGTTCCAGCAGCAGCGCCGGATCGGCGGTGACCAGGACGGGCCGGTCGAGCCCGGCCTCTTCCAGTACGAGCTTCGACTCCTCGTCGCGCACGGTCACCTCGACCGCGTCGGAGAGCACCGTACGGACCCACGCGCAGTCCGACTCGTCGGTGAGCGGCCCCGCCCCCACGGCATAGGTGAAGACGGGCACGCCGAGTTCCTGGGCGGTGCGGGCGGTTCGCAGATAGCGTCGCGCCTCGGTGTCGTAGAGGATCCCGCCGCCACCGAGCACCAGGACGCTCAGCCGGCGCAGATGCGCGGAGATGCCTTCCCGGCAGACGCCCTCCCACCCGACGACCTCGACATCCGGGTGGACCCGGCGGGTGTGCTGGGGACTTCGGGAGAACACCACGAAGCGAGTGTCGGGCCGGCCTGCCCGGACGCTGTCCAGCAGGGCGGTGAGGATCGCCTCGTCGCCCACGTTCCGGCCGCCGTAGGAACCCAGCACGCCTACGGTCATGCTCTGCGCACCATCCACGACCGCTCCCTGCCGTACGACCCTTATGGGCATGTCTGTACCAGCTTGCCGTCATCCGCGGGGAACGCGCGACCGCGTCGTTCGTCGCTGGGAACCGTCGCTCACGGCGGGGCACTCGCTCCACGCGCGAGCGGCACCGAACGCGCCACGTCCGCGGCGGCGGGGGCGTCGCGTCCGGTCAGCGGACGAGGCGGTGCCTGCTGCTTCCCCGGCGGAAGCGCACGCCGGCGTAGACGAGGTCGAGGACGAGCACGACCGCGCCGATGACCAGCAGGTAGAGCAGGCCGTGGACGACGAATCCGATGATGCCCAGGACGACGGCCACGAGGATCAGGAACAGGAACACACTCATCGGGTCTCCCGGCGGGCTTCGGAGCGTCAGCGGCGGGCCAGGCGTCGCTCGCCGCCGGCGCCGGGCGTGTAGGTCAGCTCGTAGTGGGCGAAGACACCCGGCTCCTCGGCGACGGGCAGTTCGCCGTCGGGGTCGATCGCCGGAGCCTTCTTGACCTGGTCCTTGCTGTGGGCGACCTTCAGGTAGCCGGGACCGACCGTCGCACCGGGGAGCGGCACGAACACCAGACGGCGACGGGTGGGCATGCCCACGGTCACCGTGGCGAAGAAGGGCTGGTCGGTGGACGTGTCCACATAGACCGACTCCAGGACGCCGATCTTGTGACCCTTCGGGTCGACGACGTCGTGACCTCGCCACTCACGGATATCGGATGCCTCGAACATCGGAACCTCCTCTGCGGGAGTACCCACCATCGGGCGGGTGATGTGGCGTCCGGCACCGAAGGCCCCGGACGGCGTACCGCGTGCGCGGCCAGGCGGGTGGAGGCTTCTCTCCACTGTAGGCACGTGACGTCGACGCGGTTCTCCGGTGGGCCGTCCGACCCACCGGAGAACCGCGTCCTGACGGGATTCAGGAGAGCTTGTCGACCGCCGTTCGGGTGGTCGTCTTGAAGGCCTTGACCGGGGCGTCGCGGAACGTGCCCATCTGGGACCACTTCACGACCGTCACGGTCCTGCCGTCGCGGCCGACCGAGAACAGGGCGATGTCGGAGGCGCCCCAGGACGCGGCGGTGTGGATGCCGTAGACGTGGGCGCCCTCCGCCACCTTGACCTTGCCGTAGTACTTCTTCGCCGCCGTGATGTCCGGGGACTGCGACGCGAGCTTCTTCGCGCAGCCCGCCAGGTCCTCGCGCAGCAGGGCGGCGAAGTCGGCGGCGTGCTGTTCGTCGCGCTCGACGACGGTGACCTGCAGGGCGTTGGTGTCGAGTTCCGTCCAGTAGGAGCGGTGCACGGAGACCGACGGCAGCGCCTCGCCGACGCAGATCGGCAGCGGGTCCGGCTGGCCGGCGGTGACCGGGCCGGCGTACCAGGGCGACGACGGGTGGGGCGGCAGCTCCGCCGGGTCGAGGAAGGCGGGTGCCCCGGCGGTGCCGGCGGCAGCCGTCGCCGGGACCGCCGCGAAGGCGAGGGCGGTGCCGGTGGCCAGGGCCGTCAGAGTGCCGCGGATGCCCCGCGTCCGGATCGTCATGGTGTCCCCCTGTGCGGTGTGATGCGCTGGGTGCCGGTGAGGACGGTTCCCTCCCCGGCCGTCATGTGGAGTACGACCCGTCCCGGGGGCGGTTCGTTGTGCCCCCGTGTGCCACAGAACGGTCACAGACGTCACCGGTCGGTGGTTACGTCCGGCTCTCACCCGGGTCCAGCCGGACGCGCAGGCTCCGCACCCCGCGGGCCACGCGAGCGGGGCAGTGCACCACCCGGTGACCGGCCGGCCGGGGCCGCCGGGCGAGCAGGTGCCTGAGGGCCGCGGTGGCTTCGATCCGGGCCGGTGCGGGTGAACGACCGCATGGAATCCGCCGTGCTGCACCGGGTCTTCCGTCAACCGCCGCCCGTCACGGCCACCAAGAGCATCCTGGGCCACTCCCTGGGAGCCGCGGGGGCGTCGAGGCCGCCGTGTGCGTCCTGACGCTGCGCCACCAGACCATCCACCCGACCGCGAACCTCGACACCCCCGAGCCCGGCATCGACCTCGACATCGTCACCAAAGCCGCCCGCACCTGCCGGATGGATGCCGTCCTGAGCACGTCGTTCGGCTCCGGAGGCCAGAACGCGGTCCTCGTCTTCCAGGCCGTCTGACCACCGACCGCCGGTACGCGCGCCCCCGGTGAGCCGTTTGTTAGGCTCGCCTTGCCTCCCGTGGGGGAAGTCCGGTGAGAGTCCGGCGCTGACCCGCAACGGTGTGCGCGGGGACCTGTGGTCCTCGCGCGAGCCCGATCGCCCGCGGAGGGTTCAGCGACCCGTTTGACTGCTCGCCGCGGACTGCGAGAGGGGGCCGCGCGGCCGGCACGGCCGTACGGGCCGTCCCCGTTCGACGTCTCGCGGCGGCCCGTGCGAAGGACGGCCCCACCGTGCGTCGAAGAACGGCCCCCTGCCGGATACCCGCGCTGCCGCTCGGCCTGGGGCTGGCAGCGCTGCTGGCGCTCTCCCTCATGTGCGGTGTCGGACTCGGCGCCGCCGGAATCGGCTGGGCCGACGTGCTCCGCCTCCTGTGGGCGGGGCTCACCGGCGGCACCCTGCACGCGCGCGACGCGGCCCCCTACACCATCGTCTGGGAGATCCGGCTGCCCCGGGTCCTGCTCGCCGCCGTCGTCGGGGCGGGGCTCGCGGCGGTCGGCGTGGCCGTGCAGGCCATGGTCCGCAACGCGCTGGCCGACCCGTTCGTCCTCGGCATCTCCTCCGGTGCGGCGGTGGGCGCCAACGCCGTCATCCTGCTCGGCGCTCTCGCCGGGCTCGGGGTGTGGGCGCTGTCGGTGGCGGCGTTCGCCTCGGCGCTCGCCGCCATGGCCCTCGTGTACGCCGTGGCCCGCTCGCCGCACGGACTGACCCCGCTGCGGCTGATCCTGACGGGCACCGCGCTGGCGTACGGCTTCGAGGCCGCCACCGCGGTCATGGTGTTCGGCGCGGCCCGGGGCGAGGCGGCCCGGTCGGCGATGATGTGGCTGCTGGGCAGCCTCGGCGGCGCCACCTGGGCGCAGGTACCGCTCGCCGCGGTGACCGTGGCCGCCGGATGGGTGTGGCTGCGGTGGCGGGCGGAGGCGCTGAACGCCCTCGCCATGGGGGACGAGACCTCGGCCGCCCTCGGCGTCCCACCAGCCCGGCTGCGGCGGGAGTTGTTCCTGGTGACCGCCGCCGTCACGGGAACCGTCGTCGCGGTCAGCGGGGCCATCGGCTTCGTCGGGCTGATGGTGCCGCACGTCGTGCGCATGCTGGTCGGTGCCGACCACCGCCGGGTGCTGGCGGTGGCCCCGCTCGCGGGAGCGGTGCTGCTGGTGTGGGCGGACGTGCTGTCCCGGCTGCTGCTCGCCCCGGCCGAACTGCCGGTCGGTGTCATCACCGCGGTCGTCGGGGTGCCCGCGTTCCTGCTGCTGATGCGGCGGGGCGGTTACGCGTTCGGGGGGCGCTGAGCGTGCGACTCGACATCGACCAGGTGACGATCGAGGCCGCCGGAGCCCGGCTGGTCGACCGCGTCCGGCTCGCCGCGGACAGCGGGACGTTCGTCGGACTCGTCGGCCCCAACGGCAGCGGCAAGTCGACCCTGCTGCGCACCGTGTACCGGGCGCTGCGGCCGGCCGCCGGAGCGGTGCGGCTGGACGGCGACGACCTGCACGCCATGGACCCGCGGGCCGCCGCCCGCGCGCTCGCGGCGCTGCCTCAGGAGTCGTCGGCCGAGTTCGACTTCACCGTGGCCGAGGTGGTCGCCATGGGGCGGTTGCCGCACCGCGGCCGCACGGCCGCTTCCGACCGGGAGATCTGCGCGCGGGCCATGGACCGCACGGGCGTCGCCCACCTCGCCGACCGGGGGTTCCCCGGCCTGTCCGGAGGCGAGAAACAGCGGGTCCTCATCGCCCGCGCACTCGCCCAGCAGCCCCGGGTGCTCATCCTCGACGAACCCACCAACCATCTGGACATCGCCCACCAGTTGGACGTCCTCGCCCTGGTCCGGGACAGCGGCCTGACCGTGCTGGCCGCGCTGCACGACCTCAACCTCGATGCCGCCCACTGCGACGTCCTGTACGTCATCGACAAGGGCCGCATCGTCGCCGCCGGCCCACCGCACGACGTCCTGCGCCCCGCCCTGCTCGCCGAGGTGTTCGGCATCCGCGCGCACCCGGTACGGCATCCCGGGACCGGCGCCGTCCAGCTCCTGTTCGACCTGCTTCCGCCCACCACCTGAGGACCCCCATGCGCAAGCTGCTCGCCACCGCCCTCTGTCTCGCCGTGACCGCCACAGGCTGCGGCGCCACGGTCGAGTCCGCCGAGGACGAGAGATCCCCGGCGGTCACCCTCACCAACTGCGGCCGCGAGGTGACCTATGACAAGGTCCCCGAGCGCGTCGTCACCAACGACGTCGGCATCACCGAGCTGATGTTCGCGCTCGGCCTGGAGGACCGCATGGCCGGCTTCGCCATGCCCGACGACAGGGGCGACCTGAGCCGGGTGCCGTGGAAGGACGGGTACGACAAGGTGCCCTGGCTCTCCAAGGACCAGCTCACGAAGGAGAACGTCCTCGACGCCCGCGCCGACCTCGTCGTCGCCGGCTGGAACTACGGCTTCCGCGAGGACGGCGGCTTCACCCCCGACGCCCTGCGGAAGCTCGGGATCCCCTCGTACGTCCTCACCGAGTCCTGCCGCAACGGCCGTACGAAGACCTCGCGGGGCATCATGCCGCCCTTGGACGCCCTCTACACCGACCTCACCAACCTGGGCAGGCTGTTCGGCGTCGAGAAACGGGCCGACGCGCTGATCGACGGCTTCCGGAAACAGATCGCCGACGTGCGGGCGAAGGCCCCCGAGGGCGCCGACCGCCCCTCGGTCTTCCTCTACGACAGCGGCCAGGACACACCCTTCACCTCCGGCCGCTACGCCGCCCCCGAGCAGATCATCACCGAGGCCGGCGGGGTCAACGTCCTGCACGACGTGGCGGACTCCTGGACCACGGTCGGCTGGGAGAGCGTCGTCGAGCGCGACCCGGACGTCATCGTCATCTGCGACTACGGTGATGTGAGCGCGGAGCGGAAGAAGAAGTTCCTGCTCTCCTACGCCCCGCTGCGCGACGTCTCCGCCATCAGGCACCGGCGGATCGTCGCCCTGGACTACGCCGACTTGGTGGAGAGCCCCCGCAACCCGTCGGCGATCGCCCGGCTCGGTGCTTATCTGCGGACGGTGACGGGGGAGGGGTGACCGTCGGAGCGGGGTACCGGCCCGTACGACGGCGGTACGGACCGCGGCACTGTCGAGCCGCGGTCCGCACCGGGTGAAACGGCCGGGACGTGGGGGATCAGCCGGCCCGGTTCACCTTCGCCAGGGCCTTGGCCAGGCCGTTGGCCCACAGCTGGTTGACCCGGGAGCGCTCGGTGGCGTTCGGGTACCGGTTGGTGCAGGACGGGCCGGGGCCGCCGCCCGACATCAGTTCGCTGCACGGACCGCTGTAGTGGTCGGGCAGGCCCAGCACGTGGCCGGTCTCGTGGGCGGTGACGCGGATGGAGTCGTACTGCTGGTTCTGCGCGTAGTCCAGGAAGATGTAGCCGCGGCCGTGACCGTTGGTGGAAGCGTAGGACCCGCGCGGGTCGTTGCCCTCGTAGTAGGTGAAGTCGCCGCTGCCGGAGGTCGCCTGAAGCTTGACGTTCGACACCGAGCTGTTCCAGATCGAGGCGGCGCTCGATATCTGGGAGCGGAAGCTCGGGGCCTGGGAGGCGTTGTAGTAGACGGTCACCACCTTCAGCGAGGGCTGGTCGGCCTGCCGCTCGGCGACCGACTTGAGCACCGCGTCGAAGAACGCCTTGCTGCCGGCGCTGTCGGCCGCGCCCACGTACCCCGCGGTGGCGGAGTGGGCCGGTGCCTCGGTGGTGTTCCGGGCGCTCGCCGGGCTCGCGGTGCCCAGTGCGGCGGAGGCCAGACCGAGACCGAGGGCCAGGGTCAGAAGTCTTCTGGTGTGCTTCGACCCGTTGCTGCTGCGGAACGACGCCATGGGGGGCTCCTTCTCGTCCTGTGGGGTGGAACGATCGGTTGCCTGTGAGTCTCGGGCAGGCCAACGGGACGCGGGATGATGGCAATCGGGGATAGCCCTGGGCTATCGCGGGCCGACTCGTCCCTGTTCGTTGGGACTTGAACATCTGGTGCGGTGCGGTGCGCCGCCCTACGCTCCCCCCATGGAGCTGGAGGTGAGGCACCTGCGCGTCCTGTGCGCCATCGCCGACACCGGCAGTCTGCACAAAGCCGCACGGCAACTGGGTCTGGCGCAGCCCTCGTTGAGCACGCAACTGCGGCGGATCGAGCGCGCCCTCGGTGCTCAGCTCTTCGTCCGCACCCGGACCGGCTGCCGTCCCACCCCACTGGGGCTCGCCGTGCTGAGCCGGGCCAGGCCACTGGTCGCGGAGTTCGCGGCGATCGTCACCGAGACCCGGGCGGCGGCCGCCCGCGCCGCCGGCGGCTTTCAGTTGCGCGTCGGCGCCACCGCGAGCCGGGCCATCCCGGGCTGGTTACGCCTGCTGAGGGCACGAGGGCCCGGATCCGGCCCGACGCTCCAGATGAACGTGTCCGCCAACGCCCTGCTGGCCATGGTCGCCGCCGGCCGGCTCGACATGGCGTTCGTGCACGAGGTCGAGGGCAGCCCGCTGCGCATCCCGCCCGGCCTGTGCCTGCGGGTGCTCGTCGAGCGCGAACCGCAGTTCGTCACGCTCGCCGCGGACCATCCGGCCGCGTCGCAGCCGGAGGTGAGCCTCGCCGACCTGGCCGGCGACCGCTGGATGGTGGACTCCACGGTCGACGGCGAGTGGGACGGCCTGAGCCGGGTCCTGCGTGCCGCCGGCCTGAACTCCGAGATGCTGCACGGCGACTACCTCACCGCGTACTCACTGGCCGCCACCGGCGAGGTCGTCACGGTCAGCCAGCCGACCGCCCATCCCCGTCCCGACCTCGCGATCCGCCCGCTGAAGGGCGACCCGATAGGGGTACGCCTGATGCTGGCGGCCCGCACCGAGGCCGAAGTGGAGGAGGCCTACCCGGAGTTGGAGGAGGCCTACTGGGCCGTGGCCCGGGAGGCGCCGGCCTACCGGGAGTGGCTGAGGCGCACGGCCCCGCCCGGCGCCCGGGGAGGTCTCGCCACGCCCGCCAAGTGGGCCGCCGACGCGCTGACGTGAAGCGCCTCCCCCCGGCCGCTGCCCGGCGCTCGGCCGGCGAGCGCGGCGCCACCGCGGAGCACGACCCTCACGTTCGTCGGTTGGCTCACCCTGCCGGCGACAGGTGTGAGCGCGGACCGGCCGGGTGCGGGCCGGGACCCGCAGTCGTCGGTCCCACGCCTTCGACGGCACCGGTCACACGTCCGGCAGCAACAGCCAGACCTCGGAGAAGGCCGCCCCGTGGTCACGGGTGACGACCCCGCACGGACAACCCAGCGCGATCCGAACCCAGTCGCAGGTCACCGTCCACGGTCCGGTCGTGCCCTCGCATCCCGGGCAGCGGACTGTCCGAGCCGTCCACACGCCGGGCGCGGGGTGGCCGTGGCGCCGGAACCGGCCCTCGTACCGGACCTGCCACGGCTCGGCCGGCGGCGTGAGCGGGACGACTCCCGGCGGGCTCGGCGCGGCCAGGGCACTGAACACCGCGATCAGACCGGGGAGCAGAGCCTCACCTGCCCCGGTCGGCGTGCTCGCCACGCCGACCGATGCTCCCGGCCCGGCCCCGTACCCCGGGGCCGCCGCCGCGGCCGGCGGATTCGGGACGCCGTGCCAGGGCAGCAGAGCCCGCGCGACGGCGGCCAGCAGAGCGGCGGCCGACGGGCTGACGGCGCCCGCGTCGAGGCGGTGCAGGACGGTACGCAGGACGCGCTGGAGCCGACGGTCCCGGTCCGTGGCCCGCGTCCGCGCCGCCGCGGCCCGCCGGACCGGCAGGGGAGCGGTGAGACGGCCCAGGACGGCCACCGCCGCCTCGGCGTCCGCGGGGGTGGGACGCCACTGCCCGGCAGCCACGAGCCGCAGGGCACGCGTGGACTCCCGTGCCAGGGCGCGCGTCGGCAGCGGTCCGCTGCCGGAGCCGCCCACGGGGGCGCCGTGCCTGTCCGTCATGACACCCAGTCTCCCCGGCCCGGTCCCTCCGCCCACCCCCAGGGCTGACGTGATCCATTGTCAGTGGTGGGTGCCATGCTGGCGTGCATGGGGAACGTCGAGTGGGGGCCGCTGCTCAAGCGGTGGAGCGAGGAATGGCTGGAAGCGCTGGCCGCCCGGGAGCCGGAAGAGTTCCGGGAACTGGACGAGGACGTGGTGCGGAAGCGCTGGCTGGGATTCGCCCCGGCTGATCCGGCACGGACTACAGCTCTGGAGGACCGGATCAGGGGACTCGGGATCCAGGTGCCGCTGCCGCCGTCGCTGCGCTCCTTCCTCGGGACCACGGACGGCTGGCGCCACGCGGGCGGTTTCGTCTACCTGCTGGCTGGGGCGGAGGACATCGGTCCGTACGGGGATCCGTACGACCTCCAGCCGATGTACGAGGAGTACCTGGGCGACGACCCGGCCGATGACGAGGTCCTCCTGGCCGGCATGTGGGGCAGGGCGCTTCAGCTGTCGCTCGCGTCGGACATGACGGACGTGCTGATCGACCCCGGCGACGTGGGCGCGGACGGCGAGTGGGCGGTGTACGTGTACCACGGGTGGAGCGGAGAGTCCCCCCACCGGTACGAGTCGTTCCGCGCGTTCATGGAGGACATGTACCTGCAGTTCTACAGCCTGGGCGGCTCCGATCCCCGCTTCCGGAACAGGGTGACGCGGGACCTCGACGCCAAGGTGGAGCAGGCACGACTGGCGTGTCTGAAGGGGGAGTTGGACGAGGCGCTCGCCGTCCTCGACGAAGCGGTGCGGTTCGGCAGACCGCGGGCCGGCCTGCTGTCGGCACAGCTCAGGGCACTGCTCGACGGCCACGGCTGGGTCCCGGTCGACCCGCGCATGGACGATCCCCTCTACGCGTACGAGGTGCTGCCCCTGAAGGTGCGCGACCACCTGCGCGAACGCCGCACGGACGACACCTTCGTGCTGGGCCCGGTGACCGACGACTACGCGACGGACCGGGAGCGGGCCGGGGTCGTCCTGGAGCAGATCCGGCAGCGCACCTACGAGTACACCGCGCCGGGCCCCTTCGGACGGGCGGTCAAGCAGGCCAGGGACATGGCGCGCTGGGGTGACACGGACGCCGCCTGGCGGGTGCTCGCGGCAGCCGTCCCGCACTGGGAGCCGTACCGGGAGGACCATGTGGCCCCGTTCGGCCTGCTCGGCGACCCGCTGCTGGGCCCCGTCATCACCCCGGAGAGGGGCCGCCGGCTGCTGACCACACCCCGGGCCGGCCACGCCGAAGCGACCCCGGCCACGGTCGCCGAGGGGGAGCGAGGGTCTGTGTCGACGGGTGAGGGGGAGCGAGGGCCCGTGCCGACGGCTGAGGCGGAGCCAGGACTCGCGCCTGCCGCCGAGGCGGAGGTGAGCACCGTGTCCGCCGCCACTGAGGCCCAGGCGGTGCCCGTACCCGCCGCCGGCGCTCAGTGGGCCGCCAGGCCTGCCGGCGAGGGGGAGGCCGTGCGCGACGGTCTCGGGTGGCTGGCGACCGGGCACCCCAGGTATGCGCGGCGCCGGGAGGCCTACCGGTTCCTCCTCGTCGAAGGCATAGGCCCCGAGGAGCTGGCGGAGCGCTTCGGCACGGGCCCGTTGGAGCCGGTGGCGGGCGAGAGCGACCTGTGGGAGCTGGAGTTGTCCTGGCAGCGGGAGCGCCGTGGACCCATGGCCCGGGTCGGCACCCGTGACGGCTGGAGCTTCGCCTTCGAGTCGGCCGACGGGTTGCGTTTCGACACGGCCCGACTGACCGATCCCGGCACCGGACTGTCGTACGGCACCCGCGCCCTCACGGTCTGGTGTGGGCCTGATCTGTTCCACTTCGCCTGCGCGGAGGACGGCGAGCAGCGGTACGCCTTCACGGTCCAGGGCGCCGAGCGCCACGAGGCGGGCCCGCTCCCGGCCGCTCTCCACCCGGACCCGCTGTTCCCGGATCCCGCCGGACCCGCCACCGACCGCTCGGACGAGGCCCGCGCCCTGGACGCGATATCGGCGGCCTTCGGCGTCTCACTGCCCCGATTCGCCCTGGACCACGGCAGATTGCCGATGGTGCCGACACAGCCGTGGGTCAGACCGCCGGGGCCGGGGGAGTCCTGCGCGAGGGTGACGATCACGCTCAGGTGACCTCGGCGTGCTCCTGCTCGCAGTCGGCCATGCGGCTCGGAACCAGTGCGGTCGCGGAGCGCCCCTAGGGTGATCAAGTGACGAACTTCAGCATCCTTGAGGACCACAGCGCCTGGCAGAAGGACTTCGAGCAGCGGCTGCACGCCCCCTACACGGCGGCCGGGTTCAGCGTGGCCGCGGCCGAGCGCTTGGTGGAGGACATCCGCGCCCGCATCGGCGAGTGGACCGTCGCCGAGATCACGGACGCCGGGAACCGGGTGGGACACATCGCCGTGGACGTGACCGACGACAACGGCGTCCTCGCGGGCGGCATCCGCGACCTCCGCGTCGACACGCCCCACCTCGGCCGCGGGTATGAGCGGGCCGCCCGGGACTGGGCCGAGGCATGGTGCACACAGCGCGGCGCGCGCCGGCTGGGCATACGGCTCACCGAGCCCGCCGGTGACCTGTTCGCCGGTTACGGCGTCCGTGGCCAGCTCAGGGCGCGGCGCATCGGCTCGACGACCGGACCGCTCGACGGCGTCATCGCGCGGCCCATGACCCCGGACGAATACCCCGAGTGGCGTGCCTCGGAGACGGCCGCGTACGCCGCCGACATCCTCCGGGCCGGAGCCATGGGCCCGGAGGAGGCCGGACGCAAGGCCGACAGGGATTTCGAGGAACTGCTTCCCCAGGGCCTGGAGACGCCCGACAACAGCGTCCTGGTGCTCGAAGCGGCGGGCGAGCCGATCGGCACCGGCTGGCTGAAGCACGGGCATCTGCCGGGGGTGACGTACGGCTACTCGCTGCACGTCCAGGAGCGGCACCGCGGCAAGGGGTACGGGCGGGCCGCGATGGCGGCCGGCGAACAGGTCGCGCTCGCGGCCGGTGACTCGATGCTGATGTTCACCGTGTGGGGCGGCAACGAGGTGGCCATGAACCTGTACACGAGCGCCGGGTACCACGTCGTGGAGGAACGGCGCTCCATCGGCCTTCCCACCAGCCTTCCCCACGGCGCGGCCTGACGCGACGCCGCACGGCCCTGTTCCTCGGACCCGCTCCATGGGCGAGGGGCAGGGCCCGCATCCGCCCCCGCTGCTACTAAATTAGTAATTAATATTGACAGGGTTTCGGCCACGGGCCACAGTCTTCGCCGTGACGTCGGCCTCCCGCAGGGACGCGCCCGGCGCACGTCTTCCCGCTTCCCAACCCCCGGGAGAGGCACGTGACTTCCCAGTCGCCCACGCACAGCCCCCCGCGCCACCGGTCCGCCAAGCTGGCCCTCGCCGCCGCGATCACCGTCGTCCTCACCACGGCAGCGATCCCCCCGGCCACGGCTGACCCCGCGGTGGACCAGGGGGCGCCCGACTACTACGACAGCGGTCTCGCCCCCACGCCCTACATGGGCTGGAACACGTACTACGGCCTCGGCGCCCCCACCGAGAAGGAGGTGCGCGCGGTCGCCGACAAGCTGGTCAGCAGCGGTCTGCGCGACAGCGGCTACGACATCGTCTGGCTCGACGGCGGCTGGCAGGCCGACAACCCCCGCGACGCGCAGGGCCGCTTGGCGGCCAACCCGGACCGCTTCCCGTCGGGCATCCCGGCCCTCGTCACCTACCTCCACCAGCGTGGCCTGCGGGCCGGCATCTACACCGACGCCGGTACCTACGACGGCGGCAAGAGCTGCGGGCTCGGCAGCCGGGGCCACTACGCCGAGGACGCGCGGCAGTTCGCCGGCTGGAAGATCGACGCGATCAAGGTCGACTTCCTGTGCGGCATCGGCGAGAAGCTCGACCCGGGACCCGCGTTCAAGGAGTTCAGCGACGCCGTCGCCAAGTCGGGCCGGAAGATGCTGCTGAACCTGTGCAATCCGCTCACCGACGACTGGGGCCTGCCGCACACGCCCGAGCAGGACGCGCACAACACCTACGCCTACGCCCCGACGATCGCGGACTCCTGGCGCACCGGCACCGACATCGCCTGGGGCACCCCGAGTCCGGGGCAGTGGCCCAACATCCTGCGCAACATGGACGCCAACGCCTGGCACCCGGAGGCCCAGGGACCCGGTCACTACAACGACCCGGACTACCTGATCCCCATGCGCCGCATGACCGACGGCTCCCTGGAGCTGACGCAGGAGGAGTCCGCCACCCAGTTCGTGATGTGGGCCGAGATGGCCTCCCCGCTCGTCCTCGGTTCCGATCCGCGCACCCTGACGCCGTCGATGATCGAGACGCTGCGCAACCCGGAGATCATCGCCGTCGACCAGGACCCGCTCGGCATCCAGGGCGTCCGGGTCGCCACGGACTCCGTCGGCGACGTCTACAGCAAGGTCCTGGCCGGACGCGGCGAGCGCGCGGTCGTCCTGCTCAACCGCTCCGACCAGCCGGCCGAGCGCACGGTGCGCTTCACCGACGTCGCCCTCGGCGGATCCGTCAAGGTACGCGACCTGCGGGCACGCGCCGACCGTGGCGCGCACACCGGGTCGTACACCGTCGAGGTCCCCGCCCACGGCACCGCGTTCCTCAGGCTCACCGGGCAGGACGCGCTGCCCGGCACCAGCCTCGGGCGGAAGGCCTCGGCGAGCCCGGCCGTGGTGCGCGACGGCGACACGCTGACCACCTTCTTCCGCGGACCGGGCGGAACACTCGTCCAGCACACGGCGGACGGCACGCGTCCGGCGCGGACCAGGGACCTCGCGGGCCCGGCCGGCGGACGGATCCTCGGCCAGCCCGCCGCCTACGCCTCCGCCGGCGGCCGTATCGACGTCTTCGTGCGCGGAACCGACAACCGCGCCTACCGCAGGGTCTTCTCCGGCGGACGCTGGGGCGACTGGCAGGACCTGGGCGGACGCCTGACCGACGCGCCGACCGTGGCCTTCACCGATCCCGCGCACTGGACCCTCGTCGCGCGCGGCGGCGACGGGAGCGTCGTGCAGCGCGGCCCCTCGTCCGGCTGGTCGTCACTCGGCGCGCCCGGTGGCCGGCCGGTGTACGGCAGGCCGTCCGCGGTCGTCGACGCGGACGGGCGTGTGCACGTCGCCGTACGCACCGCCGCGGACGACATCTGGACCAGCTCGCGGGACCGGTCGGGACAGTGGTCGGCGTGGAGTTCGCTCGGCGGCACGGTGAGCGGCAGCCCGACGCTCGTCGCCGTGGGGGACGCCGTGGTGCTGTACGCGCGGGCGGGTGACTACACCCTGTGGCAGCAGCGGTACGACGGCGGCGCGTGGCAGGGCTGGACCAAGCGCCAGGAGTTCCCCAGCGCGGCCTTCGAGGGCTCGCTCGGCGCGGTCGCCGGCCCGGACGGGTCGGTCGACGCGGTGTTCCGCGGTGTGGACGGCTACGTCCACCGAACCCAGTTCAAATAAATTAGTAATTAATATTGACGTGGCGGGATCGCCACGCGACTCTGGATCCGCCGCGAACGGGGCCCGGCCGTCGACAGGGGCCGGCCCCGCCGCGCGGATCCACAGGGAGCCTCCATGACGAACCACCTGCCCGGCCGCCGGCACTTCCTCGCCGGACTCGGAGCCGCCGGAGCGACCGCGCTGCTCAGCGGCTGCGTCACCTCCACCTCCTCCGCGAAGACCTCCTCCAAGGGCCCGGTGACCCTCCAGTCCAACCTGTCCGCACCGCAGGCCAAGGCCGCGATGGAGGACCTCGTCGCCGCCTACGCCAAGAAGGGCGAGGGCCGCGCCAACCTGAACACCGTGGCCGCGGAGACCTTCCGCACCCAGCTGCCGACCTACCTGACCTCGGCCAACCCGCCGGACGTGTACACCTGGTACCCCGGCTCCGTGGCGGACACCTACGCCAAGAAGAACCTGCTCCTGGACCTCGACGACGTCTGGAACGCGTCGCCCGACCTCAAGCGGTACTCGAAGGCGTTGAACAGCCTGTGCACCGCGAGCTCCGGCAAGAAGGTCTTCGTGCCCACCACCTACTACTGGTGGGGCATGTTCTACCGGAAGTCGAACTTCGCCAAGTGGGGCGTGAGCGCGCCGAACTCCTGGGACGAGTTCCTCGACCTGTGCGACAAGCTCAAGTCCAAGGGCGTGGCACCGATCGGACTCGGCGCGGGCGGCAACACCCCCTGGGTCGCCTCGGCCTGGTTCGACTACCTGGACATCCGCATCAACGGCGCCGCCTACCACCGCCAACTCCTCGCGGGCAAGCACCGCTTCGACGACCCCGAGGTGCGCAAGGTCTTCGACCGCTGGCAGGAGGTGCTGCCGTACTTCGACCCCGACGGCACCGCCGTGGCCTTCCAGGACGCCAGCACCTCCCTGCTCAACGGCCGCACCGGCATGATGCTCATCGGCACCTTCTTCGCCGACGCCGCCCCCAAGAACGCCCTCGACGACATCGACTTCTTCCGCTTCCCCGTCATCGACCCCAAGGTCCCCCTCGCCGAAGAGGCCCCGACCGACGGCTACTTCGCCAGCGCCCGCAGCGGACGCCGCGACCAGGTCTTCGACCTGATGAAGTACCTCGCCACCGCCGAGGCGCAGGAGATCTACATCAAGGGCTCGTCCGGAACCGTCCTGCCCTGCAACCCCGAGGCGAAGGACGCGGGCACGGCGCTGGTGAAGAAGGGCCGCGAGCACATCGAGCAGGCGGCCGAGCTGACCCAGTTCTTCAACCGCGACTCCAGCGACGCCCTCCAGCCCACCGCCGACACCGCGCTCACGAAGTTCATCGCCAGGCCGAAGGAGATCGGCGGCATCCTCAGGGACTGGCAGCGCGACGCCGAGAAGATCTGGAACGCCTGACATGGCCGTCCTGACCGCCCCGCACCGCAAGTCCCCGGTCCCGGCGCCGCTCCGAGGCAGCCGGGCCCGGGGCCCCCGCCGCACACCCCCGCTGGTCCTCGCCTTCGTCCTCGTCCCCCTGCTCGTCGAGGCCGTCTGGGTCTTCTGGCCCGCGCTGCAAGGCTTCTACCTCGCCCTGACGAGTTGGGACGGCGTCTCCGCGCCGAAGTTCGTCGGCCTGGGCAACTTCCGCGAGATGGCGGGCGACGACGTCTTCCGCAGCGCCGCCGGCCACACCGTCCTGTGGCTGCTCCTCTTCGGCGGCCTGTCCGCCGTACTGGGCCTGGCCGCCGCCCTGCTGCTCCAGCAGGAACGCCGGGGCATCGGCTTCTACCGCGCGGCCCTGTTCCTGCCCGTCGTCTTCTCCCTGGTGGCCACCGCCCTGGTCTGGCAGGCCATCTACCAGCCCGACGGCGTGCTCAACCGCCTCCTGGAGGCCGTCGGCCTGGACAGCCTGCGGCACGCCTGGCTCGCCGACCAGGACACCGCCCTGTACGCGGTGATCGTGCCCGCCCTGTGGCGGCAGATCGGCTACGTGATGGTCCTCTACCTCGCCGGTCTGAAGGGCATCGACCCGGCCCTCTACGAGGCGGCCAAGGTCGACGGCGCCGGCCGCTGGCAGCGCTTCCGTCATGTGACGCTTCCTCAGCTGCGCAGCGTCAACGCCGTCGTGCTGTCCGTCATCGTCATCGACTCGCTGCGCTCCTTCGACGTGGTCTGGTCCCTGACCCGCGGCGGCCCCTACCACTCCTCCGAACTGCTGAGCACCTACATGTACTCCACCGCCTTCCAGTCCCTGCGCCTCGGATACGGCTCCGCACTGGCCGTCGTCATCTTCCTGCTGGCCTTCGGGGTCATCGCCTCCTACCTGGTCCGGGCCTTCCGGGAGGCCGACTGATGTCCGCCGCGGACACGCACGCGTCGGCCCGTGCGCTGCGCCGCCGGCGGGCCGCCACCGCCGGCTTCCACCTCGGCGCCGGAGCCCTGGCCCTCCTGTGGCTGCTGCCCATCCTGCTGGTCGTGGTCACCAGCCTGCGGTCCTTCAACGACATCGCCGCGCACGGCCTGGGCAGCTGGCCCCGCTCCTTCACACTGGACAACTTCCGGCAGGCCTGGGTCGACGGCGGCCAGCAACGCGCCCTGATCAACAGCCTGATCGTCACCGTCCCCTGCGTCCTGGCGACCCTCGCCCTGGCCGCCATGGCGGCGTTCGCCCTCAGCCGCTACGAGATGCCCTTGCGCCGCTTCCTGCTGCTGCTCATGCTCGGCGGCAACCTGCTGCCCCCGCAGATCCTCCTCATCCCGGTGTCCAAGCTCAGCGAGATGATGGGCATCTACGACACCCTGCCCGCCCTGATCGGCGTACAGATCGGCTTCGGCGTCGGCTTCTACGTGTTCGTCCTGCACGGCTTCATGCGCGCGATCCCCGCCGAGATCCAGCAGGCCGCCGTCGTCGACGGCGCCGGCCCCTGGCAGATCTTCTGGCGCGTCATCCTCCCGCTCACCCGGCCCGCGCTCGCCGCGCTCAGCGCGCTGTCCTTCACCTGGATCTTCAACGACCTGCTGTGGGCGATCACCGTCCTGCGCAGCGACAGCAAGATGCCGATCACCGCGGCGCTCATCGGCCTCCAGGGCCAGTACGTGTCCATGTGGAACGTGATCGCCGCCGGATCCGTCATCGCCGCCGCACCCACCGTGGCCGTCTTCCTCCGCTTCCAGCGCCACTTCGTGGCCGGCCTCAACCTCGGAGCAGTGAAGTGACCCCGCATCAGCGCTGGACGCTGCGCACCGAGCACACCAGCTACACCGTCCGGCTCTCCCCGGACGGCCCCTGGGCGGAACTCCACGCCTGGGGACCGCACGGCGTCGAGGACGGGCCGTCGGCACTGGACTGGTCCCACCGCACCCACTTCATCACCCCGGCGGACGCCGCCCCCGCGGAGTACGTGCCGCACGGACTGCGCCCGTTCACCGGCGCCGACCTCGTCGCCGCCCGGCCCGGCTCCGACCGCGGCGTGTGGTGGAGCTTCGAGGACGCCCGCGAGGAGCCCGGCACGCTCCGGCTCACCTTCGCCGACGACCTCCTCGGCCTGCGCACCACCCTGTGCTACGCCACCGTGCCGGGCACCGACGTCCTGCACCGCTGGACCGAACTGACCTGCACGGGCGAGGAGGAACTGCGGCTGGAGCGGCTGGACTCCGCCGCCGTGAACATCCCGGTCACCGCCGCCGCCCGGCTGACGTACCTGACCGGCCAGTGGTCCCAGGAGTTCCAGCACACCCGGCTCGACCTGTCCCGGGGCACGTTCACGATGGGCAGCACCCAGGGCGTGCCCGGTCACGCGTACGCCCCCTGGCTCGCCGTCCAGGACGCGACGGCACCCCACGACGCCCCCGCCCCCGCCTACGGCATCGCCCTGGAATGGCCCGGCAACTGGCACATCACCGCGCAGGCCGAGCCCGGCGGCGCCGTACGCGTCCGCGCCGGGCGCGTACCGCACGAGGGCGCGGTGCGGCTGGCACCCGGCGACACCCTGACCACCCCCCGCCTCGCGTGCGCCTTCAGCCCGGACGGACTCGACGGACTCTCCCGCGTCTGGCACCGCTACGAGCGCCGCCTCGCCGGCGAACGCCTGCACCGCCCCCGCAAGGTCCTGTACAACTCCTGGGAGGCCACCGGCTTCGACGTCGACGCCGAGAGCCAGCTGGAGCTGGCCAAAGCGGCGGCGGACCTCGGCGCCGAGCTGTTCGTCGTGGACGACGGCTGGTTCACCGGCCGCGCCGACGACACCGGGGGACTGGGCGACTGGTACCCCGACCCGGCGGCCTTCCCGCACGGCTTCGACCGGTTCATCGACGACGTCCGCGCCCTCGGGCTGGACTTCGGCCTGTGGATCGAACCCGAGGCCGTCAGCCCCGGCAGCCGCCTGCACGCCGAACACCCGGAATGGGTCTACCGCATCGAGGGCCGCCCGGCCCGCCGCGTGCGCAACCAGCTCCTGCTCGACCTAGGCCGCACCGACGTGCAGGACTTCGTCCTCGCCACCCTGGACCGGCTGCTGACCGGCCACGCCATCGGCTACCTGAAGTGGGACATGAACCGCCCGCCGACCGAGCGCGGCCGTCCGGGCGCCGGCCCCGCGGACCGGCTGGACCTCGACGCCGAGCACGTCCACGGCTATCTCCGCGTCCTGGACCACCTGCGCAGCGCGCACCCCCACGTCACCATCGAGGGCTGCGCGGGCGGCGGCGGCCGGATCGACCACGCCACCCTCGCGCGCACCGACGTCGTCTGGCCCAGCGACAACACCGCACCCCTGGACCGGCTCCGCATCCAGTACGGCTTCCTGCACGCCCACGCCCCGCACGTGATGAGCTCCTGGGTCACCGACGCCCCCGGCGTCTTCGACCCCCGCCCGCGCAGCCTCGCCTTCCGGTTCGTCACCGCCATGTGCGGCGTCCTCGGCATCGGCGCCGACCTGCGGGCCTGGACGCCCGGACAGCGCGCCGAGGCAGCCGGGTGGATCACCCGGTACAAGGAGGTCCGGGACGTCATCCACCACGGCGACGCCCGCCTGCTCGGCTCTCCCGGGGACGCCACCTGCGGAGTGCAGTACGACGCCCCCGACGGGCGGCGTACCGTCGTCGCCGCCTTCAGCACCGGCCGGCTCGACGGCGCCCCGCTCGTGCCGGGCCGCCCCTCCCGGCTGCGGCTGCGCGGCCTGGACCCCACGGCGGCCTACCGGGACGCCGCCACCGCGACCACGTACAGCGGCGCCCATCTGCTGCACTACGGGCTGCCCTGCGCGTGGACGGCGGACCACGACGCCGACCTGGTGGTACTGACACGGCAGTAGCCCGCACCAGCAGGCCCAAGACCACCCAGACGAGAAGGAGCCCCGCCTCATGGATCCCGCACGACGGCACGGCGCCCGCTTCACCGGCCGCACGGCCGTGATCACCGGAGCCGCCTCCGGCATCGGGGCCGCCACCGCCGAACGCCTCGCCCAGGAGGGCGCCGCCGTGATCCTGGCCGACATCGCCGAGGAAGCCGGCGAGGCCGTGGCCGCACGCATCACCAAGGACGGCGGCCGGGCCGACTTCGTGGCCGCCGACGTCTCGGCCGAGCAGGACTGGCAGCGGATCGTCTCCGCCGCACACGCCTACGGGCCCGTCGACGTGCTGGTCAGCAACGCCTACACCGTCGACGTGACCCCGGCCCACGAGATGTCCCTCGCCTCCTGGCAGCGGCAGCTCTCCGTCAACGTCACCGCCGCCTTCCTCGGTTTCCGGGCGGTCCTGCCCGACCTCCGCTCCCGCCGGGGAGCGGTCGTGCTCACGTCCTCCGTGCACGCCCACGCCGGCATCCCCGGCCATCCCGCGTACGCCGCCTCCAAGGGCGCCCTGCTCTCCCTGTGCGGCCAGCTCGCCGTCGAGTACGGCCCCGAGGTGCGCGTCAACGCCGTCCTGCCGGGACCGGTGCTGACCGCGGCCTGGGACAGGGTGCCGCCCGAGGAACGCGAGCTGAGCGTCGCCGCGACCGCGGCCCGCCGCTTCGGCACACCCGAGGAGGTCGCCGCGGCCATCGCCTTCCTCGGCGCCGACGAGGCCTCCTTCATCACCGGCGCGCACCTCGTCGTCGACGGAGGCTGGAGCGTCACGAAGGCCTCCGCGTGACGACCGCCGCGCGCACACGCGGCCCGTGCGCACCCGGTCCATACTCGTCCGACACGTGCGCATCCCCACTCGTCCCAGAGGTGTGCGCATCCGAAGAGAAAGGCTGTACGACATGACGCCCTACGCCCGCCGCGGCGTGCACGGCCAGACGGTGGAGGCGCTGGCCCGCCGCATCCTGGGCGGCGAGATCCCCGAGGGGGCCACGCTCGACCTGGTGGCGTTGCAGAGCGAACTGGACGTCAGCCTCACCGCCCTGCGCGAGTCCCTGAAGGTACTGGCCGCCAAGGGCATGGTCGACGCCCGCCAGAAACGGGGCACCTTCGTCCGGGCGCGCGCCGACTGGAACCTCCTCGACGCCGACGTCCTGCGCTGGCAGTTCGAGGGCGGCGGCGCCGACGAGGCCGACCGGGCGCTGCTGCGCAACCTCGCCGAGGTGCGGGCCATCATCGAGCCGGCCGCCGTCCGCCTCGCCGCCGAACGCCGTACCGACGACGACCTCGCGGCCCTGGACGCCGCCCTCGCGGCGATGGGGGAGCACGACACCGACCCCGTCCACGCCGTCGAGGCCGACCTCGCCTTCCACCGCGCCCTGCTCGCCGCCACCCACAACGAGCTGCTGGAACGCATGGAGATGGTGATCGAGTCCGGCCTCGCCCACCGCGACCGCCTGGTCCACAGCTCGCCGCACAGCGAGGACCCGGTTCCCGCCCACCGCGCCGTCCTGGACGCCGTACGCGACCAGGACCCGCGGGCCGCCGAGGCCGCCATGCACGCCCTCCTCGAACAGGCCGGGCGCGACCTGGACCGGATCGACGGCCCCGACGACACGAAAGGCACCGGCGGCAAGTGAAGATCGCCCGCATTGAGACGTTCCTGGTACCGCCGCGCTGGCTGTTCTGCCGGATCGAGACCGACGACGGCGTGGTCGGCTGGGGAGAACCCGTCGTGGAGGGACGCGCCGAGGTGGTGCGCGCCGCCGTCGACGTCCTCGCCGAACAGCTTCTCGGAAAGGACCCGCTGCGCATCCAGGACCACTGGCAGGTGCTCACCAAGGGCAGCTTCTACCGCGGCGGCCCCGTGCTCTCCAGCGCGGTCGCCGGCCTCGACCAGGCCCTGTGGGACATCGCCGGCAAGACCTACGGCGCCCCCGTGCACGCCCTGCTCGGCGGCCCCGTGCGCGAACGCGTCCGGGTCTACGCCTGGGTCGGCGGTGACGAGCCCGCCGAGCTGACCGACCAGATAGCGGCCCAGGTGGAGGCCGGCTTCACCGCGGTGAAGATGAACGCCGCCGGGGCCACCTCACCGATCACCACCCCGGCCGAGACGGCGGCCGTCGTCGCCCGGGTGGCGGCGGCCCGGGAGGTGCTCGGCCCCGACCGGGACGTCGCCGTCGACTTCCACGGCCGCTTCACCGCCGCCAGCGCCCGCCGCGCCCTCGCCGAAGTGGCGCCGCTGCACCCGTTGTTCGTGGAGGAGCCGGTCCTCCCCGAGCACAACCACCTGCTGCCCGGCCTGGTCACCGCCGGCCCGGTGCCGCTGGCCACCGGCGAACGCCTCTACTCCCGCGGCGAGTTCCTGCCCGTCCTGACCGCCGGGATCGCCGTCGCCCAGCCCGACCTGTCCCACGCGGGCGGCATCTCCGAGGTGCACCGGATCGCCGCACTCGCCGACACCTTCGGCGCCCAGCTCGCCCCGCACTGCCCCCTCGGCCCCATCGCCCTCGCGGCCAGCCTCCAGATCGCCTTCGCCACCCCGAACTTCCTCATCCAGGAGCAGAGCCGCGGCATCCACTACAACAAGGACGCCGACCTCCTGTCCTACCTCGCCGACCCCGAACCGTTCCGGTTCGTCGACGGTCACGCCCGCCGCAACGACGCCCCCGGCCTCGGCATCACCCTGGACGAGGCGGCCGTACGCGCGGCCGACCGGAGCGGGCACGCCTGGCGCAACCCCGTGTGGCGGCACCCCGACGGCTCGTTCGCGGAATGGTGACCCGCATGCTCGACGTCGTCACCGACCCGGCCCACGGCGGCCGTTGGACCTCGCTGCGCGCGGACGGCCGCGAATGGCTCTGGCACCGGCACGCACCGGAACGGGACGACGCCGCCCCCGGCGACGCGTTCGTCGACGCGGGCGGACTCGAGGAATGCGTGCCCACCGTCCGGGGCCGCCCCGACCACGGCGACGCATGGTCCCGCCCGTGGACCCGGGACGGCGACACCGAACGGGTCCACTGCGCCGCCTTCACCCTGACCCGCACCCTCCGCGCCACACCCGACGGGGCGGAAGCCGACTACACGCTGACCGCCGAACCCGGCTTCCGCTTCGTCTGGGCGGCGCACGCCCTGCTCGACCTCTCGGAGCACGCCACCCTCCACATGACCGGCGGCGCGACCACCCGCCTGTTCCCCGAAGCCGCCCCCCTGCTGAAGGAGCCGTGGCCCGACGGCGCGCCCTGGGTCGCCGGTTCCTGGCCCGCCCCGCGCGGACTGGCCCTCGACCGGCTCGGCCCCGACGACGGCACCGCGGTGGGAGCCGTAGTGGACACACACCTGTGCTGCGTGCACGACGGCCACGGCCGGCTGTCCCTGAGCGTGCGGGTGACCGCGGACAGCGTGGCCGGACACCCGGTGGCCGATGAGCAGGCGGTCGCTCGACCGGAGGGCCGGCACTCCGGAGCCGGGCAACCCGTGTCGATCGCTCTGTGGCGCAACCTCGGTGGCTTCCCCGAGGCGAACCCCTACCGCAGCACGGGCGTGGAGCCGATGCTCGGCCGCGTCTTCGACCTCGCCGACGCCGGCCCCGGGGACGCCGCCGAGGTTCCCGCCACGGGAGAGGTGCACTGGCGACTGACGCTCTCCACCGCCTGCCGCTGCCCCTGATCCCCCAGCAAGGAGACCCGTTCGTGGATCTGCCCGCCGCACTCGCGGCCCACCGTCTGCTGGCCATCGTCCGCGGACGCGACGCCGAGGCCGCGCTGCGCACCGTACTGACACTTTCCGAGGAGGGCATCGACCTCATCGAGGTGTCGCTCACCGGCACGGACGCCCTCACCGTCATCGCGCGGGCCCGGGAACTCCTCGGCCCCGACCGCCCCTTGGGCGCGGGCACTGTCCTGACCGCCGCCGACGCGCGTGCCGCCCACCGCGCGGGAGCGGCGTTCGTGGTCACGCCCGGCCTGGGCGAAGCCGTACCCGCCGCACACGACCTGGGCCTGCCGGTGCTCGCCGGTGTGTTCACCCCGACCGACGTGATCGCCGCCCGGAGCATGGGCGCGGCGGCGCTGAAGATCTTCCCGATCGCCCAGGCCGGGGGAGCCGCGTACCTGAAGGCCCTGCGCGGCCCGTTCCCCGACGCCGCGTTCGTCCCCGTGGGCGGGGTCGACGAGGCCGTCGCCCGCGCCTGCCTCGCCGCGGGGGCGACGGCGGTCGGCGTCGGTTCCCCGCTCGTCGGCGACGCCGCCGACGGCGGCAGCGTCGACGCGCTGAGGACCCGGGCCCGCGCCTTCCGCACCGTCGCACGAGAGGTGGCGCCGTGACCGCGGAGCCCCGCCCCACCCGCCCGGACCGCCTCGAACTCGGCGAGGGCATCCGCTGGACCGGCACCGGGATCGTCCTGGTGGACCTCCTCGCCGGTCGCCTCCTCACGGCCCCCGCCGATCCCACGGCCCCGCTGCGGACCGTCGCGCACCTCCCTGTTCCGCTGGGGGCCGTCGCCCCCGTCGCAGATCACCCGGGCACCTGGATCGCGGCCGCGGGAACCGGCATCTGCCTGCTCCACCCCGACGGCGCCATGAGCTGGCTGGGCCGCCCGGAGGACGGCGGCGCACCGCGCATGCGCATGAACGACGCCGTGGCCGACCCCTCGGGCCGCTTCTGGGCGGGCAGCATGAGCTACGACGCCGACGAGGACGCCGGCGCGCTCTACCGCGTCGGCCACGACGGCACGGTGGAACGCGTCCTGGAGGGCATCACCGTGCCCAACGGCCCCGTGTTCACCCCGGACGGGCGCTCGATGTACCTCGCCGACAGCGCCCGAGGCGTCGTCCGCCGCTATCCCGTCGACCCCCCGACCGGCCGGCTCGGCACACCCGAGGTCTTCGTCACCGTGGACGACGGCAGCCCCGACGGCATGGCGGTCGACGCGGAGGGCGCCGTGTGGATCGCCGTCTGGGGCAGCGGAACGGTACGCCGTCACCTTCCCGACGGCACGCCGGACCGCATCCTGCGGCTGCCCGCGAGCCGGCCGGCCGGCGTGTGCCTCGAGGGCGACGTCCTGCACATCACCACCGCGCGGCTGGGCCTGAACCCGCCCGGGCCGTACGACGGCGCCGTGTTCAGCGTCCGGGTCGAGGTGCCGGGCAGCCCGGCCGCGCCCTATCGACCGACTGCCTCCGTCGTCCCGACGGCGCCGGCGGTGGTCCGGGGCGAAGCGTCGGGGAGGGGACCCGCGTGACCGGGGCCAAGGCGCGAGACCTGACGGGTCAGCCGTGGCGCCCCGCCGCCGGGCGCGTGGTGTGCGTCGGCGAGACGATGGCGGCCTTGGTGCCCGATCCGCCCGAACCACTGGAGCAAGCCGGGCAGTTGAGGCTGTCGGTGGCGGGCGCGGAGTCGAACGTGGCCATGTACCTGGCCGACCACGGCATCCCGGTCGCCTGGCTCTCGGCCCTGGGGGACGATCCGCTGGGCAGACGCGTGCGCGCCACGGTGTCCGCCGCCGGAGTCGACGTCTCGCACGTGCGCACCGACGCCCGGCACCCCACGGGTCTGCTGGTGAAGAGCCCGGGCACCGCCACCGGCACGCGCGTGCACTACTACCGAGCGGGTTCGGCGGCTTCCACACTCGGTCCGGAACTGCTGGACGAGGAGCCCGTCCGCTCGGCGGCCCTGCTGCACTTCACCGGCATCACCCCCGCCCTGTCGCCCTCCTGCCGGGAACTGGTCACCAAGGCACTGGCCACTCCCGTGGACGCGCGCTCCCACGCGCTCAGCTTCGACGTCAACCACCGACCCGCCCTGTGGCCCGACGGCACCGCGGCCCCCGTGCTGCGCCGACTGGCCGACCGGGCGGACATCGTCTTCGTCGGCCTCGACGAGGCGCAGGGCCTGTGGGGCGAGGACCTGACGGTGACCGACGTACGGCACCTGCTCCCGCATCCCCGCATCCTCGTGGTCAAGGACGGCGCCCACGCCGCCACCGCCCTCACCGACCACGGCGTGTACACCGTGCCGGCGCTACGGACGGCCGTGGTCGAACCCGTGGGCGCCGGCGACGCCTTCGCCGCGGGTTTCCTCGCGGGTCTCCTGAGGGGCCTCACGACGACGCGGGCGCTCAGACTGGGACACATCACGGCGGTGTCGGCGCTGCGGGTGACAGGGGACCACGGCCCGCTGCCGGCCCAGGACCGCATCGAACGGCTCCTCGCCCTGCCGGACCCGGAGTGGGAGGCAGCCGGCCAGGTGCGGGAGCGAACTCCGCCGGGCACGGGGTACGCGCCAGGCGGAGCCGCCCGCTGACCGGCGCGCCGCCGCTGTCCCCCGTGGAAGACGGAAGCACCGACCAGCAGCGTCGGCCCGATCGTCGTGGCGACGGTGATCCCGGTGGTGTCCCGGTCCTCGGGCCCGTACGGAAGCCAGGGATCGAGCAGCCCCAGCGGGTCCTCCCGCACCGTGATCCGGTCGCCCTTCCCGGCCTGCCCGAAGCAGTTCTGCATCTGGGAGACCTCGAAGGTGCGCCGCTCGCCGCCCAGTTCGCGGAGCGTGCACACCATGCCGGCGCCGTGCTCGCGGTGCAGGCCGGCGACGTCCACGACGACCGCGTCCACCGGATCGCCCACGGTCCGCATGTACCCCTCGTACACCGCGGGTCCGGCGAACAGCGTCAGCGCGAAACCGGCCACCGCCACCAGCATGGCCGCCCCGGCCCGATGCCACACCCCGCCGACCAGACGTCGCGACCGCGACGACGGCCAGTACGACCACCACCCCGACCAGCGTCACCCACTGCGCCACGCCGGCTCCGCACAGCAGCAGCGCCGGGACCGCCACGGCCACGGGGAGGCGGTGGGGCCCGCCGCGAGAGGCAGGCCATGCCGCCCGGCCGAGGAATCTGGGTATACACCCTAGACAGCGACAAACACGAACATATGGTCGCTGCCTGTTCCGGGAGGCACGATGAGCCAGCAGCCAGTCCTTCTCCCCTACGGCGACCCGGCCTTCGTGGCGGATCCCTACCCCCTGTACCGACGACTCCGCGAGGAGGGCCCCGTCCGCTGCGCGATCATCGCCGGCGGCCTGGACGCCTGGCTGGTCACCCGCTACGAGGACGGACTCGCCGCCCTGTCCGACCCCAGGCTGAGCAGCGATGTCCGTGACGCCTCCGATCCCCGCCTCGTCGAACAGCTCCCCGAGTTCGAGCGGGAATCGATGTTGAGCACCATGCTGCGCTCCGACCCGCCCGACCACACCCGGCTGCGCCGCCTGGTGTCGAAGGCGTTCACGGCGCGCCGGATCGCCGAGCTGCGGCCCCGTATCCAGGAGATCACCGACCGGCTCCTCGACGCGGTCCTCCCGGCCGGCCGGGCCGAACTCGTGGCGGACTTCGCGCTGCCCCTGCCGGTCACCGTCATCAGCGAGCTGCTGGGCGTGCCGGTGGACGACCGGTACGACTTCCAGCGGTGGACCGACGCCATGCTCGTACGAGGGGAGAAGATGCCCGACCCGGTCGTCGTCGACGAGGCGTGGCAGCAGATGCGCGCCTACGTGACGAAGCACCTCGAAGCCAAGCGTGCCCGGCCGGGGGACGACCTTCTCAGCGCGCTGATCAACGCCCACGACCAGGAGCAGCGGCTGAGTCACGACGAGCTGATCGCCATGACCTTCCTGCTGCTGGTGGCCGGGTACATCACGACGGTCAACCTGATCGCCGGCGGCATCGCCGCGCTGCTCACCCACCCCGACCAGCTCACCCTCCTGCGGGAAAACCCGGAACTGCTGCCGGACGCGATCGAGGAGTTCCTGCGCTTCGACGGCCCGGTCAGCCCGGGCATCGCCCGATTCGCACGCGAAGACGTCGAGATCGCCGGCGTGAGGGTCCCGCGCGGCGCGACCGTGCTCATCGCGTCCGCGATCGCCGACCGTGACCCGGCACGGTTCCCCGAGCCCGACCGGCTGGACATCACCCGACGGGACAACGGCCACCTGGCCTTCGGGCACGGCATCCACTACTGCCTGGGCGCGCCGCTGGCCCGCCTGGAGGGCCAGATCGCCATCGGAACGGTTCTGCGCCGTCTGCCGGACCTGGCCCTGGCCGTGCCGCCGACGGAGCTGACCTGGCGCCCCGGCGGCCTCCGTGGCCCGGCCGGACTTCCCGTCACGTTCACTCCCGGCGACCCGGGCTGAACACCGCCGGCTGCCCCCGGCCACCGCGGTCACCCTGAGGCCGGTGGCCCGGCTGTACGGCCCCGGCGGCCTCGTCCCCCGTGGCCGTCACGGCCCACGGTGGACACGAGATCACCCGAGGCGACGGGAGAAGACCAGGTGGAGATCGTCGCGTACGGCGTCCTCTCCGACGAGGAGCCCCTGCTGCGGGAGACGTTCGACAAGGCGTTCGCGGGCCGTCACGAGCTGCGCTGTCTGGGTCTCTTCCTGGACCGGGACACCGTGCCGACCGCACTCGGCCACGAGGTGGTGATCAGCAGCGTCAACGACACCCTGGACGCCGAGGTGCTGCGTGCCCTGGCCGGTGGCGGCACCCGGATGATCGCCCAGCGGTCCACCGGCCACAACAACATCGACCTCCGCGCCGCCGAGGAGAACGGCCTGTCGGTGGCCCGCGTCTCGTACTACTCGCCGTACTCGGTGGCCGAGTTCGCCTGGACCCTCGCGCTCGCTGTCAACCGCCGGATCGTCCGCGCCGTGCAGCGCACCCGGGAGTTCGACTTCCGGCTCGACGGGCTGATGGGCCGGGACCTGCGTGGCCGCACGGCCGGGGTGGTGGGCACCGGGAAGATCGGCACCGCCTTCGCACGGATCGCCCACGGCTTCGGCATGCGGCTGCTCGCCTGGGACATCGCCGAGAGTCCCGACTGCCTCGCCCTGCGCGTGGAGTACGTCCCACGGGAGCGGCTGTTCGCCGAGGCGGACCTGGTCAGCCTGCACGTACCGCTGCTGCCCGACACGCACCACCTCGTCGACACCAAGGCGCTGGCGCTGATGAAGGACGACGCCATCCTGATCAACTCCAGCCGGGGCGGCCTCGTGGACACCGATGCCCTCCTGGAGGCACTGCGCGCGGGGCGGCTGAGCGGCGTGGGGCTCGATGTGTACGAGGAGGAGGCCGGCGTGTTCTTCCTGGACAAGTCGCTGGAAGTGATGACCGACGAACGGCTCGCGAGGCTGATGACCTTCAGCAACGTGCTGGTCACCTCGCACCAGGCGTACTTCACCAGGGACGCCGTAGGCCAGATCGCTGAGACCACGGTGACCAACATCGCGGACTACCTCGCGGGCCTGACCAGCGACAACACGCTGGTCAGGCCCGGGACGGCGTGACACGCGGTCTCGGCTGTGCGCAGATTTGGCCCCCGCTGGTCCGCCGCCCCGGGAGTGGCGGACCAGCACCTGTGAAGGCGCCGTCGCGGGGTAAACCGGAACCTACGCTTCCAGTGGTTCGCGACGGAAGACCTGGGGATGTGGTCCGCCTCACACAGGTTCGGAGGGCCTGTCGGCGGTGCGCTGACCTGCGGAAACGTACGGGATCACGGCAGATCGACGCTGAGGGGCGCCGCTCGTCCCACTATTCGGGCGAGGACTCCTTCGGTCCCGGCGAACCCACCCCCGGGGGCGCGAACACTATGAACGCAACACTCGTGACCATGGCCCCGCATCACGCTGATCCATAACATCCGGCGGACTTGCCGAACGACGTGGGAGCCGCACCGTGGACAGACCAAGGACACCCGCTCTTCTCATCGGACGGACCCGCCGCCGTCGGCGCCCGCGCCTCGCGCTGGTGGCCGGGCTCGCCGCCGTGACGCTCGGGGCCCTCGTGAACGTCCCGTCCGCGCGGGCGAACACCGCACAACCGACGCCCGCGGACTGCCCGGCCGGCCTGGCGGGCAGGGCCACGTGCTACACCGGCCAGGACGCGAACGGCGCGTACTACGCCATGGCCGTGCCGAAGAAATGGAACGGGTCACTCGTCGTGCACGCACACGGCGGCCCCGATCTGGGCGAGGGTTCCGACCCCGAACGCAGTGTCGCGGACCTCGACCGCTGGTCGGTCATGGTCGACCAGGGCTACGCCTGGGCCGGCTCGTCCTACCGGCGCGGCGGTTACGGCACCCGCATGGCCGCCGCCGACACCGAGAACGTCCGCCGACTGTTCGTGTCGGCGTTCGGCGAGCCCCGGCGGACGTATCTGCACGGCCAGTCGTGGGGCGGCGACGTGGCCGCCAAAGCGGTGGAGGTGTACGGCGGCCCCCACGGGCCGTACGACGGGGCCCTGCTCACGGACGGCGTTCTCGCCGGAGGCTCCCGCGGCTACGACTACCGCGTCGACCTACGGGTGGTCTACCAGTACTACTGCAAGAACCTGCCCCGCCCGTCCGAGCCCTCGTACCCGCTGTGGCAGGGCCTGCGCCCGGGTTCGACCCTGACGACGACGGGGCTGCGCGCCCGCCTCCAGGAGTGCACGGGCTACGCCTCCGCCCCACAGGAGCGCACACCTCAGCAGCAGCGAAATCTGGACGACATCCTCGCCGTCACCAAGATCCCGGAACGCACACTCGAATCCCACCTTCGCTTCGCCGTCTTCACCTTCCGGGACATCGTCCACAACCGCCTCGGCGACCGGAACCCGTTCGGCAACCAGGGCGTGTGGTACTCGGGTTCGCACGACGACGAGGCCCTGAACGCCGGGGTGGAACGCTTCGCCGCCGACCCGGCCGCCGCGCGCGACCTGTCCTACGACAGCGATCTCACCGGCAAGGTCGCCCTTCCCGTGCTCACCCTGCACGCGATCGACGATCCCACCGCGTTCGTCGAGCACGAGGCGGCCTACCGCGCCACACTCCGGGGCGCCCACCGGGACAGGTACCTGGTGCAGACGTTCACCGAGGAACACGAGCACAGCCAGCTGAGCGACTCGGAGTACGCCAACTCCCTCGCCGCCCTGGACACCTGGGTGCGCACGGGAGAGAAACCGACTCCCCGGGAGATCGCGGCCACATGCGCGGCATTCGACCGGGTCTATGCCACCGGATGCTTCTACGACGCGGGGTTCCACCCCTCCTCCTACGCCTCTCGCGTCGCCGCCCGACCGGGCGGCCTCCACTGGCCGGCCATGACGGCACGGCAGGAGAGGGCCTGGAGCCGTGTTCCGGGTGTCGGCATCGCGCCGTAGGCTCTGGATGCGCACGGTCGACCATGGCGGCGTCGGGCCCGTGCCCGAGGGCTGGACGAGGGGAGCGTTCCGCGGTGACGCAGGCTCACGAGGAAGAAGTGCTGGCCCGGATCGCCAAGGGGCTGGTCTACACCGAGTCGGAGGCGGCCTTCCAGGCCCCTCGGCGCCGCGCCGAGGAGATCTTCGAGTACAACCACACACCACCGGGTCAAACGGAGAAGCGCCGTTCGCTGCTCGTCGCGATCTTCGGCTCGGTGGGTGAACGCACGGTGTTGCTGCCGCCGTTCCACGCCGGGTTCGGCAGCAACGTCCACCTGGGCGACGACTTCTTCGGGAACGTGAACCTCACGTTCGTCGACGACGTGGACATCCGCATAGGCGACGGTGTCATGATCGCTCCAAGCGTCACCCTGACCACGACGGGACACCCGGTGCACCCGTCGCGACGCGCCGACTTCGGCCGGTTCTCGGAACCGATCGTGATCGAGGACAAGGTCTGGATCGGCAGCAACGCGGTGGTCCTGCCGGGTGTCCGCATCGGATACGGCTCGGTCATCGGCGCCGGCAGCGTCGTGAGCCGGGACATCCCCCCGATGACCGTCGCGGTCGGAACCCCGTGCCGGGTGGTCCGCGCCATCACGGAGGAGGACCTCACCACGCGCTCAGCCGGGGGTGCTCCAGCCGCCCGTCGGTGAGGACGTCACGGTTCACTCCCGCACGAGAACGCGGGAGCATGTGTCATACGACGCTTCCGGTACGACGCGAGCAGACCGGTACGGTGTGGGACCCCTTGCGCGAGTTCCGTGGCGGCCTAGCCGGAGAACTGCGACGCGCGCCTCGGCCCCGTCGACGAGCCGGCCGAAGCCCCGGCGGGGTCACGGCGACGGGAGCTGGAACAGTTCGTATGCGTCGACCGTCCGGAACCCCATGCGCCGGTAGACTCCGACGCCCAGGCCGCTGGCCTGGAGCGTGCCGGTCCGCAGACCGCGTTCACGGCCGGCTCGCAGGGCCGCGCAGGTGAGGGCTGCTCCGATGCCTCGGCGGCGGTGGGCTTCGGCGGTGGTGACCACGTAGACGCCCGCGACATCGTGCGCGGCGAACATGAGGGCGGTGCCCACGGGCTGTCCGTGGAGGCGCCCGGTGAAGCGGACGAGAGCCGAGGCGTCGGGCCTGGTGGCCTCGCACCGCACGATGCCGTCCAGCAGGTGGGCGGCGAAGCCGAAGGAGGCGCTGTACACGCGCACCCACTCGGTCAGGGCGTCCATGGTGTCGACGGTTTCGATCTCCAGGCCCGGGGGGCCGCCGATGTCGGGGAGCCGGTCGGTGCCGACGACCATGATCGGCATCGAGCCGACCCGGGTCGCGCCGCGGGCGACGAGCCTGTCACGGACCTCGGGGTCAGTGTCCGGGCCGACCCACCACAGCCACGGCACTCCGGCCAGGGCGTGGGCGGCGCGCTCGACGCACTGGTCGATCCGGTCGGCGGCGCGCAGGCGCAGCACCGCGTTGAGCGAGGGGTGGGGCAGTCCGCTGCGGTAGTAGGTCAGACCGTCGTCCTGCCGGTCCTGTGCGCCCCAGCCGAGCCAGTAGTCCCGGCAGTGGCCAGCAGCGCGTGGAGGGAGGGGGCTGTGTTCGCTTTCATGTCACTCACCTGTCGGGTGCGGTAGGTGCCCGATGCCGGACGCCGCGGGGACGGCCTGTTCGGCCCAGACGAGCTTGCCGTCGGGCGTGTGGCGGCTGCCCCACCGGCCGGCCAGTCGCGCTACGAGGAACAGGCCGCGGCCGTTCTCGTCGTAGGGGTGGGCGTGGCGCAGGCGTGGTGCGCCGGTGCTGCCGTCGGTGACCTCGCAGACCAGTGCCTGATGGCGGATCATGTTCAGGCGGATGGGACCTCCGGCGTGGAGGACGGCGTTGGTGACCAGTTCGCTGACGAGGAGTTCGGTGGTCTCCGTCAGCTTCTCCAGCCCCCACCGGGCCAGCTGCCGGACTGCCAGGGAACGCGCTGTTCCGGCGGCGGACGCGTCGGCGGGCAGTTCCCACGAGGCGGTGTCGTGGGAGCGGAGTGAGCGGGTGCGGGCGAGGAGGAGCGTGACGTCGTCGGAGGGCCTCGTGGCCGGCAGGGTGTCGATCAGGACGCGGGACAGTTCCTCCAGGGTGGCGCCGGGCCGGGCGAGATGGGCGCTGAGGCGGTCGATGCCTTCGTCGATGTCGTGCCGGCGGTCCTCGATGAGGCCGTCGCTGAACAGGGCGATCACGCTCCCCTCGGGCAGCTCCAGCTCCGTGCTCTCGTACGGCAGCGTGGCCAGACCCAGCGGCGTGCCGGCCGGGACGTCGGGGAGGACCACCTTGCCGTCGGGCTGGAGGATCGCCGGCGGTGGATGACCGGCGCGGGCCATGGCGCAGGCGCGGGTGACCGGGTCGTACACGGCGTAGAGGCAGGTGGCGCCCACCGAGGACGCGGACTGCTCCTCGGCGGGGTCCTCCTGTGCCAGGCGGCCGACCACCTCGTTGAGGTGGTTGAGCAGTTCGTCGGGGGGCAGGTCGACTTCGGCCAGGGTCCGTACCGCCATCCGCAGGCGGCCCATGGTGGCCGCGGCGTCGAGGCCGTGTCCGACCACGTCTCCCACGACGAGGGCCACCCGGGCGCCGGGCAGCGGGATGACGTCGAACCAGTCGCCGCCGACGCCATCTTCGGCGTCCGCGGGCAGGTACCGGGTGACCACGTCGAGGGCGGCCCCGCCCGTCACACGGTGGGGAAGCAGGGTGCGCTGGAGCGCCAGGGCGGCGGCGCGTTCACGTGTGTACCGCCTGGCGTTGTCGAGGCTGAGCGCTGCCCGGCGGACGAGTTCCTCGGCCAGGAGCAGGTCCTCTTCGTCGAACGGTGCGGGGTTGCCACCGCGGACGAAGACCGCGACCCCCAGCAGGATCCCGCGGGCGTGCATCGGCACGACCATGAGGGAGTGCATCCCGTAGGCGCGGATCTTCTCGGCCCGCGCCGGGTCCAGGTCCAGCCGTGCCCGCGTGGACCCGGCCAGGTCGGGTTCGAGCAGGGAGCAGCCGGAGGACAGGACCTGGGTGAACGGTGACGCCGCGGCCACGTAGACGGCCTCGCCCCGGTTCCAGAGCGACTCGGGCGCCCCGGGGCGGACGGAGGCCAGTCCGGCGCGCCGGAAGACGGGTACCCGCCCGCCCGTCGGACCGAGCCGGTCCAGGGGTTCCGCGCCGAGCCGCACAGCCTCCGTCAGCTCGACCGTCACGTAGTCCGCCAGGAACGGCACGGCGAAGTCCGCCAGTTCCTGCCCCGTCCGCATGACGTCCAGCGTGGTGCCGATCCTGGTGGCGGCATCGCTGAGCAGGGCCAGGCACCGCCCCGTCCACCGTCGGCCGGCCGGGTCCTGGACCAGGGAGCACACGCCCAGCGGCCGGCCGTCGGCGTCGTCGAGCCGGAAGAAGGACACCGAGAGGACGCGCTCCGGTCGCCCGGCCGCAGCCGGTACGCGGTACTCCCGGCCGATCACCGGAGCGCCGTCGGCCAGGACCCGCTCCATCACCGTTTCCAGCGCGTCGGCGTCGCCGCGCAGCGCCCGGGAGGGCCGTCGCCCCTGCCGTCGCGGGGCGGGTATGCCGTCCTGGCGTCCCAGTGTGCCGTTGACCCAGACGCAGCGCAGGTCGGTGTCCCACACCGCCAGCCCCACCCGGGGGCGGCTCACCAGGGATTCCAGGGTCGCTCTGCCTGCCGTGGACGCGGTGCGCAGGATGCCGTCCAGGCCGGCCGGTATCCGTGCGGTCATGCCCGGTTCCTTCCGGTTGGTTCGTGAGGTTCGTGAGGTTCGTGAGTGGGGGCCCGTGGGCACCGTTCGGGGCCGGAGTGCCCGGCGGTCGCGGTAAGGGAATTGCCGCCGGGCCCCTGAGCCCGCCTCAGCCCGGTTCCGGGCCACGGGCCGATCCGGTGCCGCGGTGGGCGGACGCGCCGTGCCTGGCGGTGGGCAAAGGCGTGGCGGCGAAGACGCGGTCGGGGTCGTAGCGCTTCTTGGCCGCCAGGAGCCGCCCGGTGTGGGGGCCGTAGGCGTGGGCGGTCTGGTCGTGGGCGTCGGGGCCGAGGAGGTTGGCATAGCCCCCGGGGAGTGCGTGGCGTGCGAGGGCGCCGGAGGTGGCGTCCGCCCAGGCACGGTGGCGGGAGGCCCGCTCGTCGCCGGGCTGCCAGACCGCCACGATCTCCACGACGAAGTGGTCACGCCGCAGTCCGAAGGCGGTCGATGCCAGCGGCACGCGGGTGGCCGCCCCGTGGAAGTGGTGGACGGCGATCCCGGTCAGGGGTGACGTCCTGGTGGCCGCGGCCTCGGCCAGTTCGGCGGTGGCGCCGGAGGTGAGACGGGTGAGGGTCCGTGTGGCGATGGCGTAGTGGCGTCCGGCGGGAGCCCACTGCTCGTTCAGGCGCAGCATCTGCGCCAGGGGCATCGGTGATATCTGTGCCGACAGGGGCGGTCCGAGCCGCTGGAGCGGGCTGACGGCCGCCTCGGCGCGGTCCGGGTCGCCGCTCCAGACCGGTGCGAGGAAGAGGGCGGGGCCGCCGTCGGGGCCGGAGACGAGTCCGCTCTGGACGGTGAGCTCGTCCGGTGCGGCGGCGAGGAAGGCGTCCAGGCGCTCCCAGACGCGTGGCGCTCGGGACAGCGGATAGGTGATCAGCCCGGCCACGAGGTGGGGCACCGGGTGCAGCCGGATCCGCAGGGAGGTGACCGCGCCGAAGTTGCCTCCTCCGCCGCGCAGGGCCCAGTACAGCTCCGGTTCGCGGTCGGGATCGACGGTGACGAGGCGCCCGTCGGCGAGAACGACGTCGGCCGCCAGGAGGTTGTCCAGGGCCAGCCCGGCGCGCCCGTTGAGGGGGCCGTAGCCCCCGGCGAGCGTCAGCCCGGTCATGCCGACGCCGGCGACCGTGTCGGTGGCGGGGCACAGTCCGTGCGGGTCGGCGGCCGTGACCACGTCCCCGGCGGTGGCGCCGCCCCGCACGGTGGCGGTGCGCGCACGGGGGTCGACGACGACCTGCCGCATCGAGGACAGGTCGACGACCAGGCCGTCGGGGGAGAGCGAGCGCCCGGCCCAGTCGTGTCCGCCGCCGCGTACCGACAGGGGCAGCCCGTTGCCGCGCGCGGCGAGAACCGCCGCCTGCACCTGGGCCGGGGTCCTGGGACGCACGATCAGCGCGGGCCGGTGCCGTACGGCTCCGTTCCACAGCCGGGTGCCCTGCTCGTAGCCGGGGCCGTCGGTGAGAACCTGCTCCGGGGCCAGTTGAGCCAGCAGTTCCCTGGCGGCGGCGCGCACGGGAGTGGGGTTTCGCATGGTTGTCTCCTGCATCTCGATGGAAAGGGGGAGCCATGAAGCCGGGGGGAGGCGACCGGGTCGAGCAAGCCCGCCAGGGCAGGGCCGGGCAGGGGCGTGGCGTACGCGGGCATGGCAGGGTCGCTTCGCGACGTGGGTGGACGACATCGCCGTAGTGGCACCCCGGGCTCAGGGACTGCCGCGCACACGCGTCGACGCGTGGTCCTCCGCCCGGTCGCGGAGGAGGTCCGCAGGCGCGTCGAGGCGCCTGACGCCCCGGCGCCGATCCGGCGGCCCGTCGCCGCGCTCACCCGGAGCGTGCGTCAGGACTACGGCGGCATCACGCACGTGGGGATCGCGGAAGCACCCCACGACGAGACCGGGGACGCGGCCCTCGCCACCCGGACCGCCCGCTCTCGCGCGGGTGAGGCGTTTCGTCGCCCGGCGTCTCGCCGACCCGGCCGCCCTGCGGGTCCGGGCCGGAGCGCTCGGTCATGCGGGGTGCCGTGCACCGCGAGCCGCCGACGGCGTCGCCAGGGGCACGCCCCCGCCTTCACCTCACGGGGTGTCCGCAGCCCGCGGACGGTCGAGGAACTCGTTGACGCGCGCGGCGAAGAGCTCCGCGTACTGGAAGAGGAAACCGTGCCCGGAGTCCGGGTGGACCACCAGCTCGGCGTCGGGGAGCAACTGGGACATGACGAACGAGTTGACGGTGGGGATCATGACGTCGTCGTTGCCGTTGGCGACCAGCACCGGAAGGGTCAGGCGTCCCAGCGAGTCGTACGCGCCGTCGCCGTCGGCCGACGACCAGTGCGCGATGGCGTCGATCTGCCGTTCATAGGACTCGGCCGGGACCTCCGGCTCACGCTGAGGCCGCTGGTGCGTACGGTCCCACACGTCCTCGGCGGCGCGCGCACCTGCCGCGGACCGAGTGAAGAACAGCGCCCGCAGTGCCGCCGGGTCCATCTCCGCCGCCGACCTCAAGGGCGCCACCTGGGGCTGGGAGGGCTGGATGCCCTCGCCGGCGCCCGGTCCCGTCCCGGCCAGGACCAACCGCCTGACCAGTTCGGGGCGCGCCAGAGTGAGCCGCTGGGCGACGTACCCGCCCAGCGAGAAGCCCAGGAGGTCGACCGGCGGGTCGGCGACCGCGGCGATGAACGCGGCCGCCGTGTCCGCCATCTCGGTGATCGTGCCGGGTGTGCGGCCTCCGGACCTGCCGATTCCGGCGTTGTCGAACAGGATGACGGGCCGTTCCTCCGCGAGGGCGTCGACGAACAGCGGGTCCCAGTCGTCCATCGTGCCGCGGAACCGGCTCAGCAGGACCAGGGGAACGCCGTCCGGGCGGCCGAAGCGGCGATGGGCGAAGCGTGTGCCGTTCAGTTCCGTGAACAGGTCCGGCGCCACGAGTGAGGGCGAAATCATCACGCCGTCCTTTCGTGAGGTGGTGCCTGCACTGTCGGCCACACGGCCTCCCGATGCACGGCTCGATCGGCATTTCCGTACCGCCTGAGCAAAGAACCACCTCATATGCGAACATACGGGATTAGGCGGACTCCCTTTCAGCGGCGGCAGCGGCGACACCGGCGAGGGGCGACAGCGGCGGTCACGGCACGGACCCGTGCCCCGGAGCACCGGTCCCGGGCGCTGGGGAGCGGACCGAAGGAGCGGGGTGATGTCGACTCTCGCGAAGGCCGGCCGGGTGCTGGACCTGTTCACACAGGCCGCTCCGGAGTGGGGAGTCAGCGATGTCGCTGCCTCGCTGGGCATGCCCAGGTCCACCGCGCATTCCCTGCTCACCGGTCTCACGGAGGCCGGGCTGCTGCAGGTCCGCTGCCGGGGTCGGTACGAACTCGGCTGGCGCGCCTTCGAACTGGGGGAGGTGCAGCGTTCGTCGTCGGCCCTGATCAGTGCCGCGCACCCCGTCATGGAGGCCGCGTCCCGCCGGCTCGGCGAGACCGTCTGCGTGGGCGTGTTCCTGCGCGGCTGCGTGCTGTTCATCGACAAGGTCGTGGGCGACGACCCCCTGTCGGTGCTCGGACCGCGGGTGGGCACCCGCTACGAGGCCCACGCCTTCCCCTCGGGCCGGCTCCTGCTCGCCGCACGACCGCCGGCGCAGGCCGAGCGGCTCCTGCGCGCGCAGCCGCTGCGCACCCCCACCACGCGCGCTCTGGTCGACGTCGATGACCTGATGCGGCAATTGGAGGAAATCCGGAATACCGGTATCTCCTTCGACTACGGCGAATCCATCCCGGACGTCGGGTGTGTGGCCGCGGGCATTTACGGCCCCCGCGCGGAGGTGGTCGCCTCCCTCAGTGTCAGTGCCCCGATGCGCCGGTTCACCCGGCACGAGTCGGCCCTCGTCGTCGCGGTGCGGGGAGCGGCGACGCAGGTGGCGGAGCGGCTGCGCGCCGCGGAGCACCCCGCCGGGCTATAGACGCCTCATGGCGACCTGAACAGCCGGCTCCCCGCGCAGGTGAAAGCCGGAACGGGCCGCCCCGCCTCCCGCGTCCCGCCGCGAACCGCCCTGGGTGCGGCGCCGCTTTTCCCGCAATGCCGGAAACGCGCCCGCCGGTCGCCCCCGCTTTCCACCGGCTCGGTAACCTTTTCGCGGTGCGCTTCTCTACGGTGGGTCCAAAAACCAAACTTACTCACCTACCCAAGGGGTCGGCATGCCCGATTCAGCTCCACACCACCTCAGCACCCCCTCGGAAACCGGAGCCGCCGCGGGCCCTGCCCCGCAAGCGTGGCCCCAGACCGACGGCAGCGTGCGCATCGACGGTTCCTGGACGTCCTGGGCCGGCGCCCACGGCGGATACGTGGCCGCCCTGGCGCTCGCCGCCATGCACGACCGCCTCGCCGGACGGACCGGGCACCCGGTTCCCGTCCGCACCGTGGGCGCGCACTTCCTGGCCCCGGTGGACCAGCGGTCGCTGCGCTTCGAGGCCCGGGTGCTGCGCGAGGGCCGCCGCACATCGATGTCCGCGGTCACCGCGCTGCAGGGCGGCGACCCCGTCCTGACAGGTTCCGCGGTGTTCGGGCGGGGCGGCAGCGGCCCCGCCTACACCGACCTGCCCGCACCCGCCGTACCGGACCCCGAGGACTGTCCGCCGCTCGCCCTCCCGCCCGACCTGGCGCTCTTCGCCTCCCACCTGGAGATCCGGCCGGCCACCGACGCCCGCCCCCTCGGTGGCGGAGAGCGCGCAGAGCTCCTGGCGTGGATACGCTTCGCCGACCGCAGGCCGCTGGACGCCCGGACTCTGGTGGTCCTCGCCGATGCCCTTCCGCCGGCGCTCTTCGCCCTGTGGACCGTGCCGCGGCCGGTGCCGACCGCCGAACTGACCGTGCACTTCACCGACGCCGTGGACGCCCGTCCCGCCTCGGAGTGGGCCCTGGTCCGCATCCGCACCGAGCACGCCGGCAGCGGCTGGGCCATCGAGAACAGCGCCCTCTGGTCCACCGACGGCCGGCTGCTCGCCCTTGCCCGGCAGGCGCGCGCCGTACGCGAGGGGTTCGACGCCCCGCGGGCGGGCTGACCTCAAGGGTCGGTGCGCGTTTCCCGGACACCGGCGAGTGTGTGAGCTGCGGCATTGCCATCCCGAGCGACAAACCACCAGGATGATGCGATTACGGACGTGAAGGAAAGCAGTTCCTCATGGGCGATCATGTGCACGTGCGGCTCAGTCAGGGAATGAGCGTGTCGGAACAAGGAGAACTGATCGAGCACTCCCGCTGCCGGTGCGGGGCCACATGGACGAAGGTGTTCGAGGCCGACGGCGAGGACCCGGACCGCCCGAGCGCTTCCTGACCTCGTGCGGTCCCCCGCTCCGTGCGGGTCTGCCGGGGGGCGAAGGGCCGATCAGATCACCGGCGGCCCCGCCTCGATGCGGCGCAGCACCGGCGGCAGGCGGTCCAGGTCGGGGCCGGTCTGGATCTGCCGCTCGTCCCACCAGGTGGCGCCGGCGTCGTGCAGTGGCCCGATCAGGTCCTTGGCCTTCGCCGGGTCCGGGGGCGTGGCGCCGCCCAGCACGAACTCGAAGGGGCCCCCGGCCCCGGACGCGCGGTGCTCGCGTACGTGGGCGACCAGTTCCCGTACCTCCGCCGCGTCGGGCACATGCCCGTGCCGTGCCGTCTCGAAGAGGGGCACAGCGCCGTCCCATCGCGCCGCTCGCCGCATGGGCGCACGACGCGGTCAGAACCCGCCGATCCACACCGGCGGTCGGGGCCGCTGCACGCCGGCGGGCAGCAGCGTCACGTCCCGGACCTCGTAGTGCCGGCCGTGGTGGTTCACCGGCTCGCCGGACCAGAAACGACTCAGCAATTCCAGTCCCTCGTCCAGGCGTTCGGCGAGGACGCGCGGCTCGGCGAAGTCGCCGAAGCTGCGGTACTCGTCCTCGATCGGACCGCCCAGCCCGGCGGCGAAGGTCACCCGGCCACCGCTGAGATGGTCCAAGGTGGCCACCTGGCGGGCCAGTTGTTGCGGGCGGTAACGGGGGACCGGCGTCAGCAGGGTGCCCAGTCGGATGCGGGAGGTCGCCAGCGCGGCCGCGGTCAGCAGCATCCAGGGATCTCCGAAGGGACGCCCCTGGTGCTGTCGGTGCAGGACGTGGTCCCAGACGAACAGCCCGTCCCAGCCGGCTTGTTCGGCGGCGGCCGCCACGGTCGCGACGTTGCGGGGGTCGGCGAAGTCGCCGAAGTTCGGGATGTTGATGGAGAAGCGCATCCCAGCAGGATGGGCAGTACCCGGTGAACGGGCAATCGGATTCGGCTGACGTGACCGTTGACCACGTGCGCCGGCCAGGCGGGCGATGGCGGCCGTCAGGCACACCCCGGCTACGGCGAGCCGTGTCGGCGCGCCCCGTGGCCGCGACCTGAGCCGGGCCAGGACCGTCGGGGCGATCGACGGATACGGCAGCCTCCGGGGCGAGGCACCGAAGGAGGGCGCGAACGGCCGGCGGCGTGCGAGCCACCTCGCCGCCGCCCTGTGGCGCGGACCGTGGTCCGAGCGCGTCGGCTGCGGCCACCGTGCGACGGCCCGCACCCGTCCGACGGGTGCGGGCCCCACCTGAAACGTCCGTCCCGGGCGACGGACGCGCGCGTCCGAAGTCGTCCGGGGCAGGCTCAGACGAGGGTGCCGAGGCGTGCCGGCCTGGACGTGCCATGAACGTGCCTCGCGTGGGCGGCGTAGCGGCGACGCCCGAGGACGGGTACGAGCAGGCGGACGGGCAGCGGCGCATGGGAGAGAACCGCCTTGATGACCTCGGGGTCGCCCTCGTACATGGCCATGCCGAAGGTCAGTGGAAGATCCCTCTTCGCGATGGCGCTCATGCCGTGCTCGCCCAGCTCTCTCCACTCCGCGGCGGTGACATGCCGCTCGGCGAGGGGAAGCACGACCTTCTCCTCCGTGGCCATGTGCGCCACGAGCGCGGACAGCAGAACCTCGAAGGCGTCGGCCAGTTCCTCGCCGCCCCGCTCGGTGGTGCGCCAGTCGCGCAGGAGTCCGGTCGCCCTGTCAAGGGCACGGTCGATGGACTGATGCTGCGTCTCCATCACGGGCACGATGGACAGGGCCTCTTCACCGCCCCGATCCAGGAGCTTCGGCCAGAGCAGTACATCCTCACCCTCGTGATGCGTGTGCAGAACGCGGCACACGAGATCCGCGTGTGCGCCTACGACGGCCGCACGCGCGGTATCGCCCGGGACGACGTCCCGGATCAGCTGCGGAAGCAGCCGGAACTCACGGCGCAATGCGGCATGGGCCATATACATGTCTCGTACATCGGCCATGGGTTCGTTGACGGTCGGAGGCACTGCCATTCCTCGGATCGATGGGGAGATCTCACCGGCACGCCAAGAACATCTCCTGGGTGTCGGGACGGAGGAAAGGAGATCCGCCGAGACCAGTACAGGAGCGTGACGTGCTGCTGTCGGGTTCTCCGGTGTCCAGGACCAACTTCCCCCTTCGGGGCCCCATTCCACCAGACCGTCCCATGAATCAGAGAGATCGATCCTGCTGCCCGCGTGCACGATACTGTCAACTTTATGGATGTGTCCCGGAAATCTCTCCGTTCTCCGGCCCGCTCGGCGTACGGCCGTTGTCGCGCGAATCGCGCCCCGGAGAGGTGCCGAACAATTTCCGGTACTCCCGATTGAATTGCGACGGGCTTTCGTACCCCACGCGGTGAGCGATATCCGTGACGCTCCCCGAACGGGCCCACAGAAGGGTGCGGGCGGTCTGCAGGCGCAGGGTCTTCTGAAACTGAAGCGGCGTCAGGGACGTCGCCGTCCGGAAGTGCCGGTGGAAGGAGGACGTGCTCATGCCGCACAACCGGGCGAGATCGGCGACGCTGAGCCGCTCGTCGTAGTGCTCGCGGATCCAGCCGATGGCCCGGGCGATGTGCGGGAGCACGCTGTCGGCCTGGCCGATCCGCCGTGTGAGCGCGCCCTGGTCCCCGGTGAGCAACCGCCACAGGATCTCCCGCTGATACGACGGGCCGAGGACCCGCAGGTCCTCCGGGCAGCGAGCGGCTCGCAGCAGTCGCACGACCGGATCGAGCAGCTTCGGCGTCGCGTCACTGATCAAGAGCTTCCGGCGGACCGGAGCCGTGGCCGTGTCGGTCGTCTCCAGCAGGAGCGAGGCGATGGCCTGCGGGCTGAGGTCCATGATGAAGACGGCGAGGGGCTCGTCGGGATCCGCCCGGATGACCTGGCTGGTCGACGTCAGGTTGAGCGGGGCCACCAGGTACTTGCCGGCGCCGTATTCGTGCGATTCCCCGCTGCTGACCGTGCGGATGGTGCCCTGGGCCACGATCGCCAGGGTGGGAGCGGCCCGCGCGGCGACGACCGGGGGCGTCGTCTCGCCCACGACCGCGACGGTCACGCCCTCCGCGACCGTTGCCGTGCGGCCACCGTCCCCCACGTGTTCGAGGATCAGAGTGAGCAGTTCCTGGAGAGGTTCCATTCCGGAGCTCCGCGTGCGGGTGCCGCGAGAGGCACTGTGCCGACGGGGTCGGGTCGTCCGGTGGCCAGGCGGCCAGGCGGGTTCCGGCGCGGGAGGCGACCCGCTGGGGGACGGCCGGGCAGAACCGGACGGCCACCTCATGAGGGGGCGTGCGCCGGGGTGCCGTGACCGCCGGCACGGGCTTCGTCCGGCGTCCCCGGCGTTTCAAGGTGTTGTTCCGCCCATACGGTCTTGCCGCCGGCGTGGTGGCGGGTGCCCCAGCCCCGGGTGAGCTGGGCGACGATGAAGAGTCCTCGTCCGCCCTCGTCGAAGGTGCGGGCCCACCGCAGATGCGGGGAGGTGCAGCTGTTGTCGGAGACTTCGCAGATCAGTCCCGTGCCTTGGCGGATCAGGCGCAACCGCACGGGAGGACCGGCGTGGCGGACGGCATTGGTGACGAGTTCGCTGACGATGAGTTCCGTGGTGTCGACGGCCTCCTCGAGCCCCCATGCGGCCAGCGTCCCCGCGACGTGCTTACGGGCTTCGGAGGCGGCGGCGAGGCCGGCCGTGAGCTCCCAGGAAGCGACATGGTCGCTGCCGAGCCTGTGGGTGCGGGCGGCGAGCACGCCGGCGTGGGCGTGACGCCCGTCGGACAGCAGTGTGTCGAGGGCGGCCTGGCAGACGGCGTTCACGCTGGGCCGGGGCCCGAGATCCGCCAGGGGCAGGGCGGTTCCGTCGGTCTCGGCCGCCGGCCCGGGTGTCCCAGGGGTGTGTCCGCGCAGCAGCAGCACACTGCCTTCGCGGAGGATCACCTCCGTGGCCTCCACGGGCGGCCGTGCGTGTCCGAGCGGCGGGCTGATCGGAAGCTCGACCGTGGAGACCACGCCGTCGGGGCTGACGACGGTCGGCGCGGGACACCCGGCTCCGGCGAGGGTGCAGCAGCCGGAGACGGGGTCGTAGACCGCGTACAGGCAACTCACGGTGACCTCGGACGTGCCCGCGTGGTTCCCGTCCGCGTCCTCGGCGGGACGCAGCCGGGTGAGCACATGCTCCAGGCGGGTGAGGAGTTCCTCCGGTTGCAGGTCGATGTGTGCCAGCGTGCGTACCGCGGCGCGCAGTTCCGCGGCGATCGCGGGCGTGGCGGCCCCGTCCTCGACGGAGCCGGCGACGAGCGCGACACGGGCGCCCGGCAGCGGTATGGCGTCGAGCCAGTAGGCCTGGGCGCCTGCTGTGCCGTCGGCAGCCGTGCAGCGACCGGCGAGTTCCACCGCCGCGGGCTGCGGCAGGAGATCCAGCGGCAGATCGGTCGACGAGGACGGGGGCGTGGCACGGGGCGCGCCGTCGGCGGGCTCCACAGGCCGCTCCGCGGGGGCCGTAGCCCGGCGCTGGGGACGCAGGCGCGCCTGGCAGACGACGAGGCTGAGAACGAGGGACAGCACGGCCGCGGCGATCACGACGGTTCGGCCGCCTTCCGAGACCCCCTGGATCGCGAAGCCGTAGACGGCCACACTGGCCACCAGGGTCGCCAGCCCGAACGTGAGGGTCCCCCGGACGGGAAGCAACGCGGCGGCCACCAGGGGTGCCAGCACCGAGTAGGCGGACCAGCGGACCAGCCCCCCCGCGGACGCGCCCAGTTGAACCGCGCAGACCGCGCACAGATAGACGGCGAGCAGCGAGCCCGGCTGCCACAGCAGGCGTCGTACAGTGGCCATCCTTGTCTTGGTCCCTTCAGGGTCGGCCATGTGCAGGGGGGACACAGTGGGCGGGGGGTCGTCGTCGCTGGTCATGCCGCTGGTCATGCGGTCGCCTCCGGTGCGGGTCCTGCGAGGGTCGCCGTGACGCGGCAGGAGCGGGCGGGGAAGTGCACGGCCACCATGGCGAGGTCGTCGTCCAGGTGCCGGCCCGCATAACTCTTCAGGTCCTTGCTGATCTCCTGCAGGAGGCCGTGCGGACACTGCCACGCCCAGGCGGCGGCGCGTTCGAGAACGGGATAGAAACTCCCGGTCGCGTCGCGGGCCTCGATGAGCCCGTCGGTGTAGAGCAACAAAGTGTCTCCTGGGGAGAACGCGAAGGTGGCGAGGGGAAATTCCTCCGCCGTGCTTCCGGCCAGGCCGAGCGGCGGAGCGGGTCGAGTCACACACAGGGAGGTCACGGGGCCTCGTCGGTTCACCAGAGGCGGGGGGTGTCCGCAACTGACGATCCTGACGGTCTCCTCCGCGTCGGGAAGTTCGACCAGCAGAGCCGTGATGAAGCGCTCGGCGACATCGGGCGCCCACTCGGCCATCTCGTCCAGGTGTCTGCGGACGCTGCGCTCCAGAGCGGCCGCCAACTCCGGGAGCGTGTCGTGTTGGTGGGTCGCCTCGCGGAACGCGCCGAGCAGGGCGGAGGCGTCCTCCAGGGCCGGCAGGCCCTTGCCGCGGACGTCGCCTATGAGGATGCGGGTAGCGCGGCCGGTGCGGGCTGCGGCGTACAGGTCCCCGCCCACCAGGGCGTGCGCGGTGGCCGCGCGGTACGTCGACGCGATGCGCAAGGAGCCCAGTCTGCGGGGGAGGGGCCGCAAAAGGACCCGCTGGGCCGCTTCGGACACGGCCCGCACCTGCGTGAGTTCTCTGAGGTCACGATCGTGCAGGGCGCGGGCGACGATCACCGAGGCGGAGACGGCCAGCAGGGCGCCGATGTGAACGGGCAGCAGAGGCGAACGCGCCAGCCCGTCGTGCCAGTCGACGAGAACCACCGCCGCACTGGCGGCGAGGGCCATGGCGACTGTGTACCGGGTCTTCGCGACTGCCGCGGTGAAGGTGGGGGCGGCCACGAGGAGTGGCGAGAGGTGAACGGCCAGGGGGGCGAAGGACGCCGCGAGAGTGATCGCCGCGATGAGCAGGAGGGGAAGGGCCACCTGCGCTCGGGCGCCGTCGACGAGGGATCTGCCGGTACCTGTGAGACCGAGCCGCAGGCGACTTCCCCATCGGTGTCGGAGTCCCCGCGGCAGACGGCCCTCGCGGCCCTCCGCACCCGGTGCCGAGACACCGTGGGAAGGAATCTTCATGGAGGGTCCTGTGAGAATGCGCACCTCATGGGCGCCTGGGATTCCCCGGCGATGCGACTGAGGCGCTCGGACGCTCACCACCCGTGCACGACGGGCTCCGCCAGTGGGGTCCGACTACGCGGAAGTGGATCATGGACCCACCGTCCTTACCGTATTCTTGGCGCTTTCTTGCCATAATGCGAGAATTGGTTTCCGCTATGCGGACTCAAATGTGCGGCACACGGAGGCGGGAGTCAAGCGCCCGAGAGGTCCTGGCGGTCGTGTCCCACGTGGCGGGCGACGGCGCCCCGTGCCGGCTGGAGCCCGAGGGTGCCGACGGGCCCTGGGTGAGCGGCGGTGAGTCTCCGGACCTTCGGCCGCGGCGCGGGCCGGGTGGCCGTCGTACGTCATCGAGTCGCCGTAACGCGCAGCGTGCGCGCGGCCCTTGTGTCTGGCCCCCGCCCCGGCGCTCACGGAGCCGCCGCGGACGTCGACGGGGTTCAGCCGAGACACCGTGGGCGCGCCCCGCCTCGCTCATAGCACCCCGGCCCCTCCATGACAAGACTGTACGCATTGGTGAAATTTGAAGTAGCTTCGTGCCACTTAAGTCATCTGTCCATAAAGGTGATGATTTGGCCAGCCGAAGGCAGCAGGTCGAAGGCCTGCCGTTCCACGAGTCCGTCCTTGCCGTCGCCCGCGCGGTGGCCCAGGGCGCGTCCCTGCTGTGCGCCCTGCTCGGTGCGGTCGGCCTGTCCGGCTGGATCTTCGGCATCGATGTGCTGAAGACCGCCCTGCCCGGTGGCTCCCCGGTCATGAAGCCGAACACCGCCGTGGCCCTCCTCGCGGTGGGCCTCTCGCTCTTCCTGGCGGCCCGTGGGCCCATGACCCGGCGGACGACCGCCGTGGCTCGCGCGGCCGCGGGCCTGGCCGCCCTGATCGGCGGGCTCACCCTGCTGGAATACGTCACCGGGACCGGCCTCGGCATCGATCAGCTTCTCTTCAGAGGCCACAGCGTGCGACTGGTGACCGGGGCTCCCGGACGGATGGCGCCGAGCGTCGCCGCGGCGCTGACGATCGGAGGCGCGGCATCCCTGGGCCTGAGCATCCGCCGAGTGCCCGCCTGGGCGAGCCAGATCACGGGCCTCTCCGTCCTCGGCCTGGGCCTGCTGCGCCTGTACGGGTTGGCCTACGACGCGCCCGAGATGGAAAGCTTCGGCGCCTACATGGCCCTGCCCACCGCGCTGGCCCTGGTGCTGCTGGGCATCGCCGCGTTCCTGGCCCGGCCGGACGAAGGCCCTGCGGGACTGCTGATGAACGCGGGCATGATGAGCCCTCTGGGGCGCCGACTCGTCGCCACCAACCTGGTCGTTCCGCTGCTGCTGGGCTGGGCCGTCCTGGCCGGTCAGGACGCGGGGCTGTACGGGGAGCGGCTGGGCACGGCGCTGCTGGTGTGGGGGCACGTGACCGTCTTCACCGTGGTCGTCTTCGTCACCTTGCCCGTGGGCCGCCGAGTCGAGCTCGCACACGCCCGGGCGGAATGGCAGGTGCGGCAGAACGAACTGCTCCAGGCGTTCATGGACCACACGCCCGCCGCCGTGTTCATCACGGACCTGGACGGCCGTTTCCTGGCGGTGAACTCGAGGTTCGAGGAGAACACCTGCCTGCCGTACGAACAGGTCGTGGGCCGGCGCGCCGAAGACGTGCTGCCGATCGACCTGGTCCGTCATGTCGGCTCCTACGACTTCGACACGCCGGCGCGCGGCACCGCCGTACAGCGGGAAGAGCGGCTGCTCCTGCCGATAGGCCCCCGGGACGTCCTCACCACGATGTTCCCGCTCACCGATCCGGCCGACAGGCCCTACGCCGTCTGCGGTGTGGTCATCGACGTCACCGAACGCGTCGCGGCCCAGCGTGAGGTCCAGCGGTCCCACCAGCGCTTCCGCGCGCTGCTGGAATCCGCACCCGACGCCACCCTGATCACCGACGGCGACGGCACCATCGTGATGGCCAACGCACAGGTGAAGCGGCTCTTCGGCCACAGGCCGGACGACCTCGTCGGCACCAAGGTCGCCGACCTCGTGCCCGACGCGCGGCGCCGGCGACACAGCGCGCTGCTGGACGCCTACCTGCGACGGCGCGATCCGCAGCCGATCGTCCTGGACCGGGACCTGTACGGGTTGCACCGCGACGGGGACGAGTTCCCCGTCGAGGTCAGCGTCAGCACCCTCCAGGCCGAGGAGGAGGCCGTGATGTTCATGGCCGTACGGGACATCACCGAGCGCCGGCAGACCGAGGCGGAACGCGCCGGACGCTACGAGCAGCAGCGGCGCATCGCCTACACCCTGCAACACAGTCTCATGGGCGAGCCGCCCCGGCTGCCGTACCTGGCCAGCGCCCATCGCTACCTGGCGTCCGTCCAGGACCCCGGGGTGGGCGGCGACTGGTTCGACATCATCCCCCTGGACGCGCACCGCACCGGCATCGTGATCGGCGACGTGATGGGCCGGGGCCTGGAGGCGGCGGCCGTCATGGGCCAGCTGCGCGCCGCCTCGCACGCGCTGGCCCGCACGGGCACAACGCCCAGCCGGCTCATGACCGGCCTGGACGCGTTCGTCAGCGACCTGGCGGACCAGCTCGTCACCTGCGTCTACCTGGTGATCGACCAGGAAGCCCACGAGGTCACCCTGTGCTCGGCCGGACACATGCCGGTCATCGCCCGGCCTCCCGACGGGCCCGCCCACCTGCTGCCGGCACCGGTCGGTGTGCCGCTGGGCGTGAACGAGCTGTCAGGCACCGCGGTGCCGTTCGAGGAGACGACCCAGCCGCTGCCCCCGGGCAGCACCGTCGCGCTCTACACCGACGGGCTGGTCGAGAGGCCCGGCACCGACATCGAGGTGCAGATCGATGTCCTCGCCCACACCCTCGACGGCGCGTTGAAGAGCGCGCCCGCGGACCCGGGGACCCTGGACGCGACCGCGGCCCATCTGGTCGGCACCCTCATCCCGGACACGGCCACGCACGACGACGACGTGACGCTGCTCCTGCTCGGCCTGCCCGAGCCGCAGGGGTGACGCCGTTCAGCCGCTCGCCGCGATGCGCAGCCTGATCGTGCGGGCCTCAGGGCGAAGCGCGAACTCGGGCCGCACATCCGGTCCACAGGACCGCGAGCCGAGTCCGTGCTGGGCCGCATCGATGATCAGATGGCTCGTCGTCGACCCGGGAAGCTCGAACGGGTGCCTGGCTCGGGCGGTCTGCCGGGGGGTGTGGCGGCTGAGGGTGAAGCCCGGACGACGGCCGAACCGGTCCGGGACCGCCTCGACGTGCAGCACCTCGGTGCCGCCGCTCAGCAGCGTCAGCCGGCGCAGTCCCGAGCGGTGCCCGGTCTCCTGGGGGCGCGCGTAGTCGACCGAGAGGTCGCGGACGCCGGCGGCGAAGCGACCTGTGCGCGCCGCGCGCAGACTGTCCGGGTACGACTCGTGGGGGCCGAGACCGAACCACTCGGCGCCGTCGACCGGAGCCGTGCCGTCGGGAAGATCGAACCGGATCCCGATCCGTGGCCACACCGTCCGCCAGCCCCTCGACGGCTCGATCTCCACGAGCAGTTCCAGCCCGTCGTCCCCGAGGGACCACACGGACTCCACCGTCACCGACGAGGCGGAGCCCGCCGCGGCGACCTTGTCGACCGTGCGCAGGGACCGCGCGGCCTGCTCCACGCACACGCGTCGCGTCACCAGCCGGTCGAGACCGTCGCGGCGCCACAGGTCGGCGTTGGACACCCCCGCGATGGCGTCGCTGTCCTCGACCTGCTCGGACGCGCTTTCGTCGTTGTCGGTCGGAGCCCGGAACAGTTCCAGCCGCGGGCCCGTCACGGCGCGGCCGGCGAGCCGTACGAGGGATCCGCCGACGAACTCGGCGATGCCCAGCGTCAGCGTGCCGTCTCCCGGCTGCCAGTCGGTCCGGGGCCGGGCGGCCGGAACGGCACGAGGTGCCGATGCGTCCCGCTGGGCCGTAGCGATCACGTGCCCCTCGGGCGCCCAGGCCGTTCCGGCCGCCAGCACCGCTTCGACCGTGAGCCAGGTCTCGGCGTCCGGCGACACCCGGATCGGTGGCAGCGGCACCCACTCCGAATCGCCCGCCCTGACGACGGGAACCCGCAGGTCACCGCCCTGCACGGGCAGCCCGTCGTGTTCGACCCGCCAGCGGAAGCGGAGATCGGAGGTGTCGGCGGAGTGCCGCAGGTTCGTGATCGTGACGCCGTCGCCGTCGCCGCCGAAGTCGAAGCGGATCGGCTGGACGACCGCCTTGAACTCATGGAGGCCGGGCGTCGGCACGTCGTCGCTCAGCAGCATGCCGTCCATCACGAAGTTGCCGTCGTGCACCACCTCTCCGAAGTCGCCGCCGTAGGCGTAGTACGGCGTCCCGTCCGGGGCGCTGGTCAGAATGCCGTGGTCACGCCACTCCCAGACGAAACCGCCGTGCACGCGCGGGTACGCGTGCACCAGCGCCTCGTACTGATCGAGTCCGCCCGGCCCGTTGCCCATCGCGTGCGCGTACTCGCACAGCAGGAACGGCTTGGCGCGCTGGCGCGCGCTCTGCGCCGGAGCGCAGTGCGCCAGCGGCGAGCGGGCCCCGTCGGCGCCGATCCGCTCGATCTCCGGCACCGATGCGTACATGCGCGAGTAGACGTCGGTGTACTCGCCGGTGTGGTCACCTTCGTAGTGCACGGGGCGTCCGGTGTCGCGGGCGTGGACCCACGCCGACATGGCGGCGAGGTTGCTTCCCGTCCCCGCTTCGTTGCCGAGCGACCAGATCACGATGCTGGGATGGTTCTTGTCCCGTTCGACGGTGCGCTGGATGCGGTCGAGGAGCGCCTCGCGCCACGCCGGGTCGTCGCCGGGATTGCCGGCCCAGTCGGCGTCCTCGAAGCCGTGCGTCTCCAGGTCGCATTCGAGAACGACCCAGAATCCGAGCTCGTCGGCGAGGTCGAGCAGCCGCGGATGCGGCGGGTAGTGACTGGTGCGGATGGCGTTCACGTTGAACCGCTTCATCCGGGCCAGGTCCTCGCGCGCGTGCTCCTCGTCGAAGACGCGCCCGCGCTCGGGATGCGCCTCGTGGCGGTTCATCCCGTGGAACACGACACGGCGGCCGTTGACCAGGAACCGGTCACCGCTGATGGCGACCGTGCGGAACCCCACGCGCAGGGCGATGCTCTCGGCGGCCGTCGACACGGTGACGTCGTAGAGGCGGGGCTGTTCCGCCGACCAGGGCTCCACTCCCGCGACGTCGAGGGGGGCCACGTCGGCTGGCGTCGCCCAGACCTGCTCGACGCCGAGTTCGGGGATGCGCAAGGTGACCGGGAAGGCCGCCGCCTCGGCCGTGACCTCGGGGTCGACGCGTCCGCACCCGTCGTCGTACCCGGTGCGCAACCACACGTCCTCGATGCCTCCGGCCGGCCGCGCGATCACGGTGACGTCCCGGAAGATGCCCGGCAGCCACCACTGGTCCTGGTCCTCCAGGTAACTGGCCGCCGACCACTGGTGCACCCGCACGGCGACGACGTTGTCGCCCGGGCGCACCGCCGAGGTGACGTCGAACTCGTGGGCGAGCCGGCTGCCGCTGGCGCTGCCGATCTCCACGCCGTTCACCCACACCCTGAAGAGCGACTCGACCCCGTCGAACCGCAGCAGGACGCGTTCGGCGTCCGACCAGTCGGCGGGTAGGTCGAAGTGCCGCCGGTAGTCGCCGGTGGGGTTCTCGTCCGGTACGTGGGGCGGGTCGAGGGGGAAGGGGAACCGGATGTTCGTGTAGAGGGGCCGGCCGTAGGCCCCGTCGCCCTGGAGCACCCAGTGGGAGGGGACCGGGATGCTGTCCCAGCCGTGGTCGTCGAAGTCCTCGGCCGCGAAGTCCTCGGCCTCCGACGCCGTGGGCGACAGACGGAACCGCCAGGGCCCGTTCAGCGAGCGGGACGGGGCGTCGGAGTGCAGCCACGACCGGGCGGGACGCAGTGCCCCACGTCCGGGTGCGAGGTCCGAGACATGGGCGGCAAGTCTGGAGGACAAGAGGTCACAACTCTCTCTCGGGTACGAGTGTGCGAGTGGGCGAGGAGGCGGTCGAGCGCGTGCGTCGACCGCCGGTCAGCGCACCCTGACGGTGCGGATCTCCCACGGGTCGAGGTCGAGTCCGAGCCCGTCCCGCACCGGCGTCCCGGACAGCGGCCTGCCCAGCAGGTCGACCGTGGTGGCTTCCGTGAACGGGCCGGTGACGCGGACGTGTGACCCGGTGTCGCTCATCGCCGTGAGGCGGATCTCGGTACCGGCTCCGCCGCCGGCGTCGGTGACCCGGCGAACGGTCGAGACGAGGACGTTCGTGCCGTCGACCCGTAGACCGGTCGCGTCCGGGGGCAGGTGACCCCCGGCGGGGGCGGTCCCGCGGGTGACGAGGACGTCGTTGCGGAACTCCTCGGCGCGATCGACCGCGCCCGAACCCGCCCAGCCGGCCGCCGAGGGCAGCACCGCGAACCGGTTCTCGATGCGCATGCCCAGGTCCTGCGCACCTGGTGCGGGGATCTCGCTCGCCGCGGGCTCGTCACGGAGAGGATGGATGTTGACGCTGATCGAGCCGACGGCACGCAGCAGGGTGAGGGCGAGTTCGGAGCCGCCGTCGACGAGTTCGTACTCACTGGAGTGGGCGAGCAGGACGTGGGCGGCGCCGGCCGACACGAAGGCACTCGCGGGGAAGGTCGGGATCGGGTACTCGCCCCAGCCGCCTTCGGCACTGAGCCCGCGCTCGGTGACGGCGAACTGCCCGGCGGAGGCCGACTTGTCCACGGGCTCGGGCAACGGCACGTGGAAGCGCAGCCGGTGGTCGGCGGACTGGTTCAGGAACGAGGTGGAGACACGGACGAACGGCTCACCGGCGCGTACTTCCACCAGCGTCTCGACCGGCGTCGGCACGGTCCGGCCGCCGCGCAGATCACGGTCGGAGGAGAGCGCCGTGGGCCACTCGTAGACGCGGATGACACGCAGTCTGGCACGCAGCGGACCGCTTTCGAGGAGCTCGACGCCGATCTCCGTCGGCTCCGACACGAGCACGTCCCGGGCCGGAGGAGCGTAGTTGTAGCTGTCGCCGCGGTCACCGCCGTCGACGAGCCGGCCGACCCCGTTCAGCACGGTCCCGTCGGCGCCGGTCACCTTGAGGGTGCCGTCTTCGGTGACTTCGGCCTCGACCAGCCCGTTCGACAGTGTGCCGGCCGTCGCCGTCGCCGGAGCGGGTGTCGTCGCCGGGGCGGCGGACCGGTCGCTCGGCGTGACCCGGAAGCTCGTCAGCCCGCAGGCGGGGACGTGCACGGGCACCAGCGCGGTGGCGCGGGCCTCCTCCAGTGTCAGCACGCGCCACTCACCCGGATGCGCGGCAGCGGCGGCGGCGACGTCGCGGCGCAGGACGAGCAGATCGAACGGTCCACTGGCCGGCACCTCGGCGAGGTGGAAGACGAGCGAGCCCGGGGTGAGTTCGTAGCGGTCGATCAGCCGGCCGAAGAGTTCCCGGCGATGGATCCGGCGCAGCACGCGTTCGAGTTGCGAGGCGTCCACGCGCTCGTCGCTGAGCACGGTCGGCGCCTCGGAGATCAGTTGCACGGGGTGTTCGCGGCCGTCCGCGGTGGTGGAGACCAGGGTGGCTCCCTCGGGCGGGGCCGCGACCTCCACCTCGACCAACGCCTCGCGGGGGAACGGCAGCGGATTGGCGACCAGGTGGCCGTCGCTCGGCACCAGGGCGGCGGGCTCGGCGAGGGCCGAGTCCCGCACGGCGCGCGCGATCTGCGCCGCTTCGGCGAGCCGTGCTTCGACCTGGGCGCAGGTCTCGTCCGTACCGGAGCCGACCACCGAGTCGTGCGCGGTCGACTCGACGATCTTGTGCCAGGCGAGCGAGAGGAACGGTGAGTCGTCCCGCCCCGACCACAGCGCGTTCATCCGCTCGGCATGGTCGACGGTGCGCTCCGCCACGGCCATCCGCTGCTTGAGCCCGAGCCGGACGGACAGCACGCCCGGCAGGATGTTGCCGCGCACATGACTGCGCAGTTCACCGGTGACGACCGTGGTCACCTCGTCGCGGACGTGTGCGCGGACGTACTCGTCGAGTGTGGCGATGGTGATGGCGCGGTCCGGGCCGGACGCGCGCCGCAGCCAGGACGCGAGCCGCGGGTCGGGCGCGGCGTGGTCCGTGCCGGCCATCGCCAGCACCGGGTCGTCGCCCCACCGCGGGGCCGTCGTCTCCGCGTACTCCCCGAGCGCGCCGCCGATCCGGTCCGGCACCAGCAGCAGGTCGAGGCCGTTGTCGTAGCCGTCGAAGAGGAACTCGGTGCGCACTTCGGAGCCGTCGGGAGCGCGCCAGCGGAACGCGTGCCCGTCGACGGTTCCGGGGACCCCGCGCCACAGTGCCGCGTGCTCGATGCCGGCACGAGCCAGGAGCTGCGGCATCTGCGCGATGTGGCCGAACATGTCCGGCAGGTAGCCGATGGGCATCGCGCCCCCCAGGCCCTCCGCGACCTCCCACCCGAGCTGCAGGTTGCGGACGATGGTCTCGCCGGAGCAGAGGAACTCGTCGAGCAGGATCAGCCACGGCCCCACGGCGAGCCGGCCCTCGGCGACCAGGGCCGCGAGACGATCACGGTTCTCCGGGCGCATCTCCAGGTAGTCCTCGATCGCGGCCATCTGGCCGTCGACGGTGAACCGGAAGTCCGGGTCCGCCTCTGCCGTCTCCAGCACGGTGTCGAGGGCGGTGACGAGCCGGTGCCGGAACACCTGGAAGGGCTCGTACCACTCGCGGTCCCAGTGGAAGTGGGGCACGAACACGGCGGCTTTGGGCATGGAGACAGACACCTTCTGTGCGTTGCGGGCGGTTGTCACTTGAGGGACCCGGCGGCGAGCCCTGTGCGCCAGAACCGCTGGAGGAGGGCGAACACGACGATCACGGGCACGATCGACACCAGCGAGCCGGTGATCACGGACTGCTGCAGCAGCGGGGCGCGGGCGGTCTGGCCGTTCCACTCGTACAGGCCGAGCGTGATCGGGAACAGGGACTCCTTCTGCAGCATCACCATCGGCAGGAAGAAGTTGTTCCAGATGGCCACGAACTGGAACAGGAAGATGGTCACCAGGGCCGGCGTCATCAGCCGGAACGCCACGGAGAAGAACGTGCGGAACTCACCCGCGCCGTCCAGCCGCGCCGACTCGATCAGCTCCTGCGGGACGGAAGCGTTCGCGAAGACGCGCGCGAGGTACACGCCGAACGGGCTGACGATGCTGGGCAGGAAGACCGCGAGATAGGTGTTGACGAGCCCGGTCGCCGAGAACAGCAGGAACAGCGGCAGGGCGAGCGCGGTGGTGGGTACCAGGACGCCGCCGAGGACGACGGAGAACAGCACCTCCCGGCCGCGGAACCGGAACTTGGCCAGGGCGTAGCCGCACAGCGCGGAGATCAGGGTGCCCACGGCCGCGCCCAGCACCGCGTAGACGACGGTGTTGAGAGCCCAGCGGCCGAAGACGCCGTCGCTGCGGGTGAACAGGACACGGAGGTTCTCGAACAGGTTGAGGTGCGAGAACACCAGCCCGTTGGTGGAGGCGAGGTCACCCTGCGGCTTCGTCGCCGCGACGACGAGGAAGTAGACGGGCAGCAGGAAGTAGACGGCCAGGAGGAACATCAGGGCCATGGCGGCCGTACGGCTGACACGGCTCTCACGGATCACGGAGGGGTTGCTCACAGTCCGGCCCTCTTCGCGGTCAGTCGCATGAACCCGAAGCTCAACACGAAGGTGATGACGGCGATGACCACGGAAATGGCCGCGGCCTGCTGGTAGTTGTTCCCCGAGGCCACCGTGTACGCGAGCATGTTGGGAGTGAACGTGCTGGAGATGTTCGAGGAGATCTGCCGCAGCACGGCCGGCTCGGCGTACAGCTGCAGCGTGCCGATGATCGAGAACACCGAGGTCAGAACGATCGACGGAGCGATGATCGGGACCTTGACCCGCCACGCGATCGTCCAGTTGCTCGCGCCGTCGATCTTCGCGGCCTCGTAGAGCTCCTGCGGGATCGACTGCAGCGCCGAGAACATGATCAGCATGTTGTAGCCGGTCCACAGCCAGGTGGAGACGTTGGCGGTCGACCACAGTACGGCTCCGGGGCCGAGGAAGTCGGGTTGGAGACCGATGCCGTTCAACAGGTCCACGACGGGGCTGAGTTGTGGCGAGTACAGGTACGACCACATGATCGCGGCGATGACGCCGGGCACGGCGTACGGCATGAACGCGGTGATGCGGAAGAACGCCTTGAGCTTCAGCAGCGGAGTGTCCAGCAGCAGCGCGATGATCAGGGCGACGAACAGCATGACCGGCACCTGCACGACGCCGAACAGCCCGATGCGGCCGACGCTGGACCAGAACTCGGTGTTCCGCAGCACCTGCGCGTACTGCTCGAAACCACCGAAGGCCGTGTACGAGGTCCCGTACTGCCCGCCGGTGCGGCGCACCACCCGGAAGCTCTGCCACAGCGCGTAGCCGACGGGCACCAGGTAGAACAGCAGGAACGGCAGGAAGAAGGGGGTCAGGAACGCGGCGACGGTGCCCGCCGGGGGTCCGCCGCCGTGGAGACGGCGGCGGACGCGGGGCGGCGCCACCACGGATGTCGTGCGGGTCGCGGTGTCGGTCATGCTGCGGTCACTTGCCCGCCGTGACCGGGATCGCCTGGTCCTTCATCGACTTCAGCGCGGCCTCCTGGGCGGTCGCGAGCGCGTCGGTGAGCGTGCCGTCGCCGGCCGCCGCCTTGGCCATCGCGTCCTGCAACGCCAGGTTCACCGTCTTCTGTGTGGGGCCCCAGGCGAAACTGGTGTCGATCTTCTTGGACGAGTCGGCGAAGACGTCGAAGATCTTCTCGTTCCCGTAGTACGGAACGCCCTTCTTCAGCGCGGGGAGCTGGAGTCCGGCGCCGGCAGCCGGGTAGAGGCCGCCCAGCTTGTTCTCCAACGCGAGCGCGTCCGGATCGGTGTTCAGCCAGGTGTTGAACTCCACCGACTCGTACAGGTGCTTGCTGCCCTTCATGAACGCGACGGTCGACCCGCCCCAGTCGCCGGACGAGCCGTTCGTGCCCCAGGTCGGCATCGGGACGACCGACCACTTGCCGGCCTGCTTGGGCAGGTTGTCGCGGAACATGCTGTAGCCCCAGGCGGCACCGACGTAGCTGGCGATCCGGTCCTTCTGGTACGCGGCGTACATCTGCGTCGAACCGTTGGCGAGGTCGGTGCGCACGAGCTTGCCGGAGATCAGCTTCTGCCAGTACGCCGCGACCTGCCTGCTCCGGTCGGAGTCGACGGTGACCTGCCACTTGTCGTCGGAGTAGCCGTACATCTTCGCGTCGTTCTGCCAGAGGAGCCCGTTGAACCACTCGGCGTTGTTCGGATCGAAGAACGTGATGGTGAGGTCGGGGTCCGCCTTGTGCAGCTTCTGCGCCGCCGACGCGTACTCGTCCCAGGTCGTGGGGACGGCGACGTGGTACTTCTCGAAGAGGTCGCGGCGCACGAAGAGGGCCATCGGGCCGGTGTCCTGCGGGATGGCGAACACACCGGTGCCGCCGAAGCTGGTCTGGGACCAGGTCCACGGAACGAACTTCGACTTGGCCGCCGTGGCCGCCTTGCAGGCCGAGGCGTCCACGAAGGCGTTCTGGGTGCGCAGATTGGGGAGTTCGTCGTAGCCGACCTGCGCCAGGTCCGGTGCCTTCCCCGCCTTCAGCGCGTTTCCTATGGCGCCGTACTGGTCGTTGGAGATGTTCTTCGTCTCGACCTGGACGTCCGGATGCCGCTGGTTCCACAGGTCCACGACCTTGTCCATGCCCGGAACGGTGTTCCAGTACTGGAGGGTGACCTTGCCCTTGGAGGGCGTGCAGGATGCTGCCGTTTCCTCGCCCGACGGAGCGGGCGAGGAGCATCCGGCGAGTACGGCGACACCGGCTGCCGCGGCGACGGTGGCGAGGCGGGTGCGCATGAATGTGCTGCTCATGTTTTCCGTTCCCGAGAACGACCAGCGACTGGCGCGGGCCGGGTCGACGTTGACTCACTCAGCGGGATGCCGCGGGTGACATGGACGAACGCGACGGTGTCGGTTCGTTCGCCGAGCACCGTGGCGGGAATGGGCAAGCTCCTGTTATTTTCCGTCCGTGAGCGTTCACGGGAACGTTCACGGGCGCTGTAAAACGTTCGGAAGTGTGCGCTCGGGTGCGGTTGAGTGTCAAGACTCTCGGATCACGATGATGAGGTGAGTGACAGTGCCGTCCGGCACCGAGTCCCGCAGGGTGACGATCCACGATGTCGCCCGGTCTGCCGGGGTGTCCCGGCAGACCGTGTCACGCGCGCTGAACGACAAGGGGGAGATCGACGAGTCCACCAAGCAGCGCGTGCTCGAAGCCGCGCGGACGCTGGGATACCGGCCGAGCCGGTTCGCCAGGGGGCTGGTGCGCCAGGACACGATCAGCGTCGGTCTCGTGATCCCCGACCTGCTCAACCCGTTCTTCACCGAGGTCGCCGCGGCGGCACTGGAGGCGGCGCGTGCCCGCGGATGGCACGTCCTGGTCTACGACACCGCGGACAGCGCACAGGAGGAGCTCGGCACGCTCCAGGTGATCGCCTCCCAAGTGGACGCGGTCGTCGGCTACTTCAGTCGGCCCGAGAGCGAGATCGAGCAGTGGACCCGGGGGCTGCCGGTCGTACTCATCGACCGGGGCGAGGACGCCGAACGCTTCAGCTCCATCCGGATCGACGGAAGGGACGGAGTGCGGGCGGCCATCTCACACCTCGTCCAGGCAGGGCACCGGCGTATCGGCATGCTCGACCACGCCGCTCGGGCAGAACCGAGCGTCCGGCACGCCTGGTTCGCCGACGCGCTGACCGCCTGCGGAATCGGCGACGGACCCGTGTGCCGCGCGGACCAGAGCGTGGAGGGCGGCGAGAGGGCGCTGGAGAACCTGCTCAGCCAGCACCCGGACGTCACCGCTGTCTTCGCCTTTAACGACGTCATCGCCATCGGGGCGCTCCGCGCCGCGCGCCGGACGGGGCGCCAGGTTCCGCGCGACCTGGCCGTGATCGGCTTCGACGGGGTGACCCTCGGCACGCTGGTCGAGCCCCCACTGTCCAGCGTGGCTCTCGACACCCGCCGGCTCGGAGCGCTCGCCGTCGAACAAGCGGCCCGTCTGCTGACAGGCGACAGCCCACTCGGCCCCGACGACCTCGTGACCCGCGCGGAACTCCGGCTCCGCGAGTCCGCCTAGGACGGACGGAGGGCGGGGTCAGCGAACGGTCGGGTCAGCGAACGGTCGGGGCAGAGCGCACCTCTGCCCTCATCACGCTGATCATCCTCTCCCGCGCCTCCTCCATCCTGCGCACCGCCTCGGGCCAACGCACCGCCGGCCGCGGCTGAGCGATCGGAGCGAGATGATCCACGAACGCGGCCCTGAGCACGTCCAGTGCCTGCCCCATGCAGTGGCTCCGCGGACAGCGGCACGAAGCGTATGCCGCGTTCTTGGCCGAGTGGGACAAGGCCTGTCCCGGTATGGGGTGCGAGGTCGCGCGCCTCACCGAACAGTGGGAAGAGCGATGGAGGACCACGGCCTGGACATCAGTGCTGAGGAACAGGACCTGGAGGACGCCCGAGAGTTCACGGAGCGGCTGATGCAGCCGACTGTGCTTCGTCCCGCACCCAGCGCCGGCCCACGTAGACGTCCGACGGCGGCGCTTGGCTTGGTGCCGGGGAGAATGCGCGGCATGACAGAGGTGGTCCAGTCAGTGCGTTCCGTCACGCGTGGTCGGAGCGCAGGCTGACCGCTCGGAGGAGGGCCTCCCGGCACGCCCGCACGGCAGGGTGCCGGCCGCGTCCGCGGCGTACGACGGTGAAGATGCGGCGCGTGCGCCGGCCCCGGGGGAGGGGCCGCAGGGTGACGGTCGGGCTCTGTCCGGTCCAGACGAGGCCGGGCAGGAAGGCCGCGGCGTGATTCTGCTCCACGAGGCGGAGGTGGAGCAGCAGGTCGGTGGTCTCGAACCGTACGTCCGGTTCGAAGCCGGCGTCGCGGCACAGGGTCACGGCCCAGTGCCGGGCGGCGGTGCCCTCGGGTTCCATCACCCAGGGGCGGTCGGCGAGTGAACGCAGCGCCGCCGTCGGGCCGTCGGCTTCCGCTGTGTCGGCCGGCTTCGGAAGGGCCAGGTGCAGGGGGTCGTCGAGCAGGTCTTCCTGCTCCAGTTCGGCGGGCCGAGGGTTGGGGTTGCCGGGGTATTCCTCGGCCAGGACGAGGTCGAAGTCGCGGGCCTGCAGGGCGGGTAGGGCCTTCTCCGGCTCCATGTGGGTGACGTGGACGCGCAGGTGCGGGTGCTGGTCACGCAGCAGGCCGAGCGCGGTCGGGACGAGGGCCAGGGCGGCCGTCTGGAACGAGGCGATGCGCAGGGTGCCGGTCAGGTCGGACAGCGAGGCGGCGATGTCCGCCTCCGCGCGCTCCAGACGTTCGAGGACCGCTTCGGTGTGGGCGACGAGGATCTCGGCCTGCTCGGTCAGCCGTACCCGCCGCCCGACCGGTTCCAGCAGCGGGACGCCGACCTCGGTCTCCAATTGGGAGAGCTGCTGGGAGACGGAGGAGGGGGCGTAGGAGAGGGCGGCGGCGACGGCCGCCAGGGTGCCGCGGTGCTTGAGTTCCCGGAGCAGGCGCAGTCGGTGCAGATCGAACATGGGGCGCCCGCCTTCCCTCGCCTTCCCGGACCGAAGGTCGATCGGTCGATTGATGGATCAGTCGATTGGTCGATCAGTTGGTTTTTTTGATGAGTATAGGTCGAAAACATTCGCTGGACCGATCGTAGGGGCGCACCGCACCCTGATCCTGTGCCTGACAATCCTTGCTCCTCCCGTTCCCTGCCGTGGTTCGCGCGCTCCGATGCCCGTGCCTGGCGGTGTGAACCCGCGCCGGCCGAGGTGCGGGCCTTCCACTTCTCGCTGCCCGACTACGCGCCCACCCCACTGACCGAACTCCCGTCGCTGGCGCACGCGTGGGGAGTCGGCCGGGTCTTCGTCAAGGACGAGTCGTGCCGTCTGGGACTGCCCGCGTTCAAGGCCCTGGGTGCGTCCTGGGCGGTCCACCGCACCCTTGCCGAGCGGACGGTGAACGGCGAAGAACCGGCCCCGGTCACCCTCGTCACCGCCACCGACGGCAACCACGGACGAGCGGTGGCCCGCATGGCCCGCCGCCTCGGCCAGGAGGCCCACGTCTTCGTTCCGCAGGGCGTGCATCCGCAGGCCGTGGCGGCCATCGTCGCAGAACAGGCGAAGGTCACCGAGGTCCCGGGACCCTACGACGAGGCCGTGCGCCTGGCGGCCGAGGCGGCCGGCGCGCCGGACGCGGTCCTGGTCCAGGACACCGCCTGGCCGGGTTACGAGCAGATCCCGCGCTGGATCGTCGAGGGTTACTCCACCCTCTGCGCCGAGATCGACGAGCAGTTGTCGGCCGAAGGGGTCGCCGAAGGCCCCGATCTCGTCTCCATACCGGTGGGCGTGGGGTCCCTGGCACAGGCCGTGGTCACCCACTACCGAAGCCGCCCCTCCGGACGTGCCCCGGCGCTGCTGTCGGTGGAGCCGGAGACCGCGCCGTGCGTCCTGGAAAGCCTCACCCTCGGCGCGCCCGTCAGCGTCCCGACGGGGGAGACCACCATGGCCGGGCTGAACTGCGGTACCCCGTCCAGCATCGCCTGGCCCCGTCTGCGCGACGGGCTGGACGCCGCGGTCGCGGTCTCGGACGGCGACAGCGCCCGGGCGGCCGGTGATCTGGCCGCTGCCGGTGTCTCCGCGGGCCCCTGCGGGGCCGCGTCGCTCGCCGGTCTGCGCGCGGCGCTCACCGGCGTGGGGGCCGAGGAACGCCGTACGGCGCTGGGGTTGGGGCCGTCCTCGGTCGTCGTGCTGCTAAGCACGGAGGGCACGGCTGCCAACCCGCACTCCGGCGCGTCTGGTTCGGCCGGGGGGAGGCCGGCAGCGTGCTGACCCATGTCGTGACCGCGATCGGCGTCCTGGGACTGCTCACCGTCGTGCCCGGCCCGGACATGGCGGTGGTGACCCGACGCGCGCTCATGGCCGGTCCCCGGGACGGGCTGCGTACCGTGGGCGGGGTCGCGACCGGGCTGCTGCTGTGGGGTGCGCTGACCGTGGCGGGGCTCGCGGCCGTGCTCGCCGCCTCGCCCGCGGCCTACCTGGCCGTCAAGCTCCTCGGCGCCGGCTACCTGGTGTTCCTGGGCGCGCAGACGCTGTGGCAGCACCGCCGTTCGGCACCGGCCGGCCGAACGGATGCCGGTCCTGCCGCCGCCGGGAGCCCCTGGCGGACCGGCCTGGCCGGCAACGTCCTCAACCCGAAGATCGCCGTCTTCTACACCGGGCTGCTCCCGACGCTGGCCCCGCCTCAGCTGCCCGCCTCCTGGGGCATGAAGCTCCTCGTGCTCCTCCACACCACGCTCACCCTCGCGTGGCTGAGCAGCTACGTGCTCCTGCTGTCCAAGGCCGGGCCCGTCCTCCAGAAGCCGCGGCTCCGCCGTGCGCTCGGGCGGACCACGGGCGTCGCGCTCATAGGCCTCGGCCTCGCGGTCGCCACCGCTTCCGGCTGACCGGCACCCCCCGACCGGTGCGTACGACGATGAGCGCTCCAGCCCGCGCGGCGTGGTGACGGAGGCACATTCGGGCCGTGGAACCGTGAGGACATAGGTTGACGGCATGGTGGAGGGGACGAGCTCCGCGGCGCAGACCATGCCGCAGGAGCAGCAGACGAGGGGGCGGCATGCTGCCCGACGCGAGAAGGACGAGGACGGGCTGGCTCGTTCGTCCTTACTCATGGCCGGTGGCACGGTGGTGTCCCGGGCGACAGGGCTGATCCGCCAGGTGCTGCAGGCCGCAGCGCTCGGAACCGGCCTGCTGGCCAGTACGTACAACACGGCGAACACGGTGCCGACGAGCCTGTACACGCTGCTGATCGGTGGTGCGCTCAACGCCGTGCTGGTGCCGCAGCTGGTGCGGGCCCGTGCGTCGAACTCCGATGGCGGTCGGGCCTACGAGCAGCGTCTGGTCACGCTCGTGGTGTGCGTGCTGGGCGTGGGGACTGCGCTGGCAGTATGGGCGGCGCCGCAGATAGTGGACATGGGCCGCAGAGCAGGGCGTGGGCGTCGCCGCGTTGGTGGCGCCACCGAGCTCATCTGCCGATTCCCCTCCACGGGGGGAGCGGTCACCGCGCCCCGTGATGCCAGCCAGATGCGCGAGCGGCTCCGCCTGAGCCGCCCGTCCTGTACGTGAGTCACGATGCACGGGGGGCGGGCCGACGCAAGTCAACGGGAGGTGGCCGCGGCCCTTCATCGATTCCCACGTCTGGCGGCGGCTGCCCGCTCCCGATGTTTACTCGGAGCGAGCAAGCACTGCCCCCGGCGCATCGGGGCGTCAGGGGCAGCGCCGGCAGGGGACGCGGGGCGCGTGAGTCAGGGCTCGGCGCCGCTAGACGGCCTCCTACGGGCGGACGTACGGCCGAGTCATGATCTCCATGTTGTGGCCGTCCGGGTCGGAGAAGTAGGCGCCACGTCCGCCGAAGAGACGGTTGATCTGGCCGGGCTCGGTGTGGCTGGGATCGGCGTAATAGGTGACACCGACCGTCTCCAAGCGGGCGATCATGGTGCTGAATTGATCGTCGGGCACGAGGAACGCGTAGTGCTGCGACTGGATCGGCTCGTCGCGCTTCTCGTAGTAGTCGAGTGTGACGCCGTTGCCCAGGTCGACGGGTAGGAACGGCCCGAAGGGGGCGCCCACCTTCAGACCCAGGATCGCGGCGATGAATTCGGCCGACAGTCGACGGTCTGTGGCGTAAACGGCGGTGTGGTTCAGCTGGACGGTGGCCGGCGAGGCGAGTTCGGGCCTGCGCTGCTGATCATGTGGCATGTGTGAGTGTGTCTCCGGGTCTTGGGTCCGCTGTTTGGCGCCACGTGTGGGCGCTGGAGGGAAGACGCGGAGGAGCGGCGGGGCTCTTGCCCGCCTCGTGCTCAAGCCGAGGCCGGGTGCCTCACTCGTGTATGGCCCATGGCCGACCCGGCAGTCACGTGAGCGACCCTAATGCCTCACCGTCCGTCACGGCAACGCAAGATCCCGATTAGTGCTGTCGGCCCGTCGAGCGGGTCCATAAGAACAATTGTTCTTTACGTAGTGTACTTTTGTTCTTATGGATGGGATGGGAACCCCCGACGGGCAAGAGACGGCAGGCCGCGGGGAACGACGCGCGCGGCGCCACGATCCGCAGCGCAGGAGGCGGATCCTGGACGCCGCGTTGGACGTACTCGTCGCGGACGGGGTCGCCGGTATCACGCACCGCAAAGTGGCCTCCAGTGCGGACGTACCGTTGGGCTCGGTCACCTACCACTTCGCGAGCCTGACCGAACTGCGGACTCAGGCGTTCACCTGGTACGTCGAACAGCGGACCGCCGAGTACGAAGCCCTCTTCGCCGAAGTGGCGACGCGCGAGGACCTGATCGACGTCCTGGTGGACGTCGTCCAGGGAGGACCGTCCCGGCACCGCAGTGCAGTCCTCGGCTTCGAGCTGCATCTGGCCGCGCTGCGCGACCCCGCTCTGCGCGCGCTGACACACGAGTGGACCAAGGCCGGCCGGGCCGTACTGGCCCGCTTCACCGGACCGGAGACCGCCGCACGCCTGGACGCGCTGCTGGAGGGCATGATCATGCATGCGCTGCTGTCGACGGATCGGGACCCTCGCGAGGAGACACGGGCTGCCATCGCGCAGACCCTCGGCCCGGTCATAGGACCGGGGGCGTGAACACACCGGCCGGCGGCCCGTACTCGCGTGAGACCCGGATGGCCGTACGGTCGACGTACCTGGTCTTCGCCGCCCTGGGCCTGGCCGGAGCGACGTGGGTGTCCCGGCTGCCGCAGATCCGCGAGCGAATGGACCTGGACGCCGCATCGGTGGGCCTTCTCCTGCTGCTGATCGCGGTCGGCGGTGTCGCCGCACTGCCCCTGGCAGGGACCGTCGTCGCACGCGTCGGGCCCCGGCGGGCCGTCACCGCGGTGGCTGTGCTCATCGGCGTCGGTCTCGTCGCACTGGCCTTCGCCCTGGCGGAAGGGGCGGGGAGCAACTGGATCAGCCTCGCCGTCATCGACCGCCACCACACCGCGGCCTCCGTCGGCACCCTCGCCTATGCCGCGTTCCTCGCGGCGGTCACGCTGGGCCGCTGGCTCGGGCCGCAGATCGTCGACCGCTTGGGCCGGCCCGGCGCCCTGCGCGCGGCGGCCGGTTCGGCAGCCTCCGGGGTCGTCCTGTTCGCCTTCGGACCCGGTCTGTGGACGGGATTCGCCGGCGCGCTGCTGCGGGGAGCGGGCGCGGCACTCGGATTCCCCGTCGGTCTGAGCGCCGGTTCCGATAATCCCGCCAGAGCCGCCGTCCGGGTCGGAGTGATCACCTCGATCGGATACTGCGGCTTCGTCTGCGGCCCGCCGCTGATCGGATTCCTCGCCGACCGGACCGCCCTCGCACCGGCTCTGCTGGTCGTCGCCGCCCTCATGGCCGCAGCCATCCCTCTGGCGGGCGCCGCCCGCGCAGCCCCGCCGCCCGCGCACGAAGAACCCGCGCACGAAGAAGCCGCGCGCGAAGAAGCCGTCGACGCCGGCCCCGCCCGGCCGGAACACCCAGCACACCGAGGAGAGCACCGTGCCGACCGATACACCCATGATCAAGGTCAGTGACGCCGAACTGGACGACCTCCGCGCCAGGCTGCGCGCCACAAGATGGCCGGAGCCCTGGCCGGTCAGCGCCTGGGAGGCCGGCACCGACCTCGCGGAACTCCGACGCCTCGTCACCCACTGGGCCTCCGGCTACGACTGGCGGACCCACGAGGCCGCCATCAACGCTCTGCCCTCCCACCTCGTCGACCTCGACGGCACGCCCGTGCACTACCTCCGCTACGACGGCGAACACCCGGACGCGCTGCCCATCGTGCTCACCCACGGCTGGCCCAGCTCCGTCCTGGAACTCACCGCGCTCGCCGAGCGATTGGCCACTCCCTCCCGGTACGGAGGGAAGGCCGAGGACGCCTTCACCGTGATCGTCCCCTCGCTGCCAGGCTTCGCCTTCTCACCGCAGCGGCCGACGCTCACCGGGGCCGAACAGACCCACGACCTCTGGCACCGGTTGATGCACGACCAACTCGGCTTCCGTCGCTACGCGGCACACGGCGGAGACCTGGGCGCCGGCATCACCTCACGGCTCGCCGAGGCCCACCCCGAGGCGGTCGTCGCCATCCATTTGCTCGCCGCCGCGCCCCCGGCCGACCACGACCCGGCCGGACTCACCCCCGAGGAAGAGACCTACCTCGCCTCCGTCGCGGCCTGGCAGGAACAGGAAGGCGGCTACATGCACCAGCAGGCCACACGCCCCCTCACCCTCGCCCCCGCCCTGACCGACTCACCCGCCGGCGTGCTGGCCTGGATCACGGAGAAGTACCGCGCGTGGAGCGACTGCGGGGGTGACCTGTCCTCGCGCTTCAGCGACGACTTCGTGCTCACGCAGGCGTCCCTCTACTGGTTCACGGGCACGATCGCCACGTCGTTCCGGCCCTACTACGAGTACGCGCACAACCTGACCCGGCGGGTGCGGCGGGTGGACGTCCCCACCGCCCTGGCCCTGTTCCCCGCCGACCTGAGTCAGCCGCCACGGAGCTGGGCCGAGCGCACCTACAACCTCACGCGCTACACCCGCATGCCCCGCGGCGGACACTTCGCCGCCCACGAGGAACCCGACCTGCTGGCCCACGACATCACCGAGTTCTTCCGTGACCACCGTTCCCCCTCGCCTCCGGCTCCACGACGGGAGGCGTGACGGACTCTTCAGTGCACGCGTTCACCGCACGCCTCGGAAAACAGCACGGCGCCGGGCGGCAGTTCGCCCGGACGCCGTCCCCTCACCCGTAGGCACGCTTCGAGAGAGCCCTGCACAGGGGGGTATTCGAGGGCAACCTCGTCCAGTACGGCGATCTCCCCGCCGAGGTGCAGTTCCACCGCCTGTACACCGCCCGGGAAGCGGCCGACCAGGGTTCCGAAGGCCGCCGTGTCAGTGCCGTCGGCGACGCACTCCCGGATCTCGAAGCGCCAGTGCTCGGCCGCATCGGCAAGCAGTGCCCTGCCTCGCTTGCCCAGTCTCGCGAGGAGAGCCGTGCGGGATCGCAGATGGTCGGCGATGGCGCAGCAGATCGGGACCGCTGTGCCGTAGGGCGTCGTCACCCGCGTGTACTCGGCGTGGGGATAGGACGACAAGGCCTCGTCGATCAGTCCCAACGCGGCGGCGCGCGCCGCCGGGTGGCCCCGCTGAGCTATCTCCAGGAGGAAGGGGGTCGCGACCGCGGCCGCCGGAAACACCGCCGCACTGTGGCCGTGGACGATTCCGCCGCCACCGAGCAGCGAGCCGGCCTCCGCCGCCTCCACCAGGTTCGCCGCATCGGCCAGGGCCCGCAGGCCCTCGGCGGCACGAGCCGGTTCGTACCAGTCGGGGTGGCCCGGTACGGCACCCCAGTCCACCGCATCGATCGCATCCAGCACGACAGCATCCTCGCACCGCTGCCGGCCACCGCGCCGGGTGCTACGTCAGGTCGCTCAGAGAGGCTCAGGGCGCTTGTGGGCGAGCGCGTGCCTGTCCAGCAGGCACAGAGCGGTGGTGACGGCATGACCGTCACCACCGGGCGCCTCATCCTTCGAGGCTCATGTACAGACGAGTGCCTTGGGGCCGGTAGCCGACGCGTTCGTACACGCGGCGGGATCCTTCGCCCGCGTACTCCAGCCAGACCGATCCTGCTCCTCGAGAGAACATGGCCTGGGTCAGTGCCCACGTGACCGAGGCGGCAACTGAGCGGCCACGAAAGGCCGGGCGGGTCCCCACACCCGCCAACTCCGACGTGCCCACGGCCGGCGCGGAGCAGGAGGCCGCGCCGGCGCATCCGCCATCGGGGGCCCGGACGAACCGGACCGCACCGCCGTTCTCCTGAGTGCGCCGTAGTCGGGCGGCGCCTTCGGGAGAGGGAGCGAAGTCACCGGCGAACGCCTCGGACAGGGCCGCGTCGATCGCCGCGTAGTCCTCATCCGTGCGCGGGATCTCCACGCTGAGCCCGGCAGTTGTCCGGTTGCCGGTCGGCCGCGGCATCAGCGTGGCGGGCGTGCAGACCATGTATTCGTGCACAGCCTCCGTGGCGAACCCCGCCCGGCGCACTGCCGCTTCCACTGCTGGTGCGGCCTGCGGGGCGAACTCCAACCGTGGTTTGAGCCCGCGCTCGCGAAACGCCTCGATCAGCACGCTGACGTCTCGGTCGGTGGGACGGGTGCCGGGCACCGGGGTCGCGTAGTTGATGTAGGGACTGGTCGTCGTCGGGTCGAATCCCGCGACGAAACCGCCGATCTCGAGCGCTGCGGGGCGGCGGCGCAGGTTGGCGACGGCAAAGCTCTGGACGGTGATGTCCACGGTGGTGTCCTCACTGGAGCTACAGGCGGAGCGCGCTGCCGCCGCGCGGGCGGATCGATGACAGCGCGCGAGCTGTCGTACCGGCCGCAGCCGGGGCACCTCCGAGCAGGGAGGTGGGGCGGTGGTCTTCACCACCGCGTCGTTGGGCCGCCGTGAGGAGACGGATGTGACACCGGTGACCGCTGCCCCCGAGGGAGACGGTCAGTGCCGACGGCGGCCGCTGCGGGGCGCCGTGATCAATTGGCTTCAGTCCTTCGCCGTGAGTGGGTGCGTGCCGGAAAGCTGGAAGGAGGCTCCCACGGCGGTAAGCAGGAGAGCAAGCGGGAATGCCCCCCGGCCTGGTGGGTGGCAAGGTGCTGTCGTCCGGGTCTGAAAGCAGGGCGGAACCAATCGCGCCCCTCACCGTTCTATGTCATGCAGCACACGGACCACGACAAGGAGCCCTGCGACCACATGGGTGACTCGCTGCGAGTTGCGGCCACCGTCGGATCCTGCTCGTTGCCTTTGCGGCCTTGCTCACCACTGTCTTCGTCTGGCGCAGATCACTCTTATCGCAGGACGGGGCGGTTGGCGGATGTGTACTCGTCCGCGATGTTGAACACGCTGGCGCAGTTCGGGCATTCGGCCTTGCCGAAGAGATGGGCGAATCCATCGGCCGGTACCTCGTGCCCGTCGCGGACGGCAGTCTCGTGCATCCACCGACCGGTGCCGGAAAGTTCCCCGGCGGACGCCGGCCGCAGGCCGCGACGGTCAACGTCGCCCAGGTGCCAGTCCCGGATCGCTGAATAGCGCCCGTGATCCCCGATGGCAATCGTCACTTCCACGGCGCAGTGGGGGCAGGCCAGGTGGTAGAAGTCGTCCGTGAAGTCCCCTATTACGGCACTCCAGTGGTATGCCTCCTTGGCCGCAAGCAGATCGAGGAAGGTCGCGAGGTAGTCGACCGGCCGTGATCGCAGGTGCCGGTCCAGCAGCTTCCGGAACTCCATGATCGCGTCGGCGCAGTCCGCCAGCAGATCGTCGCAGCCGTGGTGTCCTGCCGCCCGTCGCAGGATCGCCCCGGCCAGTCCACGCGCCCGTGCGTTACTTGAGGCGAGACGCACCAGGCGCGGCAGGGCGGCAAAGCCGGCGGGGAAGACGAGGTCGTGTTCGAGGACCAGCCGGTATCCCAGTTCCTCCCATGCTTCGGCGTTGTCCTCGAGCTCCACCCGCTCCAGAAGCGCAGGAACGCGATCGACATCCCCGTAGCAGTCGTGCATCTGCGTCCAGTTCACCACCTGGGCATTGAAGCGCCCGATGGCAGCCGAGGTGGACGCACCTGTTCCTGACTCATCGGACAGACCCTAGTGGATCATCCGGTCCCGGCTCCCGGTGACCGGTACTGGTTCCCGACGCCTCCATGAGTACCTCCCCGGCCGCCGTCCGGACGTACAGCACCGACCGTCCGGCACGGCGTCGCTCCACGAGACCCGCGTCCAGCAGCACCCGCAGATGCCCACCCACCGACCCCAGCGCCTGCCCGGTCACGGCGACCAGCTGGGTCGTGCTCATGGGGGTGCCGAGCAGCGTCAGCAATCCGGCCCTCGCGGTCCCGATGAGCGCCCCGAGCCCGGCCGGTACGGGCCGCCGGTCGTGGTCCTCGGCGAGTACGCCGAGACACGGGTAGACGACGGCGTACCGCTCCCGTCCCTTCCACGACACCCACCCGGCCCCCGGCGTCACCGGCATGAACAGCAGCTCGGCACCGGCGGCCACCTCCCGAGGCGGATACGCGTTCAGGTTGACCTGGAACCGGCTCTCCCCGAGCCACCGCATCCCCGGCCGCAGCGAGTCCAGCACGGCCGCCCAGCCGCCCTGGTGCACCCGCGCGGTTCGCGCGACCATGTCGGCCTCCAGGACGCGTCGCCGGCGGTCCCAGTACGGCCGTACGGTCTCCTCCCAGACGGTGGTCAGCAGCGCGGTCGCCCGCTCGGGCAGGTCGTCGCGCTCCAGGGCGGCGGGGAGCGGGCCGCGCAGGGACACCCGTAGGTCGGCCCGCGCCTGGTCGGCCCCGGCCGCCCGCACCCGGGCCACGGTCTCCTCGAAGCTCTCGCCGACGCATGAGGTGGGGCAGAAGAAGTCGGCGATCCACGACGTGCCGAGTGCCGCCCGCACGAGGTGCGCGGCCACCGGGTCGGCCGCGAGGCGCGCGCGGTAGCCGGGCAGGTGCGCGCGCAGCCAGGCCTCCTCACACGGATGGGAGCCGGTTCCCGCGTGCAGCAGTTTCAGGCTCGCGAAGGTCTCGGCGAAGGGCGAGAGCACGAACCGGCTGCGGGCCAGCGTGTCGGTGCCGATCTGCCACAAGCCCATGGGTACGACCTTTCGTCTGTCGTCGAAACATTGAACACGGCCCCGCTGTTGCTCCGAGACTGCGACGCATGCGCAGCTACCGAGCCTTGTTCCGCACCCCGGAGTTCACCCCGTTCCTGCTCTCCTTCGCCGCCTTCGCCGCGGCCCAGACGATCGGCGGCCTGGCCCTCGGCACGCTCGTCTTCCGGGCCACCGGCTCCCCACTCCTGTCGGCGGTGAGCATGTTCGGCCCGCAACTGGCGCAGTTGCTGGGGGCCGCCCTCCTGCTCTCGGGCGCCGACCGCCTGCCCGCGCGTGCGATCCTGTCCGGCCTCGCCCTCGCCTTCGCGGCCGCCACGGTGGTGCTGGCGCTGCCCGGCCTGCCGGTCTGGGCGGTCTTCGCCGTCGTACTCGCGCAGGGGCTGGTCGCCTCGCTGGGCGGGGGAGTGCGCGGGGGACTGCTGAACGAGATCCTGTCCAAGGACGGCTACGTCCTGGGCCGTTCGGTCTTCAACATGCTCTGGGGCCTGACGCAGATGGCCGGATTCGCGACGGGCGGCGCACTGCTGGCGCTGCTGTCCCCGCGCACCTGTCTGCTCCTCGCGGCAGCGCTGTACCTGACGTCGGCCCTCGTCACCCGCCTGGGTCTCACCCTCCGCCCGCCACGTTCCTCGGGCCGCCCGTCCGTCTCGGCGACCTGGCGCAGCAATGCCCTCCTGTGGTCCTCGCGCCCCCGCCGCCTGACGTACCTGGGCCTGTGGGTCCCCAACGGCCTGGTGGTCGGGAGCGATTCGCTGTACGTCTCCTACGCCCCCGGAGCCGCCGGCACGCTGTACGCGTTCGGGGCCCTGGGCATGTTCCTGGGTGACATGGCGGTGGGCCGCCTGGTACCGCCCGCGGTGCGCCCCCGTCTCGCGATCCCGCTGCGCCTGCTGCTGGCGGCTCCCTACCTGTTCTTCGTGCTACGGCCGGGAGTGGCCCTGTCGGCCGTGGCCGTCACCGTCGCTTCGGTCGGCTTCGCCGCGAGCCTGGTCCTGCAGGAACGCCTGATGGCCCTCACACCCGACGACCTCGCGGGCCAGGCCCTCGGCCTGCACACCACCGGCATGGCCGCCCTGCAGGGCGTCGGCGCCGCCCTCGCGGGCACGCTGGCCCAACTGACCTCCCCGGCCACGGCGATGACGCTGATGGCAGCCGCCTCGGTCACCGTGACCCTGATACTCGCGGCGCTGGACAGGCACGGGCGGCGACAGTCGGCCGCCCCCGGTGCGCGTCCGGGCGTCGCGCCGGAACCCGCCGCCACGGACTAAGCCCTGTCGTTTGGACCAGGCCGGCTACGAGGAGCGGTGCCCTCGAGCCGAGCCGAGCGGGGTCTGGTGCGTGCAGCCGCAAGGCGGAGGAGGGCGACAACGCGATGGGGGTCCCCGCGCGAGCGCAGCCGAGCGCGGGGGAGTTGGCAACCGACGACAACGCGGCAGACGTGCGTGCCGGACCCCCGCCGGGATGATCCAAGCGACAGGGCCTGGCCCAGCCGCAGGCCAACGGCCAGCCGTCACCGTAAACCCGCTCGACCCGGTCACCTTCGCGAAGAGATCCTTGGGCATGGAGTTCTTCTGCTACCACCGCGACCGGCCCGGCTCCCTGCCCCTGCGCCGTGAACTACGGGAAGAGCATTGGTCCTACATGGACCGATACGCCAAGGAGGTGATCGCCCGGGGTCCGACCCTGGCCGCCGACGGCAACACACCCACCGGCAGCGTGCACATCGTCGACCTGCCCGATCCCGCCGCTGCCCGCGCGTTCGCCTTCGACGAGCCGAACCACCAGGCCGGCGTCTACCGGGACGTGCTGCTGCGACGGTGGCGCAACACGCTGGGGCGCACCATGTGGGACTTCCCCGGCGGCCGGGCCGGCGGCAACCGGTACCTGGTGCTCGGCCTCGGCGCCGGGCAAGCCGCCGACCTCGCGGTCCCCTCCGACCGGGACGGGCTGATCGCCTACGGGCCGCTGCTGTCCGACGACGGCGACACCTGGCTGGGAACGGCGGCGTTGGTCCGGGCGCCGGACCCGGACACGGCACGCACCATCCTGACCCGGGACCGGTACGACGACATCGAGGTGCACAACTGGCAGTTCGGCGGGCGCCCTTCCTAGCCGGGCCGGTCGAGGCGCCGACGTCGAGGACCGGCCCGGGCTCGCTCGGACGTCAGTCGTGCACGCCCGCCGACTCCACCGCCCCGCGGCGCATGGAGAGGCCCGCCGGTACGACCGCCGAGATCACGGCGAGCACCGCGCAGGCACCCAGGACCGCCGCGAGCGTGTCCCACGGGATCTCGATGGACGTCCGCACCGAGAGCAGACCGAGCGCGCTCCACATGCCCACCAGGTTGAGACCGGCGACCAGTGCGCCCAGCAGTCCGCCGACCATGACCACCATCAGCGCCTCGGCGCCCACCAGCAGCAGCACCTGCCACCTGGTGGCGCCGGCGAGCCGCAGCACAGCCAGCTCGCGGACCCGGTCGGAGGTCGTCATGACCATCGTGTTGGCCAGCGAGATGACGGTGTAGAGGAGGGCGATCCCGAGGACCAGGAAGAAGCCCATCCGGGTCGTCCGGTCGGTCTCGGGGGACGTCGCCCGCACCCAGGCGTCCCCGGTGAGGACCGTCCCGCTCGACGCCCGCACCGCCTGACGCAGGCCGGCGGCCACGGCGGCCGCGTCGGCACCGTCCGCGAGGCGTACGTCGACCCGGTCGACGGGCGCCGTCGGGGCGTTGCGGGGGGTGACGTAGACGCCGTTGTCGCCGGTGCCGATGGGCATGACCGCGGCGATCCTCAGGGACCTTCTCGTGCCGTCGCCGAGCCACACGTCCACCCGCTCGCCCACGGTGTGCCTCTGCCACTCCTCGTTGACGATGATCGAGCCGTCGTCCAGATCGCTCACCCTCCCCGCGGTGAGCGGCAGCCGGGCCGTCGCCGCGAGCGGTACCGGCTCGGCGGCCCTGGCGTCGGATCTGATGAGCGCCACGCCGTCCTCCAGGACGTACACGGCGCTCGACGAACTCGCCGAGACCTCGGCACCGGACACGGCCCGGAGCCGCCGCAGCGTCGCCTCGTCGAAGCCGGCGCCGCCCGCCGGGGTGACCACGAAATCTGCCGCCGTCCGCTCGCGCGCCTCGGTGGCCTTCGCCTCCTTCAGGGTCGCGGCGGCGCCCAGCAGCGAGCCGGCCAGTGCGATCGTGACCAGCACGGGAGCCGCGACGGCGGCGGTGCGGCGCACCCCGGCCGCGGCGTTCTCGCGCACCAGCATCCCGCCCGCGCCGGGCAGTTGGGCCGGCAGCCAGGCGATCAGCCGGCTCAGTGGCCGCACCAGCACCGGCGCGAGCAGCGCCACCGCGCTGATCAGCAGCATCGGCCGGCTCACATAGGTCTTGCGCTGCAGCAGGTCGCCCGGGTCCGTCGCCAGGGTGAGAGCCAGCGTCACCGCGGCGGTGACCAGCAGGGCCGTGCCGGACAGCCGGCGGCCCCATGTCATCGCCCCGGTGTCGACGGACGCCTCGCGCAGCGCCTCGGTGGGACCGGTGCGCCCCGCCCGCCAGGACGCGGCCAGCACGCCGCACAGGGCCACCAACAGGCCCGTCCAGAACGCCAGATGGTAAGGCCACGTGTAGTCCCCGATGGTGAACCAGCGGGGTGCGAGGCTCTCGTCGACCGCCCACGCGGCGAGCGTCGGAGCCCCGTAGGAGCCGAGCACACATCCGGCGGCCGAGGCGAGCGCACCGACCACGAGCGCCTCGGAGACGACCATGCGGCGGATCTGTCCCGGGGTCGCCCCGGCGGTGCGCAGCAGCCCGAACTCGCGGCGCCGCTGGACCACCGCGAACGCGAAGGTCGAGGCCACCACGAACACCGACACGAACCCGCTGACGCCGCCGGCCGTGCCGAACATGGCGGTCATCGCGGTGAGGGCCTCGCCGTCCCGGTCGGGATCGGCGTCGGCGTACCGGCGCGCGCGACCGGTGAGGACCTGGACGCCCTCGCTGCCGCGCACCGCCTCGCGCACGGCCGCCGCGTCGGCGTCGACCACGAGCTGGAGGCTGCGCGGCGACAGTTCGGCGGCGCGGGCGTCGGTGTAGAACACGGCGTTCTCGAAACCGCGCCCGGCCACGGTGCCGACGACGCGCACCGTGCCGGCGTCGGTCCGTACCCGGGTGCCCGGACGGGCCCAGTCACCGCTGACGGCGACCTCGTCCGCCGCCTCGGGCGCGCGCCCCGCGTCGAGTTCGTACGGCGCGAAGGCCGCGGTGGACCAAGGGTGACCCACCAGGTCGGCGGGGCGCCCTCGGCCCGCACGGCGAACGACCGGTCCTCGACGACGGTCCCGAGGCCGCGCAGCTTCGTGACCACGTCGTGGGGCACGGCACGCGGCTGCGCGAGCCTCTGGGTTCGGTCGCCGATCGAGGTGGGCACCTCGAGTGTGTCCTGGCCCTTGACGACGACCGGCGCGGCGGCGAACCGCTCCGGTCCCCGGGCGGGTGCGTCCAGCGAGGAGGCCAGGGCCAGACCCATGACGGCGATCAGCGCAACGCCCAGGGAGAGGGCGACGAAAGTGCCGACGAAGGTGACCCAGCGGGTGCGCAGGGTGCGCAGCGTGGTGCTCAGCACGGCGCCGCCTCGAGCCTGGTCATGCGCGCCGCGACGTCCTCGGCACGGGCGCCGATCAACTCGCCGTTGACACGGCCGTCGACGAGGAAGACGACGCGGTCGGCGTGGGAGGCGGCGACGGGGTCGTGGGTGACCATGATGACCGTCTGCCCGTCCCGGTCCACCATGCCGCGCAGCAGGGTCAGCACCTCCCGGCCGGTCCGCGAGTCGAGCGCGCCGGTCGGCTCGTCGCCGAACAGGACGTCGGGGCGGGTGATCAGGGCGCGGGCCAGGGCGACCCGCTGCTGCTGGCCGCCGGACATCTCCGCCGGCCGGTGCCGCGCCCGGTCGCCGAGTCCGACCTGTCGGAGCACCTCGCGGACTTCGGCCTTCTTCGGGCGGCGGCGGGCCAGCCGTAGCGGCAGGGCCACGTTCTGTTCGGCGGTCAGCGAGGGCAGCAGGTTGAACGCCTGGAACACGAAGCCGATGCGCTCGCGGCGCAGCAGGGTCAGCTCGGTCTCGCTCAGCCTGGTCAGCTCGGTGCCGCCCACGGTGACCGAGCCCGACGTGGGCCGGTCCAGGCCGGCGGCGCACTGCAGCAGGGTCGACTTGCCGGACCCGGACGGGCCCATGACGGCGGTGAAGGTCCCCCTCGGGAAGGCGAGTGACACCTCGTCGAGGGCGGTGACGGACGTACCGCCCGCACCGTACCGCCGGATCACGGACCGCGTCACTTCCCATGTGTTCCCCCACCAGCATTCGCTCCTTGGCTCGTTGGTGCCTCCACGAAACCGCGGACTCCCGTCGTGACGCAGTACGGCGGGAACGAGACCTGAGGTAGGGCCAGGCCTACCCCAGGCACGGACACTGGACCGATGGCGCCGACCGGTGCGGGCCACCTACGGTCGTGCACATGCACCCTCGAAACGTGTGGCAGGCCATGTCCCGGCCGGGTTTCCTGCTGTCGGCCGGGCCCTGGCGCTGCGCCGCGTACCTCCTCACCGGTGCGGTGACCGGTGTCGCCACCCTGGTGGGGATCGTCGTGGTGGCGGCGGTCTGCGGTGTGCTCGCCGTCGTCCTGGTGGGGCTGCCCCTGCTCGTCGTGGTCGCCCTCGGCGGGATCCCGGTGGCCGCGGTGGAGCGGCTCAGGCTGCGCCTGATCGACCCCACCCCGGTGTCCGGCCGGCACCGGGTGCCGGCCGCGCCGGGACTGCGGGCGTGGCTGACCACCCGGCTGCGCGAACAGGCGACCTGGCGGGAGCTCGGCTACGCGCTGCTGTTCGCCGGGCTGCTGTGGCCCGTCGACGCGCTGGCGATCACGGTCGCCCTGCTCTTCCCGCTGTCCATGGTCGCCACCCCGCTCCTGATGACCACGGTCGGCGACGGCCACGAGGCGAAGGTGCTCAAGCAGTGGACGGTCACCACATGGCCGGCCGCTTTCGGCACCGCCGTACTGGGCCTGCTCCTGGTGGGCCTGGGTGCTTACGCGCTCGGCGTCGTGGCGGGAGCCCGCGCCGAGCTGACCCGGCTGCTGATCGCCTCCCGCGAGGGGGAGCTCGGCGCCAAGGTGCTCGAACTGGCCCGCTCCCGCGCCCGGTTGGTGGATGCCTTCGAGGCCGAGCGGCGCCGTATCGAGCGCGACCTGCACGACGGCGCCCAACAGCGCCTCGTGGCCCTGACGATGGCCCTCGGGCTGGCCCGCCTCGACGCCCCGCCCGGCCCGCTCGCCGACCAACTCACCAGGGCCCACGAGGAGGCGGGCAGGGCGCTCGCGGAGCTGCGCGAGCTCATCCACGGCATCCACCCCAAGGTCCTCACGGACTACGGCCTCCAGGCAGCGGTCGCCGACGCCGCCGACCGCTGCGTGGTCCCCGTCGACGTCGATCTCGAGCTGCCGGGCCGGCCGAGCCAGGCGGTCGAGTCCGCCGCGTACTTCGTGGTCTGCGAGGCACTGGCCAACGTCGCCAAACACAGCCGCGCCGCCCGGGCGCGAGTGAGCGGCGGCCATCGCCATGGACGCCTGTTCCTCCAGGTGCGCGACGACGGCCGCGGCGGCGCGGACCCCTCGGAGGGCAGCGGCCTCACCGGTCTCGCGGACCGGGTGTCGGTCCTGGATGGCAGACTTGCCCTGACCAGTCCGCCGGGTGGACCGACTCTGTTGCGTGTGGAGTTTCCTTGCGAGTTGACCAAGGCGGGCGATCGCTCCGCGTAGTGCTGGCCGAAGACAGCGTGCTGCTGCGGGAGGGGCTCGTCGGCCTGCTCGACCGCTGCGGCCACGAGGTGGTGGCGGCCGTCGGGGACGCGCGGGCACTGATCGCCGCGGTCGAGGAGCAGGCCCCCGACATCGTGGTGACGGACGTACGCATGCCGCCCGGTTTCCAGGACGAGGGCCTGCACGCGGCCGTGCGGCTGCGCGAGAAGAACCCCACCCTCCCGGTCCTGGTCCTCAGTCAGTACGTGCAACGGACGTACGCCGCCGAACTCCTGGACTCCGGCGACGGATCAGGCGTCGGTTACCTGCTCAAGGACCGGGTCGGCCAGGTCGAGGAGTTCGTCGGTGCGCTGCGCAAGGTGGCGGACGGCGGGACCGTGGTCGACCCCGAGGTGGTACGCCAGTTGCTGCGCCGCCGCCGCGATCCGCTGGAACAGCTCACCCCGCGCGAACGCGAGGTGCTGGCACTGATCGCCGAGGGCAGGTCCAACGGCGCGATCGCCAAGGAACTGGTGGTTTCCGAAGCAGCGGTCGGCAAGCACATCGGCAACATCCTCACCAAGCTGGACCTGCCCCCGACGGACGCGACCCACCGCAGGGTCCTGGCCGTCCTCACCTACCTGCGGGCCTGACCCGGCAGGGCTGTGGAGCGGCGAGAGACGCCGCGTGTGCCCGCGACCACGGCAACCCCTGAACGCCGGGGAACCTCCCGCGTCCGGGTGCGCGGGGTGCCCGGCCATTCGGAGGCGCTGTGGTGGCGCCTGCCGGGGGCGGCCCACAGGCTTGGTCTGGATGTGGGCGCGCCGCCGCGCAGGGGTGGCGGCAGGATTCTGGGAGGACCGTATGACCGCTTCGTCGCCCTCCACCGAGACACCTCCGGCCCGGTACGACGACCTGCGGGCCCTGGTGATCAACTGCACCCTCAAACGCTCGCCGGAGACGAGCAACACCCAGGGGCTGGTCGACCGGAGCACCGGCATCATGCGCGCGCAGGGCGTGCGTGTCGACGTCGTCCGGGCGGTGGACCTCGACATCGCCACCGGCGTGTGGCCCGACATGAGGGAGCACGGCTGGGAGACGGACGCCTGGCCGGACCTGTACCGGCAGGTCATGGGCGCCGACATCCTCGTGCTGGCCGGACCGATCTGGCTGGGGGACAACAGCTCTGTGATGAAGCAGGTGATCGAGCGGCTCTACGCCTGCTCCAGCCTGCTGAACGAAGCCGGTCAGTACGCGTACTACGGCCGCGTCGGCGGCTGCCTCATCACCGGCAACGAGGACGGCGTCAAGCACTGCGCCATGAACGTCCTCTACAGTCTCCAGCACCTGGGGTACACCATCCCGCCGCAGGCCGACGCCGGATGGATCGGTGAGGCAGGGCCCGGACCCTCCTACCTCGACCCTGGCTCGGGCGGACCGCAGAACGACTTCACCAACCGCAACACCACCTTCATGACCTGGAACCTGCTGCACCTGGCGCGGGCGCTGAAGGACCTGGGTGGCATCCCCGCCTACGGCAACCAGCGCACCGCCTGGGACGCGGGCTGCCGTCACGACTACGAGAATCCCGAGCACCGGTAGGTCAGGCCGCACGCTCGGAGACCGGCACCGGCCTCCCGGCAGTGGACGAGCGGGTGGCCGTGCACCACCCAGGGGGCGACACCCGGCAACCACTCGTCATGTCGCCATCGGGGCGGAGCCGTGTTCGGTGAGCAGCAGGGCGATGTCGTCGGCCCGGTAGGAGGATCCGCGGGCGTGGTGCAGCAGCCGGTCGGCGAGTTCGTCCAGTGAGTCCGCGCGGGCGTGGGCCAGCGATACGCGCAGGCGGTCGATTCCCGTACCGATGTCGGTTCCGGGTTTCTCCACGAGGCCGTCGGTGTAGAGGGCGAGGACGGATCCGACCGGGAGAGCGATACCGGTGGGAACGTAGGTGCTGCTGTGGTCCACGCCGAGCAGTGTTCCGACGTCGAGGTCGAGCGCGTTCGTGGTGCCGTCGGGAAGGCGGAGCAAAGGGGCGGGGTGGCCGGCGGTGACCGCGTCGGCGTGGTCGCGGCCGGTCTCGAGGTGGACGTAGCAGCAACTGGCCAGCAGGTCGCTGTCGAGGTCGATGAGGGTGCGGTTGACGCCTGACATGACGTCGCCGGGAGCGTGGCCGGCGGCCACGAACGCGCGTACCGCACTGCGCAGCTGGGCCATGGTGGCTGCGGCGGCGATGCTGTGCCCCTCCACGTCACCGATGACGAGGCAGACCCCGCTGTCGGTGGGGATGACGTCGTACCAGTCACCGCCGATGTCCATACCGCTGGTGGCGGGCAGGTACCGTGCCACGGTCCGGATGCCGGGCACCTTGGGCAGGCGGTGTGGCAGGAGCGCCTGCTGCAAACCGTGCGCGACGGCGAACTCCGAGTCGTACAGCCGTGCCCGTTCCAGAGCCTGGGCTATCAGACCGGCGAGCGCGGTCAGGACGCCGCGGTCCTTTTCGGTGAAGTGATGGGGGGCGTCGAAGCCGAGGACGCAGGTGCCGACCGGGCGGCCGGAGGCGAGCAGGGGCAGATACGCCCAAGAGCTCACTTGTCCGGTGGGGATGCCCGGATAGCCCCGGACGAGGTCCTTCTGGGACTCGATGAAGAGGGGGGCGCCGGAGGTGAGGGTCTCCGTTCCCGGCAGGCGGGCGTGCAGGGGAACGCCCTGGAGCCAGTCGAGGAACGTCTCGTGGTGGCCGGTGTGGTGCAGAAGGCGCATCGCTTTGTTGCGGACGACATAGATCGCCATCTGCTGGCCACCGAACGCCGGCAGGAGCTGGTCGGAGACGACTTCGCAGACCTGGCGCGTGGTGACCGCCTCGGTCAGCGCGCAGCTGAGCTGCAGGACGTGGTACATCGCGCCCAGGCGTGCCGGCGCGGTAGCGGGTGCGGACGCCGGTGGGGGAGCGCAAGCCGCTTCGCCGGACGGGGGCCGGGTGGTGGGAGTCACCCGGCAGGTCACCCCGTCGGGCTGCGGGTGGAGGGAGAAGGCGAGCCACTGGTCGGGCGGCCGGCTCACCAGGAAGGAGGACAGCGCCTGCGAGATCATCGCGGAGCGGTGCCGGTACTCGACGCTGGGATCGGACAGCCACGGCAGCACGTCCCACAGGCACTGGCCGAGCACCTCGTCGGCGGAGATGTCCAGCAGGTGCAGGGCACCGCGGTTGACGTAGGTGACACGTCCGTCGGGAGCGAGGGAGAACAGCCCGTCCGGCAGCCGTTCGACCGCTGCGACGGCCGCACCGCCCGCCCGGGCGTCCAGGACGGCGCCGACCAGGTGCGTGCGAGCGCGAGCGTCGTCGGCTTCCGGCACACGGCCCCAGAGCTGCACCGTGCGGTGTCTTTCACCGCCGTCACCGCCCTCCCGTACGCGCAGGCGCCGCGCGGCGATCCGGCCCTGGCCCACTGCCTCGCGCGCGCAGGCCCGGAAGGCGGCACGATCACCGGGGTGCAGGCGCGTCGCCAATGTTTCGGGGCGTCCGTCGAAAGCGCCGGGATCGAGACCGAAGACCGCGCAGAACGTGTCGTCGGCGCTGAGGATGCCGGAGCCGAGGTCCCAGTCGAACAAACCCACCTGCACGGCCGCGGCCGAGTGGGCGGGGGTCTCGACGGCCGCCGTCCCCGGTTCCCACTCCACGGGCACGCCGGTACGGGCGTGCAGTTCGGCCAGAGCGTCACCGAGCCGACCGGCGACGCTCCGCAGGTGGCGCCGCTGGGCCTTGGACAGCCCCTCGCTGCCCGGTGCGGCCGGCCACACGATCGCCAACGCCCCGAAAAGCGCCCCGTCACTCGCGCGCACCGGCACCGAGCAGGAGCCGAAGGCATACGGCAGAGCCACCGCGAGCTGTGGGTAGAACCGCATCGTCTCCTCGGCGCTCGCGAGATGGACCGTACGCCCGGACGTGTACGCCACAGCGACCGGAATCGGACTGCCCGCCGCGATGAGGCGCCAGCCACCCAGCAGAGACGGCGGCACCCCGCACGTCGCGGCGAGCACGATCGACCGGCGGTCGCGGGAGCGCAGGAAGACGCTGCCGGCATACGCGCTCGTTCCCTCCACGGCCTCCACCACGGCGGCCGCGAGCACGTCCTCACGCTCGGCCGCCCCGCCGGCCGTCAACCCGCGCATACATCCAGTGTGCGCAGGTCAGCGCGCGGACGCGTCCGCAGCCTGGCGTTCCCGCCGGCTCGCCCGCCAGGGCCGGCATCCCTCTCCCTGAAGCACAGCCCCTTCACCCGCAAGGGTCGCCGTGCGGGCTCTTCACCGCGCGTACGTGTCCGCCCTGGCGGCCCGGGCTCGGTGCGCGGGGGCGTTGTCAGTACCGCCCGCTATGTTGATCGCATGACGTACGTCGAGGGCAAGATCGAGCGTGTCCCGCCGCAGCGGTTTCACGAGACCGTGGGCCTGGAGGACTGGCGTGTCCTGGGTGAGGGAGCCTGTGCGTATTTCCGCGCCGGGTCGTTGACGGTCGGCGCGAGACTCGTGCAGGCGATCAGCGAACTGCCCGACGTCGATGCCGGGCACCCCGACATCGATGTGCGGTACGACGGCGTGACCGTGCGACTCATCACGCTCACCGACGACTTCTACGGGCTGAGCGAACGCGACGTCGAACTGGCCCGGCGCATCTCGGCGTTGGCACGCACGCTCGGAATCCCGGCAGACCCGTCCGCCGTTCAGACCGTCCAGGTCACCATCGATGCCCTCGCGGGGCCGGATGTGGTGCGGTTCTGGCGTGCGCTGCTCGGCTACACCGATCGAGCGAACAGTCCGGAGGACTTGATCGACCCGCACCGCCGCGGGGCGCCCTTCTACTTCCAGCGGATGGACACACCACGTCCCCAGCGCAACCGGGTGCACGTCGACGTCTGGGTGCCCTATGACCGGGCCGAAGCGCGCATAGCGGCAGCCCTTGCCGCAGGCGGCCGGTTGGTGAGCGACGCCCATGCTCCGTCGCACTGGGTGCTGGCCGACCCGGAAGGCAACGAAGCCTGCGTCGGGACCGCCGGCTGGATCGGCCCGGAACCCACTCGGCGGTAACGCCACACAAGCAGTCCGCGATCACGCACCCGGCACCTGGACGAGCCCGGGGCCGGTCCAGACGGAAGGAGGCACCCCTGTGCGAGGAACGGTCCTGCACGGTGCCGATGCGGCCCTGACACCCCCGGCGGTGGCGTCCTCCCGGACATCCCGCGTACGACAGGGGGTGCGACCGTGAGCCGGATCCTGGTGACCGGTTCCGCGGACGGCCTGGGACGCGCCGCGGCCGATTCGCTGCTGTCCGCCGGACACGAGGTCGTGGTGCACGCCCGCGACCAGGAGCGCGCGGCGGCCCTCGACCCGTTGGTCGACCGTGGGGCGCACCTCGTGGTCGGCGACTTCACGGACCGTGACGCCGTACGGCGCATCGCCGCTGAGCTGAACGACGCGGATCCGCTCGGCGCCGTCATCCACAACGCCGGCGTCTGGAGCGGACCGGCCGTCATGCCGGTCAACATCATCGCCCCGTACCTGCTCACGGCCCTGCTCCGCGGCCCGCGGCGCCTGGTGTACCTCAGCAGCGGCTCGCACTTCGGCGGGCGGCCCGTGCTCGACGGGGTCGACTGGCGGGGGCGGAGCGCGGGGTCGTACGCCGACAGCAAGCTGTTCGTCACGACGCTCGCGGCCGCGGTGGCCCGCCTGCGCCCCGACGTGCTCAGCAACGCCGTGGACCCGGGCTGGGTACCGACGAAGATGGGCGGACCGAACGCACCGGACGACCTCGAACTCGGCCATCGGACGCAGGAGTGGCTCGCCTCCGGCGACGACCCCGAGGCACTGACCACAGGCGGGTACTGGTACCACCGCCAACGGCAGGAGCCGCACCGCTCGGTCCACGACGAGACGTTCCAGGACCGTCTGCTCCAGGCACTGGCACAGGAGACGGGCACCGCTCTCTGACCGAGCGGCGAAGCCTCCCCGCCTTCGGCCCGGTCACCCGGCACGGCAGCGCATGCGAGGGCCTCCGGCAGGGTGCGCACGGCTCTGCCCGCCCCCGCATCCCTCACTGTCCGCGGTCACCCCACGATTCGCTGGTGTGGGCGAAGCGACCCCTGCTGTTATTCAATGAGGTGTGCGGTCAGGGATCTCGGGGCCCCCGTCGCACGGGTCCGAGTACGGCCCCGGCGCTGCGCCGGGGATTGCTGAGAGAGCTGCATGGACTCCACACCCTCCCCATCGTCCTCTTCGGCGTTCGAGCTGGTCAGCAGGGCCCTGGGGCGCTACATCCCGCGCGGCGGAGCGGCAGCCGACGCCGGTCGCGCCGACGCGCAGGGCGACCGCACCAGGCACCGGCGGGTACCGGAGGACCCGGCAGCGCGCCGTCAGGAGCAGATTCTCGGCGCGGTCAACCTGGACAGGGATCTGATCATCACCCGCTGCAATCTGGACGCACCGGTGTTCGGCGGCCTGGACGCCGTGGTGGGGAGGCCGTTCGTCGATCTCCTGCCCCCCGGGGACGTACCGACGGTCACCCGGCGGTTGCGGCAGGTCGTGGAGACGGGTGAGGCGCACGTGGCCCGCATTCAGCGCCTGCGGCGCGGCGACGGGTCGGAGCTGGTCGTCTCGATGAGCATCCTGCCCGCCGCGGCGCCTGAGGAGGGCCTGACCGTCTCCCTGATCGCGATGGCCAGGAGGCTGCACCTCTACGCCGCCGAGACCGCGATCGGCACCTCACTGGACATCGGCGAGACCGCGCAGTCGCTGGCGGAGTCCCTGTTGGCATGGGGAGACGTGGCCGCCGTCGACCTCGACTTCGCCGTGTGGACGGGCGAGGGAGTCACCGGCAAGGCCAAGGGGCGCATCCGGCTCCGGCGGGCGGCTCTGGTGCCGGACCGGGCGTGGCCCGAGGGCTACGTGACTCCGGGCGAGGATCTGCCCAGCGACGCGAGCCGCCTGCTGGCGCAGGCGGTACTGCGGGACGATGCCCCCCAGACGATCGTCATACCCGACCGGGAGGCGGTCGAGCGGGTACTCGGCAGCCCACGGGTCGTGCGGGCCCTCGTGCCCGGTGACCGGTCGGCGGGCGTGGCGTGCATACCGCTGGTCCTGGACGGCGCGCCGCCCGTCGTACTGGGCGTGGCGGAGGTCTGGCGGCGGGCGGACTGCCCGTTCCGCGACAGCGAGCTGCTCGACCTGCAGGAACTGGTGGCCAGGACCGCCCACCACGTCGACCTGGCGCGTCAGCACCAGCGCGAGCACACGCAGGTGCTGGCCCTGCAACGCCGGCTCCTGCCCCGGACCGGCGGCGACACGATCGAGATAGCGAGCGTCTACCAGCCCGCCACCCCCGACAGCGCGGGCGTCGGCGGTGACTGGGTGAACAGCTTCCCGCTGCCGGACGGCCGCACCGCGCTGGTGGTCGGTGACGTCGTCGGGCACGGTCTGGGAGCCGCGGCAACCATGGGCCAGCTCAGCATGGAGGCCCGCGCGCTGCTGTCCGCGGGGCTCGCGCCGGACGAGGTGCTGGAGCACCTGGACGAGACCGTGTCGCTGCTGGACGACGCCGATTCCGGACTGACGGCCGGCTACAGCGCCCTCGGCTCGACCTGCTGCATCGCCCTCTACGACCCGGTCAGCCAGCGCGTGACACTGTCCAGCGCCGGCCACCTCCCGCCGGTCCTGGTCTCCCCTGACGGGCACGCGGGTCCGCTCGAGGTCCGGCCCCACCCCGGCCTCGGTGCGGAGTTCGCTCTGCGGGAACCGTTCGACGTGCACACGTTCGGCGCACCCCCGGGCTCCCTGCTCGCCCTCTACACCGACGGACTGGTGGAGGACCCGGCCGTGTCGATCGACGAGGGCATCGGCAGGCTGGCGGACGCCGTGTCCACGGTGCACCCCTGGGACACCCTCCAGCACGCCGCACGGCACGTCGTCTCCGCCCTGGCACCCACGCGCCAGCGCGACGACGTGACCCTGCTGCTCGCACGGATGATCGGCTACCGCAAAGGGGACACCGCGACCTGGCGGCTGCCCGCCCGCGACGACGCGCCCGCCCGTGCCCGTGCGCAGGTCTCCGTGCTGCTGCGGCAGTGGCGCACGAGGGACGACACCCGGGAGAACGTGGTGCTGCTGGTCAGCGAGCTGGTCACGAACGCCGTGCGCTTCGCCACCGGCCCCATCACGGTGCGGCTGATCAGGTCCGGTCACGGCCTGCTGTGCGAGGTGGGCGACACCGGCAGCGGCAGGCCACGTCTGAGGCGGGGCGGCCTGCTCGACGACGCCGGTCGTGGCCTGCACGTCGCGCACCGGCTCACCACCCGGTGGGGGGTGCGGTGGACGGACACCGGCAAGGTGGTCTGGGCGAAAGTCGCGAGGTGACGCGGCTACGCCTCACAGACGCGGGCGGCCCGTGCGCGGGTACCGGCGCCGGTGCCTCGTGCCAGTACGGATGGGGTTGAGGTGTCGTACTGGCACTGGTGGCAGCGGTGTCGTACTGGTACCGGTGGCGCGGCGTCATACCAGTACCGCGTGGTGCGCCCTGGTACTGGTACGAGTGGCGCGGCCCCGTCCTACAGCCACTCGCCGTCCAAGGCGGTGGCGGTGAGGCCCGGTGCCGCCGCGTACAGGACGGCACGACTGCCCGGCTTCTGCCCGGCGTCATGCGCCCGCCGCAGGATGTCGAACACGGCGGCGCCTCCGCGGTTGCCGGTGGTGTAGCTGTCCCGGCTGTAGTCCAGCAGCCCCGACGGCCACGCCTCGGGCATCGTCTGCTCCATGTACTCCAGCACCCGGGTCCCGCCGGGATGAGCGAGCAGTACGTCGGGGTGCCAGGCGTCGGGGTGGTCCTGGTACCGGACGCGCAGCCACTCCCACATCGCGGTGACCGTCTCCTGTACGGCGCGCGGCCCGCGCCGGTCCATCACGAAGTGGGTGCCGTCCGCCCGGGTCTCCAGGCGGTGCAGGTCCTGCGTGCCGGGCAGGGTGTGATGCCAGGCTGCGTCCAGCCGCAGCACCGACTCGCGCCTGGGGCGGCCCGTGACGACCGCGGCGACCGCGGTGTCCGCGAACAGCAACCGGACGATCAGGGACTCCAGGGTGTCGTCCGCGGGCTGGTAGGTCGTGCTCAGCGCCTCCGAGATGACGACCAGGACCACGCGGTCGGGGTCCGCGGCCACGAGATCCGCGGCCAGCGCCAGTGAGCGGGTTCCCGCGATACAGGCCCACTGCGTGGCCGGCAGCAGCATCACGTCGTCGCGGAGCGCAAGCTTGTTGGCCAGGGCTATGTCCAGACCCGGCAGCGCCGGGGTGGTGGAGTGACTGGTGATCAGACAGTCGATGTCAGAGACGTCCAGCCCGGCTGTCTGCAGGGCCCCGCGCGCGGCACGCTCCCCGTAGGACTGCACGGCCTCCCAGGCCGGCCCGGTGCGCTCCTGGACGGTCTGCGGCGTGGGTATCGCCTCCAGCGCGGCGATCACGCGGTCCACGTCCTCCTGGCTGAACCCGTCCCGTGCCAGCGCCTCTTGGGCAGGCCCGACGCCGACGGTCCGCAGGCCGCCGCCGTTGCCGGGCGCGACGGCGGTCTCGAGCGGCAGCATCCAGCCGCGGGTCTCGATGCCGGTACTGGCTGCGATGCCGTCGATCCGCGGCGCCCACGCCGCGTGTGGGTGCCGGTCGCGCACTTCCGCCACGATCTGGCTGGTCTTCACGGTGTGCTCGCCGTGTATCACGGCAGGAGGACAGAGGTAAGCGGCCATGGGGCACCTTCCCGGCGGAAGAGGGGGAACAGGTCGAACAGGGGAATGTCACGAGTGTTGTGGCATGGGTCACTTTGGAAGTAAGCGCCCAAGAGGATGCCGATAAGCTCCACTTCGGGAGTCGGTATCCGTTTCGAGCATGGACGCCAAATGGACATTTCCGCTGTGATGCAGACAACTTAGGCGGCATCTGGTGTGCGTGACACGGCACACATCGCTGAACCGGAGCCTCGGAGCGCTTCCTCGGTTCTTACCTGACTTACCGTCAGGCGGGGGATCTGGTTACAGCCGCCGGGGCGGGGGCGAAAATGCCTGGGCGCACGGGCGCGTGAGGGTCAAGACCGGGGTGTGTCTCACCGGCAAGTACTCTGGGATATCTAAACTGGGGCATTTACTGTGATATCGGACAGATCGGGCAGTCCTGGATCGAGGAGAGCAGGCACTCAGTCGAACCGAATGTGCTTGATCCCTGTCCAGGCCCGCCGTACACGGCCCCGCAGCGCTCCGTCTCTGTTCGGGGCGAGTGCCAGGCCGACGGCAGCGGCGATGTGCTCGGCAACCTCAGGCACCGTCAGGTGGTCGGTCCACACCTGGTCCGCGAACTCCTCCGCACGCAGGCGCTCCAGACAAAGGTCGAGCTTGGACAGGGCGAAGCTCTCCCGGCGCAAGGGCGCGTTCTTGCCCGCGACGAACTGGACAACGTGTCCGAAGCCGCGCTCGCGCAGCCGGCGCAGCACGGTCTCGCGCTCGGCCAGCAGTGCGAAGTGCCGTACGTCGTGGCCGTGCTCGCGCAGCCGGCCGACTGTCTCGCGGAAGTACGCGGGCTCCACCACCGTCATGGGCACGATCACCGTCCCGACGTGCTTGTTCAGGACGTGATCCAGTACTTCGAACACCCCCTGCCGCCAGGCAACGAGGTCCTGGAAGTCTCCGCGCGAGGACGGGGGCATCATCCGGTGCAGACCGAAGCCGACGTGTTCGGGATCGCAGACGACACTGCCGGCAAGCCGACGTCGGAGTTCGTAGGCGGTCTGCGTCTTGCCGACGCCGAACGGACCGTTGATCCACAGGAGCATGCCTGGACCCTACGGGGCCGGGGCGGTTGTCAGTGGTCTGTGTCAGCCTTCGCCCATGAGTTATGACCTTGCCGTCTGGGAAGGCGACCGCCCAGAGGACGACGCGGCAGCGGGCCGCTGCTTCAGCGACCTGTACGACCGCTACATCGACAGCGACGAGAGTCACCCCCCGACCGAGCGGATAACGCGCTACGTTGCCGCGCTTCTGGACCGCTGGCCGGACATCACACAAGACGAGCACGACATCTCGCCCTGGTCGACCGGCCCACTGATCGGCGAAGCCCGCGGGCCGCTGATCTACTTCCCCATGCGCTACAGCATGGCGGAGGAAGCCTCCGCCTACGCCGCGCACGTCGCCGCGTCGATGGGCCTCATCTGCTTCGACCCCCAGGAGCGGCGGCTCAGGTCATGAGGCCGCCGCCGGGCGGAGCCGAACGAGGCCGAGCCGTGCTCGTGGCCACCCTTCACCCCGCACGGCGTCACACGAGTTGCGGTGCCACCTCGGCCGCGACCCACTCCATGGCTTCCTCGACATGCTCGGCCACGACAGGCAGCCACAGAGTGCAGAAGGTCAGCCCCGCCTCGGCGAGCCGCCCCAGGTCGTCGGCGACGCTCGCTGGGGTGGGCGCGGTGCCGCCGAGTGGGAGTCCCGGTGGCGGTACAGCCGCCGGTACGCCGGGTGGAGCAAGGAACGCGGCCGAAGCGAGGGTCAGGCGGTCGGCGTGCTCGGCGCCGGCGAGGTCACGCAGGCGGCGCCGGACGTCGGTGACCTCCGCGGCGTCCGCCCCGGTGCCGTACCAGCCGTCGCCGAACCGCAGCACGCGGCGCAGGGCGGCGTCGCTGTGGCCGCCGACCCACACCGGCGGACCGCCGGCGGTGACCGGAGGGACTCCCAGGCGCGCCTGACGCAGTGTCGTGAACGGACCGTCGAAGTCCGCCGGGCGCTGGGTCCACAGGGCCTTGGCGGCGGCGAGGTGGTCGTCCGTGCGTGCACCGCGTTCACGAGCGGGTACGCCGACGGCGGCGAACTCGTCAGGGTTCCAGCCGGCGCCGACGCCCAAGACCAGACGGCCACCGGATATGACGTCCAAGGTCGCTGCCTGGTTGGCGAGCACGAGCGCCGGGTAGTACGGCGCGACCAGCACGGACGTCAGCAGCCGTAGACGCGTCGTCGCCCCTGCTACGGCCGAGAGCAGAACAAACGGGTCCGTGTCGAGGCCGAAACCGCTGTCCAGGAGGCGGTTGCCGACCGCGACGTGATCGAAGCCCAGGTCTTCGGCGCGGCGTGCCGCATGGAGCGCACCGGTTCCGTCGTCGAGCGGCCAGCGCGGTTGAAGGGAGACGCCGAGACGCAGGGGCATGGGCTCGCCTTTCGCTAGCTGTCCGGTGGCGGCACGGCGGTCATTCGACCGCCCCGTCAACACACCCAACTCCCCGGCCACCCCTGCTTCATCCCGTCTGCGAGGCCAGCCCGCACGCCCCCGGTAAGCCGGACCGCTGTCGGAAGGGGGCCACTTCCAGCCCCGTCAAGGGGACAGCCGGTCCGGTCCGCCTGCGGGCTTCGCCCCGGCCCTGTCGCGGGCCCTATCGCCCCTTCACGAACCGTGCCCGCTCGGCCGGCGCGAGCCGCTCCGTCGCATAGCGCACGGTGACGCGCGGCAGCTCGTCGAGATGCCGGTCGAGGAAGGCCACCATCAGCGGCTCGTCCCGACGGCCGATCTCCCGCAGCATCCAGCCGAGTGCCTTGTGGATGAGAGGTTCCGGGTCCCGGCGCAACGTCAGCACCAGGCGGAACGTCGGCTCGAAGCGTCCCTCGCGGATCAGTGCCAGCGTGGCGAGTACGGCGATCCGGCGGTCCCACAGCCACGACGACGCGGCCAGTTCGTCCAGGACCCGCAGATCTCCCTCCAGCAGCCACGGTCCGAGCACGACGTGCGCGGAACCGTCGACCAGGTCCCAGTTGTCCACGCGGTCGGTGCGCGCCAGATAGAAGTCGACCAGCGCCTTGCGGTCCGCGCCGCGCGCCGTGCGCACCTGCTCGGCCAGCACCAGCAGCCCGGCGAAGCGCTCCTCGTGGACACGGCTGCGCAGCAGTGCGTCCACGTCGTCGGGGGACAGGTCGCGGTAGGCACGCGCCAGCTTGCGCAGCACCGGCACGCGTACGCCGAGCAGTTCGTCGTCCTCCGCGGGGCTCAGCACCCGCTCCTGCTGCGCCCGCACAGCCGGCTCCGCCAGATCCCGCAACTCGGCCCGTAATTCCCTGAGCGAAACGATCGTCATGACCGCGGACGCTAGCGCAGGACGCCCGTACTTGCCGGTCTGTACCTGCTCGCCCTGGAGGAGCTCGGGCGGCGGCCCGGCCATGCCGCGCTCCCGTCGTCTCCTGCGGCCAAGTACATGCTGGAGAGAGTCGCGCGGTCACTCGACCAGGTTCCCGACCACGACGAGCGCCTGCCACGGCTGCGCCATCTGTTGGCGCACCGTCTGGTCGAAGCGCGACGCTACGACGCCGCGTTGGAACAGTTCCAGCGGATCGGCCGGTGGTGCGGTGCGGAGCCCTGGACGCAGCACCGCGATCCGGTGGCGACGTTCGACCGGGCGCGGGCCGTCGCGGCGACACGATCCCGACGGAGCTGACGCGGAGGCGGGGCTCACCAGTTTCCCTTGTTGCCCTCGCACGGATCGGTGACCGCACGTCGCGTCGAGGGCGGCGCTCAGCCGGGGAAGCGTCCCGTGGAGCGGAGTTGCCAGCGCCGCTCGGCGTAGGCGAGGTCGTCGCGCCACAGGCGTCCCGAGGCCGCGCGCACCAACGGTCGCAGCAGTGGCGCCGCGCGGCGGGCCACGGCGAAGCCCAGCCGGTCGGACGCGGCCACCACCGCCTCCGTCACCGCGGTCCGCGGCCGGCCCAGCCGGTCGGGACCGAGGGGCGTGGCATGGGTCTCGACGACGGAACCCGTGCCCTCTCCTTCGGTGACGCGCATGACGACCGTGCGTGGTCCTGGAGCGGTGAACACGGCGCGGACGGGTACGACCAGGCGCCCCGCCACCTTGAAGGAGACGTCGACGGTGAAGCCGTCCTCGGTGTCGCTCCCGGAGCCGTCGGGTGATCCCACCACCGTGAGGTCGACGAACGAGTACGGGTGCAACCACGCGCCGTGCCACGGGTCCAGCCGGTTGGCCACGACATCCTCGGCTTCGCAGACTCCGGCCCCCGTAAAGACGGCTGTGAGCGCGCGTGCCCGCTCGGGCCGCCGCACGAGGACCGGTGCCTCCGACGGGGTCTCACCGCCGACGGCATCCAGTCGGACCCACAGCAGCACGCCGTCGTCGTGCACCGGCAGCGGAGTCCAGCCCGCGTACGGGGTGCCGTCCAGGGCCAGCCCGTGCCAGTGGCACCTCAGGGTGCCGCAGCGAACGGGACTGTCCCGCAACGGTGCCCCGAGATGGGGGCAGGCACCGGGCCCGCCCACCGGACGGCCGTCGGGGCCGCGCCACACGACCACCTCCTGACCCGCCACGGTCCCCGCGAGCGGACGGTCCTCGCGGAGACCGTCCGACGCACCGACGACGTACCAGTTGCCGGACGGCCGGGCCCGGGCCCGTTTCAACGCCTCAGCGATCACGCCCGGTCTGGCATCGTGCCAGGTCGGCCGCTGACGCTCCCACGGCACCGGGCGCCGGCGCAGCGACAGCGGAAGACGACCGCGTCGGCCGGGCGGGACGGCGTTCACACGAGCTCCCGCGCGGCCGGTGGGCCCGATGCGCCGAGCGCCGGGGCGGGCAGCGGACGCGGTGCCGCGCCCGGCCGGAAGGGAGACCGGGCGCGCAGCCGCGCGGTGACCGCCCGTACGAGGCCGTCGGCGGCGACCGCCGCGCGGCGCCGGCGCGGGACCACCGCGCGGCGGTGCAGCACCGAGTAACCGTCCTGGGCGACCGCGTCCAGGATGCCGCCGTACAGGACGAACGCGGTGCGGATACAGGGACGGGAGACCGGGTCCAGCATGCCGAGGCCGGGGAGCGCCTCCCGGTAGACACCCCGCGTCAGCGCCTCGAACTCGCGCAGCGCGGCCGTGATGCGAGGCTCGGGCCGGCCGGTGTCCCTGCTCCACCGCAGCAGGTCCCGGTCCACTCCGTGGCCCGCCAGCAGATCGGCGGGCAGATAGACGCGGCCGCGGTCCAGGTCCTCGCCCACGTCCCGGAGGAAGTTGCTGAGCTGGAAGGCGACGCCCAGTGCCGCCGCGTACGGCGCGGCCTCCTCGCGCGGCACCACGGTGCCCAGCACCGGCAGCATCTGCAGTCCGATCACCGCGGCCGAGCCGTGCATGTAGCCCCGCAGGTCGGCGTACGTGGCGTAGTCGGTCACCGTGAGGTCGGCGCTCATCGCGGACATGAAGTCGTGGAACAGCGTGTGATCGATGCCGTACCGGTGCGCGGTGTCGGCGAGCGCCAGGACCACCGGCTCGTGGCTGTGCCCGTTCCGCAGTCCGTGCTCCAGGCTCCGCCGGAGTTCCGTCAGGGCGACCGCGCGCCGCCGGTGGTCCGCGCCGGTGCCGAAGGAGTCGACGATGTCGTCGGCCCAGCGGGCGAAGCCGTACAGAGCGTGCACGGCGGACCTGCGTTCGAGGGGCAGCAGCCGGGTGGCGAGGAAGTACGTCCTGCCGTGCCGCGCGTTGAGGGCGCGGCAGTGCCGGTACGCCTCGCGCAGCACCGGATCGCCGATCCCCGCCGCGTTCAGTTCGCGGTCCGTCATGTGAGGGTCTCCTTCGCTCGCGCGGGCAGGGCGGGGGGCCGGGTGGACGCGGGACGCGGTAGGCCGGTGATCCGGGCGGCGGCGAGTTTCCCGGACAGCAGCACGGTCGGCACGCCGACGCCCGGCGTCGTGCCGCAGCCGGCGAGTACGGCGTTCTCGGTGCCCCGCACCAGGTTTCGCGGCCGGAACGGCCCTGTCTGGGCGAAGGTGTGGGCGGCCGAGAAGGGCGTCCCCGCGGCGTGGCCCGCGGCCCGCCAGTCGGCCGGGGTGACGAGACACTCCTCCTCGACGCTGCCCTCGATGCCGTCCAGACCACGCCGCTCCAGCTCCCGCAGCAGCGTCTGCCGGTAGCGGGGGCCGAGTTCGCCCCACGCGGCGGCGTCCGGCCCGATGTCCGTGTTGGGGCAGGGCGCGAGGACGTAGTGCAGATGGCGGCCCGGCGGTGCGAGCCGCGGATCGGTGGCGGTGGGCCGGGTCACGAGCAGGGAGGGATCGCTCATCAGCCTGCCGGTGCGGGTGAGTTCGGTGAACGTGGTGTGCCAGGCCGAGCCGAAGAACAGCGTGTGGTGCGCCAGCTGCGGCCACGTACGGACGGTTCCGACGTGCAGCACCACGGCGGACGGCGAGTGCCGCAGGCGCAGCGGACGCCGGGGGGAACGGCCTAGGAGCCGGTAGGCGACCGGGAGGTCCGGGGTGAGGACGACGGCGTCGCAGGGGATGCGGTCCTGGTCCGTGACGACGGCGGTGACGCGCCCGCCCGAGCGTTCCAGACGGGTCACCCGCTGCCCGTACCGCAGGTCGGCGCCCGCCTCGGCGGCGGCGTCCGCCATGGCCCGCGGCAGGGCGTGCATGCCGCCCCGGGGGAAGTACACGCCCGCGACGGTGTCCATGTAGGCGATGACCGCGTACGCGGCCAGGGCGCGGGCGGGCGGCACGCCCGCGTACAGCGCCTGGAAGGAGAAGACCCGGCGCAGCCGTTCGTCCTTCAGGAAACGCCCGATCCGGGCGTCCAGCCGGCCGAAGCCGCCGAGCGCGGCCAGCCGGGCCAGGTCGGTGTTCAGCAGGTCGAGCGGGGAGTCGAAGTTGGCGTCGATGAAACGGCGCATCTGCGCCCGGTGCAGCTTGCCCAGCCAGTCGCGCAGCCGCCGGTACCCGGCCGCTTCCCCGGGGCCGGCGAAGCGCTCCACCTCCGCCGTCATCGCGTCGGCGTCGGTGTGCACGTCGAGCGTGCTGCCGTCGGCGAAGCGGGCCCGGTAGGCCGGGTGCAGCGGAATCAGTTCCACCCTGCGGTGCAGGCTGTCGCCGACGGCCGCGAACGCCTCGTCGGCGAGGTGGGGCATGGTCAGCACGGTGGGACCTGTGTCGACCCGGTAACCGCCGAGGGCGAGGCGTCCAGCCCGGCCGCCGGGCAGGGCGTCCCGCTCGACGAGCGTGACGCGTCGCCCGGCGCCCAGCAGGTGCAGTGCGGCCGACAGCCCGGCAAGGCCGGCTCCCACGACGACGACGTGGTCGGTGCGTCCGGGCAGCGTGCGCCTCATCGGGCGGTCTTCCGCGCGCCGGAGCGTGCCAGGGGCGAGGGTGCCGACGACGCCACGACCCGCGCGCTGTGCCGCGCTGGACGGCGCGTCGGCGTGGCCTTCCGGCTGCGCGACGACCTGGAGCATGCATGCCCGGGCGTGCACAGGCCGGCGTGGAGAGCCGGACGGCCGCGGCGCGGTGCCGAGCCGTCCATCACGTCGTCGTGTCCCGGGGCGCGGGTCCGCAGCAGTCCGACCGCGGAGCCGGTCCGCACAGCCGCGGCGACCTGCGTCCGGCCGGTGCCGGCGCAAGCATGCACCGTCCACCACGGAAGTGGCGAACGCGTGCGTCTGCCCCCCGACCGGGTGAACCGCGCGGCCCGCCCGGCTGGTTCCCCGGCGAACAGGGCGTCCATGGCCTGGGCGCGGGCGACGCGACCGGCCGGGAATTGGTCGGGCACCCGGCCGACGGCGGGTACGTCCGCCTGGGCCCTGGCCGCCTCACCCGTGCCCCTGCCGAGCGCGCCGTGGGCCTCGCCCCGGGTCTCGCCGGTTCCGTCGTCCCGTCGCACCCGGACGGGGGATCCCGACGGGAGCACCGGGCGCGGGGCGGGCGGCGGCGCGACCGCATGGTGTTCCTTCGCCTGTGTGGGGCGCATCCTGTTCCTCTCGTCGTGGTGCCGAGCGATCCGTCACCACGTCTTCGCCGCGTGTACCGGGCGTGCCAGCGGCACCGGCCGCGGCGCGGCCGGCCGTCTGCGGCGATGCCTTCCACATCGCCGGCCCGCCGTGACCCCCGCGTGCCGCATCCGGGTGACCCGCGTCCGTCCGGGCACGTCGGCGGGAAGAGACGCAAGGCACGTGCACGCACAGCACGGAAGGAGCCGTCGTGTTCGAGGCGGAGGTGGCCGTTCTGGGTGGCGGAGCCGCCGGCCTGTCCCTGGCCCACCGTCTGGCGGGGCACGCGCGGGGGTTGCGGACGCCGTCCGTCGTCCTGGTGGACGCGCCGCCGGGCCCGCTGCGCGCACCGCGCCGCACCTGGTGCTTCTGGGAGCCGGGCCACGGGCGTTTCGACGGCGCGCTGACGGCCTCCTGGCGGCACCTGCGGGTACGGCGCCCGGCGGGCGACCCGATCGAAGGCCACCTCGCGCCGCTGCGGTACAAGATGATCCGGTCCGACGACTTCGAGGACCTGGTCGGCCGGGACCTGGCGCGCAGCCCGAACGTGCGGCGGCTGGAGGCCACCGTCGAGACGGTGGAGGACGTCGAGGGCGGAGCCCGCGTCCTGGCGCGGAGCGCCGACGGCGAGGCCCGTGCGCTCACCGCCCGCTGGGTGTTCGACTCCCGGCCGCCCGGCAGCCTGCCCGCCGCCCGCACCACACTGCTCCAGCACTTCCACGGCTGGTTCGTCCACACCGCACGACCGGTGTTCGACCCCCGCACCGTCGACCTCATGGACTTCCGCACCCCGCAGCCCGCCGACGGCCTCTCGTTCGGCTACGTCCTGCCCGTCGGCCCGCACGAGGCCCTCGTCGAGTACACGGAGTTCTCACCCCGGGCACTCACCGCCGGCGGTTACGAGGCGGCGGTGCGGCACTACGTCGACGACGTGCTGCGCCTCGGCGACACGCAGGTCCTGTCCACCGAGACAGGCGTCATCCCGATGACGGACGCGCCGATGCCCCGGCAGGTCGGAGCCTCCGTCTTCCGCATCGGCGCCGCCGGCGGCGCCACCCGCCCGTCCACCGGCTACACCTTCGCCGGCCTGCAACGCCAGACGCGATCCGTCGCCGCCGCCCTGCGCCGGGGCCGCCGGCCGGTGCCACCTTCCGCCCACTCCGCCCGTTCCCGCGCCATGGACGCCGTACTTCTGCGGGCCCTGGCCACCGGCCGGGTCGACGGCCCCGCGTTGTTCTGCGACCTGTTCGCCCACGTGCCCACCCCCCGGCTCCTGCGCTTCCTCGACGGACGCACCCGCCTGCGCGAGGACCTCGCCATCGGCCTGCGCACCCCGATCGGCCCGATGCTCCGCTCGGCGCTCGAACTGCCCCTCCTGCCCCGCCGGCCGTTCGGCTGATCACCCTCCGCCCCACCGACCTGGAGACCGCATGACGCTGCTGCGCGACGAGGACCTCACCGCCGCGTTCGACCACGCCGCCCGCGGCTACGACGCCCTGGTGGCCGCCAACCCCGGTTATCACGCCCACCTTCGGCGCTCGGTACGCCGGCTCGGCCTGCCGGGGCCCGGAGCGGGCCTGCGCCTGCTGGACCTCGGCTGCGGCACAGGCGCCTCCACGGCGGCGCTCCGCGCCGTCCTGCCGGCCGCGCACATCACCGCCGTCGACGCCTCCGCCGGCATGCTGCGGCGGGCCGCCGCCAAGCCCTGGGCGGCTGGGGTGACCTTCGTGCGGGCACCGGTGGAACGCCTGGCCGAGGCGGGGGTGACCGGCCCGTTCGACGCGGTCTTCGCCGCCTACCTGCTGCGCAACGTGTCCGATCCCGACGCCGTCCTCACCGCCGTACGGGACCTGCTCGTACCCGGCGGCCGGCTCGGCGTGCACGAGTACACCCTCAGCGGCCGCCGCGTCGACCGAGCGGTGTGGAGCCTGGTGTGCCGCGGCCTCGTACAACCCGCGGCGTGCGTCCTCGGGGACGGCGGGCTGTACCGCCATCTATGGCGCAGCGTCGTCGAGTTCGACACCGCCGACCGCTTCGCCGCCCGCGTCCGCGCGGCCGGCTTCGAACACGTCCGGGCGCTGCCCCTGCCGGGCTGGCAGACCGGCATCACCCACACCTTCGTCGCCCGGCGCGCGGAGAGCGCGCGATGACCGCGGCCGAGCCGTGGAACGGCGGCCGTCCTGGCCGGGACCGGCGGGCCCGGATGGTGCCGGCGTCCCCCGGCGGGCGGCGCGTCGACGGGGCCCGCCCCACCGCCGCCGTCGTCGGCGGCGGCATCGCCGGTCTCGCCGCCGCCACGGCGCTCGCCGAGCGCGGGGTGGCCGTCACGGTGTACGAGCGGCAGCCGTACCTCGGCGGGCGCGCCGGGGGCTGGCCGACCCTCCTGCGGGACGGCACCCCGGTGACCATGAGCCGAGGCTTCCACGCCTTCTTCCGCCAGTACTACAACCTGCGCGGGCTGCTCCGCCGCACCGACCCCGGCCTGCGGCGACTGACCGGTCTGCCCGACTACCCGCTGCTGCACGCCGACGGCATGCGCGACGGTTTCCGCCACGTCCCGCGCACCCCGCCGTGGAGCGCGCTCGGTTTCGCCGCGCTCAGCCCCGCCTTCACCGTGCGGGACCTGCGCCGGATGGACCCGGTCGCGGCCCTGCCGCTGCTCGACGTCCGCGTCCCCGGCATCTACGACCGGCTCGACCACATCAGCGCCCACGCGTTCCTCGACGCCGTCCGCTTCCCCGGGAACGCCCGGCACCTCGCCTTCGAGGTGTTCTCCCGCAGCTTCTTCGCCGACCCCCGGCAGCTCTCGGCGGCCGAGATGGCGCTGATGTTCCACATCTACTTCCTCGGCTCGGCCGAGGGCCTGCTGTTCGACGTCCCCCGTTCGCCCTTCCCGGCCGCCCTGTGGGAGCCACTGGCCGGTTACCTGCGGCGGCACGGCGCCGAGTTGCGCACCGCCACGGCCGTCGAACACATCACGCCGAGACCCACCGGCGGATTTCAGGTCGTCTCGGACCGGGACGAGCGGTACCACGACACCGTGGTGCTCGCCCTGGACGCCGCCGGCCTGCGCCGCCTCGTCGCCCGCTCGGAACTGCTGGGCGACGCCCCGTGGCGCGAGCGGATCGCACGGCTGCGCAACGCCCCGCCGTTCCTGGTGACCAGGCTGTGGCTGGACCGCCCCGTGGCGCCCGGACGACCGGGATTCCTGGGCACCGGCGGATTCGGGACCCTGGACAACGTCAGCGTCCTGGAACGCTGGGAGGACGAGGCCGCCCACTGGGCCGCGCGCACCGGGGGGTCCGTGGTGGAACTGCACGCCTACGCGGTACCGGCCGACGCCGCCCGGGACGTCGAGGAGAAGCGCCTGATCGACCAGATGCACCGCGTCTATCCGGAGACGCGCGGCGCCACGATCGTCGACGCCCGCCACGAATGGCGCGACGACTGCCCCCTGTTCCCGGTGGGCGGCTACGGCGACCGCCCGACCGTCCGCACCCGGGACCCCCGTCTCGTGGTGGCCGGGGACCTGGTCCGCACCGACCTGCCCGTGGCCCTGATGGAACGGGCCGCGACGACCGGCTTCCTGGCCGCCAACGCCCTGCTGGAGCTGTGGGGAGTGCGGGGAGCGACCCTGTGGACGGTTCCACCGCGCGGCCGGAACGCCGTACTGCGGTGCCTGGCCGGCGTCGCCGCCCGGCGTTCCGGCATTCGCTGAACGCCCGTCCGGAGGCGGTGACGGTGGAGCGCCCGGCCGTACCGGACGCGACGCCCCGTCACACGTCCGGCCGATGCCGCATCCGGTCACCCGGCGCGACGGGAAGAGATGCGGGGACCGAAGGCGCCACAGCACCCAGGGAGTGCCATGAACGAGTACCAGGACGGCCCCGACCACCGGCACCGCCGCCCCGAAGGGGTCGACGACCTGACCGTCGAAGCCCTCGGATCGCTGTCGAAGGCTCTGGAGACCACCGAGCGCGCCCGCGGCCACCTGTACAGCTTCCACCAGCTCACCGGCGGGGCCGACCTCGAACTGGAACGGGCGGTACGACTGCTGCGCGAGGCCGGGCACGCCGAGTGGGCGGCGAAGGCCGAGGCCGAGATCCTGGGGCGCAACGTCATCCCCGGGCACTGGACGTTCCAGATCATCGAGGCCTACAACGAGACCTACTACCGGCCGTTCCAGGAGCTGGAGCGCAGTGTGGTGAACGCGCTCGCCCACGGCCGGGACCACCTGTACGAGGCGGAGATGAAGGAGGCCCGCCGCACGGCCGGACACCCCGGCCACGCGGCGCGCCCCCCGGCCGCCGACGGCTGACCGCGCCCCACACCGACCGGGACTGCCGAGCACCGTGGCCAGCCCGGCCACGGGGTGAGGCAGCACCCCCGCTGAGCAACCCGGCAACACCCGAACTCCCGCACCCGCTCCAGGACGGCGACCATGCAGACCTTCCTGCCCGATGCCGACTTCCGGCGCTCCGCCCTGGTCCTGGACCGTCGCCGCCTGGGCAAGCAGCGGGTCGAGGCCCTCCAGGTCCTGCGCGGCCTGACCGTTCCCGGATACGGCTGGCGCAGGCACCCGGCCGTGCGCATGTGGAGCGGATACGAGGAGGCCCTGGTCCGCTACGGCCTCGAAGTCTGCCGGGTGTGGCGCGAACAGGGGCACCAGGACAGCTGTGCCGCCTCACTGATCGCCGGTTACGCCGCGGGGCGTCCGGGCGCACACGTGCGCGATCAGCCCGCGCTCGCCGCCGCGGGAGAGCTCCCGCCGTGGCTCGGTGACGAGGCCTTCCACCGCAGCCACCAGTCCGCGCTCGTCCGCAAGGACCGGGACACCTACGCGCCCGTGTTCCCCGGCGTCCCGGACGACCTGCCCTACGTGTGGCCGTCCTCCGACCGGGAAGGGCCGACCGCCTGACCGGGCCTCGCCGGCCGGTTGGCCCCGTCTTCGGCCGCCGCGCTCATCGCCGGGCTCGTTCCGGCGCGGACGGGGTCGGCGCCGCCCGGGCGCTCAGCGGCGGCGACGGCTCCGCCGACAGCGGTGCGCCCGACGACGCCCGCCAAGAGGGACACCGCCTTCGACCGCCGCGGCGGCTGCGGATGACCGGGAGGTCAAGCCGTTGGCCGAGGCCATGCGGCGGGTGCAGAACCAACTGGTCCGCTTAGCCGACCTCTCCGACCCCGAGGCGCAGAAGGAATCGAAGGCCGCCCGGCCCGCGTGCGCCGGTCTCTGACCGGCGTCCGGCCCGCCGTCCTGCCGGCCGTGACCGGCCCGGGCGGCGACTCGCGGACGGCCGCCGGCCCGGTGGTCACATTCCCGATGCCGACCGGCGCCCACGCAGCTTGCCGAAGAGTCGCTGAGCCTGGGCCCGGCGGCGTGGATCGGCCGCGGTACGTCGTACTTGTTCGATCGTGCGCCGCCCCTGCGGACTGTTCGCGAACTGCTTGAGCCGTTGGAGGACTCCTGACATGACACTCCTTTCGCCAGGGGCGCCCTGCTCTCGTTGGGCGCCCCACGGGGTTCGGCTACCCGGAAACCGATGGCCCAGCCTCGTCCGGCCGGGCGGAGAAAGCCGCGGCGCCACGCCGTCTGCGGACGTCCCGGAGCCCTGGCCGGCAGCGGCACGTCGCTGCCGACGTGGCTGTCAACGCGTCGAGGGGGCGGCGCCGGTACGGGCATCGCCTCCGCGTGCCCTGAGGGGCACGCCGGTTTCGGTGAGCACGCGGTGCACGAAGCCGTACGACCGACCGTGAGCCTCGGCTATGGCGCGGATCGACCGCCCCTCGCGGTACTCCTTGGTGAAGGCCTCGGCCAACTCCTTGCGCGCGCTGCCTGTTATCCACTTGCCCTTGTGCACGGAGATCTCCTCCCGCATCGTCGAACGTGATCACCGGTTTCCCGCGTCGACGCGACCCATGCGGGCGCCCCGCGCGATTGCGGGACCTGCGCTGCTGGAGCCTGTCGGCGCGTGTCTCGCAGTCGCACATCATGTCCGCTTCAACGACCTGTTCGACCCCCCTGCCGGTCGCCCGACTGCCCGCCAACGCGGGGCCTGGTCGTCGGGGACGTTCGGGGAGGGGAAGTGGAACGGAACGCCGAGGTGATCGGCCAGCGCCCGGCCGGCCTCTGCGGCGGCCGCTCGCGGAAGGGAGCCCTCAGGGCGGTGGTGGACGGTCGCCAAGTGGCCTTCCCCGTCCGGACCTTCCAGCACCGCGACCAGCACCACGAACCAGTCGTGCACCGTGTCGCCGTCCCACAGGGCCTCGATCGCAGCCACACGGCCCGGGAGCGCCGCGGCACGGGCGGCGAGTGAGGGGACGTCGAGTGGGTCGGACGGCGTGCGCTCCACCTGGTCGGCGAGAGCGTCGTATCGCGCATGGACCACCCGCTCCGCCTCGTGCAAGCCCAGCCCCAACGGGCGCAAGGCGGCCCAGACGGACCTGACTGCGGGGAGACGGCGGTCCCGCAGCACTTCCGCGTCGACCTCTCGACGGGTCCGTTCGTCGAGATGGGCCCACCAGCCGCTCACCGTTTCACCGGCGGGAATGTCAGGCTGCATGTCATGGACCCGAACCTACGCCGGCCCGCCGCCCGCGTCTCAGGCGGCTCTCTGGGCGGGGTCGACGCCGCGGACAAGCGGCTTCTGACGCGCCGACACCACACTCCAGCGTGTCCCGGCGGAACACGGTGCGGGGGTGGCCGTGGAGGTGCCCGTTACTGCGGGGCTCGCCGAGTCCAACGGCGGCGCGAGACCGCCTGCTTGGCCCGGCGTCATCGCGATGTGGTCCACAGGGGTGCTGTCCGGGCCCAGGCGGTGTCCCACGCGGCGAGGTTGCGACGCAGGATGATGCGGCCGGCGGCGCCGTAGGCGGCGGCCGCGGTGGCGTGGACGCCGAGGGCGGCGAGGATGGCCGACCCCATGGCGCGGCTGCGGATCTCGCCGCGGCTCAGCGGTGGGTCGGTGATCGTCCCGTCGGTGCCGACCCAGACGCGGACGGCGCTGCCCTTGGGCAGCGCGGGTTGGACATCGGCCGTGGCGGTGCGGGGGTGCCCGTCGGGGTCGGTGAAGCGGACCTTGGTCGGGTAGCGGGTTTTCCTGGCTTCGGCGGAGCCGGGTTCGGGGTGGCGCCGGGCGTCCTCGAGGAGGACGGCGGTGGTGTGGTGGCGGGTGGCGGCCTGGTGCTGGGCGGTGCGGCTGTAGTGGCGGTGGGCGGCGTCGCCGACGAGGACCATGGCGACGGGGGTGGCTGCCAGCGCGGCCAGCAGCAGGCCGAGGGCGAGCCATGCCTGGACCAGGTCGTTGCGGCGGCACAGGGGGTTGCGCCGCAGGCGTCGGAGCATGACCTGGGACGACTCCTCGTGAGGTGGGGGTATGCGGCCGGGCATGTGTCCTCCTTTCGGCGGCGGACGCGGCGGACGGCGGCGGACGCGGGGTGCCGGGGACGCGAACGCGACCCGGGCCGTGCCTCTCGGGTCGCCCCGGCACCGCGGGGCTTGGCACGTGCTTCCGCCGTGCGGGACACGGCCTAGTGGGGGCGGGCAGCCCGCGGGAGGGGGCCGGAGGCGGACGGGTGGGTGTGGGCGGCTTGCAGAAGCCTGGCGGCACCGCGAACCGACGCGGTGTGCGGGGCCGCGACCATGCGCGGCGGCGTGTGCAGTCGCTCGGTGAGGCGGTGGGTGATCTCGGGGCGCAAGGCTCCTCCACCGGCCAGCAGGACGCCGCGGTGCAAGGCGTCGGCGGTGAGCGAGGTGCGGTCCTGCCGGAGCATCGCGGTCAGCATCGAGTCCACCGCCCCGGCGATCTCCTCGGGCGTGGTCCCACCGTCCAGATCGCTGGTGCCCAGGGCGGTGCGGCGCGCGTCGGCGACGTCGCCGTCGCCCAGCAGGACCACTTCGGTGAGGTGGGCGCCGATGTCCACCACCATCAGCGGACGGGACATGTCCGCGCCGGCCGCCACGGCGACGGCCCGGGCGCTGGGCACGGTCAGGACGCTGCGCGGCAGCAGCACGTCGACCGCGGCGCGGGCCTGGGCGCGGTAGGCGACGCCGTCCAGGACGGGAGCGGTGACGATGACCATGGGGTGGGTGAAGCGGGGCAGGCGGTGGGCGAGCAGCCGTTGCAGCATGCGGGCGCACTCGGGGGCGTCGATGATGGTGCCGCGCTGGATGGGGTGGACCGCGCCGGAGCCCGGGAAGGTCACGGTGGGTACGTCGACGACCACACCCTTGCCGGCGATCCAGGCGCGGGTGCGGGCGCTGCCCATGTCGAGAGCGATGCCGCAGCAGCGCCGGCACAGCGGCCAGGGCCGGTGCCGGGCAGCGGTGGTGCGGGGGGTGTCGATGCCGGTCATGGGATCGCCTCTCCGACCTGCTGGCAGCGGGCGCAGTAGCGGCACTGCGGAATGATCATCAGCCGTTCCCGGTCGATGGGGCGTCGGCACAGGTGGCAGGTGCCGTACGTCCCGTCGTCCATGCGCCGCAGCGCGGCCTCGACGTCGGCGAGAACCATGCGGGCGGACGCGGCGAGTTTGACGTGGACCTCGAGCTGCGCGGCGGCCCGTTGCAGCCGGTCCTCCGCGCGTGAGGTGACCGGTCCGGAGAGCTGCAGCAGTTGCTCCTGGCGGAACAGGCGCTGCTCGTGCAGGTGCCGGCGCAGTGCGGCGAGGTCCTCGCCCGACAGGTGTGTCGTGCTCTGGCCGATGGTCTGGTGGTTCACCACTTCACCCCTTCGAGGGCAGAGGGCAGAGGGCGGGAGGTCGGCGCGGGCGGTGGTCAGGAGGCGCGGCGCTGGCAGGCGACGCAGTAGCGGGTGTAGGGGAGGATCTCCAGTCGCTCCGCGGGAATGGGCTTGGCGCAGTCCTGGCAGGTGCCGTAGGTGCCCTCGTCGATGCGGGTGAAGGCTTCTTCGATCTCCCTCAGGACCCGCTTCATGGCGGACCTCTGCTCGGACACCAGGTACGCGTCCGTGGTCTGCCTGGTCTCGTCGAGGGCTTGAAGCTGGGCCAGCCGTGAGACGCGAGCGTGTTCGAGGTGCCGTCGGGCCTCGTCCGGATGGGGTTCGGCCCGGGTGACATCGAGCGACATGGTCAGTCCCTTTCTCGGCGGCGCACGGCGCGGCGGCGCGGCAGAGCCGAACGCTCCTCGCGGCGGTGATCGTGTGCCTCCCACCATGGCCGGGCCGGCGGCCAACACCTATCGGGCGCGGGCCCCATCTACGCGGGGGCGAGGGACCCATACGGACGGGCCATGGGTGGTGCGCGCCCCGGGAAATGGGGTCCAGGCCCCATCGACGGTGCACGTGGGCCGGGAGACGCTTGCCACAGGCGCACCCGAGCGCCCCGGTACCGTGGACGCGGTGGGGCTGCGCGATGGCCGACAGTGGAGGTGGAGCGAGCTTTCGGAAGGGGAGGCGGAGGGCCGGTGTCCTTGTTCTGGCGGATCTTCGCCCTGAACGCCGTGGTGCTGGGCACGGCGACCGGGCTGCTGCTGTGGGCTCCGGTGACCGTCTCCGTGCCGGTGCTGCTCACCGAGGCGGTCATCCTGGTCGGCGGCCTGGTCGTGATGCTGGTCGCCAACGCGGCGCTGCTGCGGCTCGGCCTGGCCCCGCTCGACCGGCTCACGAAGCTGATGACCACCGTGGACCTGCTGCGCCCCGGCCAGCGTCTGCCGGCTTCCGGAGGCGGCGAGGTCGCCGAGGTGATCCGCACGTTCAACGCCATGCTGGAGCGGCTGGAACACGAGAGGGCCACCAGCAGCGCCCGTGCCCTGCTGGCCCAGGAGGCCGAACGCCGCCGCATCGCCCAGGAGTTGCACGACGAGGTCGGCCAGACCATGACCGCGATCCTGCTGGGACTCAAGCGGGCCGCGGACGACGCACCGGCGGCACTGCGTGAAGAGCTGCACGAGGTGCAGGAGATCACCCGGGAGAGCCTGGACGAGATCCGTCGCCTGGTGCGCCGGCTGCGGCCCGGCGTGCTGGACGACCTGGGTCTGGTCAGCGCGCTGACCTCGCTCACCGAGGACTTCGCCACCCACACCGGGTTGCAGGTCAGCCGCCACTTCGACGCCGACCTGCCCGCCCTCGCGCCGGAGACCGAACTGGTCCTCTACCGCGTCGCGCAGGAGTCGCTGACCAACGTCGCCCGCCACGCGGACGCCCAGCGGGTCACGGTCGCCCTGCGCCACGCCGACGACAGCGTGGTGCTGACGGTCACCGACGACGGCTCCGGTATCAAGGCCCCCCGCGAGGGCGCCGGCATCCGTGGCATGCGCGAGCGGGCCCTGCTCATCGGGGGCAGCCTCGAGATCACCCCGGCGCCCCGTACCGGCACCCGGGTCCAGCTCACCGCGTCCGTTCCCAGGAAGCAGCCCTGACGATGCCCGACACCACGACTGCCCCGACGGAAACCTCGGCCTGGAGGGCCTCCCGGAGCACGATCCGTATCCTGCTCGCCGACGACCACGCACTGGTCCGCCGTGGTGTGCGGCTCATCCTCGACCAGGAACCGGACCTCGAAGTGGTCGCCGAGGCCGGCGACGGCGCCGAAGCCGTCGAGCTGGCCCGCACCCATGACGTCGACCTGGCCGTGCTGGACATCGCCATGCCACGCATGACCGGCTTGCAGGCCGCCCGGGAGCTGGCCGTCCTCAAGCCGGGGCTGCGGATCCTGATGCTCACCATGCACGACAACGAGCAGTACTTCTTCCAGGCACTGAAGGCCGGCGCCAGCGGGTACGTGCTGAAGTCGGTCGCCGACCGGGACCTGGTCGCCGCGTGCCGGGCCGCGATGCGGGACGAGCCGTTCCTGTATCCCGGCGCGGTCACCGCGCTGATCCGCAACTACCTGGACCGGGCCCGGCACGGCGAGGAGGCCCCCGATCAGATCCTCACCCCCCGCGAGGAGGAGGTCCTGAAGCTGGTGGCCGAGGGGCACTCGTCGAAGGAGATCGCGGAGCTGCTGTTCATCAGCATCAAGACGGTCCAGCGGCACCGCGCCAATCTGCTGCAGAAGCTCGGTCTGCGCGACCGCCTGGAACTCACCCGCTACGCCATCCGCGTCGGCCTGATCGAACCCTGATACCCCGGCCGGTCCCCGCCGGCAGCCGCCCGCTCCCGTACCGAACACCTGCGCCCGCACACCACGACGAGAGGGGACGGGGCATGCACCACCCCGCGCGCACCGCCCCCCGCTCAGGCAGCGCCAGGCGCTCTGCCGTCGCCGTACTGGCGGGGGTGGTCGTGATGCTGCTGGCCGCGGTCGGCCTCGCCGGCCCCGCGACCACGGGCGGCTCAGCGGCCGTGGCGGCGGCAGCGGCGGGCCACTACGCGGACGCCGGCCCGCACGCCGACGACGGCTGCGGCCTCGTCCGCATCGCACGGGCGGCATCGCGCCAGGATCCGCATCGCGAGCCTCCTGCTCCGCACTGCCACCCCGCACCCTGCCCCCAGGGCACGACCGTCACCCCGCCCCGCCCCGCGGGGCTCACGGAATCGACCGGGCACGTCCCCTCCTCGGGTTGTCACGCACCCCCCGACCGTGGACGGGCACCGCCCGGGGCCTCCGGCACCTGACACCCCCCTTTTTTCCGCTCACCGCTCACCTCGCCCAAGGCCGCGCCCGTTCCGGCCGCCGCCGTGGCCGTGGTGTGCCTGCCGGAGGCCCCCGTTGACCCGTTCCCTGCGGGTGAGGGCGTTGCTCGCCCTCGCCGTGATCGCCGTATCGCTGTACATCACCGTCACCGTGCCGGTCCGCCTCGGACTCGACCTGCGGGGCGGCACCCAGATCGTGCTCCAGACCCGGTCCACCGCCACCACCGACGCCGACCGCGCGGCCACCGACCGCACCCTGGAGGTGCTGCGCGGCCGCATCGACGCGCTCGGCGTCGCCGAACCCACCCTCGTCCGCTCCGGCGACGACCGCATCCTCGTCGAACTGCCCGGGGTGCAGGACCCGAAGAAGGCCGCGGACGTCCTGGGCCGTACCGCGCAACTCACCTTCCACCCGGTGCTCGGCACCGCTGACAGCCCGGACGACGGCTCCCGGCCCCTGCCGAAGCGGCCCCGGGAGTCCGTCCTGCCCGATGAGTCAGGTACGCCCTTGCGCCTCGGGGCCGCGGCCCTGACCGGCGAGCACGTCCAAGAAGCCGCCGCCCGCTTCGACGAGCAGGGCGGCGCCGGATGGCACGTCACCGTCGGCTTCGAGGGCGCCGGCCGGGACGGCTGGGCCCGGCTGACCGGCGAGGCCGCCTGCCACCCGCCGGGCGACCCGGCGCGGCGGGTCGCCATCGTCCTCGACGGCAAGGTCATCTCCTCACCGCAGGTCGACCCGTCCGTCGCGTGCCGGACCGGCATCGGCGACGGCGCCACACGGATCACGGGCTCCTTCGGCCCCGAGGAAGCCCGCGAGCTGTCCCTGCTCATCAACGGCGGAGCCCTGCCCGTGCCGGTCGAGACCGTCGAGCAGCGCACCGTCGGCCCGACCCTCGGCGCGCAGGCCATCACGGCCAGCGCTTGGGCCGCGGCCATCGGCACGGCGCTGACCTCGCTGTTCATCATCGTCGTCTACCGGCTGATGGGGATGCTGGCCGCCCTCGCACTGGTCTGCTACGGCTTGGTCTCCTACGCCGCTCTGGCCGTGCTCGGCGCCACCTTGACCCTGCCGGGCCTGGCCGGTTTCGTCCTGGCGATCGGCATGGCCGTGGACGCCAATGTGCTGGTCTTCGAACGGGCCCGCGAGGAGTACGCGGCCCACCGCCGCCCCAGTGCCCGCTCGGCGCTGGCGGCCGGGTTCCGCAACGCCCTGAGCGCGATCGCCGACTCCAACATCACCACACTGATCGCCGCCGCCCTGCTGTTCTTCCTCGCGTCCGGGCCCGTGCGGGGCTTCGGCGTCACCCTCGGCATCGGCGTGCTCGCCTCCATGTTCAGCGCGCTGGTGATCACCCGGGTGCTCGCCGAGTCCGCCGCCGGCCGCCCCGCCCTGCGCCGCCGCCCCCACCTCACCGGCATCGCGACCACGGGCGCCGTCCGCGACCGTCTCACCCGACGCGACCCACAACTCATGCGCCACCCGCGCCGCTGGCTGGCCACGTCCGCCGCCGTGCTCGTCCTGGCCGCGTCGGGCATCGCGGTGCGGGGCCTCGACCTCGGCGTGGAGTTCACCGGTGGCCGCCTCATCGAGTACGCCACCAGCGCCCCCGTCGATGCCGACCGTGCCCGCACCGCGCTCGCGGAGGCCGGATTCCCCCGGGCCGTGGTGCAGTCGTCCGGCGACAGCGGCCTGACCGTGCGCACCGAGCGGCTGACCGACGCCGAGGAGGCCGAGGTCACCGGCACCCTGCGCGACCTCGCCGGCGGGGCGGACAAGGTCCGCGACGAACTGATCGGCCCCAGCCTCGGCCAGGAGCTGCGCCGCGGCGCCCTGATCGCGCTCGCCGTCGCCCTGGGCGCGCAGCTCGTCTATCTGGCGGCGCGCTTCCGCCTGCTGTTCGGCACCGCCGCGGTCGCGGCCCTCGCCCACGACGTGGTGATACTCGTCGGCGTCTTCGCCTGGCTCGGCAAGCCTGTCGACGGGGTGTTCCTGGCAGCACTGCTCACCGTCATCGGCTACTCGGTGAACGACTCCGTGGTCCTGTTCGACCGCGTGCGGGAACTGGCCCGCAAGGCCTCCGGAGCACCGCTGCCGGGCATCGCGAACCAGGCGATCCTGCAGACCCTGCCCCGCACCGTGAACACCGGCATGGGCGCCGCCTTCATCCTCGCCGCCCTCACCGTGCTCGGCGGGTCCTCGCTCACCGACTTCGCCCTGGCCCTGCTCATCGGCCTCACGATCGGCACGTACTCGTCCGTCTTCACCGCTGCTCCGATGGCCGTGGAACTCCACCGGCGCGCCGGCCGGACCCGCCCACGCCGATGAGGAGCACCGACTTCCCGATCCCGGGTTCTCCGGACACCAGTAGCGCGCCCCCTTGGCCGGCCGCCTCGTCGACGTGGGGGAGGAGCAGTTCCAACTCCTGCGAACGGCCCACGAGCCCTTCGGCCAGGCCTCTCGACGCCGGATCCTCGATGAACAGGGTCGCTCCCTTCCGAGAGCCGAGTGCATCCTGGTCGGCGCGGCAGTCCCGGCCGGCGCGGCGTTGACGATGCCCAACCAGTAGCGCTCGCAGTTCCGTCGAACGACCGATGCCATGAAGCGCCCGGCCGGGAATGATGACGAGTACGCTTCGCCGCGCACAGGCGATCTTCCTTCCGGCAAGGCCTGAAGCCGGTCGCCGCCGGCACCCCGCCTGTGTGCGGCAGGCTTCCTGATCCTCCGAGCTCAGGCAGGCGATCAAGGTGAAGGACACCGCCCGTGACGTCGTCATCATCGGATCCGGTCCAGCCGGCTGTACCGCCGCCGTCTATACGGCCAGGGCCTCGCTGAGGCCCCTCGTGTTCGAGGGGGCGGTCTCGGCCGGGGGCGCGTTGATGAACACGACGGATGTGGAGAACTTCCCAGGTTTCCATGAGGGGGTCATGGGCCCGGACCTCATGGAGAGGATGCGAGCCCAGGGCGAACGCTTCGGCGCCGAGTTCGTCACCGACGACGTCGCGGAAGTCCGCCTGGAGGGCGACACGAAAGAGGTGGTCGACGCCGGCGGAAACCTTCATCGCGCCAGGGCGGTCATCCTGGCCATGGGTTCCCGCTACCGCGAACTGGGGTTGCGGAACGAGAAGCGGCTGTCCGGCCGCGGCGTGAGCTGGTGTGCCACCTGCGACGGCTTCTTCTTCCGGGACCAGGACATCGGTTGCGCCGCGGCCCTGGACGCCGAACGCTACCTCGCTGCCTTGGACGACTGCGTCAGTCCCGAGGAGGCCCGCGTGGAGGCCACGGCCGTGGCGGAACTGGTGCACTGAGCCTGAGCGAGTCCGTGACACCGAGTGAGTCCGTGACACCGAGCGCGTCCGATGCCGCGGTGACGTCTCACAGGTCCAGCACGAGATCCACGGGGGGCCGGGAACAGCAGATGAGTGCGTTGCCCTCCGCGGGCCGGTCTATGGGTTCCGGCGCGTAGTCGACACGGCCCTGGAGCAGGGCGGTCTCGCAGGTGTGGCAGACGCCGGTGCGGCAGGACCACTGCACGGGGACGTCGCAGGCCTCGGCGAGTTCCAGCAACGTGCCGTACCCCGGATCCCACGGCACGGTGATCCCGCTCCGCGCGAACGAGACCGTCGGGCCGGTGCCGTCGCCCTGGGAACGGAGCGGAAGGTGCGGCGCCCGGGCCGGTGCCTGGAGCACTCCGGGCCGGATGGCAGCCAGCGCCCCGAAGATCTCGGTGTGCACACGGGCGGGCCCGATCCCCAGGTCGGCGAGTGCCCGGGACATGTCGTCCATGAAGGCGGCCGGCCCGCAGATGTAGGCCTCGGCGTCCGAGGGCAGGTCGAGTTCGCGGAGCTGTTCGGCGGAGAGCCGACCCGTGGCCGTGTAGTCGGTCCCGAGCCGGTCGTCCTCGCGTGGACGGCTGTAGGACACGTGGCAGCGGCCGGCCGGCAGGCTCCTGAGCAGGGTGCGCACCTCCTGCGCGAAGGCGTGGTCGTCCCCGTTCCGAGCCCCGTGCAGCCACCACACCTGGCGGGCCGATCGCGCGTGCGCCAGCGCGTGCAGCATGGACAGTACGGGGGTGGCGCCCACACCGGCGGACAACAGCAGGACGGGGGCCTCACCGTCGGCGAGGGTGAACGTGCCGCGCGGCGCGGCGATGTCGAGCCGGTCTCCCACGCGTGCGCGACGCAGGTGGGAACTGGCGGCCCCATGCGGTTCCGCCTTCACGCTGATCCGGTACGCCGGGGCGCCTGGACGGCCCGACAGCGAATAGCTGCGGATGATCGGCGGCCCCTCGGGTTCCGGCCGCAGGCGCACGGTGAGGAACTGTCCGGGCAAGGGCGTCGGAAGGGGGCGCCCGTCGGTGGGGGCGAGGGTGAGGGAGAAGATGCTGCTGCTCTCCACGTCGATCCGTGTGATCTCCAGCGGACGGAACCCCGGCCAGGCCGGTGGCGGATTCGCCGCGGCCGCGGTCAGCCCCTTGTTCCCTGCGGCACCGTCGGCGGCGCCGTCCAGCAGGGCCTGGAGGGAGTCTTTCCAGCCCGGACTCAGCGCGGGGATGCGCAGCCCGCGCCGCAGTTGTCCGGGGGGATGGCCGGGCAGGTAGAGCAGGGCGTCCATCTCCGCGACCGTCATCGCCTCCGGGCCGGTGGAGATCTTGACGATGTCGTCGCCGGCCTCCACTTCCCCCTCCGTGATCACGCGCATGTAGAAGCCAGGCCGGGAATGGGAGACGAGCAATGCGGCCATCCGGGGCTCGTCCATCCGCAACCCCACCCGGTAGCACGTCACCCGGGGCTGGGTCACCTCGAAGACCGCGCCACCGATCCGGTAGCGGTCACCGATGCACACCTCCTGGTCGGACATCCCCTCGACCGTGAAGTTCTCCCCGAACTGCCCGTAGACGAAGTCGTCGCGACGCAGTTGCTGCTGCCAGTAGCGGTAGGAGTCCAGCTGGTAGACGAGCACGGCCCGCTGCTCGCCGCCGTGCCCGTTCAGGTCGCCTTGGCCGTCGCCCTCCACGTTGAGCCGGCGCACCATCCTGGGGCCGGTCACGGGTTTCTTCCACACCCCGGTGCGGACGGTTTCCCCGTGCCAGGGGACCTCTCGGGGCATTCCGACGTTCACGGCGATCAAAGTGGCCATGGGTCGTCTCCTCTTCCCTGCGGTGTGCCGTCACCGCCGTTGCGACGCTCGGCCGGCGCTCGGTGGCCGACCGTGGGGCGCGCCCGCGTCATGAGCCGCCCCCGGCCGCGGGTGGATTGAAGCGGGAGTACTCCGGTGCCGACCACGACGGAGCCTCCGCGTGCTCGATCACGACGGTCCGGGAGATGTCGAAGACCACGATCCGCTGCGCCCCCGGCACCCTCGCGGCGACCGCGGGATCCCAGTCGATCGTCGCCGTGCCCGTCAGGTGCATCGAGGTGCCGGACGTCCAGTCGACGAAGAGGAGACCCGCCCCGGGGTTCACGGTGAGATTGCCGAGTGTCATCAGCATGGTGTTGCCCGCGTAGTCCGGCCAGCTCAGACGGGTGGGTGATGCGACGTGAACGAAACCCGGGTCACCGCCGCGGTGCGACACGTCGGCGTCCCCGGACGCGGAGACGGAGGCGACGAGGAAGGTGTCCGCTGCGCAGACCACTCGCCGCTGCCCCTCGTCGAGGCCTTCCCCGCTGGACACGAGACGCCCCGTCGTCGCGCCGTGCCGGCCTTGCCGCGGTGTTCTGCTCTGGATGTACTGCGGGCAGTTGCCGTATGCCTGGTCCACGGCGAGCGCCAGGCCGTGCTCCGTAGGCGATGACCGGCCGTTGACACGCAGGCGGCGTCGGTGGGGGAAGTCGATGACGAGCGTTCCCACACGGGCGTGCGCGGACAGGGTGCCGGCGAGGGGGTCGACTGCGGCCGGCAGGGACGCGATGTCCAGCGTGGCCGGGTCGCGGGCACGGAGGAATCCCGGCTCCCCGTACAAGGCGGTGGCCCACACACGGCCTTCCGGGTCGGCCGCGCCGACGAACAGGACGCGCTGAGCGGCCAGGAAGGCGCCGACTCCGCGCGGTAGAGCGTCTCCGACGATGGGGAGCAGCCGCTGAGCGTGCGCTCGGAATCCGGCACGGCTCTGAGCCGCGAGCTCTCCTTCGTGATAGCTCGCCGGCGTACGCCGGTCGTCCGTCATGGCAGCCGCCGACCGGCCTTCGCGGCACGCCCCTGGTTCTCGTCGCCGAGGGCGGCGTCCTCGTACGTGCGACCCGAACGGCCCGGGGCGTCTTCGGTGCTGGACCTGGTCTTCATGGAGGATCCTGGATCCGGGAGGGAGCGGGGCCTACCCATCGGCCGGGCGACCGGCGTCCTGCAAGGAACCGGCGGTGTCCTTCGGCCCGGACGCGGGCGCGTCCTGGTGACCGGGGGAGGGGGCGAAATACGTTCGCCCGGCGAGGCGCCGGACGGTGGGTACGGCCAGTGCCGCCACTCCGGCGCTGACGATGGTGAGCAGGGCATACGTCCAGAAGCGCTGGTGTACGACATGTTCCACGTCCAGCCAGCGGATGGCGAGGGCGAAGGCGGCCGCGTAGGAGAAGGAGAACGACCACCATCCCGGGCCGAACGGCACACGCCGGTAGACCGGGACGAGCCGCAGTTGCACCAGGACCATGAGAACGGCGTAGCCGGCGAGGAACAGGGCGACGGGGTCGAGGCGTTCCCCGTTGATTTCGAACCAGGCGTCTCCGGCGACGACCGGCGGCGCCACTTCGATGGCGATGGTGGGAACCAGCGGCGCCGGAAGCGCCGGCTGCGTGAACAGCCGTAGCAACAGGATGGAACCGAGCACGAGCCAGCACGTCACGCCGTACCCGAGCATGAGCCGCGCCAGACTCTCGTACCCCAGGGCCGCACTGCCTGCCGCCGCGATCAGGCCACCGGCCACGGTGGGCAGGAAGTAGCCGGGGTGCCACTGCGACAGTCGCAGGTCGGCGGTGATCCACTCGGCCGTCAGCCACCCGCCCAGGGCGAGCGTGAGGACCAGCGCCACGACGAACACGGATTCTCCGGCGCCTCGTTGGTGCTGGGCCAGCGTGACGCCCAGCAGCATCGGCACGATCACGATCAGCGAGGTGAACGGCGCGTACGTGGGGTCCTTCAGTTCGGTCCGCAGACGACCGGCGCGGAAGTTGCTGATCAGGTAGGCCACCAGGCAGACGAGCCACGAGAGCGCGGCCAGCACCCACAGCGCGTCGCCGGGCCAGGACGGTGCGGCGATCGAGGCATGGGCCGTCGACCAGCACTGGGCCACTCCGCAGACGCCGAAAGGGATGCCGAACATGTTGGGCGCCAGACGCTGAGGTGGTCGTACCGCGTGCATCTGCTGACTCCTCCCTGAGGTGGGCCGTGACGGCTGCGAGGTCCGACGCTCCCGATCCTTCACGGGGCCGTAGACGCCCACATCGGTCATTTGACCCTGACGCGGAAGCGCGCGGTGGCCGCGCGGACCGGGGACGACGGGGGGGCCGCGCCGGGTGGTCGTTCGGCCGATGCCATGCCGGCCAGACCACTGAAGACCGGTGGGGCCGCTCCCGAACGGTCGGGGGCGGCCCCCGGCGGTTGCTGAGTGCCACGCGTGCGTTCGGTTGCGAACCCGCGACGGAACGCTGGTGATCGACCCCGTCGGCGCACCGAACTGATCGACTGGCTGCGGAAGGTGTCCCCGGAGCGTGCCGTCGCCGTGCACGACGCCGCCATCCATCCCACCGGCATGGCCGTGGTCGGCGGCCTGCTCGGGGAGAACGGTCCGGGTGTCAACGTCACGTACGACCGTCTGGAACCCATGCGGTCCTACGAGGTCCGAGCGGACGGGCAAGTGCCGTCAGCGGTCACTCCTCGCGTTCGAACTCGGCCTGGGCCCGCTGCGCGTCGAGCTCGTCCTGCGCTGCCCTGTAGATGTCGGCGACCACGTTCTTGGCGCTCTTGGCGTCCGATTCTTCGGAGAGGCGTTGAACACTGTCGACCCACTCGTCCATCCGTTGCGGGGTCTCGCTGTTTTTCCTCATCCTCCGTTTCTACTCCTGTCGTGGACGCTTCGCCTGTGGGGATGTTCGCCAGGCCTGTGATCGGTTCACGGATCGCGGTCGGGCCTTCGACGCGGGTGCCCGGCGGCCGATGACCCGACGACTCAGACCTGGTTGAGGCCGCCGTCGACGAACAGTTCGGCGCCGGTGACGAAGCTGCTCTGGTCGGAGGCCAGGAAGAGCGCCGCCGAGGCGGCCTCGTCGGGGCGCCCCATGCGGCCGAGCGGTACCTGACTCGCGAGGGAGTTCCGGAGGTGCCCCGCCTGCTCCGTGTCGGGAGCCAGGCCGGTGATGCCAGGCGTGTCGATGGGGCCGGGCACCAGTGTGTTCACCCTGATCGCACGGCCCTTCAGCTCGTTGGCCCACGTGCGGGCGAAGGACCGGATGGCGGCTTTCGAGGCGGCGTACACGCCGAAGGCCTCGGTCCCCGTGGTGGCGGCGGTCGAGCCGGTGAGGATCACCGAGGCACCGTCGTTGAGCAGCGGGAGCGCCTTCTGAACGGTGAACAGCGTGCCCCTGACGTTGGTGTCGAAGGTGGAGTCGAAATGCTGCTCGGTGACCTGTTCCAGAGTGGCGAACTCGCCGCCGCCGGCGTTCGCGAACAGCACATCGATGCCGCGGCCCTGCGCGGCGACGGCCGCGTAGAGCCGGTCGAGGTCCGCGAGGTCGGAGACGTCGCTGCGGACGCCGGTGGCGTTCGCGCCGATCTCGGCCACTGCGGCGTCGAGCACTTCCTGGCGGCGGCCCGTGATGAACACGTGAGCGCCCTCTGCCGCGAAGCGCCGTGCCGTGGCGAGGCCGATTCCGGTGGTCGCGCCGGTGACCAGCGCGGTCTTGCCGTCAAGCTGTCCCATGGTTCTCTCCTGGTGACTCGTTCGAGGGTGAAACGGGAGGCCCGGTGATTCGTCACCGGACTGCCGCTCGGGCTTTCCGTCTCGCCCAGGGCCGGTGAGGGAGCGGTGACCACGTTATGGTCCGCTCGGTCCAATATAGCCGTTACGGACCGACCGGTCAAAAACCAGGGTGAGGTGGGATCAGCGGTGAGGCGTCTGATGTGATCGGCGTCGCCGTCGCTAAGGGCGAGGCAGTCGCGAGAGAGCGGCGCGGCCGATCTGCAGCAGGGCCGAGCCGTCCATGTGGGTCTTGGCCAGGAACTCGATGCCCTGCATGACCGCAAGCAGCAGACGTCCGAGCTCCTGGGGGTCGGCGTCGGGGTCCACGGCCCCTTCGTTCTGCGCTTCCCTCACGCAGGCGACCAGAAGATCTTCGACGGCCTGGTACGTCGTCCTGGCCCGCGATGCGACGTCGGGGTCCTGGCTGTGCAGTTCCGATGTGCTGTTGACGAGGAAGCAGCCACGCCGCTGCGGGTCTTCCGCAAACCCTTCGGCGGCGCCCTCCAGCAGGCGGGCCAGGCGCTCCATGGCCGTGCCCGGACCGGTGAGGATCGACCGGACGCCGGCCAGTTGCTCGTCGCGGTAGCTGTCCAGTACCTGAAGGAAGAGCTGGCGCTTGTCGCCGAACGCGCCGTACAGGCTGCCCTTGCCCAGCCCCGTGACGCCCATCAGGTCCTGCACCGATGTGGCGGCATAGCCGCTGTTCCAGAACTGCTCGCGTACGGACTCCAGGACCCGGTTCTCGTCGAAGTTTCGAGGGCGACCCATGACGATATGGTACCGCTTCTTGACTCAACGGTCCGAAAATGCGTGCGCAGGGCGTCTCATTCCCCGAGGGCCGCATGGCGGTTCCCGCGCAGCGTCTCCAGGAGACGCAGCCAGATCTCACTCGCCGTGGGGTAACTGGGCACCACGTGCCACAGGGTGGACACGGGAACGCGTCCCACGATGGCCGTGGTCGCCGAGTGCACGAGCTCGGCGATGCCGGCGCCGACGAACGTCGCTCCCACCACCACGTCGTCGGCGCGGTCGATCACGAGCTTGGCCCGCCCGCGATAGTCCGCGCGCATGACGTACGTCCCGGCCAGCGCGGCGAGGTCGTACTCGACGGTCTCCACGTCGATGCCCGCCTCCCGTGCCTGCTGCTCGGTGACGCCGGCGCTGCCGACCTCCGGGGTGGTGAAGATGACCTGGGGTGACCCGGTGTGGCCGGCGGTCGCGGACGGCAGGTCGGCGGAGCCGGTGGCCCGTGCCGCGATGGCCTCACCGGCGATACGGGCCTGGTACTTGCCCATGTGCGTGAGGAGCGCACGGCCGCACACATCGCCGATGGCGTAGAGCCAGGTGCCGTCCGCTTCCCGTACGGCCTGCTGTTCGTCGACGTCGAGGAACCCGCCCGCGGACAGGCCGACGGTTTCCAGGCCGATGTCGTCGGTGTTCGGGGTGCGGCCGGCGGCGACGACGACCTCGTCGGCCACGATGGTCGTGCCGTCGTCCAGGGTCACGCTCACCTCACCGCCGTGCACGCGGCCTTCGCCGGTGTCACGAGCCTCGGACCGCTTCACCTGGGACATGCTCTGGCCGAGACGCAGGCGGACGCCCGCGTTGTGCAGTTCCTCGCCTACGAGCGTCCCCGCGAAGGGCTCGTTGCGGGCCAGCAGCCGTTCACCCCGATGGACGACCGTCACCTCGGCTCCCAGGCCGTGCAGCCAGGTGGCCGCCTCGCACGCGACCACACCGCCACCGAGGATGACCACCCGGCGCGGCACCTCACTCATCGTGGTCACATCGCGTGAGGTCCAGGGGAGCGCGGCACGCAAGCCCGGAACATCGGGCACTGCCGGACAGGAACCGGTGTCGACGACCACCGCGTGCCTGGCCGTCAGCGTCCTGGCGGAACCGTCGGGCCGGCTCACCACGACCGTGCGCTCACCAGCCAGTCGTCCATAGCCGCGCACCACGTCGATCCCGGTGTTCAGGGCCCATGTCACCTGGGACGTGTCGTCCAGCCCGTTGATCACGCGGTCGCGCCGGGCGAATACGCCGGCGGGATCCAGTCGCGCCGACACCCCGGGCAGATGTGCGGCGGCGTCGACCACCTCCACCGGCCGGAGCAGGGCCTTGCTGGGCATGCACGCCCAGTACGAGCACTCGCCGCCGACCAGGTGGTTCTCGACGAGCACCGAGGACAGGCCGGAGAACTGGCTCGCGTACTGCGCGGCGTTCTCACCGGCTGCGGCACCGCCGAGGACGATGACATCCCACTCCGACCGATCCGGGTCCACCGCTGCCGTCATGGGTACCATCCGATCGCCCTTCCACTGAGAAGGCGCTACACGCTCTGCCGTGGAAGCAGCTGCCGTAGGGACTGCGGCGCGTGACGGTGAGGCGTCGGCAGCTCCTGCGAGCCGTGCAGCATGGAATCAGCCTAGTACTGCAATCACAGTTATGGGGTTTGGCCTCGCCGTTTGTAGTGGCTGATGCGAGCGCGGGTCTGACTGAGCCGTCTCCACCATGACCAGCGC
>NZ_JNWV01000024.1 GCF_000716535.1 Streptomyces flaveolus | reverse complement strand
GAACGCGATCCCCGCAACTACCTGGCCTTTCTCGGACTCGCCGCCGCCCTCTGCTGCTACAAGCGACTCATCCGCCTCACCACGTAGGACACGGTCTAAATTCAGGGTCGGCGTAAGAATCGAGCGAGGGCGGACGGAGCGTTGCAGGAACGGGCGAAAGCAACCCGTAGATCACTGCTGGAAGCGGCTGCCCAGCTCTTCGCCGAACAGGGATACGCGGCCACCAGCGTCAACGACATGAGCGCCCGGTCGGGCCGGACCAGCGGCGCCGTCTACTTCCACTACGCCGGCAAGGAGGCCGTCGCCCTCGCCGTCGTCCAGGACCGGTTCGCCACCTGGCCACAACTCGCCGCACGCTACGCGGACGAGGCGGTCTCCCCGGTCGACCGGCTCGTCGCCCTCAGCTACGACATCGCCCACGCTCTCGCCGAGGACCCGGTGACCCGTGCCGGCGCCCGCCTGTGGGCCGAACGCACCACCATCAACGCTCCCCTTCCCCACCCCTTCGCGCTGTGGACCACCGCCGTCACACGACTGCTCGCGAAGGCCCGGCTCGCCGGCCACCTCCACCCGCATGTCCGCCCCGCTCGCGCGGCCCGGACCCTGGTCCCTGCCTTCTTCGGCCTGTGCGCGCTCACCGAGGAACTCGAAGGCACGGCCGCCCTCACCGACCGCCTGACCGACTGGTGGCAGCTGACGCTGCCCTGCCTCCGCCCGCACCCGGTGCACGAGGACCTGCCGCGCGGGCGGTGACGCGCGGCAGGTCCCGTAGCCCCGGCCGCTGTCGGAGCACGGGCGGCGCATTACGGGGACCGCGCCGGGTAGGCCCCGTGGCCCACCGCTCGCGGACACCCTGAACGGGGAGATGAGGGGCGCGGCCTCCGCCGTCACGCCGCAGTCCGGGAAGCCGTGGTGTTCGAGGAAGCCCGCGATTCTCGAGCCTGCGCGGCAGCGCCGGCCCCTCGGCCGGACAGCGCGTCGCACCGCCCGTACAGCGCTCACCAGCAGGTCCGGTGGGTGCGGATACCGGGTGGTGCAGCGCAGCCCTGCACGCGGTAGTTGCGGCATGCCGGGTGGTGCGGCGGCGCTCGCCGTGGGGACGGGACGGGGGGCGTCGCGCATGCGGTGGCTGCGGATGCCGGGCGGTGCCGCCGTGCATGCCGCGGGTACGGACGCTGGGTGGTGCGGCGGCGCACGCCGTGGGGGTGGGGCCGGGGGTGCCATGGGTGCGGACGCCGGGCGCTGCGGCGGCGTACGCCGTGGGCCTGGGCGGAGGTGCCGTCACGCAGGCCGTGGATGCGGACGTCCGGTGGTGCCGCCCTGCATGCCGTGACCGCGGACGCCGGGCAGTGCCGTCGCGCGCCCCATGGGACCGGGGCGGGCGGGGCACGCCGGTATCCGGGTGGGGGGCGGTACCGCCCACGCCCACGGCGCCGCCCGGCCGGCACCCCCGCCCGCCGCTCAGGGACGCGCCTCCACCGGTTCGAGGTGCGGTTCCAGGGCGCCGGCGACCTTGTGGCACAGCTCCACGAACATCGCTCGCTCACCCGGGCTCAGTGCGGCCTCCACGATGCGGGCGTTCTCCCGCCGTTGCTCGGCGACGCGGGTGAGGAAGGCCTCGCCGGCCGGTGTGAGCGAGGTGGTGAGTTCACGCCGGTCCTCGCCGAGCGTCCGCTGGTCGACGAGCTCCAGGTCCTTGAGGACGCGCAGTGCTTTGGACGTGGTCGCCCGCGACACCCCGAGCGAGGCACTGAGCACCGAGGGAGTCATGGGGCCGCGGATGCGCAGCAGCTCCAGGACGTCGTACTGCTGCCAGGTGACGCCTTCCGGATTCGAGCGAGTGCGGCGGGCGACGAGGATGCACTGCAAGTGGGAAAGCGCGTCCTCGAGTTCGCCTGGCACAGCCGAGGTCTCGGAGGCGCTTCGTGGGCTGTCGGTTCGGGTCATCAACGCCCTCAGGTGATCAGGTCGGGGACGAGGCGCCACGGCCGGCTCGGGGCGGGAGCGGGCCGACGGCGACCTCCGATTGGTTACTCATTATCAACGATCCTGGGGCGGCAACGTATACCTCTCCACACGGTCATGTGATCCATCGCCCAACAGTTGTTTCCACCGGGAAAATTTCTGCGCGGTGATCTCGGATGAGGGGCCCTCCAGACCGGACACGCGCCGCGCCTCGCTCCGGCTTCTTCCGCCCCGCGAGCGGGAGGCACCCCTCCGGCGGACCCCCGTGGGCGGCCGGGCGCCGTCGGCCGGGCGCTTTGGTTTGCTCCGGTCGAACAATGGCTGATGCATCGTCAGTAACTCGGTTGCTTTCCTGGCGGTAAACAAGTGGCTGAAAACGCGCCCTGCGGCGCTGCGCTCCGCCGTGTCGGCCTGGGGTTGTCCGTGGCGGCGAAGGGGCCTCCGGTCGGGGCCCGACAACCCAGGCATGGGAGCGAAGAGCGGGGGTAGTGGCAGCTCCAGCGTGGGTGGCGCAGCGGTCTCGGCGCCTCAAGATCGGGGTTGACACGTCGAAGAGCGCCGACCTAACGTGATTTCCGAACAGCAACCATCACCTTTCGGTTGATTTGTGCGTATTCCTTGAGAAGCCGGTCACTGGACGTCGGATGTGCTCGTCGCTGTGGGCGCCCCGTGGCCATCCGCCAGCGAGGCAAGGAGCACGTGTGCTCACGGAGAATGCATCAGGCGAGGCGCGTTCCGCTGTTCCCCTGACCCTCACCGAGGGTTTCGACCGCGTGGTGCGGACCGCCGGCCACCAGGTCGCCCTCGTCTCCGGCACGGAGACCGTGACCTACCTGCAACTGAACGAACGAGCCGAGCGCGTGGCCCGCGGGCTGGGCGCCCGCAAGGTGGCGCCCGGTGACCGGGTCGGCGTGTATCTGCGCCGGTCTCCCGACCTCTACGCGGTCATGCTCGGCGTCCTCAAGGCGGGCGCCTGCGTGGTGCCGGTCAACCCGGACCACCCTGCGCCGTTCGTCTCCCGCGTGGTGGCCGAATCAGCGCCGCGGGCCGTCGTGCACGACGCGGGAACACCGGCCGTCGCGCCCGGTGCTCCGGGCGCACCGCTGTGGGTACCGGTCGAGGAGCTCACCACGGCCGCGGAACCGGACGACGGCGTCGCGCTGCCCGCCGTGAACGATCCGGACAGCACCGCGTTCCTGATGTTCACCTCCGGATCCACCGGCCGGCCGAAGGGCGTCCGCATCGCCCACCGCGGGCTGGCACGACTCGGCCCGTACAGCGGGGAACTGCGCATGGGCCCGCGGGACTGCCTGGTCCAGTCCGCGGCGTTCTCCTTCGCCGCGTCCACCATCGAGATCTGGCTCGCCTTCCTGCACGGCGCACGTCTCGTCGTGATGCCCCAGGGGCTGCCCAGTCTCCCGGCCCTCAAGGACGCCGTCGTCCGGCACGGCGTCACCGCGCTGTCCCTGCCCTGCGGTCTGTTCAACCTCCTGGTGGACGAGGAGCCGGAATGCCTGCGGGGCCTGAGGGTGATCCTTCTCAGCGGCGACTTCCCGTCGCCGGAGCACCTCAGCCGCGCGGCACGGGCGACGCGCGCGGTCATCTACAACGGCTACGGCTGCACCGAGAACTCCTCCATCACTGCCCTCTACCCCATCCGCGATGCCGGCGACGTCACCCGCGAGAACCGGGTGCCGGTGGGCCGCCCCCTGCCCGGGGTCACCCTGGAGGTACTCGACGACTCGCTGCGGCCCTGCCCGCCCGGAACGCCCGGACAGCTCGTCGTCGGCGGGCTCGGACTCGCCCAGGGCTATCTGAACGACCTGGAACTCACGAACCGCAAGTTCGTCACCGGGCCGGACGGACGGCCGCGCTACCTGACCGGCGACCTGGCCCGCGCCACCGAGGACGGTGACATCGTCCTCATAGGCCGCGCCGACAGCATGGTCAAGATCCGCGGCTACCGCGTCGAACTGACCGCGGTGACCCTCGCCCTGCGCGCCCTCGACGGGATCGGCGACGCCGTCGTCAAGGCGTTCCCGGAGGGCGCCGGGGAGAAGTCGCTCACCGCCTTCTACACCACCGTCGACGGACGACCGCTGGACGGCGCCGACCTGGCACGCCGCATGGGAGACCAACTGCCCTCCTACATGGTCCCCTCCACGTTCCACCACCTCGGCGACCTGCCGAGAAACGCCAACGGAAAGATCGACCGGTCCGCCCTCACGGACCCGTCGGACACCAACCGCGATCCGAAGAAAGGTCACACAGCCGTGCAGAACCCGCTCGAGACCGTCGTACTCCAGGCGTGGAAGGACATCTCCGGCGCCGACGACTTCACCACCACCGACTCCTTCCTCGGCCACGGCGGGAACTCCCTGCACTTCGTCCAGCTCGCCTCCAGGCTGCAGAAGATCTTCGGTGTGGAGGTCAGCACCGAGGACGTCTTCCGGCACGGCACGGTGGAGCAGCTGGCGCGCTTCGTCGAGCAGTCGCGGGACACCGGACGCAACCCCGCCGCACAGACCCAGTAGGCGTCACCCGGCCGTGGCCGTGCGGCGCCCGTCGCCGGCGGCCGGGGCATCTCTGCAGAGGACTACGACCGGTGAACTCCCCCCTCCGAACCACCGTGCTCGACCTTGCACGGACCACCCTCGGCAGCGCCGACCTCACCGCGCACGAACCGTTGGCCGACCGGTGCGAACATCCGGCCCTGCTCGACGACCTCGCCACCACGCTGACCGCCGTCTTCGCGGTCGAGATCACCGGCGCGGACCTGGCGGCCGGTGCCACCGTGGCCGACGTGGCCGCGCGACTGGACGCCCGGCGCGACGCGCCCCGGATCCCGGAACTGCGCGCCGGGCTCGCTCCCCGCGACGGCCGGGCGGCGGAGGCGTCCTTCGGGCAGAGCGGCATCTGGCTGATCGACCAGTACCTGCCCAACCCGGCAGCCTACAACGGCCCCTTCTTCGTCCGGCTGCCGTTCTCAGCCGATCCCGACCGCCTGCACGCGGCCGTGCGCGGAGTGCTGCGCCGCCAGGAGGTCCTGCGCACCACCTACGCCCTGAGCGACGGCACGCTCCGGCAGAACGTCTCGCGGGACGATGACGCGGTCGTCTTCGAGGTAGCCCGCTACGGCGACGACAAGGAACTCGACGCCCTCGTCCACCGGGTGGCCAATCTCCGCCTCGACCTGGCCCGCGGGCCGGTCATCGCCATGACCTGCGCGCTCGGCCCCGCGAACCGGTCCGCCGTCATCTGCAACATCCATCACATCGCCTCCGACGCCGCCTCCGCCGGTGTCTTCCTGCGGGAACTCCTCGACGCCTACGACCGCCTCGGCCGCGGTCTGCCCGTCGAGGCCGACCCGCTGCGGCCCACCTACGGGGACTTCAGCCAGTGGTACCGGGAACTGATGAACCCCGAGGCCCTCACCCGCTCCCTCGACCACTTCGCCGCCCGGCTCGCCGGGGAACTCCCGGTGCTCGACCTGCCCACCGACCGGCCCCGCCCCCCGGTGAAGCAACACCGGGGCGGCACCCTCCCGTTGCACCTGCCGGTCGCCGCGGCTGACGACTTCGAGGCGCTCGCCCGGGCCGAGGGGGTGACCCTGTTCATGGCCCTCGTCGCCGCGTACGCGGTCTTCCTCTCCCGCCACACCGGTCAGCGGCGCGTGCTGATCGGCAGCCCCGTCTCGCTCCGCGACGACCCGGCCACCCACGAACTGATCGGCTACTTCGTCAACCTGGTCGTCCTTCAGCAGGAGATCGACGACCGGATGACCGTCCGGGACGTGCTCCGCCGGGTGCGGGAGGAGGTGAGCGAGGCGCTGCGGCACAAGTGGGCGCCCTTCGACAAGGTTGTCGAGCGTCTGCAGCCACCGCGCAGCAGCGGCTACACCCCGCTCGTGCAGACCATGCTCGTGCTCACCCAGGGCGACGCCGGACGGATATCCCACGGTGACACGGAACTGCGCATCGAGCGCGGGGCCGCGCACGGCGCCAAGTACGACCTGTCCCTCGTCTTCGAGCGGGACTCCGAGGGCCTGCACGGTCTGATCGAGTACGACGCGGACCTCTTCGACGAGCCGACGGTACGGGCCATGGGCGACCGGCTGCGGCACCTGATGGAGCAGTTCGCCCGACGTCCCGACGCACCCCTGCACGAACTGGAGGCGCTCGGTGCGCAGGAGCGGCGGTCGGTGCTGGTCCGCGGGGACCGGACCGCGCACGCCGTGCACGACGCACCCGTCATGGAACTGTTCGAGGCCCAGGCCCGGGCGACCCCCGACGCGGTGGCGCTGGAGGACGGCGACACCACCCTGTCCTACCGCGAACTCGACGAGCGCGCCAACCGGCTCGCCCACGTGCTGCGCGCGTCCGGCGCTGCGGCCGGCACCCGGGTCGGGATCTGCCTGCCCCGCTCCCACGACATGGTCGTCGCCCTGTTCGCCATCCTGAAGACCGGGGCGGCGTACGTACCGCTCGACCCGTCCTACCCCAGGCAGCGGATCACCCACACGCTGCGCGACGCCGGGGTCTTCCTGACCGTGACGGACAGCTCGCTGGCCGAGGAACTCCCCCCGGGGGAAACCCTGTTCGTGCTGGACCGGCACGCCGGGCGGATCGCCGCGGCCCCCGCCACCGGCCTCGGCCGGGTGAAGACACCCGACGACGAGATCTACGTCGTGCACACCTCGGGCTCCACCGGCCTGCCCAAGGGGGTGGTCATCGCCGACCGGACCGTCGCCAACCTCGTCCGGGCTCAGCACCGTTGCTCGCCGGCCGGAGCGACCGGGCGGACGCTCCAGTACATGTCGCTGTCGTTCGACGTGTCCGTGATGGAGATCCTCGGCACCCTGTGCGTCGGCGGCGCCCTCGTGCTGGTCTCCGAGGAACTGCGCAAGGATCTGCACGCGCTCGCCGGATTCCTCGCCGAACGCCGCGTCACCCGGGTGTACCTGCCCTACATCGCGCTGCAGCAGCTGGCCTCCCTGGCCACCGACGCCGGTGTGCGCCTGGACGACCTGCGCGAGATCACCTCCGTCGGCGAGGCCCTCGTGGTCTCCCCGCAGATCCGGGAGTTCGCCACCCGTCACCCGGCGGTCCGGCTGGTGAACATGTACGGGCCGTCGGAAACGCACCTGGCCAGCTGGTACCCGCTCACCGGCTCGCCCGCGACCTGGCCCGACAGGCCGCCGATCGGCCGCCCGGTGGACGGCGTGCGGCTGGTGGTCCTGGACGCCCACATGCGGCTCGTCCCCCCGGGTGTCCCCGGCGAGCTGTACATCGGAGGGCCCGTGCTGTCCCCCGGATACCGCAACCGTCCGGACGAGACGGCCCGCCGGTTCCTCCCGGACCCCTTCGGCGGCCCCGCCGACCGGCTCTACCGCACCGGCGACCTGGTGCGCTGGAACAGCGAGGGCGACCTGGAGTACCTGGGCCGGACCGACGACCAGATCAAGATCCGTGGCTATCGGATCGAGCCCGCCGAGATCGAGGCCGCACTCGACGACCTGGACGGCGTCGCCTCCTCCGCGGTCGCCGCCGTGGACGTCGCCCCCGGCGACCGCAGACTCGTGGCCGTCCTGGAGACCTCCCGCACCTGGGAGACCGCGGAGCTGCGTCGCGCCCTGTCCGGCACGCTGCCCGACTACATGGTGCCCGCGCTGGTGGTAGCGGTGGAGCACATGCCGACGACCCCGAGCGGGAAGATCGACCGCCGGGCCGTCGCCGGCCTGGCCGCGGCACAGGCGACCGCGGCACGGACCGCGCCCGCGCCACCCGTCCGGCCGCCCAGGCCGGGCCTGGAGCAGCGGATCGCGCGGGAGTGGGCGGATGTGCTGAAGGTGCCCGCGGTGGGCAGGGACGAGGACTTCTTCTCCGTCGGAGGGAACTCGATCATCGCCACGGAACTGGTCTATCGGCTGCGCCGGGCGTTCGACCAGGACCTCTCGCTGCGGGCCCTGCTGGAGAATCCGACGGTCGCGGGCATGGCCGCCCGGCTGCGCTCCGGCTCCGGCGCTCCCACCACCGCCCCCGCCGCGCTGCGGGAGGACGCGACGCTTCCCGACGACCTGCCCGCCGTCACCGGCACCCCGGTACCGGTCGCCCGGGCCCGTGAGGTCCTGCTCACCGGCGCGACCGGGTTCCTCGGCAGCTACCTGCTGCGGGAGCTGACCGGGACCACCGGCGGCCGGGTGCACTGTCTGGTGCGGGCGGCGGACGAACGGGCCGGCATGGAGCGGCTGCGGGCCACCGCCGAGCGCTACCGGCTGGACGGGCGGATCGACTGGAACCGGGTGCGCGCCGTGCCCGGCGACCTGAGCCGGCCCGGGTTCGGTCTGCCCGGTGCGGAGTACGACGCGCTGGCCGGTACCGTCGACGTCGTCTACCACGCGGCCGCGCACATCAACTTCGTGCTGCCGTACGCCTCGGTGAAACCGACGAACGTGGACGGCTTCCGCCACGTGGTCCGTTTCGCCGCGACGGACCGCCCCAAGCACGTGCAGTACATGTCCACCATCGCCGTGTTCCCTCCGGGCGAGGCGCCCGACGGCACGGTCCTCACCGAGGACGACGTGCCCGAGGCGTGCGAACGACTGGGCATCGGCTACACCCAGAGCAAGTGGGTCGCCGAGCGCATCGCACTCGCGGCCCGCGCGCACGGCGTGCCGGTCACCATCCACCGCATCGGGCGCATCTCGGGCGACAGCGTCACAGGCGCCTGCCAGAGCGACGACTTCCTGTGGCGGCAGATCAAGAGCTTCATCGAACTCGGCTCGGCCCCGCCGGCCGAGGACCTCACCACCGATCTGCTGCCCGTCGATTTCGTCGCCCGCGCCGTCGTCGCCCTCTCCCGCCACCCCGCCACCCACAACCGCACCCTGCACGTCTTCCACCCGAGCGGATCAGACTTCACCCCGGTCCACGCGGCCCTGCGCGCGGACGGCCACCGTCTGGATATCGTCCCGGCCGACACCTGGCTTGCCCGGCTGGAGGAGTCCGCACGGCGGCCCGGCGGCAACGCCCTGGCGGCAGCCGTGCCCCTCTTCCGCGAGGGCGCCCTGGAACTGGGCGACAACACCTACGGCAACACCGTCACCACCCGCCTGCTGACGGACCTCGGACTGCCCTGGCCAGCCATCGACGAGCAGGCGATCACGCGGATGCTCCGCTACTTCCGCTCCGTCGGAGAACTGGCCGACGACTGAGGGGACTTCCGTGTCCCGGGCCCTCCCGGCAGCGCGGCGCAGCCGCCGGCGCCGATCCGACCATCCACCACACGGCAATCGCCGAAGCGGTCGCCGGACACCGAAAGCACCAGCAGCCATGCCAACGAGTTCCTGCCCCGACACCGCATACGACACCCTCATACCCTCCGTCGTCGCGGCTCTCCCGGCCGCGCAGCAGCCGGAGTGGCCGGACCCCGGGCGACTTGCCCTCGTCCACACCGAACTGGCCCGCGCGGACCCGCTGGTGACGTACGACAGCGTGCGTGCCCTGCGCCGGCTGCTGTCCCGTGCCGCCGAAGGCGAACTGTGCGTCCTCCAGGCCGGCGACTGCGCGGAGGACCCCGCCGAGTGCGGCCCGGCCCCGCTGGCCCGCAAGGCCGAGATGCTGGACGTCCTCAGCGACATCGTGCGAACGGGCGCCGGACGGCCGGTCGTCCGGGTGGGCCGTGTCGCCGGGCAGTACGCCAAACCCCGCTCCCACCCGGAGGAGCTGCACGACGGCGTCCGGCTCCCGGTCTACCGCGGTCCCATGGTCAACGCCCCCCACCCCGACGCCGACGCGCGCCGGCCCGATCCCGCCCGCATCCTGAGCTGCTACCGGGCCGCCCGCCGGGCCGTGGAGTCCCTGGACCGGCTGGGCCGCGGCGAGGGTTCGCCCGCCGAGACCCGGGTGTGGACCAGCCACGAGGCACTGCTGCTCGACTACGAGCTGCCCCTCGTGCGCCGGCACCGCTCGGGCCGCAGTTACCTCGCCAGCACCCACTGGCCGTGGGTCGGCGAACGGACCCGGCAACCGGACGGAGCCCACGTACGGCTGCTGGCGGAAGTGGACAACCCGGTGGCGTGCAAGGTCGGCCCGACCACGACCGTGGAGCAGGTGCTCGCCCTGTGCACCGCGCTGGACCCGGAGCGCTCACCGGGCCGGCTGTCGCTGGTCGCCCGGTTCGGCGCCTCCCGCATCGACGGCCTGGCCCCCCTGGTCCGCGCGGTACGGCGGGCCGGTCACCCGGTGCTGTGGCTGTGCGACCCGATGCACGGCAACGGTGAACGCACCGCGCACGGACTGAAGACGCGCCGACTCAGCGCCGTGATGGCGGAGATCAGCCGGTTCGTGGACATCGTCTCCGCCGAGGGCGGCCGCAGCGCCGGCCTGCACCTGGAGGCCTCACCGGACGACATCGCCGAGTGCACCGGCGCCGGATTCACCCCGGCCCCCGGGCCGGCCTACCGCACCCTGTGCGATCCCCGCCTGAACCTGGTGCAAGCCGTCGCGGCGACCGCCTACTGGCGGCTGCCGGCCCTGGAGGCCGTCGCATGAGCGAGTCTGCGCGGAACGCGCGCGGCCTGGCGGCCCTGCTGCCCCCGCCGGGCACCCCCTTCGCCGTCCTGCACCGGCCGGGTGCCGGGCACCCTGGCACCGTGGACGTCGTCAGCGGGCCCCTCCGCACCGCCGCCACCCTCGCCGAGCTGAGCCTCGACGACGAGTCCGCGCCGGCCTCCCCGGGCCCCGGACCGGCGCACAGGGTCCTCGCCCTGGTGCCCCACCGGCAGATCGCCGAACGAGGCTTCGCGGCTCCCGACGACGGCACCCCGCTGCTGGCCATGGACATCGGCACCCAGCACACCGTGCCCCTGGAGCGGATGCTGGCGCTCCTGCCCGACCGCGAACTGCACGTCGAGGAAACCGGGTTCGACCTCGACGACGACCGGTACGCGGCCGGCGTCGACGCGCTCACCCGCCAGGAGATCCAGCGAGGGCAGGGCGCGAACTTCGTCCTCGCCCGCAGCCTGCACGGCCGGATCCGCGACTTCGACCGGACCCGGGCCCTGGCCGCGCTGCGGCGGCTGCTGATCGCGGAGAGCGGCGCCTACTGGACCTACCTGGTCTGCACCGGCGACCGGTACCTCATCGGCAGTTCCCCCGAGCAGCACGTACGGGTGGCCGGCTCGCGGGTGTCGATGAACCCGATCAGCGGCACCTACCGCTACCCCGAGGGGGGCCGCCCGGACCGCGAAAGCCTCCTCCGGTTCCTCGCCGACCCCAAGGAGATCCACGAGCTGTACATGGTCGTGGACGAGGAACTGAAGATGATGACCGAACTGTGCGGTTCCCGCGTGCGCGTGTCGGGCCCCACGCTCGCGTGGATGTCGCGTCTCGCCCACACGCAGTACCACCTGCACGGCGAGTCCCCGCTGCCCCTGACCGACATCCTGCGCGGGACACTGCCCGCGCCCACGGTGACGGGCAGTCCGGTGGAGAACGCCTGCCGGGTCATCGCCCGCCACGAACCGGCAGGCCGGGGCTACTACAGCGGCGTGCTGGCGCTGGCCGGCCAGGAGGGGGGACGGCGCGCCCTGGACGCGGTCATCGTGCTGCGCACCGCCGACATCACCGCGGACGGATCCGTGCGGCTGACCACCGGCGCGACCGTGGTGCGTGACTCGGTGCCCCGCGAGGAGGCGGCGGAGACCACGGCGAAGGCCGCGGGGCTCCTCACCGCGCTGACCCGCGGCCCGGCCGGCCGGGCCGCGGCCCCGGCGCACGCGGCACCCGACGTCTCCCTGGGAGCCGATCCGGCGGTGCGCGCGGCGCTGCGCTCCCGCAACGACGGCATCGCCGCCTTCTGGCTCGGCGGCGGGGCGCGCCTGCCGGCGCCCTCGCCTCACGGACCACGGGTGGCGGTGATCGACGCGGAGGACCGGTTCACCAGCATGCTCGCGCAGCAGCTCCGCGCGGTGGGCTGCCACGTCACCCTGCACCCCTGGTGGTCGGTTCCGGAGGCAGCCGACGACCCCGGCACCGTGCTGCTGCTGGGGCCGGGGCCCGGCGACCCCCGGGACGTCGGCGACCCGCGGGTGGCGCGGCTGCGCTCCCTGGCCGGCCGCCGGCTCGCCCGGCGGTTGCCGCTGGCCGCGGTGTGCCTCGGTCACCAGGCCGTCTGCGGGGTGCTGGGCCTTCCCCTGGTCCGGCTCGCGCGGCCCCGCCAGGGCGCCCGGATGCGGGTCGGCCTGTGGGGACGCGACCGGCACGTCGGCTTCTACAACAGCTTCACCGCGCGCTCCGACACCGATCGCTGTCCGCTGCCCGGCCGGGACGCCACGGCCCGGGTGTGGCGCCGGGACGGGGGAGACGTGGTCGCGCTGGACGGCCCGGGGCTGGCCACCGTCCAGTTCCACGCCGAGTCGCTGCTCACCGAGGACGGCCCGGACATCCTGCGCGAGCTGGTGGACCGGGCGGCCCGTACCGAGCGGCGCACCGAGGCCCTGATGTCCCGCCGAGCCAAGGAGCACGCGTGAACCCGCCCGGAACCGTCGTCGCCAACGTCGCCCTGGAGCCCCGGGAGCTGCGCCGGACCATGGGGCACTTCGCAACCGGCGTCACCGTGGTGACCTGCCGGCGCGGCGCCCGGCTGCACGGGGCGACGGTGAACTCCTTCACCTCGGTGTCGCTCGATCCGCCGCTCGCCCTGGTCGCCCTGGACCGTCGCACCCGCGCCGCCGCCCTCCTGGACGACGGCCCCTTCGTCGTCAACCTGCTCGGCGAGCACCAGCAAGACCTGGCCCTGCACTTCGCCGGCGGCTCGCCGGCCGATTCCGTGCCGTGGGTGGACGGCGACGGCGACCGGCCCCGGCTGGCGGGAACCCTCGGGTACCTGGTGTGCCGACCCTGGCGCACCTACGACGGAGGCGACCACACGCTGCATGTCGGCCGTGTCGAGGAGTTCGCCGCCGGAGGGGGACGGCCGCTGCTCTTCTACCGAGGCGTCTTCCCCCGCCTCATGCCGGACGGAGGAGGAGACCCGGAGGGACCCGAGGAGGTGTGGTCGCTCTGTCTGGACGGCCCAGGACCGGCCACGGATCAGTTCGTCACCGATCATGAGACACGGAAGTAGGGACATGGCACCCGACAACGGACAGTCCGCAGCACCCGGCACCTCCGGGGCGTCCACCGGCAAGGCCCGGGTCACCCGGCCGCTGACCGGGGACGAGTACATCGAGAGCATCCGCGACGGACGGGAGATCTGGGCGTACGGCGAGAAGGTCGACGACGTCACCAAGCACCCGGCGTTCCGCAACACCGTGCGGATGACGGCCCGCTTGTACGACGCCCTGCACGATCCCGAGCACCACGACACCCTGACCGCGCCCACCGACACCGGCAGCGACGGCTTCACCCACAAGTTCTACCGGGTGCCGCGCAGCGTGCAGGACCTCGTGGGGGACAGGGACGCCATCGCCGACTGGGCCAGGCTGACCTACGGCTGGATGGGACGCAGTCCCGACTACAAGGCCAGCTTCCTGGTGACCCTCGGCGCGAACCCCGACTATTACGGCGACTTCGCGGACAACGCCCGCCGGTGGTACGCCACCGCCCAGGAGAACGTGCTGTTCTGGAACCACGCGGTGATCAACCCTCCGGTCGACCGGCACCGGCCCGCCGACGAGGTGGACGACGTCTTCGTGCACGTGGAGAAGGAGTGCGACGACGGGCTCGTGGTGAGCGGGGCGAAGGTGGTGGCGACCGGGTCCGCGCTCACCCACTTCAACTTCGTGGCGCACTACGGACTGCCCGTGAAGAAGAAGGAGTTCGCCCTCGTCGCCACCCTGCCCCTGGCGGCACCCGGCGTGAAGCTCATCTGCCGCCAGTCCTACGAACTGGCCGCGAGCCGCACGGGCAGCCCGTTCGACTACCCGCTGTCGAGCCGGCTCGACGAGAACGACACCATCTTCATCCTGGACAAGGTGAAGATCCCCTGGGAGAACGTCCTCATCTACGGGGACACCGCCAGGGCCGGCACCTTCCTGCAGACCTCCGGCTTCACCCACCGGCTCACCTTCCATGGGGTGACCCGGCTGGCCGTGAAACTGGACTTCCTGGCGGGCTTGCTGCTGAAGGGTGTGGAGGTCACCGGCACCAAGGACTTCCGGGGCATCCAGACCCGGGTCGGCGAGGTCCTCGCCTGGCGCAACATGTTCTGGGCACTGAGCGACGCGATGGCGCACAACCCCGATCCGTGGCACGACGGAGCCCTGCTGCCCAACCTCGACTACGGCATGGCCTACCGGTGGTTCATGACCGTCGGCTACCCGAGGGTCCGGGAGATCATCCTGCAGGACCTCAGCAGCGGGCTCATCTACCTCACGTCGCACGCCAAGGACTTCAACGAACCTGAACTCCGTCCCCATCTCGACCGCTTCATGCGGGGTTCCAACGGTTACGAGGCGGTGGAGCGCGCCAAGCTGATGAAGCTCATCTGGGACTCGGTGGGGACCGAGTTCGCGGGCCGGCACGAGCTGTACGAGCGGAACTACTCCGGCAACCACGAGAGCGTGCGGATCGAACTGCTGCACGCCCAGACGGCTTCCGGTCTCGTCGACCAGTACCGGGGCTTCGCCGAACAGTGCATGGCGGAGTACGACCTGGACGGCTGGACGGCACCGGACCTGGTGCCGCCCGACGTCGACTGAGCGCCGCGGCCCCATCCGGCCGGACGGGCCCGCCGGGCGGTACGGCCGGGGCGGGAGGAGCCCCCCGCCCCCTGCCGCTCAGCCGGTGACCAGGGCGAGCGTGAAACCGTCGTACCCCTTGGTGCCGACGGTCTGGATCGAGGTGGCGGTGACGTCCGAGCGGCCGGCCAGCATCTCGTGGAACCGGCGCACGCCCTGGACGCCGGCGTCGGGATGGTCCGGGTCGGTCACCGCGCCGCCCAGGACGACGTTGTCGACGACCACCACCGCGCCCGGCCGGGACAGTTTCAGCGCCCAGGTGAAGTACTCGGGGATGTCGGGCTTGTTGGCGTCGACGAACACCATGTCGAAGGGGGCGGTACCGGGCCGGTCGAGGGTCGGCAGGATGTCCAGCGCCCGGCCGACGTGCTGTTCGACGAGGTGGGCGACCCCCGCCTCGGCGAGGCGCGACGCGGCCGACTCGGCGAAGGACCGCTCCCACTCGATGGTGACGAGGCGGCCGTCCGGCGGCAGCGCGCGGGCCAGCCAGATGCTGCTGTACCCGCCGAACGTGCCGATCTCCAGGATGCGCCGCGCCTGCCGCAGACGCGCCAGCAGATGAAGGAGTTTGCCCTGGGGGGCGCTGACGGCGAGGTCCGGCAGGTCGAATTCCCTATGGGCCTGAGCGGCCTTCGAAAGTGCTTCGTCCTCCTTCACGAGAAGGGAGCTGAAGTAGGCGTCGACACTGTTCCATCGCTCTTGTTCCATGGTTGCAATAATTCACGATAAACCTGCGGATGGCAAGAGCAGAATTCGATATCTATGGTGCCGTGAACCTGAGAATACCCAGGTCAGCGGCCTATTCAAGGCTGTCCAGTCGCCTTCGTCATAGAAATTCATGGGCAGTCGATAATGTTCGGAAATTCCTTCGGTGTGGCGTTGACTGTCGTCCTTGCGGTCACCTAGCCTCCCTTTCTGGAACCTTGTGAAAAAGCCTGTCCCGGATAGGAGTGTCATTTCATGCGAGAAGACTCGGCCGTCACAACGGCCGCACCCCCGGTGCACCTGGTGCCGGCGATGCACCACCTGGGCGTCCAAACCCGCGACCTGGACAACTCCCTGGCGTGGTACAAGGACTTCTTCGGCTGCGCCGAGACCTGGACGCTCACCACCTTCTCGGACCTGACCCGCAGCAGGCTCCCCGGCATCACCCGGCTCACCGAGATCAGCGTCGCCGACGTCCGCTTCCACCTCTTCGAACGCGCCGGGCACGACCCGGACCTGCCCGGCGGCAACAAGGCCCAGTTCCAGCACGTCTGCCTCGCCACAGGTTCCCCGGAGGAACTGCGCGCCTGGCGCGATCGCTGGATCGAGCTCTACCGCTCGGGCCGCTACGACTTCGCGACCGATGAGCAGCCCACGGACATCGTGGTCGACGCCGACGGAGTGCACAGCTGCTACCTGTTCGACCCCAACGGCCTCGAGTTCGAGTTCACCTACGTTCCGGGCGGTGCGGCATGAGCGCGGGCCCGCACCGGACCGTCACCGAACTGCCGGTCGCCGAAGGCTGGGACTTCGGGGACTTCCCCTACGGCCTGGAGCCGCTGACCCTGCCCGAGCCCCCGCACGAGCCCGCGGCCGACGTTCCGGACGTGCTGTGCGCCGAGCCCGCCCCCGGCGGTGCGCGGACGTCCTGCCCGCGCACCGGACCGGCGCCCGGCCTCCCGGAGCTGGCCCACCAGCTCTTCTGGTTCCGCTGGATCACCGGACACCAGCTGACCTTCGCCATCTGGCAGTTACTCGGCCACGCGCTGCACCAGGCGCACGCCCGGCCCGACCCCGGCCCGTCGCTGCGAGCCATGACGGACCTGACACGGGCGTACACCGCGATGCTGCTCTACACCGGCTCCTGTCCCAAGGACGTCTACAGCGACGTGATCCGGCCCAGCATGTTCCTGCAGCACCGCGGCTTCAGCGGGACCTGGGCGCCCGACTTTGTCCCCGTCCGCCGGCTGCTGCGAGGCAGGAAGACGCCGTGGCACGAGACCCCGGAGGGCGGCCGGCTGGCCGACGAGGTCCGGCTCTACCACCTGGTGCACTCGGGGGTCGCCGCGAAACTCGTACCCGGCGGCAGGTCCCTGCTCCAGGACACCGCCCCCACGGCCCGGCCGCACGACCCCCGGATGCAGGCGCTGGTCTACGACAACTACTTCCTCACCCTGCGCGCCGACGTCCCGACCGCCGAGGTCGTCGACCAGCTCCGGCGCCGACTGGCCGCGGTGCGCCTGGACGTCTCGGTCAACGGGCTGTACCCCGGGCTGACCGCGCAGGAGGACGCCGCACTGCCCGAGGAGTTGCGCAGCGAGGACACACAGGCCTGCGAGCGGGACTTCGACGCCGTCCTGCGGCGCGTCGACGGCCTTGCCGCCGCACTCGACCGGCGGTTGCTCGACGGCACGATCGCCCGCTGAGCCTGAGCCACCCGATCATGCGACAGGAAAGGAGCGGTGGACCGTGCGGTACGGAGTCGTCGTCCTGCCCGAACGCCGCTGGGCGCAGGCCCGCGAACAGTGGGTCCGCGCAGAGGAGTTCGGATTCGACCACGCCTGGACCTATGACCAGCTGATGTGGCGGTGGCTGCGTGACGAGCCCTGGTTCGGCGCCGTGCCCACCCTGGCGGCGGCGGCCGAGGCCACCTCGACCCTGACCGTGGGCACCATGGTGGCCACACCCACCTATCGGCACCCGGTGACGCTGGCCAAGGAGGTGATGACCCTCGAGGACATCGCGGGCGGCCGGTTCGTCTGCGGGCTGGGAGCCGGGGCCGGCGGCCTCGACGACCGCGTCGTCGATCCGGCCGCCTACTCCCCACGGCAACGCGCCGACCGCTTCACGGAGTTCGTCGACCTGCTCGACAAGCTGCTGAGCCGCCGCAGCACCACACACACCGGCACCTACTACGACGTCCGGGAGGTGCCCGTGCGCCCGGGCTGCCTGGCCACGCCCCGGGTGCCGTTCGCCATCGCGGCGACCGGGCCGCGCGGCATGCGGCTGGCGGCCCGCCACGCCGACATGTGGATCACCGCGGGGCGGCCCGGCGACTTCGACGCCCTTCCGTACGAGGAGACCCTGCCGGTGATCAAGGAGCAGCTGGCGCGCCTCGACGAGGCGTGCGAGCGGACCGGGCGGGATCCCGCCACCCTGCGCCGGCTGCTGCTGACCGGCGCCATGGTGGGCGGCACCCTGGACTCCGTCGAGGCGTACCGCGACGCCGCCGGCCGCTTCGGCGAACTCGGCATCACCGACTTCGTCGTCCACTGGCCCCGGCCCTCCTTCCCCTACCAGGGCAGGGTGGAAGTGCTGGAGCGGATCGCGCGGGACGTGCTGACCGTCCGGGGCGGGGAGCGGCCGTGATCGCCTACGAGATCGTCGACATGTTCACCGGCACGCCGTTCGAGGGCTGCGCGCTCGGGGTGGTCCCGGACGCGACCGCACTCGACGACGACGGCATGCGGGCGGTGGCCCGAGAGATCGGCCTCACCGAGACGGCGTTCGTCCTGCCACCCGAGTCGCCCGACGCCACCCACCGGGTACGGGTCTTCACCCCGGAGCGGGAGTCACCGTACGGCGGGCACTCCGCCATCGGCACGGCCACCACCCTGGTGCGGCTGGGCCGTCTGCGCGCGGGGGAGCTGGTGCAGGAGTGCGGGGGCCGCCTGATGACCGTGCGCGCCAGTGCCCAGCGGGCCACGCTCGGCGTCCGGGGGGAGCCCGTGCCACCCGGCGCCTGGGATCCCGTGCCGTTGCTCGAGGCGTGCGGCCTCACCGAGGACGACCTGGTCGCCGAGCCCCGCGTGACCGGGTTCGGACCGGCCTTCCACGTGCTGCCGGTCGGACCCGAGGCGGTCGCCCGCGCCGCACACGACCCGGCGCACCCCGTGTGGTCCACCTGCCCGGACGCGGTGGTGGTCGCCTACGACAGGCGCGAACACCTGGCCGACGTCAGGGTCTTCGCCCCCGGCTACGGCATGCCGGAGGACCCGGCGTGCGCCTCCGCCGCCCTGGCACTGGGCGCCTGGCTCACCGGCGCGGGCCTGGTGCCGGCGACGGACGGTACCCGCGTCTACCGGGTCCGGCAGGGGCACGGGCTGGGCCGCCCCGCCCGGCTCGACTGTGCCGTGACCGTACGCGACGGCCGAGCGGTCGCAGCCGAGGTGACCGGGGAGGTGGCGGCCACCGCCGCCGGCCGGATGCACCTGCCCCGCACGGCGGCCGTCGCGCGCTGAGCCGGGGCCCGGGCCGTGTACCAGGCCGAGCCGCGGAAGGCACCCGGTCCGGCCGACGCACACCCAGAGCACACGACGCGAATCCCTGTATCGCAGAACGAAGAGGAGAGGAACCCGACTGTGTTGTTCCGTCCAGAGCTGCGCGGCACCCGGGGCGCGGTCGCCTCGACCCACTGGCTGGCCTCGGCCGCGGGCTTCCGCATGTACGACAAGGGCGGCAACGCGTTCGACGCGGCCGTCGCCGCCGCGTTCGTCATCCAGGTCGTGGAGCCCCACCTCAACGGGCCCGGGGGAGACGTGCCCGTCCTCGTCCACCGGGCCGGGAGCGGCCGGGTCGACGTCGTCTGCGGCCAGGGCCCCATGCCCCGGGCCGCGACCATCGAGAGGTTCGAACAGCTCGGCCTGTCCGTGGTCCCCGGCTCCGGCCTGCTGCCCGCGGTGGTGCCCGGCGCCTTCGGCGCGTGGCTGCGGGTCCTCGCCGAGTACGGCACCCTGCGTCTGGAGGACGTCCTGGAGCCGGCGATCGGCTACGCCGAACGCGGCTATCCGCTGCTTCCCAAGGCGGCGGCGATGATCGAGGCGCTCCAGGAACTCTTCCGCGACGAGTGGACCGAGTCCGCCCGCACGTACCTGGTGGGCGGGGCCGCGCCGCGGCCCGGTCAGCGCATGACCAACCCCGACCTGGCCCGGACCTACCGGCGCGTCCTCGACGAGGCCAGGGCGGCGGGCGCCGATCGCGACAAGCAGATCGACGCGGCCCTGCGCGCCTTCTACGAGGGCTTCGTGGCCGAGGCCATCGACGGCTATCTCGCCAAGGCGGAGGAGATCGACGCCACCGGCCGCCGCCACCGCGGCCTGCTGACCGGCGCCGACCTGGCAGGCTGGCGGGCGACGGTGGAGCCCTCGCTCTCCTTCGACCACCGCGGGCTCACCGTGCACAAGGCGGGGCCCTGGTCCCAGGGCCCGGTCTTCCTGCAACAGCTCGCGCTGCTGCGGGAGTTCGACCTCGCCGGTATGGGACCGCACAGCGCGGAGTTCGTGCACACCGTCACCGAGGCGGCGAAACTGGCGTTCGCGGACCGCGAGGCCTGGTACGGCGATCCCGCGCACGCGGAGGTGCCGGTCGGCGACCTGCTGGACCCGGCCTACACCGCGGCCCGCCGCGAGCTGATCGGCAGCGAGGCGTCCACGGAGCTGCGGCCGGGCTCACCGGGAGGCCGGACACCGGTGCTGCCGCCCGTCCACGACGAGTCCGCCGGTCCGGCCGGTCCCTCCTGGCTCGGCGAGCTCGAGGAGGGCATCCCGGCGGTGGTGCGCTCCACGGCCGCCCGGGGCGACACCTGCTGCGTCACCGCCACCGACGCCCACGGGAACATGGTGGTCGCGACACCGAGCGGCGGCTGGCTGAAGAGTTCGCCGGTGGTGCCCGGTCTGGGCTTCCCGCTCGGTACCCGTGGGCAGATGGCCACGCTCACCCGGGGGCACGCCAACGCGCTGGCTCCCGGCAAGCGCCCCCGCACCACCCTCAGCCCGACCCTGGTGCTCCGCGAGGGCAGGCCCGCCCTGGCGTTCGGCACACCGGGCGGCGACCAGCAGGACCAGTGGACGCTGCAGTTCTTCCTGAGGCACACCGAACACGGCATGGGGCTTCAGGAGGCCGTCGAGGCACGGACCTTCCACACCGACCACGTTCCGACGTCCTTCACCCCCCGGCGTTTCGCTCCCGGGACGGTGACCGTCGAAAGCGGCATGCCGGAGGAAACCATCCAGGAGCTCAGGCGGCGCGGCCACCGGGTCCGCACGGTCGCCGACTACACCCTGAGCAAGGTGTGTGCCACCGGCCTGGCCAGCGACGACATGGTCATCGCGGCGGCCAGTCCGCGCGGCGCGCAGGCGTACGCCGTCGCGGATTGAGGATGCCGACCGGATGCGATAAGTTTCCGAACGGAAATCGTCTCGGCGAATGGAAGGGGAACGCATGGTGCCCCACCCGTCACTGGACCCGGGTGACCACATCGTTCTGGGAGAAGCACGGCAGAACAACCTCAAGGGCGTCAGCCTGCGCATCCCCAAGGGACGGTTGACCGTCTTCACCGGCGTTTCGGGATCCGGCAAGTCCTCCCTGGTCTTCGGGACGATCGCCGTCGAGTCGCAGCGGCAGATGAACGAGACCTACCCCGCGTTCATCCGCAACCGCCTCCCCAAGTTCGAGCGGCCCGACGCGGAGGTCATCGAGAACCTCTCCACCGCCATCGTGATCGACCAGCGCCCGGTCGGCGGCAACGCGCGCTCCACGGTCGGCACCATGACCGAGATCCACGCCATGCTGCGGGTGCTGTTCTCCCGGCACGGCAGGCCCAGCGCGGGTCCCTCACACATGTACTCCTTCAACGATCCGCGCGGCATGTGCCCGGAGTGCGAGGGGCTCGGATCCAGGGTGCGGCTGGACCTGAACCGCCTTCTGGACGAGGACAAGAGCCTCAACGAGGGCGCCATCCGCTTCCAGCCCTTCGCGGTGGGCACCTTCCCGTGGCAGCTGTACGCGGAGTCCGGGCTGTTCGATCCCGACCTGCCGCTGCGGGAGTTCTCCGCGGACGACCGCGAACTGCTGCTGCACGGTTCCGGGTTCAAGGTCGACCGGGCCGGCCGGCACGGCGTCTACAAGAACGAGTACGAGGGGATCGTGCTGCGCTTCACCCGGCGCTACCTCAAGGCGGGCCTCGACACCCTCAAGCCGAAGGAACGGGCGGCGGTGCAGGAGGTCGTGACGGAGGGGCCCTGCGAGGCCTGCGGAGGCGCCCGGCTGGGACCGGCCGCGCTCGCGTCGCGGATCGCCGGGGAGAACATCGCCGACTACTCCGCCCTGGAGGTCACCGATCTGATCGGCCGCCTGGAGCGCATCGACGCCCCACCGGTCAAGCCGGTGGTCCAGGCGGCGCTGGCCGCACTGCGCAGGATCGAGGCCGTCGGACTCGGCTACCTCAGCCTCGACCGCCAGACCGCCACGCTCTCCGGCGGCGAGGCGCAGCGGCTGAAGACGGTACGCCACCTGGGCAGCAGCCTGACCGGGCTGACGTACATCTTCGACGAGCCGAGCGTGGGCCTGCACCCGCGTGACGTGCGCCGTCTGAACGAGCTGTTGCTCGCCCTGCGCGACAAGGGCAACACCGTGCTCGTGGTGGAGCACGACCGGGACGTGATCGCCATCGCCGACCACGTCGTCGACATGGGCCCGGGCGCGGGCAGCCAGGGCGGCGAGGTGGTCTACGAGGGATCGCCGGCCGGGTTACGGGGCTCGGACAGCCCGACCGGACGCGGCCTGCGTTCGGTGCCGGGACTGAAGCGCCGACTGCGCGCCCCCGACGGCAGGCTGACGGTCCGCGGCGCGCGGCTGCACAACCTCAAGGACGTCACGGTCGACGTGCCCACCGGTGTGCTGGTGGCGCTGAGCGGTGTCGCCGGCTCGGGCAAGAGCTCCCTCGCCCGGGAGCTGGCGGCCCGGCACCCGGAGGAAACGGTCGTGGTCGACCAGTCCTCCATCGGGATCTCCTCCCGTTCCACCCCCGCGACGTACACCGACATCATGGACACCGTCCGGCGGCTGTTCGCCCGCGCATCCGGAACCGACCCCGGCCTGTTCAGCTTCAACTCAGCGGGCGCCTGCCCGGACTGCCAGGGCCGCGGTGTGATCGAGACCGACCTCGCGTTCATGGACCCGGTCACCACCGTCTGCGAGCGCTGCGAGGGGCGCCGCTTCAACGACGAGGCGCTGAGCCACACCCTGTCCGGCCGGAACATCGCCGACGTCCTCGCCATGACGGCCGAGGAGGCGATCGGGTTCTTCGCGGAGGACTCCGTCCGCCGCAAACTGGCTCTGCTGACGGAGGTCGGCCTCGGCTACCTCACGCTGGGCCGCTCCCTGTCCACCCTGTCCGGCGGCGAACGCCAACGGCTGAAGCTGGCGCACCGGCTGCACGCCTCCGGCAGCGTCTACATCTTCGACGAACCGTCCACCGGCCTGCACATGACGGACGTGGGCAAGCTGCTCACCCTGTTCGACCGCCTCGTCGACGGCGGCAACACGGTGGTGGTCATCGAACACGACCTCGACGTGCTCAAGTACGCGGACTGGATCATCGATCTCGGCCCGGAGGCCGGCCGGCACGGCGGCCGGGTGGTCTTCGAGGGCACCCCGGCGGACCTGGCGCGGGTGCGGGAATCGCACACCGGCCGGTGTCTGGCCGAGGACCTCGCCGCACACGGTCACTTCTGACGGCCCGGAGCACCGGCTCGCCGCCGGCCACGGGCCGGGGTCGCACCCCGTCCTCGCGCACACCTCCCGTCCGACAAGGAGTCCGTATGCCCCTCATCCACGTCACCCTGCTGAGCGGTCGCGGCGAGGAGGAGATCGCCGCCCTCGGCCGGGCCGTCACGGAGGCCGTACACACCACGCTGGGCACCCCCCGGGAGGCGATCCGGGTGACGGTGGACGCATGCCCGCCCGAGCACTGGTTCGTGGGCGGCGTCTCGATGGCGGAGAAGAAGGCGGCCCGGGGCGGCTGAGCGGTGCTCCAGTCGCCCCGGGCGCCGCGGTTCAGGCCGCGTCCGCGAACCGCCGGCGGATCCGCCCGACGTGCTCCGGGTCCACGGCCGGGAGGTCGTCGCGGGTGAGCCGGCCGCTGCGCGTCAGCAGGTGCGCGTTGAAGGCCTCCGGCGCCAGCCCCACGCAGCGGTCGATGTTCTCGAACCACTCCAGGCTGGTCAGCGCGGTCCGCTGCATCCGCTCCACGGCGGGCCGCCGCTCGGCCTCGTAGGCCGCCAGCGCCTCGGGGACCGTCCCGTGGTCGTGCAGGGCCGTGGCGAGGGACAGACCGTCCTCCATCGCCAGTTTGGTACCCGAACCGATCGAGAAGTGCGTCGTGTGGGCGCTGTCACCGAGGAGAACGAGGTTGCCGTGGCTCCAGTCGCGGTTGCGTACGGCAGCGAAGCGACCCCAGTACGACCGGTTGCCCCGCAGCCCGTGTCCGTCCAGCAGACCGGTGAAGTACTCCCTCACCTTCCCGATGCTCTCCCGGTCGCCCACCGGGTCGTCGGACCGGCGCTCCGCGGCGCGGAAACCGGCCGCCCGCCACACCGCGTCACCGATCTCCACGATGAACGTGCTGCGACCGGGGGCGTACGGGTAGGCGTGGGCCTGCACCGGGCCGTGGTCGGTCTCGACCACGGCGAAGGTGAGCGCGTCGAACGGCCGGTCCGTGCCGAGCCACATGTAACGCGACCCGGCCTGTTCCCGCTCCGTGCCGAACGCGGCCTCGTACCGCGCGCGGGTGCGCGATCCCACGCCGTCCGCGGCGACGACGAGGTCGTGGGACGCGCGCAACCGGGACACCTCGGGCGCCGGGCAGCCGAAGTGCAGACGCACCCCGAGGTCGGCGCAGCGCTCCTGAAGGAGCCGCAGCAGGGTGTGGCGGCCGATCGCGGCGAACCCGTACCCCTCGTTGCGCTGGACCCGGCCCCGGTAGCAGACGTCGATCCGCGTCCACCGGGCGAACTCGGCCTCGACAGCCTCGAACAGAGCCGGGTCGGCGGCCTCGATGCCGCCGAGGGCGCCGTCGGAGAAGACGACGCCGAACCCGAACGTGTCGTGGGCCGCGTTGGCCTCCCACACCTCCACGACGTCGTGGGGCCGCAGGCGCTTGACCAGGCAGGCCGTGTACAGCCCGCCGGGACCGGCTCCGATCACCGCTATCCGCATGACACCTCGCTGGGACTCCGAGAGAGATGGATGGACGTGCAGAGACCAGTAAATGCTATCCGAAGAGAAATGATCTGGTCGTCAATCTCCTTTCCGGCTCCGCGAGTTACGGGACTGACCGGAGCAGATCGTTGCCCACACGTAATCAAGTCTGACGGAAGGATGCCCACATGCCGGACGTCCTCACCCCCACCCCGCTGCCGGCGGCCGACCTGGCGGGCCTCTTCCGCGCCCTGGACCCGCCGCCGTTCGCCCTGGTGCGTCGTGCCGCGCCGGACGGGACCAGCACCGGCCCGTTCGACGTGTTCATCGGCACCATGGACACCGTGCGACGGGTGACGGACCTGCCGTCGGGCCCGGCCGTGCCGGGCGGGGGACCCCACACACTGGCCCTGCTGCCGTACCGGTGCCTGGCCGAAAGAGGGCTGGACTGCCACGACGACGGCACACCGCTGAGGGTCCTGCGGATCCGCCGGCGGCACACGGCCGACCACGCCGCGCTCACCGCGGCCCTCCCCGCGGTGCGGCCCGCGGGAGACCTCCTCGGGGAAGGCGCCGGCTTCAACGGCTCCGACGAGGACTACGCCGACCTGGTCCGCGACCTCATGGCCGACGAGGTGGCGCGCACCGGTCTGCACGTCCTGATCCGCAGGGACTTCACCGCCCGGTTGCCAGGACACGGACCCGCCATGGTGGGCGAACTGTTCCGCCGGCTGCTGGCCGTGGAGCACGGAGCGTACTGGACGTTCGCGGTGTACACCGGAGGTCCCCACGGTGCCGCACTGGCCGGAGCCTCACCGCAGGGTCACGTCACACTGCGGAACGGCCGGGTCGTGATGCGCCCGATGTGCGGCACGCTCCGCCTTCCACCCGGTGGCCGGCCGAGCGCCGCCGACCTGGTGGCCTTCCTGCGTGACGGCAAGGAGTCCGAAGAACTGGGGGCCGTGGTCGACGCGGAACTCGCCATGCTGTGCCGGATCAGCGAGGGGGACGTACGCCTGGAAGGACCGCGTCTGCGACCGATGGCCCGCGTACTGCACACCGAGTGCCGCATCAGCGCCACCGCCGCGCTGCCGGCCCGGCACACGCTCGCCGGCTCCCTGTTCGCGGCGACCGCCGTGGGCCGCCCCTTCGCGGACGCGTGCCGCGTCATCACCCGCCGCGAACCAACCGGGCGCGGTTACTACGGCGGCCTGATCGCGCTGCTGGGCCACGACGACGCGGGAAACGAGGAACTGGACACCGCCGTGCTCATCCGCACCTTCGAGGTGTCCGGGCAGGGCCGGCTGAAGCTGTCGGTCGGAGCCACCCTCGGGCCCCGCTCCGTGGCCGCCGACGAGACGGCCGAGACGCGCGCCAAGGCCTCGGCCCTGGTGTCGGCGCTCGCAAGCGGAGGACCGACCGCGGGGGGGCGGTGCCGGGGGCCACGCGCGGGCTGGTCGTGGTCGCGCCCCGGAGGCGGCCGGCGGCCCGGCCACCGGTGAGGGAGGCGGAGTGCCGGGTGACCGGACGCGGCACCAGCAGGGCTCCGGCCGGCAGCCCACGTCCCCCGCCGAGCCGGCGTGGTGCCCGTCGGTGACCGCGGGGGGCGGTGCCGGGGGCCACGCGTGGGCGGGTCGTGGTCGCGGCCCGGAGGCGGCCGGCGGCCCGGCCACCGGTGAGGGAGGCGGAGTGCCGGGTGACCGGACGCGGCACCAGCAGGCCTCCGGCCGGCGGCCCACGTCCCCCGCCGACCCGGCGTGGTGCCCGTCGGTGACCGCGGAACTGGACCGGCGCCGCGCACATCTGTCCGCCTACTGGCAACGCCCCCGTCGGCCGGGCAGCCGGCCCGCTCCACGGCCACCGGTGCTGCTCGTCGACACGGGTGGCGAGGAGACGGCGCCGCTGGCCGCCATGCTGCGCGGACTGGGCCGCACCGTCGACGTGCGTCCCGCGTACCCCGCGGCGGCCGCGCCACGGACCGTCGCGCCCGGAACCACGGTCGTCCTCGGCCCCGGCCCGGGTGACCCGTTGGCCCACGGCGACGACCGCATCACCGCGCTGCGGGCCATGACGTCCGCCCTCCTGTCCAGCGGCGCACCCACGTTCGGGGTCGGACTCGGCTTCCACCTCCTGCTCGCCGAGCTGGGTCTGGCCGGGGCCGCGCGAGCGCGGGACGGGGCCACCGGCCAGCGGGAGATCGAGGTCTTCGGCAGACGCGCGACGGTGGGATACGGCGGCACGCGCACCGTGGTGGCCGGCCCGCACACGGACACCCTCGCCCGGCGGCTGTCCCTGACGCTCTGCTACGGCCCGGCCCACGGCGAGCTGGTGGCCATGCGAGGCCCTCGAACCGGCGGCGTCGCCTTCCTCCCGGCATCGGTGCTGAGCGTCGAGGGGGCGGAGCTGCTGGATGTCCTGCTGCCCTGAGCGAGTGCATATGGCGGGCCGGGCCCCGGCCGCTCACGTGTTCGCCGTGCTCCCGAGCTCGAGCACGGTCCGCGCGGCCGACTCCAGCGCGAGTGTCATCGAGCCGCCGTTGGGCTCGAACGAGGTGTGGTCACCGGCGAAGTGGATCCGGCCCTCCGGCCGGCGCATGGCCGGCATCAGGGAACTGTGCCCCACCTCGGGAAGGATGTAGGCGCCTTCGATGTACGGCTGCTGGTCCCAGACCACCGAGGTGCCGGTCTCGAAGTGCTCGCGGGCACCGGGCAGCATCGACTCGACGTGTTCCAGGGCGAAGCGGATCCGCTCCTCGGGGCTCAGCACGGCAAGCGCCCGGGCCCGCCAGCCGGTTATCAGGCACTCCAGTATCTTGCGGGGCCCGGGCAACCGGGGAGTGGCGTCCCGGACCCACCGCACCGGCAGGTCCGTGGAGAAACTCGCGTTGTCCTGGGCCCAGAACCGCCGGCGCATCTGGAGGTAGACGCGCACGATCGACGAGTACTTCACCCGGCGCATCACGGCCTGTTTGGCGTCGGACAGCCCGGCGTCCGTGAAGTCGATGTGCCGGATCGCGCTGAACGGCACCGTCACCACCACGCGGTCCGCGTCCACGGAGCGCATGCGGGTGCCGTCCAGGAAGGTGACACGAGCGCCCTCGTCGTCCTGGGCGACCCGCACCACCGGAGCGCGGTAGCGGATGCGGTCCTTCAGCCGCTCGGCGAACGCCCGGGGGAAGCGGTCGGTTCCGCCCTTCACCTTCGACCACCGGGGATCGGCGTTGGCCAGCGAGTGCGGGCTGGACTCGTGCCGCAGCCAGGACAGGGCGGAGGCCGTCTTGAGGTCCCCGCCGCGCATCTCCAGGAAGTGCGGTTCCACCAGGTCGATCGCCGCCGGCGAAGCGCCCCGCCCGGACAGCACCTCGTACACCGAGCGCCGGTCGTACGGTTCGAGCAGGGGGGTCGGCGCCCAGTCCGCAGCCGTGATGTCGGGTTCCAGCGCCTCGTAGGCGCGGCGCACATAGCGGTCGATCATGTCGGCGACGCTCAGCCCCTTCTCGTGCGGGGCGAGCGGGAGCCCGGCGCGGTCCAGCGAGTCGGCGTCGGGACCGAAGAACCGGTTGCCGACGAAGTACGAGAACTGGCTGCCGACCAGGTCGGCCGTCTCCAGTTCCACCCCCAGTTCGCGCAGGTAGTGCATGGCGTAGTGGCAGTGCGGGGTCAGCGTCATCGCGCCGGCCTCGGCGTACAGACCGTCCGTGAACGGCTCGCGCAGTGTGTACGCACGCCCGCCCGGACGGTTCGACGCCTCCAGGACCGTCACGTCAGTGCCGCGCCGGGCCAGTTCGTAGGCCACGGCGAGGCCCGACAGGCCCGCACCTATGACGACGACCCTGTCAGGCATCCGGAGTCCCGGCATTCCCCTGTCGAACTCGCGACGCACGTCGGTCTGCGTGACCTCGGCCATCGGCTCTCCCTCCCCCGTGACTGTGCACGGTTGCCGTTCATATGATTGACGTCAGGAAATCATATTCGGATGCTCTCAACGGTAAAGCCCTGAATCTCAGGTGTGTTGAGCCCCGACCCGACTTGGTAGCTGCCAACAGGCAATCGTTGCCCTCGTCGGAGCCGTTTCCTTCGCACCCGGCCGTCGTTCGGCAGGGCATGGACACCGCACCGATCCTCGTCCTCGGAGCCACCGGCTCCACGGGCCGGCGTGTCACCGCACACCTGCGGGCTCTGGGAGCGCCGGTCAGAGGCGCCTCCCGGCACAGCGCCACCCGATTCGACTGGAACGACCGCAGTACGTGGGAACCGGCCCTGCGGGGCGCGAACCGCATGTTCCTGATGGCCCCCGACGGCATCCCCGTCCACCCGGACCTCGTCGGCCTGGCCGCGGACCTCGGCGTCGAACGCATCGTCCTGCTGTCCAGCCGCGCCATCGAGGTGATAGGAGACCAGAGGCTGATCGCGGCCGAGGACACCGTCAAGAAGTCCGGAGCCGCCTGGACGATCCTGCGCATCGACTGGTTCGACCAGAACTTCGACGAGGGCCCCTTCCGCGACGCGGTCCGCGCCGGTGAGCTGGCGCTGCCGCTGGGGGATTGCCGACAGGGGTTCGTGGACCTGGACGACGTGGGGGCCGCTGCCGCCCGGACTCTGACCGAGGACGGACACACCGGCCGGACGTACGAACTGACCGGGCCGCAGGCGCTCTCCTTCGGCGAGGCGTGCGCCGTCATCCAGGACGTCACCGGCCGCCCGATGAGGTTCCACGGCGGCGACGACGCCTACCGCGCCGCGCAGACGTCCTTCGGCCGCTCCGAGGAGTCCGTCGAACGCGACATCACCGCCTACGCGGCACTCCGCTCCCTCGGCGACACCGAGCCTCTGGACACCGTGCCCCGCCTGACCGGGCGCCGGGCCCGCACCTTCCGGGAGTACGTCACCGAGGCCGCGTCCGGGAACGACTGGCCCCGCCCCTGACAGGCTGACCGCGGGCACCGGCATGCCCCCGGCTGTCGGGATGGAGGGGCGAGCCGCGGTCGTCAGCGGACGCCGGTGCCGGACCGCCGGGAGACGAGCCCCGTCTCGTAGGCGAGGATCACCGCCTGGATCCGGTCTCTCAGCGCCAGTTTCCCGAGGACGTTCGCGACATGCGTCTTGACGGTCGTTTCGGCGACCGAGAACTCGGCGGCGATCTCGGCGTTGGACAGTCCACGGGCCATCGCGTGGAGGGTGTCCCTCTCACGGGCGGTGAGGGCCCTCAGGCCCGCTGGCGGCTGCGGGGGCGCCACCTCGAGTGCGGCGAATCGGTCGAGAAGGCGTCGGGTGACGCGGGGGGCGATCACGGCGTCGCCCGCCGCGACCGTGCGGACGGCGTCGACGAGGGACTCGGCCGGGCCGTCCTTGACGAGGAAGCCGCTGGCGCCTGCTCGGAGGGCGTCGAGTACGTGCTCGTCCAGGTCGAAGGTGGTCAGGATGATGACGCGGGTGTCGGAGGTGGAGTCGAGGAGCTGTCGCGTGGCGTCGATGCCGTTCGTGCCCGGCATGCGGATGTCCATGAGGACGACGTCGGGCTGCAGGGCTCGGGCGTCTCGGACCGCGGCCCGGCCGTCCGCCGACTCCCCGACGACGGTGAGGCCCGGCTCCGCCTCCAGGATGTAGCGGAAGCCGGTTCGGATCATGGGCTGGTCGTCGACCAGGAGGACACGCAAGGGGGTGGTCACGGTGGTTCCCTGTCAGATGGGCGAGGGGGCGGGCAGGGAGATGGAGGCGTGGACGCAGTAGCCGCCCTCCGGGCGTGGTGAGGCGTGCAGGGTGCCACCGAGGATGCCGACCCGTTCGCGCATCCCGAGCAGCCCGTGGCCGCCACGGGCGGTGGGGGAGGGGCTGGCCGCGGCGCCGACCGGTCCCTGGTCGCACACCTTGACGGTCACCTGATGGGTCTGCCAGTGCAGGGTGAGGTCGACGGTGGTGCGACCGGCGTGCTTCAGGGTGTTGGTGAGTGCTTCCTGGGCCACTCGGTAGATCGCCAGTTCGGTGCCGGCCGGCAGCGACCGCGGGGTGCCCCGCACGGCATAGCCGACCGTGAGCCCGGCGGCGCGGACCGACTCGAGCAGTTCCGGAATGCGGGCCGTCCCCGGCTGTGGGGGAGTCGTGGCAGGCTCGTCGTCCGTGCGGAGCAGGTGCAGCAGCCGGCGCAACTCGGCGACGGCTGTCCGGCCGGTCTCCTCGATGGTCCTGTGCAGTTCGTGCGCCCTGACGGGGTCGTGGTCCTGGACCCGGTCGGCGGCGATGGCCTGCACCACCATGAGGCTGACGTTGTGGGCGACGATGTCGTGCAGTTCCCGCGCGATGCGCGCGCGTTCGTCGGCCACGGCGGCCCGCGCCGTCGCCGCCTCCGCCCGGGCCAGGGCCGCGAGCCGCTCGACGATGTCCTCCCGCCGCGTTCTGCGGCCGTGGACGAGCCGCCCCAGCGCCCAGGCCGTCACCAGCACCAGTGCCGCGGTGGCGGCCGAGGCGAGGTGGTGGTACTGCGCGGTCAAGAACTCGCCCAGGGCCGCGGCGGGGATGACCGCTGCCGGGATGGCGGGTGCTGCACGCCGCGACGTGCGCAGGGCGGCGAGGAACATCGCCAGGCCCGCCGCGCTGTGGGCCACGCCGACGTGCACCATGCCCTCGGCGTCGACGAGCGGCGGCTCACGGTGGCCTGCCTGCAGCACACCCACCGCGATCAGGACCGCGGTGAGCGTGGTCAGCGGCCGCCTGCGGTTGAGTGCCAGCGCCCCTGCGACCCCCGCAGCGAGGAGCGTGTGGACCACGTCCGGGGCCCGGGGAACGCCCGTGCCGGCAGTGCCCGGCTGCGTGAGCACCCCCACTGCGCACACGGCGGCGAGAAGCACGTCGGCGGCAAGGGGTGGCAGGCGCCGGGGCGGGCCAGGCGAGGGGTCCGAAGGCGCCGGCACGACCGGCTTCCCGCGTCGGCGGACGAAGAATGGCGCAAGCGAAGTCATCGGCGAAGAAGCGCGGTCAGTCGGCGGAGTCCGGGGAAGGGCGGTGGGGGGAGGCGGCCGTCGTGCTGAACCGGTCACGGTAGGCACCCGGCGTCACACCCAGCTCACGCTGGAAGACACGCCGCATGGTCTCCGGGCTGCCGAAGCCGGCATGCCGGGCGACGGTGTCCATCGCGTCCGTTCCGCTCACCAGCAGCGTGCAAGCGGCTTCGAGACGCACCTGCTCGACGAAGCGGGCGGGCGAGGTTCCCGTCTCCGCCCGGAACAACCGAGTCAGGTGGCGCGGACTGACTCCGGCGCGCCGGGCCAGGGACTCGAGCGTGTGGTCGCCGGCCGGGTCCTCCGTCACCCGGTCCAGCACCGCGCGCACCGGAGGAGTGCGGGGGTGGCGGACCCGGCTGCGGACGCTGAACTGGGACTGGCCGCCGGGCCGGGCGAGGAAGACCACCAGATGCCTGGCGACCTCACGGGCGGTGTCCGCTCCGAGGTCTTCCTCGATCAGCGCCAGGGCGAGGTCGATCCCGGAGGTCACCCCGGCGGAGGTGTAGAAGTTGCCGTCGCGGACGAAGATCGAGTCGGAGTCCACGCGGACCTTGGGGAAGCGATGGGCCAGGCTCGGGGCGAACTCCCAGTGCGTGGCGGCTCTGCGACCGTTGAGCAGCCCCGTCGCCGCCAGCGGGAACGCCCCGGCACAGACGGCCGCGGTGCGCCGGGCGCCCATCGCGAGTTCGGTGAGGCTCCGCCGCAGGTCCCGGTCCAGGATGGCCGGTCTCCAGTCGGGCGCCCCCGGCACGATCAGCGTGCCGATGTCCTGCGGGAGTTCGGCCACGGCGCAGTCGGCCCCCAGTATGAGGCCCGAGCAGGTGTGGACGGCGCCACCCGTCAGCGAGGCCGTCTTCAGCACGTAGCGGCCTCCGTGCTCGTTGGCCGTGGTGAAGGCGTCGACGGGGCCTGCGACATCGAGCAGTTGCACACCCTCGTACAACAGGACCGCCACCACGTGACCGGACCGGGGCCGGGTGCAGCGCCCGTTCGGCCGCCGGCCGGCCCCGAGGGCGAGGGAGCCCGGGGGCGCCTGCGGGAGGGTGCCGGGACGAGAGGGAGAGGACGACATGGGTACCTCGGGGAGGGGACGGTGTCCCGGGGGCTGAGGAGGCAGGACAGAAGCCCCCGGGACGAACAGGGTGTTACTCGGGCCGGACCGGCTCGACGTCACCGAATGCGGTGTGCGGGCGCCGCGCCGTGCCGTCGCGGGCTCCTTCAGAATGCGCTCCTCGGGCGTCGCCCGGGAGGGTCAAGGTTCCGGCGAGCGCGCGGGATCCGACGCTCCCCCCGCAGACCCGCGCACGGTCATGGTGGCCAGGGTCGCAGCGCGGCCTGCGGCCGGCCGGCAGGGGTGGGACCGGTGGCCCGTCGTACGGGACGCGGGCCGGTGCCGACGACCCGGGCCGGGGAACCGGGTGCCGGTACGACGGCACGGCGGGGCATCGCCGCAGCGCTCACTTCCCGACGGCTGCCCGGTCGTCCTCGGGTGAGCCCGCCGCCGCGTGGGCGGGGTGCTCGCGCTGGACGAGCGCGGCCACCGCGGACAGGGCGAGAAGGATCACCGACAGCCACAGGCCCTTGGCGATGCCTCCGTCGGAGTCGGACAGGACACCGGAGACCAGCGGGCCGACCGCCTGGCCCACGCTGAAGGCGACGGTCAGCCAGGCGATGCCGGAGGCCCAGGCATGCGGGGGCAGCATCCGGCGGGCCAGGACGGTGACGGCCGTGGGACCCGCCATGAAGGCCGAGCCGAAGACGATCGCGGACACGACGGCGGCGGTGAGGCCGTCGCCGAGCAGCACCGGCAGCACGCCGAGCAGGACGACCGCGGACACCAGGGCCAGGGAGGTTCCGCCGCGCAGCCGGCCGATGACGCGCCCCCACAACAGCAGGGTGGCCAGCGCGCTGGCGGCGCCGAGCACGATGAAGAACGCCGCGGTGCTCCACGTGCCCAGACCCTGGTCGTGCAGCAGCGCGATCACGAAGGTCATGTAGGACACGTAGCCGGCGCCGAACAGCACGTACCAGACGAAGGACCACGACATGCGGCGCAGGCCGGAACCCCCCTGTCCGGCCGTCGCCGGCGGTGCCGCCGGCACCGCCCGCACGGACCACGCGGCCGGTACCAGGGCGAGCAGCGCCAGGACGCCCATCAGCAGCCAGCCCGTCTGCCAACCGGAGGCACCGAGGGCGCTCAGCGCGGCGGGCACGGCGATGCCGGAGAGCACGACACCGATGCCCACCCCGGCCATGTAGACGGCGACGAGCGCGGCGGAGCGTTCCTGACGGCCGCCGGAGTGGACGCGGGAGGCCAGTGCCGAGCCGACCACGAAGGTCACAGCGGTGGAAAGCCCGCCGATGAAGCGGAGCACCGCCAGGGCGGTGAAGTCAGCGGTGGCACCCGAGCCCAGAAGCGCCAGCGCGCTGATCACCATGCCGTACACGAACGCCCGGCTCGCGCCGAAGCGCCTGGACCACCAGGCACCGCTGCCGGCACCGATGATGTACCCCAGTGCGTTGGCCGTGTTCAGACCGCCCGCGGCGGCGTACGACCACCCCATCTCGGTGCGCATCGCGGGCAGCAGCAGTGCGTAGGCGAAGCGGGTGAACCCGAGTGCCACGACGGGTCCTGCCGCCAGACCCAGCGCCGTCAGGTACTCCGTCCGCGGGCGGACCGCGCCCGCAGCCAACGTGTCCATGATGTCTTCCCTCAAGGTCGTACGACTTCGGCGCCGTGCTCTGCGCTGACGCCGGTCCGCACCTGCGTGGCAGCGGACACCCCACTCAACTGCGCGGGTCGAGCCGGCCATGAGGTGCTGCGGGACAGGACACCCTCGCATCGGGACACGTTCGGCCGGAGCCGCCGCGACGCGCCGGGAGGTGTCCCGTGGCGAGGGCGTCGCGTCCGGACCTGTGCCAGGACACCCCGGTGCGACGGTGTTCGACGAGCTGCACCTCGCCGGATTCCCCGGCGAACCGAGCCCAGGAGTCAACGCCGTGTCCTCCTCGTCGCACGCCTCCCGCGACCGCTCCGCTCCCGTTCCCCGGCCCGGCCCTGTCCGCGTGTGGCTCGCGGAAGGCGCCGCCACGCTCGTGATGCTGCTGGCCATGACGGTCCTCTTCCGCCACCTGCTCCACCCCGCGGCGTGGCCGGCCCGGCACCTCACCTCGGACACCGGACGGCTCCTCGCCGACGCCGTGGCGAGCGGAGCCGTCGTCGGCGGGCTGGTCGCCTCTCCACTGGGCCGCATCAGCGGCGCCCACATGAACCCGGCGGTCACCGTGATGCTGGGCGCAGCCGGCCGGCTGCCCCTGGTCCGGCTGCCGCTGTACGTGTCCGCGCAACTGTTCGGATCGCTCGCGGGCACCGCGCTGGGACGCGTTCTGCTCGGTGACCCGGTGGCCCACCCGACAGGTCCGCTACGCCCTGCTCCGCCCCCTCCTCGACGAGCCACCGTCGCTGATCGGCATCGGTGAGGCAGTGGGCACCGCGGTGCTGCTGGCGGTCGTGGTGCGACTGGCCCGTGATCCCCGTCTCGAGGCGGTGGCACCGGCCACCATCGGGGCGACGCTCACCGTACTGATCATCCTGACGGCGCCTGTCGCCGGAGGGAGTCTGAACCCTGCTCGGCAGTTCGGCCCCTGGCTCATGGCGGGCCGCCCAGGACCGGCGTGGCCTTATCTGGCCGGCCCGCTGGCCGCCGCGGTCGTGGTCGGTGCCCTCGCCCGCCTGCTGCCCACACGCGGTACGACGGCCGCGGTCACGCCGCGATGACCCTGGGGGCCGTCCGGCCGGAGGAGGACGGACGCGGCAGTGGTTCCTCCTGCCGAGCGAGCGGACCTCACCCCTCATGAGGAGAAACCCGGCCCACGGCACCACGTGCAATGGAAGAACCCCGTCCGGCAGACCTGTCGAAGGAGAGACCACATGCAGTTGGCCCAGCCCTCCCACGCCATGGGCGACCTCACGCACGCGCTGGAGTTGCGGGAGGTCAGCAAGACGTACGGACACGGGGCCGATCGAGTCACGGCCCTGGACCGGGTCAGCGTGGCCATCGCCCCCGGCTCGTTCATCTCGGTCATGGGTCCCTCGGGGTCCGGCAAGAGCACCCTCCTGCACTGCGCGGCAGGCCTGGACAGGCCGACCTCGGGGCGGGTGCTCCTCGGAGGCGGCGAGGTGACGTCGTTGCGCGAGTCTCGCCTGACCGCGCTGCGGCGGACCCGGATCGGCTTCGTCTTCCAGGCGTTCAACCTGCTCCCGTCCCTGACCGTGGCGCAGAACATCACGCTCCCCCTGCGCCTGGCCGGCCGCCGCACCGACGCCGGACGGCTGCGTCGACTGGCCGAACGCGTCGGTCTCGAGGACCGGCTCCAGCACCTGCCCAGCCAGCTGTCGGGCGGACAGCAGCAACGGGTGGCGATCGCCCGCGCCCTGATCACCGGGCCGGAGGTGATCTTCGCTGACGAGCCGACCGGTGCGCTGGACCCCGGGACGGCCGGCGACATCCTCACCCTGCTGCGCCGGGCCGTCGACGACATGCACCAGACCGTGGTCATGGTCACGCACGACCCTCCCGGCTCGCGAGCCACCTCTGCCGAGTCGGCCAGGGCACGGACGATGCCCAGACCTCGACCGTGCTCCGCGAACTCCCGCGAGTCGAGGTGCCGGGCCGTTGACGGCACCCCGGAATCCCTCACACACACCCGCAGTTGGTCGTTCCGCTGGGCGAGGCGGATGGTCATCTCCGCGTGACCGTACAGGGCGGCGTTGGCCGCCAGCTCACCGATGACCAGCGCCGCCGTGCCACGGTCCTCCGCGTCCAGGCCCCAGGCGGCGAGCGCGCCGACGGCCCAGCGACGGGCGAGGCCCACGGAGGCGGGCTCCGCGGGAAGCGTGATCACGACTGCCCTGATCGAGCCCGGGGGGAGCGGCCCCAGCTGGCTGCCCGGGGTGTCCGTTGCCGCGGCGGTCTGTACGGATGCACGCGCGTCCTGACGGGGAGTGGACCACATGGCGGCCTCCAGGTATGCCCGCCCGGGCGGGGGCTCCGCCCGGCGCACTGGTGACAACCACGCGCGCCGGTACCGCGATGACCCGGTTGACGGACATGTGGGCCACACATCGGGCCATGGCGCGCGCTCGGCCGAGCCGGAAACGGGTTCTTGAGGCCGGCCCGTAGGTGTAGGCGTAGGCGGGCGGGCATGTTGGCCCGATGCGTGTGGCTCTCCCCGAAGCCGGCCGGTCCGGTGTCGTGACGTGGTCGGGGATGCTGAGCACGACCGGATCGGCCGTGAGCTGCCCCGCGAGCGTCTCGTAGAGCTTGTCGAGGGGTGGCTGCGGGGCGACGCCCGGCGCCAGCGGCGCTCAGACGTGTCGGCTGCTTCCGTGAACGAACCACGCGCCGGTCCGCCGCGCCGCCTGCCGCGCCTGGATCAGATGCGCCAGGACCGCAGGGCCTCGGCGACGGCGTAGACGCTCAGCCGGGAGTCCCGGACCTTTCTGACGAGGTCGGACAGGGCGCCGTATGGGGGGTCGATGCCTTCGCCGGACTGATCCATGTACTGAGCGGCCACGAGGGCGGCGAAGAGGCTGTTGCGGTGGGGGAGTGGCTCCAGGCGCACGATCGTGTGCAGGAGCGCGGCCGCGCGCCAGGCGGCATCCGGGTCGGAGGCCTCGAGCGTCGGCATCCGGGTCTTGTGCCGGGCGACGGCCGCCACCAGCGCGGAGTAGTCGGTCACGGTCACGTCTTCGTGCCCGAGGGCGGCCTCCTGGACGTCGAGGAGCCAGGAGACGTCGATGAGCACAGCCATCAGGCGGCCGCGGCCCCGTCGCCGCGCCGAGAGGGCGGAATCTCCTCGGGGAACGCCTCGTCGAACTCCCCGCGCAGCCTGTCGGCCCAGGCGGTGGCGCCGGCGACGAACCGCTTGCGGTGCATCTCACGTACGCCGAGGTCGTGCAGGTACTGCTTGAGACTCTTGCCCTCGGCGGCGGCGGCGGCGCGGACGCCTTCCATTTCCTCGTCGGAGAAGGACACGTTCAGTGATGGCATAAGGCCGATGGTACCTAGTTGGTACCACGCTCCTCAAGACGGGCGACCGAGGTCTGAACAGGCAGACCATTGCCGGCCGGCGTCGGCGATCTCGTCATCGCTCCAGGCGAACGCCTGCCCTTGCGCCCACGCGACGATCTCCGGGGTCTTCCAGAACGCACCGCCCCCGGGCTCGCCCCGCGGCGATGGCGGGGCGATGAAGGGCAGCTCGGGCAGTCCCAGGAGCGCGCCCCATGCCGGGCCGTGAGCCGGGTGGGGCCACACCCGCAGCGGTTACACCGGCTTGTTCGGCAGCCCCCACTCAGCCAGTCGCGCCGTTCGGCGGCCTCCCACAGCGAAATCCTGGCAGTCAGCGATCGTGATCACGGAGTCGGAGCCGTCTTGGACAGCCCCGTTCACCGGCCTGGACCCCGCGTGCCTTCCGCAAGCTGATGGTGAGCGTCAGCGCTTCCGCAGGGACATGGTCGGACGGCACTCTGAAAACTGTCCGGTACCGCGGGCCATCCCCTCAACGACGGGTCGCTCCGCGCTCCCGGGGTTAGCCGAAGATGAGCTCAACGTCCTTGTCCACGCAGAGCCGAAGGACGGTGATCAGCTGCCTGACGTCTTCGATGCGCCGTCGAAGGACGGGGTCGTTTTCGTCAGGCTGACATTGGACGAGAATCGCCTCCAGCCGGGGCAACATGGCCGCGCATTGAGCGGGTGCGAGGTCGGGGCCATGGTCGTCCGGATGGTTGAGCAGTGGCGCCAGCGTGGTGGAGACGCCGCCCCACTGGCGCTCTCCGCCGAAGCCGTCCATCTCGGTGAGGGTGAACCCCTCGGCCTGGGCCAGCCACTTCCTGAACATGCTGAAGCCGGTGTAGGACCAGGAGATGTCCGGGCTCGCCACGTCGCCGTCGCCCGGGAAGAGCATCAGTCCCACCGTGTCCCCCTTGGTTGCTCGTAGCCCAGGATCGTCGTGGGCAAGGGCGTCGGCAACTGAATTGATCTCCGGATGGCTGGCATGATCACGGCGGCGGAGCCATCCTGGGTAGCTCGGTTCGCCGAGCCCGCGCACCGTGAGCAGACTGGTGACCCTGCGTAGGGAGGGTGCGGACACGCCGGGTCGCGGGTGGCCGTGGAGGCTGCCGCTGGCGGGCCGTGTGCTGCCCGGCCGCCGCGGACTGGCGGACCAACCTGACGTTGCGGCAACTTGCGCCACTGTCGGGTGTGCCGAGGTTCCGAGGCAGGCAGTGCTGATCGTGGACGGCACCTCGAGCAGTCCGAGAACTTCGTGGCCCGTGCCCGGCAGGCGTCACGACTCCCGTGGTGGGGAGGAGTCCGGCGCCCAGGACGCGATCGGCCGCACCAATCACTTGTGGGGCGACCTTCAGACCAAGCTGAGGCGCGAACGGGCGCGGAGCACCTGGTCGTTCGTCCCTACGAACTGCTCGGACGCGGATCGTTGGTCGCCTCGGCCGCGAGCTTTCGCAGTGCGTCGCGCAGCTCCCCGGCGACCGGCCGCGCCGAGGGTTCCTCGATCTGATCCGCCTGGAGGCCGCTTACCGGGGGGAAGCGGTCCGCGACCGCGCGCAGCCAGGCAGTGGGGCCGATGTCACCGGCGAGAGCGTCACGGGTGTGGCCACGGTCGAGTGTCACGGTGTTTATGAGCTCGATGGGCAGCGGTTCCCCCAGGAGCACCGCGCCCGTGATCGTCGTGCCTTCCGCCACGCCCCGAAGTCGAGGACGCGAGGGCCGGCAGGAGTGAGGATGACGTTCTGCGGCTTCACGTCCCGGTGGACGACGCCAGTCTCGTGTACGGCTGCCAGCGCCTGGGCCGTGCCCGTCGCGAAGGCGTACAAGGTGCCGCCGGTCAGGGAGCCGTGGTCGGCCAGGTACTGGTTGAGGGTAGGGCCCGGAGCGTAAGCGGTCGCCAGCCAGGGCGCGTCGGCTTCCGGGGCGGCGGCGAGCAGCGGCAGGAGGCACGGCCCCTGCACGCGCGCGGACAGCTGCACCTCGCGCCGGAACCGGGCCCGGAACTCCGGGTCTTCGGCCTGTGCAGGGTGGATCACCTTGACAGCGACCCTGAGCCCGTCGGCGGTGAGACCGGCATGGACGGTCCCCATGCCGCCGGAGCCGAGGCGGCCGATGATCCGGTAAGGGCCGACACGGGACGGATCACCTGGGCGGGCGGGTCGCACCCGCCCGCCGGAACCAGCAGCGCTTACGAGGAGTCCCACCCGTAGTTACGTGTAACGGGCCCCGGTCGCGCCCGGCCCGTGCATGTGGGAACTCCTCCGCCTCAGGGGTCACTCGGGTTCAGTGCGTGTGTCCTGACCGCGGACTTGCGCGAGTTGTTCGCGGCGAACACCGACTGGCTCACGGTGTTCCAGTTGCCTGCCTAGGCCCCGGACGAACACGCAGGAAGGCGTGTGGTCTTTGGCCAAGCAGGACCTTGGCAACCTCGCTGGCCGCCGACCTGGGGCACATCGCCAAGGACCGTGAAACGCAAGCTCAACATGTTGCACTCCAGCCTCAGTTGCTCGACGGCTGTCTTACCGGCACCGACCTGGCCGTCGACGAGTTACCTGCTGGGGAGCCTGTCATTCGAACGCGCGTTCAGTAGCATCACATCGCCTGGATGCTGTTCCCGCCTGACGAATCGAGTGAGCCCATGAGTGACGATGTCCTCTCCGTCATTCCGATCGACCCGCACTGGCAGCCCGAGCAGGCCGCGGCTGACCGTACTGCGTCGATCGTGGTGGACCTGGTCCCCGGGCTCCCTGACGGCATCGACGTCGAGATCGACGTCACCTGGCACGACACACTCACCGTTGTCGACTGTGGTCAGAATCTGCAGAAGATCGGTTGCCCCCACTGCGGCGCGTCGATCGACATCGAGTGGTGGGCCGACCTGCTTGAAGCCCACTGCGACGACGGTTTCGCCACACTCGCCGTAGTGGTCCCCTGCTGCGGCACCGCGACGTCGCTGGACGCACTGGACTACGACTGGCCTTGTGGCTTTGCTCGATTCGAGATCGCCATCTGGAACCCCGAGCGTGTCTGGTTCAGCGACGATGAACTGACTGCCATAGGGCACGCACTCGGACATCCGGTCCAGCAAGTCAGGGCCCATATCTGACGCACGTCAGCCCGCGAGGAACCCGACATGGTGGAAACGGCCACCGCGTGGTGCGTTTTCGGCATCGGGCTCCGTCACAGCCCATAGCCGTGGTCCTGCGCATCCTCACCAGCTGGGCCACCGGCACCGCCCCGGACCCCGGCCGTCCCGGTCACGGGGCCCCAGGCCGCGGGCAAGGGTGCCGACGAGGCCGTGGGCGGCGACAACGAGCAGACGGTCGTCGGGGAGGAGAGCATCAAGTAGACCCGGTCGTCCACATCAGTGAGGGGTAGCGTCATTGCATCAGCGTGTTGTTCACGAGGGTTCGCGACGGCACCCAGCTCAGAGGCAGCCCGCTCACTCGACATTCCGCGCCCTCTGCCCATGCCAGTGGCATAGCCGGCAGGGCGCGTCGGTACCACGTGGACTCACTGGAGGAGGGCTTCATGAAAACGGTCGACACCGAAGAATTCTGGACGCTCTTGCATAGTCTTCCTGTCCCTGACGATGCCGAATTCCTCTATGGTCCGCAGGAGGACGGCCAGCTGCGGGAGCGCAACCTCCGCCTGTACCTAGAGCTCATGGAGGAAGCCGGGTCCAGCATCCTGCTCGTGGGCGAGGCCCCCGGCTACCGAGGACACTCCGTTACGGGCATCCCGTTCATGAGCGTGCGCGAGCTTGCTGCCCGGCCGGGTCTCATCACCGGCAACGAGGAGGGTGATGGATTCGAACTCCCCGTAGCCCCCGCGGCGCAGTGGGAGTCCTCGTCGGCCACTGTGTGGAAAACCATGGCAGGGTGGCGCGGTCCCTTGCCGATCTTCTGGCCGGTCTACCCGAACCACCCTCATGAGCCGGGGAACCCCGCCACCAACCGCGCTCCACGAGCCGAGGAGATCACGGCCGGGACGCCTGTCGCCCTGGCCTTGGCCGAAGCTTTCGGTGTCACCACCATCGTCGCCGTGGGCCGCAAAGCGCAGACTGCATTGCAACGCAGCGGCGTCGCCGCCGAAACCGTGCGTCATCCAGCCCAGGGCGGCGCACGGGTCTTCGCCAGCCAGCTCGCCGCACTCAATGAGGCCCTGTCCTAGTACTCCAGGCGAAGTCCTGTATTTGTGCTGGTCAACGGGCTGGGTGTGGGGAATGTTGCGAAGGCACGGTGTGCGTGGGACGGTCTTGGGCCTGCCGTCCCACCAACGTGTGGCGCGCCGCATGTAACGGGCCGCACTCGTTCTTCGGGCTCGGGAATTGAGCTGGGTGCGACCGTCGTAGGCCTGGTGCGCGTTGCCCGCCGCCGCTGGAAGCCCGAGAAGTGAGCCCGACCGTGACCGTTGCTGCCGCACGCTCCGTGGTAACGCTGAAGATTGTTCGCCGGGCGTCCGGCTCCGGCCCGTACAGGAGCCCGGTGCAGTTTCCGCAGAGGCGTCGCTGAGCACCACGTCGACATCACCTCGCGGGCACACCATCCGATCGACATGTGCGTGATCACCAGCCGGAGCACCCCGCACGAAGGGCACAGTCCGTGTCCGAGGTGGGGCCGCACCGCTGGTGCGGGATGGCGCGTCGGCCGGTGACGGTGATGGTGGTCAGCGCCAGCCCAGTTCCGGTGCCACGTGCGTGAGGATACTTTCCAGTACGTGGGTGTTGTAGTCGACTCCAAGCTGATTGGGGATGGTCAGCAGGAGGGTGTCGGCGGCTTGGATGGCTTCGTCGTTCCGCAGCAGTTTCACGAGTACGTCCGGTTCTTCGGCGTACGAGCGGCCGAAGATGGAACGGGTGGTGTCGTCGAGCATGCCGACGTAGTCGTGGGAGTCGCGGTCGCGGCCGAAGTAGGCGCGGTCGAGGTCGTTGGTCAGGGCGAAGATGCTGCGACTGACCGACACCCGTGGCTCGCGGGTGTGGCCGGCTTTGCGGTAGGCCTCACGGTATGCCTCGATCTGTTTGCGCTGCTGGACGTGCAGTGGCTCGCCGGTCTCGTCCTCCTTGAGGGTCGAACTCTGCAAGTTCATGCCCAGCTCGGCGGCCCAGACGGCGGTCGCGTTCGATGCGGAGCCCCACCAGATCCGGTCGCGCAGTCCTTCCGAGTACGGTTCGATCCGCAGCAGTCCGGGCGGGTTGGGGAACATCGGCCGCGGGTTGGGCCGGGCGAAACCTTCGCCGGTGAGGACCTGGAGGAACGCCTCGGTGTGGCGGCGGGCCATGTCGGCGTCCGTCTCGCCCGGCGCGGGGCTGTAGCCGAACAGCCGCCAACCGTCGATCACCTGTTCCGGTGAGCCACGGCTGATGCCCAGTTGCAGCCGCCCGGCCGAGATGAGGTCGGCGGCGCCCGCGTCCTCGGCCATGTACAGCGGGTTCTCGTAACGCATGTCGATCACGCCAGTGCCGATCTCGATCTTCGAGGTCCGCGCACCGATCGCGGCCAGCAGCGGAAACGGGCTGGCCGCCTGCCGGGCGAAGTGGTGCACCCTGAAGTACGCGCCGTCCATGCCGATCTCCTCGGCGGCCACGGCGAGGTCGATGGACTGATGCAGGACGTCCGAAGCCGACCGGGCATGGGAGTGCTCGTTGGGCGACCAATGACCGAAGGAGAGAAAACCGATCTTCTTCACCATGTGTCCAGCGGTTGAGGTTTGTGTTTGATTCCCACCCCTGGTCGTGGTCCCGGGTGTACGTCGGGTTCGGGTGCCAGGTTCTTTCGTCCCGTGTCCGTCCCGTGTCCCTCCCGGTCGGCCGGCAAGGAGTCTCGTCCGGTGGGTTGTTGAAGGGAACGGTGACGGCGGCGGGGCCAGGTGGTGACCTACAGTGCTCCTCCCGGTTCCGTGTGCGGGAGCGCGGCGGGGTCGGGGGTGCGGTCTGCGCCGGCACCCCCGCCTGCGTCCGGGGTCAGGGTTTGACGAGTACCTTCAGGCTCTTGCGGTCGGCCATGTCCTTGTAGCCGGCCGGGACGCCGTCGAGGTCGGTGGTGACGTCGAAGACCTTCCCGGGCTCGATGGTGCCCTCCAGGATGTCGGGCATCAGCTCCTCGATGTAGGCCCGGGCGGGTGAGGGTCCGCCGGCCAGGCGGATGTTGTGCCGGAAGAGGCTGCCGAAGCCGATGGGTGCTTCCTCGTACTGGGGGGCGCCGACCCGGCTGATGACACCGCCCGGCCGGACGATGCCGAGGGCCTGCTGGTAGGCGGGCATGGTGCCGACGGCTTCCAGGACCACGTGTGAGCCGTGCCCGCCGGTGAGCTCACGGACCTCCTCGATGCCTGCTTCGCCGCGGGCTGCGACGACGTCGGTCGCGCCGAACTCGCGGCCCAGGTCGGTGCGCACCTGATGGCGGCCCATGAGGATGATCTGTTCAGCGCCCAGCCGCTTGGCGGACAGGACCGCCATCAGGCCGACGGCTCCGTCACCGATCACGGTGACTCGGGTGCGCCCGTCGACACCGCCTGACACGGCGGCGTGGTGACCGGTGGCGAAGGCGTCACAGAGCGTGAGCAGTGAGGGGATGAGGGCCGAGTCCGCGGCGACGGGGAGCTTGACGAGGGTGCCGTCGGCCAAAGGGACGCGGATGGCCTCGGCCTGGCCGCCCTCCTCCGCCTCGCCGTCCCAGAAGTTCGCCTCCGGGTGGGCACACGAGGTGTGCAGGCCCTCGCGGCAGAACTCGCAGGTGTTGTCGGAGATGGTCCAGGGAGAGACGACCAGGTCGCCGCGCTTGACACTGGTCACCTCCGAGCCGGTGTCCTCGACGATGCCGATGAACTCGTGGCCCATCCGTGCGGGACCGTCCTCGGGCTTCATCGAGGCGTACGGCCACAGATCGGTGCCGCAGACACAGGACGCGGTGATCCGGACCAGGGCGTCGGTCGGGAGCTTGATGACGGAGTCGGGGACGTTCTCGACGCGGACGTCACCGGCGCCGTACATGAGGGCTGCGCGCATGAGTCACGCTCCATTCCAGGTGGTACTCGAGGGATGCACTCCGGTTGCTGAAAGCAGGATCCGGCCGGTGGTCTTGCGGCATCGTCCCCCTCACATGACAGGGATGTACTTACGGGACGCTGCGACCACTCCCACCCGCTTGACCGCCCGAGCGGCAGGTCGAAGCGGAGGCCGGGGCGGAGGTCCGGCGCGCGATGTGGACGGGCCGCGGGCCCGGAACCGGGTCGGTACCAGGGCCGAGGAGGGCCGCCGGGGTGTCCCGCACGGCGCTGAGCTCTGCGGGCGCATGCGTCCTCGGGGGCGGGCGGGCGTCGGTGGAGCGTCAGTGCCGGAGGCGGATGTACGAGCGGCGCGGGCTGAGGGCCCGGCTCACCGGTCGACCGTCTCATGCCGGACAGGACCACGCGCGCCCGGTGAGCCTGCCGTGCCCGGCACAGACGTCGGCGTACATGCCGGGCATGACGGGCCCCGGTGTCAGCTGGGCTGGGCGGTCGGCATGATGAAGACCTGCGGCAGATTGACCCGCAGCGGCATGGAGGCGATGAAGCCGACCGTCTGCGCGATGTCCTCCGGCATGAGCCAGTCGATGGTGTCCTTCGACCCCTCCAGCCACTCGCGGGCACCGGTGTCGGTGACGTGGTCCTGCAGTTCCGTGCCCACGATGCCGGGCTCGATCGCGGAGACCCGCACGTTCTTCGGGCCCAGCTCGATGCGTAGGTGCTTCGACAGGTGCGAGACGAACGCCTTGGTGCCGGCGTAGACGGCGAAGGTCGGGTAGAGGTTCTGCGCGGCGCTCGACGAGGTGTTGATCAGGTCGGCCACGCCGCGCTCGCCGGCGGCCCGGACCAGCTGCGGGGTGAACGCGCCGATGACCTTCATCAGCCCGGAGATGTTCAGGTCGATCTGCTGCTGCCACTGGTCGGCGCGCAGTTCCTCGACGGGGCCGGGCAGCATGACGCCGGCGTTGTTGAAGAGCAGGTCGGCGCCGCCCAGCTCCGCTTCCACGCGGTCGGCCGCGGCCTGCACCGCGGCGGCGTCGGTCACGTCGACGGCGATGGCCACGGCGGTGCCGCCGTTCTTGGCGATGCGCGCGACGAGGTCGTCCAGCCGCTCCGCGCGCCGTGCCAGCACGGCGACCTTCGCACCCAGAGACGCCAGGTGCTCGGCCGACGCCTCCCCGATGCCGCTGGACGCGCCGGTGATGACGGCCACCCGGCCGTCCAGGGGCCCGGCCCAGGCCGTGGCAGAGGTCTCGGTGGTCATGGGGTGACACCTTCCGGAAGATGAGCGGGTATGGCAGGGGCCTCGAAGGTCGCCTCGCGGTCCCTCTGCCTTCAAGCACACCACCGCGGGACCGACCCGGACGGCCCGGAGGTGGCCCTGGCGAAACAGGTACTGGCAGGGCCACCCAGCGCGGGGCGAGCAGCATGCGGGCGGTTCAGACTGGGTGTATGGACCGCAGCAGCGAGATCGCCGCCTTCCTGCGCAATCGTCGTGCGCGGGTGAGCCCCGAGTCGGCGGGGCTGCCCGCCGACGGGCGCCCCCGACGCGTGCCCGGCCTGCGCCGCGAGGAGGCCGCCCGCCTCGCGGGCGTGAGCACCGAGTACTACACCCGGCTGGAGCAGGGTCGGGCCGCGCACCCCTCGCCCGAGGTGGTCGAGGCCCTGGCCCGCGCCCTGCGCCTGGACGCCGCCGAGCGCGAACACCTCACCAACCTTCTCGCCCGCCCGGGCGGGCGCCGGGCGCCGGTCAACCCGCAGCGGGTCCGCCAGGGTCTGCACCTGATGCTCCAGACCCTGGAGCAGGTGCCCGCATTCGTCATCGGCCGGCGCACCGACGTCCTTGCCTCGAACCGTCTGGCCCGCGCCGTCCTGACCGACTTCGAGGCGCTGCCCGTCCAGCGGCGCAACCTCGCCCGCTACTACCTGCTCGACCCCGAGGCGCGCGAGCGCACCGGCGACTGGGAGCAGATCGCGGCCGAGACCGTGGCCATGCTGCGCCTGGAGGCCGGCCGCTGCCCGCAGGATCGCCGACTGGCCGACCTGATCGGCGAACTCACCCTGAAATCACCGGAGTTCAGCACCTGGTGGAACGACCACCGCGTGCTGCGCCGCAGCCACGGGACCATGCACTACCGGCACCCACTCGTCGGCGACCTGCACTTCTCCTACGAATCGCTGCAACCGCCCGGCGACGACAACCAGACCCTGTGCGTCTACATCCCCGAGCCAGGTTCCACCACAGCCCAGTCCCTGCGCATCCTCAGCAGCTGGACCACCGGCACCGCCCCAGCCCCCCATCCGGCCGGTCCCGGCGAAGCAGCCGCCCCCTGGGCCTGAGCAGTCCCGGGCACCGGAGGGGCCGGGCCGGCGGAGCCCGGGACCCGCGGCGTACCGGGACGTGCCCGGGCGGCAGTACGGATCGTGACCCCGGCGGTACGGCCGGCTCGCCGCCGACCGCGCCGCCCTCCACCGCGACCTGCTGGGCTCCGGGTCAGGGGCGCCCATCCGGAGCCCCGATCCCGCTGAGCGGAGGCGGCGGCACCGAACGGCGCCCCTCTGCCCGACCGTACGCCCGACAGGGTCAAGGCCGCTCTGCCCGGTGAGGCTGAAGGTCGTCACCATGAGGCATTCCCGAGTCATACAGCGGCACAGTTCTCTGTGTGCATTTTTTGCCCACGTCGAGTGATCCCCGGCCAGGCGTGAACGCGGTCGACTCACTGCCTCGGTCGGTGGACCGGGCGCAGCCTGCGTCGCTGGGCGGTGGGTCCTTCGTGAGGGCTCGGGATTCCAGTCGGGGAGGTGGAACCCCCCGAGGAACGAGGGCCTCCTCCGCGGGCACCAAGTAATGTGACTCCGCGTGATCGAATCCGAGATTGAGATCAGCGAGGATCTGGTCCGCGACCTGCTGCGGGACCAGCATCCGGACTTGGCCGCGCTGCCCATCCGGGAGGTGACGGGCGGCTGGGGCAACCAGATGTGGCGCCTCGGGGACGAGTTGGCGGTGCGGATGCAGCGGATGGACACCAGCCCGGATCTGCAGCTCAAGGAGCGCCGGTGGCTGCCGACCCTGGCCTCGCGCCTGCCGCTGCCGATCCCGGTCCCCGTGCGGGACGGTGCGCCCTCCGAGCGCTTCCCCAAGATCTGGACCGTCATGACCTGGGTTGAAGGCACGCCGCTGGACCACGGCTCGATCACCCGCCGCGATCACGCGGCCGACATGCTGGCGGCCTTCCTCAAGGCACTGCATGTGGAGGCGCCCGCGGAAGCACCGGACGCCTCGGACCGCGGCGGTCACCCCAAGGAGTGCACGGAGGGCTTCGAGCGCTTTCTGTGGGCCGTGGACCTCGGCCACTTCGCCGAGGCCGACATCCGGGCCGTGTGGGACGACGCGGCCGCGGCTCCCGGGTGGGAGGGCCCGCGAGTGTGGGTTCACGGCGACCTGCATCCCGCGAACGTCGTCGTCGCGGAGGGGACACTGGCGGGCGTCGTCGACTTCGGCGACGTCTTCGCCGGCGACCCGGCCTGGGACCTTGCGTCCGCCTGGGTGCTGCTCCCCGCGGGCGGCGCCTCACGGTTCTTCGACAGTTATGCGCGGGCGGACGAGGCGGCGGTCCGACGGGCGCGTGGGCTGGCCGCGATGAAGAGCCTGTTCCTGATGCTGATGGGCCAGAACGGGGACCGCGGCCTGCCGGGCGGCAAGCCGAACTGGGGGCCCGCAGGCCGCTCGGCGCTCGAGCGCGTCCTGAAGGGCCTTTGACGTCGGCATCGCACGACCGACGCAGCACGCCCACGGCCTCTGGTGGGGCCGGGGCCGCTGCGTGAGGTTGTGGGTCAGCGGACGTCTGGGCGGAGCGGGACGGCGTTCCCGAAGGAGACTTCTCCTTGAGTCCGCACGGCGTATTTGCAGGGCCATCCGGTGGACGTCGGCTTCGACGGCGAGGGCAGCGACGGTGAGGCTGCCGTTGGAGCGTGTGGGCTCGCCGGCCATGAGCCGGTCTGTCGCCGCGCCGATGTGTGAGCTCTCGTCCTGCTGCTACTGGGTCATGCGATGGTTCCGGCTCCCACAACGGCCGGGCCATCGGGCCGATCGGCGCGCCCATGTGCCGATGCCGGAACCTCCGGCCTAGAAGTGGCCGCCGACGCCGAAGCTGGTCGGCCAAGTGGTTGCGTGCGGGGTCGACTTCCGGTCACCCGCCGGCGACGGCTTGGCGGGCGGCCATGGGTCCGGGCGCCCCGCCCGCTCCGCGACGGTCCGGAAATGCTCGTGCTCATACCGGTAACGCTTCTCGGCGAGGACGGCGCGTAGCCTCGTGCCGTTCGGGTCTTCGCGGTCGTACCGCTCGAACTGTTCGGTGAGGAAGAGCAACGGCAGTAGCTCCTGGTCGTCGTCTTCGGGCAGGTAACCCGCGTCGACCACGGCCGCGACCGCCTCCGGCTCGAGCTTGATCGCGCGGGCCAGGATGGCCCTTCGCATAGCCCAACGTCTGAGGTCCTCGACCGAGGGCTCGCCCAAGGGACCGAGGTCGCGCAGAGACCGCCGTACGGCTGCGGCCACGTCGTCCGGCAGGTCCGTGTCCAGGGTTGCCAGGATCCGGTCGATGATGACGTCTTCCCTGATCCGCAACCCGTCGATGGAGCACGTCAGTTGCACGACCCGCCCGTTCGGATCGGCCTCGCGATAGGCCGAGAGCTGCCCGGTGAGCAGCAGGAAGATGGGAGTCAAGGCGGGGTCGCCCGGCCGGTAGCCGGCGTCGCGGGCCGCGGCCACCGCCTCGGCGTCACCGAGCATGGCCTGGTCACACACCGCCGTGACACCCTCGCGGGCCGACAGGTGACGCAACGCGCGGCGGCACCGGTCGTGGACCTGTTCCGGCAGCCAGGTGCCGAGATACTCCAACAGCCGTACGGCCAGGGCGTTCTGGTCAAATGCCGGCAGCAGATCGGGCCGGTCCTTCAGGAGCGCGAGCAAGGACAGGTCGATGTCCTCGGGCTGGGCGGGCGGCCGGGGCAGGTTCGGGTTGGCGCAGACGATCTTCAGGAGCGCATTCGGCTCGCCCCCAAGCCACAGGCCGCACCGAGTCTCGTGGCCGGGCGGTGCCGCGCCCATGTAGGTCGGGCCCAGCCGAGCACGCGGCCGGAACTCGGTTTCCAGGGCGTCCAGCAGGCCGGGCTGGTCGGTGACGGACAACAGGTCGGCCAACCGTTGGCGCAAGCTGGGATCGGGGAACCTCAGCGCGGCTTCGACCAGCAGCGGAACCTGCGGATCGCCCATGTACACGCCCTTCGGCGGGTCGGCGGCGGTCTGCGGGAGACAGGCGGTCAGCCGGACCTGCGGCCGGTACGGGGACGTGGGGTCGGCCTCGAGCAGGAACTCCAGCACCGGAACGACTCGCTCCGGCCGCTCGTGGTTGCCGAACCTGAAGTCCGCCGCCGTCAGCAGGAACCACGCCCCACGCCAGACTTCGTCGCGGTGGGCTCCGCCGGCCTCCCACCACCGGTCGATCCGCTCACGGGCCCGGGTGTTGCCCTCGTAGAGTGCAGCAGCCAGCACGTCCTGACCGCGTTCCTTGGCGCGCCACCGACGGAACCTCATCGATCCATGATGCATCGCCTGCACGCCGATTGGCCATGCCGAAGGCTCATTACCGCAGCCTCAACTAGGCAGAGATGGCTCGGCGTTGATGACCAGGACCACTTTCCGGCCCAGGCGCAAGCTTGTGGCCCCTGGGAAACCACTGGCCCGAAGTGGGCACCGGTAGCTATGCGTTCTGGCGCCGTATGAGAATCAACTGAGGTGTCGTCGGCGCATCGCGCTCGCAGCCAAAGCCGGATCGCGGCCACCGTGACAGTGCCGACCTCTCGGTCCCGTCAGTCCCGCAGCCCCCTGGCACCCGCGGTCGGCCCCCCTGCCACGCGCCTGACCGGCACCAGGCGGCACTCGCTGCCGCTCTGACCCGCCCCGCCGACGGCCCACTGCCGGCATCCCGAAGATGCGGTGTTCCTCGCAGCGGCGGTGTTGCTGCTCAACCAGGCGACAGAGTTCTTGAGAGACCGGACGGGGAGCGATCTGCCGCCCGCCACGCTCGTGCCGTCAGGCTGCTACCCCCGCCGCGCGGACATCCGATCCGGTTGGCCGGGCTGTCCGGTTTCAGCCCGGCCACCGGCCCGAAGGCTCTGCGGTGCACCGGTCAGCAGCGAGGTGCTGTCGGCCGGTGAGGATGAGCTGCCGTGGTCGACGAGGTCCTGGCCGCGGCGCTGCCCCAGCCGCCCACCGTGAAAGCCCGGCTCGCACGCCGGCTCCCGGACGCCCCGGCTCGAGGTCCGCCAGTGCTCTCGCCCGTGGCGCTGAGCCGTTCGAATTCGCTGGTCTACAGAGGGGCCGGTACGGGATGCTGCACGCGTGATCGAGCGAGAAGTCGCCGTCCGGACTGTCGAAGAACAGTTGGAGCGCGACTATCAGCAATGGCGGGCTGCGAGTGCGGACGCGAAGCGGATGGCTGTCGTCCACGTCGAGGAGCACGAGCTGGTGTGGATCGTCTCCTGGCAGTCCGAGGAGTTCGTACGCACTCGGAAATGGGAGCACTCGCTGGTCGGCAATGGGCCGTATCTGGTCGACCGCGTCGACGGGGGACTGCACAGCGTCGGCGTCGTCTCCGTGAAAACAGGGCAGTGGGAGGCCGACTACCGGGCTCGGATACGCGGGTTGCCGGCGCGTACCGCAGTAGACGATCTACACGATGAGCTGTGCGGAGTCGCCGCTACACGCGGACGCATGCATGCTGTGCGGACACTGCGGCAGTGGCTGCCCATGCTCTCGCCTGCGGAGGCCATCGAGTACGTGAGGGCGTTGCTGGACGGTGATGACACGACGGATGACTGGAAAGCCGGTCGGGCATGCCGATCGTGCACCCGGTCCCGTTCCTACGATTCGGAGCAGCTCGTCGATGCAGCATGCTGCCAAATCCGTCCGGCCGCGGGCCCTGCCGCCCCGACCCGCCCACCTCTTGTAGGAAACCTCGGCTGATGCCCCGTACGACCCCACCGCGCCCTGTCGACATGGAAGCGATCGTCGCCGAACTGGTCGCGCTGCGCCGCACCGTGACCCGGCTGCACCCACGCCGCGGCACGCCCACGGCCCTGGAAAGCTCCGTCGGCGGCCCGATGCTCTGGCCCGCCGACGAGCCCTGGCCCGTGTGTACCCTCCCCCACAGGCGGGACCGCGGCCACCGCTACGCCGATGTGCTGCGCGAGCGGGAGATCCTGGAACGGGCCTGGCGGCGCGATCCGCGCTCCGGCCCCAACGCCGAGGAGGCCGACGAGCTCTCCCGCTTCAAGCGAGGCCGGCACGCACCCCACCTGGCCGACACCGACCCCATCCCGCTGATCGGCGTGACCCAGCTGTACCGGCGGGACGTGCCCGGTCTGCCCGACAGCGGGGCAGGGGACCTGCTCCAGGTGTTCTGGTGCCCCTTCGAACGGCACGGCGAGAGCCGCCACGAGATGCACGTGGAATTGAGGTGGCGGCACTCGGGGGAGACCGGCACACCGCTGACCGAGCAGCCGGTTCCCGGGGTCGTAGGCCGTCCCGAGCTTGTCCCCTCGCCATGCGTGCTGCACCCCGAAGAGGTCATCGAGCACCCATGGTTCGAAGAGCTCCCCGAGGACGTGCAGGAGCGCATCGAAGCGTGGGAGGGACAGGAAGAGAACGAGAGCGAGGAGCCGGACGAACAGTACGTCTGCAACCTGTCCACGGCCCCCGGTTGGAAGGCCGGCGGCTACATCGCCTGGGCCCTTACCGGACCCGTGCGCCTGGCCTGTCCGGTCTGCGACGCAGCGCTCACCCCGCTGCTCACCATCGACCAGCGCGAATGGGACCCCGGCACCACCAGTTGGATCCCCTACGAGGACCGGCAGGACAGCCGGGTCATGGGCGCCAACGTTCCGACAGGCGTCTCACCGGGCCGGGGTCGGCTGATCATCGCCGTATGTCCCCGGGACCCGCACCACCCGTTCCGCCTCGTCACACAGTGAGCGGACGCCTTCTTCCGGTCGGGGCGACGGTGGGTGGGGTGGTGTTCGCCCGTGTCGGCGTCCAGGCCGGGGAGGACGTCGATGTCGCCGGTGTCGATCACGCGCAGTCCATTCCATCGCCCCGGGAATGCTGGCCGGGCGGGTGCTAGGCCGAACTGGTCGATGGGCCGTTGGACGGACCGCTGTTCGACATCACCGGCTGGACGCAGGACGAGGTGGACATCGGCGCCGCGCTGACCACTGAGCTGGGGCAGGGTTAGGTGCCGGCGGTCGGGCGACGTACGACCCGCGCCTCGGCGGCCGGCTCGCTTTGACTGGACCGGTGGTGGTCCCGGACCACCTGGTCTACCGCAGGTCATCGCCCGCTATACGGCGCTCACGGCTCAGTGCAGCATGCGCCCCGTGTGCCACCCCGATTCCGCGTCCGGCGGCAAGGGGTTCCTCCTCACATTGCCGTCCCGCGCAGCCCGCACGGGCCGCACACGGCCACTGCGCCGCTTACCAAGGCGACCAATGGGCCTTCGCTTCACCGCCGTGCTCATGGTCGGCGAACGTGCCCCCCACGCGCCAGGACTTCAGTGGCAGGCCGTGCAGCAGCTCCGACGCACCGTCGAACGCCGCGTAGACGCCGGATCGGACGTCTTCATCCTCCAATTCATGCAGCGTGGCCAGACACTCGCGCGGATCTCGGCCCGCAGCGACCTGGGCGAACGTCTCTGTAGGTCGCGTCCGCAGAGCCACCCGGTACACCTCGTCCGCGTCCAGCCCGTACCGCTCCGCCCAAGTTCTCCAGACGGTGCGCTGGTTGCTCACCGCGTCGATCAACGTGCCGTCGACGTCGAACAGGACGTACTTCATGCGGCTCGGCCGCGATGGTTCACTGGACACCCGTCGATCATGCCAGGTTGTGTGACAAGTGATTGAGGGACAGCTCTTACTGGCTCTGACAGGAAGTCGTTGATCATGTGACTGTCGGGCTACCTGCTCGTTCGTGCGGGCGTCGGGAAGCTACAGCCGCGACCGTGGATCACCGCGGATGAACTGTGGTCGCTGATCGAACCGTTGTCGCCGGCCGGGCCGAGGCTGGTCACGGGCCGGCCACGGGTGGCGGACTGGCAAGCCCCATTCGGGATCTTGTGCTGCTGACGAAGCTACGGTCGGCGGACAAACTCGACTGGCCCCGATGGCTGATCGACTCATCCCACCAAGCAAGCATCACGTCCTCAGCGGCGCTCGGGGCATCCCGCTCGCGGTGCTCCTGACCGGCGGCAATCGCGACGAACGCCACTCAACTGCTGCCTTTGCTGGACAAGGTTCCCACCGTTGCCGGTCACGTCGGCCGCCCACGCCGACGGCCGGACGCACTGTCGGCCGACCGCGGCTGCGAGCACGACAAGCTCGGCGCGGCCTCCCCCGGGTGCCCAGGACGGGCGGGGGAGAGGATGCGACGCTGGAGTGAGGGGCCCGCGAGTGGAGGTCCGTGTGCGTGTCGTCCGGTCCGGTGCCCTTCGGCCTGGCAACCATGTCCCGGTGCGGCTCATGGGACGCGATGCGGAATCGTGCGGTCAGCCCGTGAGCCCGTCGGCCGGGGCCCCACTCACCGAGCGTCGCCAGGCGGCCCACCGCGCGGATCCGGCCCGCCGGGACCAGGACCGCGCGACCGATCCGGAAGGCAGGTGCGTCCCATGCGCACGTCGACCCGTATCGCCGGTGCCCTCACCGGCCTGACCCTCACCCTCGGCGGTGCGGTCCTCGCCGCTCCCGCGGTCCGGGCGGACATCCCCGCCTGCACACAGATGGCCGAACTGGCCGGTGCCACCGCTTCCGACTCCGTCACAGCGGCCTGCAGCCGTGGCGTGGTCGGAGACCTGCAGAGTTGTGTGACCGGGCTGACCGAGGCCGGAGTGGCAGGCGGCGCCGCGACCGCTGCCTGCCGGGCGGCGGCCCACGAACCGCGTTAGCGGACCGCGCGCCGCAACCGTCCGCCGGCATCGGTCGAAGGCAGTACGGACCGCCCCCGACCCCCGGCCTGCCCGGACACAACACGGCCCCGGTGGGCAGTCCCGACGCCAACGACATCGACGTCGCCCTGCTCCCAGCGACGCGCACGCGGCGTACCGATGCGGCCACTCGAGGTCGGTGACGTCATGCCTCTTCGGGGCCGGGCAGTCACTGCCCGGGCGCGGCGCCCAACCTCGCCTCGCGGGCCTCATGCGGAGCGCCCATGCTGAGTAAGAGGGCGCCGTCGTCTTGAGACTTGTCCTTCCCGCAGGCCGAACGAAGGCGCCTGAGAGGAGGAGGAAGTCATGCGCATCCGCAGAATCCTGGGCTTGGTCCTGGCCGCGGCGACCCTTGCCGGCGTGAGCACCGTCGGCGCTGTCAGCGCCGGTGCCGCCTCGTCTCCGAACATCTCCAGAGACGACTGCACGGCCGCCGGCGGACAGATCATTTCACGCCCCTACGCCGGTGAGGCCTGCGCGCTGCCTGACGGGACCACGCAAGCGATCACTTGACCGGTCGGCGCGCGGCTGGGCAACCAGTCCGGCCGGTGCACCCGGGGTGGTGGGTATGGGGTGACGGCACCCGGTCACCATTGGGCGGGTCGCCTCCGCCCGTCCCGACACCGCGGCACTCGCGGTGGTGGACACCGACCGTCTCGAAGCCAAGGCCGTCACCGCTACGCGACGGTCCGCGCCGTGCTGAACACCGCGCTTGCCGCCTGTGACCGACGAGGTCGTTCACATTTCCTAGTGGCTCGTCTCGCATCGTTGACCGAGTAACCGACGTGCCGCCCGGCGGCCAGCAGACTATCTCGCCGAGCCGAACAAGCTCCGCTACCGGCTGCTGCATGCAGCCGCTCGCATCACCCGGGGCGGTCGCCGCTTCCATCTGCGCATCTCCGCAACCTGGCCCTGGCGAAACGACCTGACCAGCGCGTTCGTAGGCCTCACAGCCCTGCCCCGGCCAGCCACCTGAAGCATGCAGCGCCCCTGCCCGCCCACCACCCGAGGAACCCTGGAGCACCCGACCCGCGCGTCGGGCCACGGCCATGCCCGCCGACGAAAAGCAGCCGAACCACCACTGCACACCAGCTCAGACCGGCTCAGCCACTCGAAGCGAAACAGGGAGGTTAGGCGGATTCTTCGCCCGGCACCTTAACGAGTTGCACACCACGCAGGCTGAGCAGCACCAACCCAGCGCACCCGCAGACGAGCGCGATGTCGGCGACGTTACCCACGAACGGGCCGTAGTCGATGAAGTCCACAACATGCCCGCGGCCCAGGCCGGGCTCGCGGAGGAGTCGGTCGCCCAGGTGGGATACCGCACCGCCGAGCAGCGCGCCCAGCACGAGCGCCCAGCTCGCCGAGGCCAGTCGGCGTGCGGTGTAGAGAATGCCGGCCACTGCCGCTGCCGTTGCCAGGGTGAACACCCATGTCGCCTCGATGCCTATGGAAAACGCGGCGCCAGGGTTGTACAGCAGCCGGAAGTAGATCAAAGGCGGGATCACGGCGACGCGCTCGCCGTCGGACAGCGCGGAGACCGCCCACAGCTTGGTGAGCTGGTCCGCGAGCAGGACTACCGCCGCCAGTATGAGCATCACGCCGTACAGTCGGCTTGAACCCCGCGCCAACCGCATCATCATGGCCTCCGTGCGTAGCGATATCCGAACCAAGATTCCCCGAGACTATCGGCCCCTTCGCCATGGCAGGGTGCACGTTGCCGCCGTGGGGCAATCGACTGAGCTCGTGGCTTGTCACGCAGCCTTGGCCGGGTATTCGGTCCACTGACGGATCGATGACTCGGGCGCGAAGCGGGTCTTCGGCTCGGCCCGGCTGTTCCGCCAGCGGATGTAGGCGGCGATGGCGGCGTTCTGCTCGTCGTGGGTGCGATGATCGGTGCCGTTCAGCGCGAAGTAGCGCAGGGCTGCGAACTCGGATTCGATCCAGTTCAGCCAGGATCCGTAGGTCGGCAGGAAGACCAGCTCGACGTCGTTGTCGGCGGCCCAGGCGCGTACCTCGGCGTGCCGGTGTGGGGAGAAGTTGTCGAGCACGATGTAGAGCTTCTCCCCAGGCCAGCGCTCCGCAGGGCCTTGAGCAGGCCGAGGAACTCGCGCCACCGTTTGCGCTCGCGGATCCGGTAGTAGATCTTGCCCGTGGCCAGGTCGAGGGCGGCGAGCATGTGCATCACCCCGCCGTAACGGTTGTAGGTCGCCCGCAGGCGGTGGGGCCTGCCGGCCGGGCGCCAGGCCTTGCCTTTGCGTGGCTGGAGGTTCAGCGGGCCGAACTCATCGACGCATATCACCCGGCAGTCGGTGGGCGGGGTGTCGTATAAGGCCAGGATCCGGTGCATCTTGGCGATGAAGTCCGGGTCGGTGGAAGCTTTCCAGGTGGTCGTGGTCTGCCAGGAGACCTTGCCCTCGCGCAGGATCCGCCGGAGTGTTTCACGGCTGATGCGGGGGACCACGTGCCGTTCGGTCAGGTGGTCGGCGAGCTTGGCCAGGCTCCAGGTGGCGAAGCCGGTGATGCCCCAGTCGGCGGGGGACGTCCGGGCGATCAGACGGATGTGCTCACGCACCCGCTCACTGATCCCCTTCGGGCGTCACCCGCTCCATTTTGGGTCCAGGGCGTCGAACCCCCGCTCGTTGAACGCGTCAATCACGTCACGGACGTAGTCTTCGCTGACCTGCATCAGCGAGGTGATGTCCTTGACCGTCTGGCCCTGGGCGGACATCAGCACCACGATCGCCCGCCGCAGCCGCACCGGATCCTTCGACGTCCGGCTGACCCGTTGCAGCCTGCGGCCCTCCTCCATGCTGACCGGCGGGACGAACACACTCGGTCGACGCCCCACGACCACCTCCAAGATCGATCACTGGAGACAGCGTGCTGTCCGCCGGACAGCACGTCGATTATTCGGTCAACGATGCGAGACGAGCCACTAGCTGTATTGATTTAGCTGTATCCATTTTCGGATTTCCCAGCTGATTTGATCACGAGCGTTGTTGACACTCGGCAGGTCTCGAACAGGCTCACAGTAACGAGCGTTCCGCCTGCCTCGAGCCCGGATGTGCCGACGGTGACGGAGTCGTCCTTCTGACGCGGGCGACGACCGCGCCGTCACGGCAAGTCCAAGGAGCCGACCGGCACGGTGCCCCCGCCGGTCGGCTCCGCCGTGCTCCTCGACGGCCCCGGGGATGACTCCGTCGTTCGGCCCATCAAGGGCACCTGCCGCAACGCCGAAAAGGACCAAGCGGAGTCACCCCACCCTCGTGTTCCGGTACGCCTCCGTGCCCCAGGCCGCCCTGATGACGGCGGTCCCGTACCCCGGCCGACTGGCCCGGAGGAGGTCCCGGATGCGCGTCTTCCTGCCCCTGACCGCCGTCACCACCGCCGCGCTCCTACTCGTCACGGTCACCGGCGCGACTCCCGCCGCAGCAGACCGGAACCCCGACGGCACCCCACTGGTCAAGGTGTCCCACGGCGACCCGTACGCGAAGTGCACCATCGGAGCGAGGTCCCCCGACAGCGTCGTCTACCCGGGCACCGAGGTCGAGCCGTATCTGTCCGTCGATCCGCGCGACCCCAAGCGTGTGGTCACCGTGTTCCAGCAGGACCGCTGGAACGACGGCGGCGCCCGTGGCCTGGCGGCCGGCTGGACCACGGACGGCCACACCTTCCGCCGGAGCACGCTGCCGTTCAGCCTGTGCGCCCCCGGTGGCGCGGACTACGAACGGGCCTCCGACCCCTGGGTGAGCACCGGACCGGACGGCACGGTCTACGCCGGGGGAGAGGGCGTCGACTTCACGAAGAGCACACGCAGTGCCCTCCTGGCAGTCACGTCCCGCGATGGTGGCCGCACTTGGCAGAACCTCACCACCACGCACGTCGACGAGCAGCCGTTCTTCAACGACAAGCCCTCACTCACCGCCGACCCGATCCGCAGGGGCACCGCCTACCAGGTCTGGAACCGCCTCGACAACGACCCACCCGGCCCCAGCTCCCTCGACGGTCCCGGCTACATCTCCCTCACCCGCGACGGCGGCCGCACCTGGAGCAAGGCCCGGCGGTTCGTCGACACCAGCACCGTGCCCAACACCCAGACCATCGGTCATCTGATCGTCGCCGACCGGCGCACCGGCACCCTGTACGACTTCTTCGACCGGATCACCTACTCCGACGACCTGAGCACCGTCGTCGAAGCCCGCTACGAGGTGGTCACCTCGACCGACGCCGGAAAGACCTGGAGCGCCCCGGTCACCGTGGCCCGGGACACTGCCGTACCGGAGGTCGACCCGAACGACCCCACCAAACTGCTGCGCGCCGCGGCCACCCTGCCGAGCCCGGCCGTCGACCCCAGGACAGGCACGCTGTACATGGCCTACGAGGGCTCGGACTTCTCCGGTGGAAAGTTCGACTCCGTCCAGCTGGTGCGGTCCACCGATGGCGGACGCACCTGGGGGTCCCCGGAGCTGATCAGCCCCAAGGGGGTTCCGGCCTTCTCACCGTCGATCGCGGTAGCCGAGCGCGGCACGGTCGCGCTCACGTACTACGACCTGCGCTTCCTCAAGCCCGGGAACACCACCACCCTGCCCACCGCCTACCAACTGGCCACGCTGCGGCACGGAAACCCGAAGCTCCGGACCGAACGACGGATCTCGCGCGTCTTCGACTGGCTGCAAGCGCCGTTCGCCGGGGGCCACTTCCTCGGCGACTACCAAGGCCTGGTGGCGGACGGCAAGGGAGTACGGGCGGTGCTCACCGAGACCCACTCCGGCGCACCGCAGAACCGTACGGACGTGTACACCAGCAGTCTCCGCACCGGCTGACCGACGCGTTCACCGTCGGCCGACCCGACCGCCCACGTTGAGGTGTGCGCACAGGTGGTCGGGGCGGGACGGCTGACCGGCGCGGCGGTCGGGGAAGAGCCGGCGGGATGCCGGGTTGGGTGGCGGTGTTCATGTGGTCCCGGCCGGCGATGTGCTCCAGCAGCAGGGCGGCGACCGGCGCGGTGCCGGGTCAGGCTGGCTCCCCGAGCCGTAGCTGCATGGTCCGCCGTCTTGGATCACGTCCTCGACGGTGAGCCTGACTATGCGCCTCATGAGACGGTTGCACGGATCACCACTGGTAGAGGTACTGCTGCCAGGTGGTGTGGTTCCCGGTCCCGTAGTACGTCCATGTGTCGGTGTCGAGCAGCAGCACGTGGCCACCCCAGTACACCGATTCGTCGAGCTGGAAGACGGACCACCATCCGGTGTTGCGCATCGGGGTGCGGCTCGTGCGCACGGCTCGGTTCTGGAACCAGGCCCACATGTCCCGCGCCCGGATCGGCCGACGGGCGGGGGTGTAGCACCGAGCGTGGATGTACGGGTTGGCCATGGCGAGTTCCGTGTAACCCGCGCGGATGAAGGCGTCGGAGAGGAAATGGGCGCAGTTGTTGGCGAACATGTCGCCGCCCAGGCAACTGGCCGTCCAACAGCTCCCCACGGAAGACAGGGACGGAAGGACCCTGGGCACCGTCACCTGGGCCGTGTCTCCGCCGGCGTAACGCGGGGCGCCCGCCGGCTCCTCGGTCGGCGGAGGGGCGATGTGCTCCATCTGCTCGGCGGTCACCGCCCCGCTCGCGGGGATCGGGTCCCCCGCCAGTCGCGGGGAAGCCGGCGGCGCGATGTTCTCCATGGCGACCGTGAACGAGTCCTGGGACTCACCGGCGCGTATCCGGCTCAGGCGGAAGGCGGTGGCTCCCGCCCGCACCCACACCCTGACCCGGTCCTCGCCGAGTTGCTCACGTTCCATGATGTCGGACTTGGCGAACGAGTAGACGCATTCGTCGGACGACGCCACCATGATGTTCCCCGGGATGTTGCCGTCCTCCCGGCTGTAGCCCTCGAAGGGGACGGTCGTATTACGCCGCGCGGCGCGTTCCATCAGCGAAGTGAGATCGCTTTGTTGCGCCTTCATAATGTTCTCGGCCATATTGATTTCCTTCTCAACAATGCACTGCCGTAATGACGTCACCGTTTTTCTTCCCCCTTTTCAGCCTGCGCCTGCACGCCGATTTGCGCCACCCATGGCGTTGTGCTTGAGCGGGGCAGTGTGCGGCTCTGCGACGTACGATGAAAAGGGCTGTGATTCGAAGCCCGATACCGAAACGAACCTTACGGAAGTCGAAGCGGACTTCGTGTCCGGGGGCTCTCCAATTGAGGGAGTCGTTGCAGCAAGCCGTTCTGCTGGAACTCGCCACGCTCCCACCCTACTTGTGCGGACTGTGGTCGATCGAGGACCCGAGCCAGGACGAGGGCGTCTTCCACGCCATTCGAGAGATCGCCTTCGACGAGATGTCGCACCTGGGCCTCGCTGACAATCTGCTCACCACCACTGGCGGCGTCCCCCGCCTCGCCGACCTGGACATGTACGCGCGCATCGAGGAACCCGATCACCCGATCACGGCCGCCAGGGCGACCACGCGATCGGCGTGATCAAGGAACAGGGCGAGGCACCTCGGCGTCGCCGGAGAATCCCCATCCCGGGGAGGCCCACGAGTTGGCCCACTTCTATGTCTTCCGGGAGATTTACCACGGCCACAAGCTCGTCAAGACCGCCGAGAACCCGGACCGGTGGGAGTTCGTCGGCGACGAGATCCCCATGCCTCGCTGCCGGCCCATGGCCACCGTGCCGTCCGGTGGCTGGGGAACAACGGGCCCATCGGCGCCCGACATTGTCACGAGGAGACTCCTGGACGACTTCAACCGCTCCTACAGCGACATGCTGCGGTTCCTGGAAGCGGCTTGGCAGACCGATCTGCCGGCGAAGGCCAAGGAGTTGTTGAACAGTGCCGTGGGCCAGATATTAGACCTTCACCAGCCGGCTTCCACGCTGATGGAGCGTCCGCTGCCCGGCGGCAGCGGCGAAACCTAGGGGCCGGAGTTTCGGTACGTCCCTGTTCAGCTTCCTGGCTAAAGCGTAGCCGGGGTCACCGATGGCGATCTGACTGCACGTCGAGCTCGGGCAGCGGGTCGCAGCCAGGTGTGAGGGTGCTGACGTGGTGGATGTGGTGGACGCGGTGGGCTGCGACGCGACGATGGGTCGGTTGGGGTGAGGATGGGGGCAGTCGAGGTGACGGCGAGGTCGTGGCGCTCCCCGTTGTTCGCATCGGGGCAGTCAACGCCGAGGACGGGGCGGGGCGGGGCTGGGGAGAGCGGTTTGTGGTGTCGCGGTGGACCGTCGGAGCGGTCCGGACGGAGATGTCACCTCGTTGCGCGTACTTGCGCACGGCACGCTCCACATAGCGGTCGTAGTGCGACTTCGCCGATCTCGACGATGTGCGGTAGTCCGGGCCGAGCACGGCGGTGCACAGGGAGCGCACCCAGGGTGGTCGACGAGGGCTACGAAGCCCCTCATCTGTGGCAGAGAGATCGCCGCACCGGGCGGCTCGGCCCCCCGGGCCACCGTCGCACCGGAGCTTGGTCGCGGATCTTGCCGGCGCCCATGCGGCCGATGAAGGTCAGCCGGCCCGCCACACCCACCCCCTCCCGGAGGATGTCCCCGCGTCGGCGCCGCAGCACACCCAGCTCACCGTGCTCGACGGACCGACGCGCTCGTGGCTCAGGGCCGTCACCGTGCTGCCTGCGCACCCCGAGCCCCGGGCCCCGCAGGAGGTGCTCGCCGGAGGGCTGATGAGGCTGAGCGACCGAACCCGACGGACCGAACGACCCGCGCCGCCTGTGGGTGCATGCCCGGACGGCATTACGCCGGGGGTGACGGGTTCATCGACGCTCGGGTGACGGGCATCGCCGTCCCCGTACGGGGGAGGAACGCCCGGCCGGTCGCGGCGATCGGTGTCGTCGTCCCGGTCGGCGAGGCTCGGCGGCCCATGCAGCCGTGCCGGCCGGGCCGCGGCATCAGGCGGGTGCCGAGCCCCGCGCCCACGGGCGCCTCGCTTGCCCGGACACCGCGCCACCTCCACGCCCGAGCTGGACATCGCACCGACCGCGGGCTCCCGGGATGCCTCCGCCGGATCGCGGAGATGCGGGCGGCGGCTCACCCGCCACCCGTAGGCCGAGCCGGGCAGACCGTCGCCCGCACGGCCACGCCTCCCCGTGCCCGCACAGCCCGCCGCCACGAAGCCCGCCCCGACCACCAAGGAGTCGCGGTGACGGACCCGGCCACGCCCGCCGTTCAGCACGTGCCGGACCGGCAGCGTCACGAGGTCGAGGCCGACGGCAGGACCGGCGTCACGACCACCACGATCATGGCGACCAGCCGATCTTCGATCCCCCCACCGGGGTCGCCGGGAAACTCACCGGACGGGCCAGCGCGCCCCGGCTGGTGCACGACGCCCCGACCGACGCACGGGCGGCGGGCAAGCGCGTCGTCGCCGAGCGCCCGTGCGCACGTACGTCGAGAAGTACATGTCCCGGCACGCCGAGCCCGCCGACCTGGCCGAACGGGTGACGCCGGAGATTCCGCGATGGCACGGTACGGAACAGAACGCCCGCGGAATGCCATGCCGACTGCGTTGGTTGTTCTCAGCCACAGCGGTGGACGGTACCCCGGGGCTGGTAAGGAGAGCAGCGGCCATGATCCTTTCCGTCGTTCTCGCCGTTCTCGCGGCCTGCAGCAATGCGCTGGGAACGGTGCTGCAGCGGCGTGCGGCGCTGACCGTGCCCGCGTCGACGTCATTGCGTATCGGGCTGCTGGCCGACCTGTTGCGGACGCCGGTCTGGCTCGCGGGCATAGCCGGTGTGACGCTGTCGGCGATCCTCCAGGCACTGGCGCTGGCCTCCGGTTCGCTGGCCGTCGTGCAGCCGGTCTTCATCCTGGAACTGCCACTGGCGCTCGTGATCGGCGGGATGGTCTTCCACGTGCGTCGATCACGCAGGTCCTGGGCCTCGGTGGCGTACATCGCCGTCGGGCTCGCCGTCTTCCTGCTCTCGCTCGCGCCTTCCGGGGGACGTGAGCGGGTACCGGTGGTCTGGTGGCTGCCGACCCTCGTCGTCATCGGCGCCATCGGAACGGCACTCGTGCTCTCCGCCCTGCGTCGGCCCTTCGGCCTGACGCGGGCGGCCGCCCTGGCCGCCGGCGCTGCTCTCGGCAACGCGCTCGCCGCGGCACTGATGAAGACGGCCATGGACGTCCTGGGCGATCAGGGACTCGTGGCGTTCCTCCTGTCCTGGCAGACGTACGGCTTCGCGGTGATCGGCGGTACCTCCCTTTTCCTGCTGGGCGCCGCGATGCAGGCCGGACCGCTCATCGGCTCACAGCCCGCTCTGACCCTCACCGACGCCGTGACCGGTGTCGTGCTGGGAGTGACGCTCTACGCCGAGCAGCCCCGCACGGGGCCGTGGATCCCGTCGGCCCTGCTCGGCTTCGGCCTGCTCACCTACGGTGTCCTCCGGCTCTCCCGGACGCGTTGCCTGGCTGAGTGCCTGAACGCCGACGAGGAGGCACCGGGCCAGGCGGAGAAGGCCGCGGTGTAGCGCCGTTCGGTGCGGGTCAGCCGGTGCGGAGGTCGGCGATCAGGCTCTCGCGCAGGCGGAATGTCATCGGTCCGGTGCCGTTGCACCGGGCGCCGGTGACCTCAGCGTGACGCCCGTAAGCGTCCCGATCGGGGCCGCGACAATGCGTGGTCTTCACCACAATTTGCCTGTTTTTGGGTATCGGTATGCCTATAAGTGATGGCATGGCTGGTTGCACCCCCTCGGCGATCAGCGCAGGAATGCACAGACCAGTGACATGGAGAAGCGCTTGATCACGCTGTTCACAAGTCGCACCGGCCTGGTGGCTACGACCGGCGTACTCGGCGGCGTACTCGCAGTCACGGCCCTCGCGGGTACAAGCAACGCCGCCGCCAGCGGCAACGACGCCGGGAACCAGCCGAAACCGCAGGCGTCGGCCAGTCAGGCAGGCACCCAGGAAGCTTCAGACGCGCGAATAGACATCACGCCGGGGCAAGGCGCCTACGGTGTCGCGATCAACGGTCCGGTCAGTGTGACCGTCAGCAAGGGCAAGCTCACCAAGGTGACCATGACCGCCATCGCGACCGGTGCCGAGACCCCGGGCGCTCTGTCCGCGGACGGTACTTCCTGGAAGCCGAACGGCCGGCTGGAGCGTGCCACCCGGTATCAGATCACCGCAGAGGCCGAGGACGCCAAGGGTCGCTCCGTCACCGGTAACGCCACGATCACCACGGTCTCCCCGAACGACTTCATCGGGCACCTCTCTCCTCAAGACGGCTCGACCGTCGGCGTGGGCATGCCAGTGACGGTCAACTTCGACAAGGCGATCGGGGACAGCGACAAGGCCGCCGTGGAGTCGGAGATCCACGTCAGCTCCAGCAGCGGCCAGCAGGTCGTCGGGCACTGGCTCAACGCCCACCGCCTGGACTTCCGCCCCGAGAAGTACTGGAAGCCCCGCTCCACCGTCACCGTCACGCTCAACCGCCACGGCATCCAGAAGACGGTCACGTTCAAGATCGGCCGGAGCCAGATCAGCACGGTCGACGCCAAGACCAAGCAGATGACCGTCGTACGGGACGGCAAGACGATCAAGACCATCCCGATCTCGTCCGGCAGCACCGAGCACCCGACGTACAACGGTCAGATGGTGATCTCCGAGAAGTTCGAGCATGTCCATATGAACGGTGCGAGCGTCGGCCTCACGGAGAAGGACGGCAAGCCCTCGTACGACATCAAGGCCGTACCGCACGCCATGCGCCTGACCGACTCGGGCACGTTCATCCACGGCAACTACTGGGCTGCCGACTCGGTCTTCGGCAAGGTGAACACCAGCCACGGTTGCGTGGGCCTGAAGGACGACAGGGACGGCGGCGACGGCAAACAGCCCGCCGCGTGGTTCTTCGACCAGTCGATGATCGGCGACGTCGTGATCGTCAAGAACTCCGACGACAAGACCAGGCTGGCCCCGGACAACGGCCTCAGCGACTGGAACATGCCGTGGGAGCAGTGGGTCGCGGGCAGCCCGACCGCCTGACGCCACGCCAATCTCCAGTCAGCCGAACCGCAGCCCTTGCGCCAGACGGTGGCCGGCACCATGTCGGCCACCGGCCAGGGGACCCGCACCTGGTATGCGGCGACGGGTACGCCGGGTTCCACCCTGGTGCGTAGGCGGACCGGGGGTGACGAGCAGGGGGTCGGTGAAGACCAGGTCGTGCTTCGGGTCGGCACCGGCCTCCCGCGGCTGCCCCGCCCCACGCCGCTCACTAGGCTCCGACCCGCGCCGGGCGAGCCGCAGCTGGACCAACTCTTCGGCCAGACAGCTGAGTTGTGCATGTGATGCGCTGCAGAAGGCAGGATGGGTCAAGGCAGCACGGGGCGACTTCGTCTTGGTCACATGCGAAGAACCTGTGCGGCCAGTGCCAGATCAGGATTGCCCGCCGGTGATCAATAGGTGTGGCCCTTCTGTGGGGGCTGTCCGAGCTGGGAACTTGCCCGCGCAGGAGCGAACGTGGCCGGCCGAGCACAGGCCCGAGCGTCAGGGCCTCAGCAGTCCGCCCACCCACCAGTCGTGCGGCTTGCCATCGTTGGCGATGCCGCGATGGCGCAGTGTCCCTTCGACGGTGAAGCCGAGTTTCTCGGCGACGGCACGAGATCCGGTGTTCCCGGCCATGGCCCACCACTCGATGCGGTGGACATCGAGGGTGGCCCAGCCCCAGTCGCACAGGGTCCGAGCGGCTTCCACCGAGTACCCGCGTCCGCGCTGTTCCTTGACCGCCCAGTAACCGAGCTCCCAGACGCCGCGGCTGACGAGGGTCAGGCAGTACGAGCCGACCAGGGCGCCGGTGTCCTTGCGGAACGCGCCGAGGGTGTAGTCCTTGTCCTCGGCCCACTGAGCGGGCAGCTTCTCGCCGACGAGCTTCTCCGCGTCCGCACGCCGGTACGGCACCGGCACCGGGGTGTAGAACTGGATGTCCTCGTCCTGGCAGGCTTCGTACACCGCATCCACGTCGGCAGGTGTGAAGGCCCGCAGCACCAGACGGTCGGTCTCGAGAGTCACTGGATCCATCGCGGCAGTATGACCACCATCAACAAGCGGCGACCAGCAAATATCCCGACAGAGCGCCGCCCATAACAACGCCCCGAGGTGGTCACAGTCATCGCAACACCCCAGATCGGCTGACCCGAGACGCAGCTACACCCACAGGTTTCCTCTTCGCGAGCGATGACCTCAGACCAGTCTGTGCTCGCACGTCCCTTGGCTCATCAGTCCGCGTCATCTCACCGAGCAGGTGTTGAGCTCCTGGGGTCAGCTGAAGTGCAGATCGTCGAGGTCGATCGAGACCATGACCTGATCGAGGACGGGACGGCCATCAGCATCGCGGCGGTAGGCCCGGCGCTTGGTGGGCAGCACGATGCCGTCCGCTTCCACGCAGTCGTAGACGTACTGTGCGGCGGCGAATCCGCCTGCGACGTCGACGTGATAGTCGTGTCGGCGCAGCAACCGGTCGTGGCCGAAGTAGAAGTCCTGGTGAGTGCTGTGGCTGGCGATCTCGGGTGGAAACGTGGCTCGCAGTCCTCGCCAGAGTTCGTCTCCTTCCCGCCACGGCTCGATCTCGGTAACTGTGAAACCGGGCATGGCCAGCAGGAACGGGGTTGTGAGGTAGGTCCACAGGGCGTAGCCGTTGAAGTACGCGCGATCCAGCGGGTCCCAGGGGGTCTGCAGAGTATGGCCGCTGAAGGATGATCGTGGGTCCTGGCGTTCGGCCACCACGCGCCCGTCGAGCTTGTCGATGCTCACGCGTCCGGGCGTGAAGTCGGTCTTCTGGTCGGGGGCCCCGAAGGGCCTGACCGAGGCGTGCTCCTCGTGGAGAAGAATGGTCATCTCGCGCGGCGCGGGATCCTGTGGCAAGCCCTTTACGGCGAACAGATGACCGCCGCTGACCAGGGTGGCACGCGCTTGGGTCAACTCACGCCAACGTGTGATCCCGCCGTGGGCTTCGACTGCCTCGGCTAGTAGTTCGTGCATCTGTGTCTCCAGAGGTGCGGCGACCGCGGACAGCCGCGGGCTCAAGGCTGATGGATGAGGCGGTCGACAGGCAGTTCGTCGACGGGTGCGGAGGGGAAAGCGCCTTACCCACCGAAATCTACGGGCAGGGGCGGCGGCGTCAGTGCAATGCGGCCTCGCCCGTGTGGATGGCGCGCAGAGCGCGTTCGGGGGTCTGGTCTCCTGGTTTTCGCCGACCGGAGCCACGTAGTCAGGGCGTCGCGTGCGGCCGTTTCCCCGAGCGCCCGGGCGATCATCCAGGTGGCGAGGTACCGGGACGCCAGTCAACCACCCGCCGTGGCGATGTTCGCCTCGGCGTGGTTCGATCTGCACCCTTCCCCGGCGCCGTTCCGGGGGAGAGAGTCGGTCATCGGCCGTCGACGTGCCGCCACCCTGCGTCTCCCATGCCACCACCCGCCCGGCTCCTGGGAAGCCACCGGGAGATCCGCGAGACTTCCGGCCGACGACCGACCGCACCGAGGTCACGCGCCCCGTTCCGGGGCGGGACCGACGACCGCCGCACGGTCTACGGGGCTTGCACCGGGCCGGACTGGTCCCAGCCGGGGGTGAGCTCCTCCCGGTGGATGTCCTCGCCATGGACCTGCTCACCACAGGTCTCGCAGACCGTGTGCGTGACGAGTTCGTGGTCTCGGTGACGGATCCGGCTGGGCGGAGTGGTGACGGCCCAGCGGTCACCCCAGCCGATGAGCTCGCGGGTGATGTTTCCCAGATCGCGCCCGGCCTCTGTCAGGTAGTAGCCGTTGTGGTGTGTGCCGTCCGGAAGCGGGCGCCGTTCGAGGATGCCGCTTTCCACCAGCGCCTTCAGGCGCGCCGCCAGCCGGTCCGTGGGGGCCCCGGTGTTCCTGGCGATCTGTCGGAACCGGTGGTTGCCGAGCATGACCTCGCGGATCGCCGGCAAGGCCCATCGGTCGCCGATGACCTGCAAAGCGGCAGCGAGCGAGCAGGGCCGGCCGGGCATGTCCTGGGGGTCGATGCGCGTGGTCATGACCCCATTGTCCCCCCAAGTGGTTTGATTTCCAAACCGGCCTGTGCTTGGCTTGCGCCATGGCTGCAATGCTTGGATTTTCAAAGCACTCTCGAACGGCCGTCATCGTTGTCCTGGTGGCCGTTTTCATGACCAACCTTGATCTGCTGATCGTCAACGTCGCACTTCCGGCGATGGGAGAGACCTTCTCCGGTGGGGGCGGCGGGGGCGCGAGCCTCGGTTCGCTGTCCTGGGTCCTGAATGCCTACGCGATCACCTTCGCCGCGTTGCTGGTGGTGGCCGGGCGCGTCGGTGACCGCATAGGCCAGCGGCCGGTCTTCCTCACCGGAATCGGCGTCTTCACCCTCGCGTCGCTGGGCTGCGCCCTCGCCCCGAACCTGGAGACCCTCGTCGTGGCCCGGATCGTGCAAGCCGTCGGGGCGGCCGCCCAGATTCCCACGTCCCTGGCCCTGCTGCTGGCGACCGTGCCGGCCGAGCGTCGTACCCATGCCACCCGGAGCTGGGCTGCGGTCGGCGGACTCGCCGCGGCCGCGGGACCCGTCGCCGGCGGTCTCCTGACCGAGGTGGACTGGAGGTGGGTGTTCGCCGTCAATCTGCCCATCGGGATCGCGGCGCTCGTCGCCGGCCGATCGGTCCTGCCGAAGCCGGCCGCACGGGAGGCCGGCCCGCTGCCCGACCTCCTCGGCGCCCTGTTGGTCGTCACCTCGGTCACTGCGTTGTCCGGGGCACTGGTCCAGGCGTCGGACTGGGGTTGGACGAGCGGCAGGACCGTACTGCTCCTGGCCGTTGCCGTGATCAGCGGCGCCGCGTTCGTCCTCAGGTCCCTGCGACACCCCCGGCCGCTGTTCGAGCTGGACCTGCTACGGCTGCCGCGCTTCGGAGCGGCGAACGCGGGCAGCTTCGTGTTCGGCGTCGCCTTCGCGATCATGCTGCTGTCGAATGTGCTGTGGTGCCAGGAACTCTGGCACTGGAGTGCACTGCGCACCGGTCTCGCCCTGGTCCCCGGTCCCGCCCTCGTACCGATCGTCACCCTTCTGACCGCCCGCGCCGCGCAGCGCTTCGGACACGGTCCGCTGGTCGCCACGGGCGGCTTGCTGTTCGCCGGCGGCATGGTGTGGTTCGCGTACTTCGCATCCGTCACCCCGGACTACTGGCGTGGCATGCTGCCCAGCCAGTTGTTGACGGGTGCGGGTGTCGGTCTGGCCCTGGGCACTCTGGTGGCCGCCGGTGTGCACGCCGTTCCAGGGCACCGTGCGGCGACCGGGTCGGCGCTGGTCAACTCCGTCCGTCAGATCTCCACCTCGGTCGGCGTCGCGGTCCTGGTCGCTGTGGTCGGCTCCCACGTCGGTGCCGCGTCCCTCCACGACTTCCGGGTCGTCTGGTGCGTCGCCGCCGTACTGGGCCTGGTGACATCCGCGTTCGGTGTGCACCTCAGCCGTGGCGGCGGCTCGGCACAGATGGCTTCCGCCGCGTCGAAGCAGACCGAGGTGGACGCGCAGCCCCTGACGGATGCATCAAGACCGTAAGACCAACCGCTGTGCACGAGCTTCACATGAACGAGCTGCTCACCACGGCGATCGAAGCCGCCCGGGGAGAAGCTGTTCGAGGAGGTGTACCACTGGTCGCGGCCGATGCCGGACGCCGAGTGCACCTATGGCGGGACGGCCCACCGGCCGCGGACCGGGGGAGCGTGGAGCGGTGGCAGCGGCTGGGCGTGGAGGACAGGATCAGTGTGAGAACGGGCATGGAAGGAGTGATCCCCGTGTCGGGCCCACCGCGCGAGCCCTCCGCTCACGACCCCGCCGTCGAGGAGAGCCGGCTCGAACAGCTGATCACCGAGGCGCAAACGGCCCTGCCGGTCGAACTGCCCGTCCTGGCCGATCGATGCGCCTCGGCCCTCGGCCTGGACACCGCACTGATCTACCTCGCCGACCTGCAACAACGGCTGCTCGTCCCACTCGACGAAGCCTTGGAGCCGCTTTCGGTGGACCACTCGTCGGCCGGATGGGCGTACCGTACGGTCTCCTCGCGGGTGGACGATGCAGGGGACGGCTTGATCGTCTGGATGCCTCTTGTGGACGGTGCGGAGCGGCTGGGCGTGCTCGCGGTGCGTGCCGCCTCGCTCGACGGGCCGCTGATGCGTCGCAGTCGGATGCTGGCCCATCTGTTCGCCATGCTGATCACTTCCAAGCGTACTTACAGCGACTGGCTCGCAGCCCGCACCCGCACCGCTCCCATGCGGTTGCCCGCCGAGATGCTGCGGGCCTTCCTGCCGCCGCGCACCATCGGCAGCAGCAGGTGCGTCTCGACCGCGGTCCTGGAACCGGCGTACGACATCGCCGGCGACGCCTTCGACCACTCGGTGGTCAAGAACGTGCTGCACACCATGATCCTCGACGGCATGGGCCACGATCTGACCGCCGGCCTGACCACGTCGGTCGCCATGGCGGCGGCCCGCAACACCCGCCGCGGCGGTGGTGAGCTGGCCGACATCGTCGGCTCCGTCGACCAGGCGCTCGCCCAGTGGCTGCCCGACCACTTCTGCACCGGTGTGCTGTGTCGGCTCGATGCTGAGACCGGGGTGCTGCACTGGGTCAACTGCGGTCATCCCCCACCGCTGCTGATCCGTGACGAGCGGGTGCTCTGCGGGGCGCTCGACAGTGCCCCGCAGCCGCCGCTCGGCCTTGTCGGCCCACTCGCCCCGGCGGCCCGGCAGATCCACGAGACGAAACTGGAACCGGGCGACTGCGTTCTTCTCTACACCGACGGTGTGGTGGAGGCCAGGGACGCGCATGGTGCGGAGTTCGGGCTCGACCGGTTCACCGAATTCATCATCCACTCCAACGCCGCAGGTCAGCGCCCGGCCGAGGTACTGCGACTGCTCATCCACGCCATCCTCGACTACCAGCGCAACCAACTGCGGGACGACGCGACCATCCTGCTCTTCGAATGGCGGCCGCGGTCGCAGTAACGCGGTACGCCGCGAGCCCCACCGTGTCCAGCACCACGGCGACTCGCCCCGCGGCGCCGCTCTGGCCGGACGGGCGCCCGCGACTACGCCGAGGCCATCGGCGGCGCGCTCGACGCCGAGAACACCCCGTGGCGGCCTGACCTTGGCGCCCGCTGTATGGACGGCACCGCAGCGGTGTCCACAGCAGCCGGACGGCCGTACCTGAAGAGCTCAGGCTTCGAACGGCCTGCCCAAACGTCGATCGTGATCGCCGCGGCCGGAGTGCGGCGCGCGGCGAGTTCCCCGCCGGGCGGCTCCCAGGCCGGCACCGGCCAGAGCTCGGCCCCGCGCCGCCGGGCCCCTCCCCGGCGGTCCGGGGCAAGGCGGTGAGGCTGCCCGGAGAGCCGCTCACCGTCACCACGGCGCGAGCGGCTGAAGGGTGCGTCGGGCTGGGACGCACCTCCCGCTGCGCCGGCAACTCCAGCGCTGCCTGCCTCCCCGCCGACGTTCCTCCTACGACCATCCACCACGTCCGCACACCTGCCCCGGCAACCTGCACGACCTCCCCTCTCCGACGGCACGACCTGAAACCCGGTCTCACCGGTTTCGCCGAACCCGCTCCGCCCGGAGAACGTGATGCCGTTCCTGCCGGCCGGCCCGGGCGCGCGTCAGCTGATCGACGCCCAGCCGGCCGACTGAGGAGAGGGCTGCACGGTGCCGCGACGATCAGCCCCGTGACTTCAGCGGTGTCGTCGGGTAGGGCGGGTCTGTTCGGGGGCGGTAGCCGGTTCGATGACGCGTGACTGGACGTGTTCGTACGCCATGGTCGTCTGGACGTCGGCCACCTCCCGCCGTTCGGTGAGCCGGTCGATGACGAAGGCGTAGACCCCGTTCACGTCCGGCACCGCGATGTGCAGAAGGAAGTCGTAGGCGCCGGAGGTGACGAACATGGCGATGACTTCCGGCAGTCGCTGCGCCCACTCCCGGAACCCCTCGATGACCGGCCGGGCCGGAGGACGGATCCGTACCGAGATCAGCGCCTGTACGGGCCGTCCGGCCGCCTCCAGGTCCAGGGCGGCGTGATAGCCGGTGATCAGACCGCGCTCCCGCAGCAGCCGCACCCGCTCCAGTGACGTCGACGGCGAGACACCTGTCTTCGCGGCGAGGTCCCGGTTGGTCTGCCGTGCATCGTTCTGCAGTTCCCGCAGAAGAGCCCTGTCCACCGCATCAAGTTCCACACTTCTTCCCCTCTGCCTTATGGTGTGCGCTATTCGATCCTTCAAAGCGAATCTTTGTCTAGCGTGTGCCGACATGAGGCAACAAAAGCGAGGTTTCTCCAACGGTGCCGGGCTGATCCTCGGGGCCGCGCTGTTGTGGGGCACCGTCGGACCCGCGCAGGCCCTGGTCGGCACCTCCATGGGCCCGGTCGCCCTCGGCGGCTGGCGGCTGGTCGTCGGCGGCACGGTTCTGGCCGCCTGCGCCCGTCGCCACCTGCCCGCCCTGCTCCCCGCGCTGCGACACGGTCTGGCCCGGCCGGTGCTGGTCTGCGCCATCGCCACGGGCGTCTACCAGGCGGCGTTCCTCTACTCGACCGCCCGCACCGGCGCCGCGCTGGCCACCGTCGTCGCCCTGGGCACCGCCCCCGTCGCCACCGGCCTGATCGCCTGGGCCGTATGCGGTGAACACCTCACCCGGACATGGATGGTCTCCACCGCCGCCGCCGTGACCGGCTGCGCCCTGCTGATGGCCCCCACTGGAACCGGTGTCGACGCCTCCGGACTACTGGCCGCCACCGTCTCGGGTGTCTGCTACGGGGTCTACACCGTGTACGCCAAGCAACTGGCTACCGACCACCCGGACGTCCACCTGCCGACGGTGTCCGCCCTCTCTCTGCTGCTCGGCGCCGTTCCGCTAGTGCCATGGATGGCCGCGGGCAGCGCCGCGCTCGGGCAACCCGCCACCCTCGGCCTCATCTCCTGGCTCGGGTTGGCCACCACCGCCCTGCCGTACGGCCTGTTCTCCATCGGCATCACCTCCACCAGCGCGGTGGCCGTGGGCACCCTCAGCCTCGCCGAACCCCTCGCGGCGTCCTTCCTCGGCGTCTTCGTCCTGCACGAACACCTCACCGCGACCGCCGCGCTCGGCAGCCTGCTGATGCTCGGTGGACTGGCCGCGGCCTGCCTGCCCTCGGCCCGTACCCGGCCCACCACGCGACCGGGCGGGCAGTCCTCCGCTCCACCCGGTCATCCCGGGCCGTCGGCAGGACACGCCGCTGCCACGCCCCCTTCCGCAAGTAGCAGCCGCGTCCCCGCACGAACCGACCACCGGTGACGTCTCTACCGGCCTGGCCACCACATGTCTCCGCGAAAGTGCGTGTCGATGCCTGGACGGGTGATCACCGCTGCCGTGTCCGTCCGGTCCGCGGCGCCGGCGCGAGCAGTAGGTACGCAGCTCTCCCGAGCCCGCGGTCGGGGCGCGTCGCCTGCTGTCTGTGTCAGGTCCGTGGTGAAGCCGCAGAGCGGTTGTGAATATCACGGTCCCTTTCCGTTACTTCACCACAGCATTGCTGCAAAGCATCGCTGTCGAGGTGTGGCGATATGGCCGGTCGATGTCCTGATATGTGATCCGACGTCCACCGGCAGGGGAGGCGGGCAGCATTGAGGTCGCGGTGAGTCGCCTGCGCCTGAGGGGCTTTATGATCTTCTACGGAAACTACTGGCCCCGCGTCCGTCTTCCCGTCGCCGACGATTCTTGGCGACCGCGAACGTAATCGTCTGAGCGGATCGCGTGACGGTGACGCAGGTGAAGAAGGGTGAATCCATGGCTCTCGGGCTGCTCCGACGTCGGCGTTCCCACGGTGCCGGGCCGAGCATCTCGGTCCCCCTGCCGCCCGGTGCCGGTGCGTTCGGCTTCGAGGTCGTCGATCCGATCGAGCAGCCCATGGGCGGAGCCGAGATCACTGTGACCGCGCTGGACAGCCACAGGGTCGTGACGCGCGGCACCACGGACCCCCACGGCTACTTCATAGCGACGCTGCCGCCGGGCTCCTACAGCGTGATGATCGCGGCCGAGGGCCTGTCACCTGCCCGCGAGACCCTCGACATCGCCGCCGGGGTGGCTCTGCCCCCGGTGCGCGTCGCGCTCCAGCCGGCCCGCCAGATGGAACTTCCGACAGCCGGAACCTGGCTGTTCGACCCCCCGCACACCGCTATCCGGTTCATCGCCAAGCACGTGGGCATGGCCCATGTCCACGGGCGGTTCACCCGCTTCCAGGGCGGCATCCGCATCGCACCGAACATGGCCGACTCAAGTGTCTCGGTGCGCATCGACGCCTCCAGCGTCACCACGGGCAACAACACCCGCGACAACCACCTGCGTTCCGCCGACTTCCTGGACGTCGAACGCTACCCGTACATCGACTTCACCAGCACCCGTTTCGCCCACCGCGGCGGCTCCAAGTGGACCCTGCACGGCACACTCACCATGCACGGCACCAGCCGCTCCGTCGGCCTCGACACGACCTACCTCGGGATGGTCAACGGAGGCTACGAACAGGAGCTGCGCTGCGCGGCTCTCGCGAAGGCGGAACTCCATCGGGAGGACTTCACCCTCAACTGGCGCTCCATGCTGGCCCGCGGCATCGCCGTCGTCGGTCCGACCGTCCAACTGGAGCTGGACGTACAGGCGATGTACCGCACCCACGACACGCCCACGCCGCCGCAGTAGGTCTTCTCCCGGAGGCCGCGCCCCGGGGGGTTGCGCTCGGCCCGGCCTTCGGGTCGCGGGTCGACCTCGTCATCCGTGTCACCGACGCCGACACGGGGCGTGCTGTCCTCTGGTCCACGGGAACCGCGCCACCCGGGCAGAAACGGGCAGGCGTGTCCGCAACGGGTTGCAGATCCTCTTCGCTCCGTCGTCGCCGTTTCCCGTCCGGGCAAGGACCGTAAGCGCATCTCCACCGGCCCACTTGGCGCTCCCCGGAAGCGCCGTGCAAGTCGACGGCGCCACCGAAGAGCGTCGGCGCGTACGGACGCGGAACTGACAGCGCACGCGTCCCGCAGTTCCCGCAGGACTCCGTGTGCACCCCCCACCACGCGCGGCTTCCATTGCGGCGCTGCCCTGAATCGGCGCTCGGGCGGTCGCCGAGGGAGTGCCCTCGTCGAGCCGCTGGCGCCTGCCCCGAGTTGGGCCGCGCCCGTACCCTCCGGTGGTCGGCAGCCCCACTGATATCGGAGATCGTGGTGGGTACACCTGTACGGCCCGCCGGTGCAGCGGGCCGCACATATGGGGGCACCTCGGGCCGGTCAGCCGCCCACGTGCCAACTGAAGCCGCCGGTGTTGGCGGCGACGGCGAGCAGCACGAGCCACAGGACGACGTCGACTATGCCCAGAACGATGCCGGCCTTCGCCATGCCCGCCCCGCCCTTGGCAGCCGACTGCCGCAGTCCGACGGCGCCGAACACGACGGCCAGCGGGCCCAGAATGATGTTCAGCAGGAAAAGTCCGACGATGCCGCAGCACAGACCGGCGATCGCCAGGCCGTTGGTGCGAGAACGAGTGGGTGCGGTGGAAGACCCGCCGTAACTTGTCATAGTTGCTCCCGCGCTGATGACGATCGGGCTCAACACTCTTTAGCCCTCTTTGGTTGTCTCTTGGTCAGCCGTGTGCCCGGCGCGAACCGTTCTATGTCATGCCCAGGAAAAGCAGCCGGGAGTGATGGGATTCGGCGGGGCCGTCCCGTCGGGCTGCGGCCAGAGTCTGATCGAGGCGAGGATGACGGCGTCGTGGAAGACATCGCGGCAGCGGCAGCGGTCAGGGTCGAAGCCGGTGGGTCTTCCACCAGCACTTCCTATGCGTCGACGCTTGGCATGTTGGTCCAATCTATGGCGCATCGGGTGCCGCCGCCGGTGACCCACATGCCCCGGCCCCCGGTCGGTCCGCCGCCCCGCCAAGGCGGCCGTTGGCAGCGTCGGCGGGCGTCGTGCCGGCCGGCGCGACGAGTCGATCGACCGAGAGAGACCTGATGTCCCCGGACATCACCATCGTCGTCAGCGGCGGGAAGAGCCACATCCAAGACCACTTCGGGATACCTCCCGGTGCCCCGATGATCAGTCAGTTCCCAACGAGGTCTCTGTGACGAGGGCCAGTCAGTTTCGTTCACCCTGACGGCACGGCCTGTCCCGGTGGGCGTCACCGCTAGCCTCGCCGTCGACGGCGGCGCACTCGGCGCGGTACCCCAGGTCAGCACCAGACTGGGTCATGAGGCCTCGGTCGCCATGTTGAGGTCCGCTGACGTCACGGACGAGTCCGGACTGATCACTGTGCGCGACGCGTGGGGCGTCCGGCCTGGTCTCTTCGTCCACCCCTGGGAGAGCGAGGATCCCAAGTAATACGAGGGTGAACCAGTCAGCTCGTGCAGACGATCAGCGGGCGTTTCGCAGCCAAGTGCAGATGCATGTGCTCAGCTCTGGTCTGGGATCTGACCACTGCATGGAGGTCCATAAAGCTTTGCTGGAACGATCCGACCTCGCCTACGGTGCGACGACGTCGAGTCGGCGCCCAGCGAGCGGCGCCTGGAGTACGGGGGCGGTCGTCGTGGGCGTGTTTGTCCGGATCAGGGGCTGGCTGGAGTGCGATGACCGGCAGCTCGTTCAAGTCAAGGAGATAGTCGGAGCGGACGATCCCGATCGGACGTATGGCGGGGGCTGGGCCTTTCCCGCGAGGCAGTACAACTTCACCAATTGGGTCTTCTTCGGGGCCGAGATGCACGCGCAGTCCGCCGACTGGTTCCTGGATCAACTGCACCGCGTGGCGCGGGTCCCAGCTTCCGACGACGACAATGACCTGATCACCGGCCTGTTCCTCGTCAGCCTCGAGTCCGATGGCATGAGTGAGTGGCGGGTCCGCGACGGCATCGTGCTGATCGGAGCCCCGAGCGGGGAGTATCGGTTCCTGGACGAGTAGGGCCTGTGAGAAGCCCTCGGCTCAGGCCGCGTCGGTGTCATCGCGTTCGATGGCGGTGAAGCGTTCCCTCAGACGGTAGCTGGGGCCCTGGGGCCGTTGATGATTGGTGATGACGCTCTGAACGGTGTTCGGTGGTGTGGCAGTCGGAGTCGGCGGCCAAGATCGACCGGAGCGGGGCGCTGCTGTCCCACACAGTGGCCTCCACAACACCCTCGCGGATCTCCAAGCTCAGCAGGCACGGGCCGGGGGCGTACTCGCGGGCGCTGGTGACCGTCTCGCTGACGACCAGCCGCACCATGCCCATCGTCCGTGCGGACACCGGGAAGCCGTGCAAAGCCTACGCACCGGACAGGAAGACTGACCGTCCCCCTCCCAGCTCATCCACCCCGGCCTCGCCCAGATACGACGCCTGATCACGCCCCTCACCGACCGCCGACCCACACCCGTCGAGCACATCCTGCGCTGGTCGACCTGGCGCCGACCGCGACAACACCAGGCCTGCACCAGCCACTGCAAGCGGCGCGGCACAGCTCCTGAACTGCTAGGGCACGTCTACATCGTCGAAGAGCGCGAGCATCCGGGTCAGGACGTGTACGCACGCATCCACGTCCGCGCCCGTGAGGTTGCCGCTCACCTTCCGCAAGGCCGCGTGTTCGCGGGCGTGTACCGCGGTGATGGCCGCCGTGCCGTCGGCGGTCAGCCGGATCAGCGAGGACCGCTTGTGGCTGGGGTTGGGGATGGCCTCGACCAGATGCTGCGCGGCGGCATCGTTGACCGTGCGCTGCACGAACTGCCGGCTGAGTGTCTGGGCGCGGCCCATCTGAGGGACGGTCATGGGCCCGTGCCGGCGCAGCATGTCCAGCACCGCGCGTACGCCGACGGACAGCCCCTCGATCGGCTCGGCCTGCTCCACCTTGCGGTGCACCCGCCGGTACAGCGGCCCCACCAGGGCGAATACCTCCGTCAGTCGGTCGGCGAGTTCGTCGGGCGGCAGTGGGGTGTCGGTGCCTGTCATGCCACAAGAATGACACCTCGGTTGCCAACTTTCGACGATGATGACACCTTGGTTGTCATGTCTGCTTTCGCGGAGAACTCCGAGACGCGTTCGTTCACGACCTGCGACGGCTCCCTCGCCTATCGCGACGCCGGCGAGGGGCGGCCGCTGGTGTTGCTTCATGCCGGTTCTTCGATCACAGCATGTGGGACGAACAGATGCGGGCGTTCGCCCCGCACTACCGGGTCATCGCACCGGACGCCCGCGGACACGGAGCCTCCTCGAACGCGACCCGTCCGTTCCGCCCGGCCGACGATCTGGCAGCGCTGCTGCGTCATCTCGATGTCGGGCCGGCGGTGCTCGTCGGGGTCTCGATGGGTGGGGGCACCGCGGTCGACACTGCGCTCGAGCATCCGGAACTGGTTCGTGCCGTGGTCGTCAGCGGTGTGGGGACCAGCGAGCCGTACTTCGAAAATCCCTGGAGCCTGGAGGTTCTCCGGGAGGCAGAACGGTGCGCTGGCAGCCGGCGACATCGAGGGCTGGCTGAACGGGCACGTGCGTTTCGCGGCAGGCCCGCACCGCTCGCTCGGTGATGTCGATGCGGACATTGCGAACCGTCTGCGCGCGATGGCGTTCCGGACGATCTCCAAGCACACGGCCGGGGAACCGGACCATCGTGTACCGGTTCCGCAGACCTGGCGGCGCGCGGCGTCCATCGACGTTCCTGTCCTGGCAATAAACGGTGCTCTCGACGTGAGCGATCACATCGCGATGGCCGAGCGTCTGGTCCGCGCGGTACCCGACGGGCGCGCGGTGTCCGTGGAGAACACCGCGCACTTCCCCAATATGGAGGCGCCGACCGAGTTCGACGCCCTCCTGGTCAGGTTCCTCGAAACCCTTCCGAATTAGCGCCTGTACAAGCGATGCCCCGGCCGCTCATGCGCAAGCGTGGATGCCCTCGAACGAGGAACGCCGCATCGCTTCTGTTCCCTGAGCAGACCTCACTGACTGGCCCGCTCTTGCCAGGGCTCGGCAGGCGAGCAGGTCAACGCGCCACGCTGTAGCGGACGTAGACGACTCTTGAGCTGAAGGTGCGGGTTTCGACGAGTTCCAGAGCCACCCGGCGCTCGTGTCGGGGAAAGAACGGAATGCCACCGCCGACCAGCACCGGGTGGACCACGGCCCGGTACTCGTCGATCAGGCCCAACGCGGCCGCCTCGGCGGCGAGAGTCGCGCCGCCGATCGCGATGTCGCCTTCCCCCGGCTCGGCTCGCAGCCGCTCGATCTCCTCCGCCAGGCCGCCGGAGGCGAGGCGGGCGGTGCCTTGCACCGCTGACAGCGTGGTCGAGAACACGATCTTGGGGAGCGGCTTCCAAAGCGCGGCCCACTCGAGTTCTGCCTCGTCAAGTGATGGATTCTGGTCGGCGGTCTCCCAGTACAGCATCGTCTCGTACAGCCGTCGTCCCAAGAGGTGGACATCGACCCCTCGAATCTCGTCGATCCAGAAGCGAAAGACCTCTCCGTCGGGCTCCGTCCAGTTGAAGTCGCCGTCCGGCCCGACGATGTAGCCGTCGAGTGAGACGTTCATCGAATAGGTCACGCTGCGCATCAGAAGTCCTCCTCGGTAACCGGTTCGACGGTACGACTTCCGGACGCCGCAAGACTCATCGCGGCTCGCGGGATCCATTGTTCCGAGTGACCTCACGAGAGCATTCGTTCGAGAAAGCTTCGGTGGGGCTGTCGTGACGGTTGTGGAGAAGCGGCGGGCCCGTTCGACCAGGGCTTCGGCTTCTGGGGCCGAGCTACTGACGTTGAACTCCTGTTTTTGCCAACCGCGAAGTGACGGTCGCCACGAAGTGCTGCAAGACGGCGAACGGCAGAGTCTGTGTGTCGTCGAAGAAGACCTCTGCCGGCTTTTCCTCCTCGGGGGCGTAGACAACCACCGTCACGGCGGCCGGCCCGGCAGCGGGTGACACAGGAGTGGAAGGGGCTCCGCCCGGAACCATGCGGGCCTCGCTGAGCTCGAAATGAATGGTCCGGCCCTCGCCCGCACCAGTCTCGGTGGTCAGAGCGCAGTACAGATCACCGTCGTAGTCCCAGGTCAGCAAAGACATGACGGTGATGCTGCCATACCTGCCGCAGCCAGCGTCGGGCACAAGGGCCACCGCATCCGTCAACAGGCCGGATCGAGGATCAGGCCGGCGCCGGCGAGGCAGCCGTCGACCAGCTGCGGGCGGTACTGGGTCTGGTTGAGCCGGCGTTTCACCGCCAGGGTGATCTGGTCGAGGCCGGGCTGAACCCGCTACCGGGCCGCCGCGCCGTACGAGCGGGCCGCCTCGCCTCCGGCGCGTTGACCGCCCGGGTTCACGCGGTGTGCCGTTCGGACCGTCTGGGCTCTCGCAACCGGGGCACACCGCCGCCGTGCCCGCCGCCCCGAGGCCCCGCCCGCGGCCATCCCGCACGGACCGGAAGGCCGGCCGCGGCCAGGAGCGGACGACTGACGTCGCGACGCTGGAGCTGAACCGCCGGGCGTTCGAGGCCGCCGCCGAGCTGGCCGTCAAGCTCCAGGACGGTGTCCGGGAGGGCGCCGTCGCCCACGGCCCCCGACCAGAGCACGCCCCGGCGCCGACCACGCCGCACGCTCAGCACCCCGGCGGGGTGGTGGTGGGCAAGGGGGCGTTTTCGTCGGCGTGGTGCCGGTGGTGGTGTGACAGCAAACCTTGAGTACGTGCCGTCGAAGGTCCTACCGGGCGGCCGGTGGCATCCGGACCACCGCGGTCCCTCCGTCCAGATCCACCGTTGTCCGGTTCGGTGGCGCCCCGTCGTCCTCGTCGTCGCGCATCAGGAGTGCCGACTGGCGCTCCTTGAGCTCGTTCTGCTTGCCAGGCGAGAGGCTCGCGTGCAGTTGCTCGAACCCGGTCGCCGATATCTGGCCCTGACGTGCTCCGTTGCGCCACGGAAGGACGCCGGCCCTGCCCGCACGCAACAAAACCTGATCGACGAAGGCCAGGGCGGTCAGCAGGATGACCAGTCCGGGCAAGGTCATGAAGACGAGAAACGTCATGCCCTCAGTATCCAGACGAGGCTGACTCGGGCGCCCGGTGGTTCAGTGAGCCTCCGCCGACTCGAAGTCGCAGACCGAGGGGCTGGTGCGCCCGTCTGCCGGGGTGCTCGCGCTGGTCGTGGACGGCTGTGATCAATAACTTGTCCCGACGCTTGATCAGCCCCCAGGCAACTCCGCCAAATGATCTACTCCGCAGCAGAGGTAGCGATCAGGCAGGGTGGGAGGATGCACGAGTCGTCCTTGCCCGGGGGTTCCGTCAATGCGGTCGTTCGTGTCGGGGACACGGTGTGCCGTCCAGCCTCGACGCGCACGAAGCCCGGCCCCAAGTCCTCGCCGCTCGCCGGCCGTGAGCAGGCCGGCAGGACGCCGCTGGCCCAGCTCACGACTCCAGGTAGAAACCCTCGTCCTCCTCGTTCGGCTGCAGCGGTGCAAACTGCCTGAGTTCGTTGCCTCGGATCATCCACATGCGGAAGAACGCCTCTTCCTGATCCATCACCAAGAGCTGGACCCGGTTCGGCTCGCGCCATGGCGTCTCGAACACTCGCCGCTTGAGGGCGTTGAGGTCGGCATGATTCAAGGCACCCGCCCATACCTCGCACTCGGGCTGCTTCCAGCCGCCCCACTGGTTGGTCTCCGTGCTGGTGATCAGCTTCAGGAAACCCACCCCACGGACCTCCGGTTGAGCACGCCGAGGCGCTTCAGTCCGCAACCACTCGCTCAGCGCCTCAACACTCGCGCTGTCGGCCATGTCAACCGAGATCATCACGTTCGCCACCCAACTCATAGCGATCGTTGTACCGGAACGGCCAGCGGTGCTGCTGACACTTTCCGCGCAGGAGGATTCGCGGACACTGGAGATGTCTCGCCAGCTCCTTCGCCGCCCGCGAACCTCATTCTGAAACGATCAGTTACACCATGCGCAGACTCCAGCTCCAGCGGTGCACCCCCGGTGTGACGAGGTAGGCCGGGAAGGTGTCGGGGCCGCAGGAGGCCGTGCCGAGGCCCCGGTGTGCGGCGTCGATGTGGACCACACAGCCGGTCCGCGGCGTGAGTTCGTCGTGGTGCGTGGCGGCGGTGAGGTCGTCGGCGCGGTAGCGGGTGACGGAGACCTGGCGGGGCTCGTCCAGCTCGACCGCGAGTCCGGTGGCGTAGGAGGACGACAGCGTGAACCGCCGTACGCCGTGCCGGCCGCCGCTCTCCTGGGGCCGCAGGTACGGGGTGAAGAGGTCGTCGACGGGCAGTGCGTGGTGGCCGACCGGTGCCCCGGCGGCCCGGTCCGGATACGACTCCCAGGGACCCTGTCCGAACCACTCCATCAGATCGAGCCCGGCCACCGTCTCGAAGACCGAGCCGATCCGGGGGACGTCGTGGAACTCCTCGGGCAGCTCGGCCGACTCGTCGACCCGTACGCCGCCCTCGACAGGCGTGAATTCCTGCCGGTGCCGTACCACGCCGAGGGTGCAGGCGTATGCGGCCTCCACGGTCACCCGTTCGCCGTCCCGGTGCACGGAGACGACCTTGCGCACCATCCGGTCCAGGCCCCAGGCGCGCCAGCGCAGCGCCATCCCGCCCAGCTCGTCGTTGTCGGTGGGCGCCCGCCACAGCGACAGCGTCGGGGCGCTGGTCAGCAGCGGGTGGTGCAGCAGGCCCTCGGCGTCCACCTCGACGGCCGGCCCGGCCACGACCGGCTGTCTCGGCGAGTCCGCCGCCCGCAATCGGATCCGGGGCGCGCACACCTCCGTACCGGCCGGTGCCCACGCCTGGTCCCCGGCCGTCGTCACCCGAAGCGTCAGCCACGCCTCGCCGCCGTCGGCAGGCACCACGAACGGCAGCGGTACGGCCGCAGTCTCACCCGGCCGCAGATCGGGCAGTTCGGCCGGGCCGGTCAGGGTACGGCCGTCGGACAGCGCCAGCTCCCAGGTGCCGCTCAGCCAGTCCAGGCCGCGGAAGTGCTGATGGTTGGCGAGAACGATGCCCTCGTGCCCGAAGGATCGGATGCGGACCGGCGCCGCGATCTCCCGGTGCTCGTACATCGCGGGCTTGGCGGTGCGGTCGGGGAAGACGACCCCGTCCGCGACGAACGCCCCGTCGTGCACGGTCTCGCCGAAGTCACCGCCGTACGCCCAGCGGTGGCCGGGTGCGGCGACACCATTGTCGTAGAGTCCGGCGCCCGCGCGCCCGGCCGGCCGGCCGTCGCTCAGGCGCTGGAGGATTCCGTGGTCCCAGAACTCCCAGATGAATCCGCCCTGGAGGCCCGGAGTCGACTCAATGGCGGCCCAGTGGTCGGCCAGCGTGCCGTTGCTGTTGCCCATCGCATGCGAGTACTCGCACTGGATCAGGGGCTTGGTCTGCTGCCCGGACAGCGCGTGTGCCAGGCAGTCCTCCAGCGGCGCGTACATGGGGCAGGCGATGTCGGATGCCACGTCCGGGTCCGCCCAGCCTCGCTTGGCCGCGCCCTCGTACTGGATCGGCCGGGTGGGATCGTGCCGGCGCACCCAGCCCGCCGCCGCGTCGTGGTTGGCGCCGTAGTCGGACTCGTTGCCCAGCGACCAGACGATGATCGAGGGGTGGTTCCTGTCGCGCAGCACCATGCGCGCGACGCGGTCCACGAAGGCGTTCAGGTAGCGAGGGTCGTCGGCGATCTCATGGGCGTGGTCGTGGGACTCGATGTCCGCCTCGTCGACGACGTAGAAGCCCAGTTCGTCGGCGAGGTCGTACAGCCACGGGTCGTTCGGGTAGTGCGCTGTGCGGATCGCGTTGAAGCCGAACCGCTTCAGCAGCACCAGGTCCGCGCGCATGTCGTCGTACGAAACCGTCCGCCCGGTCAATGGGTGGAAGTCGTGCCGGTTGACGCCCCGGATGAAGACCCGCTCGCCGTTGACCAGCAGGTTCCGGCCCACGATGTCGACGTCACGGAAGCCGATGCGGTGGTACGAGGAGTCGGCGACCGTGCCGTCCGAGCGGTGCAGCCGGACGGTCAGCCCGTACAGCTCGGGCTGCTCCGCGTTCCAGGTGCGCACCTCGGGCACGACGGCGTGGATACGGGCCTCGCTCAGGAAGTCGGAGACCCGCTCGTCCTCGGCGTTGAGCCGGTCGAACTCGGCGTCCTGGGCGAGGAGGTCACCGTCCAGATCAGCGGTGACGTACCAGCCCTCGGGCAGCGCCCGGTCGCCCGCCGCGTTGCGCACCAGGCAGTCCACTCGCAGGTCGCCGTCCTGGCGTGCCCGCACGGTCACGTCCGCGAGGTGCAGAGGGTCGGTCGTGTACAGCAGCACGGAACGGGTGATCCCGCCGTGCCACCACTGGTCCTGGTCCTCGATGTGCGTGGCGTCGGACCACTTGACCACCGTCAGCCGTACGACCGAGGGCTCACCGGGGCGTACGACGTCGGTCAGGTCGAACTCGGCGGCCAGGTGGGAGTCCTTGGAGATCCCGACGGGCCGTCCGTCGACGTGCACCAGCAGCACGCTCTCGGCGGCCCCGACCTGGAGGACGATCCGGCGGCCGGCCCAGTCGGCGGGGACGTCCACGTGTCGTTCGTACACACCGGTGGGATTGGCGGCGGGTGACTGTGGCGGGAATTCCGGGTACGGCATGCGGACATTGGTGTACTGCGGCAGGTCGCCGGTGTCCTGCATGGTCCACGCGCCCGGGACGTGTGCCGTCGACCAGGTGCCGTGGACCGGCGCCTCCGGCGTCGGCAGCAGCTGGAAGCGCCACTCGCCGTCCAGGGAGAGGGCGCCGGAGCGCCGGTCGACGGCGTTCATCGGCAGCCGCCCCCAGGATGTCACCTCGGGTGCCTGCCAGGGGCGGAGGGCCAGAAGCGGGTCCATCATCGGATGGCTCCCTTGCCGAGGTCGCCGATGATCTGCTTGGCGCCGATCGCGAAGACGATCAGCAGGGGGATGAGGGCGAGGAGCGCGCCGGTCACGACGATTCCGTAGTCGGTGGTGCCGTGCGTGCCGTTGAGCTGGGACAGGGCCACCTGGAGGGTGACGTTGCGGGGGTTGGTGAGGGCGATCAGGGGCCAGGCGTAGTCGTTCCACTGGCCCATGAAGGTGAAGATGCCGAGGAAGGCCAGGCCGGGCCGGACGACCGGCAGGGCGACGTGCCAGTACTGGCGGAGGAAGTTCGCGCCGTCGATGCGGGAGGCGTCGAGGAGTTCGTCGTGGATGGCGCCCTTCATGTACTGGCGCATCCAGAAGATGCCGAACGCGTTGGCCGCGGCCGGCACGATCAGCGAGGTCATCGTGCCGATCCAGCCCAGCTTCGCCATGATCACGAACTGGGGTATGGCCGACAGCTGCGCCGGCACCATGAAGATGACCATGAGCAGTGCGAACAGCACGTTCTTGCCGGGGAAGTGGAACTTGGCGAAGACGAAGGCCGCCAGCGAGTCGAAGAACAGGACCAGGAAGGTCACCGAGCCCGCCACCAGCAGCGAGTTCCCCATCGAACCGAAGAAGGCGACGCTGTGGAAGAGGTTGCGGACGTTCTGGAGGAAGTGCGAGCCCGGCAGCAGCTTCGGCGGGTAGGCGAAGATCTCCGACGACGTGTGCGTCGACATGATGACGGCCCAGTAGAACGGGAAGGCCGACAGCAGCAGACCGACGATGAGTACCGCGTGCAGCGCGATGCCCCGGGTGCGGGTTCCCCGGATGCGCTTGGGCCTGCGGATTCCTTGGATGGATGCCATGGTGACCGGCCTTCCTAGTCTTCGCCCCGACGCTGCACCAGGCGCCAGTTGACGATCGAGAAGAGGATGACGACGAGGAAGACGCCCCACGCCACGGCGGCTCCGTAGCCGAAGTCGTTGTTGTCGAAGGTCTGCTGGAAGAAGTAGAGGACCATCGTCCGGCCCGCGTGGCCGGGACCACCGGAGAACGTCGACTCGTTGGCCGTGTTCTGCAGCAGCACCTGCGGTTCGGAGAAGCTCTGCAGGCCGGTGACCGTGGACACCACGAGCACGAACAGCAGCACCGGCCGCAGCATCGGCAGCGTGATCCGGAAGAAGGTCTGCACGGGACCGGCGCCGTCCACGCGGGCCGCCTCGTACAGCTCGCTCGGGATGGTCTGCAGGCCGGCGAGGAAGATGATCGCGTTGTAGCCGGTCCACTGCCAGGTCATCAGCGTGGCGATGGCGACCTTGATCCCCCACGGCGTGTTCAGCCACGCCACCTGATCGAGGCCGACCGCCTGCAAGAGGGCGTTCACCAGGCCGAAGTTGGTGGAGAAGACCGAGCCGAAGACGATCGCGATGGCCACCACCGAGGTGACGTTCGGCAGGAAGTAGGCGAAGCGGTAGACGTTCTTGAAGCGGACCGCCGAGTTCAGCATCACGGCCGTGACCATCGCCAGGAAGATCATGGGAAAGGTGGCCAGTGCCCAGATGACGATGGTGTTTCCGACCGACTGCCAGAAGTCGCTGTCGCTCAGCAGGTACTGGTACTGCGACAGACCCGCCCACTCCATCGAGCCGAGGCCGTCCCAGCGGTGGAGGGAGACGTAGAGCGAGAAGCCGACGGGGATCAGGCCGAAGCAGAGGAAGAGGAGGTAGAAGGGGGAGATCGCGGCGTAGAGGTGCCAGTACTTGCGCAGACCCGTGCGGGGGCGGCCGGCCGGGAGGCTTTCCACGGTCGGCGCGGGCTTCTCGAGTGCGGTGGCCATCAGTAGCTCACCCCCAGGTGCTTGGCGATCCGGCGGCACTTGCTCATGGCGTCACTCCAGGCCTTCTTCGGGTCCTTGCCGAGGACGCCGACGTTCTTGATCTCGTCGAGGAGGGGCTGCGAGAGCGCCACGTCGTACGGGCTGTTGTAGGCGACCGCGATCTTCTGTGCGGCGGGGCCGAAGACGTCGGTGGTGACCTGACCGCCGAAGAAGGGGTCCGGATCCCGCAGTTGCTTCATGTCGTACGTGGCGGGCGTGGACGGGAACAGACCCGCGTCGACGTACCCCTGCGCCTGGTTGGCCGCGTCCAGGATCCAGGTGATGATCTGGAACGCCTGCTCGGGCTCCCGGCACGCCTTGGTGATCGACAGGAACGATCCGCCGCTGTTGGAGGGCCGGACCGGCATCTGCGCCACGCGCCACTTGCCCTTGGTCTTCGGCACCCCGCTCTTGAGGTCGTACGTCGCCCAGGAGGCGCCGAGCTGGCTGGGCAGCTTGCCGTCCTGCACGGCCGACAGCTGGTCCGGTGTGCCGGTGACCAGGTCGGACACGATCTTCCGCTGCTTGGCCTCCACGGCCAGCGCCCAGGCGTCGCGCACATGCGCCTGGTCGCCGATGAAGTGCCGGTCCTTGTCGACGTACCGCTTGCTGCCCTGCTGGACCACGTTGGTGAAGACGGACGTGATGTCGGTGAGCAGACAGGTCCCCGGGATCCTCTTCCGCAGCTGCTCGCCGGCCGCGAAGAACTTCTCCCAGGTGTTCAGCTGCTGGGAGACGTCGTCGGGCTCGTAGGGCAGCCCCGCCTTCTGGAAGACGGTGTACTGGTAGAAGTGCGCGACCGGCCCGCAGTCGATCGGAAACCCGACCATCGTGCCGTCGTCGGCGAGACCCTGCTCCCACTTCCATGACAGGTACCGGCTCTTGTACTTGTCGGCGCCCAGGGTCCTGAGGTCGACGAACTGGTCGGCGTTGGGCAGGTAGGACGCCATGTCCTCGCCCTTGAGGCCCGCGATGTCGGGGATGTGGGCCCGGCCGGTCATGGTGGTGAGCAGTTTCGACCGGTAGTAGCCGCCGATCTTGATGGCCTGCAGGTCGACCTTCGCGTCGTAGCGGGCCGTCGCCTTCTGGACGACTGTGTCGCTGAGCCCGCCGTCCCAGTACCACAGGACCATGTTCCGGCCGGTGGAACCGGTCGGAACGGCACAGCCGGACGCCAGGCCGCCGAGCGCCGTGGCGGCCGTACCGGCCAGGCCCGCGCGCAGCAGGCCTCTACGTGAGAGCCGCACAGCTCCCACCGCCTTTCGGGTGTTTTCGTGACTTCGCATGAGCGTGGGGATGGGTCAGTGCTGCCGTGCGGGGGGAGTGACGGGCGCGTACCGCACCGGTGGTCCGGGGTCGGCGGGCAGCCGGTCCGCGAGGAAGCCGTAGGCGCGCCTCAGGTCGGGGTCGGCCGGCGGGCAGCGCCACCAGCGGTCGACGCCGTACCAGCCGGGGGCGGCGAGTGCGCCGCCGTGGTGCCGGACGGACAGTCCGGCGGCGAGGACGGCGAAGCGCAGCCGTTCCGCCAGCGGCCAGCCGCCCAGCGAGGCGGCGACGAAGCTCGCCCCGAAGACGTCCCCGGCGCCCGTCGCGTCGAGGACGTCCACGTCGAGGGCCGGGACCTCCGCGTACTCGCCGGTCGTCTGGTCGACGGCCACCGCGCCGTGACCGCCGCGCGTCACCACCGCCACCGGGACCAGCTCGGCGAGGGCGCGCAGCGCGGCGGCCGCGGTGTCGGTGCGGGTGTAGGCCATGGCCTCCTGCTCGTTGGGGAGGAAGGCGTGGCACAGCGCGAGCTGGTCGAGGAGGTCGCGGGACCACTGCTGGGTGGGGTCCCAGCCGACGTCCGCGTAGACGCGGGTGCCGTTCGCGGCCGCCTTGGCGATCCACTCGCGGGGCTCGGCCTCGAGGTGCACCAGGGCGGTGCGCGCCTCGGGCGGGTCGCCCATCAGCGCGTCCTGCGAGTACGGCGGCTCCTGACCGTGGGTGATCAGGGCGCGGTCGCCGCCGTGTGCGAGGGAGACGGTGACCGGGGTGGGCCAGCCGTCCGCGGTGCGGGAGAGCGAGAGGTCGACGTCCTCCTGGTCGCGCAGGACGCCCCGGCAGTGCTCGCCGTAGAAGTCGTCGCCGAAGACCGTGGCCAGCGAGGTGCGCAGACCGAACCGGGACGCGGCCACCGCGAGGTTCGCGATCCCGCCGGGGCCGCAGCCCATGCCGGCCGTCCAGATCTCCTCACCCGGTGTCGGCGGCTTCGCGAGCCCCGTGAGGACGAGGTCGTAGAAGAGCAGCCCGGTCAGCAGCACATCGGGCCTGTCGTCGTCCACACGCCACCCTCTCGTCAGAAGTCGTCAATTTCGATGACCGGAATCGTGCGCCGCTTGCCGAGATTGGTCAATAGTCGAGCAGAAGTGAGCATGGATTTGATTGAAGATGAAGAGTAGTGTTCACGTCGTGCTGGCAGAACGACGACATCAACTCATCCTGCGGGCCCTGCGCTCGGGTGGTCCCGCCGCCGTGACCGATCTCTCCGAGCAGCTGGGCGTGAGCCCCGCCACGATCCGGCGCGACCTGGTCAAGCTGGAGGAGGACGGGCTGCTCACGCGGGTGCACGGCGGCGCGGTCGTGGAGGAGGGCGACCAGCCCTTCGCCGAGGTCGCCGAGGTGCGCGTGGCCGAGAAGGACGCCATAGCGGAGCGTGCCGCGGCCATGGTCGCCGACGGCCAGTCGGTGCTGCTCGACATCGGCACCACCGCCTACCGGCTGGCCCGCCAGCTGCACGGCCGCCGCCTCACGGTCATCACCAGCAACCTGGTGGTCTACGAGGAACTCGCCGACGACGAGGGCATCGAACTGGTGCTCCTCGGCGGCATGGTCCGGCGCGAGTACCGGTCCCTGGTCGGCTTCCTCACCGAGGACAACCTGCGCCAGCTCCACGCCGACTGGCTCTTCCTGGGCACCAGCGGGGTCCGTCCGGGCGGACAGGTGATGGACACGACGGTCGTGGAGGTGCCGGTCAAGCGCGCCATGATCAATGCGAGCGACAAGGTCGTGCTGCTCGCCGACGCGGCCAAGTTCCCGGGTACGGGCATGGCGAAGGTATGCGACCCCGAGCACCTGGACATGGTGGTGACCAACGCTCCCATCGACCCCGCGACCCGGTCCTCCCTGGAGGAGGCCGGCGTCGAGGTGGTCATGGCAGGAGCAGGAAAGGTACGGACGTGAAACTGACGATCCTGGGCGGCGGCGGATTCCGGGTGCCCCTGGTGTACGGGGCACTGCTGACGGACCGCGGCGAAGGGCGGGTGACCGAGGTCGTCCTGCACGATCTCGACGACAGCCGGCTGCGGGCGGTCGCCCGTGTGCTCGCTGAACAGGCGTCGACCGTCGACGACGCCCCCACCGTGACCGTCAGCACGTCCCTGGACGAGGCCCTGCGCGGTGCCGACTTCGTCTTCTCCGCGATCCGCGTCGGCGGCCTGGAGGGCCGCGCGAACGACGAGCGGGTCGCGCTCGCCGAGGGCGTCCTCGGCCAGGAGACGGTCGGCGCGGGCGGCATCGCATACGGTCTGCGGACGGTCCCCGTCGCCGTCGACATCGCCCAGCGGGTGGCCCGCCTCGCCCCCGACGCCTGGGTCATCAACTTCACCAACCCCGCCGGCCTGGTCACCGAGGCCATGTCCCGCCACCTCGGAGACCGCGTCATCGGCATCTGCGACTCCCCGGTCGGACTCGGCCGCCGCATCGCCCGGGTCCTCGGTGCCGACCCACGGGAGGCCTGGATCGACTACGTCGGCCTCAACCACCTCGGCTGGGTGCGCGGACTGCGCATCGCGGGCCGGGACGAACTCCCGCGCCTGCTCGCCGACCCCGGCCTGCTCGGCTCCTTCGAGGAGGGCAAGCTCTTCGGCACCGACTGGCTGCGGTCCCTCGGCGCGATCCCCAACGAATACCTGCACTACTACTACTTCAACCGCGAGGCCGTCCGCGCCTACCAGCAGGCCGAGAAGACCCGCGGCGCCTTCCTGCGCGACCAGCAGGCGCACTTCTACCAGCAGGTCGGCGATCCGGGCGTGAAGGCCCTGGACGCCTGGAACCGCACCCGCGCCGAGCGCGAGGCGACCTACATGGCCGAGAACAGGGAGACCGCGGGCGCCGGCGAACGCGACGCCGACGACCTCTCCGGCGGCTACGAGAAGGTCGCCCTGGCGCTGATGCGCGCCATCGCCCGCGACGAGCGCACCACCCTGATCCTCAACGTCCGCAACCGCAGCACCCTGTCGGTGCTCGACGGGGAGGCGGTGATCGAGGTGCCCTGCTTCGTCGACGCCAACGGCGCCCACCCGGTCGCCGTCGACCCGCTGCCCGACCACGCCACCGGCCTGGTCTGCGCGGTGAAGGCCGTCGAGCGCGAGGTGCTGGCGGCCGCCGAATCCGGCTCCCGCGCGACGGCCGTGAAGGCGTTCGCACTGCACCCACTGGTCGACTCGGTCAACGTCGCACGCCGGCTGGTCGAGGGCTACACCGCGGTCCACCCCGGCCTCGCCTACCTCACCTAGCCAGCCGCTCAGCAAGCGCTTCCAGCCCTCTTCTGGAGACCTCCATGCACGACGAACGCCGCCGGATCGAGGAGCGCGTAGAGCGCCTCCACAACCAGCGCATCAAGCCCGCGATCCACGCGGCCACCGTCCCCTTCGAGGTGGCGGCCTGGCAGGCGCCCGGGGAGCCGGTGCCCTTCGAGGAAGCCGCGGCCGCCCCGTACGAGCCGTTCGCCATGAACACCCCGTGGGGCCCGCCCTGGGGCACCACCTGGTTCCGGCTGCACGGCCGGGTGCCCGCCGAGTTCGCGGGTCGCCGCGTCGAGGCCGTCATCGACCTCGGCTTCGTCGGCGACTGGCCCGGCAACCAGGCCGAGGCCCTGGTCCACCTCACCGACGGGACCCCGCTGAAGGCGGTCAACCCGCTCAACCAGTACGTGCCGATCGCCAAGTCGGCAACCGGCGGCGAGGTCGTCGACTACCTGCTCGAGGCCGCCTCCAACCCCGACATCCTCGCAGGCGACTTCGCCGCCCCCACCCCGCTCGGCGACGTCCTGACGGCCGGCGACAAGCCGCTCTACACCTTCAAGCGCGCCGACATCGCCGTCCTCGACGAAGAGGTCTGGCACCTCGACCTGGACCTTCAGGTGCTGCGCGAGCTGATGCTGGAGCTCGGCGAGCACGACCCGCGCCGGCACGAGATCACGCACGCCCTCGACCACGCGATGGACCTGCTCGACCTGGACGACATCTCCGGCTCCGCGCCCGCCGTCCGCGAGGTACTGAAGCCGGTGCTGTCGAAGCCGGCACACGCGAGCGCCCACCGCATCTCCGGCGTGGGCCACGCACACATCGACTCGGCCTGGCTGTGGCCGATCCGCGAGACCAAGCGCAAGACCTCCCGGACCTTCTCCAACGTGACCTCGCTGGCGGACGAGTACGAGGAGTTCGTCTTCGCCTGCTCGCAGGCCCAGCAGTACGAGTGGGTGCGCGACAACTACCCGCGCGTGTGGGCCCGCATTCAGGAGTCGGTCAAGAAGGGCCAGTGGGTGCCGGTCGGCGGAATGTGGGTGGAGGCCGACGGCAACCTGCCCGGCGGCGAAGCCGTCGCCCGCCAGTTCGTGCACGGCAAGCGGTTCTTCATCGAGCACTTCGGCGTGGAGACCAAGGGCGTCTGGCTGCCCGACTCCTTCGGCTACAACGCGGCCTACCCGCAGCTCGCCAAGCTGGCCGGCAACGAATGGTTCCTCACCCAGAAGATCTCCTGGAACCAGACCAACAAGTTCCCCCACCACACCTTCTGGTGGGAGGGCATCGACGGCACCCGCATCTTCACCCACTTCCCGCCCGTCGACACCTACAACGCCTGCTTCAGCGGCGAGGAGATGTCCCGCGCGGTCCGCAACTACGCCGAGAAGGGCGCCGCGACCCGGTCGCTGGCCCCGTTCGGCTGGGGCGACGGCGGTGGCGGCCCGACCCGCGAGATCATGGAGCGCGCCCGACGCCTGAGGAACCTGGAGGGCTCCCCGCGGGTCGAGATCGAGCACCCGGATGCCTTCTTCGCCAAGGCCCGCGCCGAGTACGAGGACGCGCCGGTCTGGGTCGGCGAGCTCTACCTGGAGCTGCACCGCGCCACCTACACCTCCCAGGCCCGCACCAAGCAGGGCAACCGGCGCAGCGAACACAAGCTGCGCGAAGCCGAGTTGTGGGCCACGACGGCCGCCCTGCACGCGCCCGGCTACCAGTACCCGCACGAGAAGCTCGACCGGCTCTGGAAGACCGTCCTGCTCCACCAGTTCCACGACATCCTGCCGGGCTCCTCGATCGCCTGGGTGCACCGCGAGGCCGAGGCCGAATACGCGCGTGTCGCCCAGGAGTTGGAGGCGCTGACCACCGAGGCGATCGCCGCGCTGGGCACCGGCACCGCCCGGGCCTTCAACACCAGCCCCTACGCCCGCGCCGAGGTCGTCCGCGACGGCGCGGGTGCGCCGGTGTACGTCGAGGTCCCGGCGAGCGGCAGCGCGCCGCTGACCGGCGGCGCCAGGACTCCGCAGCCGGTGACGGTCGACGGACGGGTCATCGACAACGGCTTGGTGCGCGTACGGATCGCAGACGACGGCACACTGTCCTCGGTGTACGACCTGCGGGCGAACCGCGAGGTCCTCGCCGGCCAGGGCAACCTCCTGCGCCTGCACACCGACCTCCCGAACTACTGGGACGCCTGGGACGTCGACAAGCACTACAGGAATCGCTACACGGACCTGCTGGACCCCTCGGAGATCACGGTCGTCGAGCAGGACCCGCTCCTCGGCGCGATCCGAGTCAGCCGTTCGTTCGGCAACGGCTCGAAGATCACCCAGACGATCACGCTCCGGGCCGGCAGCCCCCGGATCGACTTCGAGACGGACATCGACTGGCACGAGGCGGAGAAGTTCCTCAAGGCCGGCTTCCCTGTGGACATCCGCGCCCCGCACTCCTCCGCCGAGATCCAGTTCGGCCACGTCCAACGGCCCACCCACACCAACACCAGCTGGGAGGCGGCCCGTTTCGAGGTATCCGGCCACCGCTGGGTGCACATCGGGGAGCCCGGCTACGGCGTCGCCGTCATCAACGACTCGACCTACGGCCACGACGTCTCCCGCACGGTCCGCGAGGACGGCGGTACGACCACCACCGTCCGCCTCTCCCTGGTCCGCGCCCCGCGCGTTCCGGACCCCGGGGCCGATCAGGGCCGGCACCGCTTCACCTACTCCCTCCTGCCCGGCGCGAGCATCGCGGACGCGATCGCCGAGGGCTACGCCCTCAACCTGCCGCTGCGGATCGCCGAGGCGGCGGGCGAGCCGCGGCCCGTCGTCTCGGTGGACGGCGAGGGAGTGACCGTCGAGGCGGTCAAGCTCGCCGACGACTCCTCCGGCGACGTCGTGGTCCGCCTCTACGAGTCGCGCGGCGGCCGCGCCCAGGGCCTCCTGCGCACCGGCTTCCCGCTCGCCACCGCCCAGGTCACCGACCTGCTCGAACGCCCCCTGGAGGCCGCGACCACCGACGGCGACACCGTGCCCGTCGAGCTGCGCCCCTTCCAGATCCTCACCCTCCGCCTGCGCAGGAGCTGACCCATGGCCATGCAACCCTGGTTCACCGACGCCAAGTTGGGGATCTTCGTGCACTGGGGCATCTACGCGGTCGACGGGGTCCAGGAGTCCTGGTCCTTCTACGACGACATCGTGCCGCACGACCAGTACATGTCCCAGCTGCAACGCTTCACCGGCGCCCACTACGACCCCAGGGCGTGGGCGGACCTGTTCGCCCGCGCCGGCGCCAGGTACGCCGTCCTGACCAGCCGCCACCACGACGGCGTCGCCCTGTGGGACACGGCGTACGGCGACCTCAACCTCGGCAGGGACTACCTCGGCCCCTACGCCGACGCCCTGCGCGACAAAGGCCTGAAGGTCGGCCTGTACTACTCGCACTCCGACTGGAACCATCCCGACTACGCGAGCACCCGCAAGCCGGGCCGTCCACCGGAGCTGGAGGACAACCGGTACTCGGAAGTGGCCGCCGAGGACGAGGACCTGGACGCCTGGGAGCGTTTCCTCGCCTACCGGGACGGCCAGATAAGGGAGCTGGCCTCCCGCTACCGGCCCGACCTGATGTGGTTCGACGGCGAGTGGGACCGCAGCGAGGAGCAGTGGCGCATCCCCGAACTGGCCGCGCTCATCCGCTCGTACGTCCCGAACGTCGTCTTCAACGCACGCATGCTCAGCGAGGGCGACTACGCCACCCCCGAACAGGGCGTCCCCGTCGTGCCCCCGGACGGCCCCTGGGAACTGTGCCTGACGATCAACGACTCGTGGGGCTACCAGCACCACGACCACAACCACAAGTCCCTCGCCCAGCTGATCCGCTACTTCACCGAGACCATCGGCGGCGGCGGCAACCTGCTGCTCGACGTCGGCCCCATGGAGGACGGCACCATCCCGCAGCCGCAGGTCGAGCGCCTGGAAGGGCTGGGGGAGTGGATCCGCACACACGCGGAGGCGGTGTACGGCACCGTGCGCGGACTTCCGGCCGGGCACCACTACGGTCCCAGCACCCTCTCTGCCGACCGGCGCACCCTCTACCTCACCGTGTTCGACGCCCCGCGCGCCGAGATCGGCGTCCGGGGCCTGGCCACCAAGGTCAACAAGGTCACCGTCCTCGGCACCGGCACGGAACTCGGCCACCGGGTGATCGGCGGACTCCACGAGGCGGTCGGGGTGCTGTGGATCGACCCGCCCGCCGAGTCCGACCTCGACCCGCACGCCACCGTGCTCGCCGTCGAACTGGACGGCGAACTGGAGCTGTACCGGGGGGCCGGCCGGTTCTGACCCCGGCGATGCCTGTTTTCCGGACGACGACGTACGGTACCCGCGTGAGCTCGGGCGGCTGCGCGGGTAGCGGCACGGCGAACAGACCGGTGTGCCGTCGACGACCGGTGGCTGGCCGGCTCACCGCACCGGAACCCGTCCGCCCCGCCGATGACGACGTACGGCGGCCGCTCCGGGCCGAGCCGGCCCCTCTCACCGTTCGACTGGTTGCGACAGAGCGCGCTTGACCTGTCTGGCCCGCTCGTCGGCGAGGACTTCGACCCGGTCGTTCGCCAGAGCGTCCATGGTCTGTTTCGCAACATCCTCCACGCTGATCTTCGGTGCGTCCGTGAAGGAGCTGAGATCCGTCTCCACGAAACCGGCGTGGACGCCGATCACAAGAGTGCCCTGCTCGCGCAGGCCCTCCCGCAGCGCGCCCGTCAAGGACCACTGGGCTGCTTTGGAGGCCGCGTACCCGGGATAGTCCGGGCGGGAGGCCCATGAGGCCGTCGACAGCATGTTGATCAGTGCGCCGCCGCCGTTGCGGGCCAGGACCGGGGCGAAGGCCCGGGACACGGCCCAGGTGCCGAAGTAGTTGATCTCCATCGCCTCGCGCGCGCCGTCGAAGGAGCCCGTCAGCAGCTTGGTGTCGAAACCTCCGACGCCCGCGTTGTTGATCACGATGGTGACGTCATCGGCTGTCGCGGCCGCCGCGGCGACCTCTTCCGGCACGGTGACGTCCAGACGGAGCGCGGTCAGGTCTCCGTCGCTCACGCTCGCCGGATCGCGGACACCGGCGTAGACCTTCGCCGCCCCGCGTGCGATCAGTGCGCGGGCGAACGCGTAGCCGATACCACGATTGGCCCCGGTCACCAGGGCAGTCGATCCTTCGATCTCCATCACACTTCCTTCCCGCTGCCGCCTGCCGATCGCAGCCGGCACCCGGCGAGGGACCCACTTCCTCTCCACCACCAGCGTGCATCGAACGCCGTACCGCCGCATGTGAGGCAGCGCTCGGCCACGGGCCCGATGTCACGAAGTGGCTCGGTGCCGTGTGCGGGGTCCTCGGCGAGCGGGACGGCCTCGGTGAAGCCTTGGAGCGGGAACGGCCGGCCTCGGGGAACGCTCGGCACCTCATCGGCGACGAGCCTGCGCACCTGGGACAGCGCCGGCAGCGCGTCCTAGGGTGAGGCGGTGCCGAACCAGCGCTTCAGCCAGGAGCCGCGGACCGCCTTGGTCCCGTAGCCGACCGAGCGTGCCTGGAGCGGGATCGCCAGAGCCGCCGGGCCGGTCCGCCGGTGGGAGGAGAGTGCGCCGTAGACCACGCCTGACCTCACGGAGCCAGTGCCTGGGACACCGCCCTCCTGGCAGCCCTGCCATCCGACGACAGCGAAGCCGCATCCATGATCGGCCACGGGGCCCATCCGGCTGGGCGAGGTCCGGCGCATTGAGTAAGACCCGGTTCAGCCTCCGAGGCGGTGTGCAAGGTCGAGCAGATCTGCCAGGTGCAGCACCCGCCCATCGAATCCGGGGAGGGGGACATGGAGCGGCTGGGTCCAGCGGTCGGGGATTGCGTCCAGCCCGTAGTACGCCCCCGCGAGGCCTCCGGTCACCGCGGCGACCGTGTCCGTGTCACCGCCCAGGTCGATCGCCGCGCGTATCGCCTCTTCGAAGCTGTTGGTGGTGCGCAAGGCCCAGATGGCGGAGCCCAGGCAGGGCCAGACGGCACCGTTGAACTCGGTCGCCTGATCGGGGTGCCAGTCAGGCGCGAGGACTGCGGTGTAACGGCCGCGGTGGCCGGGGTGAACAAGAGCGAGGATGTCCGGGAGCGCGGCGAGGGGGTCGGTGTCCCCGAACATGACACGGATAAGTTCGTGGAAGATCGCAGTGCCTTCCCAGGCCGCACGGTCACCGTGGGTGAGGGCAGCGATGCGGCGGGCCGCGTCCATGGTGGCCTCTTGGCCCGCGGATGCGAAGTGGACCGCGGAAGTCGATGCCCGCATCAACGAGCCGTTTCCCGCTGCTCGTTGGTTGACCTGGAAATGCATCGCAGCGGCGAGGTCCCAGGGCATGCCGTTGGTCAGGACGTCTTCGGTCTGCAAGCCGATGTCCTTCGGTTCTGATGCTGCCCACCGCTGGAAGCGGGCGAAGACGTCCGGCAGATCCAGTCCGCCCCGCTCCAGCAGCGACTCCGCGACCAGGACGGCCATCTGTGTGTCGTCGGTGGCCTCGCCGGGGTCCCAGCCGCCGCCTCCGCACATCTCGCCACCGGCACCAGGCGCGGGAAACCGTGCGGAGAACGCTCCCTGGGGGCCGAACTCGAAGGGGGCGCCAAGGGCGTCACCCACCGCTGAGCCGACGACCGCGCCCGCGGCCCGCTGAATCCGCTCCATCCGTGCAGGTTATCTGCGCCGCGCAGACGGCCGCACGGCCCAATTCTCTCTCTTGGCTTCCCGACCCATCGGCGGCGAACGTGTCTCGTCTGCGGGGTGCACCTGAGACACTCTGGGGCTGAGACACCCGTACAGGTCACATAACCTCGTCCAGCGCGGTCGCGTGCGGCAGTTGCGCGCACCCGGACCGCACTACCGGGAATCCCCAGCAGCAGGTTGGTACCCCCGCGTGAGCGCAGCACGATGTGGCCGGCCTCCGCCGACACCGCGGCACGCCATCCGTCGACAGGGGGGCTGCTCGGGAGCAGTCAGTCACGTGGCTGAAAGGTGTTGAGGAAGCAGTCCCCGAGTCGAGGTGATCCGGGATCATGAGGCATGCTCCCGGATGACTGGCACCTCACCCAAGACGTCGACGACTTCCTCGCCCGAGCCGGAGACTTCCTGTGCTCACGCGCCGCGCTGCACAACATGTCTCTGACGGACATCGCCAAGCTGAGGATACGTAGGGCGCCCGATCACGACGCCGAAGCCGCCGTTTTCGGCCTACTGGAGGCGCAGGGCGAGGTTCGCGCGATCTGTTATCTCACTCCTCGCGGACGTCTGGGCCTCACGCCTCTCTCTGCCGAGCAGGCCGACAGCCTCGCTGCACACCTGGCCGGCCTCGGCCACTCACCCGCCAACGTCATCGCGGACCACGACACCGCTGGCGCTTTCGCCGAGTCATGGCAGCAGCACACGGGCGCGGCGCCGGTACCTTTCTGGCGGACGCATCTGTACCGTCTCGGCACGCTCACCTCACCGCAGCCGCACCCGGAAGGCCAGGGGCGCCTCACGGAGGGTAAGGACCGTCAGCAAGTCGTGCGCTGGTGCCGTGAGTTCTGTGTCGACGTCGGGGAGCAGTCCTCCATCGACTTGATCGACGCCGGCTCCTGGGGGGACTCGCGTTTCGGCGACAGGCACTTCACATTCTGGGAGACCCCGGAGGGCATCCCCGTCTCGATGGCTGCCGCGACCTCCGTCGTTGGCGGCATGGTCCGGGTGGACCCCGTCTACACCCCGGCCCACCTCCGCGGCCGCGGCTACGCGGGGGCCGTGACGGTCGAGGTGAGCAGGGCCGCGCTGGCCGCGGGGGCGACGGACGTCGTCCTGTTCACGGACCCGGACAACCCCACCAGCAACGCCCTCTACCAGCGCATTGGGTACGTCCATGTCGCCGACTTCGCCGGGTACAGGTTCTCCTACGGCGCGCCAGAAGTCGGGGGAGGGTCGTGATCGAGGCAAAGACGCCTGCCACCCACCGGTTGGGCGACCGCCGCGAAGCGGCTGACGAGAGCGGGAAACGATCAGTCTGAACCAGGGAATCGAAGGCGCCGTCGGCGGCGGGGTTGCCACGGCCTGCCGCGCCGAAAACGTGCATGTGAACCGAGTTGGAGACGAAGCGCCGGACCGTGCAGTCCGAGCCGGGTGTGGGCGGGGGCGCTGTGGGTGTCGGGACCGGCGCCGGGTGGAAGAGCCGAGAGATACCGGCGTCAGTATCCGGCAGCGGACACATGGCGAGCCAGCTCGGCGGCCAGACGTCGCATGACCGTGCGGTTGGCGCGCCGCATCGCGGCCCGGACGACGGGTGCCAGCAGGCGGTCGGCGACCGGGGCGCGCACCCAGGCGTACGTGAACGCCACGTGACTCCCGCCGCCTCGGAGCGGTTCGATGGTGTAGGTGCCGTGGGCCAGACGTCGGCCGGCCGCGCTGACGTTCCGCTCGACGATGCGCCGCGGCGGATCGGCCTCGACGACCTCGACGGTGACGTCGGTCTTCGTGCCGCCCAGCGCGGCGGTGACCGTGGCGCGCGATCCGATGCCGCGGCCGGGGCCGCTGTAGCGCCAGTCGATCAGGTAGTGGTCTGTGAATCGCTCGTGGTGAGCCATGACATCGAGGAAGTCATAGACCTGCTCAGGCGTCTGCGGTACGTCGATCGACACGGTGACAGACTTCATGTACCACACGGTACACATGGCATGTACCAATTGGTACACTCGCGGCGTGGTGGATATGGATGGCTCGCACCCCGAGGGCGAGGGCGAGGACGCGCCGGGCACGGACGGGGGTCGGCGCGCTCATCTGGTGAACATGGCCGTTGACTACGTCGCGGCACACGGCCTCACGGACCTGAGCCTGCGCGGCCTGGGCGACGCGATCGGCGTCAGCCACCGCATGCTGATCCACTACTTCGGCTCCAAGGAACAGCTGCTCGTCGAGATCGTCCGGACGTCGGAGCAGCGCCAGCGTGATCTGCTGTCCCAGCTCCGCCTGGAACCCGGTCTCTCGCCCGCCGATGCCGCGCGGCTCCTCTGGGAGCAACTGGCGGACCCCCGACTGGCCGGTCAGGAGCGGCTCTTCTTCGAAGTCTGTGGGTACGCGCTGCGGGGCCGCCCCGAGGCCGCCCCGGTCCTCGAAGGGCTCGTGAACGACTGGCTGGAGCCGCTCGTGGCCGCTGAGGTGGGCGCAGGGGTGGAGCCTGCCGTGGCCCGAAACCGGGCCAGGCTGGGACTCGCCACTGTCCGCGGTCTGCTGCTCGACCTGCTCGCTACCGGTGACCGCGCCGGCGTCGACGCGGCGATGGGGGAGTTCCTCAGGCTGTACTACGACTCGAAGTGACAGAGTCGCCGATCGGCCCGAGCGGCTGGGCCGGACGACGACATGGTCGGCAACCTCTGCGGCATGCTCAAAAAGGGGGGCGCCCGGCCCGCGCACCGCTGCCCCGCGTCGCCGAACAGCACCGGGGAAACGACTGATCAGCTCAGCCGGGTCCGGGCCGGGGGAGAGGGCGGCAAGGCGATTCAGAAGCTGGTGCACCGCGCGATCGAGCGGACTGGTTACGCCTGGGCGGCCCGGTCGCTGGTGATCCGGCGCGCCGAGACGGTGGCGCTCGTCTGCGGCAAGGCCGTGCCGACGGCACGATGGTCGTCTCCGCCCGCGCCGACAACCCGTGCCCGCACTGTCGGCAGAGGCGGTCCCCGCCCGGCGGGTCACCGGGTGGGGACCGCACGTCGGGCTCTTTTCGCTCAGCTGCTCACCGCGCACTGCCCACGGTCCGCGGATTTCGGTCCTTCCGCGGTGGGGCGGACGTCGAAATCGAAGATTCCGGTCGGCAGGTAGAGGGAGCAGCAGGCGTTCGGGATGTCGACGATTCCGCTGATGCGTCCCTCGATGGGGGCCGCGCCGAGCAGCAGGTAGGCCTGCTCTCCGGTGTAGCCGAACCTCTTCAGGTACTCGACGGCGTTGAGACAGGCACGGCGGTAGGCGACCGTCGCGTCCAGGTAGTAGTTGGTGTCGGTGTCGTGGTCCACGGAGATGCCGATGAAGGACATGAACTCCGTGTAGCGCGGCTCGACGTTGCCCGGCATGAAGACAGGGTTGGTGCTGACGCCGTACTTCTCCATGCCGCCCTTGATGAGATCGACGTGGAAGTCGATGTAGCCGCCCATCTCGATGGCGCCGCAGAAGGTGATCTCGCCGTCTCCCTGACTGAAGTGCAGATCACCGCCCGACAGCTTGGCGTCCTTGACGTGGACGGGGTAGAAGACGCGCGAGCCACGGGTGAAGTTCTTGATGTCGTGGTTGCCTCCGTTCTCCCGTGCGGGCACGGTGCGCGCCCCTTCCTGGGCTATGCGTTCGGCGTCGGATCCTGTCGCCTGACCGCCGAGGGCCTGGTCCGGGTCGGGCGAGAGTCCCAGAGGCGGTATTCGGTCCGGGTCCGTGTCGATCAGGGCCTGTTCACGCCTGTTCCACCGTTCCAGCAGCTCCGCGGACGGCGCGGTGCCGAAGAGGCCGGGGTGTGTGATACCGGTGAAGCGGACGCCGGGTAGGTGCCTGGACGTCGCCACCTGCCCGTGGAATTCCCATATCGCCTTGTAGGCGTCCGGGAAGTAGTCGGTCAGGAACCCTCCACCGTTGGCCTTGGCGAACACGCCGGTATACCCCCAGCCCTGACCGGGGGCGTCCCCGACTTGCTGCGGTACCGGCCCGAGGTCGAGGATGTCCACGATCAGCAGGTCACCGGGCTCCGCGCCTTCGACACCGATCGGCCCGCTGAGCATGTGCGCCCGCTTGAGGTCGACGTCGCGCACATCGTTGGCGGAATCGTTGTTGCCGATCTGCGCATCGGTCCACTCGCGGCATTCGACGCGGAACTCGTCCCCCGGGCGAACCATTGCCACAGTCGGTACGTCTGGATGCCACCTGTTGTGTCCGGGCACGTCCTGGTCGCGCATCGACCGGGACTGATCGACGCTGAAGATCACTTCAGGCATGTCAACTCCTCGTGTTGCTCCCGATGATCCGAGTGGCATGGCGCCCGAGGCCCGAGTGCCCGTCACCCCGCTGCTCGCGTCTCGGCAACCACCTCCCGCCACTTCCCCAAGAGGGTCAGCCGTGGCTTCCGGCCGGATAGCCCGAGGCGTCGTAATCCTGTACGGGCCCGCGGGGAGCCCTGCGGCGGAGTACGAACCACAATCCGGCGAAGGTCAGTACGCCGAAGGCGCCCAACGCGATCGCCGTCTCGTGGAAATTCTCCGGGACCCAGTAACCGGTCAGCAGCAGGTATGCCGGGATGACACCGGTCACCCAGCCCTCGATCGCGGTCACCCAGCCCACATAGGACGTGAGCGACTCGATTTTCAGCCCCAGCAGCAGGAAGAAGAGGAACCAGAGGAACGCCCAGTAGAGCCATATCACGCCGAATGGCTGATCGTTCACGAGTCGGAAACTGACGAACGAATAACCGAGGGCCACGATGGCCACGAACAGTGAGTAATAGCCCACGCCTGTCGTGTCCAGCCCGATGAGCAGTCCGATTCCTACGTAGAGGTACGTGAAGCCGAAGAGGAAAATTCCTGACGCCAGCATGATGCGCTTGGGATCATCGTTTGCGGCGATGATGAGATACGTGGGGGTGAGGACCTGAAGTCCACCCACGAAGAGGTTGAATATCGCTGCTGCCCGGCTGTCCACTTTTCCCAGCAGCATCAACCCGTTCATGAACAGCACAGCGCCCACGAAAAGGAGTCCGACATTGGCCAAGAGGACACACCTCCCGCTGTTTCCGCTACCGTCGGTGACTCGCCCACAAAACGGTCATGCGACCACAAGCCGGTGCGGGCAGTTTCCGTGCCATGGCCGGTAAGACGCACGCCCCAGGCGCCGGACCTGCTGATACGCGGCCCTTGCCCGTCAGGGCCGGGGGAGCCGGGCGAGCGCCGGATGAGCGGGACTCTGCGGGGCGTTCCCAGCGGCTCGCGTGACCACCTCGGGGTTCTCCCGGGATTTCTCCGAATACTCGCGCAGAGCAGCCACCGCGGGCGGCGTCGATGCGAATGCCGGAGAGGAGTACACACGCCGCGCATCCGCCTGGCACCGCGGGCAGTTCCACTGCGCCGGCGCGGTGCCGATCGGCAGCTTCACATCGAACGATCCACAGTGGCTGCAGGTATATTCATACGTCGCCATAAATGTCTCCGCCCGGCCGCGCCTCCGGCCTTGGGACGTACGCTGGGCCGGAGCCGATGGGACGCCGCAAGAAGTAGCGTCCTTATTCAAGGCAACCCCCCGGATGGCGGCGTGTCAAGGCGAGCTCAGGGCTGCCCCACGGGCACTCGCGGCACCCGTTGAAAAATGGGTGGGACCGAGGGCTCGCTCGGCGTCGAAGACCAGCGACGCTCTTTTCGTTGCGCGCCTCAGACGTGGGGCGTCCACCAGTCGTTTTCCACTCGAACCCGGGCTGCGACCGGGGCGGTGAGGGCGAGTACCAGCGCGGTGATTCGACTGGTGACGCGCCGATCGACGGCCCAAGGAGCGGGAGCGTCGTCCCTCATGCAAAAGCAGGCCCGGCCGCGCGTGCACGGCCGGGACCTTGGTCTGCCGGGTCGACGTTTTCAGTACCGCCTTCAACTATATGCGCCGCCGTAATTCCCGGAGAAAAGTAGCGAAAGACAGCACTGGACAGGACCGGCGACCCGCAGCGGCACGTGCGCCTCTCCCCAGGAGCACGGCCGCACGCCGATCGTCACGTGCGGGCCGGGCCCCCGGGGCTTGACGTCAGGGCGCGCCCGCGATCGCGCAAGCGCGGCACGGCGGCCGGCCGCAGGTGCACTGCAGGATGCCGTCCAGCACGTCGTGGTCGTGGTAGAGGCATTCGTCGCGGCACGTATGACGCGGGACAAAGCCCGCCTGGAGCTCGTCCGGCCACGGCTCCTCGCCCTCCCGGCAGCGCACGAACCGCTCGGGATCCGTGGAGTGCAGCTGGTGCATCCGCTCCTGCGCCTCACCCTCCAGGTCCCGCGCTGCGGCGACCATGCCCTTGAGGTGGTCGGCAAGACCGGAGAACCTGGCGTCGCCGGTTCGCACGTGGGCAGCATTCAATGCCATGACAGCATTGCCCAGGAACCGCCGAGCATCCTGGATGTTGGTGACGTGGTGCAGTTGGATGCCGGTCACGCCTCGGACCCATACGGCGTCTTCGCTCACTTCTTCTGCCTTCCGAGCTCGAATTGCCCCTCTGACGATGCCGGCGACGAATGCGTCCTCATCTTCTTCACACGTTCTGAAGCGTCTGGAAACAGCAGCCGTCTACCCGAGTACCGGCCGACCCGCTTCCCGTCGCATAACGGTTGCTGCGGGAAAAGATCGGCTATGAGGCTTGCACGCTGTGCAAAGAGGCTAAAGTGCACGATACGCAATAATCCAGCCATGCACCGGTGAGCTCAATCACAAGCGGTGATCCGTTTTCCAAGTGCGGCCAAGAGTGCTTGATCAGCGAAATCCACCGGCTGACGCATCACACGTCGATGACGGTCGCGGCGATCTTCACCACGACCGGGGGCGGCCCAACGGCCGGCCCAGCGAAGTCAGCCTGGTGAATCATGGTCGCCCGCACGGGCTGAGTGGACCGTCGGTTACCCGCCGCAGGGCCCAGCAGAGCACGGCGAAGCACCACGCATGAACGACCAGGGGCCGGCCAGAATCCCTCTGGATGTGTGGCCACCGCGCCGCGGCACGCCCCCACCGGCCGGCCCACATCGGGGCAGCAACATCATCCGGGTCCCGGACGCCGGAGCGGTCCTGCTGCCTGACGGCGGGACGGTGGTCTGGTTCGCCCGGCGCCACACCGCGCATCGACCTGCGGGCCTCCAGAGACGCGGCACGCTCGGCGCACCTCGGTGGCCACACGTCCCGCGACGTGGCTGGCCCGGGTGCCCGCCTACCGACATCCCGTAGCCGCTCCTGGAGTTCCCCCACCGATACCGGTCTCATCGCGACCGGCGCGACCGTCAGCCTGGCCCTGGCCCTCCTGGCCGGCGCCGCCGCCCGCCGCACCACGCCGGGGAAGGGGGAAGTGCGAGATGCCGATCAAGTTGCTCGCCCCGGCCGGAGGCAGGTCCATGACCGCCTCGATCATGCAGCGTCGCGGGCGCCGAGGATCGGCAAGCCGTTGGCCGCTTCACCGCCAGGGCGACACCGCAGAGCGCGGCCTGCTCGCGGGGCGGCCGGGAAAGAAGGAACCTGCGCTCGGGCGTCGGCGTCGGAACGTCGATGAGTTGCGGCGCGGCGATCTGCTGCTCCACCGGGAGCCAAGGCGGGCGGCAGCAGTACAGCAGCCGGCTCACCACATGATCGCCCGCAGTCCACGCTGCGGGCCACGGTCGCAGCTCTGGTTCCCGTCGGACGACGGTCGACGGCTACGGATTGTTCTCCGTCGTCGGGGTGGACGGCCAGGTACGCGGTGCGCCGACCGGAGGCCCGTACGGCTTCTCCATCCTCGTGCTGATCACGGTCGTGATCCAGCTTCTGGCCCCGGTGCTCCGGGCCGCGATGCGAGCCGGCCACCGCTGAGCCCAACCGTCCGACTCAAGGCTTAGGGTGGGTTGAGCAGGTGAAGCGGCCCGGCGCGGAGCATACTGCGCAGCTGCAGGCCGATTGCCCGTGCTCATCCTGAACTGGATAGCCTCCGAATTTTTGGGGCGAGGCGATGTGAGTGGCGAGTCTGCGCAGCACTCGGTGGTAACCGCAGCGGTGGAAGTGTCCGCGGTGGAACAGGCGCGTAAGCGCCGAGAGAACCGCGTCAGACACATGCAGACACTTGCAGTCATCGCTGTGGGTGGAGCGCTGGGTGCTTGCGCGCGTTACGAGGCAGCATTGCTCTGGCCGACCGGTAAGGCCGCATTCCCCTGGACGACGTTGGGCGTCAACGCGGTCGGTTGCTTCATTATCGGCGTGTTCCTGGTCACGATCGTAGAAGCCATCACAGCGCACCCCTTGCTCCGCCCGTTCTTCGGGACCGGAGTCCTGGGCGGCTTCACGACCTTCTCCACATACTGCGCCGACATCGAACGTCTCGTGCGGGCGGACAGGGCCGGCGTTGCCCTGGCCTACCTGGCAGCGACCGTGGTCATCGCACTGGCCGCGACGAAGATCGGCATGGTCGCCACCCGACGCATCCTGGTGATGAGAGGACTGTGATCATGAGACTCCACGGACGTGCACTGCGCCTGACGATCATCGTCGATGACACGGACACCTGGCATCACAAGCCCCTGTTCACGGAGATCGTGCACCGCGCCCATGCCTTCGGCCTGGCCGGAGCGACGGTTCTGCGTGGCGTCGAGGGGTTCGGGGCGACGTCGGTGGTGCACACCACGCGACTGCTGTCCATGGCCGACGACCTGCCCACGTCGATCATGATCATCGACGAGGAAGACCGCATCCGAGCGTTCATGACCCAGCTCGAAGAACTGCCCATCAGTGGCCTGGTCACCGTGCAGGAGGTCGAGGTGGTCCATTACAAAGGCCGGGAGGCCGCGGCCACATGAGGTTTCTGCTCGTCATTCTCGGGGGAGCCGTCGGCGCCCCCTTGAGGTACCTGATCGACCGGACCGTGCAGGCGCGCCACGACACCACATTTCCCTGGGGGACGTTCGCGGCCAATGTCACCGGATCGATGATCCTGGGCGCGCTGACCGGAGCGGTGCTCGCCGGAGCTGCCGCGCAGAGCGTCCAGCTCCTCGTGGGCACAGGCCTGTGCGGCGCCCTGACCACGTACTCGACGTTCTCCTACGAAACGCTCAGCCTGGTTGAAGCCGGAGCGCGCTTCTTCGCTGTGGTCAACGTACTGGCCTCGGTCGTTGCCGGGCTGGGAGCGGTGTTCATCGGTCTGGCCTTCGCGCAGGCAGCCTTCGGCTAGGCCGCCGCCGGCCGCCGAACCAGTTACACCAGTTCCTTTAGGCATGCGTGGGGGCAGGTCTCCGGTCGGCGCCTTGCATGATTTCCACCCTCTCGACGATCACGAGCCCTTCGTCCACCAGCTCGCGCAGCGTCGGGATGAAGCGGCGTACCTGTTCCTCGTCGTCGACGATGACGATCGCCAGCGGCAGGTCCTGCCTGAGCGACAACAACCGGAAGCCGTGCATCACCGATGAGGCTCCGAAGCCCTCGATCCCGCGGAAGACAGTGGCCCCGGCCAGCCCCGCCTCATGGGCGCGATGGACGATCTCGGCGGACAGCGGCCTGCGATGCCAGGTGTCACACTCTTCTATGAAAATCGTCAGCTGCAGGGCCGTTTTCGTGGACATCATGACGTCCTCCCGGCCATCACACACACGCCTTGCGCTACAGATGCGGCCGACCCAACCGCGACCAGGGTGCCCCGGGCCTGAACCGACCCACGACAGAGCCAACCCGAAGACTGGCCGCTGCGCTCGCCCGCATCACGAGGCGACATGAGCTGGAGAGGGGGGCCTTTCATTCCGTAACCCTCCTACTCGCGCGGGCCGACAGACAGGCCGAGATCACTACGAGTAGGGACTGTTGGTGGCGTCGGACGCCACGGTTCGGGTACGGCGAGCCCCACCGCCGCGTAACCATCGCAAGATACAGCTCCGGCTACATGACAAAATTACCGCAAATCGTCATAGCTCGGAATGAATAATTCTGTGACAGGAACATGACGGGACAGCTTCAAGGGGCGCGCCTGGGCCGGTGGTCGGCCGGGGAGTGGCTAGGGGTCGACGAGAACTGTGAACAGTTGTTCCAGCGTTCGGGTCAGCACGGTTTCGTCGGTGCTGTTGAGGGCGGTGTCGCAGATGACCTTGCGCATCAGCCAGAAACCCGCGATGACGGCGAGCATCATCGCTGCTCGGTCGGTGTCGCGCAGTTGTGGGGCGACTCCCAGGAGATGGGCCTTCACGTGGTTCTCGATGCCGGCGCGCAGTATCTCCGCGGCCCGGGGGTTGGGCGCCGAGCGCAACATCAGCAGGAAGGGTGAGAGGTGGTCGGCGCCGGGGGCGGTGCGGTGGACGAGCGCGACCGCCACATCGCGCGCAAGAGTGGCCGGATCGCTGGTGAGGACGGTGCGGTCGGCCATGGAAGCTTCGACCACAGCGGCGAAGAGTCCCTCCTTGGAGCCGAAATAGCGGTTGACGAGCATGGCCGTCACGCCGGCGGCTTGGGCGATGTCGCGGACCCCGACGCCGTCGTAGCCGTGTCGGGTGAAGGCTTCGACGCCGGCGTGCAGGATGGCCTGCTTGGTGGCGGCGGCGTCACGGCGTCGCTGTTGCGTCATGTCTACGAGTGTAGACTAGAGCTTTGTCTACGGCCGTATACATGCCTTCGGGGCGGATGGAGCGACATCGCGATGGACCTGAGACTGACGGGCCGCCGGGCCCTGGTGACCGGATCGAGTTCCGGGTTGGGGGCGGCGATTGCCCGACTGCTGGCGGCCGAGGGTGCCGATGTCGTGGTCCACGGACGCGACGAGGCGCGCACACGCCAGGTGGCTGACGCCATCGGTGCGGTCGCCGTGGCGATCGGCGACCTCGCCACGGACGAGGGCGCCGACGCGGTGGCCGCCGCCGCCGGCGACGTCGACATCCTGGTCAACAACGCCGGCGCCTACGATCATCTTGGCTGGGAGGACGCCACACCGGAGGTGTGGTTGCACACCTACGAGGTCAACGTCGTCTCGGGCGTGCGCATGATCCACCGCTTGGTGCCACGGATGCGCGAGCGGGGCTGGGGTCGGGTGATCCAGATCGGAGGCGGCCTGGCCTCGCAGCCGTTGGCGATGCAGCCGCACTACAACGCCACTCTTGCCGCGCGGCACAATCTGGCCGTCTCCCTGGCGCGGGAGTTGAAGGACACCGGGGTGACCTCCAACGTGGTCGCTCCTGGAGCCGTTCTCGTCGATTCGGTGCAGAGGCTGCTGACCAGGATGGCGCCCGAGCGCGGCTGGGGAGAGTCCTGGGAGGAGATCGAACACCGTGCCGCCCGCGACTTCGTGCCCAACGACGTCGGCCGCTTCGGCCGCCCGGAGGAGATCGCGGGCGCCGTGGCCTACCTGGCCAGCCCGTACGCGGACTATGTCAGCGGTGCCACACTCCGCGTCGACGGCGGGACGATCCGCTCGGTGAACTGACCGATCGCCGGGTGGCCAGGCCGCGGCGATGTCGCGCAGACGTGCCTCGGGGTGACGTGCGGGGTCACAGAGGCCGGCGCCTCTGGCGGAGGCACAGCGACTCTCCCCGCCCGGGTCCGACACCCCCGAGAGCACCGGACCGGACGCCACCCGCCTCACCATCGGTGGCAGCGCCTTGGACGAACTCGCCACGCCACCCGCCTTCTCGCACCGGCCGTACCTCCCGCGGCTCTTGATCAGCACCTGGAGCAGCCACTCAACCCCTCTGGGCAGCAGGTGGCCGCCATCATCACCGCCGCGGTGAGGCGGCCCCTGCCGACAGCTTAACCAGCCATCTCCTCGGCAGCCTCGCGGTGCCCCTGGACATGGCCGGGACCGGCGTCTGGCGCCCGGACGGCGTGACCACCGCCGACGAGTCCGGCATCTTTCGGGCCGTCGTCCCGGCCGAGCCGGGTTGGGCGATCGGGCTGACCGCGTACCCGCTGGAAGCGGCAATCCGGCTCCACACCGTTCGAAGGCCGGCCGACCGGCGCCGTCCCAGACGATGAGTTCGCTCCCCAACCGCGGTCGCGTCCGGCAGCCGCTCGGCCCCGCCACGATCTCCGGAAACGACACCACCATCTCGGTGGCGCGCCGGCTGTGCGGCAGCCGCCCGTTCGTCTGCATGCACAGCGGGCTGGGCGCGGTAGCCGTCCTTCGCCAGAGTGTGTGCTGTCGCATGAGACATGAGCGCTGTGCTGTCACTGTGAGGGACGTGCTGGAACCACATCGGCGTGGGCCGCGTGATGACTCGTGCAAGTTCGACGTGCCCGAGTGATGCGTCGCGCGGAGTCTGCTGAGCCGGTACGAGGGGGCTTGGGTGCGAGTGAAACAGCGCCAGGATCGGACTCTCCCGTTTCTGGGAGTGTGCGTCGTGCTGGCGGCCTTGCTGGAGCGCTTCCTGTCGTTGGCCGGCGGGCCGAAGACGTATGTCTTGTGCGATGACGTTGTCGGGCTCTCTGAGAGGCTCGACCGCGAGGCGGGTGTGAACCGGTGGCTTCTCCTGGCGGGGCTGGTGCTGTCCGTGGCGGCAGTGGCCCTCTCGCGGGTGCGCAGCTGGCGGATCTTGCCGGTCCTCGCCCTGTCTGCGGTTGTGGTCCTGGTGATGTTGGCGGACGGGTACGCGGCGCGCGCGGATGCCGTCGCCGCGCAGATTTCGGCATCTCAGACCTGCGACGAGCCTGCGATGGTTTACGACACCTCCCATGGATGGTTCGACTGGAGTCCCCTCGGCCCCTGAATGGGGGTGCCTGGGTCATAGGTACCCGATGCGGTGTCGGCGGACAGGATGGTGTGTCCGTCGCGGAGTTGGTCGGTGACGGTGACGGTGAGGCCTTGGCCTGGTCCGAGCCGGTGTTGCGGACGGTGACGCTATAGGTCACGGCCTGGCCGAACCTGGACCGTGGTCGCGTCAGGGGTCTTGGCCACCGTCAGGTCGGCGGTCGGCCCGCGTCAGTACTTCCCGAGGGGCGAGGACCTGTCGCAGTAGGCCAGGCAGGACCTGGACTGGACGCTGTGGCGGCTGGGCTGAACGCCAAGGCGCGGAAGAAGCTCGACTGGGACAGCCCAGCCGAGCGCTTCCGGGCTGTTGAGGAACGACCCCAACACCCCCCGCCATGCGTCGATTTATTGAATCCGCCGGTGTTCGGCGGGGCGGTTGTCGGCAAGGTGTCGCCTTCGTCGGCGAGGTGCCGGTGGTGCTAATCCACTCCGGGCGGCACGCGCGTGGCTTGGTGGTAGTACATTCGCCAGCCTGCGGCGTGGTCGCTCTTGCGCCAGATCGAACTGTGCCTGGTCCTGCGTTCGCCGAGCTGGGTTTCGAAGGTCAGGTGCACCAGGCCCGGCGCGAGCAGCACTCCCGAGATCTCCGAGGGCTCATAGCGGGGACCGTCCGCCGAACTGCCTGGATGGTCAGGCAGTTCGGCGAGCATGGCCTCATATGTCCATCGCCGCCCCGATCCGCCGACCTCCACGAACTCCGGGTCGAGAAGCTGCGCGGCGCGCTCCCGGGAGGCGCGCACACGCGGATCCATGAGCTGCATTTCGCCCGCGATCGCCTGGTTCACAGCGTCCTCTGCACCGTCCATGGACGTATCCTCACCAGACTCACGGGTCCGGCCGCAACCGATTTCGTCGGCTGCCACGTGGGGCCATCCCGAATCAATGATCAAGCGTGGCCTTCGTCACGGCTCATTCCCACAGGCTCGACACCTTGGAGGTCATGCCCGGCATCGTGTAGCGCAGGCGTTCCGTGGTTCCAGCGCGGCCGGGACGGCGGCTGCCGTCGTGCGTCTGAGGGTGGGCTGGCCGACCAGCAGGCAGGTCAGTGGGGAGCCCTGGTCCATGCCCTGATTGGTGAGCATGCGGACGGTCGCGAGTAGTTCGTAGGACAAGCCCGGCGTTGCAGCGCCGACCGGCAAGGCACGCCCGTGCTTGCGGTAGTCAATGAGATGACAGCCCAGTGGCGGCTCCCTGCTGGATGAGATCGTGCGTGAGGGCGCGAGGCGGATACCGGCCGCCGCGCTGGAGGCCGGAGTCAACGCCCATAGAGGAGTTGGCCGGCGAACGGGACGAAGCCGGGCGTCGGCTTGTGGTGCGCAAGAGCCCCAAGATCAGCGAGGTGCTGCTGCACCTGCACGGACTGGCGTCCGGCGACTTCGTGCCCGCGCTGGAACAGTTCCTCGGCTCGGCCGCCGGTCTGTCGCCGGCCACGATCGCCCGGCTGACGGCGCAGTGAGTGTTGGGGGTCAGCCAAGCGCGCCGACAGCCGAGTTGCCGGACGGGCCATGGTCTTCGCGAACTGGTCGAGTCCGCCCAGGCTCGCTGGCGCGCCGTGAACGCACCCCGCCTCGTCGCCTCGTCCGCGCCGGCGCCGGCCCATCCATCGGTCGCATGGCGCCAAGCTTTGGACGAGTGGAGTGGCTTGACTGCGAGGACGGCTGTAACAGAAGCTGTTGCAGCGAGCGAGGAGGGGTGATGGCGGCGAACAGTCGATTGACCATCGCGACGCATGCGCTGGCCTGGCTGGCGTTGGCGCAGCGCCGTGGCCGTGAGGTTCTCACTTCGGAGCAGGTCGCGGCCAGCGTCAACACCAACCCCGTGATCATCCGGCGCAGCCTCGGTGACCTACGACGAGCCGGGCTGGTGGAGGTCCGCCACGGCGCCGGTGCGGGCTGGAGCCTGGCCCGTGAGCCCGAGGGGATCACCCTGCTTGAGGTGTATGACGCCGTCGATGCGCAGCCACCGTTCGGCCTGCACCGCACCGAGCCCAATCTGGAGTGTCCGGTCGGCCGAGGCATCAGGCCCGCCCTGAGCGGCGTCTACGGCCGGGTCGAGCAGGTCATGCGCCACGAACTGGCGGAAACGTCGATCGCCGATGTGCTTCGCGAGACGCTGATGAACTAGCCGACAGCCCGGTAGTCAGGCATCCACCCTACCGCTTGCTGTAACAAAGGTTGTTTCAACAATTGAACGAGGAGTGTGGGACTGGTGAAAGCCCTACGGTGTCCAGTCGTCGAACTGTGCCAGTACACGCTGCACCCAGGACAGCGAGACGTACTGATCGATCTGTTCGACCGGGAGTTCGTCGAGTCCCAAGAGGCAGTGGGCGCCACCGTCCTGGGGCAATTTCGTGACCTGGACGACCCTGACCGGTTCGTCTGGCTCCGCGGCTTCGAAGACATGCCGCGCCGGGCCAAGGCCCTGGAGAGCTTCTACGGCGGGCCGGTCTGGCAGGCACACCGCGACGCGGCGAACGCGACGATGATCGACTCCGACGACGTACTGCTGCTGCGGCCGGCCTCGGCGCGCGGTGGGTTCCCGGCGCCGGTCGGCGCCCGGCCGGCCCCCGGCGAGCCGGCCTCATCGCCACCTTCGCTCGTCCTCGCCACGATCTGGTACGGGCGCCGCCAGTTCGACACATCGTTGGTCGAGTTCTTCGAGCAGCGCGTGCGACCCGTACTGGCCGAGACCGGCGGCGAGCCAGTGGCGTACCTGCAGTCGGAACACGCCCCGAACACCTTCCCGGCGCTGCCGGTACGGAGCGACGAGGAGGTCTTCGTATGGTTCGCACGTTTCACCGACGAAGACCACATCGACCACCACCTGAATCGCTTGCGGTTTTCACCGCGCTGGCGCGAGGAGGTGCTGCCGACGCTTTCGGAATGGTGGGCCAGGACCCCACAGCGGCTACGGCTGGCACCCAGCGAGCGGTCAATACTGCGGTGAGCGTCAAGGAAGCGACGACCTCCTCCAGGAGATCTTCGGGGGCGGCTGGGAAATGATCGGTGGCAGCCTCGACGGCGCGCTCACGCTTTCGTGGCCTGACGATGAACTCTCGTTCTGGTGGCCTGACGAGGAATGGGACTGCACCGAGGCGCCGCAGGGGCGAACGCCGCACGAGGCGAGCCGCTGGGCGAAGTTCGGCGCGCTGCTTTCGCGTCTCCCTCTGACGGACCTCGGGCAGTTGTGGCCGTCGGCTGCGTGGCCGGGGAAGTGGTGAGGGGAGGCGATCCGCTCACGCGTCGCCTACCTCACTGCGACGTAATCCCCGGTCGACGACTTGGCCCCGGAGGTGGAGTTCCCGTAGTACGTCCACCGCCACGTCCCCGACCCGGTGGCCTTCACCGTGGTCCTGAGCGCCCCCGTACTACTCGACGTCGCCTTCTTGACCGTCGTGTACGAGGAGGCACCCGCCGCCTTGAACTGCAGGCTCACCGTGCGGCCCGCGTACCCCTGGTACGTGTGGGTGTCCCAGTTCGCCCGTGTGACCCGCCCTGTCACGGTGATCGTCTTTCCTGCCGTGACCGGCTCGGGCGAGGCGTTGACGGTCACGCGTGTGGCCCGCTTGACCTGCAACGGGAGGTTCAGGTCGTCAGTGTCGTGGGCGTCACCGGCGAGAAAGACCCGCGCGGCAGTCTTCCAGGTGCCGGCGTCCTCGTTCCCGAAGTCGAGGTGCCGCGGGTCGATGTACAGCCATTCCTTGAAGTCGCAGATTCCCTTCGCCCTGTCCACGACCTTGCAGTCGGTGGTGATGACGGAGCTGTGCAGCGTGTCTCCCGTGTCGGGCTTTCCTCTATAGGGGAACACCGTCGGCCCGTAGTCGTATTTGAGTGTGGTCGTCATCCGGAAGACCGCGGGCACCTCGACCTCGTCCTTGACCCCGATCACGATCGGCTTCCCGCCGTTCACCGTGACCCGGGAGAAGGAGACCCCGCCCTCCGCCGCCCCGGCCGGCACCGCCGCCAGTCCTGTGAACACGACCGCCGCTCCGCCGGCCACCATCGCGTTCCACATCGTCTTCCTCACCTACACGCCCGTCCTTTCCTCTGCGGCCTGGGCCGAGCGCGCGGGCGCAACGGCCAGAGGATCATCCTCAGTGGCTGACTGTGGGACAGGGGAGGCCTGTACACGGTTGTGCACCGTGCTGCAACGATTTGATCACCACGGGATCAACTTGGTCGGGTTCTCGGGAGCGGCCCCGACGGCCTGGTCACCGCGCCGGATCCCTGTCCTGCCTCCGGGGCAACTGTGAACGGCTCGGCCAACCCGCCTCAGGAACGTAAGGCGGCCAACTGAATCGCCACTGATACACAGTGGTCAAGTGAGCCAGCCCCGTGAATGACGCCGGGAAGTCGGTCTCGACCGCGCGGGTGGACCCTCTCGCACCTCGGGCCCTGCGGCCCGGTTATGCCTCCGTCACGGCCTCGTCAGTCCGGACGCGGTTGCGTGCGGCGATGCACACGACGGCGATGCATCCGGCGCGGCAGGTGCAGGGGAATGGTCTGTAAGGGTTCGGGACGATGCTCCCGTTCGAGCGCCCGCCGTCACGCGGGATACCGGAGGCGGTGCGGCTCCCGGGCCCCCGGCGCGGCGGCGTCGGCGGGCCCGGTCCTCAGCCTCAGTGACGAGCGGGCCAGTTCTCCCAGGCCCCGTCATTCCCACGTCACCGGCGGACCCGCCAGTCCACCCTTCCGCGCTCCATCGGCGCGTGTTCCTGATCGGGCGCCGCCCGGTACCCGACGGCGTCGACGCGTCGCGGCAGCAGGACGCCGGGGCACCGGGCCCGGGGGGCACACCCGAAGGTCCGGGCATCTCTTGCCCCAGCAGAGGTTATGCGTATAACTTGCCCGGCGGAGAGTAGTTTCCGCGTCGCGGGCAGAGAGAGGAGGTCACCGATGAGCACGAGTCAGTGCTGCCGCCACCTGTGGATCTTCGGTGACCACTCCTTCCGCAGCGATTTCTACGGCTGACGAGCAATTCCGCGTCGGGGGACAGGTGTGCCCTCGACCCGGTTCCACGGCACCCGAGGTGCCCTGTCTCCCTCACTCTCGGCCAAGGAATCTCGCCATGTCTCAGCTCACCTCTGCTCGCTGCCCGATCCCGCACGACGGCACCCAGTGGGCCGCCCGCCACATGCCGATGCTGGCAGCCACGATGCAGACGCACGCGTCCGCGTTCGCCGGTCGCCGTATCGGCATCTGCCTGCACATCGAACCCAAGACCGCCGTGCTCGTCGGCCTCCTCGCGCAGGCAGGCGCCGAAATCGTCCTCACCGGGTCGCCCGGTACCACGCAGGAGGACACCGCGGACGCGCTGCGCGGCTACGGCATCACCGTCGTCGGCCACCGCTCCGACGACCTCGCCCGGCACCGCGAGAACATCGCGAGGGTCCTGGACGCACAGCCCGACCTCATCCTCGACAACGGCGCCGATCTCATCGAGGGTGTCCTCGCCCGTGGCGGCCTGCCCGGCCTCGTCGGCGCCACGGAGGAGACGACCACCGGAGGCCTGCGCATCCGCTCGTGGGAGAGCCAGCCGGACTTCCCCGTGATCGTCATCAACGACAGTCGTCTCAAGCTGCTGGTCGAGAACGAGTTCGGTGTCGGCCAGAGCGTCGTGCAGGGCTTCATGAACGCCACCAACCTCATGATCCCGGGAGCCCGTGCCACCGTCGTCGGTTACGGCCCTTGCGGACGCGGGGTCGCGGACACACTCGCCCGTCTGGGCGCCCGCGTCACGGTCGCCGACACGGACCCCTACCGTGCGCTGGAGGCCGTGATGGCGGGCCACCGGGTCGGCGCGCTCGTCGACCTGCTGCCCCGCACGCAACTGCTCTTCCTGGCCACCGGCCATCCCGGCGTCATCGGTGCCGCCGAGCTCGGGGCGCTGCGGGACGGCACCGTCGTCGCCGGAGTCGGGCACATGCCCTGGGAACTGGACGCGGACGCGCTCGCCGAGCACACCGTCTCCGTGCACCGCTCCGGGCCCAGCGGACAGGAGCGCGCCGTGCACCGACTGCGTGACGGCCGCGAGATCGTGATCCTCGCGGACACGAAGATGATCAATCTGACGGCGGCCAAGGGCAATCCGATCGAGGCCATGGACCTCGGTCTGACCCTGCAGGCCCGAAGCCTCGCCGCGATCGCCACCGGTCACAGCCCCGCACTCGCGTCCGGTGTGCAGGCGGTGCCGGCGTCCATTGACCGGCAGGTCGCCGCACACCTGGTCGACACGCTGAGCCGTATCTGAGTTCCTCAGCCCCGCACGTGCGGCCTGATGTGCCCAGCAGCCCCCGGTCACATCAGGCCGTCTGCGGCGATCCCCTCCCGGGAGCGTCCTCGGCCGAAAGGCCGAGGCCCGTCAGACAGACCGTGCCTTATTTTCCAGCGAGCAACGGCCCATGCAACGCCCTCTTCGCCGGCAACGGCGCAGCCGACCCCCCCGGTACCGGCGACGGCAGGACGGGCCACCGCTGCTTCCTGCTGACCGCTCACCGGCCTGCAGGCAGCGTTGAAGCAGTGCTTCAGGCGGGCCGCCGAAGCTCTTGGAGCGTGCCGGCGCACCGTACGTCACCGTGTGGCCCGCTCCACCCGCGTTCGCATCAGTGCCGCGTACACCACCGCCGTCACCACCATCCCCGCAGGCAGCGCGAGGTCGGTTCCGCCCAGGGCTTCGGCGACCGGGCCGGTGTACAGGGTGTTCACGCACAGGGCTGATGCGCCGACGCCGGCGGCGAGGGCGAGGGCGCCGGCCGGGTTGACGCCCGCGCGGTACCAGAAGGGGCTGCCCGGGCGTTCGTCGGCGAGGGCCGCGGCGTCGTAGTGGTTGCGGCGCAGGGCGATGTCGGTGGCGTAGACCGTCATGGCGGGGCCGAGGAGGACGACCGTCAGTTGGAGGACGTCGGAGACGGTGTCCAGGAAGTCGGAGACGAGCAGCGCGTACAGGGTCAGGGCGACGGAGACCGTGCCGTCGGCCAGGACGCTGACCGTGCGGCGGACGCGCAGGCCGACGGCCTGCAGGGCCAGTCCGGCGCTGTAGGCGGTCAGCGCGTTGATGGCGATGGTGCCGAGTACGAGGGCGATCAGGAAGACGGGTTCGAACCAGTCTGGCTGGAGCTCGCCCAGGGCGGTCTGCGGGTCCGTCATGTCCACCGCCGTCGCGGCGAGGGCGCCCAGCGAGCAGACGGCGACGCTGGGCACGAACGCGCCGAGGGCGGTCCAGCCGGTGATCGCATGCGCGGAGGCCGTGCGGGGCAGGTAGCGCGAGAAGTCGGCGCTGGTGGTGTACGACAGCGGACCCGAGGCGATGAGTGTGACGCCCGCCAGGAGGCCGGCCCACAGGTCGGCTCCGGTCAGCGGCGCAGCGGGCGCCTGCCCGAGGTCCGCATGGTCCACGACGCAGACGGCGACGACGGCGAACACCGCGGTCAGGGCGAGGGTGATCGGCAGGTAGAGCCGGACGATCAGGGCGTGGCCGTAGACGCTGATGGCGAGCGTGAGCGCGGCGATGACCACCACGACAGCCGCCTTGACACCGGTGTTCAGGGGGAGGCCGGTCCTGTGCACCAGGGCGAAGGCGGCGGACGCGGCGGCGGCGAGGTTGAGAGCGAAGTAGCACACGGAGATCAGCCAGCCGGTGACCGCGTTGTTGACGCGGTTGCCGCGGATGCCGTAGACGGCCCGGGTGATGACCTCGCTGGGCGCTCCTGCCGCCGGGCCGGATATCGCGAGGTAACCGGTGAGCAGCCAGAACAGGTTGCCGACCACGATGACGGCGACGGCCTGCCAGAAGCTGAGCCCCATCAGCACGAGCGCGCCGCCGACCAGCAGGTTGAGGTAGTTGACGTTGGCGGCGGCCCAGACGGCGAACAGCTCGCGGGGCCGGCCGCGGCGCTCGGCGTCGGGGATGTGGTCGATGCCGTGGGCCTCGACGCGGACGGTGCCGCCGGCTGGGGTGGGCCGGCCGGGGTCGAGGTCGTCCTGGTGCGGCTCGGGGGTCGTGGACACCATGCGGTCCCTCCGGGGGAACTGGTCGGTGCGGGGGCGGCGGTCCGGGCCGGCCGCCGGGGGAGCGGCCCGGCCCAATTATTGGTCGGGCGCCCAATAGAGTTGCTTATTGGCCGCACACTCAATAGCATCCGCGGCATGTCGTCAAGCGTTCAGCGCAAACGCATCCGCAAGGACCCGGCTGCCCGACGTGCGGAGATCGTCGCCGCCGCGGCGGCTGTCGCCCTGGCAGAGGGGCTGGAGTGCGTCACCCTGCGGCGGGTCGCCGAGGAACTCGACGTGCGGCCCGGCCTGATCAGCCACTACTTCCCGTCCGCCGAGGACTTGGTCGCCGAGGCGTTCGCCAGTGCGGCGACCACCGAGATCGACGCACTGCTTCCGGTGGAGGGGAGCGAGGGCACCCCCACCGAGCGGCTGGCCCGGTTCCTCGCTCACACCACGGGTGAGGCCTACGACGCCATCAGCCGGCTGTGGATCAACGCGCGGCACCTCAGCCGCTACCGGGACGTGCTGCGCGAACGGGTCGCCCGGCAGGAGACCGTCTGGCGTGCCCGGCTGGAGGGGCTCGTCCGGGAGGGGGTCGAGGCAGGTGAGTTCCGCACCGGCGACACGCTGGTGACGACCCTTCAGATCCTGGTCGTCCTCGACGGGCTCGGCGTCGACGCCAACATCGGAGACGAGGACCTGCCCGAGGCCGTGGTCCGGATGGCGTTCACCACTGCGGAACGCGAACTCGGCCTGAAGGCGGACGTGTTGAGCCGAGTCGCCGAGCCGCCTGCCTCCGGCGGGCAGCCGGGCTGACCGGAGGTCCCACCGACCGACCGCCGCCCTCCCTGTTGCCGTCCCCGTCCACCCTCCGGACCTCCCCGCTCTCCGCCTACCGCCCCCACCCGCACTGCCCTGAAGGAGCCCCCGTGCCCGCCGATCTCGTCCTGCTCTCCTCCCGGCTGCTCGATCCGGGCACCGGTGCTCTGCTGGCACACACCGCGCTCGCCGCGGAGGGCGGGCGGATCACCCTGCTCGGCGACGACCGCGAGGCACGCGCGCTGGCCGGTCCCGCTACCACGGTGATCGACCTCAAGGGGGCGGTCGTCACCGCCGGCCTCACCGACGGGCATCTGCACCCGGTCTCCGGCGCCGAGCGCACCATGGGTGTGGACCTGTCGGGGTGCCGGGACCTGGCGGCCGTACGCGCCGCTCTCGCCGACGCCGTGGCGCGGCTGGCCCCCGACGCCTGGCTGCGCGGCTGGGGCCTGGATCCGAACGCCTTCGGGGGCGCTCCGGTCGCCGCCGCCTCCCTGGGACCGGTCCTGGACGGCGTACCAGCCCTGATCGACCTGTTCGACGGGCATTCGCTGCTGGCCAGCCCACGGGCGCTCGAGCTGGCCGGGATCGACGGGCCGCGCCGTTTCGAGCAGGCCGCGGAGATCGTGTGCGACGCCGACGACCGGCCCACCGGACTGCTGCTGGAGGACGCCGCCTGCGAACTGGCCGAGGCGGTCGCACCCCGGCCCACCGAGGACGAGCTGCGGGCCCGGACCGGCGAGGTGCTGCACGCCATGGCCGCGGCCGGGCTGACCGGTGGCCACGCGATGGACGCGAGCGGCACCACCCTGGCGACCCTCGCCGCGCTGGAGGACGAGGACGCGCTGCCGCTGCGGCTGCGGGTGGCGCCCTGGTGCCAGCCGGGCGCCGATGCGGAGGCTGTGGCGGACCTGGTCCGGCTCCAGGGGACGGGCGACAGGCTGTGGCGGGTGGCCGGGGTAAAGCTGTTCATGGACGGCACGATCGACAACGGCACCGCATGGCTGGAACGCCCAGACTGCCACGGCGAGTCCACCCACGCCTTCTGGCCGGACCCGGCACGCTTCACCGAGGTGATCGCCGAACTGCACGCGGCCGGCGTGCCCACCGCCACGCACGCCATCGGCGACGCGGCGGTACGGCATGTCCTGGACTCCGTGGAGAAGGCGCGGGCCGCGCACGGGCGGTCGGTGCGGCACCGCATCGAGCACATCGAGACGGTCCCGGACGACACCGTGCGGCGCTTCGCCGCGCTCGGTGTCGTCGCGTCCATGCAGCCCACGCACTGCTGCGAGTTCACCCGGGCCGACCACACCGACAACTGGTCCCGCCGCCTCGGCGAGGAGCGGGCCTCCCGCGCCTTCCGCTGCCGCGACCTGTGGGAGGCGGGGGCGCGGCTGGTGCTCGGCTCGGACTGGCCCATCGCACCGTACCCGCCGCTGGGCGTGATGGCGGGCGCCCGGCACCGCCGCCCGAGCGACCTCTCGCTGCCCCCGCACGGCCCCGGCCAGGCGCTCACACCGCTCCAGGCGCTCCAGGGCATGACGGTGAACCCCGCCTGGACCGCGGGCGGGGAACAGCACGCGGGCCGGGTGGCGATCGGCCACCGCGCCGACCTCACCGTCCTCGCCGACGATCCGCTGAAGGTCGCCGACGCGGACCTCGCGGCGCTGCCGGTGCTGCTCACGGTGGTCGGCGGCCGGGTCGTCCACCGCGCGGCCGAGCTGTAGTCGGGGCCCGCGCCGATGAGCAGTGGGCCCCTTGTCGCATCCGGCGCATGCGACAAGGCACCGGGCCAGCGCTGCCAGAGGCACCCGCTATCCGACGGGGCTGGCCGGCTTGAGTGACGGTTGCTCGGCCGAACTCGGCTGCGCACACCGGATGTCGCACTATCTACACCGACTCACCTCTCGCTCAGCGCCCCGTGCCGTTGGCCGGGAAGTGATGACCTGAGTGATGGCCGCATGCCTTGCCGCTCGCCGTGAGGGGGCGCAGCGTCCTTCACGCCGGGGTGGCCGGACGGCCCATGATGGCGGGGGAGACCGGATCGGTGATGTCTCGCTGCCTGGGGTTGTTGACGGCAGGTAGTCGTCGATGCACTCGCGGAGCCAAGGAGGCTCGCCGATACCGGCCGGGTCCAGGCCGGTTTGGTCGAAGACCCACAGCCTGGATGTGGTGCGGTGTCCGTTCCCTCCAAGCGCAGCAGGTCAGGCGACGAAGTGAGCCGACCACTCACTGGCGAGCCGAGCCGCTCCGGTACCACCGGTCCGCAAGCGGCCCTGGAGCCGCTCGAACGCCAGCCGCCCGGCCTCCCACACGACCAACTGCTGCTCAGCGTTCACGGCGTGGCCGCGTGTCGGGGGTGGTGCCAACACCACCCCGTGATCGGGGGCTGGGTCGACTGCTTCGCCGGCGACCGCGGAGGAGAGTTGCCTTCGTCACCAGGTGCCCGGCTGCAGGAGCCGAGACCGACAGCGGAACGGGGATGATGATGGCAGGTCCTACACGGCGGAAGGTTCTAGGGGGCGTAGCGGCCGCGGCGGCGGGCAGCGTGGTCGGAAGTGGCCTTGGGCCCGGAGTTTCCACGGCCGCGGCACAAGCGAGCCGTTCGGCCGGCAAGGGCGGCGCGAGTGGGGCGTTACCGTTCCTGACGGGGGCCTTCGCACCGGTCACCGAGGAGTTGACCGCCTTCGCCCTCGAGGTGACCGGCCGCATCCCGAACGATCTGGACGGCCGCTACCTTCGCAACGGCCCGAACGCGCTGGGCCTCGAGGACGTCCGCGCCCACCACTGGATGCTCGGTGACGGGATGGTGCACGGAGTCCGGTTGCGCGGCGGACGAGCGGAGTGGTACCGCAACCGCTGGGTGCGCTCCTCACAAGTGAGGACGAAGCTGGGAGAGACCTGTTCGGGCCAGGCACCGCCGGACGACTTCGCCTGCAACACGCACGTCATCCCGTACAAGGGGCGCATCCTGGCGATGCAGGAAGGCGGGCCGCTGCCGTACGAGCTGGACGGCGACCTCAACACCGTCCGCCCGTACGACTTCCGCTCCACACTCAAGGGCGCCTTCACCGCGCACACCAAGTACGACTCCGCGGCCGACGAGTTGCACGCGATCGCGTACCACCCCACCTGGGACCACGTACGGCACATCATGATCGACCGGACTGGCCGGGTAGCGCGGGCCACACGGATCCCCGTCGCGGACGCTCCGATGATGCACGACTTCGCGCTCACCGAGAAGTACGTGGTGATCGCGGACGTACCGATCACCTTCGACGGTGCCGCCGCGGAAGCGGGCGCGGTGGTGCCGTACGTGTGGAACGACAGGCACCCCATGCGCATCGGGCTGTTGCCGCGCGCCGGCGGTACGACGCGCTGGTTCGACATCGACCCGGTCTACTACTCGCACACCCTCAACGCCTACGACCAGGGCGATACCGTCGTGGTGGAGTACACCTCGTTCCCCGCCCCGTTCCACGTCGCCGGGCGGGGCATGGGCGGACCCTCAGCGACCGGTGCCCCCACGCTCGACCGCTGGGTGATCGACCTGCGCACGCGCCGGGTGCACGGCAGCAGGCTGGACGACCGTCCGCAGGAGTTTCCCCGCATCAACGAATCTCTGGTCTCGCGCCGTCACCGCTACGCCTACACCGCGAGCACGGCCGAGATGTGGCGTGCGTACGAGACCGTCGACGGGGTGCGGCCGGACGAGAAGTTCACCAACTACCTGGTGAAGCACGACATGCTGCGGGGCAGCAGGCGACTCCATCGCTTCCCCGCGGACACGGCGGTCAGCGAGCCGGTGTTCGTTCCGCGGCGCGGCGCACGGGACGAGGACGACGGCTACGTCCTGTCGTACGTGAACGACCCCGAGCGCGGCGCGACCGACCTGCTCATCCTCGCGGCCCAGGACTTCGGCGGCCACCCGTTGGCCCGCGTCCACCTTCCCGGCCGTGTGCCGCTGGGCTTCCACGGCAGCTGGATCGCGGACGCGTAGAAGTGCTTTGTTACGGCGAGAGCGGGCGATTGCCGATCGTTTCACCATGACGTGCGGAGTGTCGGAGGCAGACGATGTTGCGGGCGAGTTCCAAGAGGCCTTGGTGGAGGTCGGCACGGCGTTCGTAGCGGGTGCGCAGTCGTACCAACTGGTGGAGCCAGGCGAAGGTGCACTCGACGACCCAGCGGATCTTGTCCGGGCCGGATCCGTGGGCGACGCCGCGTCGGGCGATGAGAGCTCGATGCCGCGTTGCCACAGCCGCCGACGGTGCTTGTAGTAGTCGTAACCACGGTCGGCGAACAGTCACTTGGGCTTGCTGCGCGGACGTCCTCCAAGCCCCCGTATTCGGGGGATCGCGTCCAGCAGCGGGATCAGTTGCGTCACGTGATGCTGGTTTCCGCCCGTCACGGACACGGCCAGCGGGGTTCCGCGGCGGTCGACGATACAGGTAGTGGAGAAGTTGCAACAGGCGCGGGCCCTGCGGTGGGGGCACTGCTCGAAGAATGTGTAGGCGCAGTAGCCGTGCCCCAGGTCGTAGTGCTGCCAGGGTTCTCCAGCTGCGGCCGCGCCTGATTCGACTGCCTCGCGGTCGAATCAGGACCTCGATGGCGCGTACGACGAGGACTTCCGCCCACGGTACGGTCAGTCACCGTCCCTGGGCCCGACGGTGTAGTCCCAGGCCAGCTCCCAAACCCGCAGCGTCGAGCCCAGGTCCGCGGTGGCCAGCAAGGTGCCGTCCGGGCTCAACTCGATCCCCGCGACCGGTGCTTCGTGGCCCTCCAGTGTCCGCAGGCAGCATCCCGAACGCAGGTCCCACACGCGGAGCAGCCCGTCCCAGCCGCCCGTCACCGCGAACATGCCGTCTGCGCTGAGGGTGAAACCGTGCGGCATGCCGCAGGGCAGCGAGTGGAGCACCCGGCCGGTGGCGGTCTCCCACACCTGAACCTCGTCGCGGCCCGGGGAGGCGGCCAGCGTGCCGTCGGCACTGAAGGCCCGGGCGGTCTGTCCGGACGAGAACGAGCCGCCGGAGTCGACCGAGTACCGAAACGCGCCACTCGCCACGTCCCACGCCGTGGTGGACAGGCCGGTGGACAGGAACAGGGTCCGCCCGTCCGGACCGAAGTCCGGGAACTCCTCACTGCCGCGCGACGGCAGCGTCCAGGCGGGACGCTCCGCGTCCAGCGGCCACAGGTGGACCTCGTGCTCGCCCACCCGGGGGAACGAGGGCTGCGACCGGGTGCTGCCGTGCGTGGCGGCGAACCGGCCGTCGGGGCTGAGCGCCACCGCGTGCACTTTCCCCGCGTGCGCCCGGACCGTGCTCAGCACGGAGCCACCGGGCAGGTCCCGCATCCGCAGCGTGCCGGTCTCGTCCCCGATCAGCACCCGGTTGCCCGCGGGATTCAGCGCGAAGGCGCTGATCCGACCGAAGTCGTCGGTGAACAACCGCTTGCTGCCGTCCTCCAGGCTCAGCTGCCGGATCGTGCCCGAGCTGGTCAGGACCAGCAGCAGGAGACCGTCGAGGGCGAACCGGATGTCCCGGGCGTTGCCGCCCTCACCGCGGTCGAAGGTGTGCAGCCGCTCCCCGGTGAGGGCGTCCCACACGTCCACCTCGCCGGTCCACCGACCGGTCGCCAGCAGGGTGCCGGCGCGGTCGAGCGCGGTGGTGACGGGCTGGGTGAACACCCGGTCCCCGTCGTACCCCCAAAGTGGCCACGCGCCGAGCAGCGTCGCCCGGCGGCCGTGCGCTCCCACCCTCGCCCACGCCCGGCGCACCTCGGGATGGCGGCCGAAGCCGGGCACCTGCTGGGCGGCGCGCAGCGTCTCGGCGGCGGGCGCGTAGCGTTCGGTGTCCGTCAGCTCGTGGACTCGTGCCATCAGTGCGCGGAACGTCTCGTCGGTGCGGGTGAGTTCACCGGCCGAACTAGGACGGGCGTAGCACCAGGGCGCGCGGTAGCCGGTGCCGGGCAGCGAACGCAGCACGACCAGACGGGCGCCGCCGAGTACGGCCACCCGGCCCTTCGCCGCGAGCGCCGCGCCGCGCACCGAGTACAGGTCGGACGGAGTCTCCCGGTCCAGGGTGCGCAGGCAGCGGCCGGTTGTCGCGTCCCACGCCTGGATCGACATCCCGCCGTCGCCGGCGGTCAGCACAGTGGGCCCGGGCGAGGCGACCGCGATGGCTCGCACGTGCCGCAACCGGTGCGGCACTTCGCTCACCACCACGCAACGCCGGGCGTCCCACACCGTCAGCGGCCCTCTCCACCAGGCGACCACGGCGCAGCGGGCATCGGGGGAGATGCCCACCAGGTCCAGCGCGGAGGTCCGCACCTCTTTGCCGTGCAGCGTCCCCCGAACCGGTCCGGTCAAGGTGCCGAGCAGCCGTCCGGCGAACGGAGCCCACGCGCGAACGGTGCCGTCGTGACCGTCCCTGCCGAAGGACGCGGACACGCCCCTGCTGCCGTCGCGGCTCAGCGCGAGCGAGCTGACCGCGCCGCTGTGCGCCTTCACCATGGCGACCGCCTGGTCCGGCCGGCCGGGCTGCCAGATCAGAACGGTGCCGTCCCGGCGCCCGACGGCCACGTAGCGGCCGTCGCCGCTGACGGCCAGCGTGCAGACGGGAGAGCTGTCCTGCCGGGCCGGCCGGTCGAGCCGGCGGCCGCGTGCCAGGTCCCAGGTCTCGACGGAGCAGTCCTCACGGAGCACCGCGCCGCGTGTGCCCGCCGCGTCCACGGCGAGGTGGACCACCGGCTGCCCGCTCCGGGTCAGGATGCGCCGAGCGCGTCGCCGGCTCCGCTCACCGTGCGCCCACAGCACCAGCCGGCCCGAGCGGTCGCCGGACAGGACGAGGCCGCCGTCCGCGCTCGCCGCGACCGCCGACACCTCCCCAGTGTGGCCGTCGAGCTCGGCGCGGACCGGTGGCGGGCGGCGCGCCAGCTCGGCCAGGGCCGCCGCGGCGTCAGTCGAGTCCGGGTCGGCGGCGACCGCCTCGCGCAGTAACTCCCCCGCCCGCTCGTCCTCGTGGCGTTCCAGCTCCACGCAGCCGAGCAGGAGCGCGCCGAGGCCGTCGGGAGGTCCGGCGGCGCGGGCCGCCGCCAGGTCGGAGGACAGCTCCTCTCTGGTGCGGCGCCCCGAACGCCACTGGTGAAGGCCGAAGTTGTAGAGGGTCGGAAGGTGGTGCGGGTTGGCTCCCTCGGCCCGCCGCCACAGTTCCTCGGCCTCGTCGACCCTGCCCAGGTCGAGGAGGGACAGGGCCTGGTTGGACAGACCGTCCGACAACAGGCGCACCGTCCTGGGCGCGGGCCGCTCGTAGGTGGCGCCGAGCTCCGCGCGGTACAGCTCGCCGAGTACCGAGGAGATCTCGCCGAAGCCGGACGGGCGCGCGGCCGGGTCCTGCCGGAAGCATTGCCGCAACAGCTCGCCGACGCTTGCGGGCATCGCCGGCACCCGCGCGTCGTCGGCGCCGCCGCCCCGCAGGAACGTCTCCAATGCCTCGTCGGCGGCCTGTCCGTGGTCGGTGAGGCGGCGTCCGGTGAACATCTCCAGGACGCTCACCGCCCAGGACCACACGTCGGTCGCCGTGGTCAGCCGGACCGCGCCGCGCCCCGCGGCGGCCGCCGCCTGCTCCGGGGAGCAGTAGGCCCGTGTCATACCCGCGAACGTCACACCCGGCGGGTCGTCGCCCGGGCCGTCGGCCCCCTCCTGCCGGCTCGCCGCCGACGCCCGGGCCAGGCCGAAGTCGGTGACCTTGGCAGTGCCGTCGGTCTGGAGCATCACGTTCGCCGGTTTCACATCCTGGTGGACGAGCCCGCTGTCGTGGGCGTGCGCCAGACCCCAGGCCATCTGCACGGCGACGTCGAGGATGCGGCCGAGCGCCACCCGGTGGCCGCCCTCGTACAGCCTGCCGCCGCGCACGGCGTCGGCCAGGCTGCCGCCGTCGATCCACTCGGCGAACACCCGAGGCAGCGTGTCGATGGTGCGCACGTACACGCAGTTGACGGTGTGCGGATGCAGCCCGAGGCCGACCCACGTGCCCGCCTCGGTCTCGAACAGCCGCCGGTCGTACGGCGTGCTCACCCGCTCCGGGCGCGGGGTCTTCACGGCCAGGTCCACCTGCCAGCCGCGGTGCCGGACCTTGTGCACCAGGCCCATCCCGCCGTCGCGTACCACGTCGAGCACCTCGTACAGGCCCAGCACGACGTCGCCGGGCGCCCATATGCGGGCCGGTCCGCGTACCACGGCGGCCTCAGTCGGAAAGCGCGACGAGCAGCGGGCTGCCGGGGAGTACCGTCATGCCCTCGTGGGCGTCCAGCTCGGGGTACGGGCTGGGTCCGTGCGACAGGCACCTTTCGAGAGACTCCATCTGCTCCTCCACGCCGCGCGGGTTCACCAGGTGCCCGGAGGCGAGCGCGTCCGGTGGCACGGTGGCGCTGTCGTCGGCCAGCGCCGTGGCCAGGCCGGAGAGCAACCCCGGCATGGTGGAGGGCGCGAAGACCGGGTCCGTCCCCGCGGTGACCGCTGCGGCGGGCGCGCCGACGACGTGGCCGCTCGCGCCGCCGAGCCCGACGGGGGAGCGCCCGGTGCTGCCGCCGAAGTGGACCAGGGAAGCCCGCCCCGTCGCCGACGGCTCCCACCGCATCGGCAGCCTGCCCCTGACGTACGGGCCAGGCACGTCGACGGTGCCCACGTCACCGGAACCGTCAAGGCACCGCGGCACCCGCTCCAGCGGTGTCACGCGGTTCGCCGTTGCAGACTCCACACTGCGCTTGACGCTGACGAACTTCAGGTCCGCGCACACATCCGTAACGTGCTTCCGGTCGAAACCGGCGCCGATCTGCGACAGCAGCATGTCGGCCTGGGTATCGCTGATGCAGAGGCAGTGGTGCAGCGACACTCGATCGCCCTCCCCGATACGACCTCAACCCCCAACGTCGCCAGATTAAAGGACTGCGGTCCTGCCCATGGGGGGCTATGAGACTCTCACAGTACGGTCACAGCGGCGGGCGCGAGCCCACGGGTGGGGCGTCCGAGCCGTGGCTCGGACGATTGCGGCGAGTGAGACGAGGTCCGCACGGGCGTGTTCGAGTTGACCGGCTGGGCACCAGGACACCCTGGAAACGAGGTCCATCGGGCCCGGCGACAGCGTGCTGGAGACCCGCTTCCCGCTCGAGGACCGCCTCGGCGCGTTCAGGGGCTGCTGCCCGCGCTGGAGCACGCAGCGCGCAGATTCATGTTCAGGCAGTACGGGTCCTGGTCCAGCAGGCGCTGGTCCGCGTTGAACGGATCCAGCCCGGCCCCGTCGGCGACGACGCAGGCGACCGAGAGCGCCTCGCTCCAGGTGGGCAAGGAACTGACCGCACGGGCCGGGCGGGCGAAGCTGCCCGCCGCGGTGCGCATCCTGCTTGCCGACCCGGCCGCCGCCACGGTCGAGGACGGCCATCCGCTGGACTCGCACAGCGACCTGGGGGCTGACGGCGTTCTCCAACGCGCTCGTCCTGGTGGTCTGCGGCACGCTCGCCCTGTACGTCCTAGGCCGCCGCCGGCTCATCGGCGGGCTCACCGCGGGCTTCGGCAGATGAGAATCGAGAGGACGGCGGAATGATCAGCACCGCCAACGGGTTGTCCGTGGGCATGAGCGAAGCAGTAGTTGCGAGCGCGTACGGCGGCCCCGACGCCCTGTCGGTGATCGACGTCGCCGTCCCGGAGCCCGGACCAGGTCAGGTGCGCGTCGCGGTCCGTGCCGCGGGTGTGAATCCCTTCGACTACAAGGTGTACAGCGGCACCTTCGGCACCGATCCGGCGAAGCTGCCGCTGCGGCTGGGTAGCGAGGCCGCCGGTGTCGTCACCGCGGTGGGCGCCGACGCGACCGGCCCCGCGGGTCCCGTCCGGGTGGGCGACGAGGTGATCGTCTATCGCGCGTCCGGCGCGTACGCCGCGGAACTCGTCGTTCCGGCCTCTTCCGTGGTGCCCAAGCCGGCCGGACTGTCCTGGGAGCAGGCCGGCGGGCTGATGGTCGCCGGTGTGACCGCCGTACACGTCCTCGAAGCGGTCGGACTCGGTGAGGGCGAGACGGTGCTGGTCCACGGGGCCGCGGGAGGGGTCGGCCTGGTGGCCGTCCAGCTGGCCGCGGCGCGCGGGGCCACCGTGGTCGCGACGGCGAGCCCGGCCAAGCACGCACTGCTCCGGGAACTGGGCGCGGTCCCGGTCGCGTACGGGCCCGGTCTGGCGGACCGTGTTCGTGCGGCGGCGCCGGAGGGGATCCACGCGGCGGCCGACCTGGTGGGCACCGACGAGGCGGTGGACGTCTCCGTGGAACTCGTGAGCGACCGTTCCCGCATCGCCACCATCGCGGCCTTCGAGCGCGGGGCCCAAGCTGGGATCAAGCTCCTCGGCGGAGGGCCCGGCGCCGACCCCGGCACCGCGATCAGGCAGGCCGCCCGCCTGCACCTCGCGGAAGCCGCGGCAGCGGGACGGCTGCGCATCCTGGTCGCGTCCAGCCACCCGCTGCGTGAGGCAGCCGCAGCCCACCGCGAGAGCATGTCCGGTCACACCACCGGAAAGATCGTTTTGGTGCCGTAACCCTGTCCGTTCGAGGGGCCGCCTCAGCCGCCGTTCGCGCGATGACCGCTTCCAGGAGGAACCGGATCATCTCGTGGGCGGCTCGCTGAGGTGAGCGGAGCACGCCGGTGCCCTCGAACACGGCGACGGACAGTTCCGCGACCGTCTCGCTGTCCACCGGATGCGGGTCCAGCACCTCGTGCACGATCGACCGCACCCGGCACAGGAACCGCTCCCGAGCCACGTCGTCGGCAACGACCGGCCCGACGTCGCCGTGCTCGTCACCCTCGACCACGAGGCCGTGGCGCACTGGCTGACGATGCTCGGCAAACCGCGGATGCCGCAGCAGCAGCTTGTGCGCGACCCGACCTGCGCAAGGCCATTGAGAGGTGGTTGACAGCCACAGATGGTCGGCCCCGGGATCGTGGCGACGGTCCGCAGCCGGCCGTAGGTGCCCACGGAGTAGGCGGTCGGCGTGTCCACGTTCTCGTCGTCTCCGTTGATCGGGATCCGCCACAGCCGTTCGTCGCGCAGGGACGACGCCATGTAGATGACGTAGCGGACGATGGCGATACCGCTCGGGGACGCCTCGGAGACGTTCCAGGTGGTCTCGTCGAAAGTACGGGCTGACGGTGTCGGGTGGAGACCCGGCGAGCGGATCCGCGGCGGTGCCGTGGTTCGGGTGTGCGGGCGAACGGGTGTCTCTCACGGTTCGTTGCTCAGCTTTGGCTGGAGGCGTCGGGCAGGCGGACAGCTACTGCACCGGGGTGCCGCTGCGGTGTACGGGAAGCGCTTGGACGCGTGGCCGCCCCGTGACGGCTCGCGTCGATCGTGCCCCCGATGATCTTCGAGGACGGACCCTAATAGCTGTCGTGGCCGGGCTCTCCGTTCGGCCGGTAGACGCCGACGATGGTGCCGCCCTTCGTCGTCGAGACGCTGACCGGCTCCAGCGCGGTGGGGATCGCTCCGTCGGCGAACAGCCGCTTGCCGGTGCCGATGATCACCGGATGGATGGTCAGCCGGTACTCGTCGACGAGGTTGTGCCGCATGAGCGTCTGGGCGAGGTCGCCGCTGCCCACGACGTTGATGTTGCCGCCGTCGGATGCTTTCAGCTTGCGCACGGCGTCGGGGATGTCGCCCTCCAGCAGCGTGGAGTTCTGCCACTCGAGGGACGTCAAGGTACGAGACGCCACGTACTTGTGCATGCTGTTCATCCGATGGGTGAACGGGTTGCCGGGATCCGCGGTCGGCCAGTACGACGCGAAGATCTCGTACGTCTTGCGGCCGAGCAGCATCGCGTCGGAGACCTCGTACCAACCGGCGATGGCCGTGCCGACCTCGTCGTCGGACACCGGTTTCTGCCAGCCGCCGTGCTCGAAGCCGCTCTGAGTGTCCTCGTCCGGGCCGCCCGGTGCCTGCATGACGCCGTCCAGCGTCAGGAACGTGCAAACGATGATCTTGCGCATGGTGCGCTCCCTTCGACGACGGGTAGACCGCCCTTCCGCCGGAAACTCATCGGGATGTCCGCGGCTCATCACCGGGACCGTCGTCGACTCGTGCATCCAGGCCGCGGGAGGCGACGAGCTGTGCGCTGCCGTCGGCCCGGCGGCAGCGCAGGCCGACCACGGCGGTCTGGCCGGCGGCGACCTTCTCAGCGGGCACGGGGGAGCGGTCCAGCAGCAGGTCGACGGTGTGCCGGATGGGGTCGGTGAGGACCTCTCTGCGGCTCCACGGGTCCGGCGGTTCGCGCCGCGAGCACGTTGGGGATCACCCGCTCGACATTCCGGACGGCATCCAGCGGATGCGCGGTCGGCTGGGGGGAGCGGCAGTACTCCGGCACCGCCGGGTGGACGGAGAACTGTCAGATCGGTGTCTTCCTCGCCTGTGACGACGAGCCGCTTGTCCCACGGATGTCCGGGGCGCCCTGTGCAGTTTGACCTCCGCCCCTTCCGCGCACACGGCTCCTGTGAGGCGACACCGCGGTGCCCGCACCGTGTGAACCTCGGCTCAGCGTGCCTCCGGCTGCCACCCCAGCGCCCGTGATATCCCGCGCGCAGCGAGCCGTACCGCCGGGATCAGCACGGGTACCTGGGCCGTCGCGTGCGGGACCACGATCGACACCGCCGCCATCACCCCACCGTCGCGGCCGTGTACCGGGGCCGCGACCGACACGGCGTCGTCGGTGATCTGACGACTGCTCACCGCCACGCCCGACCGCCGCACTTCGGCGAGTTCGCGGCGAAGTCGCGCGGGATCCGTGACGGTGTACGGGGTGAACGCGGCCAGCGGACCCTCGCAGTACGCCTCCTGGAACGGCTGCCCGCTGTGGGCCAGCAGCGCGAGCCCGACCCCGGTGGCGTGCAGCGGCCAGCGGGCGCCGACCCGGATGTGGACGCCGACCGCGGAGCGCCCGGAGAGCCACTCGATGTACACGACGTCTCCGCCGTCGCGCACCGCCAACTGCACGTTCTCGTGCGTAGCCTCGTACAGGTCCTCCAGGTATGGCAGCGCCACCTGGCGCAGCGCGAGCCCGCGCGGAGCGAGCGCCGCGACCTCCCACAGTCTCAGACCCACGTGGTAGAGACCCTCCGCGTCCCGTTCCAGGGCGCCCCACTCGGTCAGTGCCCCCACCAGCCGGTGCGTGGTGGTGAGGGTGAGCCCGGCCCGGCGGCTGATGTCGGTCAGACAGAGCGCCGGATGCGCGTGGTCGAAGGCCGCGAGCACGGCGAGCAGCCGGTCCGGTGCGGAGCGCACCGTCTGCGGGGGCAGCGCGTCTGCGGCCATCGGGACGGCGTCACCCGAGTCCGCTCTCGGCGACCCTCAGCAGCAGCGCGTGCAGGACGTCCCGCTCCTCGGTGTCGAGCGGCCGGAGCAGTTCGCCCGCGACCCGCGAACCCGCCTCGTCGGTGTCGCGCAGGAAGACCCTGCCGGCCTCGGTCAGCACGACGATTCGGCTGCGCCGGTCGTCCGGGGAAGGACGGCGCTCGGCGAACCCCAGCCTCTCCAGGTCGTCGACCAGGCTGACGATCGCGCTCGGGTCGTAGCCGAGGGAGGTACTCAACTCCCGCTGCGGGGCCCCCTCGGAGGTGGCGAGGAAACGCAGCAGCGCGTAGTGGCGCAGCCGCAGACCGGACTCCTGGAGGGACGCGTTGAACAGCCGGCCCGAGCGCAGCCCGAGCCGGTACAGCAGATAGCCGGTGTCCGCGTGCAGCCCGCGCATCCACGGCTCCCGGGCGTCGATCGGGGCGGAGCATACGGCGTGTTCTGGGGCGTGCTGCTGGCCGGTGACGGCGGGCTCCCTGGGCCGGGCCTCCGTCCGGAGGCGGACATATGGATGTTGCCCGACAGCATGCCGCACGGACCGGTCGGCAACAACTATTGACGACAACAATGATTGTCTTTGACTTCGATCCCGGACCGCACGCCGCCCGGTCCGCAGGCGCACCTGCCGCGGCCTGCCCGGCGGCCGGCCCTCTGGAAGGGACCCGGTCGTGCCCAGCACCGATCTCACCGCCCGTATCCGGCTGGTCGCGAAGCTCGCCTCGGGGGTGAGCAGGAGGACTCCGCCCAGGGCCTGGGGGTGATCTGCCCGAGGCAGTGCGCGGGGCGCACGTCACCGCCCTGGGCGGGGCTGCCCCGGCGACGGGACACATGCACAAGGAGTCCTCCTGGCGCCCCGTCGCAACCCCGCCCCCGCCCGCCGGTCCTCCGTCCAGACGGCATGCGGCCCGCGCGCCGGGTCACGCGTCCGGACTCGCGCTGGACCGGCGGCCGGCGGGACGCGAACCGCTACCGGGTACCGATCGCCGACGCCGGCTGACCGAAGCACGGGTCGGCGGCAAGGTCAGGGAGCGCCTGTCGTGACCAGAGGGGTCCGTCACAGATCGAGCACCAACCGCCCGCCCCGGCACCGGGAAACGCAGATCATCATGGTCTCGCCGGATTCCCGCTCATCGTCCGTCAGGACCGAGTCCCGGTGCTCCGGTGTGCCCTCCAGGACGTCGGTCTCGCAGGTGCCGCAGGTGCCCTCGGTGCAGGAGTAGAGCACCTCGACGCCTGCGGCACGTACGGTGTCGAGGATCGACACCCGCGGCGGTACGGTGAGCGTACGGCCGCTCCGCTCCAGGACGACCTCGAACGCGCCGTCGTCTCCGGCGGGTTGCTCCTTGGGCCGGAACCGCTCGACGCGCAGCGCCCCGGCCGGGCAGCGCTGCTCCACCGCGTCCAGCAGAGGGTCCGGGCCACAGCAGTAGACGAGCGTGCCATCAGGCAGGTCGTCCAGTACGGGGCCCAGGTCCAGCAGCCCGGTCTCGTCCTGCGGGGCGACCGTGACCCGGTGCTCGTACCGCTCCAGCTCCGCCGTGAACGGCATGGAGCGGCGGGTGCGACCGCCGTACAGCAGGGTCCACTCGGCGCCCGCCGCCTCGGCCGCGGCGAGCATCGGCAGGACGGGCGTGATGCCGATGCCACCCGCGACGAACCGGTAGCGCGGAGAGGGCCGCAGGGGGAAGTGGTTGCGCGGCCCCCGCACCCGTACCTTGTCGCCCTCGCGCACCCGCTCGTGGACATACTCCGAGCCTCCCCGCCCGTCGGGCTCGCGGAGCACGGCGATCCGCCACAGGTGCCGGTCCGCGGGATCGCCGCACAGTGAGTACTGCCGCTCGAGGCCCGGACCGAGCAGGACGTCCACGTGGGCGCCCGGTTCCCAGGCCGGCAGCTCCTCGCCCAGCGGATGGCGCAGGGTGAGGGCGAGCACGCCCTCGGCCGCCGACTCGCGTCGGTCGACGACGAGTTCGGCTTCTTGCACGGTCATGAGGTGGTTCCTCCGGGCTGGTGTCCTTCGGGGTGCGCGAGCATCCACTCCCACATCCGCACCGGGTCCTCGGCGGTGTTCTCGGCGCCGCAGTGGCAAGTGCCGTGCAGGACGTCGGTGCCCGGAAGCCAGTCGATGCGGTAGACCTCGCGGTTCACAGCGGCGGACGGCGTGCTCACCGGACCTTCTCCACCGGCTTGTCGCCCTCCTCGACCAGACGGGCGAGGATACGACGGGCGGCGAGACCACCGGTGTCGATGTTGATGCTCAGCTCCTGGTAGCCGGCCCGTTCGGTGCCGAGTGCCTTCTGCAGCAGGTTGAGCGCGTCGACGTCCTGCATGACGACCGTGTGGTTGAAGTCGTGCAGGAACGCGGTGACTTCCTCGTCGTCCTTCGCGAAGTCCCGGGAGACGGCCCAGAAGTCGTACACCTTGCCGTCGGTGGACGGGGTGATCGCATAGGTGATCTCGGTGTGGAAACCGTTCGGGTCGCTTCCGTCCGGCTCGGGCAGCACGCCGACCGGCGCGATCCGGCTGTGCAGCAGGTAGAGACAGGGCGCGTGGTACTCGATGTCCTGCCAGCGGGTGATACGGCCCTCGATACCGGTGGAGCGGGCGTAGAAGGGCGGGCACTCGGCGTCGTCCATGTGCCGGCTGACCCGTACGACGCCGGCGCCCTCGTCGACCTCGGTGGTGATCGGCGTCTCGGCGACCTCCGGGGTGCCGATGTAGCCGCCGTGCAGGTACGTCTCGTGGGAGAGGTCGAGGAGGTTGTCCACCAGCAGGCCGTAGTCGGCGTCGATCGGTTCCATGCCGCGCACCGTCACCCAGTCCGGGGAGTCCAGGTGCCGGGCCCGCGGGATGACCCCCACGTCGGCGAGCGCGGGGTCGCCGATCCACACCCACACCAGGGAGTCCTGCTCGACGACCGGGTACGAGGTGACCCGGGCCGTGCGCGGGATGCGCTTCTGCCCCGGCACATACACGCAGGCGCCCGTCGTGTCATAGGTGAACCCGTGGTACCCGCACACGATGCGGTCCCCGTCGAGCCGGCTCTCCGAGAGGGGGAAGCGGCGGTGGACACAGCGGTCGGCGAGCGCGACCGCTGTGCCGTCCTCCTCGGCGCGGTAGAAGACGAGCGGCTCACCGAGGATCGTGCGGCCGAGCAACTCGCGCCCGACTTCGTGGCTGTAGGCGGCGACGTACCACTGGTTCCTGGCGAAGGCGGTCATGTGAGGCATGGGGGTCGGCTCCCGTCTCTCGTGATGGCGCTATCGTCGGGAGAGCCTCCACACGGGCGCAACACGGCTTCCGCCCCACGGAAGAGACGATACGAACGCCCTGCTCATGGTCCACCTTCGTGCTGTGACGGCACCGGGCGCCCCCAGCGCCTGCTGCCCTCTCGCAGCGCGCGCCGGCAGCAGGGCAGCGGGCACATCCGTCCGCTTCCCGCTCTGGGGGCCCCGGCCGACGGCTTTGCCCATCTCTCATACTCTGTACGGCCTCTGATGTAGCGTCAGCAAGCATGAACAGAATCACGTGGGGGACCAACCGCCGGCGGGTCGGGGCGGTCGGCGCGTTTCTGGCCCTGCTGCTCTCGGCGGTCAACCTGTCCGTGGCTCATCCGGCGGCGGCCGCCTCCGTCCTGGCCCCGATCGACCCCAGTGGGTTCACGATGCGGGCAGGGGACTTCACTGACCGCGGCGCCGCGATCCAGCAGATCGAGGCATCGGGCAGCGTCTCGGTGCGCACCTCGCCCGACCAGGTGCTCGCCGACGGCGGACACGCCGGGCGCGCCGCACTGTGCCACAACACCAACCTCGACGGCTCACTGAAGTACGACGGCTTCTGCTGGGACCAGGCCGACGACACCTCCGCCGTCTGGACGCCCCAGGGACTGACCGGTTCGCATGACGCCCAGCCGAGCGGCACCTGGAACGGCCACTACCTCTACATCGCCTCCTGGCACTACACCGACAACGCCTACGCGCGGATCACCATTGCGGAGTCGACCGGCACCTCGGTCACGTACCAGCACGTGCTGCTGGTCGACCCGTACTCCACCGGCGGCGGCTACACGTTCCGCCCGGTGGGCGGGGCCGGTGACCGGGCCGGGACGGACGTGCTCAGCGGCCATGCGGACGGTGTCACCTGGTACGGCAACAATCTCTTCGTCGCCACCGGGCACCAGATACAGGTCTACGACCTGCGGCACCTGTGGAAGATGAGCGACACCTCCACCGACCAGGTCGGCATCCTGGGCAACGGCAAGTCCTCGGCCCGCTACCACAACTGGGCGCTGCCCATGGTCGGCGTCTACTTCACCGGCAACACGGGTGACCCCTGCGACGCCACGCGGCCGTGCCTGACCTCGCTCAGCCTGGACCGGACGTCCTCACCGGACGCCCTGGTCACCTCGCAGATCGCCACCAAGGGCGGCGGGCCCCTGATCCGCTGGCCGCTGAACGCGAGCACGGCTCTGCCGGACACCGACACCGCGAACGACTACACCGGGACGGTCACGGCGACCGGTGCCTACACCGTGCCGATCTGGAAGGTGCAGGGAGCCGCCACGGACGGCACCTATTACTACTTCAGCGGCGAGTGCCCCGAGACGGCGGGCACCACCGACTCGGACGTGCCGTACTGCATCCACCGGGCGCTGCCGGGCGCCGCGCCGCACGTCCTCACCCATGCCCCGCCGCTGACCCAGAACCTCTCCTACGCCCCGTCGTCCGGGCGCCTGTGGGGGCTCAACGAGCGGGAGAACACGACCACCGGGAAGCGGGTGGTCTTCTCCCTGGTGCCGTCCGCCTGACGACTACCGGGTCACCCCGTCGAGCGCCGCACACGGATGCGCTGCCGGGCAGGGCCGAGTGCTACGACCTGCTGATCACTGAAAAGGACGAGGCGTCCCCTCTGGCCGCGCTGACCGAGAGCAAGGGGGGCGCTGACGGTGCTGCGCCCCGGCCGTTCGCAGCGTCCGCACCCCGGGACCGCGGCGCCCACCCCACGCCGATGCGGCCCCGCACCCCGGTGCGGCGTCGTGCGCGTACCTGGCGGGCCTTCCTGCCGACATCACTGCGGAGCGCCACCGTCGGATGCCTCAGCGGATCGGACAGGACGCGGAGGCGGTCGCCGGGGTGTGCGAAGTACGCAGGTATGCGCGGGCGCGGGTGAACGCGGCTGCCACCGACCAGAAGGGGGCGTACGAGGTGCTGCATCTGGCGCCGGTCGGCTGGTATGCCGACTGGTTCCTGTCCCGGGTGTCGGGGAAGGTCGACATGGACCGTGACGCCATCGCTGCGCGGTTCGCGGCGTTGGGGGAGGAGGTGCCGATGAAACGGTACCCGGACCGGCTGCGCGCAGAGACACGCGAGGAGTTCCAGGCGCGCCTGAAGCGGGAGACCGCGAAGGCGGCGAAGGAACTGCACAGGCGTCCCGTGGCCGCACATTTCCCCGCAGGAAACACGAGAGCCCCCGCCCCCCTGGTCGCGGAGGCGGGGGCGCTGCGGTGTGCGAAGTCTGGCAGCGTCAGGTCTGGCACTGTGAGGTCGCCGCGCTGGACCAGTTCGACCAGGCGCCCCCCGCCGGCCTCACGTGGACGCGGATCGTGATTTTGACCGGGCCACAGATGCGAGTGGAGGTAGCGATGGCGATCGGGCCGACCGTGGAACGCCGCTGCACGATGGTCCGGCCGCTGCCCATTTTCATCCAGTCGTCGCCGTCGCCCTGCACGTGGAGGTAGGCCTCGTACTCGACCCATGAGGCGTGGGAGCGGGAGTTGGTGATGAGGGCGTGGGCGGTGATGTCGCGCCAGAAGATCTTCCCGTCCTTCCAGCGTTCGGCGGAAATACAGCCCCGGGCGCCGATGTTCTGCGTCGAGACCCCGCCGCCGCAGGCGACGGCAGCGGCGTGGGCCTGGGCGGGGAAGGCGAGCGCGGCCGCGGCGGCTGCCGCGACGAGGGCTCCCGTACGTTTCACGGTCCGGGCAGTTTTCGTCATGGGGGAACCGTATCCGCTCGTTCAGTCGCCCACCCCGATATCCGGCCCAGTCGCGGTCGGGTCCTGGACTTCTTCGACCACGGTGGCACCGACCAGGCCGAGACCGAGCAGGTTAGCGACGACGTGCAGTAACGCGCCGGCCGCTTCTGTGCCCCCGACAAGGTGGGGCTGGAGCCGGACCGGATCGCCCGGCGCCGCGAGAGATCGAGCCGGAACCTACGCCGCGTAGGAAACGGCGCTGGTCATTCCTCGGTCACCGATCCCGATACCCGCATATTTCTCGTCTGCTCGTACTGCACTCCGGGATCGCCTGGGAATACCTGCCGCAGGAACTCGGCTTTGGATCCGACAGCGAGTGACCGCACCACAAGAAGCTCCCAGGGCATGGGGGCGGCCATGGCCTGGGGAGCGAGGGCGGTGAAGACCGCGGTGCTCATCAACACGGCGGCTGTCGCGCGCTTACGCAGACGCATCAGAACTCCTCAAACGATGAAGGGCCACTGGGGTTCGGCGGCCGACACACTGCCGCGGGCAGGCCGCCACGGCTGGCCGCCAGTCTCACCGTGCGCACAGCCTCGAACCAGGTTCGTTGGAGGAATCCGGTGCTTCTCTGCACAATCACCACGAATGACGGACCACACTCCGGACAGGCCCGACAATGGGCACGGTAACTTCCCAACTCTTCGACATGCATCATGCAGCCGTGCCGCGAAGTGACTCCCGAAGTCGCAATCGACTGACCGAGGAGATCCGTCGGTCACCGCACGCGAACGCCATAGATCATCAGTCTGCATCGCGTAAGCCTCAGCACGACGTGGACCATCTACCTCGCGCAACCAGTCGACCACCCGCTAACGGTGGTCGGTGATGCTCCACCTCGGCGCACGCTGGTAGCTGTCTTTGAAACGTTGCTCCGAAGACACGTTCGGAGGGGGATTAGTGGATGCAGCCGATCTGTCGAACTGCTGCAGAGCCTGCATGTCGCCGTCCGGCAGCCGCTCGGCCATCGGCTGGATGGACATGCGACGGCCGTCCAGCATCAGACCCCGCAGACAGCACCCGCCCTACCGCCCCTGATCCCGCCGCGGCACCGCAGCGAACACATCGGCAACGAAATCCGATAACTCACCCCGGCGCCGTCCCCCAGCCACATACCAGCAAGATGCTCGCCGACGCAGCGGCGTGCCCGGCGAGGACCGGGACGCGTCATCGCTTGACGCGGCTGCGCACGGCGAGGATGGCAAGCCCGAGCAGGGCCGGTTCGACGAGGCGGGCAGTCATCTCGACGTACGTCCCGGTGGTGGTCAGATCCTGCCCGGAGGCCCGGAAGATCACCGAGTTGACCACCACCCTCACGGACTTCTCGAACCGTGCGGTCGACAGGCGCCTTCTGTATGGCCCTTCCGGGTTGGCTGGGGCCGGCTTCCTGGTCGTCAGGGTTACCCGATGTCCGTCGGTGGTCCCCGCACTGACCGGGTCCGGGTCGGCCCGCGGCAGCCCCCACAGCATCATCGCGAGCACGGTGGCCGTCATCGCCAGGACCAGCCAGGCCAGGGCACGCACGGCGCGCAGGCCGTACCCGGAGAGTGCCCAGTACAGCCGCAGCAGCGTCCGTTCACCACGGGACGCCGTGGCGTCGTGGCGGCGCATCTCCATCTCGCCGTAGTAGAAGTCGGCCGCGCCAGGCTCGTTCCGGCCGTCCTCGAGCGCCTTGCGGAGCTGCCGGTAGACCGGCGCGAGCACAGCGGGTTCATGCGTCTCGACGCCCGGTGGCGCGGGAGTCCAGCCGTCGCCGTACCGGGTCGCCCGCCAGTGGTGCTCCTCGGCGAGGGTCCGGCGGCGTATCCAGCGCACCCCGACGGGCGGTGGCGACAGGACGCAGCGGCCTTCGAGTCGCAACTGGTCCAGGTGGACCGTCTCCACGAAGAGACAGTCGGTCAGGTCGACGTCGGCCAGCACCAGGTACGCGGCGTCCACGCCCTTGACCGAGGTGACGCGCACCCGGTCCTCGGTGAGTTTCGGTTCGGCGATCACCTCGCCCTCCGGCGAGACGAACGGGCGGGGCCGGCCGACGACGGTCACCGGAAACTCCACCACCGCGTCGGTCAGATCCACCCTGGCGTACCGCAGCCGCAGTGCGGCGGTGGACGCCCACCGTGTCCGTCGGCAGTACACCTCTTGCGCGGCGGCCTCCAGTGTCACCGCTGCCTCGAACACGGCGTCGGAAAAGTCCACCGTCCCCGGGCAGACCAGAGGGCCGATTCTGGCGGTACGGCGGAACAGCGCCCGCCGGAAGCCCACGCCGGCCTCCCACCGGGCTCCGGAGAACGACAGGTCGCCGCCGAGCACGGCCCCGTCGAACGTGGCTTCCGCCGCGAAGTGGGCCTCGGTGAACAGCATGTCCCCGCCGATGTCGGTCCCGTCGAAGCAGGCTCTGCTCCGGTGAAAGTGCGTACCTTCGAAACAGGCTCGGCCAGCGATCCGGACCTTCTCGAAGTTGGCACCGTCCTCGAAGACCGCGCCGTCGAAGGCGGCTTCCCCGCCGATGACGGCCCCCTCGAAGGAGGCGATGCCACACACCCGGGCACCCGAGAAGTAGACGTCCCCGCACGTGATGCCCTTGAACATCGCACTGCGGCCGACCTCGCGGACACAGAACCGCAACGTTCCCTTGATCCGAGCCTCGTAAAACCAGGCATCGCCCCCCACTTCGGTGTCATCGAGCCACACGTCTTCCGCGACCTGCGCCGCTCCGAGGCGGAGATCGCCCCCTGCACGCACGTCACGGACGTACAACCCTCCGCCGAACACGGCCGACGCGAAGGAGCAGAAGCCGCCGAAGTCGATCGCCGCGAGCTCCGCGTCCCCGGTGAACCGCACCTCGTCGAACGACGCCACCCCCACCCGCGCCCGCCCGCTCCCCGGATCCCTGAGCGGTGCGAGGAGTTCGTCGAGCAGGCTCTGGTTGAAGTGCGTGCCCCGGTGGTCGAGGTCGGCGCCGGGGGTCAGCGTGGCCAGATGGGCGGCCCGCTCGGCGCTGTCCAGATGCGCCAGGCAGGCCGCGTACGAGCCCACTGTGCGCCCCCGGCAGCGTTCCCCGGTGTCGAGGTGTGCGCACTGCGGCCACGCGGTGGTCTCGCTTCCTGTCATCCCGGCTCCCAGCTCCCGTCTCACACCGCCACGACCGTGACGTCCCTCCGGTCGCGTCCTTTCGGCCGGTCGACCAGCGCCTCGACCACCCAGCGTCCGGGGGCTGCTTCCAGCTCCGCCCGATAGCGGTCGGGCTCGTACTGCCGGAAGACGACGGGTCGTTTGTCGTTGCGGCCCGAACGCCACATGAAGGTCCGCAGATTGCGCCGCGGCAGGTCGTGCCCCAGCAACTCGATCACGAACGGACGGCCGGCGGCGACCGGGTCCCGGGGGAAGTGCAGGACGATGCCCTCCTCACCCGCGAGCGTGCCGCCGGGCGGGCGTCCCGCACGGATCGCGAGCATCGCGTCACGGAGGGCGGGACCGCTCGCCAGGTCCGCATTGCGGAATCCGGTCCACAGCATGGGGTCCGTACCGGTCCAGTCCGCGATGGCCGACCGGCGCGGCACCGTACCGTCGCCGGGCCCCGGCAGGCTTTCGGTGATCCGCGACCCGTCCGAGGAGAGCACGAGTGCCGTGGGGCTCGGGAAGTCGACGCTGCCGAGGCAGTGCACGGTGTACGGGAGAGGGCCGACGCGCCGGTGCTCGTCGTACGCCAAGCGGAACTCCTCCTGGAAAGCCATTGCCTCGCGGACGGCGTCGCCCGGCAGTACGGGAACCGGGTAGCGGTTGTCAGTGATGCGCCGCTCGAGGCTCTTTCCCTCCACCCGCACGGCGCGGTACACCGGCAGCATCTCGACGACCGCCGGCAGGTTGAGCGCCCAGTCGCGCAGCGCCTCGTTCAGCCGGGCGGCCACGTCCGCGCCGGGGCCCGCGTCGACGGGGATCGCATGACCGGCCAGCAGCCGGGCGGCTTGGACCAGCCCCTGCTGCGGGGTGCCGAGGGTGACCAGGGTCCGGGCGGTCTCCCGGCCGCCCTCACACTCCAGATAGTGCCGCCCGATCAGACCTCCCGTCGCATGGCAGACCAGAATGACGCGCGGATCATCGGCCCGGTCCGGGTAGTACGCGTCGACCTCCGCGTGCCACCGGTCGAGTTCGCGTGCCACCCACGCCTTCAGCTGCCGGGCCACCAGCCGGTGGGAGAGCCGCCAGTCGTAACCGAACGGCACGAACTGCGCGTCGAGCGGGTCTCCGAGGGCGGCACGGATATCGGGATAGCCCATGCAGGACAGCAGTCCAGGCACCGAGTCGGGGACCTGCAGCAGCGCGTCGGCGTCCAGGCGGAAGGGTTCTTCGGGCAGCGCGTCCCCCAGCCCCGGAGGGAGGGCCACCTCCGTGAGCGCCGAAGCGGTCGAGCTGATCAGCTGCTCGCCGCATCGCGCCCAGACGTCCACGCCGTCCCGGCACAGCCGGGTGCCCAAGAACCCCGGGACGAACACCACCAGATCGTGTTCCATTCACTCTCCCCCTGTCCCGCTCCCGAACAACGTGTGCGGCAGCCGGATCAGATCGCAACGATCTTCTCCCTGCAACGCCATCACCAGACCCTCCGCGTCCATCGCGGTACCGACGGCGTGCACGGCGTATCCCCGTGCCGGAATCCCCGGCCCGTCCAGCCACTCCTGGGACCAGACGTCCCAAGCACGGGACACCGTCTGCGGCGTACAGAGCAACAACGCGGGCCGCTCCGCGGGGCCGGCGAACACCAGGGACGTCACGTCGGGGAAGTCCCCTCCCAGCCGCTCCGGGGGGTGAATGCTCCCGTCGCCGGAGCAGTCCTTGACGTACACGCTGCCGTGGTCCGCCCAGGCCAGCAGGGGCATCGAGGCGTCGTCCTCCTCGTCGTAGAGCTCCCCGAGGGCGAGGCAAGAGGGGCTGGCAGTGAACAGGACGCGCTGCTCGACGCCGTGCTCGCCCTCGGTCCAGACCCGCAGCTGGTCACTCAGATCACCGGCCACCCAGTACGAACCGTCCCGCAGGACCCTCGCGTCGATCCCGCAGAACCCGCGGTCGGTCCGGACCTCACGCACCGCCATTCCGGCGGACGAGACGTCGGCAGGGACGTCGTGGCGTACCAGCCGCCGGCCGTCCGCCACGCTGAGCCGCAGCGTGGGGGCGGCCGGGTCGCCGACCAGGCTGAGTGCGCGGGCCGGCTGGCCCGCGTCCCCGCCGAGCGGGATGTCCCGGTGGGTGACGACGGACAGGCTGTCGTCCAGCCGCCACAGCCGTACGGTCCGGCCGGCCGCGGCAGCCACCGTCCAGCCGTCCGCCGCTCGTACCGCGGCCACCGCCGTCACGGTGCGCCCCTCATGGGCGAGCTCCGTAGCCGGAAGGGCGGCCGGATCCCCCTGCCTGGGCCGGGAGATCCGGATCCGGTCGCGCCAAGCCCTGCACAGCAGCGGCGGACCGTCCGGTGCCTCGGCCAGGGCGAGGACCGGGCGCTCGTTGCTCGGCCGCCGCTGGATCCCGTAGCCGGCCTCCAGCGCGGGGACCACGTCCACCACCCGGATGTACGGGCCGTCGGCCACCGCCAGCAGTCCCTGACCACCCGGTTCGAACGCGAGGGCGCCCTCCCGGGGGGCATTCAGAACGAGGGTGGCCTCGCGTCCGGACCTCTCGACGGACCAGATCCTGGCGGCCACTTCCTCGTATCCGGCGAGCAGCAGTTCATCGCCGTACTGCCCGAAGGCCAGACCGCGCGTGTTCGAGGGATACGTCGCCACCTTTTCCACGACCGGCTCGCGGCCGGATTCGGCCTCGCACCGCCAGACGTACACAGCGGCCCCGTCGGCCACGGCGAGGAAGCCCTCCCGGGGCGAGACCGCGAACGCCGCGGCTGCCATCGCGGGTGCCGCCAGGGTCACGCCGGGATCCGTCCGGCAGGCGCGCAGACCGGCGCCCCCGTTGCGGGTGCGGCCCAGTTCGAACAGCTGCACCCGCACGGCGCCCGCGGCCACGACGAACATCCGTGTGCCCAAGGTGAGGGTCGCGAGCTGCCGCACGTCCGCCGTACGGACCTCCTTCAGCCGCGTGTCCAGGTGCGTACCGCTCTTCCAGAACCACACCCACACCCGGTCTCCGTCGGCCGCCAGGGCCACACTCTCGCCCTCCAGTTCGGCCACCGACAACGCGCGCACACTCCCGCCCCACCGGTACTCCTGATCGGGCATCCGGGCACCCGAGCGCCAGAAGTACACGGCCTGATCGTCCCGGGCGACGGTGGCCCAGCGGGCTCCCGCGCCTACCTCACGCACCTCGCTCAGAGGGCGTCCGCGCTCCCCGCCGATCCGGGGCAGCCGGCGGGTCAGCAGCCGGGCACCCGACTGCGGGTGCAGCACCTGGATCTCCCCCAGTCCGCCGGCGGTCAAGCTGCCCGAGTGGGTCGGTCCCACCGCCCCGGTCCCGGCGCGCCAGCTCAGCGCCCGCGCGCCGCCGGAAGGCGCCGTGTGCCGCCACTCCGGGGGGTCGGGCGGGACATCGGTCCAGTACTCCTGCCATGGCAGGAAGCCGTCGGTGCCCTGCAGCGTCCGGTACGTCGCGTCGCGATGGCTGACGAAGGCGGTTGCGCTGAGCAGGGCCTTGCGCTCCAGCAGAACCGACGTCGACAGTGGGCCGGACGCGCGGGGGAACGAGCCGGCGACCCTGCCGTACAACGCGGCACTGTCGCACTCCCGGGCCAGGCCCGCCGCTAGCGGCAGCATGACATCGGGGTTCGTGCGCAGCAGAAAGCCCACGTCCTCGAACAGCTCCCGCAAGGCGTCCGGCCCCGCCTGGGCGGCGTGGGCGCCCAGGTATTCGAGGGCGTACTCGTCGGCGCCGCTCCAGTCGCCCTCGGCGCGGGCACGCAGCGCGTCGAGCACTCTGCGGTGCGCCTCCCGGGCGGTCAGCCCGGCGTCGGAGAGGAAGAACTCGCCGTAACTCGGATGGGCCAGCTGACGACGGATCCGCCTGTCCGTCCGCCGAGCGCCGTCCCTCTGGGTGGCGACGATGCCGCCGTCGGCGCCCCGGCACACCTGCCGCACATCCTCCAGGGTGAGCTCCGGTGAGCCGGCCTCGCGCAGCGCGTTGGCGAGCGCCAGCCATGTTGCGTCCGGGGCCAGCCCAGGGCCCTGGACCACCGCCAGCGCCCGCAGCACCTCATGGGCGCGCTCCGCGCCGGGCTGCTCGCTCAGGTAGCGCGTCTCCTCCACCAGGCGGGTGCGCAGGTCCACGCCGCCGTCACGCAGCCACGCCAACAGCTCCGCCTCGCCGGCGACCGTGGTCCGCCGGGTGAGCCCGGTCGCGGCCAGCCGGGCCACCAAAAACGAGCCATGACTCTGCGACGCGACGATCTCTGCCGTCCAGTCGCGGTCCTCCTGCCGCGCGCCACCCCGGTAAGGGGAGCGCCCGGTGTCCAGTACGGACCGCACCATGCCGGTGATGCTCGCGCGTGCCTCCTCGTCGTCCCCCAGGACCACGGGTTCGACGCTGAGTTCCAGGGCGTCCAGGAGCGACTCCTCCTCCGCGGGCGCGGTGGTACGCCGGCGGGGCTGTGCCCGGGTACCGACGATCACCCGGATACCGGGCGTGTTCGCCAGGGGGCCCAGTACGTGCCGGGCGATCGGGTACGACTGGTCCGGGAGGGCCTCGTCGAGCGCGTCGAAAAGCAGGTTCACCGAACCCGCCCGGCCGACCAGCTCCCCGAACGCAGCGGTGAACTTCTCCGACGTCACCGGCTCCTCCGGCAGCGGCGGCGCCCCGTCGATGTCCGCCAGAACCTCCCGCAGTTGTGCGGCCAGCGAATGGGCGGACTGCCCCTGACAGCTCAGCGCCGCGTGGATGGTCCCCGCCCGGGGCAGCGTCGCCGGGTCGAGGTCCGCACCGAGGGTCTCCCGCCAGCTGGCCAGGGAAGTGAGAGCCAGCCGTCCGAGCAGCGCGGTCTTCCCCGTGCCCGCCAGCCCCGTCACCGCGAGCAGTCCCTTCGGGTGGGTGTCCATCCAGCGCACGATCCGGCTCAGCGCGTCCCGCCGGCCCGCGAAGTGCCGGTGGAGATGGCTGTTCTCCTCCAGACCGAACTGTTCGGCCTCGAGCCAGGGCTTGCGCCGCGTCAGCACGGCCGGCGTGTACACAGGCCGGTCGGAGTGGTGGTGATAGGGATTGTCCAGAAAGCTGTTGGGGAGCGCCCGCACCTCCCAGCAGTCCGGCCGCTGCGCGGGTTCGTCCAGACCGTCGTCCGCGGCGCGCGCGTCCACCGCACGGCAGAGATACGGCAGCGGCAGATACAGCGCGGACGGCTCGAACGGGCGAGCCTGGTCGTCCGCCACGAAGTCCGGCTTCGCCAGCGCTTCCTCCAGCCATGTCACCCAGCGGCCCGCCGGCACCTGCGCGTCCGCCCCCGAGGTGCCGATGACGGCGAAGCCCTTCCGCCGGCTCTCTCGCGCCCGGATCACCGCGGAGCTCCGTTCCAGTTCCACGGCGTACCGCACCGCCTCGGCCAGGGAGTTGTAGCTTTGCGAGGAGCAGGCGTCGATGATCAGCAGGGTGTCCGTCTCGTACTCCGGCCGCAGCAGGAAGCCCACCAGCTCAGACAGCAGAACGGCCCGGGTGGGGTCGAACTCCCCCGACTGCCATGAGTCGGCGCAGGCGAGGAAGTAGCCCTCGTTGCCGCGCTGAACGCCGTGCCCCGTCCAGTAAAGGATCTTTCGCTGGGCGCCGTCTGCCAGGAATTCCTCCAGCCCGGCCCACAACTGCCCCCGGGTCGCTCCGCGCCGGTCGGCCCGCAGGGTCGCCCCGAACCCCAGCCTCTCCCGCACCGTCTCCGTGAAGCGGTCACGCACCTCGACCAACTGCGGGCGGCGCAGCCTCTGCCGCTCCTTCGCGTCCGGATGAAAGTACTCCGGTACGGCGATCGTGCCCACCAGGGCAGAGGATCGCCGCTCGGCTTTCCATAACGCCGACTGATTGTCCGCGCTGCTTCGTACCATGAGATCGACAGCACCCCTCGAGAAGGTCCACCACAGCTTGTTTACCAGTGGAGTTGGCGATGCGAGACAGATTCACCGTGGTTGGCCGGGCGACAGGCTGTCATCTCTTCGAAGGTGACGGGACCCGGCCCATCGACGAGGAGAACGTTCACGTCAAGTACACGCCGAAGCGTGTGCAGTTCCCGGACGAGATCGCCGCCTGGCGGCGGTCCATCGAGGCGGAGGAGGAGCGCAAGGAGGCCAGCGGGCTGCCGCATCGGTGGAACAACGCACGTTTCGCGGTCGAGCGGGTCGTCGTCACCCGTACGCATCTGGCCGAGGAGCCCGTGGTGTCCCTCACCATGCGGGACGCCGACTACTACGACTTCCTCACCACCTCGCTCAACCTGGACCGGCGGCAGAAGAACGGCCTCACGCTGCGCCAGCAGTATCTGGAGGGCAGCGACCCGGTCGACGCGCCGTCCTGGATGAACTGCAGCTTCGGTGTCAACGTGGCCTTGCAGACCGGCAAGGACGGCAAGATGCTGTTCTCCCGGCGCAGCGCCCAGGTCGCCGGACCGAACAGCGCACGGTGGAACTCCTCCGCCAACGAGGGTCTGGCCCAGCAGCACGACCTGCCCCGGGACGGCAGCCCGATCAGCCTGCACGCGGTGGCGCGCCGCGCCATCTTCGAAGAGCTCGCCGTGCACGACGGGGACAGGGCAATGGTGGAGTTGCTCGGGTTCGGGCTCGACCTGGTCAACCACCAGTGGGCAGCGTTCTTCCGCGCGGTGGTGCCCGAGCTCGACGAACCGACGCTACGCCTTCGCTGGACACGCGGTGTCACCGACAAGTGGGAGCACGACCGGTTCGAGTTCGTGGACGCGGACCCGGAGTCGGTGTTGGGCTTCATCGCGGACGAACCGGAGGAGCGGTGGACACCCTGTGCGCCGGCTCTCTTCTACCTCGCCCTGGTACGCGACGCCGTGGAGCGGACCAACGGTGACCCGGCCGGCCGCTTCGCCGTGGAGCAGGCCGAGCGGAAGGTCATGTCGGACCGCGCTCTGTGAGCCGGGAGGCCGGGGCGAGGCATCTCAGGGGGTTACCCGCCCACATCTCGCCCCGAGGAACGTGGCCGAGGACGAGCGACCCCATACGAGCCGCCCTGACGTGGGAGGAGTCGATCACTGCCATCGACCAGTCCAGCTTCTCCGCCGACCACAGCTTCCTCAGCCCAGTCCCTGGGGGCAGGTACTCCCATTGGATCCCGGTGTGCAGCACGAACAGGATCCCGCACAATTCCTGCCGGTCCGGCACGCGCGGCCGGCCCGCCGCGCGGCGGCAGCCCGGCGACGACTCACCGGGTCTGATCGCCCAACATCGCACCGGAGTTCCACCGGGTCGCCCCGGTCAAGCTCCAGTATCCGCAGGGGACGATCGAGTTCCTCGGCGAGGTCGACTGGGGCGGAGCCGTCATCCACACCCCTTGCCAGCTGTACGAGACCTACGGGGACACCCGGACCATGTCGCTGTACTACGACAACTTGGTCAAGTGGCTCGACTACGAGGCCGCCAACAAGGCCGCGAACAGGGCGTGTTACGGCAGCGACAGCGAGACCTCGAACCGCGATGGCCCTGGACGCCGGCCTGGTCCCCGCGGCCGACCGGCAGCAGGTCCTCGACCGACTCGTCACCTCCGTCCGCACGGCCGGCAACCACATCACCAGCGGCTCGGTCGGGCTCGGTCCGATCTTCCGGACCCTGCACGCGGGCGGACGCGACGACATCATCTACGACATGGTCGTGAACCCCACCTCGCCCGGTTACGGCAACCTCGTCACCAGCGGTCACACCACCCTCTCCGAGTCCCTGCACGGTTCCGGCTGCCAGACCTACCACTTCCTCGGTCAGGTGGACGCCTGGCTCGTCAACGGACTGGCCGGCATCAATCAGGCGCCAGACTCCGTCACTTAACGTGAGCTGGAGATCGCACCCGCCGTCGTCGGGGGACCTCACGCACGCGCATTTCACTCGTCGCTCCCCACCATCGCGGGAGTCCCTGGCGCAGATTGTGTTGGATGCCTCAGGGCAGCGGCAGTGGCACAAGTGATCTCAAAGAAGATGGTGCGGACAACGATGGAATCACTCGACCGGATAGACCGGGACATCCTCGCCTTGCTCCAGACCGAGGGCCGGCTGACCGCGCGGAAGTCGGGCGCCGCGTCGGACTCTCGCAGCCCGCGGCTAGCGAGCGCATCCAGCGGCTGGAGAAGAACGGGGTCATCACCCACCGGCTACCGAGCGACAGTCGACGCGGCAGCCACGGTCTGAACGTGGCAACCGGCCGGGCTCGGGCCGGATGCACGGGGGGCCAGTCGAGCGATTCGCTGTCGAGCCCTGGGCCCTTCCCTTGCTTGCGCTGAGGGGGGACGTCAGGGAACCACTGGGGCGGAGCTTCCTGCGTCATGTGCTGCGAACGGGTGGTTGCGGTGGTGATGACGGTACGTCGCAAGGGGCGGGGCTCTTGGATGAGTGCTCCCGGGGCCGCCCGGTCATCGGGACAGTCACAGCCGAAGAGGTGGACGCATGGGACGTTTGTCAGCGGGTGTTCTGGCGGTGGCGGCAGCACTGACCGCGGTGGTCACGGTGCAGCCGGCACAGGCGGCGGACACACGCCCGCCTCTGCCCGACACCACGGACGAGGCGTTCAACGAGGAGTGCCTGGCCGCGCACAACTCCTACCGCGCCCAGCACGGCGCCCCGCCCCTGGTCCTGGACGACGCGGCCATCGCCCACGCCATGCAGCGCGCCCAGGTCGCCTCGACGCTGGACGGGCTGGCCACGCCGCCGGGACCGGGGTCGAAGGGCTACGGCGAGAACCGCTTCTGGTTCGCCACCTACGAGAACGAGCCGGCTTCGTGCGAGGAGGCGGTGAAGCAGTGGTACGAGGCCCGCTGGACGGGCGGCTACGACTGGGACCGGCCCGGCTACTCGCCCGACACCGGCACCTTCACCCAGGTCGTGTGGAAGGACACCGACGTGCTCGGCTGCGGCCGCACCTCGGGACGCCCGGAGGGCGGTGAGTCGTACCAGACGTTCATCGTGTGCAGCTACGGCCCGGCGGGGAACATCATCGGTCGGTTCCGGGCGAACGTGGGGGAGCCTGTAGGAGGCTGAGTGTCCCGCGCCTGCTCTGAGGGCCCGCCTCTATTCGGGCAGCCGGCGCCCGCTGCCCGAATAGAGGGTGCGGGATGGGCGGCGCGGCTGCGGCCGGCCGGCGCGCCCAGCGCGTCGGCCGGGGCCGCCACGCGAAGCCGCCGTCAGCCCGACGGTGACGTCAGGCGGGGAACGTGGGTGGGGGACAGGTCGGGGCAGGCGCGGTGTCAGCGTGCGGGGTGGGGCCACCGGCCGGAGGCGTTCCGGGCGATGTCGACGCTGACTTCCACCACCAGCTCGCATTCCACCAGCGTGACGAAGCTGCCCGCGACCGTCCGGAGTCGCATCGTGACCTCCGCAGCCACAGCCCGGTGGCACGGCCAGTTCCCTGGTGGCTGCGGAGCGGGCACCCTCAGGCCGCTTTCTGGGAGGCGGCTGCGTCGGGGTGCAGGTCGCCGAGGGTGAGCTGATGCGCCGGAGGATCGGGAAGAACGACCTGACGGGTGAGGCGGAGGTCGGGGTCGACGTGGAGCAGCTCGCCGGGCTCCATCTCGCGCCAGTGCGGGTTGTCGTCCATACGCTCGCTGGCGACGACCATGGCGGGGTGCTCGGCAAGGTGCGATGAGTGGATGCGCATGCGACCGTGGGTGCCGCTGTGGTCGAGATGCCGGTTGCCGTGCTGGCCGCCCGCCTGGCGCTCGAGGACGTAGAGATGGTGGGTGTTCGGGTAGCGCAGGGCCCACAGTTCCTCGGGGGTGATGAGGATCAGGTTGATGGCGTAGACGGGCAGGTTGCCGGCGATCCATTGGGCGGCGTGCCGGATGCCCTCGGTGACGTCACCGCCGTGCCGCCGTGTCTCCCGGGTGATCAGGGCGAAGAACCGCTCGGAGTCGGTGTCACCTTTCACAAGTGACTGGTCCTCGCTCAGGTGGTCGTCGAGCTTGTCCAGGCCCTCGATGACCCCGTTGTGGGCGAAGAGCCGCCCGTCCAGCTCGAAGGGATGGGTGTTGCGGACGTCCAGGCTGCCGGTGGAGGCGAAGCGCACGTGGGCGATGAAGGTTGTCGATTCAACCTCGCGGGCCGCCTCGGCGAAGGCGCGGTCCTGGTAGGCGGCGACGGGGGCCTTGTCGATGCGCGGGGTGCCTTCGGCTGTGAAGTAGCCGAGGCCGGTGCCGTCGGGGTCGCGGCGGCTCTGCAGGCTGAGGCTGTCGGGGGCGTCCAGGAGCCAGAAGGTGGCGTGGGTACGGCGCGGGGCACTGCTGAGGCCGAAAAGACGACACATGGCATTCCTCCAGAGTCCTGGCTCGTGCCGGGTCGGCGGGGCGACTTCTGGTGTCAGTGGTGGCCGGGGGTGCGCGCCGGGGGCGAAGCCACCGGCCTCGCATCCCGGTGAGGGATGCGCACGCACCAGGTGTCGAGTTCCGCGGTCTGCGGATACTCGTCCATGTGGATCACGTTCTTCTCGGCGCACTGGTCCATCAGCGGCCGAGCCTCGGGTTCGGCGAACGTCGCCAGGTTCTGCCCGGCGGTGTCGTCGAGAACCAGCTCGTCGGGCACGATCGCGAGAGGCGGCGTCTGGCTCCCCCTCGCGCGGCAGCTCATACCTGGACCGGTCCTACAGGCTCACGGCTGGGCGCCGGGGTGATCTCCAAGTCGCGGCTTACCGGGGACATGGTGCCGCATCGCCCATACGTACTCGTCCTCTCTGCTGGATTTGTCCGCCTCTGACATGATTCCCACGCCGACTGGATGAATTACCACGGGTGCCGATGATGTTCCGTGTGCTGCTGCCCCGAGGCCCCGGCCTGCGGTCGTTCCACCGGGCGGGAGGCCGGCCCTGTCCTGGAGCAGGCGACCGATGTCCCCACGGTGGAGCAGACCCAGCGGGCGTTCGAGGCCGCCGCCAAGACGTCCGCCAAGTTCCAGGACGGCGTCCCGGACCGCGCTGTCGCCCACAGGCCATCGACTGCGGACCGCCGCAGCGAAGGTGCCGCCGCAGCAGCCCCAGCAGCCGGCACTCAGACAGCACCCGGCCGGAGCACTCCCACAGGAGCAGTCACGTGACCACACCGGAGGACTCAAGCCTCAATGCCGCCCTCATCCGAGCGCGGAACCGCGCCCAGGACCTGGCCGCCACGTACCCACCGCCGTGGGAACTGACCTGGAAGCGGCCCCGGACACCGAAGTAGAAGACGGAGAAGAAGCGAGAGCCGCGCAAGCAGCGTAGGCGGCTCGAGGATGCCGGGCGCCGTCACTTCATCGCCGGGCAGTCGCGCCCGCCCTGGTCCCGGCAGGGCCGCCTCGGCAGCGCGGCCGTGCGTCGCGATGGGCGAATCCTGTCCCAAATGCGCCGCTCCACGTGGCTGTGGTGACGATGCGACTGCACTCTGTTGCACCGCACCGGGTGGATCCCCCTGCTGGATCCACCCGGGCCCGTCGTCGCCGGCGGCAGCGTTGTCAGTGGTGGCTGGAAGGCTGGACGGCATGAACAGCGACGACGAGCAGCTACTGCGCGGCCGGGTCTACGGCGCCGACCCCGACCACCCGGGACCGCTCCCGGGCCGCAGCTACGTCGAACTGGTCGGCGGCCCGCTGGACGGACTGCTCCTGGACATCACCGGCTGGACGCAGGATGAGATCGGTACCGGTGTCTCCCTGCTGACGGACCTCGGGCACTTTGGGCCGGACGGCCGGGCGCTGTACGACCCTCGCCCGGGCGACCGCAGCCGTTTCGACTGGTCCGGTGACAGCCCCTGACCCGGTCGCCGGCCCGTCCAGGGCTGCCGAAGGGCGCGACGTCACCATAGGAGAGGCCGGGGTGTGGGTGGGAGGCCGCGTGGTGCGCGCGGGCGAGGACAGCCCACAACGGTCCCAGTCGCTTCTTCACTGCCTGTTCTCTATCCGCCCGCGCGGTCGGGCAGGTTCGAACGAGGTCCTGGTTCGGGTGAGTTGTCCGGGGCGGGTGCATGAAGGAAGGGCCTCTT